>NZ_FOKZ01000046.1 GCF_900112285.1 Polaromonas sp. OV174 | reverse complement strand
GGCCCTTGTCGCCTTCGAGGGCGAGCTTGGCGGAGCCGTGGATGATGGGGGTGTCGTCACCTGGGAAATCGTATTTGTCCAGCAGCTCGCGCACTTCCATTTCGACCAGCTCGAGCAGCTCGGCGTCGTCGACCATGTCGCACTTGTTCAGGAACACGATGATGTAAGGTACGCCAACCTGACGGGCCAGCAGGATGTGCTCGCGGGTCTGGGGCATAGGGCCGTCAGCGGCCGAGCACACCAGGATCGCGCCGTCCATCTGGGCGGCGCCGGTGATCATGTTTTTCACATAATCGGCGTGGCCTGGGCAGTCAACGTGAGCGTAGTGGCGGTTGGCCGTTTCGTATTCGACGTGGGCGGTGTTGATGGTAATGCCGCGGGCTTTTTCTTCCGGAGCCGCGTCGATCTGGTCGTAGCCTTTGGCTTCGCCGCCGAACTTGGCTGCCAGCACGGTTGCGATTGCAGCCGTCAGGGTGGTTTTACCATGGTCAACGTGACCAATCGTGCCAACGTTGACGTGCGGCTTGGTCCGCGAGAATTTCTCTTTTGCCATTTTCAACTCCGAAAAGTTACAAAACCAGTTACCAATCACAGCCGGCCGCGGCGAAAACCGTGCCGCGCCAGCTAAAAATGGTGCCCATTCCGGGAATCGGACCCGGGACCTCTCCCTTACCAAGGGAGTGCTCTGCCACTGAGCCAAATGGGCTGAAATCAAAAATCTTCTGCAACCAGCAGACACTACATCAATCGACAGAACCCCAAAACACTTGCAATCCAGCGCTATGGAGCGGGAGACGGGAATCGAACCCGCGTCATTAGCTTGGAAGGCTAGGGTTCTACCATTGAACTACTCCCGCGCAGCTCTGCCAAATCAACTCACACCAAGGACCTCATACCGACTACTCGCCGGACTTGGTGGATGGGGCTGGATTCGAACCAGCGTACGCGTTAGCGAACAGATTTACAGTCTGCCTCCTTTAACCACTCGGACACCCATCCTCTGGTGAGCCTCGAATTATGCCACGGCTTTTGATCGCTGGCCACCGATCCTGAACTCAAACCCTTAAAAAGCTTCAAATAATCTGCCCGAAACTGGCTCAAACGGCCAGTCACGCCACCATACAGCCGGCTTTCCGTCCACACAGACGGGGCTGGCCCATCGATGCGCCTTGAGGCATGATGCTTGGCTCCAACCCCTGCAGGCCATCGGTGCTGTAGCTTGGACGCCGAGCTTCGCTGTTTTTCGTCGTTTCCCAGCCTTCTGCTCTTCACTCATAACCTGGCCGGCACGCCGTCCCTCTGCCCATGCAAGCATCGCCTTCTTCCACCAAAGCAGCCGAGTTGCGCACACCGCGCCGGGTTAACCTGGCCCTGCAAGGCGGCGGATCGCACGGCGCTTTTACCTGGGGCGTACTCGATGCCCTGCTGCAGGATGAGCGCATAGAGATTGACGGCATCAGCGGCGCCAGCGCAGGCGCCGTCAATGCCGTGGCGCTGGCGCATGGCATGGCCGCCGCGCTGCCGGAGGGCGGCGGCGCCTCGCATTCCCGGGAACTGGCGCGCGCCACCCTGGCCAAGGTCTGGCAGGGCGTGGCTGCCATGGGCAGCCTGGGCTCCATGGCCGACAGCATCAGCAAGATGCTGACGGGAGGCTGGAGCGCCGACCAGGGCAGCCAATTTTTTGGCAACGCCATGAGCCAGTGGATGTCGCCCTACCAGTCAAACCCGCTGGACATCAATCCGCTGCGCAAGCTGCTGCAGGCCGAAATCGACTTTGCCGCCATCGCCCGCCTGCCCAGCCTCAAGGTTTTCGTCTCGGCCACGCAGGTAACCACCGGCCAGGTCGAAATTTTCACGGGAAAGCGCCTGAACCTGCAGGCGGTGATGGCCTCGACCTGCCTGCCGACGCTGTTTCAGGCCGTGGAAATTGACGGCAAGCCTTATTGGGACGGTGGCTTTTCCAGCAACCCGGCGCTGCAGCCCCTCATCAACCACTGCGAAAGCAGCGACATCATCGTGGTGCAGATCAACCCCTTGCGCCGCAACCAGACGCCACAAACCCCGCAAGACATCATGGACCGGGTGAACGAGCTGACCTTCAACGCCAGCCTGCTGGCCCAGATGCGCGCCATAGACTTCATCAACCGGCTGCTGGCCGATGGCCGCCTGCAAGAGGGCGTCGAATACAAAAGCCTGCGCCTGCACCGCATTGACGGCGGCGAGGCGCTGGAAGACCTGCCCTCGTCGAGCAAGATGTCGGCCGACACGCAGATGCTGGAAAAGCTCTTCGAGATGGGTCGGGGCGCAGCCAAACGCTGGCTGAGCCGGCATTTCGAGGCGCTGGGGCAGCAGGGCACGGTCAATATCCAGCGCGACTATATCGGCAGCCGGCCGCAGGAGTTCTAGCGGATTTTCAAGCGATTAAGGCCTCTAGCCCAATAGTCACGGCCGCACATAGCTATTGAAACAATAGCATTCAACTAGCTTTTCAGGTGTTGCTCACGCCACTGAGCCGCCTGCGAGAAATGCCCGCAGCCGATAAAGGGCAAGGGTGGCCGCAGCGCCGACAGCGGCGATGGGTGGTTGGCCAGCAAGACCTGGTGGCGGCTGGCGTCGATCAGCGCTCGCTTGCTCTGCGCATGGGCGCCCCACAGCATGAAGACCACGCCATGCGCACCGGCCGAGACCTGGCGAATCACGGCATCGGTCAAGACCTCCCAACCCTGGCCGGCATGACTGGCCGGCTTGCCCTCTTCCACCGTCAAGCAGGTGTTGAGCAAGAGCACGCCATCGCTGGCCCAAGCCGCCAGGCTGCCGCCTGGCACGGGAAAGCTTGGCGGCGGCATGCCCAGGTCGCGTTGCAACTCCTTGAAGATGTTGCGCAGCGAAGGCGGCAAGGGCACGCCGGGCGCGACCGAAAAAGCCAGGCCCTCGCCCTGGCCACGGCCGTGATAAGGGTCCTGGCCCAGGATGACGACGCGCACCGCTTCGGGTGGCGTGAGTTCCAGCGCGCGTAGCGGCCGGGGCGGAAAGATCACGGCCTGCGCCTGTAGCCGGCGACGCAGAAACTCCAGCAAATTCAGGCCGGCATCGCTGGCAAAAAAAGCCTCGGTGGTGGGCCGCCAGCCGGGCGCCACCGGCCAGTCGGCCGGGTCGACGCTGCTCAGGCAATCAGGCGTCGCCGAGTCCGACAAGCCCTCCAGCTGCGGCTGCTCCATGGCCGGCTTACAGCCCAAACAGCTGGCTCAGCGCCAGACCTGGGTCGTCGGCGCGCATGAAGGCCTCGCCCACCAAAAAGGCATTCACCTTGGCCTGGCGCATTTTCTGCACGTCGGCCGGGCTGCTGATGCCGGACTCGGTGATGAGCAGGCGCTCGGCCGGCACCTTGGCCTGCAGCCCCAGGGTGGTGTCCAGCGAGACTTCGAAGGTTTTCAGATTGCGGTTGTTGACGCCTATCAGCGGCGTTTTGAGCTTGAGCGCGCGCTCCAGTTCGACCTCGTCGTGCACCTCGACCAGCACCGCCATGTCCAGCGACAGCGCCAGCGCTTCGAAGGCCTTCATCTGCGCATCGTCAAGGCAGGCGGCGATCAGCAAAATGCAGTCGGCGCCCATGACGCGCGACTCGTAGATCTGGTAGGCGTCGACGATGAAATCCTTGCGCAGCACCGGCAGGCTGCAAGAGGCCCTGGCCTGCTTCAGGTAGTCGATGCTGCCGCGGAAAAACTGCTTGTCGGTCAGCACCGACAGGCAGGCCGCGCCATGCTCGGCATAGCTCTGGGCGATGTCGGCGGGGATGAAGTCGGCGCGCAGCACGCCCTTGGACGGGCTGGCCTTTTTGACCTCGGCAATCACCGCCGGCTGGCCCGCGGCGATCTTGGCGCGCAGGGCCCCAACGAAGTCACGGGTCAGCACGCGCGACTCGGCGTCTTCACGCATGACGGCCAGAGGCTTGCGATTGATCGCCTCGGCGATTTCCTCGCGCTTGACGGCAATAATTTTGTTCAGGATGTCAGACATGATGTTTATTGGGCCGCTTGGGAGGCCAGTGTTTGGGTGGTGGAAATGAGTTGCTGCAAACGCGCCTTGGCCGCGCCGGATTCCAGCGCGGCCCGCGCCAGCTGGATGCCGGCCTGCATCGAGTCGGCCACATTGGCGGCATAGAGTGCCGCGCCGGCGTTGAGCATGACGATGTCGCGCGCCGGCCCCGGCTGATTGTCCAGTACCCCCAGCAGCATGGCCTTGGACTGGGCCGGCGACTCGGCCCTGAGGGCACGGTTGCTGGTCATGGACAAGCCGAAGTCTTCGGGGTGTATTTCGTATTCGGTGATCTCGCCGCTTTTCAGCTCGCCCACCACGGTGGCCGCGCCCAGGCTGACTTCGTCCATGCCGTCCTTGCCGTAAACCACCAGCGCATGCTCGGCGCCCAGTCGCTGCAGCGCGCGCACCTGTATGCCCACCAGGTCTTGATGGAACACGCCCATCAAAATATTGGGCGCGTCGGCCGGATTGGTCAGCGGCCCCAGGATGTTGAAGATGGTGCGCACGCCCAGCTCCTTGCGTACCGGGGCGACGTTTTTCATGGCCGGATGGTGGTTGGGCGCAAACATGAAGCCCACGCCCACTTCGGCGATGCACTGGGCAATGGCCTCGGGCGACAGCGTCAGCGCAATGCCCAGCGACTCGACCACGTCGGCGCTGCCAGATGACGAGCTGACGCTGCGCCCGCCGTGCTTGCTGACCTTGGCGCCAGCGGCGGCCGCCACAAACATGGCACAGGTGGAAATATTGAAGGTGTGCGAGCCGTCGCCGCCGGTGCCCACGATGTCCACCAGATGGGTTTTGTCGGCCACATGGACCTTGGTGGAAAACTCGCGCATCACCTGCGCGGCAGCGGTGATTTCGCCTATGGTTTCCTTCTTGACGCGCAGGCCGGTGATCAGCGCCGCCATCATCACCGGCGACATCTCGCCGCTCATGATCAGCCGCATCAGATGCAGCATCTCGTCGTGGAAGATTTCGCGATGCTCTATGGTGCGCTGCAGGGCTTGCTGCGGGGTGATTTTGTGACTGTTCGGCATGAAGAATCTCCTTACTTTTTTCTGTGAGCGCGGTCTTGGCGGCTCAGGTCGCGGGGTGGTCGGTCAGGGCCAGCTTCAGGCCAAAGCCTATGAACATCAGGCCGGCCACGCGCTGCAACGCCTGCATGCCGCGCTGCACCACGCCCAGGCGCCGCGCCATCCAGCCGGCCAGCACGGCCCAGGCGACGTTGATGAAGATGCCGTTGAAATTGAACAGCAGGCCCAGCAGGAAAAAGGCCAGCGGCTTGTGCTGGGCGTCGGGGGCGATGAACTGCGGCACAAAGGCCAGAAAGAACAGCGCCACCTTGGGATTGAGCGCATTCGTCCAGAAACCGCCAAAAAACAAGGCTTTTATGCCTATAGCGCCCGTCCCTGCTGCGCCACCAGCTATCAAATTAGGAGTGTTTTGCCCGCCACGTGAGAACAGCATGCGCAGGCCTATCCACAACAGGTAGGCCGCCCCCAGCCACTTGAGCAGGCCAAAAGCCGTGCTCGACGCCGCCATCAGCGCGCTCACGCCCAGCGCCGCCGCCACGATGTGGACGAAGCAGCCGGCGGTGATGCCCAGGCCCGCCACAATGCCAGCGCGCGTGCCCGAGCGCAGCGCATGGCTCACGATGTAAAGCACATCGGGGCCGGGCGTGAGATTGAGCAGCAGGCCGGCGGCCACGAAGAGCAGCAGCTGATGGAGCTCAGGCATGGAAAAACGCCCGGATCGCGGCGATCGCACGGTCTATGCCGGCCGCGTCCACATCCAGATGGGTGGCAAAACGCAGACGGTACAGGCCGGTGGCCAAAATGCCTTGCGCCTGCAGATGGGCCAGCAAGGCAGCGGCGCGCGGCTGGGCCTGGCCGCTGAGGTCGACAAACAGCAAATTGGTCTGCGGCGGCTCGATCAGCAGCTCTGGGATGCCGGCCAGGCCATCGGCCAGCCGCTGCGCCAGCGCATGGTCTTGCGCCAGCCGCTCCACATGATGATCCAGCGCATGCGAGGCCGCCGCCGCCAGCATGCCGGCCTGGCGCATGCCGCCGCCCACCATCTTGCGGATGCGGTGAGCCCGGGCGATGAAGTCACGCGAGCCGCACAGCGCCGAGCCGACCGGCGCGCCCAGGCCCTTGCTGAAGCAGACCGAGACGCTGTCAAAACACTGGGCGATGCGCCTGGCCTCGGTGCGGGCATCGCCGCCCGTCTGCGCGGCCTGCGCCACCGCCGCGTTAAACAGCCTGGCACCGTCCAGATGCCGGCTCAGGCCCCTGGCTTGCGCCAATTGCGTGGCCTGCTGCAGATAGTCAAAGGGCAGCAGTTTGCCGCCCACGGTGTTTTCCAGCGCCAGCAAACGGCTGCGTGCGAAATGCGCGTCGTCGGGCTTGATCGCCTCGGCGATGTCGGACAGCAGCAAAGTGCCGTCGGCCTGGTGATTGAGCGGCTGCGGCTGCACGCTGCCCAGCACCGCCGCGCCGCCGCCTTCCCAGCGGTAGCAGTGCGCCAGCTGGCCGACGATGTATTCGTCGCCGCGCTGGCAATGGCTGAGGATGGCGCAGAGATTGCTCTGCGTGCCTGTGGGCAGAAACAGCGCGGCTTCAAAGCCGAGCATGGCGGCGATTTTTTCCTGCAAGGCGTTGACGCTGGGGTCGTCGCCATACACGTCGTCGCCCAGCACTGCCGCGGTCATGGCGGCGGCCATGGCGGCCGTCGGCCGGGTCACGGTGTCGCTGCGAAGATCAATGATTTTTTGAGTCACTCAGGCCTCCAGCGCTCGCAAATTAAGCGCAAGCAGCTATCAAAAACATAGTTCACATCAAGCCCGCTGGTCCAGAAAGTTCTTCAGCATGGCGTGGCCATGCTCGGTCAGAATCGATTCCGGGTGGAACTGCAGGCCCTGAATCGGCAGCTCTTTGTGGCGTATGCCCATGATCTCACCATCATCGGTGCGGGCCGTGACTTGCAGCACCTCGGGGCAGGACGCCGGATCTATGGCCAGCGAGTGGTAGCGGTTCACCGTGAACTTTTCCGGCAGACCGGCAAAAAGACCCTGCTGGGTGGTGGTGATGACGCTGGTCTTGCCATGCATCAGCTCCTGCGCCCGCACGATCTTGCCGCCAAAAGCCGCGCCTATGGCCTGGTGCCCCAGGCAGACGCCCAGAATCGGCAGCTTGCCGGCAAAGTACTGAATCGCCGCCACCGAAATACCGGCCTCGGCCGGCGAGCAAGGGCCTGGCGAAACCACCAGCAGGTCGGGCGCGCGGGCAGCGATTTCTGCCACGCTGATTTCGTCGTTGCGAAAAACCTCCACCTCAGCGCCCAGCTCGCCAAAATACTGGACGATGTTGTAGGTGAAGCTGTCGTAGTTGTCGATCATCAGCAGTTTCATGGCTCAGACCTCCTGGCGCAGGCGCGCGAACTCGTCATGTTCAAAGGCGATGGAGGCATCGATCATGGCACGGTAGGCCGCCTCGATCACGGCGTCGGGCGCGCCCATCTCGCGCGCCATGGCCTTGACGCGATCGACGATGAAGTCGATGCGGTCCTGGTCATGCACCTGGTTCACGTCCTGCTTGATGCGCGCGGCCTGGGTCATGTAGCCGCTGCGCTCGGCCATCAGCGCCACGATGCGCTGGTCCAGCGCGTCAATATGCTGGCGCACCTCGGCCATGCTGTTGCAGTGTTTTGCTTTGTGATTCTGTGTCATCGTCGTCATGTCTTTTCACTCCAGTCCTTCTTCGACCAGCTCGCTGGCCCGGATCAAGGCACGCGCCTTGGCCTCTGTTTCTTTCCATTCCAGCTCGGGCACCGAATCGGCCACCACACCGGCGGCCGCCTGCACGTACAGGGTCTGGTCCTTGATGATGCCGGTGCGAATCGCAATCGCCACGTCCATGTCGCCGGCATAGCTGAGGTAGCCACAGGCGCCGCCGTAAAGGCCGCGCTTGCTGGGCTCCAGTTGATCTATCACTTCCATGGCATGCACCTTGGGCGCACCGGTCAGGGTGCCGGCCGGGAAGGTGGCCTTGAGCACGTCCATGCTGGTCATGCCCTCGTTGAGAATGCCCTCGACATTGCTGACGATGTGCATCACATGGCTGTAACGCTCGACCGCAAAGGCTTCCGTCACCTTCACCGTGCCGGTCTGGGCAATGCGGCCTATGTCGTTGCGCGCCAGGTCAATCAGCATCACATGCTCGGCGCGCTCTTTCGGGTCGTTGACCAGCTCCTGCTCGGCCGCCTTGTCGGCTTCCAGCGACGAGGCACGCGGGCGGGTGCCGGCGAGCGGGCGGATGGTGACCTTTTGCCCACCTTCAACCTGCTCCTGGCGCACCAGGATTTCCGGCGAGGCGCCCACCACATGGAAGTCGCCAAAGTGGTAGTAATACATATAGGGCGAGGGATTGAGCGAACGCAGCGCCCGGTAAAGGCTGAGCGGCGACTCGGTGTAGCGCTTCTTGATGCGCTGGCCGACCTGCACCTGCATGAACTCGCCGTCCGCTATCAGTTCCTTGGCGCGCTCCACCGCCGCGATGTAGTCGGCCTTGGCGAACTCGCGCTCGGCCGGATAGCCCTGCGACGGCTTCACAACCGGCGCACTGACCGAATACTTGAGCTGCTCCTTCAGTTCGCGCAAGCGCTTCTTGGCGTTGGCGTAGGCCTCGGGCTGGGCCGGGTCGGCATAGACAATCAGGTAGAGCTTGCCCGACAGGTTGTCTATCACCGCCAGCTCTTCGCATTGCAGCAGCATGATGTCGGGGCAGCCCAGGGTATCGGGCGGACAGGAAGCCTGCAGCTTTTTCTCGATGTAGCGCACCGTGTCGTAGCCAAAGTACCCCGCCAAGCCGCCGCAAAAGCGCGGCAGGCCGGGCCTCAGCGCGACCTTGAAACGCTTTTGGTAGTCGCTGATGAAATCCAGCGGATTGCGTTTTGAGCTTTCCACCACCTGGCCGTCGGTCACCACCTCGGTCAGCGTGTTATCGCCAAAGCCCGAGGAGCGCAGCAGCGTGCGCGCCGGCAGTCCGATAAAGCTGTAGCGGCCAAAACGCTCGCCGCCGACCACGGATTCCAGCAAAAAGCTGAATTTGCCGCCGCCCTTGGAGTGCGCCAGCTTGAGATAGAGCGAGAGCGGGGTTTCCAGGTCGGCAAACGCTTCCAGCATCAGAGGAATGCGGTTGAAACCTTGGGTTGCCAGGCTTTTAAATTCGAGTTCAGTCATCACAGTGAGTCCTTCTCCAGTGGCCGGCGCGCTTGATGGCGCCGCCCCTGTCATTCAAAACGCCCCGAAGTCCGGGGCCGGGGTGCTCTTGCGTGGCGCAAGAGCGCATCAATTCGGGATGGGCAGTCTGTGGCAGCTGCGCGGGCTCAAGGCGTGAACCCGTGAACGCCTCAGGCGTGCGTGGCGGGACAGGGACGCCAAAGCCAGGCTCCCCGGCTTGCACAAGCTGTTTGAATGATGCGATGAATGAACATGTAGGCCAAAGTGTAGCAAAGAGCCCGGCCCCGCCAGCCCGCTTGATGCGCCATGCTCACAACTTGGTACGAATCTTGGTACTAATGCTTATCTCGCAAACCCTCTTGCAAGAGGTCCTCATGGGCTTGAAAATGAGAAAAGAACGATCGTTCTTTTTTGACTTGTTTAAAAAATATCCTGGAGACATCTCATGACTTTCAAACGGCGATGGATGACTGGCCTGGCAGGCTTGATGCTGTCACTTGGGGCGCTGGCCGCGCCCATGGAGGTCGGGGGCATCAAGCTCGACGACCCGGTCGATGTTCACGGCAGCAAGCTGCAGCTCAATGGCGCCGGCATCCGCTACAAAGCGATTTTCAAGGTCTATGTGGCCGCCCTCTACCTGGGCAAAAAAGCCGCCACGCCGGAAGAGGTTTACGCCGCCACGGGGCCACGGCGCATTAGCATCACGCTGTTGCGCGAGATCGACTCCAACGAGCTCGGCAAGAGCTTCACCAAGGCCTTTGAAGAGAACACCCCCAAGACCGAAATGTCCAAGCTGATTCCTGGCCTGGTGAAAATGGGCCAGATTTTTTCAGAGCAGAAAAAAATGGTCGCCGGGGAAAGCTTCACCATAGACTGGGTCCCCGACAGCGGCACCGTCATTTCGGTCAAGGGCAAGCCCCAGGGCGAGCCCATCAAAGAGGTCGAATTTTTTAACGCCATGATGCGCATCTGGCTAGGCCCGCAGCCAGCAGACGGGAAACTCAAGGAGCAGTTGCTGGGCAAGGCCTCCTAGGGCCCGCCCAGGCGCTCACGGCCGCAGCTGCAACTGGGCCAGCGAGTCCAGAAAACCATCGGCATCCACGGCGCGTACCGGCTCGCCGTGGTTGTAGCCATAGGTCAACAGCAGCACCGGGCAACCCGCCGCCCGCGCCGCCTGGGCGTCGTTGCTGGAGTCGCCAATCATCAGCGTGCGGCCCGGCTGGGTGCCCAAAAACTCGCAGGCCTTGAGCAGCGGCAGCGGATCAGGCTTTTTGCGCTCAAACGAATCGCCGCCAAACACCTCGCTGAAAAAACCGTCCAGCCCCTTGAGCTTGAGCAGCAAGCGCGCAAAGGCGAGCGGCTTGTTGGTCAGGCACAGCATGGGCAGCCCGGCCTGCTGCAAACCGCGCAGGCCTTCCAGCACACCGGGGTAAAGCGCCGAATGCAGGCCGTTGATGCGGTCGTAGTGCTTCTGATAACTGGCAAAGGCAGGCTCGTATTGTGCTACCAAATCAATAGCTGGTAGCGCTTGGCCAGCATGGGATTGAACGTGATTCAGCACGGATTTGACCAAATACTCGGATCCCTTGCCGACCATGCGGCTGACCGTGGCCACATCCAGCGGACTGGTCGCCAAGCCTTGGGGCAACACATCGGCCAGCATCAGGTTGAGCGCCGCCACGAAGTCGCCCATGGTGTCCACCAGGGTGCCATCCAGATCGACGATGGCCGCGTCGTAGTCGCCATGGTTCAAGGTAATAGAGTTCACAACAAAGTAATAGAGTTCACAACAAGCACATCATCTTAAGCGGAGCGCACTTAATAGAGTTCACAACAACCGCGTATTCGACGCAGGACTGATGAATGAACATGGTTTTGCAAATACCGGTGCAAACTGACCACCGAATTCGAGACTATTGCACCCTACCCCATGCTCTCGGCGTTTCGACGACGTCATGCCCGACGCATTGACTACGGCGACTCACTAAACTCTTCGGATTGCCCCAAACGGCCAGGAGCAGTTGGCTATAGAACGCGCACCGGTGCCCGGTTCAGGCTGACCAGAGTCAGTCGCGCGAGTCTGCCGTGGATGACGTCGAGCACGAACAGCGGCCATTGGCCGCCGATTGCCTCGGCCGACTGCTTCACATTCGACACCAGTCGCTCGGCCGTGGAGTAAGCAGAGCACAGGATCGAAGGCCGTTTCTGCACGCTACAGCCGGCTCATCACGACCCAAAGCAGACGTTGTCCTGCACAGCTCACGTAGCTTTCTTCCAGTCTGTCCACTTTCGTGCGTGATCTCACGATACATAAACACTGAGGCAGCAAACCCATGTGCGACCGCATTGAGAGAACTCCTGAATGATGCACCGTGTTTCCTGGACAGTTAAACCACAGCAGCGCTGAACGTCTCGGGCCGCCGCGCAAGCAGATGAGACAGCCGTTGAAGACCCGCCTGTAAGCGTCCACGGTCCTTGATGCAGCCCAAAGAGATCCGAATGGCATTCACGGATCCGCTGCCAGTGGCGAATGCCTCCGCCGGCGTGACTGCTATGCCCTCGTTGTCGGCTGCACGCGCAAGCTGTGAGGAGTTCCAATACCCCGGCAACTCGAGCCATACGTGTAGGCCGTCTCCAGCGCCGCTGTACC
>NZ_FOKZ01000025.1 GCF_900112285.1 Polaromonas sp. OV174 | reverse complement strand
AAATGGTTGCGCCACCGCCTGAGGGCGATCCAGCTGTGGCATTGGAAGCGGCCGAGGACGATTTACCGGGGGCTTAAGGCGATGGGTGCCAGCGAAGACGTTGCCAAGCAGGTGGCGGGAAACTGCCACCGTTGGTGGCGCAACAGCAATGGGGTCATCAAGATCGTGCTGACGATTGCGTACTTCAATGGGCTGGGGGTGCCAAGACTGTCCTGACCTCAAGCGCTCGAATCGCCCGGTGCGGACCCGCATGCCGGGTGGTGTGGCAGGGGTGCCTCCAAGAATGGAGGCCCCCTATGCCGATCTCCTCTGAAGTTTCTTGCTTGCAGCATTCACATTTTTCAAGCTGTTCAATGATGCAGCCCTGCATGGGTTGCTGCGCTTGATTTTCAGGTGGAATGTTCCGCTGAGGGTAGCTGCAGCTGTGCTTGCCTGGCGACCCGAATGCAGTCTTTCATGTGTTCTTCGCCAAAGTAGCGAATCGCTGCATAGCCCACTGCGGCCGAAACGATCTGGCCGGCCAGAGGGATGAATTTGGCCAGTTGCATGCTGGTGAGGCGCACCCCTAGTTTGGTGGCAGCCTTGATGATCAGGTCACGGCTGACGAATTTTCCGATCAACACCGAACCCACCATGGCCACGGCTTTTTGCACCTGGTCGCGCTTCTTTGGATCGAGCTGGTCGAGTTGGCTGGGACTCAGGCCAAACTCCTTGTTGATTTCGGGAATCAGCCTGGACAGCAGGGCTGCATCCACCGCCCAGTCCAGTCCGGGCACGGGAATGGCGCTGGCCGCTGCGGCGACCATGGCACGCTTGTTGAGTAGCTGGCGGCTGCGTTTGACGGCCGCAGCCAGTGCGGCATCATCAGCCGCCATTTGCAGGGCTGTCGGCATGAATGGCCTAGGTTTGACGCTGCGTAGCCGTCGCGTGTGCCGCAACAGCCCGCATTAGCCGGTGCGTTTGGAAGTGATCAAGCCGTAAATGACCAGCAGAACGATGGCGCCAATGATGGAGGCAATCCAGCCGACAGGATCGCCGTCCTTGTAAAAACCGGTGGCTATGCCTGCGTATTTGGCGGCAAAGGCACCGGCAATGCCCAATACGGCGGTCATGATGAACCCCATGCTGTCATTGCCGGGCTTCAGGGCCCGGGCTAGCAGGCCGACAATCAAGCCGACAATAATGGTTCCGATAAAGGACAGCATGTTGGGACTCCTTGGTGAAGTGATGGCAGGCAGACCTTTTGAAGCGGTCTGGCTGCAGTTTCACTTTATACCGTTGCAGTGTCAATCTGCTCGTTCAGCGCCAGCCAACGCTCCTCCAGCGCGGCCATATCCACTTCAATCGCCTTTAAACGTTTGCCGGTCTGGGCAATTTCTGCCGGAGCGGTGGCGGTGGTCAACAGGGTTTGCAAGCTGTCCCGCTCGGTGGTGAGCGACTGCATCTTGCGGTCTACCTTTTCCAGTTCCTTGCGCACGGGCTTGAGCGCCTCGGCCTGCTGTTGCCGGCGCTGCGCCTCGAGTTTTTTCTGCTCGGGATCTTCGCGCTTTGCAACCGGCGTTGCCGTTGGTTGCTGAACAGCCGCAGCGGACTTGCGATTGCCTTCCTTGGCCTCTTCGCGCTGGCGCTTGGCATGGTCGAGCAAATACTTCTGGTAGTCGTCAAGGTCGCCGTCAAACGGCGCCACACCGCCCTGGGACACCATCCAGAATTCGTCACAGACGGCGCGCAGCAGGGCGCGGTCATGGCTGACCAGCATCACCGTGCCTTCAAACTCATTGAGAGCCATCGACAGTGCTTCGCGGGTGGCCAGGTCCAGGTGATTGGTGGGCTCATCAAGCAGCAGCAGGTTGGGGCGCTGCCAGACGATCATGCACAACACCAGCCGGGCTTTTTCGCCGCCGCTCATGCTGCCGACGGCTTGCTTGACCATGTCGCCGCTGAAATTGAAATTGCCCAGGAAGCTGCGCAGGTCTTGCTCGCGCGTGGGCTGGTTGCCCATCTTGCCGGCAGCGGTGACTTCCTTGACCAGGCGGATCATGTGTTCCAGCGGGTTGTCGGCGGGACGCAGCACGTCCAGCTCCTGCTGGGCGAAGTAGCCGATGTTCAGGCCCTTGCCTTCGGTCATCTCGCCTTGAATCGGGGCGAGGGCGCGCGCCACGGTTTTCACCAGGGTTGATTTACCCTGGCCATTGGCGCCCAGAATGCCGATGCGCTGGCCGGCCAGCACCGACTTGCTGACGTTTTGCACGATGACTGTGGGCGGTGTGCCTTCGGGGGCGTCTTCCGGTGCCGGGTAGCCAAAGTAGGCGTTCTGCATCGACAGCATGGGGTTGGGCAGATTCGCCGGTTCCTTGAACTCGAAGGTGAAGTCGGCCTCGGCCAGCAGCGGCGCGATTTTCTCCATGCGATCAAGCGCCTTGACGCGGCTTTGTGCCTGTTTGGCCTTGCTGGCCTTGGCTTTGAAACGCGCAATGAACTTCTGCAGGTGGGCAATCTTGTCCTGCTGCTTGGAATAAGCGCCTTGCTGCAGCGCCATCTGCTCGGCGCGCAGGTCTTCGAACTTGCTGTAGTTGCCACCGTAACGCGTGAGTTTGGCGCGTTCGATGTGCACGGTGACATCGGTCACGGCATCGAGGAATTCGCGGTCATGGCTGATGACCAGCATGGTGCCCTGGTAGCGTTGCAGCCAGGCTTCCAGCCAGACCAGTGCGTCCAGATCCAGGTGATTGGTCGGTTCGTCGAGCAGCAGCAGGTCGGACGGGCACATGAGGGCGCGTGCGAGCTGCAGGCGCATGCGCCAGCCACCGGAAAAGCTGTTGACCGGGTTGTCGACTTCGCTGACCTTGAAGCCCAGGCCGAGGATCAGCGCCTGTGCGCGTGCCTGCGCGTCGTGCGCGCCCGAGTCGTACAAGTCCATGTAGGCGTGCGCCATGCGGTCGCCGTCGCCGCTGGCCTCGGCCGCATCGACCTCGGCCTGCGCGGCCAGCAGCACCACGTCGCCTTCGATCACGTAGCTGGTGGCGCTTTGCTCGGTTTCGGGCATGTCCTGGGCGACCTGCGCCATGCGCCACTGGGCCGGGATGTAAAACTCGCCGCCGTCTTCGTGCAGCGTGCCGTTGAGCATGGCAAACAGCGAGGACTTGCCTGCGCCGTTGCGGCCGACCAGGCCAATTTTTTCGCCCGGGTTGAGGCTGACAGACGCGCTGTCGAGAATCACTTTGGCGCCGCGACGCAGCACCACGTTTTTAAGGGTAATCATTTAAAACCAACAGACTGAAGAAAAGTAGCCGGGCCGCTGGCAGCGCAGCCTGGGGAGCAATCACGGGATAGCGGGACTTAAGCCAGCTGTTCCCGTGTCAGCAGCATCACCTGGTCACTGCCGGCGCTGGTTTCAAACCAGAGCGGTTCCAGATGGGGGAAAGCGCGTTCAAAATTGGCGCGTTCATGGCCTATTTCCAGCACCAATACGGCATTTTCGTTCATTTGCGCCGCGACGTTTAGAAAAAGGCTTCGAACAAAGTCCATTCCATCGATGCCACCGGCCAGCGCCAGGTCGGGTTCGGCGCGAAATTCAGCCGGCAGGGCAGCCATGCTGGTGGCATTGACATAGGGGGGGTTGCACAGAATCAGGTCATAACCCCCATTGTCAGCGCCGCGGCAGGCGGCCAGGCCGTCGGACTCGATCAGGGTGATGCGGCTGGCCAACTGATGCTTGTCCACATTGATGCGGGCCACGGCCAGGGCATCCGGGCTGATGTCGGCGGCATCCACCGTCACGTCCGGGTAGGTCATGGCGGCCAGCACGGCCAGGCTGCCGTTGCCGGTGCACAAGTCAAGCACGCGTTGCGTTTCGTCGCTCAGCCAGGGGTCTATGCTGCCGTCGTCCAGCAGCTCGGCGATGAGGGAGCGCGGAATGATCACGCGCTCGTCGACGTAAAAGGGCACGCCCATCAGCCAGGCTTCGTTGGTGAGATAGGCTGCGGGCAGTCGGCTGCTGATGCGTTTGTCAAAAAGTAGAGCAAGCTGCGCTTGATCGGCGGGCGCTACAGCCTTGTTTTCTACTTCATCAAGCTCGTCGAGCGGTAAACCCAGCTGCCACAGCACCAGCCAGGCGGCTTCGTCGAAAGCATTGGTCGTACCCTGGCCAAAGCCGTCGGAAAAGCTCAGGCCGGCGGCTTCCAGCCGGGCCGCCATCTGCTCAATGAGCGCCAGTATGGTCACGGGCTGCGCGGGCATGGCTGCAGTGCTCATGCGGCGGCCAGGCGTTCCAGCACGCCTTTGTAGATGTTTTTCAGGGGGTCTAGCGAGGCCACCGGCACAGACTCATTGATCTTGTGAATCGAGGCATTGATAGGGCCGAATTCAATGACTTGCGGGCAGATTTTGGCGATGAAGCGGCCATCGCTGGTACCGCCCGTCGTTGACAGCTCGGTGTTCAGGCCGGTTTCGGCCTGGATGGCGCCGCGCACCGCATCGACCAGCGTGCCCGGGGTGGTCAAAAAGGGCAGGCCGCCCAGGGTCCACTTCAGGTCGTACTCCAGCTGGTGCTTGCTCAAAACGGCTTGCAGGCGTTGCTGCAGGCTTTCGGGGGTGGACTCGGTGCAAAAGCGGAAGTTGAAGTCAACCACCAGTTCGCCCGGTATCACATTGGTCGCGCCGGTGCCGCCATTGAGGTTGGACACCTGCCAGCTGGTGGCCGGAAAGAATTCGTTGCCCTGGTCCCACTGCGTGGCCACCAGCTCGGCCAGCGCCGGTGCAAAGAGATGGATCGGATTTTTCGCCAGGTGCGGGTAGGCGATGTGGCCTTGCACACCCTTGATGGTGAGCTTGCCGCTCAAGGTGCCGCGGCGGCCGTTTTTGATCATGTCGCCGAGCTGGTCGACCGAGGTCGGTTCGCCGACGATGCAGTAGTCCAGCACCTCGCCCCTGGCCTTGAGTTGCTCGCAGACCACCACCGTACCGTCCAGCGCCGGGCCTTCCTCGTCGCTGGTGATCAGGAAGGCGATCGACAGCTCGGGCTGTGGCTGAGCTGCCAAAAATTCTTCCACCGCCACCACCATGGCGGCGATGGAGGTCTTCATGTCGGCGGTGCCGCGCCCGTACAACATGCCGTTGCGGTGGCTGGGCGTGAAGGGGTGGCTGTGCCACTGCTCCAGCGGGCCGGTGGGCACCACGTCGGTATGGCCGACGAACACCAGGGTTTTGGCGCGGCTCCTGCCGGATGCCTGGGTTGCTATTGATTCAATAGCGCCTTGCGCTTTTCCTGATTGGGCTGCAGGCCTAAAACCCTCAAATTTCGCCCACAGATTGGTGACCCGGAAGTGCTCCGGGCCGCTGACGATGGTTTCACAGCTAAAGCCCAGGGGCGCGAGCCGTGCGGCCAGGATGGCCTGGCAACCTGCGTCGTCAGGGGTGACGGACGGGCGGGAAATGAGTTGTTCTGCGAGATGTAGCGTTCGGGACATAGTCGTTCAGTAGCGGTCGGGTTGGCCCGAAGTAAGGGGAGTGGCGGCGGCGGTCATCAATACCTGACGTCCAGCGTGATTTCCGTGAAGGAGGGTTCATCGTCCCGCTCGTCCTCGGCTTCCGCTGGCTTGGCCTTGGTGGAGAAGTCGTTTTCAAGCCGCCACATCAGGTTGGTTGGCGAATCGGCAAACAGCAGGCCTTCCTTGCGCGTGACACTGCCTTGCCCAATCAGGCGGGCAATATCCTGCTCGAAGGTTTGCGAGCCGTCGGCCATGGAGGTTTCCATGGCCTCTTTGACGCCCGAGAAGTCGCCTTTTTCAATCAATTCGGCCACCAGCTTGGTGTTGAGCATGACTTCCACCGCCGGCACACGCGTGCCGCTCTCGCTACGCAGCAAGCGCTGTGACACGATGGCCTTCATGGCCGCAGCCAAGTCACCCAGCAAGGTGTTGCGCACCTCCACCGGGTAAAAGCTGAGGATGCGGTTGAGCGCCTGGTAGCTGTTGTTGGCGTGCATGGTGGCCAGGCACAAATGCCCGGACTGGGCATAGGCGATGGCCGCCGACATGGTTTCACGGTCGCGGATCTCGCCGATCAGGATCACGTCGGGCGCCTGGCGCAGCGCGTTTTTCAGCGCCACCTGCAGCGACTGCGTGTCGTTGCCGACCTCGCGCTGGTTGACCACGGACTTCTTGTTGGTGAACAAAAACTCGACCGGATCTTCAATCGTCAGAATGTGGCCGGACGCGGTTTCATTGCGCCTGTCCATCATGGACGCGAGCGTGGTGCTCTTGCCGGCGCCAGTGGCGCCCACCATCAGCAGCAGGCCGCGCTTTTCCATGATCAGATCGGCCAGGATGGGCGGCAGGCTCAGGCTGTCAAGAGGCGGAATCGTGTTGGGGATAAAGCGAATCACCGCCGCATAGGTGTTGCGCTGCCTGAAGCCGCTGATACGAAAGTTGCCCAGACCGGTAATCGGCAGGGCAACGTTGAGCTCGCCGAGCTCTTGCAGCTCTTCAATCCGCTCGGGCGGCAGCACTTCGGCCAACAGCTTGAGCGGGGCGTCAGCCGGCAGCACCTGCGCATTGATGGGAAGGGCCTGGCCATTGATCTTGATGAGGGCGGGCGAGTGAGCCGACAGGTAAACGTCCGAGGCCTTTTTATCGGCCATCAAACGCAGAATTCTCTCCATCGTGCTCATGCTTCGCCCTTTTAGTTCAAATTACACAAAGCGCCAGCCACGCATGCCAGCGGCCGCCGCGCCGGGCCGCCCTAAGCAAGGCCGCCCCCACGGGGGGCAGCGCAGCACACGCAGTGGCAAGCGTGGGGGACATGGTGCGCCGCGCCGGGCCGCCCCAAGCCAGCACAGCCCCCACGGGGGGCAGCGCAGTACACGCAGTGACAAGCGTGGGGGCCATGTGCTCTTTTAGTCGCGCAACAGGTCGTTCAGGCTGGTGGTAGCGCGGGTTTTCGCGTCAACTTTCTTCACGATCACGGCGCAGTAGAGGCTGTATTTGCCGCCGGCCTTGGGCAGGTTGCCCGAGACCACGACCGAGCCGGCCGGAATGCGGCCATAGCTGACGGTATCCAGCTCGCGGTCGTAAATCGGCGTGCTCTGGCCGATGTACACGCCCATGGAAATCACCGAGTTTTCCTCGACGATCACGCCTTCGACGATTTCGGAGCGGGCGCCGATAAAGCAGTTGTCTTCAATGATGGTTGGGTTGGCTTGCAGGGGTTCGAGCACGCCGCCCAGGCCGACACCGCCGGACAGGTGGACGTTGTTGCCGACCTGTGCGCAGCTGCCGACGCAGGCCCAAGTGTCAACCATGGTGCCTTCGCCGACCCAAGCGCCGATGTTGACGTAGCTGGGCATCAGGATCGCGCCCTTGGCGATGTAGCTGCCGCGGCGAGCCACGGCGGGCGGCACCACGCGCACGCCGGTGGCGCGCATTTCGTCTTCGCTCAGGTGGGCGAACTTGGTTTGCACCTTGTCGAAAAAGCCGAGGTCGCCGGCGCGCATCATCTCGTTGTCTTTCAGGCGAAAGCTCAGCAGCACGGCCTTTTTGATCCACTGGTGGGTGGTCCACTGGCCCACGCCTTCACGGGTGGCGACGCGCAGCTTGCCGTTGTTCAGCTCGGCAATGGTGTGCTCGACCGCATCAAGAACTTCCTTGGAAGCCGTCTTGGGCGACAGGTTGGCGCGATCTTCCCAGGCCGCGTCTATGGTGCTTTGCAGATTAGTCATGTGATGGTTCTCAGTGAGCTTTGGATTGAATGAATTGAACGATGCGCTGCGCCGCTTCCACGCATTCGGCGGTTTCAGCCACCAGCGCCATGCGGATTCTGCCGGCGCCCGGATTGTGGCCCTGGCCATCGCGTGCCAGGTAACTGCCCGGCAACACGACGACATTGTAAAAGCCAAGCAGCTCGCGCGAGAAGTTGGTGTCCGAGCCTTTGAAGATTTCCGGAATCGCGGCCCATAAATAAAAGCCGGCGTCGGGCAGGGCCACGTCCATCACACCTGCGAGCAGGGGCGTGACCTGGGCAAACTTCTCGCGGTACATGGCTCGGTTGTCGACCACATGCTGCTCGTCGTTCCAGGCGGCGATACTGGCGGCCTGCACCACGGGGCTCATGGCGCTGCCGTGGTAGGTGCGGTAAAGCAAAAAGGACTTGATGATGGCCGCGTCGCCGGCCACAAAGCCGCTGCGCAGGCCGGGCACATTGCTGCGCTTGGACAGGCTGGTGAGCGAGATCAGGTTTTTGAAATCCATCCGGCCCAGCTGCGCCGCGGCCTGCAAGCCGCCCAGCGGGGCTTCGTCGCGGAAGTAAATCTCGCTGTAGCACTCGTCCGAGGCAATGACAAAACCGTACTGGTCGCTGAGCTTGAACAGCAGTTCCCACTCAGCCAGCGACATCACGGCGCCGGTGGGGTTGCCCGGCGAGCAGACAAAGACCAGCTGGGTTTTGGCCCACACGGCCTCGGGCACAGCCGCCCAGTCGATGCCGAAGTTGCGCGCTGGAACGCTGGGGGCGAACCAGGTCTGCGCGCCGGCCAGCAGCGCCGCGCCTTCGTAGATTTGATAGAAGGGATTCGGGCAGATCACGGTGGCGCCCGGCTGGCTGGCGTCGATCACGGTCTGCGTCAGCGCAAAAAGCGCCTCGCGCGAGCCGTTGACCGGCAGGATTTGCGTCGCCGGATCGACCTTGAGGCCGCCATAGCGACGCGCCATCCAGTCGCTCATGGTCTGGCGCAGCAGGGGCGTGCCCAGGGTGCCGGGGTAGCTCGCCAGGCCGGCCAGGCTGGCGCTCAGCGCCTCCTTGACCAGCTGCGGCGTGGCATGGCGGGGCTCGCCAATGCCCAGGCTGATGGGGCTGTAGGCCGGATTGGGGGTGATGTCGGCGTGCAGTTGGCGCAGCCGCTCAAATGGGTAGGGCTGAAGGCGTGAAAGCAGGGGGTTCATGCCCGGATTATCCAGCCTGGGCGGCTGCTCTTGCCCGGGCGCTCGCGGTCGGTCACGGCGGCATGCGTCATGAGTGCTTCAAAAACCATAGCTGCTTGCGCCCGCCCTGATTGGGCTAGTAGGCAATTTCGTGCATTTTTTCATGAAAGTCAGTGGTTTTTGGTCCGTGAACCGGTCCGACTGGCCCGGCCAGGCGTTTTTGGCCTTTTGCCCTACAAAAGGCAAACCGGTGCTCGGGTAACATTGCGGGCTGCGCACAGCTTGCCAAGTGGTGCGCGCCGTGCCAGCGTCTCCCAGTAGTCGCTATAAAAATCAACGACTTAGCTCAGGCTCAAGAAAACAGGGGCAGCCGTGCGGCTCAATTCGATCAAGTTATCCGGGTTTAAATCGTTCGCAGAGCCGACCAATTTCATGCTGCCAGGGCAACTGGTCGGCGTGGTCGGGCCCAATGGTTGTGGCAAGTCCAACATCATGGATGCGGTGCGCTGGGTGCTGGGCGAAAGCAAGGCGTCCGAGCTGCGCGGCGAATCCATGCAGGACGTTATTTTCAGCGGCACCACCACCCGCAAGCAGGCCAGCCGCGCCAGCGTGGAACTGGTGTTTGACAACGCGGACCACCGCGCCGGCGGCCAGTGGGGCCAGTTTGAAGAAATCGCCGTCAAGCGGGTGCTGACGCGCGACGGCAACTCCAGCTACTACCTCAACAACCAGTCGGTGCGCCGGCGTGACGTGCAGGATGTGTTCCTGGGCACCGGCCTGGGGCCGCGTGCCTACGCCATCATTGGCCAGGGCACCATCAGTCGCATCATCGAGTCCAAACCCGAAGAGCTGCGGCTGTTTCTGGAAGAGGCCGCCGGTGTTTCCAAATACAAGGAGCGCCGCCGCGAAACCGCCAACCGATTGAGCGACACGCGCGAAAACCTGACCCGGGTGGAAGACATCCTGCGCGAGCTCAACACCAACCTGGAGCGCCTCGAAAAGCAGGCCGAGGTGGCCACACGCTACAACGCGCTGCAGGCCAGCGGTACGCTGAAGCTGCATCAGCTGTGGTTTTTAAAGCGCAGCGAGAGCGAGGCCGACCAGGCCAGGGTCAAGGCGGATGCCGCAAAGTCGGTGAACGACCTGGAGAGCCGTCTGGCCGACCTGCGCCACATCGAGGCTGACCTGGAAACCATACGCCAGGCGCACTACACGGCTGGCGATCAGGTCAATCAGACCCAGGGCAAGCTCTACGAGGCCAGTGCCGAAGTGGGCCGGCTGGAGGCCGAAATCCGCTTTGTGGTGGAAGGCCGGCTGCGCGTCGAGCAGCGCCTGGCCCAGCTCAAGGAGCAGACCGCCCAGTGGGCCGCGCGCCAGGAAGACGCCGCCATAGAGGCGGAAAGCCTGGCCGGCCAGGCCATCGATGCCGAGGAAAAGGCTGAGCTGCTGGCGGCGCAAAACGAGGAGCAGGCCAGCCAGTCGCCGGCGCTGGAGGAAACCCTGCGCCAGGCCCAGGCCAAGGCCAACGAGCAGCGTGCCAGCGTGTCCCAGGTGCAGCAGCAGATTCAGGTGCTGGCGGCCGACCAGCGCAATATTGAAGAGCAGACGCGCACGCTGGGCCTGCGCCATGAGCGCTTGACGGCCGACCGCAATGCGCTCAATGCGCCGGACGAGGCGCGCCTGGCCAACCTGAGCACGCAATTCGCCAGCGCCCAGGAGGCACAGGCGGAGGCCGAGGCCCGGCTGCAGGAGCTGACGGACAGCGTGCCGCAGTTGGACGAAGAGCGGCGCCGGCTGCAGCAAAGCGTCAACACCGAGTCGGCCAAACGCGCCGATCTGTCGGCCCGCATGGAGGCGCTCAAGGCCTTGCAGGAAAAGGTCAAGACCGACGGCAAGCTCAGGCCCTGGCTGGCCAAGCATGGCTTGGACGGCCTGCAAGGCTTGTGGAGCCGCATCCACATCGAGCAGGGTTGGGAAAATGCGCTGGAAGCCGCCTTGCGTGAGCGCCTGAGTGCGCTGGAAGTCAGCCGGCTGGACATGGTGCGCGGCTTTGCCGGCTCTGACGGCCAGGGCACGCCGCCGGCCAAGCTGTCGTTTTATACGGCGCCGAATGCCGCCGTGCCCGGGCGATCCAACCCGGCGCTGCAACTCAAGCCCCTGGTTGATTTGCTCAGGCTAAACGATGCCGGCCAGGCCGCCTTGCTGGGCGACTGGCTGCATGGCTGCTACACCGCGCTGAGCCTGGACGACGCCCTGGCCGTGCGCGCCCAGCTGCAGGCCGGCGAGGTGATTTACGTGCAAAGCGGCCACGCCGTCACGCCTTTCAGCGTGAGCTTTTATGCGCAGGATTCCGAGCAGGCCGGTTTGCTGGCGCGGGCCCAGGAAATTGAAAACCTGGAGAAAAGTGCCAAGGCCCAGGCCATGATCAGCGATGAAGCGCGCAGTGCGCTGGTACGCGCCGAGGCGGCTTATGCCGACGCCGCCCAGCGCCTGGCCGCGGCCCGCCGTGAAGCCACCGAAGGCCAGAGCCGGGCCCATGAGCTGCAGGTGGAGGTGTTGCGCCTGACCCAACTGGCCGAGCAGACGCGTGCGCGCAGTGCCCAGATTCAGGGCGATATGGTTGAGATTGAGGCGCAGCTCGATGAGTTGCAAGAGCGCAAGGTCACGGCCGAGGCGCGCTTTGAAGAGCTTGACATGCAGCTGGCGGACAGCCAGGAGCGCCATGCCCAGCTGGACGACCGGGTGATCGAGATCGAGCGCCGCATGGCCGAGTCGCGTGAGCAGCAGCGCACGCTGGAGCGGCAGGCGCAGGAGGCTCAGTTTGCGTTGCGCAGCCTGGCCGCGCGCCGCGAAGAACTGAGCCGCTCCATCGCCATCGCCACAGCCCAGGCGGCCTCGATTGCCAGCGAAGAGGAGCGGGCCCGCGATGAGCTGTCGCGCTTGACCGATGCGGCGGCGCAGGGCGGGCTGCAAGACGCCCTGAATGTCAAGATGGAGCGCGAGGCCGATTTGAGCGCCAAGCGCAGCCATTACGACGACCTGACCAACAAGCTGCGCGCCAGCGATGAGCGGCGCCTGCAGCTCGAGCGCGAGCTCGATCCGCTGCGCCAGCGCATCACCGAGTTCCAGCTCAAGGAGCAGGCGGCGCGCCTGGGGCTGGAGCAATACGATCAGCTGCTGGCCGATGCGCAGGCCGACCTGGCCGCCGTGGCGCAATCGATTGAGGACGGTAATGTCCGTCTAACGGGCCTGCAAAGCGAGATTGACCGGATCAGCCGCGAGATCCAGTCGCTGGGCGCCGTTAACCTGGCCGCGCTGGATGAGCTGAGCAGCGCGCGCGAACGCAAGCAGTTTCTGGATGCCCAGTCGGCCGACCTGAACGATGCCATGGCCACGCTGGAAGACGCGATCAAGAAGATTGACATGGAAACCCGTGACCTGCTTTCCAGCACGTTTGAGGCGGTCAACGGACATTTTGGCCGCATGTTTCCCGAGCTGTTTGGCGGTGGCAATGCCAAGCTCATGATGACGGGCGATGAAATTCTGGATGCCGGCGTGCAGGTGATGGCGCAGCCGCCCGGCAAGAAAAACCAGACCATTCACCTGCTCTCGGGCGGTGAAAAAGCCCTCACGGCGATTGCGCTGGTGTTTGCCATTTTTCAGCTCAATCCGGCGCCGTTTTGCCTGCTGGACGAGGTCGATGCGCCGCTGGACGACGCCAACACCGAGCGCTATGCCAAACTGGTGTCGAGCATGAGCAAGGAAACACAGTTTTTATTTATCAGCCACAACAAGATCGCCATGGAAATGGCCGAACAATTGATTGGCGTAACCATGCAGGAGCAGGGCGTCTCCCGCATCGTGGCGGTGGACATGGAAGCCGCCCTGGGTTTTGCCGAAGCAATCTGACACATCATGAGTACATTACAAATCAGTTTAGCGATGGTGGGCGGCTTGGTGCTGGCGGGCGTGGTGGCCCACAGTGCCTGGTCCACGCGTAAAAATCTGCCCAAGCAGGCCAGCCCCAAACCAGTGCCCGAGCCCGAGTCCGCGCCAGCGCAAGAGCCCACGCTGGGGCAGGCGCCTGACGCGCTGGCCGAGCGGACGGAGCCCAGTTTTGACACCGATGCCAGCTTTGATGCCGACGCCAGCCTGGCGGCACTGACCCAACTCACCGCCCCCGAAAAAAAACCCGGCCTGGATGCCCTGATTGACGCCATTGCGTCTGTGGCGCTGGAGTCCGCGATTTCGGGCGAGGCCGCGTTGGCGGCCATGCCCAGCACGCGCCGGGTTGGCAGCAAACCCTTTGCCATCGAGGGCTTGAACGCGCTCAGTAGCGAGTGGGAGTTCCCTGCGGCCGGCCAGCGTTACAGCGCCTTTCAGTGCGGCGTGCAACTGGCCAACCGGACCGGTGCGCTGAACCAGATCGAATATTCTGAATTTGTCATCAAGACCCAGACCTTTGCCGACGCCATAGGCGGCGAGGTGGAGTTTGCGGAAATGCAGGGTGAGGTGGCACGCGCCCGTGAACTGGATCAGTTTGCCAGCACGCATGATGCTCAACTGGGCTTTTCCCTGCGTGCGGTCCATGCGGCCTGGAGCCCGGGTTATGTGCAGCAAAGCGCAGCCAGCCTGGGTTTTGTGGCCGGTGCTGTCCCCGGGCGCATGGTGTTGCCCGGCACTCAGCCAGGCCAGGCGCCGATTCTGGGCCTGCACTTCGACTCGCAGGCGGCCATGGCCGAAGACCCGGAGCAAACCGCGCTGCGCGAGCTCACGCTGTCGCTGGACGTGCCGCAAGTGCTGCGTTCCGAGCAGCCTTTTGTGCGCATGTGCGAGCTGGCCCTGGCGCTGGCCGCCAGCATGGACGGCGTCATCACCGATGACAAGGGCAGCCGCATCCGGCCCGAAGCCATGGAGGTGATTCACGCCGACCTGGAAAAGCTTTATGACATGCTGGACGAGCGCGAGCTGTCGGCCGGCTCGGTACTGAGCCGGCGCCTGTTTTCGTGAGTTTTTTTGTCTTCTTTCACCTGTCCCATGGCCACCCTTGATCTGTTTGCGCAGCCTTCTCCGCCGCCGGCCTCCATCGCCGAGCAGGTTTCGGACTTGCGCGCCGCACTGCATGAGCATGCCCACCGTTACTACGTGCTGGATGAACCCAGCATTCCTGACAGCGAGTACGACCGGCTGTTCAAGGAGTTGCAGGCGCTGGAAGCCGCCCACCCCGAGCTGCTGACGTCCGATTCGCCGACCCAGCGCGTGGGCGGCAAGCCGTTGGACCAGTTCGCCAGCGTGCGCCACAAGGTGCCCATGCTCAGCATACGCACCGAAACCGATACCGAAGCCAGCGGTGCGCAGAACTTTGACACCCGCGTGCGCAAGGAGCTGGGCTTGACGCCGGCCGACCCCCCGGTCGAATACGTCGCCGAACTCAAGTTCGACGGCCTGGCCATGAGCTTGCGCTACGAGCATGGCGTGCTGGTGCAGGCCGCCACGCGCGGCGACGGCGAGGTCGGCGAAGACGTGACGCAGAACATCCGCACCATCAACCAGATTCCACTCAGGCTGCCGGCGGATGCTCCACCCGTCATTGAGGTGCGCGGCGAGGTCTATATGCGGCGCGCCGATTTTGAAGCTTTGAATGAAAAGCAGCGTGAAAAGATCGCCCAGGGTGCCAAGGGCGAAAAAACCTTTGTCAATCCGCGCAATGCGGCGGCCGGTGGCGTGCGCCAGCTGGACCCGGCCATCGCGGCCCAGCGTCGCCTGAGCTTTTTTGCCTACGGTCTGGGCGAGATCACGCCGCCCGAGCAGGGCGGGCCCAGCTTCAACACCCATTACGAACTGCTGAAAACCCTGGAATCATGGGGTTTTCCGGTTGCAGCCCAGGTGGGACGTGCGCAGGGTGCTACTGAATTAATAGCGTTTCACCAGCGCATGGGCGCCGCGCGCGACAGTCTGCCCTATGACATCGACGGCGTGGTCTACAAGGTCAACAGCCTGGCGCTGCAACGGCAAATGGGCTTTGTCACGCGCGAGCCGCGCTGGGCCGTGGCGCACAAATACCCGGCGCAGGAGCAACTCACCACCGTGCTGGCCATTGACGTGCAGGTAGGCCGCACCGGCAAGCTGACGCCGGTTGCCAAATTAGCGCCGGTGTTTGTCGGCGGCGTCACCGTGACCAATGCCACGCTGCACAATGAAGACGAAGCGCGTCGCAAGGATGTGCGCGTGGGTGACACGGTGATCGTGCGCCGTGCCGGTGACGTGATTCCCGAGGTGGTCAGCGTGCTGCTGGACAAGCGCGTGGCCGATGCGCCGCAGTTCACCATGCCGCGCCAGTGCCCGGTGTGCGGCTCGGCCGCCGTGCGGGAAGAGGGCGAAGCCGACTACCGTTGCACCGGCGGCCTGTTTTGCGGCGCCCAGCGCAAGGAAGCCATACTGCACTTCGCGCACCGGCGCGCGGTGGAGGTTGAAGGCCTGGGCGACAAGCTGGTCGAACAGATGGTGGATGCCAACGTGATCCGCACCTTGCCCGACCTTTACAAGCTAGGTTTCACGGCCCTGGCCAGCCTGGACCGCATGGCCGACAAATCGGCCAACAAGCTGCTGGAAGCGCTGGAAAAGTCCAAACAGACGACCTTGCCGCGCTTTCTGTTTGGCCTGGGCATTCGCCATGTCGGCGAGGCCACGGCCAAGGAGTTGGCGCGCCATTTCGGCAAGCTCGATGCCATCATGGACGCGACCGAAGAGCAGTTGCTCGAAGTCAGCGATGTCGGCCCCATCGTCGCCCAGAGTCTGCGCACCTTTTTTGAGCAGCCGCACAACCGCGAGGTGGTGGAGCAGCTGCGCGCCTGCGGCGTGACTTGGGAAGAGGGCGAGCCGGCGGCGCGGGCACCCCAGCCCTTGTCGGGGAAAACCTTGGTGATTACCGGCACCTTGCCCAGCTTGAGCCGGGATGAGGCCAAGGACATGGTGGAAGCCGCGGGCGGCAAGGTGGCCGGCTCGGTCAGCAAAAAAACCGATTACGTGGTGGCCGGCGCCGAGGCCGGCAGCAAGCTACTCAAGGCCCAGGAGCTGGGCCTTGCCATCATTGACGAGGCGGGGCTGCTGGCCTTGCTGACATCTTCATCGGGCTGAAGCGGCTCGTTTGACTAGGACCAACACCTGACATGCAGTCTTTTCAGGACATCAACACGGCCTCCTTGCTTGAAACGCTGGTCAGTCTGGTGGCCGCTTTCATACTTGGCGGCCTGATTGGCCTGGAGCGGCAATACCGCCAGCGTACGGCGGGTTTGCGCACCAATGTGCTGGTGGCGCTGGGCGCGTCGATTTTTGTCGACATGGCCAGCAGCCTGACTGGCAGCGAAGGGGCGGTGCGCGTCGTGGCCTATGTGGTGTCTGGTATTGGTTTTCTGGGCGCCGGCGTCATCATGCGCGAAGAGGGCAATGTGCGCGGCCTGAATACGGCGGCCACCTTGTGGTGTTCAGGTGCCGTCGGTGCTTGCACCGGTGCCGGCCTGGTGATAGAGGCGGCCATGGGAACATTGTTTGTGCTGGCCGCCAACACGCTGCTGCGTCCGGTGGTGGACAAAATCAACAGCCAGCCGCTGGACGTCCAGTCCGCGGAGGTGACCAATACCGTCTATGTCGTCACCAGTAGTGAGCGCCAGAAAGAAGCCCTGGCGCTGCTGGAGAAAGAGCTGGAAGACCTGCACTATCCGACGCGCGATCTGGAGGTTCACCCCTTTGGTGGCGAGAACGTCAAGATCGAGGCGACGCTGGCGGCGACGTCCGTGAATGGGGCCGTCATGGATTTGATCGTCGAGCACCTTGCCGCCTTGCCCATGGTGCGCCAGGCCTACTGGAGCGCCAGTACCACTGAGTAGTCACTGAATAGCGCGGGTAAGGGAGCCGGCCAGCAGGCCGCCTTACTTACAGGGGGTTACCGGAGTTTGCACGCCGTATGTCAGGCTTCGGGTGTGCTCGCACGTTGAGAGACTCTGGATACACAGGAGTCTTTTATGAATATCAAACGTTTTTCCGCCTTGCTGGCCAGCGCCGGCCTGGTCGCTTTATTGTCTGGCTGCGTGGTCGCGCCGCTGGGGGCTAACGCCTACGGCGCTTACCCGGTTGGGCCCTCCGTTTATGTCAGCCCGCCAGCGGTGGTGGTGCCTGCACCCGGTTACTACGGTTATCGCGGCCACCGGTATTGGCGTTAAGTCTGGGGTAGATGCGCCTGAAGTGATCGCGGCGCCGCGATAATTGGTCCATGACCATACGCGAAATTCTCAAAATGGGCGACGAGCGACTGCTGCGCGTGGCCCAGCCCGCCACGGCCTTTGACACGGACGCGCTGCATCTGCTGATCTCGGACATGTTTGACACCATGCGTGCGGTCAACGGCGCCGGCCTGGCGGCGCCGCAGATTGGCGTGGATTTGCAACTGGTGATTTTTGGCACCGACCAGGTCAACCCGCGCTATCCCGATGCGCCGCTGGTGCCGCGTACCGTGTTGCTCAATCCAGTCATCACGCCCTTGGGACCCGAGGAAGAGAGCGACTGGGAAGGCTGCCTTTCGGTGCCCGGCCTGCGCGGCGTGGTGCCACGGTTTTCGCGCATACGCTACACCGGCTTTGACCAGTACGGTGACCCGATTGACCGCACGGTGCAGGGCTTTCACGCGCGCGTGGTGCAGCACGAGTGCGATCATCTGATAGGAATGCTCTATCCCATGCGGATACGCGACCTCGGCAAGTTTGGCTATACCGAGGTGCTGTTTCCGGGGCTGGATACGCCGGCTGACGACTGATTCTTCCCGGTGAGGCCGTAGGCGTACACTGCAGGGTCGGTTGAGGCTATGTTGCCTCGTTTGAGCGTGTTGTACGCAAGGAAGTTTTCCGGATGTCACATGCTCCCGATTCGGGACTGGCTCATGTCATTGAGCCGATTGCTTCGCATCCCTACCAACTCAAGTTTGAAACGGTCAGCGGCAGTGGCGAAGACCTGCAAATGCGCTCCTTGCTGGACCGGCAACAGTTTCACGACCCGCTGGGTGAGGCCGAGCGTGAGGGCATTTCTTCCTCGGCCTGGCCGATTTTTGGCCTGCTGTGGCCCTCAGGCCGGGTGCTGGCCCATGCCATGCTGACCTATGAGCTGGAAGGCAAGCGTATTTTGGAGCTGGGCTGTGGCCTGGCACTGGCCAGCCTGGTGGTGCACCGGCGCGGGGGCAACATCACGGCCAGCGATTGCCATCCCCTGGCGGCCGACTTTTTACGGGAAAACCTCAAGCTCAACCACCTGCCGGTCATGAAATACCAGACCGGCAACTGGTCGCGTGCCAATCCGCTGTTGGCGCGGTTTGACCTGATTATTGGCAGCGATGTGCTCTACGACCGGGATCAGCCCGAGGCGCTGTCGCAATTCATAGGCCTGCATACTCAGCCGGATGCGGAGGTCTTGATCGTCGACCCGGACCGTGGCAACCGGGCCAGTTTCAACCGCAAGATGGACGCCATGGGTTATGCGCGCAGCGAGACACTGATTTCAACGCTGCCGGGCGGCGCTACCAAGTACAAGGGCCGTCTGCTGCGCTACCGCAAGAGCGCTGGCGCCTGCATGGCCAAGGCCGGGCCTGGCCCTTTGGGCGTCTAAGCGTTCAGCGCTTCCAGCAACTCGGTCTCTATGGCGATCTGCGCCTTGTTGTGCTGCAGTTCGGGGCCATCGATCAAAAAAGTATCTTCGACGCGCTCGCCCAGGGTGGTGATCTTGGCGAGCTGGAGATTGATCTTGTGCCGGGCCAGCACGCGGGCGATCAGGTAGAGCAGGCCGACGCGGTCGCTGGCCGAAACGCTGAGCAGCCAGCGCTGGGCTTTTTCATCGGGCCGCAAATCCACCCGCGGCGCAATCGGAAAACTTTTGACCCGGCGCGACACCCGGCCTTTGCCGGGCGGCGGCAGCGGGCCAGGCTCTTCTATGGTGCGGTCCAGGTCGGCTTCGACCATGGCTGCCAGTTCGCGGTAATGCTCGGCCAGCGTCGGGCTGATGACCTGGAAGGTGTCAATGGCGTAGCCGTTGTTGGCGGTGTGGATCTTGGCGTCCAGGATGCTGAACCCGGCCTGGTCAAAGTAGCCGCAGATGCGCGCGAACAAGTCGGGTGCGTCGGGTGTGTAGACCAGCACCTGCATGCCTTCGCCCGCCAGTGAGCGGCGGGCGCGAACAATGGCCTTGGCCTTGCCGACATGGCGCGACAGCTGGCGCGCATGCCAGGCGATGTCGCTGGCCTCGTGGCGCATGAAATAACTCACGTCCAGCGTGTCCCACAGTGCCTTGTGCCCCTCAAAAGGTTCGGCATGCAGGGCCAGTGTGGTCAGGGCTTCGCGCTTGCGGGCTTCGACCTCGGCGTCGGCATCGGGCGCGCGGCCACCCAGCACACGCAGGGTGTAGCGGTAAAGGTCTTCCAGCAGCTTGCCCTTCCAGGCATTCCAGACCTTGGGGCTGGTGCCGCGTATGTCGGCCACCGTCAGCAGATAGAGTGCCGTCAGGTAGCGCTCGTTGCCCACGCGCTGGGCGAAAGCGGCAATCACTTCGGGGTTGCTCAGGTCTTCCTTTTGGGCGATGCGGCTCATGCTCAGGTGCTCGCCGACCAGGAATTCGATTAGCTTGGCGTCTTCGCTGGCAATGCCATGCTGGCGGCAGAACACGCGCACCTCCTTGCGGCCCAGTTCGGAATGGTCGCCGCCGCGGCCCTTGGCAATGTCGTGAAACAGCGCGGCAATAAAAAGTATCCAGGGCTTGTCCCAGCCGGCCGCCAATTGCGAGCACATGGGGTACTCGTGCGAATGCTCGGCCATGAAGAAGCGCCGCACGTTGCGCAGCACCATCAGGATGTGCTGGTCCACCGTGTAGACGTGGAACAGGTCGTGCTGCATCTGCCCGACGATGTTGCGGAACACCCAGAGGTAGCGGCCCAGCACCGAGGTCTGGTTCATCAGCCGCAGGGCGTGTGTGATGCCCTCGGGTTGCTGCAGGATGCGCCTGAAGGTGGTGCGGTTCACCGGGTCGCGGCGAAATGCGCCGTTCATCACGCCCCTGGCGTTGTACAGCGCCCTCAGGGTACGCGCCGACAGGCCCTTGATGCCCACCGTGGTCTCATACAGCAAAAAGGTTTCCAGGATGGCGTGGGGCTGGCGCACATACAGGTCGTCGCTGGCGACTTCCAGCATGCCGGACTTGTCCAGAAAACGTTCGTTGATGGGACGCAGCGGATAGGTGTCGGGGTTGAGCCGCTCTTCGATGTTGAGCAGCAAAATCTGGTTCAACTGGCTTACCGCCTTGGCGGCCCAGTAATAGCGCCGCATCAGCGCTTCGCTGAGGCGGCGCGGTCGCTTGCTTGCCTCGTCGGCCTGGGCCCCATAGCCGAAGGACTCGGCCACGGCGGTTTGCAGGTCGAACACCAGCCGGTCTTCACGGCGGCCGGAAATCAGGTGCAGACGCGCGCGCACCATGCTGAGCAGCGCCTCGTTGGCCTTGATCTGCCGTATTTCAAAAGCCGTGGCCAGGCCGTTTTTGGCCAGCTCGTCCCAGGACTTGCCCAAGCCGGCCGCCCGCGCTACCCACAACAGCACCTGCAGGTCGCGCAGGCCGCCCGGCGACTCCTTGCAGTTGGGCTCCAACGCGTAGGGCGTGTTTTCAAATTTGTTGTGGCGCTGCCGCAGCTCCAGCGTTTTGGCGATAAAAAAGGCCTTGGGATCGAGGATGGCATCGAGCTGGCGTTGCAGGCGCAGGAAGTTGCTCTTGGACCCGGTGATCAGCCGCATCTCCAGCAAGGAGGTCTGCACCGTAACGTCCTTGGCCGCTTCTTCCACGCAGTCGGCCGCCGTGCGCACGCTGGAGCCTATTTCCAGGCCGCCGTCCCAGCAATTGCTGATGAAGCCTTCCACCTTGGCCTTGAGCGCCGGATCGTTTTCGACTTGCGCATCGTCGGGCAGCAGCAGCAAGACATCGATATCGGAATGGGGGAAGAGCTCACCCCGGCCAAAGCCGCCGACCGCCACCAAGCAGACAGAGGCCGGAAAATCGGCCTGCTGCCACAGCTGCTGCAAGGTGGCGTCGGTATGTTTGGCCAGCTTTTTCAGCAGGCCGTGTATGCCCCTAGTCGAGGCGCCGCTGCTTGCCAGCGAGGCCAGCAGCGCGGCCTTGCCCGCCCGGTATTGTTCGCGCACTTGCAGCAGTTCAGTCATACCAGCTCATCCAGGGGTGAACACATGCGGGCGCGGGGATGCGCCGGGGGGCGGGGTGATCAGGCGCCGGCCTGCTCCGGGCTGCTTTGCGGAACAAAGGCGGGAATCGGCGGGCTGCCGGCGGAGAGCGTCAGCACCTCGTAGCCGGTTTCGGTGACCAGCACGGTGTGCTCCCACTGGGCCGAGAGCGAGTGGTCGCGCGTCACGATGCTCCAGCCGTCTTTTTCCGGGCCGTCCTTGATGTCGCGCTTGCCGGCGTTGATCATGGGCTCAATGGTGAAAATCATGCCGGGCTTGAGTTCTTCCAGCGTACCGGGCCGGCCGTAATGCAGCACCTGCGGGTCCTCATGAAACTTCTGCCCAATGCCATGGCCGCAAAATTCGCGCACCACGGAAAAACCATTTTTTTCGGCAAAAACCTGGATGGCATGACCGATGTCGCCCAGCCGGACGCCGGGCTTGACGCGCATGATGCCGTGCCACATGGACTCATAGGTGATGTGGCACAGCCGCTTGGCGGCAATCGAGCAGTCGCCGATCAGATACATGCGGCTGTTATCGCCGTGCCAGCCATCCTTGATGACGGTCACGTCGACGTTGACGATGTCGCCTTTTTTCAGCGGCTTGTCATTGGGAATGCCGTGGCAGACCTGGTGGTTGACCGAGGTGCACAGGGATTTGGGGTAGGGCACATAGCCCGGCGGCTGGTAGTTGAGGGTGGCGGAAATCGAGCCCTGCGTGACCATGCACTCGGAGGCCAGCCGGTCGATTTCGTTGGTGGTGATGCCCGGCTTGATAAAGGGGGTGATGTAGTCCAGCACCTCGGAAGCGAGCCTGCACGCCACGCGCATGCCTTCAATACCTGCGGCGTCTTTGTAAGTAATACTCATGGCCCGATTATCCCACCGGACCACTGGCAGTGCATTTCCCGCGTCAGCACCAGCTATTGCGGGCTGCCAGCGCCGGCGGCCAAATTAGGCGCATGAACGCGCGCAGCCCGGACTCGCTGGTAAAATTACGGGTTAACGCGTACCCTGCAGGCCTTGCCAAAGCACTGGCTGGCGGGCGGCGCGACACCCCAGCAACAGCCCATGCGCTGCCAACCTCCCACTACAAGGCCACCGCTACCGTGACCCTGCACCTGACGACTTTTGAGGGCGAAGCCCATGGCATCAGCGCCCTGAGCGACTTTCGCGTCCAGCAACTTCTTCCCCGCCTGCAAGCGATTCACGACAAGATCGTGGGCATCAGCGCCCGGTTTGTGCATTTGGTGGCCAGCGAGGCCGCGCCCTCCGAGGCCGTCAAGACCCAGCTGGCGGCCTTGCTGACCTACGGCGAGCCCTGCTCAGAGCCGGCCGGCAGCGCGGATCAGGCCTTGCTGTTTATTGTTTCGCCGCGTTTTGGCACGGTGTCGCCCTGGGCCTCCAAGGCGACCGATATCGCGCACAACTGCGGCCTGGCCATCAAGCGCATAGAGCGCATTACCGAATACCGCCTGACGCTGAAATCCGGTTTTTTCAGCAAGAGCGCCTTGAGCGAGGCGCAGCACCAGCAGGTGGCGGCCTTGCTGCACGACCGCATGACGGAAAGCGTGATGTTCGAGCGCGCCCAGGCGGCCGGTCTGTTCACCGAATTGCAGGGCGCGCCGCTGCAAACCATAGACGTGCTGGCCGGTGGCAAGGCGGCGCTGGAACGCGCCAATACCGAGTTCGGCCTGGCGCTGGCGGCGGACGAAATTGACTACCTGGTCAACGCCTTCACCCAGCTCAAGCGCAACCCGACCGACGTCGAGCTGATGATGTTTGCCCAGGCCAATAGCGAGCATTGCCGCCACAAGATTTTCAACGCCGACTTCACGATTGACGGCGTGGCCCAGGACAAAAGCCTGTTCGGCATGATTCGCAACACCGAGAAGCTCAACCCCCAGCACACGGTGGTGGCTTACTCCGACAACGCCTCCGTCATGGAAGGCGGAAAAATCCAGCGTTTTTATGCGAAATCGACCTCTAGCGCAGATGTGGCATGCGCTACCAGCTATCAAAGCTATAGCGCTTCCGAGGACGTGCTGACGCATGTGCTGATGAAGGTTGAAACCCACAACCACCCCACGGCGATCTCGCCATTCCCCGGCGCCTCCACCGGCGCCGGCGGCGAAATTCGCGACGAAGGCGCCACCGGTCGCGGCTCCAAGCCCAAGGCTGGCCTGACCGGCTTTACCGTGTCCAAGCTGTTCGACGGCGACTACGGCAAGCCCGAGCACATCGCCAGTCCGCTGCAAATCATGACCGAAGGCCCGCTGGGTGGCGCGGCCTTCAACAACGAATTTGGCCGCCCCAACCTGGCCGGCTACTTCCGCGAGTACGAGCAAACCGTGGGCGGCGAGCGCTGGGGCTACCACAAGCCCATCATGATCGCCGGCGGCGTCGGCACCATTGATGCCCAACTCACCAAGAAAATCCTGTTCCCGGCCGGCACTTTGCTGATCCAGCTCGGCGGCCCCGGCATGCGCATTGGCATGGGTGGCAGTGCCGCCAGCTCCATGGCTTCGGGCGCCAATGCGGCCAGCCTGGACTTTGACTCGGTACAGCGCGGTAACCCCGAAATCGAGCGCCGTGCGCAAGAGGTCATCAACCAGTGTGCCCAGCTTGGCACGGCCAACCCGATTCTGGCGATCCACGACGTGGGTGCCGGCGGCCTGTCCAACGCCTTCCCCGAACTGGTGAATGATGCCGGGCGCGGCGCAAGTTTTGCACTGCGCGCCGTGCCGCTGGAAGAAAGCGGCCTGTCGCCCAAGGAAATCTGGAGCAACGAGAGTCAGGAACGCTACGTCATGGCGATTGCGCCCGAGTCGCTGCCGCAGTTCCAGGCCTTTTGCGAGCGCGAGCGTTGCCCGTTTGCGGTGATTGGCGTGGCCACGGAAGAAAGGCAGCTGGTGCTGTCTGATCAGGGCGCTGCCTCGCCGGTCGACATGCCCATGAACGTGCTGCTGGGCAAGCCGCCCAAGATGCACCGCGACGTGACCACCGTGACGCGCGCCATCAAAGCGATTGACCTGACCGGCGTGGAGCTGCAAAAGAGCGCGATTGATGTGCTGAGCCACCCGACGGTGGCCTCCAAGCGCTTTTTGATCACCATTGGCGACCGCACCGTGGGCGGCATGACGCACCGCGACCAGATGGTCGGCCCGTGGCAAGTGCCGGTGGCCGATTGCGCCGTCACCTTGGCCGACTACCAGGGCTTTGCCGGCGAAGCCATGAGCATGGGCGAACGCACGCCGCTGGCCGCTAACAATGCCGCGGCATCGGGTCGCATGGCGGTGGCTGAGGCCATCACCAACTTGCTGGCCGCACCGATTGAGCTGCCGCGCGTCAAGCTGTCTGCCAACTGGATGGCCGCCTGCGGCGAGCCGGGTCAGGACGCCGCGCTGTACGAAACCGTCAAGGCTGTCGGCATGGAGTTGTGCCCGGCGCTGGGCGTATCGATTCCCGTCGGCAAGGATTCGCTGTCCATGCGCACGGTCTGGAGTGACGACAGCCAAGCCAAGAAAGTCACCTCGCCGGTGTCGCTGATCGTCAGCGCCTTTGCCACCCTGGCCGATGTGCGCGGCACGCTGACGCCGCAACTCAATGCAGAGGAGGCCGACACCACGCTGATCCTGATCGACCTGGGCAAGGGTCAGATGCGCATGGGCGGCTCCATCCTGGCGCAAAGCCTCAAGCTCGAAGACGGCGCAGTGCCCGATCTGGACGAGGCCAAAGACCTGGTCAACCTGGTCAACGCCATCAATGCGCTGCGCGCCCAGGGCCAGATCCTGGCCTACCACGATCGCAGCGACGGCGGCTTGTTCGCCACCGTTTGCGAGATGGCTTTTGCCGGCCATGTCGGCGTGTCGCTCAATATCGACATGCTGCTGCTCGAAGGCGACGGCATCAGCGACAGCCGCATGGATGCCGGTGACAGCAAGAACTGGGCAAAGCAAGTCGGCCCGCGCCGCGAAGAGCTGACGCTCAAAGCCTTGTTCAACGAAGAGCTGGGCGCCGTGATTCAGGTGCGCACCGAGTCGCGCAACGAGGTCATGCAAACCCTGCGCGAGCACGGCCTGTCCAAATTCAGCCACTTCGTCGGCAAGACCCGGCCGCAACACGCTGCGCTGGAAATCGGCAAGGGCGAAGTGCAGATCTGGCGCGACACCAAGTCGGTGTTCAGCGCCAAGCTGCACGACTTGCATCAGGTCTGGGACTCGATCAGCTGGAAGATCAACCAGCAGCGCGACAACCCAGCCTGCGCCGATGCCGAGCACGCCGCCGCCGGCGAGCCGAGCGATCCCGGCTTGCATGTGCACCTGAGCTTTGAGCCCGCCAAGCTGCCGGCTGCGCCGGCGCTGAATCTGTCGCGCCCCAAGGTGGCGGTGCTGCGCGAGCAGGGCGTCAACTCGCATGTGGAAATGGCTTACGCCTTCACGCAGGCCGGCTTTGAAGCCATAGACGTGCACATGACCGACCTGCAAACCGGCCGGGCCCAGCTGGCCGATTTCAAGGGCGTGGTGGCCTGTGGTGGTTTCAGCTATGGCGACACCCTGGGTGCCGGCATTGGCTGGGCGCGCTCCATCACCTTCAACCCGGTGTTGGCCGACCAGTTCAAGGCCTTCTTCGGTCGCCTCGATACCTTTGGTCTGGGCGTGTGCAACGGCTGCCAGATGTTTGCCGAGCTGGCCGACATCATTCCGGGCGCTCAAGCCTGGCCGCGTTTCACCACCAACCAGAGCGAGCGTTTTGAAGCCCGCTTGAGCCAGGTTGAAGTGCTGGATTCGCCCAGCCTGTTCCTGCAAGGCATGGCCGGTACGCGCCTGCCCATCGCGGTGGCTCATGGCGAGGGCTATGCCAACTTTGCCTATCGCGGCGATGCCAGCAAGGCGATTGCCGCCATGCGTTTCACCGACAACCACGGCCAGCCGACGGAGGCCTATCCGGCCAACCCCAACGGCAGCGCCGGCGGTTTGACCGCAGTGACCACGCTAGACGGCCGCTTCACCGCCATGATGCCGCACCCCGAGCGCGTGTTCCGCAACATCCAGATGAGCTGGACCAGCCTGGACAAGAGCGAGCTCAGCCCCTGGACGCAGCTGTGGCTCAACGCGCGCAAGTGGGTGGCTTGATCGGCGTGATCCCATAAGGCCGCATGCTGGTCACGCCACTCGCGGCGTGACCAGCATGTCCCAGCCAAGGGCGCCGGCGCTTAGCGAATGACCGGCAGCTTGTCGAGGATACGCACCAGCGTGTAGCGCAAGCTCGAAGCATCTGCTGGCGGATTTTGAACCGGCTCCACCGCGACTTGGAGGCGATAACGCCAGCCTTCCTGAAAGTTGAAGCCTTCAATCGGGGCATGGAAGTTTGTCCACTGGCCGCCTGCTTCGCGCACCTGCAGGCATTGCATGGGCGCCACGCCTACGCAATTGACTTTGGTCGGCGCGACTTCAAGGATCTTGTGATTGGCTTCTAGCTTGGTGCTTTGCATCCACTGCTGGCTGAAAACCTCCAGCAGGCGTAGCCGCTTTTCGTTGGTGCGTGCGTTGCGCTCGACGACGACGCGCATCTGGTAACGGTAGCCTGGCACATAGTCGAAGCCTTCTATGCTGGCCTCGCTAAAGCGTCCCCAGCTGCTGCCCTGACTCAAATCCTCAAGTTGCAGATACTTGGGCGTTTTGTCGCCGTCCAGTTCCGGGCCGAGTTGCGGCGCCACATTGATGATTTTGCTTTCTGTCGCGACAAAGCCTTGCGGGGTGTGGCCCGTCAAACGAAATGACAAGGTGGATTCGCCGCGCAAGCTCAGGTTTTTTCCATCGGCTGAAACATCAAAGCTCCGCACGCTCTGCAGCGCCTGGCTATAGAGGTCTTCCGCCTTCATCAGCGAAGCAGGGCCCGCCATGCGTGTTGAAAACAAGTGGTTGATGGTTATTTTTTTGCCATCCAGCGTGTAGCTTCCACCTATGGAATTCAAACCCACCGAGGCGTTCAAGCGGAGGTCTGTGAATTTCAAGAAGGCTCGCTGCTCCAGCCCTGCGTATTCAGGCGAAATCAATTCCCATTGCGTCCATGCCAGTGCGCTGTTGGCGCTGGCCTGTTGACTTGCCGTGGCTGCTGCAGCGGGCGTTTTTGTGGCTCCTGCTGCAGGCAATGAAGCACTCAGCAATAGCAGCGAAAGTGCGCCGCAGCCGAGCAGCTCCTTGGTCAATGACTTCATCTTTATTCTTCTCCGGTTCAGGGGTTGATGCGCTAGTACTCCAGCTCAGAGCTAGCTGCACTGGCTGGTAGAGGCCAGCACAGCTCATTTGTTCCCCGTTTTGCAAAATGAAGGCGAGCTGTGTCGGCTTGAATAGCGCCGCTCAGGCCCTTGCCAGCCAGGCCAAGCCGGTGCTTTTATGCGCCCCTGGCCAGCACCTGCTGGAAGAAGCCGCGCGCGGCAGCGTTGCAAAAGGGCGGCAGTAGCGCGCCGTGATAAGCCTGGGTGACGGCGGCGCTGCCGCCATCGGTAGCGCCTGCGGCAATAGCCGCTTTGGCCGTGTTGCTCATCGCCTGGTTAAAGCCGGTTTTGGCCGCGGCGTAAGGGTCGGCGGCGCCGGTGGAGGCAGATGCCAGATCCAGCACGGTCAACAAACCGGCTGCTGGAGCGGCGGGTGAGGGGGCTGACCAGAAGCTTTGCATCAAGCTGGTGTTGATGTCGAAAAACACCGTCGGGTCGCCCTTGCCACCACACAGAAGCACGGGGCTGGTGGGCGTCCAGTTACGCAAGTCATTCCTTTTGGCGGCGATGCGCATGGGGTGGGCAGGGCTGGCCGCAGGCGCACCATTAGTCAGGCGCGGCATGGCGCCATCCGGGTGGGCGATGGCATCAAGCAGGTAATTGAGCCTGGACTGGTTGGTCATCAGATTGTTATGGCCAAACCCCAGGGCAAACAGTGGCGCCAGCGCGGGCGGCTTGGTAGGCGGGCTGATGGCGTTCAGGGTCGCTTGCAGGGTGGGTGGCGAGCCGGCGGGCGCCGTAGGCGCTGGGTTGCTGAACAAGGTGGTTTGCGGCAGCAAACCCTGGCTGAACAGGGTCTTGACGGGCAGGTCTGTGGGCAGTAGCTTGTCCAGGCCGGTGGCGTAGGCGGGCTCGTAAATATCGGTGAGACGGCTGTAGATATTGCCGTAGGCTTTTTGGTAGCTATTCACCAGCAAAGGCAGGAAGAGCGTGCTGCCGAGGTTGACATTGCCGTAGTAAATGGCGTCGCCAAAAGCGGCGGTGGCGTAGGGGCCGGACATGGGGGCGCTGGCGGCGACCGGCAGGCCTGCGGCCTGCATGGCCTTGTGGGTGGCCATGGCGACATGGCCGCCTTGCGAGTAACCGGTGATGAAGAGCTTGCCGCTGTCTTGCACAGGCTGCTTCAGGCCAGTCAGGGCTTTGCGTGCGGCGCTCAGGGCGTCCATCATGTCCTTGGATGACTGGTCGGCGTTCAGGTAGGGGTGGTAGTTGAGTCTGGAGCTGTCGTAGCCAGCATAGTTGGGGGCGACTACGATGAAGCCCTGGGCCGCGTACATGGCGGCAATCAGCAGGGCTTCACCATAAGCTGGGTTCGTGTTGTCCGCCAGGGTGCCCAGGTTGTAGTTCTTGGCGGCTGTGGTGCCGTGCGCATAGAGCACGACGGGACGGGCCCCTGTGCAGTCCACGCCGCCCGATGGCGTCATCAGGGCGCCCGATGCGTCAGTGGCTTCGCCAGCGCCGCCTACCGTAGCGTACTGGATGTGCTGCACATTGATGCCGCATTTGGGTTTTCCTGCCATGGCCAGCAGGCCCTTGCCGGTGGCACTGCTGTTGAGGCTGGCCGCCAGGCTGTCGGCCGTTAGCGAGGTGGTGAGTAGCGGCGGGTTTTGGATCAGGGAACCACGGGCCGCAGGGGCAAAATAGCCGCCGCTGCAGGCCGCCAGCAGGCAGGCCGTTGCCAGGGTGGTCAGTAAATGAATGGATTTCATGCTTGGCCTTTTCCCAACTTCCAAAAATAATGACTGTTGTTTTGTGCGAGTCATATTAACAATGCGTTTTTTTATGGATTACCTAATTGATTGCCTAAAGTTTGGGCGCCCTAGTGAAAGCCCCGCCCTGTATCGCTTTGCCGGCTTTTCCAGGGGCTCATCAACAAACTTGTCCACACTAGACTAGGACAACTTTCGCGCTCTTGATCGCTCTGGAAAGCAAAAAAGCGCGGTATTGCCGCGCTTTTTTGTTGACGGATTGGACCCGTGAAGGGCCGTCCGGCAAAAGGTTTATTCCACCTTGGCTTTTTTGCGCAGGTCTTCCTGGAAGGCTGCCAGTTTTTGCTGCTGCATCTGCTGGGCAATTTGCGGCTTGACTTCTTCAAAGGCCGGCAACTGGGCCGTGCGGATGTCGTCGACGCGAATGATGTGGTAGCCGAAATCCGACTTCACCGGGGTGTCGGTGGTTTGGCCTTTGCTCAACTTGCGCATGGCATCGGCGAATTCAGGCACATAGCTGGACGGGTTGGCCCAGTCAAGATCGCCACCCTTTGCGCCTGAACCCGTGTCTTTGGATTGCTTCTTGGCAATGTCTTCAAATTTGCCGCCTTTTTTCAGGCTGGCAATGATGGCTTTGGCTTCGGCTTCTTTTTCCACCAGGATGTGGCGGGCCTTGTATTCCTGGCCACCGTTGGCGGCGGCGAACTTGTCGTATTCGGCTTTCAGGTCGGCTTCCGTGACCGGATTCTTTTTCTGGTAGTCGGCGAACAGCTCGCGGATCAGTATGGTCTGGCGTGCCAGCTCCATCTGCACTTTGTAGTCTTCGCTGGTGGTCAGGCCCAGCTTCTCGGCTTCTTGCATGAACACTTCGCGGGCAATGACTTCTTCGCGCAATTGGCCTTCCATTTCAGGCGTCACCGGGCGGCCGGATTTGGCAACTTGCTGGGCCAGCGAATCCAGGCGGGACTTGGGCACGGCCTTGCCATTGACGATGGCGACGTTCTGGGCGAGAACGCCTTGTGCGCTCAGGGCCAGCAAGCCGGCAACAGCGGTTGCCAGTAAAAATTGTTTCTTCATGAAAGCGATTGTCCTTTGGTCAGGCTGGTTGTTGGATGGCGCGTTGCCGGCCACAGGTGGCGGAGGGTTTCGGCAACTCGACAAGTCTCGGGGGAATTAAAGAATCTCAATAGCCAGGGCGTGCAAGCCCTGATCGATGAAATTTTGCATTGCATCATACACAAGCCGATGGCATGCCACGCGGCTCTTTCCCACAAAGGCAGGACTGGCAATGCGGACGCGAAAGTGGCTGCCAAAGCCTTGGCCGTTGGCGCCGGCATGGCCTGCATGGGCGGCACTTTCGTCCAGTACTTCCAGCTGCGTGGGCTGAAGCCGCGCCTGGAGTTGCTGTTCGATTTCGCTCACATGAATGGGCCGGGCGGCCGGTAGCTGCGCGCTCATGGGGTGGTGTCCGGCTTGAGGTGCTTGTTCAGGTAGACCGCTTGCGCCAGCACAAACACCAGCATCAGGCCCAGGCCGCCAAAGAGCTTGAAATTGACCCAGGTGTCGGTGGAGAAGTTGAAGGCTACCCAGAGGTTGACGCAACCCATCACGGCAAAAAAGACCACCCAGCTGAAATTCACGGTGCGCCAGACGGCGTCAGGCAGGTTCATTTGCGCGCCCATCAAGGACTTGATGCCGTTTTTCTTCAGCACCAGCTGACCAAACAGCAAGGCGCCGCCCATCACCCAGTAAAGCACCGTCGGCTTCCATTTGATGAAGCTTTCGCTATGGAAGTAAATAGTGGCGCTGCCCAGCATGGTGACCAGGCCCAGGCTGACCCACAGCATGGCATCGACTTTTTTGCCGCGTAACTTGAGCCAGAGGATCTGGGCGAAGGTGGCCACGATGACCACGACCGTAGCCAGCAGCATGGGGGCTTCAGCCGGCCCGACCACGCCGCCGGAAACCATGAAGCCCAGCCAGTCGGTGGCCGTGCTGGCCGCCCAGTCCTTGTGGCCTTCGGCGTACTTGAACATGCCGAAGAAAAGGGCAATGGGTAAAAAGTCGAACAAAATTTTCATGCTGTGATTATCGGTGGCAAAAAAGAAGAAGAGATGGTTTGACCTTGTGCCCGGAACGGCCAGCAGGGGCCGCGGGACTGGCTTCGCCAGACCGCAGGCGCAGCGGCCCCCTCGGGGGGCAGGGAGCTACGCGTAGCGAGCGACCGTGGGGGCGATCACTTGGGTTTGAAATCCAGCGAGGCCGAGTTCATGCAGTAGCGCAAGCCGGTGGGGGCCGGGCCATCGGGAAACACATGACCCAGATGGGCGCCGCAGTTGGCGCAAACGGTTTCGGTTCGCGTCATGCCATGCGCGCGGTCCACATGTTCTTCGATGGCGCCGGGTTTGACTTCCTGGGAGAAGCTGGGCCAGCCGCAGCCGGCATCAAACTTGGTCGATGAGTCGAACAGCTCGGCATCGCAGCAGATGCAGCGGTAAGTGCCTGCCGCATAGTTGGTTTCGTACTTTCCGGTAAATGGGCGCTCGGTGGCGGCATGGCGGGTGACTTCGAAGGCGACCGCTTCGGCGCCTTTGTCAGCCAGCAAGGCTTTCCATTCGGCGTCGGTTTTCTGGATTTTGGTGTTCATGGCGTGGGTGTCCTGGCGTCTTTGACGTTGAAAGAAGGCGTTACGAGCTGCAACTGATTTCTATGGAGGCCGCCCAGTCAGGCGGAAAGCCGGCGAAGCTGTCGTGGCCGGGATGCTCTTCAAATGGGGCTTGCAACAACTTCAGCAAGGTGTTGACCCCCGAGAAGTCTTTTAGTTTCGCAGCCTGTATGGCCTCTTCGCCCAAATGGTTGCGCAACACGAATTTGGGATTGTTTTTAAGCATCAAATCGGTCCACAGGCCAATATCCACGTGCGCAATGCGCTCCGAATACTGTAGCGCCCAGGCGTTGAAGGATTCGCGGTCGAAGAAGAGATCGCGCAGTGGCTCATGGCCGCTTTGCGGGGTGAAGGCGCACAGGCGGCGCCAGAAAATCGTGTAGTCCACTTTGTTGCTGGCCAGTAGCCTGAAGATGCTGTCTATCAACTCCTTGTCCTCGGCTTGCACATCGGCCAGGCCCAGCTTGGCGCGCATGCGGGCCTGCAGTGCGTCAGGAAACACGGTTTTATAGGATTCCAGGGCTGCCAGCGCCTGGTCTTGTTCCTCAATCAGCGGCAGCAAGGCCTGGCCCAGGCAAAACAGGTTCCAGTAGGCAATATTGGGCTGCTTGTTGTAGGCGTAGCGGCCCTGGTTGTCGGAGTGGTTGCAGATGTGGCCGGGATCAAAGGCATCGAGAAACTGGAACGGGCCGTAGTCCATGGTCAGGCCCAGGATGCTCATGTTGTCGGTGTTCATGACGCCATGGCAAAAGCCCACGGCCTGCCAGGCGGCCATTAGCAGCGCCGTGCGTTCGCTCACCGCTTGCAGCAGCGCCGCATAGGGCTGTTTGGCCTCACGGCAGACCGGGTAAAACTGATCAATCACATAGTCGGCCAGCGCCTTGAGCTGGACGTGCTGGCCGCTGTAGCTGAAGTGTTCAAAGTGGCCAAAGCGGACAAAACTGGGCGCCGTGCGGGTCACCACGGCGGCGGTTTCAATTTCCTCGCGCCGCACTGGGGCATCGGAGCCGGTCACGCACAGCGCGCGGGTGGTGGGTATGCCCAGGCCGTGCATGGCTTCGGAACACAAAAATTCGCGAATCGAGCTGCGCAGCACGGCGCGGCCATCGCCCATGCGCGAGTAGGGCGTGCGGCCTGCGCCCTTGAGCTGGATCTCCTGCGCACCGCTGGCGGTTTCCAGCTCGCCCAGCAAAATCGCCCGGCCGTCGCCGAGTTGCCCGGCCCAGACGCCGAACTGGTGACCGCTGTACACGCTGGCCAGCGGCCGGGAGCCGGGCAGCGTCTGGTTGCCGCTCAGCACGGCCAGCATGGCATCGGATTCCAGCCACGCATCCTCCAGGCCCAGCTCGCGCGCCAGCGCCCGGCTGCGCCCCACCCAGTAGGGCGAGGGCAGTGGCGTGGGCTGGAGTTCGGTGTAGAAGTCGGGGCCAAGTTGGGCAAAGCTGTTCACCCATGTCGGGTTAGCTTGCGCAAGGCTGGGCGCGGCAGGGGCGGCGTTCGGAGCAGAGGTCATGAGCTGATTGTGCAATGGCTCCGGCAGCCCTGTGCCGCCAGGGGTTTGCAGCGCCCGGTGGTGTCGCCAAGGCGCCGTCTCTGCGGAGTTTCCCGGGGAAAGCCGGCCTTGGGGCGCGTTACCATGCGCGGCAGAGCCTTCAACTATCAAGCATGCCCCAGTCGGCACGAAAGGATACGGACGATGTTAGGTTTAATGCAAAACCAGCCGCTGCTGATTTCTTCCCTGATCGAATTCGCCGAGCGTCACCATGGCGATGCCGAAATCGTCTCACGCCGCGTCGAGGGCGACCTGCACCGCTACACCTACAAGGAGGCCGGCCGACGCTCCCGCCAGGTCGCCAATGCCCTGGATGCCTTGAAGCTCAACTTCGGCGACCGAGTTGCCACCTTGGCCTGGAATGGCTATCGGCATTTTGAGCTGTATTACGGCGTCAGCGGCTCGGGCCGGGTGCTGCACACCATCAACCCACGCTTGCACCCCGATCAGATCGCCTGGATTGCCAATCACGCAGAAGACCAGGTGCTGTGCTTTGACCTGAGCTTTTTACCGCTGGTGCAGGCCGTGCATGGCAAATGCAGCAGCATCAAGCACTACATCGCGCTGTGCGATGCGGACAAGCTCCCGGCTGACTCCGGCATTCCCAACCTGCAGAGCTACGAAAGCTGGATAGGCGCTCAGTCCGATAGCTACGTCTGGCCGAGTTTTGATGAGAACACAGCCTCCGGCATGTGCTACACCAGCGGCACGACCGGCAATCCCAAGGCGGCGCTCTACAGTCATCGCTCCAGCACACTGCATGCCTATGCCGCCGCCTTGCCCGATGTGATGTGCATGTCGGCGCGCGACGCCATCTTGCCGGTGGTGCCCATGTTCCATGTCAACGCCTGGGGCATCCCTTACTCGGCGGCGCTGACCGGCGCCAAGCTGGTGTTTCCCGGCCCGGCACTCGATGGCAAGTCGATCTACGAACTGCTGGAGGCGGAAAAAGTCACCTACGCCGCCGGCGTGCCCACCGTCTGGCAAATGCTGCTGAGTCACATGAAGCCGGGGGGCTTGAGGTTTTCCACGCTGCGCCGCACGGTGATTGGTGGATCGGCCTGCCCGCCGGCCATGATCAAGGCCTTTAATGATGACTACGGCGTGGAAGTGCTGCACGCCTGGGGCATGACCGAAATGAGTCCGCTGGGCACGCTGTGCACCCTCAAGAACAAGCATGACGCCTTGCCCGCCGAGGAAAAAATGAAAATTCGCCTGAAGCAGGGGCGGGCGATTTACGGTGTCGATATGAAAATCGTCGACGAGGCTGGCAAGGAGCTGCCCTGGGACGGTAAGACCTTTGGTGATCTTCATGTCAAGGGTCCATGGATAGTGCGCGAGTACTACAAGGGCGAGGGCGGCAGCCCGCTGGTAGATGGCTGGTTTCCGACCGGCGACGTTGCCACCATAGACGCCGATGGCTACATGCAGGTCACCGATCGCAGCAAGGACGTCATCAAGTCGGGCGGTGAATGGATCAGTTCCATAGAGATTGAAAATATTGCCGTGGCCCATCCGGCCGTGGCCATGGCAGCCTGTATCGGCGTGCCTCATCCCAAGTGGGATGAGCGGCCCATCATCGCGGTGGTCAAGAAACCCGGCATGGAGGTCACACGCGACGAACTCATCAAGTTCTACGAGGGCAAGACAGCGAAATGGCAGATCCCGGATGACGTGGTGTTTGTGGACGCCATACCTTTGGGCGCGACCGGAAAGATGCTCAAGACCCGGCTCAGGGAGTTGCTGAAGGACTACAAGCTGCCGCAGCTTTGAGCTAGCGCAGCGGCCATGCCGGGTTAGTCCCGCGAGCGACATAAGAGCGACATAAGCTAGGGCATTCCCTGAAGTTGTGCCGCTTCTTTTACCCTAATCTTTGCCGCTTCACCGTTCGTTTTGCGCGTCATTTCAATAACTCTCAGGAGACCACGGATGAGCACCCAGACCTATTTTTCCCGCCGGCATGTGGGTATGGCCGTGGCCGCCTCGGCCATGCTGTGCGGTGGCGTGGCGCTGGCCCAGGCGCCTGCCAAAGCCGTCGCCGCGCCGGTCAAGTCTGCGGCGCCGGCGCCGGGTACTGTGGTCAACCTGAATCAGACCGTGAAGATCGCCTGGCTGGACCCCTTGTCCGGCCTGATGGCAGCCGTGGGTACCAACCAGCTCAAGAGCTTTCAGTTTCTGGCCGAGCGCTTCAGCCAGAAAAACAAGGCCGGGGTGAAGTTCGAGATCATTGGCATTGACAACAAGCTCAGTCCGCAGGAGACCACCAACGCGCTCAAGTCGGCGATTGACCAGGGCGCACGCTATGTGGTGCAGGGCAATGGCTCCGGTCCGGCGCTCGCCATCATTGACGCCTTGTCCAAGTACAACGAGCGAAATCCCGGCAAGGAGGTGGTTTACCTGAACTATGCCGCCGTCGATCCCGATCTGACCAATAGCAAGTGCGATTACTGGCACTTCCGCCTGGACGCTGACACCTCCATGAAAATGGAGGCGCTCACCGCCTTCATCAAGGATCAGCCCGAGATCAAGAAGGTTTACCTGATCAATCAGAACTACTCGCACGGCCAGCAGGTTTCTAAGTTTGCCAAGCTGAACCTGGCGACCAAGCGCGCTGACATCCAGATCGTCGGCGACGACCTGCATCCCCTGGCCCAGGTTCGCGACTTCGCCCCTTACGTCGCCAAAATCAAGCAGTCTGGTGCTGACTCGGTCATCACCGGCAACTGGGGCTCGGATCTGACCTTGCTGATCAAGGCGGCCAATGAGGCTGGTCTGAACACTGTGAAGTTCTACACCTACTATGGCGGCGTGAGCGGTACACCGACGGCCATGGGCGCCGCATCGGCCGGCCGGGTTTATCAGGTTTCCTACAACCACTACAACATGGGCGGCGACATCCAGCAAGTCATGGCGGACTTCAAGAAAAAGTTCAATGACGACATGTATACCGGGGCGGTCTATCACGCCTTCATGCTGCTGACCGAGGCCATGGCCCAGGCCAAGTCGACCGAGCCAGCCGTGGTGGCCAAAACCATGGAAGGCCTGCGCTTCAAGAGCTTTAACGGCGACGTGGAGATGCGCAAGACCGACCATCAGCTGCAGCAGGGCCTGTACATTGACCGCTGGGAAAAAGCGGGCGGCAAATACCCTTATGACGCTGAAAACACAGGCTATACCTTTGTGCCGGTCAAATATTACGAACCCTATGTGGCCAGCACACCGACCTCGTGCCAGATGAAGCGCCCCGCGTGATGCGCCGGGAGCGCTGGCGCTCGTGACGCAAGGCCCGACCAAAGTTCGGGCCTTTTTATTTACTTTTCAGACGCTCACCGATGAACCTGGAGTTTTTCACCATTTCCCTGCTCAATGGGCTTAGCTACGGCCTGCTGCTCTTCATGCTCAGCTCAGGGCTGACGCTGATCTTCAGCATGATGGGCGTGCTCAATTTTGCCCATACCTCTTTCTACATGTTGGGCGCCTACCTCGCCTACAGCACCTCGCAGGTCATAGGCTTTTGGTGGTCTTTGCTGGTAGCGCCTTTGCTGGTATTCGTCATGGGCGCCGCCTTTGAGCGCTTTTGTCTGCGCAAGGTGCACAAGTTTGGCCATGTGGCCGAGTTGCTGGTGACCTTTGGCCTGTCGTATCTGCTGCTGGAGCTGGTTCAACTGGTGTGGGGCCGCGCCGCCGTGAACTATGCATTGCCCCCCGGCCTGCAAGGGCCGCTGTTCACGGTGTTTGGCACCAACTTTCCCAAGTCGCGAGCTTTCATCATGTTCATTTCCCTGGCCATGCTGGTCGGCATCTGGCTGCTGCTGACGCGCACCCGCATTGGGCTGGTGATTCAGGCCGCCCTGACGCATCCGGAGACGGTGGAGTCGCTGGGGCACAACGTGCCCCGGGTGTTCATGCTGGTGTTTGGCGGTGGTGCGGCGCTGGCCGGCCTGGCCGGGGTGGTGGGCGGCAACACCTTTATCACCGAACCGGCGATGGCCGGTTCGGTTGGCGCCATCATTTTTGTGGTGGTGGTGGTGGGCGGCCTGGGCTCACTCAGCGGCGCTTTTCTGGCCTCACTATTGATCGGTCTGGTACAGACCTTTGCCGTGGCCATGGACCAGTCACTGATCACGCTGCTGGCCAAGTTCAACTACGTGGTGACGCCCGACACCTTTGGCTACCCCCTGCTCAAGCTCAGCATTTCACAGACCGCGCCGATACTGCCTTTTCTGTTTCTGGTGCTAATCCTTATTTTTCGGCCCAAAGGCCTTTTGGGTACCCGGGAAGGCTGAGGGCAGCATCACATGGCAAGTCAGTTTTATCAATTCAAACCCTATAACATCGGCCGCTGGCTGGTCTGGACGCTTTACGCCTTGCTGCTGATCGTGGCGCCCATGCTGTTCAAGAGCAGCCTGGCGCTCACCATGCTCTCGCAGGCCGGCTATCTGGTGATTGTTTGCCTGAGCTACAACATTCTGCTGGGGCAGGGCGGCATGCTGAGTTTCGGCCATGCGGTCTATGTCGGGCTGGGTTCCTTCCTCGCCATACATGCGATGAACCTGGCCTCCAAGGGCGTGTTTTACATCCCCTTGCCGCTGATTCCCTTGGTGGGCGGCCTGTCCGGGCTTTTCTTCGCCGCTTTGCTGGGCTATGTCACCACCAAAAAAGCCGGCACCACCTTTGCCATGATCACCCTGGGCGTGGGTGAGCTGGTGTTTGCCATGTCGCTGATGTTCCCGGAGTTTTTTGGCGGCGAGGGCGGCATCACCACCAATCGGGCCTACGGCAAGCCGCTGTGGGGCATCAGCTTCGGGCCGCAAATTCAGGTGTACTACCTGATTGCGGTGTACTGCTTTGTCTGCACCGCTGCCATGTTTGCCTTCACCCGAACGCCCCTGGGGCGCATGCTGAACGCGGTGCGCGACAACCCCGAACGCGTGGAGTTCATAGGCTACAACACACAGCAGGTGCGTTATTACGCCTTCATCATTGCCGGCTTTTTCGCCGGCATTGGCGGCGGGCTGGCGGCCATCAACTCGGAAATTGTCACCGCTGAGGTGGTCAGCGGTGTGCGTTCCGGCAGTCTGCTTCTGTTCACCTTTCTGGGTGGCGCCACCTTCTTCTTCGGCCCCATCATGGGCGCGGGCCTGCTGGTGCTGGCGCTGATTTTGCTGTCAGAGCTGTCCATGGCTTGGCTGCTTTACGTGGGGCTGATTTTTCTTTTCATGGTGATGTATGCGCCCGGCGGCCTGGCCAGCCTGATCATGATGAATCTGCGGGTGGCTGCTTTCGGAAAACTCCGGCAATTGTGGGTGGGCTACCTGGCCCTGGGGGTGACCGCGCTGACCGCGTTGTTCGGCGCGGCCGCCATGGTGGAGATGATTTATCACCTGCAACTTAACGCCGCACTCGGCCCGCAGTTGGGCTTCTTGGGCTTCAAGCTCAATGCCATGAATGTCAATAGCTGGTTTGGCGCCGGTTTGGTGCTGTTGACGGGACTGGGGCTGTTCGAGCTCACACGCCGGCAGTTTCTGGCGCAATGGGGTGAAGTCCAGGGTGAGATTGAAAAGGAAATCAAGCGAAGGGAGCTGTTGTGAGCTATTCACTTGAACTTAAGAATCTGCGTAAAAGCTTTGGTAAAACCGAAATCATCCGGGGTGCCAACCTGGCCGTTAAACCCGGGGAACGGGTGGCCATCATCGGGCCGAATGGTGCCGGCAAGTCCACGCTGTTCAATCTGATCAGCGGCCGCTTTGAGCCCTGCAGTGGCGAAGTGCTGCTCAACGGCCAGCGTATCAATGGAAAAAAGCCTTTCGAAATCAACCGGCTCGGTTTGTCGCGCAGCTTTCAGATCACCAATATTTTCCCCAAGCTCAGCGTGTTTGAGAACCTGCGCTGTGGCGTGCTCTGGAGCCTGGGCTACAAATACACCTTCCTCAAATTTCTGGCGGATCTGGATGACGCCAATGCGCGGGCTGATGAGCTGATGGCCATGATCAAGCTCGACAAAAAACGCGACGTACTGGCGATCAACCTGACCTATGCCGAGCAGCGTGCGCTGGAGATCGGCATCACCATTGCCGGTGGCGCCGGCGTGATCCTGCTGGATGAGCCAACCGCAGGCATGAGTCGCTCCGAAACCAGTCGCTTCATCAGCCTGATCAAGGAGGTCACCGTTGGCAAAACACTGCTGACGGTAGAGCACGACATGGGGGTGGTGTTTGGTCTGGCCGACAAAATCGCGGTAGTGGTTTACGGGGAGGTCATTGCTTACGATACGCCGGAGAGGGTACGTGCCGACCAGCGCGTCCAGGAGGCCTATTTGGGTTCATCGGTGGCCGACCAGCAGGCAGGAGTGAAGGCATGAGCCCCCACGTTGGGCACTTTGTGACCTCTGTGCCGTCCTTGGGGTGGCGTTATGGAGTCAGCTCATGCTGAATGTCGCAAACCTTCACGCTTTTTATGGCAAAAGCCATGTGCTGCATGGCGTCTCGTTCCATGTGCAGCCCGGCCAGATTGTGGCTTTGCTGGGCCGCAACGGCTCGGGCCGCTCGACCACCGCCAAAGCCATCATGGGGCTGGTCGATTGCCGCGGCAGCATTCTTTGGAAAGAGCGTGAAATTGTCGGTAAAAAGGCTTACCAGATTGCTCATCTGGGCATTGGCTACGTTCCCGAAAACCGCGACATCTTTCCCAAACTGACGGTGCATCAAAACCTGCTGCTGGGGCAAAAGGGCGCGGGCAAGGGGGCACGCTGGTCCTTCAAGGACATGTACGCCATGTTTCCGCGCCTGCTGGAGCGCCAGCACACGGAAGCCGGGGTCTTGTCGGGCGGCGAGCAGCAAATGCTGACGCTGTGCCGCACGCTCATGGGAGACCCGGATCTCATCATCATTGACGAGCCTACCGAAGGCCTGGCGCCAAAAATTGTGGAACTGGTGGGCCAGTACTTGCAAGCGCTCAAGGCAAAAGGCATCTCTGTGCTCCTGATTGAGCAGAAGCTGACCATCGCCATGGCTATTTCAGACCGGGTTCTGGTGATGGGGCACGGCAGCATCGTGTTCGATGGCACCCCGGACGGTCTGCGGGCCGATGCCTACGTTCGAAAAGAGTGGCTGGAAGTGTAAAAACCATGGGGCTTGTCACTGCAGAGACAGCTTAGGGCCCATCACCGCCCTGACGCGCTTGCCCTGTCAAGCGCTCCCCCTACAATGATAAAAGAACGGTCGTACTATTTTTATCGAGAAGTGCAAATCCTGCCACTGGGGCGATGCACCTGATACTGAAACTTCAATCAAGGAAAGAGACATCTCAATGACAACCCATTATGAAGTTCGCGGCAGCGTGGCGCTCATCACCCTGAGCAATCCTCCTGTCAATGGCCTGGGTCACGCCACGCGCTTGAGCCTGACCGACAACCTGCAAAAAGCCAATGCGGATGCGGCCGTCAAGTCCATCGTGATCACCGGCGCCGGCAAGGCCTTTTCGGGCGGCGCCGACATCAAGGAGTTTGGCACGCCCAAGGCCTTGTCCGAACCCAATCTGCACAGCGTCATACGGGTCGTCGAGAACTCCTCCAAGCCGGTAGTTGCGGCGATTCACTCGGTCTGCATGGGCGGTGGCCTGGAGCTGGCGCTGGCTTGCCACTACCGCATTGCTGCGCCGGGCTGCAGTGTGGCCTTGCCCGAAGTCAAGCTGGGCCTGCTGCCTGGCGCGGGCGGTACCCAGCGCCTGCCGCGTGCCCTTGGCGTCGAACCGGCACTGAACATGATCGTCAGCGGCGAACCCGTCAAGAGCGAGTTGCTGGCCCAGATTCCCGGCCAGAAGCTGTTTGACAAGCTGGCCCAGTCGCCAGAATCGCTGGCCGAAGAGGCGCTTGCCTTTGCCCAGGCGATTGCCGATGCGCGCCCACTTCCGCTGGTGCGCGATCTGCCCTGCAAACACCCCAATGGCGACGCCTATTTCCAGTTTTCGCGCAATATGGTCAAGGGCATGTCCAAAAATTTCCCGGCACCACTCAAGTGCGTGGATGCCGTCGAAGCCGCGACCCGGAAAAAGTTTGAAGACGGCCTGCTGTTTGAGCGCGAAATCTTCATCAACCTGATGTGGACGCCCGAAAGCCGCGCGCTGCGCCATGTTTTCATGTCTGAACGCGCCGCCTCCAAGATTCCGGACGTGCCGAGCGACACGCCGAAACGCGACATCAAATCGATTGCCGTGATTGGCGCCGGCACCATGGGCGGCGGCATTTCCATGAATTTCCTCAACGCCGGCATCCCGGTCAAGATGCTGGAAATGAAGCAGGAGGCGCTGGAGCGCGGTATCGCCACCATTCGCAAAAATTACGAAGCCCAGGTCAAGAAGGGCAAACTCAAGCTAGACAAGTATGAGCAGCGCATGAGCCTGCTCAGCACCACGCTGAGCTACGAGGACCTGAAAGACGCCGACATGGTGATCGAAGCGGTCTTCGAGGAAATGGGCGTCAAGGAAAAGGTCTTCAAGGAGTTGGACCGGGTGATGAAGCCGGGCGCCATCCTGGCATCCAACACATCAACGCTTGACCTCAACCAGATTGCCAATTTCACCAAGCGTCCGCAAGACGTCATAGGCACCCACTTCTTCAGCCCCGCCAACATCATGAAGCTGCTCGAAGTGGTGCGCGGCGAGAAGACCGCCAAGGACGTGCTGGCCACCGTGATGGCCCTGGGTAAAAAAATCAAGAAGACGGCCGTGGTTTCTGGCGTGTGTGACGGCTTCATCGGCAACCGCATGATCGAGCAATACGGCCGCCAGGGCGGCTTCTTGCTGGACGAGGGCTGCACGCCTGAACAGGTCGACAAGGCCATTGAAAAGTTCGGCTTTGCCATGGGCCCGTTTCGCATGGGTGACTTGGCCGGTAACGACATTGGCTGGGCCATTCGAAAGCGCCGCGCGATTGAGCAGCCAGGTATGAAGTACAGCAAGACGGCTGACCTGCTTTGCGAAAAAGGGCGTTTTGGCCAGAAAACCGGTGCCGGCTGGTATGACTATGTGGCCGGCAAGCGCGATGCCATCCCCAATGCCGAGGTGGTCCAGATGATAGAGGAGCACCGCAAGGCACTGGGCATCACGCCGCGCAAGATCTCCGACGAAGAAATCGTGCAACGCCTGGTTTATTCACTGGTCAATGAGGCCGCCCACATCTTGGAGGAAGGCATAGCCTCCAAGGCCAGCGACATCGACATGGTTTACATCATGGGCTATGGCTTCCCGGTATATCGCGGCGGTCCCATGTTGTACGCCGACCAGGTGGGCCTCTTCAACGTGCTGCAAAGCATGAAGCGCTTCGCGCAAAACCCGCTCGACGACGCCGCTTTCTGGAAACCTGCACCGCTGCTGGCCAAACTGGTTGCTGAAGGCAAGACTTTCAACTGACTCCCCAGTTAACTCATTTCGGAGAAATTCATGACTTCAGCAGTAATCGTTTCCACCGCCCGCACTCCTTTGGCCAAAAGCTGGAAGGGCTCCTTCAACATGACGCACGGCGCCACCCTGGGCGGCCATGCCGTGGAACATGCCATCAAGCGCGCCGGCATTGAGGCCGGTGAAGTGGAGGACGTCATCATCGGCTGTGCCACGCCTGAGGGCGCCACGGGCGCCAACATTGCGCGCCAGATCGCCTTGCGCGCCGGCTGCCCGGTCACCGTGTCGGGCATGACGGTCAACCGTTTTTGCTCCTCCGGTCTGCAAGCCATTGCCTTGGCGGCCCAGCGCGTGATTGCCGGCGAAGCCGATATTTTTGTGGCTGGCGGCGTCGAAAGCATCTCCTGCGTACAGCAGGAAATGAACACCCATATGCTGACCGACCCCTGGCTGCTCAAAAACAAGCCTGAAATCTACTGGAACATGCTGCAAACCGCTGAGCAGGTCGCCCAACGCTACAACATTTCGCGCGATCGCATGGACGAGTACGGTGCACTTAGCCAGCAAAAAGCCACGGCAGCGCTGGCTGCCGGCCTTTTTGAAGCCGAGATCGCACCCATCACCGTGATGGCCGGTATCGTCGACCCGGTGATGGGTTTGAGCACCCGGAAAGTAAGCGTCAGCAAGGATGAAGGCATTCGTGAAGGAACCACCAAGGAAGGCATCAGCGGCATCAAGCCGGCCATGCCGGGCGGTGTGATTGCGGCCGGCAATGCCAGCCAGTTTTCCGACGGCGCCGGCGCCGTGGTGGTGATGGACGAAAAAGTGGCCGAAAAGAAAGGCCTGAAACCTTTGGGCCGTTTCCTCGGCTTTGCCGTTGCCGGCTGCGAGCCCGACGAAATGGGCATAGGCCCGGTATTTGCCATCCCCAAGGTGCTGGCCAAGCTGGGCCTGAAGATCGATGACATTGACCTGTGGGAACTCAATGAAGCCTTTGCCGTGCAGGTGCTGTACTGCGCCGACAAACTGAGCATTCCCATGGACAAGCTCAACGTCAATGGCGGTGCCATCGCCGTCGGCCATCCTTATGGCGTGACCGGCCAGCGCCTGACGGGCCATGCCTTGATCGAAGGCAAGCGACGCGGCGCCAAACTGGTTTGCGTGACCATGTGCATAGGCGGCGGCATGGGCGCTGCAGGCGTGTTTGAGGTGTTGTAAAGCCGGGGCGTTCAAGCCCTTCAGCCTAGGGGCTATCATGCCAACGCCAAGCATGATTGGCCCGTTTTCTTTTTGCCTTGAAGGCCAGTCATGAGTTTGCGATCTACCCTGGATTTCCTGCTCTACCAGTGGCTTGACGCTGAATCGCTGCAGCAGCGCCCGCGTTTTGCCGATCATTCGCGCGACACCTTTGATGCCGTGTTTGACACCTGCGAGCGCATCGCCCGCGAAAAATATGCGCCCTTCAATCGCACGGTGGACACGCAGGAGCCGCATTTCGACGGTGAAAAAGTCGTCCTGCCGCAGGCCACGCACGATGCGCACAAGGCCTACGCGGCTTCGGGCATGCTTGGCGCCGCGCAGGACTACGACGCAGGCGGCATGCAACTGCCTTACACCATTGAGGCGGCGGCCAATGCTTTCTTTGCCATGGCCTCGGTCAGCATAGGCGCCAGCCTGCTGACCACCGGTAACGCCAATTTGCTGATGGTGCACGGCACCGAGCTGCAGAAAAAGGTCTTTGCCCTGAACGAGTTTTCGGGGCGCTTTTCCGGCACCATGTGTTTGTCAGAGCCGCAAGCCGGCTCCTCTCTTAGCGACTTCATCACGCGGGCCGTGCCCGATGGCGACGATTTCGACGCCGACCCGCTTGGCCCACGCTTTCGCCTCAAGGGCAACAAGATGTGGATCTCGGCCGGCGAACATGAGTTGACTGAGAACATCATTCATCTGGTGCTGGCCAAGATTCCCGGCCCTGACGGCAAGCTGATTGCCGGCACGCGCGGCATTTCGCTGTTCATCGTGCCGAAAAAGCTGGTGAATAGCGACGGCGAACTCACAGGCGTGCGCAACGACGTGGCGCTGGCCGGCCTGAACCACAAGCTGGGCTGGCGCGGCACCACCAACACGCTGCTCAATTTTGGCGAGGGCAAATTCCCGGTGAACGGTGAGGCCGGCGCCGTCGGCTACCTGGTCGGCAAACCGCATGAAGGCCTGCGCTGCATGTTCCACATGATGAACGAGGCACGCATAGGCATCGGCATGGCCGCCACCATGCTGGGCATGGCGGGGTATGAGGCCAGCCTGGATTACGCCAAGAGCCGGCCGCAGGGCAGGCCTGTTGGATTGGGCGGAAAAGATGCGGCGCAAGCGCAGGTCCGCATCATCGAGCACGCCGACGTCAAGCGCATGCTGCTGGCGCAAAAAGCCTATTGCGAGGGTGCCCTGGCGCTGGAGCTGTATTGCGCCCGGCTGGTCGATGAGCAGCACACGGCCCATGCCCAGGCCGCCGACGACGCACGCCTGCTGCTGGAGGTGTTGACGCCGATTGCCAAAAGCTGGCCCAGCGAATGGTGTCTGGAGGCCAACTCGCTGGCGATTCAGGTGCATGGCGGCTACGGCTACACCCGCGATTTTCCGGTGGAGCAATACTGGCGCGACAACCGCCTGAACATGATTCACGAAGGCACGCACGGCATTCAGGCCATGGACTTGCTGGGCCGCAAGGTCTTGATGGAAGGGGGCAGGGGACTGCAACTGCTGGCGGCGCGCATCAAGGTGACGATTGAGCGCGCGACCCAACTGCCCGAGCTGGCGGCCCATGCCAATGCCCTGGGCCAGGCCCTGCAGCATGTGGGGCGCGCCACCCAAGCCGCCTGGGCTGGCGCCCATCCTGGCGAAGCCCTGGCCAATGCCGTGCCTTATATGCAGGGCTTTGGCCATACCGTGCTGGCCTGGATTTGGCTGGAGGTGGCACTGGCTGCGCTGAAAGCCGATAGCGCAAAATTAATAGCAGCCACTGCAGGTAGACTGGGCGCAGCACGTTACTTTTATCACTATGAGCTGCCCAAGGTGGGCGCCTGGCTTCAAGTGGTTGAACAGCGTGACATGACTTGTGCCGATTTTGCCGAGGAATCCTTTTAATGTCTTTTTTCAAATCTTCCGACGGAACGACCTCCAATAAAGCCGTGGCCCGCCTGCAGGCACTCATCTGGGTGCTGATTTATGGCGGGCTGCTGGCGCTGGTTTTGGGCCTGTCGGTGGAGCGTCTGGACGAGGACACGGGCTGGACCATGGTGGTGGGCGGCGGCATTGTTGCCGGCCTGGGTTTTGCCCTGATTTATGTGCGCTCAAGACTCAAGGTTGACCCATGAAGCCATTGGCTCTCGCGCGGGCATGGCGGGCATGAGTCGTGCGGCTCCGCTTCATAGTGGAGCCCGGTCCTGAAGTCGCCACCATGACAGCCGGGCGCCAAGCCCTGCGCCATCTTGTGCTTTACTTGGTCTTGAACCAGTGCGCGCTGTCAGCCGCCCCAAAAAAATATTCTTACCTTCGGCACCCATCGGGTGCCGAAACTTCAAACTCAAGGAGATAGTGCATGACCCGTAGCATTCAGCAATTGTTTGATCTCAAAGGAAAAACCGCCTTGGTCACGGGCGGTTCGCGCGGCCTGGGCCTGCAACTGGCCCAGGCGCTGGGCGAGGCCGGTGCCAAGGTCATGCTGAGCTCGCGCAAGGAGCAAGACCTGATCGAATCGGCCGCCGTGCTGAAGGCCGCAGGCATAGATGTCGACTGGATTGCCGCAGACTGCGCCAAGGAAGCCGATATCCGGGCGTTGGCCGACGAAACCCTCAAGCGTTTCGGCCATGTCGACATCCTGGTCAACAATGCCGGCGCCTCCTGGGGCGCACCGGCCGAAGACCACCCGGTCGAGGCCTGGGACAAGGTCATGAACCTCAACGTCCGCGGCTACTTCCTGCTCTCGCAGCACATCGCCAAGCACAGCATGATTCCGCGCAAGTCGGGCCGCATCATCAATGTGGCGTCCATCGCCGGTCTGGGCGGCAACCCGCCAGGCATGTCAATGATTGCCTACAACACCTCCAAGGGAGCGGTGATCAATTTCACCCGCGCACTGGGTTGTGAATGGGGTGCCTACAACATCACGGTCAACGCCATCTGCCCGGGCTTTTTCCCCAGTAAGCTGACGGCTGCCACATTGGCGGAAAAGGGCGACGAACTCGCCGCGCATGCGCCGCTGGGCCGCCTCGGCGATGACGAGGACCTCAAAGGGCTTTGCGTGCTGTATGCCTCGGACGCCGGCAAGCACATCACCGGCCAGTGGCTGGCGGTGGACGGTGGCGTGTCGGTGGTGACGGGCGGCTAGCCACAACTAATGGAGAAACAATGAATTTCGGCGCAGAAATCCCTTTCGTCAACCACCTCGGCTTTACCCTGGAGCGGTTTGACGGGGGTGAATCTACCCTGGGCTACAGCCCCAGCCCTGAACACCTGAACTCCTTTCTGGTCACCCATGGCGGCGCCATCATGACGCTGCTGGACGTGACCATGGCCACCTCCGCTCGTAGCGTGCAAAAAGACATGGGCGTGGTCACCATAGAGATGAAGACCAGCTTCATGCGTCCGGCCCCGGGCGATGGCAGCAAGCTCACCGGCAAGGGCCGGCTGATACACCGCACCGCCACGCTGGCGTTTACCGAGGCCACGCTTTACGACGCGCAGGGTCAGGCTTGCGCGCATGCCACCGGAACGTTTAAATACGTTAAACGGCTGCCCGTCGGCCCCAAGAGCGCCCAGTCGCTGAATCTGCCGGGCAACTCCATTTCCACCGACTAAATCGGCGTTTTATAGAAAAATAGTGCTCTAGCCCAATAGGCGCGAGCTCTAGCAGCTATTAAATGGATAGCGAAATTGTCATCACAGGAGACTCTCATGCCGCTCAATCAGCAAATCCTCCTCGATAGCCGCCCCACCGGCGAGGCCGTCGTCAGCAATTTCAAGCAGGTGAGCAGCGAAACGCCGGCCCTGCAGGACGGCCAGGTACTGGTGCGCCACCACTTTCTGAGCCTGGACCCCTATATGCGCGGCCGCATGAATGACGCCAAGAGTTACGCGGCGCCGCAGCCCCTGGGCCAGGTCATGCTGGGCGGCACCGCCGGCGAAGTGGTGGAGAGCCGCTCACCCAAGTTTCAGCCCGGCGACAAGGTGGTCGGCATGGGCGGCTGGCAGCAATACAGCGTGGTCGACGCGGAACAGCCAGGCGCCTTGCGCAAGGTCGACACCACGCATGTGCCGCTGTCGCATTACCTGGGTGCGGTCGGCATGCCCGGCGTCACCGCCTGGTATGGCCTGGTGAAAATCATAGAGCCCAAGGCCGGCCAGACCGTGGTGGTCAGCGCCGCCACCGGCGCCGTCGGCAGTGCTTTTGCCGCGCTGGCCAAGGCGCGCGGCTGCCGTGCGGTGGGCATTGCCGGCGGCCCTGAAAAATGCCGGTACGCGGTCGAGGAACTCGGCTTTGACGCCTGCATAGACTACAAGCTGCACCAGGACGCGGCCTCGCTCTCCAATGCGCTCAAGGGGGTTTGCCCCGACGGCATAGACGGCTATTTCGAAAACGTCGGCGGCATGGTGCTGGACGCCGTGCTGCCGCGGATGAATGCCTTTGGCCGCATCGCCCTGTGCGGCATGATCGCCGGCTATGACGGCCAGCCCATGCCGTTGACTCACCCGGCGCTGATCCTGACCAATCGGCTCAAGGTTCAGGGTTTTATCGTCAGCGAGCACATGGAAGTCTGGCCCGAAGCCCTCAAGGAGCTGGGCACGCTGGTGGCCACTGACAAGCTGCGGCCACGTGAAAGCGTGGCCCAGGGCATAGAAGCGGCGCCAGAGGCCTTTCTGGGGCTGCTCAAGGGTAAAAATTTCGGCAAGCAATTGGTCAAGCTGATTTAGCGCTTGCCAAAGGAGGTCGCCGTGGATACCACCCATGAGGTCTTCAACCAGCCCGAGCCGCTGGTCAACTACAACCTGTTTGAAGGCAACCAGGCGCTGCGCGCTGCGCTGAAGTTTAACGCGCCGGGGCTGGACACGGCCGAGCTCAGCCAGCTGGGCGCCACCTTGGGCCGCGCCGACATGCAGACCCATGCGCGGCTGGCCAATGTCCAGGTGCCCGAGCTGCACAGCCATGATCGCTTTGGCAGGCGTATCGACCGGGTCGAGTTTCACCCCAGCTATCACGAACTCATGAAGTTGGCGACAGATGCAGGGCTGCATGGAACACCCTGGTCTGGCGGCGGCACCTCTCCCCATGTTTTGCGCGCCGCGGGCTTCATGCTGTTCACCGAACTGGAGCCTTCGGTGTTGTGCCCGATTTCCATGACTTACGCGGCCACCCCGGCGCTGCGCGGCAATGGGGCCATCTATGCCGACTGGGGGCCCAAGCTCACCAGCCGCGCTTACGATCCGGCACTCAAGCTGTGGCAGGACAAGTCCGGCCTGACCATGGGCATGGGCATGACCGAGAAGCAGGGCGGCTCGGACGTGCGGGCCAACACGACCCAGGCTGTGGCTGCTGGGCGCGACGGCTGGGGCGAGCGCTACGCTATCACCGGCCACAAATGGTTTTTCTCGGCGCCCATGTGCGACGCCTTCCTGGTGCTGGCCCAGACTGCCAGCGGCCTGAGTTGCTTTTTTCTGCCGCGCGTCTTGCCGGACGGCAGCCGCAACGCCATCCGCATTCAGCGCCTGAAGGACAAGCTGGGCAACAAGGCCAACGCGAGTTCTGAAGTTGAATTCGAGAACGCCCAAGCCTGGTTGGTCGGCGACGAGGGGCGCGGCATTCCGCAAATCCTCGAGATGGGCACCATGACGCGGCTCGATTGCGCCCTGGGCACCAGCGGCCTGATGCGCCAGGCCTTGAGCCTGGCACTGAACCACACTTCCCAGCGCCAGGCCTTCGGCAAGCGCCTGATAGCACAGCCCTTGATGCAAAACGTGCTGGCCGATCTGGCGCTGGAGTCCGAAGCCGCCACCGCGCTGGCGATTCGCCTGGCGCGGGCGTTTGACCACCCCGGTGACGCACACGAGGCCGTGATGGCGCGCCTGCTGACGCCGGTGGCCAAGTTCTGGATTTGCAAGCGCGGCAGCCATTTCGCCCAGGAGGCCATGGAATGCCTGGGCGGCAATGGCTATGTGGAGGAGGGCGGCGAGGGCGTCATGGCCAGAATCTACCGCGAGATGCCGCTCAATTCGATCTGGGAAGGTGCGGGCAACATCATGGCGCTGGACTTGCTGCGAGCCTTGCGCAAGGCCGACGTGGTCGCTGCGCTGGCCCGGGAGTTGTCGGCCGCCCAGGGCGCGCATACTGCCCTGGACCGGCTCGCCGCCGCCTTGCCGGCCCGGGTGGAAAACATGGCGACCGAGCTGGAAGCACGCCGCCTGGCGCAGGACGTGGCCCTAGCGCTGCAGGCCGCGCTGCTGTGCCAGACGGCTCCCGGCGCGGTTTGGGCAGTTTTTTGCGATTCGCGCATCGCCGGCAACTGGGGCCAAACCTTCGGCACCCTGGCCGCAACGACCGATTTCACCAGCATCATTGCCCGGGCCATGCCCCGCCAGCCCTAACAACGCTTACTCAAGAGAGACAGCCATGTCAGAGTTAATTCTTCACCATTACCCAAACTCGCCCTTTGCCGAGAAAGTCCGGCTGATGCTGGGCTACAAGAATCTGCCCTGGAAGTCGGTCGTCATTCCCATGGTGAGCCCCAAACCCGATCTGGTGGCGCTCACGGGCGGCTACCGCAAAACACCGGTGCTGCAAATTGGCGCCGACATTTATTGCGATACGGCCCTGATCGCCGATGTGCTGGAACATCTCCAGCCCTGGCCCACGCTCTACCCCGAGCCCTGCAAAGGCATGGCGCGCACGCTGGCGCAATGGGCCGACAGCACGCTGTTCTGGGCCTCCATGGCTTTTAATATGCAGCCCAAGGGGCTGGCCCAGATCTTTGACCATGCACCGCCCGACGCGGCCAGGGTCTTTGCTGAAGACCGCAAGGCCATGAACGGCGGCATGGCGCGTGTGCGTGCCGAAGACGCGGCGGCGGCCTACAAATCCTATTTGCGGCGCCTGTCCGACATGCTCGATGTCCGGCCTTTTGTGCTGGGTGATGTGCCGTGCATCACCGACTTTGCCATGTACCACCCGCTGTGGTTCACGCGTGTGCGAACCTCGGTGCTGGCCGATATCCTGAGCGCCACGCCCGCCGTGCTGGACTGGATGGATCGCATGGCCGCGATAGGCCACGGCAGCATGGAGAAATTCAGCGCGCCAGAAGCCATTGCCGTCGCTGCTGCCGCAACACCGCTGCCGCTGCATGACGATACCTTTCAGGACGAGCACGGCATTGCGCTGGGTAGCCGGGTGCAGGTCAGGGCCGAGAGCTTTGGCCTTGAGCCTACAGAAGGCGAGCTTTTGGCCGCCACCCGCATGCACTACACCTTGCGCCGCACTGACGAGCGCGCCGGTACGGTTCATGTGCATTTCCCTCGCATTGGCTACGCGCTCAAGGCGCTGGATACGGTGAAGCCGGCATGAGCAAGCTCACAGACAGCATCAGCTGGCGCTTCGTGGATTTTGAGAGCTTGACGACCGGCGAGCTGTATGCGCTGCTGCAGCTTCGCAGCGAAGTTTTCGTGGTCGAGCAAAACTGTGTTTTCCAGGACATGGACGGCGCCGATGCCCAGGCCATGCATTTGCTGGGCACGCTGCAAGGCCAACTGGTGGCCTACGCGCGCTGCTTTGCCGCCGGCGTCAAGTTTGCCGAAGCCAGCATAGGCCGGGTGATTACGCGCGACGTCTTGCGCGGCAGCGGTGCCGGTCATGTGCTGGTGCAGCAGGCCATCGCCCAGCTGTCGCAGCATTGGGGGCGGCAGGCCATCAGGATTGGCGCGCAGGCGCGGCTGGAGTCGTTTTACGCGCAGCACGGCTTTGTCAGCTCGGGGGCGACTTACATCGAAGACGACATTCCCCACATCGAAATGTTGCGTTCGGCTTAGCTTCGGGAGTTATTGATGATCACGAATTTCAAAGGCAAAACAGCGGTGCTGACCGGGGCCGGCTCCGGCTTTGGCCTGGAGTGCGCCCGCTTGGGGGCGGCACTGGGCATGAATCTGGTCTTGGTCGACGTGCAGCAAGACGCCCTGGATCAGGCCAGCGCAGAGTTGCAGGCCACCGGCGCCCAGGTACTGGCCTTCAGGCTGGATGTATCGAATGCCGAGCAGATGCAGGCCATGAGCCGGGCCGTGCTAGAGCATTTTGGCGCGCCGCATTTTGTCTTCAACAATGCTGGTGTCGGCTCGGGCGGCTTGCTCTGGGAGAACAGCGTCAAAGACTGGGAGTGGGTGCTGGGCGTCAATCTGTGGGGCGTGATTCATGGCGTGCGCCTGTTCGTCCCCATGATGCTGGAAGCCGCCGCCAAAGACCCGGCCTGGCAGGGGCATATCGTCAACACCGCCAGCATGGCCGGGTTGCTTAATCCGCCCAATATGGGGGTCTACAACGTCAGCAAGCATGCGGTGGTCAGCCTGAGTGAAACCCTGTACCAGGATTTGCAACTGGTGACCGACCAGATCGGCGCCTCGGTACTGTGCCCGTTTTTTGTGCCCACCGGCATCAGCCAGAGTCACCGCAACCGGCCGGCCGAGCTGAGCAACAGCAAGCCGACCAAGAGCCAACTGATCCAGCAGGCTATGACGGACAAGGCCGTGGGCTCGGGCAAGGTGACGGCGGCCGGCGTGGCGCAAAAAGTCTTCGATGCCATGGTGGCCGACCAGTTCTATATCTACAGCCATCCCCAGGCGATTCACTCGGTTCAAACGCGGATGGAGGATATCTTGCAGGCGCGCAATCCGACCGACCCGTTTGCCGACAAGCCCGAGATTGGCGCACAGCTCAAGCGCGCCCTGCGTGGGGCTTGAGGCGATAGATGCACGGGTTTGGCTTGATTTTCAAGTTAAATTGGCCTGTAGCCCTTGCCTGGTATGCGCAGCTAGCTATTGATTTGGTAGCAAACTTTCAGGCCAAACGAGAACACCACTCATGACAAGCGAAGGCTTCACGCTGTTTGACACCCCGCTGGGCCGTTGTGGCATCAGCTGGGGGCCGCGCGGCATCACGGGCGTGCAGCTGCCCGAAATTAGCGATGCAGTAACCCGGGGGCGTTTGCTGCGGCGTTTTCCGGATCTTCCGGCATTGCCGCCACCGGCCGAAGTGCAGGCGGCCATCGCAGACATCGTGGCGCTGTTGAGCGGCGAGGCGCGCATGTTTGAGAGCGTCGCACTCGACATGAGCGGCGTGCCGCCGTTTCACCGCCGTGTCTACGCGCTCACGCGCGCGATTGCGCCCGGCCGCACGCGCAGCTACGGCGAGTTGGCGCGCGAGCTGGGCGAACCCGGCGCGGCGCGCGCGGTGGGCCAGGCGCTGGGGGCGAATCCGTTTGCGCCTATCGTGCCCTGCCACCGCGTCCTGGCGGCGGGCCAGCGTGCTGGCGGCTTTTCAGCGGCCGGCGGCGTGGCGACCAAGCTGCGCATGCTGCAGATCGAAGGCGCGCGCTTTGGGGCTGAGCCGGGGCTGTTCGACGCGCCGCCGCCGCCAGGCTGAGCACGGCCCCAAGCACCGGTGAGCCGAAAACCGGCTGGCAGGGGTATCCTTGCCATTCTTCAGTCCGCAGGTTCTTCTTATGACACTCAAGCCCTTCAACATCTTCCCGGCTGCGCTCATTGCCGTCAGCCTGCTGCTCTCTGGCTGTAACGACGCGCCCGGGACCGCGTCGACGAAAGCCGCTTCATCGCCGGTTTCGGTGGCGGCGATTGCCGCCGAGGCCAAGGGCTTTGCCGCCGGCTCGCCGATGAGCGCTCGCACCGTGTATGTTTTTTTCGATGCCCAGTGCCCGCATTGCGCCGCCTTGTGGGAGGCGGCGAGGCCGCTGAAGTCGCAAGCGAAATTTGTCTGGATTCCGGTCGGCATCCTGAATCCGGCCAGCACCGCGCAGGGCGCAACCTTGCTGGCGGCCAAGGACCCGGTCGCCGCCATGGATGAGCACGAAGCCTCCATGCGGGCTCAGCGCGGCGGTATCAGCGCCAGCGGTGATGCCGAGGCGCAGAAAGCCGCGGTGGTCAAAAACACCGAACTGATGACCCGTTTCGGCTTCAGCTCCATCCCGACCATCGTCGCCACCCATGCCCAGACCGGTGCGCTGGTGACGCAGGAAGGCGCCATGTCCACGGCCGCCCTGGCCGCCTTGCTGGGCTTGCAGCTTCCCGCTGCCGGCCAGTAGGCGTTTCTGCCGCCAGCCATCGGCCCTTGCCGTTTTTAGTGATGAAAATGGCTTGAAGCGCAATGAGTACGGGGGCAAGAAGCTATTTATTTGATAGCGATGTTGCGCCGGTTACGAAGTGAGGCGACTTGTTACGCTTGTGTGCGGTAGCGAACATACGCGCTAAATGCAACTGCCTATACTGAGTTGTTTTGTAAAACTTCTCGTCTCTGAGCCGCCTTGAAAGTAGCGCGTCTCAGGGCTTCATGATGGCCAATCACGCGCAACCGATAACTTCCGATCCCCAAAAGAACCAGCTGTTGGCCGCGCTGCCCGATGCCGAATGGCAGCGCTGGCTGCCGGAACTTGAAGCGGTCGACTTGCCCTTGGGCCAGGTGCTGTACGAGTCAGGCAGCACCTTGAGCCATGTGTACTTTCCGACGACAGCCATCATCTCGCTGCTTTATGTGCTGGAAAACGGCGCTTCGGCCGAGATTGTCGTCGTCGGCAACGAGGGGCTCGTTGGCATCTCGCTGTTCATGGGCGGCGAGTCCACGCCCAGCCGTGTGGTGGTGCAAAGCGCCGGCCAGGGCTTTAGGCTGCAAGCGCAGGCGATGAAAAACGAGTTCAACCGGGGCGGCCCGGTGCTGCACCTGCTGCTGCGCTATACCCAGGCCTTGATCACGCAGATGTCGCAAACCGCCGTCTGCAACCGGCACCATTCGCTGGACCAGCAGCTGTGCCGCTGGTTGCTGCTTAGCCTGGACCGGCTGCAGGGCAGTGAGCTCGTGATGACGCAGGAACTCATCTCCAATATGCTGGGCGTGCGCCGCGAAGGCGTGACCGAGGCTGCGCTCCAGCTGCAGGCTGCCGGGCTGATCCGTTACGCGCGCGGCCGCATCTCGGTGCTGGACCGGCCGGGCCTGGAGAAACGCACCTGTGAATGTTATGCCGTGGTCAAGAAGGAATACGACCGGCTGCTGCCCACCATGCAGGCGGCCTGATTTGGGTAATTAAGCGCTGGGAGGCGGGGCAGGGGAGGTGCCGGGGCGCTATGTGCGCTGGCATACGGAGACTCTGAGGTGCCTGGTGCATACTGGGTGCACCGACCTCAACTGCTTTCTACAGCAGCGCGACCTTTTACTCGCCCCGTTACCTGTTGGGGCCAGTCCACCGGAGAGCCAGTTTGGCCACCGTCCAGAACCACCTGATAGAGCGGCTTCCCCGCAAGGACCGTCTGCGCCTGCTTGCCATCTGCGAGCCGGTTCAACTGGTACTGGCTGAAGTGTTGTGCGAGCCCGGCAAACCGACGCGCCATGTTTACTTTCCCACCGAGGGTTTCATTTCTCTGGTGGCACTGGTCGAAGGCAGTCCGGGCGTGGAAGTCGGAATGGTGGGCCGTGAAGGCATGCTGGGCGCACAACTGGCTCTGGGGGTGCTTACCGCGCCTCTGCATGCGCTGGTTCAAGGCGAGGGTGCGGCGTGGCGTATTGCCAGCGCGGCCTTCAGGCTGGAGCTGGCACGCAGTACCGCGCTGCAGCGCATCCTGAACCGCTATCTCTATGTGCTGATGGCCCAGCAGGCGGCGTCGGCCACCTGCCTGCGCTTTCACCTGACCGGCCAACGTCTGGCGCGCTGGCTGCTCATGAGTCAGGACCGCGCCCATTCCGATAGCTTTCATGTGACGCATGAATTTCTTGCCTACATGCTCGGTATGCGCCGCGTCGGCATCACGACCGCCGCCAGTGTCTTGCAGCGCGGCGGGCTCATCGAATACCACCGCGGTGAGCTGAAGGTGCTTGACCGCGGCGGACTCGAAGCCGCGGCCTGTGGCTGTTATGCCGCAGACCGGCAGTCCTACACCCGCTTGCTGGGCTGACCTGCGCCGTTCCCGATCGAAACCTAGCTGAGGTGAGGCGCGAACTGCCGTGTGGGTTAATGGTTTACCAGTGCGCCGATGTGCGATACCGCACAGACAAGGCGTCCCCTATGTTTTACAAAAGAGAGCCAGGCATTTTTGTGAATCGCTTGTTGCGCACAAGGTCTGATCGGAGTTGCAGCGCCCTGCATCAGTTTTCCCAGGGAGGACTTCGAAATGAACCAGCTAATGTCCACACACGACCCCACCTTCAAGAATCAGTCCCAGTCAACACTGAAACGCCTGAGTTCCGAAGCGTTCTTTCATGAGTCAAAGCATCACGCCCCGGAGGCCGGCATGGCCGAAACTGTGCGAGCGCAGGATCACGCGTTTGTTGACACGACCCAAGTCGGCCCGCTGGCCCGCCTGCCGCCACCAAGCCATCCCTTGAATATTGCGATTGGGGATTGGGACGAGTTGTTTCGCGCCGTCGAGGAAAGGCTCACGTTGATTGTGGGCACCCGACCGGCTGGAACACCCGAGCCGCAGATGCGCGACACAGCAGGCCGGATCCAGGTCGTCGTGCTGGAGTGCGTTTCGGCATTGGACCAGTTGCATACGGCGCTCACGCATGAGCGCCTTCGCTGCCATCAGCTCGAGCTCGAACTCGAAGTCGCCGAGGCTAAAACCGCCCAGGCGCAGATGCGTGCCGAACTTTTGTATAAAAAAGGTCTCTAGGAGTCTGCGCGGCAGAAGGATTTGAGGCTCGATGAGCTTGGTAATTTGCTGTTTTCGTTGCTACCGTGGCAGTCGATCATGGTTTTGGCGCGGCACGACCGCGCTGGGGCGGCTCCTTGAGCCCTGCTGCGGGGCAGGTGCGGGCATTTTTTGCTGGTTGTTGCCCTCAGCCGCTTTGCATTGAACACATCCGGCGCAGATTGAGGGCCAGGCACACGAGCTTGAATTCGGCGCGTACCCGGTGCAGGCCCCTCATACTGAATTGGCGCAACCCCAGCACGCTCTTGATCCAGCCGTTGGGCGGCTCGGCA
>NZ_FOKZ01000045.1 GCF_900112285.1 Polaromonas sp. OV174 | reverse complement strand
GTCGCAATCGTGCTTCGACTCTTCACCTTTCTGAGTCGATGTGGGACGCTCCTGCACGCGCGCTCGCTGCGGGCCCTCGGCACCCGACACGTCAAGGAACGACTCAATGTGTCGGCTTCAATCCAATGTGTCCCATCGATGTCATCGACCGCTTCATTGGCAGCGCCGACATCTTCAACTCAAGCGCTGTTGCCCGAATCCCCATAGCTTCATAGCGCTTCTCGCGCCGCCGAGGTGCATTCCGCGGTTTCCTCCTTAGAGGCTTGTCCAACACCTGCCCTCAGGCCGTTGTCGTGTCTGGCGCTGTCGTGTCGCTCGGGCAGGTATCGGACAACCCTTAACCGAAGCAGACGATCGGCTGGTGTAGCACTAACGGCCGCTTCCGCCGCAGAACCCGGTAGTAGGTGAATGACGGCTCCTGCTTTTCGGCCTATCGGCACCCTGAGTTAAGCATGTGTTTACGTTAGGCTGGTCCAGCGTCGGTTCTAAGCAGACAACACACAAGGTTCGCTCGCCGCTTAAGCCAGCGTATACGACGTCTTCACCGTGGTGAAAAACTCCTGCGCATACTTGCCCTGCTCGCGCGGGCCGTAGCTGGAGCCCTTGCGGCCGCCGAAAGGAACGTGGTAGTCCACGCCAGCAGTGGGCAAATTCACCATCACCATGCCGGCTTGGCTGTGGCGCTTGAAGTGCGTGGCGTACTTCAAGCTGCTGGTGGCGATGCCGGCGGACAGGCCGAAGGGCGTGTCGTTGGCGCAGGCCAGGGCCGCTTCGTAGTCTTTCACCCGGATGATGCTGGCCACCGGGCCGAAGATTTCTTCGCGGTTGATGCGCATGCCTGCCGTGCTTTCGCTGAACAGCGCTGGAGCCATGAAGAAGCCTTCGGCGCCGCTGCCGGTATGGCATTGGATGCGCTCTCCACCGAAGGCGAGGGTTGCGCCTTCGGCCTTGCCGATGGCCACGTAGCTCAGGTCCTGCTCCAGTTGCGACTGCGACGAGACCGGACCGATGTCGGTGTCGGTGGTCAGCGCATCACCGACCTTGATGCGTGCCATGCGCTCCTGCAGGGCCTTGACGAAGGCCGGGTAAATGCCGTTGGTAACTATGAGCCGGCTAGAGGCCGTGCAGCGCTGGCCGGTGGAGTAGAAGGCGCTTTGCGCGCTCAGCTCGACCGCCTGCGTCAGATCGGCATCGTCCAGAATGACTTGCGGGTTCTTGCCGCCCATCTCCAGCTGCACCTTTTTCAGGTTTTTCGCGCAGATCTCGGCAATGCGGCTGCCGACGCCGACCGAGCCGGTAAAACTGATGGCGTTGATGCCGGGATGATTAACAAGCGCATCGCCAATCACACGGCCGGCGCCCATCACCAGATTGAACACGCCGGCCGGAATGCCGGAGCGCGAAATGATGTCGGCCAGCGCCCAGGCGCTGCCTGGCACCAGGTCGGCTGGCTTCAAGACCACGCAATTGCCAAAGGCCAGTGCCGGTGCGATCTTCCAGGCCGGAATGGCGATCGGGAAATTCCAGGGCGTGATCAGGCCAACCACGCCGACCGGCTCGCGCGTGATCTCCACGCCGATATTGGGCCGCACCGAAGGAAGCGTCTCGCCCGACAGGCGCAAGCACTCGCCGGCAAAGAACTTGAAAATCTGGCCGGCGCGCGTGGCCTCGCCAATGCCTTCCGCTTTGGTCTTGCCTTCCTCGCGTGACAGCAAGGTGCCCAGCTCTTCACGGCGTGCCAGGATTTCCGTGCCTATCTTGTCCAGCGCATCCGAGCGCGCCTGGATGCCGGAGGTGGACCAGGCCGGGAAGGCCGCTTGCGCCGCCTGCACGGCGGCATCGAGTCCGGCCGCATCGGCTTGTGCGTACTCGCCGATCACGTCGGCCAGGTTAGAGGGGTTGCGGTTGGCGCTGGTGCTGTTGCCGGCGACCCATTGGCCGTTGATGAGGTTAGAGTATTGCGTCATGTTTTCTTCAGATGCGTTAGCCGCGGCCAATAAAGGGCATGGTGGTTGCCATCACGGTCAGAAAGGGCACGTTGGCATCGAGCGGCAAACTGGCCATGTAGGCAACGGCGCTTCCGACATGCCTAGCGTCCATGGTCGGCTCCACGGCTAGGGTTCCATCGGCCTGTAGCACACCGGTTTTCATGCGCTCGGTGCGATCGGTGGCCGCGTTTCCCACATCAATCTGGCCGCAAGCGATGTTGAATCTGCGGCCTTCGAGCGAAGCGGCCTTGGTCAACCCGCTGACCGCATGTTTGGCAGCAGCATAGGCCGCGGCATGCGGGCGCGGACTGGTCGCAGCAATCGAGCCGTTGTTGATGATGCGCCCCCCACTCGGAGTCTGCGCCTTCATGATGCGGAAGGCCTCCTGCGTGCAGAGGAAGACGCCACCTAGATTGATGCCGATGGCTTTATTCCAGTCCTCGTAACTCAGTTCTTCGAGCGGCACCGCCGGCGACGAAATGCCTGCATTATTGACCAACAGGTCCAGTCGACCAAAGGCCTCGAGCACACTGGCGAACAACGCTTTGACCGATACCGGATCACTGACATCAGCCGTCACCACCAAAGATCTGACGCCCATGTCGGCGCCTTCACATGCAACAGCCTCCAGCGGCTCACGGCGGCGCCCGGCCAGCACCACGGAAAAGCCGCTTTGCATGAGGGCCAGAGCCACCTGCTTGCCGATGCCGGTGCCGGCACCCGTCACCAGCGCAATTTTTTCAGGCGAAGGCATGACTGACCTCCTGTTCACGACGGGCAAGGGCCATACGGCAGGCTAGCTGAAAAGCCTGCAGCATCGCGCCCGGATTGGCGACACCCTGACTGACGATATCGAAGGCCGTGCCATGTGCGGGTGTGAGTATCGGAAACGGCAGACCGCCCTGCACCGTGATGCCGCGCCAAAAGCCCATGAGTTTCATGGCGATCTGGCCCTGGTCGTGGTACATGGTGACGACGGCGTCGTACTGGCGCTGCTCGCCCTGCACTTTCAGGAAAATCGTGTCCGCAGCGAATGGTCCCTGGACCGGAATGCCCCGCGCGCGCGCCGCTTCCACAGCGGGACCGATGATGTCGATCTCTTCCCGGCCGAACGAGCCGTTGTCGCCGTTGTGCGGATTCAGGCCGCAGACGGCAATGCGCGGCTGGGCAACGCCGCTGCGCAGCAGTTCGCGGTGGATCAGCGCTATGCCCTGCGTCACGCCTTGGTGCGTGATCTGGTCCGCCACCTCACGATGCGCAATGTGGGAGGTCACGCGCGAAGTCCACAGGCCGTCGAGAACATTGAACTCGCAGACCGGCCCATCGAAACCAAGCTGTTCGACGAACCAGTGCAGCTCGTCGCTGGTGTGCATACCTGCCTGGTGCAGCGAGTTTTTGTTCAGTGGTGCAAACAGGATGGCATCCGCCAGCCCATGCCGAGTGGCTTGCAGCGCCATGGACAGCGTGTCCAGGCAGTAGCGACCGCCCTTGACGCTGGATATACCGCGTTCAAATTCACCTTCAGTCTCTCCGCGGTAATCCACCAGCACCGGTTTTCCATGCGAGAAGTCGGCCTCGGCTATCGATGCCGCCAGGGCATAAGGCGTGTGGCAGCCGGCCACCACCATACCGCGCTCCAGTTCATTCCGGTCGGCAATTAGCAGCAGCTCGGCCGACTGCGTAGCGGCAGGGTTGGCCAGCAGACGGGCGACCAATTCGGGGCCTATGCCAGCCGGGTCGCCGAGCACCATAGCGATGCGAGGTTTGCGTGATTTCATAGATTCCTTTTCTCAGCGGCCGGTCAGCAGGCCGCGCGCTACCAGGTTGGAAAAAAAGGCATGCAACCCGAAGGTCCAGGGCGTGATGCGCTCGCACAGATTTACCTTGTTCACCAAGGCGCCAAGCTTGGGACTGGAGATGGTGACCACGTCGCCCACCTGGTGGGTGAAACCACTTCCCGCCGCGCCACGGTCCTGCGTCGGCGCGAACATGGTGCCCAGAAACAGCATGAAGCCGTCGGGGTACTGGTGGTGGGCACCCAGGGTCTGGCGCACCAGGTCCAGCGGATCACGGCTGATTTGCGACATCGAGCTTTCGCCGCGCATCACAAAACCATCGGGCCCCTGCACGTCTAGGCTCACGGTGCAGCGCCGCACGTCGTCAAGCGCAAAGCTGGTGTCAAACAGGCGGATGAACGGGCCGATCGCACAGGAGGCGTTGTTGTCCTTGGCCTTGCCCAGCAGCAAGGCGCTGCGGCCCTCGAAATCGCGCAAGTTGACGTCGTTGCCCAAGGCCGCGCCCTGGACCTTACCGCGACTGTTGACGGCCAGCACCACTTCAGGCTCGGGATTGTTCCACGCCGAGCCGGAATGAATGCCGATCTCGGCCCCGGTGCCCACGGCGGACAGCACCGGCCCCTTGGTAAACACTTCGGCGTCGGGGCCTATGCCTACCTCGAGGTACTGCGACCACAGCCCTTGCCTCACCAGCAGTTCCTTGAGCTGCTGCGCCTTGGCCGAGCCGGGCACTATGCTGGCCAGCGAGCCGCCCAGCAGTTCCAGCACTCGGCCGCGTATCGCCTCGGCTTGGCGGGCATCGCCCTTGGCCTGCTCCTCGATCACGCGTTCCACCAGACTTGCGGCAAAAGTGACGCCGGCCGCCTTGATGACCTGCAGGTCGCAGGGCGCAAGGAAGCGCGGGCTATCAACATGACTGCTTGGCTGCAGGCTGTTCTGGAACAGGCTGTCGACGCTGCCGATGTAGCGGCCCGGTGTGGCCCGCACCAGCGCGGCCGGATCGACCGCCTCGAGCAGGCCGCTCATGGTGGGTATCGCTTGCGAAAGGTCAAAGACGCCATCGCCGCGCAGGGCCACGACGCTCGGCCCGGCGGGCAGGCCCGCAGCTTGATCGGGAATCCAGGCGCGGGCAACCAGCGTTCCGGTCAGTTTGTCTTCAGGCAGCCAGTTCATTAAGTACCTCCGGATTCACAGAGTTGGTCGGTCCATCGCCGCAGAAAAAATCAATCAAGTTGTCCGCTGCCAGATTCGCCATGGCAAGGCGCGTCGGACCGGTCGCACTGCCGATATGCGGCGTCAGCACGACGTTGGGCACCTCGAGCAGGCCGGGGTGAAGCATGGGCTCACCCTCATAGACATCCAGTCCGGCCGCAGCAATGTGCCTGTCGCGCAGCGCCTGAACCAGTGCCGCGTCATCAACAATACCGCCACGCGCGATATTGACCAGTGTCGCGGTCGGTTTCATCAGCGCCAACTCGGCCGCGCCAATGGCATGGTGCGAGGTTTTCGAATACGGCAGCACCAGCACCAGGTGGTCGGCTCTGCACAGCAACTCGTCCTTGCTGACATAGCGGGCACCGGTCTCGAGCTCAACGCTTTCTTCGAGCCGCGAACGGTTGTGGTAAATCACTTTCATGCCAAAGCCAAAGTGACCACGGCGGGCCAGGGCCTGACCGATGCGGCCCATACCCAGGATGCCCAGCGTCGAGCCGTGAACGTCGGAGCCAACCAGCGTGTTGTACTGCCAGCGCGTCCACTGCCCGGCGCGCAGATAACGCTCGCCTTCGGTGACCCGCCTTGCGGTTGCCAGCAACAGGGCGAAACCGAAATCGGCCGTGGTTTCAGTCAATACACCGGGAGCGTTGGTCCCAACCACGCCGTGCGCGGTCATGGCCTCGACATCGAAGTTGTTAAAACCCACCGACATATTGGCGCAAATTCGCAGGTCTGGGCAAGCTTGCAACAGTTCGGCATCGATGCGCTCGCTGCCGGTGGCAAAAAGCGCCTGCCGTCCTTGTAGCGCTTCAATCAACTGCGCCTGTGACCAGGGCACATCCGCCTGGTTGGCGCGCACCTCGAAGTGCTGCTCAAGCCGGGCGATCACCTCGGGCGCGATCGCCCGACAGACAAGAAGGGAGGGTTTGCTCATGCTCTCGCCTACTGCTTCAGGCCGAGCTTGTTGATCAGGCCTTTGTAGAAAGCATGATCCTTGGCCATAACGGCGCCAAAGGCCTCGCCATCGGCATAGGCATAGCCCATGTTCTGGCGGTCCAGCGCGTCACGCAGGCTCTGTTCGGCAACGATCTTCGCTGTCGCCGCGCGCAGCAAATTGACAATCTCGGGCGGCGTGCCCTTGGTCACGGCCAGACCGCGCCAGGTTCCGATGGACACGTCGATGTTGCGCTCCTTGAGCGTAGGCACTTTCTCGAAACCCTTGATGCGCTGCTCGGACATTACCGCCAGCGCCTTCAGCTTGCCCGTCGAGGTGTAGGTATAAACCTCCGCCGCGCTGACCGTGATGGCCTCGATGTGCCCGCCCAGCAAGGACAAAGCGGCCGGTGCGGCGCCAGCAAAGGGAATGTGGTTGAACTTCACGCCGGTCTTGTCCTCTACGGCCGCGGCAGCCAGATGCCAGGTCGAGCCGTTGCCACCATTGCCCACGCGGAAGTCGCCCTTTTTTGCGGCCGCCAGGAATTCCTCGACCGTGTTCCAGGGTGCATCGGCGCGCACCGTGATCGCTGCGGGATCGTAGTTAAGGCGGGCAATGGGGATGAAATCCTCATAGGTGATTTTGGTCAGGCCCATGTTCGGCTGGGTCATCAGGTCGGTCGCGAGCAGGGCTACCTTGTAGCCGTCCTGCTTGCCATTGATGACATCGGACCAGCCGATGGCGCCACTGGCGCCGGGCTTGTTGACGACGATCAGGCTCTGTGGCAAGTGCTTGGCGGATGCCAGCGCAAAGGCCCGGCCCAGCACGTCGGTGCCGCCGCCGGCCGGGTAGGGAACGACCAACTCAATCGGCCGGCTCGGGTAGGTAGCCTGGGCCAGCACGGCGGCTGGCAAGGCCAAGGCGCACAGCAAGCCAGCCAGGATGCGGGAAGCCAATGTCTTCATGGATGTCTCTCTTTGTAGTAATAGTGATTCGAAGGGGCGTGAAGTTCAGGACCAGGCGGGACCGTTCGGGAACTCGAACTGCTTGAGCGTCGTCGCATGCATCTCAATGCTATAACCCGGGCGCTGCGGCGGCATGTAGCGGCCCCTGCGGATCACCACCGGGTCAAGGAAATGCTCGTGCAGATGATCGACGTATTCCAGCACGCGGTTTTCCAGCGAGGCGGACACCGCGATGTAGTCAAACAACGAGATGTTCTGCACATACTCGCACAGGCCCACGCCACCGGCATGCGGGCACACCGGCACACCGAACTTGGCAGCCATCAGCAACACCACCAGCACTTCGTTGAGACCGCCCAGGCGAGCCGCGTCGACCTGGCAAAAGTCGATGGCCTTGGCCTGCAGCAGCTGCTTGAACATCACACGGTTGTGGCAATGCTCGCCGGTGGCCATACCAATGGGCGCAATGCGCTGGCGGATGGCGGCATGACCCAGGATGTCGTCCGGGTTGGTCGGCTCCTCGATCCACCAGGGTTCAAAGGCAGCCAGGCGGCGCATGTTGACGACGGCCTCGTCCACTTCCCACACCTGGTTGGCGTCCATCATGAGCTTGCGGTCCCAGCCAATCTCTTCGCGCAAAATGGCCGCGCGGCGGATGTCTTCCTCGATACTGCCGCCGACCTTCTGCTTGAAGTGGGTCCAGCCCTCGGCCACGCCTTCGCGGGCCAGACGACGCATTTTTTCCTCGGAGTAACCGAGCCAGCCGGCCGAGGTGGTGTAGCCGGGGTAGCCCTGCTCCAGCATTTCCTGCTCACGTGCGGCCTTGCCGCCGGCGTTACGGCGCAGTATAGCCAGCGCCTCTTCGGGCGTAAGCGCGTCGGTGACGAAGCGGAAGTCCAGGCAGCGGACTAGTTCCTCGGGACTCATGTCGGCCAGCAGCTTCCAGACCGGCTTGCCTTCGGACTTGGCCCACAGGTCCCAAACCGCGTTGACGATGGCGGCCGTGGCCAGGTGGATCACGCCCTTGTCCGGGCCGAGCCAACGCAGCTGGCTGTCGCCCGTGGTGATGTTGCGCCAGAACGCACCCATGTTGTCCGTGATTTCCTCCAGCGTGTGGCCGACCACGAATGACGCCAGCGAGTTGACGGCCGCCACGCAGATTTCATTGCCGCGGCCAATCGTGAAGGTCAGCCCATGGCCCTCCAGCGCCGAGGGTGCGTCGGTATGCAGGACCACATAGGTGGCGGAATAGTCTGGCGCCGCGTTCATGGCGTCCGAGCCGTCAAGCGAGCGCGAGGTGGGGAAACGGATGTCGCGAACCGAGAGATGGGTGATGGTAGTCGGCACTTTGGTCTTTCAAAGGGGTGAAAAGATAGCGAAGCTTATGTCGATTAACGATACCCATCCAATCGTCATTTGGTATATTTCGATTCTCATTTTTGGATCACTCATGGACGATGCCGTAGCCACAACCGCCCCGCCCGCCAACCTCTTTCGCCGGCTGCGCATCAAGAGCCGACAGGTCATGCTGCTGGACGCCCTCGACGAGCACCGCAACCTGCGGCGCGCGGCGGCAGCTATCCATACCACCCAGCCCGCCGCCACGGCGCTGCTGCAACAGCTTGAAGAAGGGCTGGGCGTACTGCTGTTCGAGCGCCATGCTCGCGGCATGGAGCCGACGGTCTATGGCGAGGTGATGATCCGCTACGCGCGCGGTGTGCTGCACGACTTCGCCTACGCCGGCGACGAGATGGCTGCCCTGGCCGCAGGCGCCTCCGGGCTGGTGCGCATAGGCAGCGTCATGGGCGCCACGCCTGTCCTGCTGACCCAGGGCCTGGCGCGCTTCAAGGCCGGCAACCCGCGGGTGCGCATTTCGCTGCAGGTCGACACCAGCGACCTGCTGATGCCGGCCCTGCTGCGCGGCGACCTCGATGTGGTGCTCGGACGCCTGCCCGACCAGTTTTATGACGAGGACCTGGCGATCGAGCAGCTCGAGGGAGAGTCTATGAGCGTGGTGGCCCGACCGGGCCATCCGCTGTTCGACCTGGCCGAGGTCACGCTGGCCAACCTGGTCGCGCAGACCTGGATCCTGCACCCGCTGGGCAGCCCGATGCGACGCCGCGTCGAGCAGGCGCTGCAACACGCCAACCTGGCGGCGCCGCCCGATATCGTCGAGACCTCGTCCATCCTGGCGACGACCTCGCTGCTCGAAGCCAGCGACATGATCTCGGTGGTGCCGTTGGACGTAGCGCAGCACTATGCCAACTATGGGCTGCTCGCCATCCTGCCGGTAGAGCTGCCTATTTCCATGGCCAACCTGGGCATCATCACGCGCAAGAAGAAAGACCTGTCGCCCGCCGTGAAAGGCTTTTTACATGCGTTGCGCGACAGCATGCTGGAGCGCCAGATCGCCCGTTAATTAACAGTCCATTCGGTACAGGCGCTGTGCATTGTCGTGAAACAGCTGTCGCTGCTCGGACGCCGACAGATCCGCGACCATGCGCGCGAAGCCGCTGAAAATATCCTCGAATGAGGCGCAAAGGCTGTCAACCGGATAGTTGCTGCCAAACATGCAGCGCTCTATGCCGAACAGTTCGATGCTTTGCCGCACCACGGGGCGGTTTTCCTCCATGCTCCAGCGTCGCCCACTCAGTCCTATGCCGCTGAGCTTGACAAAGGCGTTGGGGCATTGCGCCACCCGCCGCATCGCCTCGCGCCAGGCGGCGAGCCCTTCGCTACTACGATCAGAGGGCATGCCGGTGTGGTTGATGATGAGGGGCGTGTCCGGAAAGTCCCGCGCCAGGGCTGCGGCCTCGTGCAAATGCCAAAACGGTGTTTGCAGCTCGAAATGCAGGCCGTGCCGCGCCAGCAGGCTGTAGTTGCGTCGCCACACGGAGTCGGCCATGCCGCCTGCTGCTGTGTCGGCCGGCGCGTCGTTTGCGCGCGGCTTGTGGCGAATACCGCGCACAAAGCCGAAGCCGGCCAGTTGCTCTAGCGTCTGCGGCGCATCGGACTGGTCCAGCCAGGCTTTGCCGACCGCCACCGTGGGGAGACCGCTTTGCTGGCGCAGGCCTGCAATGTAATGCATCTCGCCAATCGGATCGCGCGGATCCCAATCGGCCTCGATGTAGACACTGCCGGCCAGCTTGAACGCCGCCGTATCGCTGAGGTAGTCAGGCGGTAGGTAGGGGCGAGCGATCGACTGGTGGTCGCCATAGCGGTGCGGCGGTCGGTCGCCATCGCACAACCACGGGTAATAGTTCAGTATGGGGTCCCAGAAGTGATGGTGGGCATCGATGATGGGAAAACCCAGCGGCTCGGTCATGTCAGGTCCTGAAAATCAGGCAGCTTTCATGCTGCCGTAGCGAAACACGTTGTTGACGCGGCGAATGCCGTTGACCAAAGCCCGGCCGAAAGGCGGCGCCGAGATCTCGAAACGGCAGGAGGCATCGACCTTGATGCCCTCGGCAAACGACAGGGTGGCGGTGCCGAAGTAATGCACATGCACGTCGCCCGGCACTAAAAACTGGTCGTACTTGAAATGGTGGAACTCGATGTTTCCGATCGAGTGCGACATGTTGTCTTCCCCGGTCAGAAAGGGTTTTTCCCAGCGCAGGCGGCCCTTGCGAACGATACGCGACAGGCCGGCGATGCTCTGCGGCAATTCGTCCAACAACAGCTCTGGTCCAAAGGAACTGCCGCCCAGCTTGGCATGCGACACCAAGCCGCTGTTGCTACGCTCGGTGATATGGTCCGACAGCTCGTTGGCGAGGGCAAAACCGACGCGGCGCGGCGTGCGGTCGGGCGCTATCAGGTAAAGGCCGGCCAGTTCGGGCTCTTCGCTCGCATCTGCTGCGAAAGCCGCAACCGGGAAATCCTGGTATGGATGGACCACCGAATGGCCGCTACCCTTGAAATGCCATTCGGGGGATACCCCCGGCAGGCCGTTGCCGTTGGGGCGCCCTCCTTCCAAGCCCAGCTTGAACAGTCGCAATGAATCGCTGAGCGTGGTCTCGCCGGCCTGCAGCGCGCGCCGCAAGTGCTCGCGTGTGCGCTCGCTGCCCAGGTGCGTCAGGCCCGAGCTACTGACCTGCATGTGGGACGGGTCCGGGTGGTCGAACGGCACCAGCACAGCCTGACGCTCAACCAGTCCGTCGTAATCGACCTGCTCGACAGATGCCCGTTTTTTAACCAACCGTGCCAACGGCGTGCGCTCGGCCAGTGCTTGCTGCACCAGCGCATAGGTGCTTTCGCAGCCGTCCAGCACCCGCACCGTTTCGGGGGTTTCGACCAGGCCGACGGCACGCTGGCCGTCGGGACGCAAAAACTGGAGCAGGCGCATGGGGACTTTGGGTGTGCTGGTTTATTTGGCCTGACTGACGACGCTCTCGGGAATATCAGCGCCGTGATATTTCTTGAAGATCTCGTTAAGCTTGCCGTTCTTCATGTTGGTGCGGACCCATTCGTTGACCCAGGCCATCAGCTTGGGCTCCTCCTTGCGCATGCCAACGCCCAGATCGAAGGTGCGCAGCACAAACTTGGGCTCCAACTGGCGTGCCGGAGCCTTGTTGACCATGGTCTGGAACAGCGCGCCCGAGGTTGCTACCAGGTCGGCCTGGCCCGTCACCGCGGCCGTAATCACAGCCGCGTCGTCGTCGTAGCGCACAATGGTCGCACCCTTGGCATTGGCCGTCAGGTCGGCATCCTGCGTCGTGCTGCGATTTACAGCGACCGACTTGCCTGCCAGGTCGGCCATGCTTTTGACGTTGACGCCCTTGATGCCACCCACCAGTGACACCTGGCCGGCGTAGGGAATCGAATAGTCGATCACCTTAGCCCGCTCCGGCGTGAAAGCCAGAGTCGAGATCACCAGGTCGGCCTTGTTGGTCTGCAGGTTGGGAATGCGAGTGGCCCCAGTCGTTGGCACGATTTCCAGCGCCACGCCCAGATCCTTGGCCAACAAAACGGCGACATCCACATCAGAGCCGGTTGGGCGCATGGCGCTGTCGGTCATGCCCGACGGCGGATTCGCCACGTCGATCGAAATGCGGATTTTCTTCGCCGCGCGGATGCTGTCCAGCGTGTCTGCGTGCGCGGACAAACCGGCCAGAGCCAGGACGGCAACGATAGTGCTTTGGGAGATGAGCGAGGTCAGTTTCATGGTGAGGTTTCCTTTGGGGTTACAAGCCGTTGTCGACAAATTGCTGCAGTTCGGCGGTCTGCGGGTTAAGTAGCATGTCGCCAGCTCCGGTTTCCCAGATCCGGCCTTCATGCATGAAGATCACGACATCAGCCACCTTGCGGGCAAATGCCATTTCGTGGGTCACCAGCACCATGGTCATGCCGCCGGCGGCCAGCTCTTCGATGACCTTGAGCACTTCACCCGTCAGTTGCGGGTCGAGCGCCGAGGTGACCTCGTCGAACAGCATCACCTGCGGCTCCATCGCCAGCGAGCGGGCAATCGCCACCCGCTGCTGCTGACCTCCCGAGAGCTGCTCGGGATAGGCCTGTGCCTTGTCCGCCAAGCCGACCTGGCGCAACACGATGCGGGCGAGCTCCAACGCCTCGGCTCTGCTCTTGCCCTTGGCGGCGCGTGGCGCCAGCGTGATGTTCTCTTCCACCGTGAGATGGGGAAACAGGTTGTAGCTCTGGAACACGATGCCGACATCGCGGCGCAGGCCACGCAGGTCGATGAGCGGATCGCTGACGCGGCGACCGCAGACTTCGATCAGGCCGCTATCGATGACCTCCAGCCGGTTGATGCAGCGCAACGCCGTGCTTTTCCCCGAGCCGCTGCGGCCGATGATGGCCACCACCTCGCCTTTTTTGACCTGGAACGACACCCCCTTGAGCACGCTCAGACTACCGAAGCTTTTGTGCACGTCTTCAAGATTCACAATATTGGACATTGCCGACTCCTTTTTTCATTTCTGGCTCGGGCTTGCGGCCGACAAGCAATCTGTTTTCGAGTTTTCGGGCCCACCACGACAGCGGGAAACACAGCAAAAAATACAGGCCGGCGACCAGCATGTAGACCACAAAGGGCTCGAACAGCGAGTTGTTGATGATCTGGCCGGCGCGCGCTAGCTCCACAAAGCCGACGACCGAGGCAAGCGAGGTGTTCTTGACAATCTGCACCATGAAACCCACGGTCGGTGGCGTGGCGATGCGCAGCGCCTGCGGCAAGATCACCATGAACAGGCGCTGGGTGCGGGTCAGCGCCAGGCATTCGGCGGCTTCCCATTGGGTTTTTGGAACCGCTTCGATACAGCCGCGCCAGATCTCACCGATGTAGGCGCTGACGTATATCGTCATCGACAGCCCGGCGGCCACGATCGCCGGCAGGCTCAGGCCCATGATGCTCAAGCCGAAATAGGACAGGAACATCAGGATCAGCAGCGGCGTGCCCTGCACTAGCTGTACATAGCCGAGGGCCAGCCAGCGCAGCGCCCGGCTGCGCGAAATACGCGCCAGCGCGACGCCAAAACCCAGCAAACCGCCGCCGACGAAGGCCATCAGCGACAGGATGACGGTCCAGCCCGCGCCCTGCGCCAGGAAGTAGAGATGATTCAGGTTGAATTCGTTGTTCATGGTTTCATCCCACTCACAGGGTGGTGCCAAGCCGGCGGCGGCGCGTGAATATGGCCTGGCCAATGGCCCAGAAACCGAGGCGCATCAGCAGGGACAGCATCAGGTAAAACACGGCCACCACGATGTAGGTCTCGAAGGAGCGGTAGGTGTCGGACTGGACCCGGTTGGCAATCGCCGTCAACTCCTCCGCGGAGATTTGCGAGGTGATGGACGAGGCCAGCATCAGCAGTACGAACTGGCTGGTCAGCGCCGGGTAGACCCGCTCCATGGCGGGACGCAGAATCACATGCCAGTAAACCTGCAGCTTGGACAGCGCCAGGCACTCGGCGGCCTCGAGCTGACCCTTGTGAATGGAATCGATGCCGGCCCGCATGATCTCGGTGGTGTAAGCGCCGATGTTGATGACCAGCGCGGCAATCGCCGCCACGTAGGCCGGCACCTTGAACCCCAAGCTTGACAGCCCGAAATAGACGATGAAAATCTGCACCAGCAGGGGCGTGTTGCGTATGGTCTCCACGTAAATGCTGCAGGCCTGCGCGATCCAGCGCTTGCTGCTGCCGCGACCGAAAGCGCACAGGGTTCCGATCAGGAAACCCAGCAGCGTGGCGATCACCGCGAGCTGGATCGTCAGCCACGCGCCATGCAAAAACAGCGGCCACTGGGCCAGCACGGCGGTGAAGTCGAATTTGTAAGTCATATCGTAGCCAACCGGCTCAGCCCGCGGGCCGGTACGAGTTGACGATCGAGGCCGTGTCCGCCATGCCGTTGCCCTGCTCGACATAGTCGGTGTAGCGCCGGGTCGCGGCCTCCAGCATGGGCAGGCTGAGCTGGAGTTCGTGGGCGTAATCCTTTACGGCCTTCAAGTCCTTCAGCAATTGCCTGGCATAACTGCGCGGCGGCTCAAACGCGCGCGCCTGCATCTGCGGATAGAGCTGCTTCAGCAGGCTGCTGTCGGCATGGCCACCGGCCAAGCATTGCGGCAGCGCCTGCGCGTTGATGCCCGCCGCTTCGGCCAGGGTCAGGGCCTCGGCCAGCACCACGTAACCGCTGCCGACGATCAGCTGGTTGATCATCTTGGCTGTCTGGCCGGCGCCGCTCGGGCCGATGTGGGTGAAGTTGGCGGCCAGGTCGGCCATCACGGCGCGGATGGCCTCAATATCTGCGACCTCCCCACCGGCCATCACCGTCAGCGTGCCGGCACGCGATTGCAGTGGGCCACCGCTCACCGGGGCATCGACCCAGCGCATACCAGTCTCACCGTGCAGTTGCTGCGCCATGGAACACGTGGCAGCAGGGTCGATGGTGGAGTGGTCTATCAGGAGCTTGCCGGCCGTCGCCGCGTCGGCAATGCCCTGCGCCCCGAATACACAGCTGCGCACCGCGTCGGTATGCAGTACACACATGATCACGATGTCGCTGGCCGCGGTAACGGCCGCCGGTGAAGGCGCGCTCACGGCGCCCGACGCGACCAGGGGCTGCACCCTCTCCGGCTCGAGGTTCCAGACTGTGACCGGCCAGCCCTGTTCGAGCAGGCGCAGTGTCATCGCCGTGCCCATGATACCCAGGCCTATAAACCCAATGCGGGCTTTCTCAACTGTCATGCTTGTCTCCTGTTCCACTATCTTTGAAGTGGTGACAAAGCATACGAAGGGCAGCGATCCTCATCCAATCGTATTTCGTGATCTATCGATACCGTTTTTTGAATCGACAAACACGCAATCCTGCAGGAATGTACTTATGAGCTCTCGCTCGTAACGCTAACGGCAGCTTTGGACAGGTCAACTGTTGCCGCTGAATACCTTCAATTGGTCGAAATGCGTGGTTCACCAAATTTGGTTGAAGGTCCGCAACCAGTCTGAAACGGACTTATGTTTCGCAGCGACAGCAGACGGAAAACGGTCCGACACCTACTTCAGAGATCGGCCAGGCTAAAGTGCCGACAAAAGCAATCGAGATGTACAGCGTGCCGCCTAACACGCTGCTGACGGGGCGATCAGACTCTGAGCATCCTCCTCTATCGGGGCGGGGGGGGCTCAGGGGACTACGGTTGATTGCCGGTGTGGATAACGAACAAAAATACTGGAGACAATACGGTACTGGTGAAATATCTCAACCAGGCAAAAAAAAGGAAATTTAAAAATGGCAACTGCGAAAAAACCGGCTCCAAAGGTTAAGGCAACTCCAAAGAAGGTAATGGCTCCTGCGAAAGTGGTGAAACCGATTGCCAAAGCATCTGTAAAAAAAGCTCCAGTTTCAAAGACGGCCAAGGCCGTTGCAAAACTTAGTGCAAGCATTGCGAAGCTGACCGAACGCAAAGACAAAATCAATACAGAAATCAAAGCCCTGCGTGATCAACGTACTGCGCTGAAAGTGGTTCCAGTGACCCCCGCGCCTAAAAGTCCAAAGGCAAAGGTCGTGTCTAAAGCTGTAGCGCAAAAGAAAGCGGGAAAGCCTGCTGCCAAGAAATAATAGTCATTAGCAACAATGTTGCTTTGTAGAAAAGACCCTTTTGGGTCTTTTCTTTTGGTGCGCCCAGCATGGGCGCACACCTGCGGGTGCAAGTCCCGCCAGGAGCTGGTCACAGTGAATGAAGTGAAGCGCAACTGCGTGAGGGCGACCGAACGTGGGAAGGAAGCGTGGAGCGTAAATCGTGAGCCGATGAACAAGAACCGCATAGAAGGCGTTGCCAAGCAGGGCGAGCGGGCCAAAAACCGCAAAGCTCTTGTGACCAAGGCGAGGTGACGTAGATGCGGCGGTTGTGCGATGAAGGTGTGCGTTCTTACTTGGGGAGGTCTCGCCTCGTGGGTGAAAGCCCGACGGCTTTGCCGGAGCGAGAAGTCAGCCGAGGTCGTAGTAGCTG
>NZ_FOKZ01000060.1 GCF_900112285.1 Polaromonas sp. OV174 | reverse complement strand
CAATGCCAGTCAGTTAAGAGCTGACTGGCATTTTTTTGATGGGTACTTGCTGCGGGTGGATCGCTTGACCTCGCGTGGGAAGCTGCGATCAGGGCGGCGCGGCGGCAGCACAAAGTAACGAGCCTGATCGAGCAGCAGTTGCAAGTGCTTTGGCAAAGTGCCTGCTCGCGCCAGATGCACGGTGTTCAAGGCTCCCATGATGGCGTGCTTGGCCGTATGAAAGCTGATCCTCAGTGGTGCCACACCCACGTGCTCAGCCATCAAACGCATCCACCGCCGAAGCAGTGTATGGGCGAGTAACACGCCCCAGACCTCTTGCATCACTAATTCTGGCTGCTTGCTGCGCAGCACGCCTTGGCCTTGCTGCAATGACTGCTTGATCTCGCGAAACCCCAGCTCGATCTCCCAACGCTGGCGGTACAACTGTGCCAGCTCATCTGCAGCAAACCGCTTTGACTCCCGCATCGAGGTGAGGAAGCGCCTGGACTTGCCGTCCACCTGCGTTTGAATCAAGCGGGCCTCCCAATGGCTGGGCAGTTCGGGGCGCAGTTGCCTGGCGCGTTGCGACACCGGCATGCGAATCAGCCAGTCGCCTTCTCCCAGGGTTTGCACGATCTCGTGACGCAGATTGTCTTTGGCGCGCATGAGCCAATGGCGCTGGGTGCCCGCGCTGTGCCAGTCCATCAGGAACGCAGCCGAGAAGTAGGCGCGGTCAAACAGCGTGATCGAATGATCCAGGCCGCGCAGATCGGCTGCCAACGTCAGCTCGCCACAGTGGTAGTTGCCCAGCTTGGCATCGAGCAGTTCGTGGCTGTCGGTGTCGAGCAGACACACACACCGCACCATGGGCCAGGGCTGAGGGCCGTACTGCGTCTGGCCGCTGCCCAGATCGGCCCGGTTCAGCGGGCTGTCAGGGGCCGACCACACCACGCCATCGACGGCCAACACACGCAAATCGGTGCCACGCACCGGCCGGGCCCGTGCCCACGCGTCGGTGAGCAGGCCAAACAAATGGGCCAAGGGTTCAGGGCCAAGTCGCTGGCGGGCTTGCACACTGCTGCTGGGAACGGGCAAGTCTTGTCCATCCAGTGTCAGCGCCATCTCCTGGACGACCTGCCACATCGGCATCTGTCGAAACAGTGCCAGACCGATCACCAGCCAGACCGCGTGGTCGGCTGGCAGCTTGCGCCGGCGAATGGAGGCCTTGCCGGTGGCGGCGAGTGCTTGTTCGATCCAGGCCGGATCAATCAGCGCGCTCAGTTCGTTGATGCCACCGGCGGGCAAGCACGCCAGCGTCTCGTCTAATGTGTTTTGTAAAAAGCTCGACAAATGAAAAAGGGAACGTGTTGAACACGTTCCCTTTTTACCTTCCTTTGGCTTCGTCAGCTCTTAACTGACTGGCATTG
>NZ_FOKZ01000044.1 GCF_900112285.1 Polaromonas sp. OV174 | reverse complement strand
CTGGCGCTCCGAGCGGATACTGTAGAACACCTGCAAGAGCATGGCGCGCAGCAATTTCTCGGGGGCGATGCTGGGCCGGCCGCCTTTGATGTCGGCCTCGTACATTCCAGCGAACAGCGTATCCATCTTCACCAAAGCCTCGTTGACCATCTGGCGTATGGGCCGCAGGGGATGATTACTTGGCACAAAGTCTTCCAGATGGCGCATTGTGAACAGGCTTTCGGTGAAGGTGTCGGCTCCGCGCATGGAATTGAATTGCTTGTATCTGGTGATGGAAAAATGGGCTACCTGAGATAAACGTTGGAGCTTGCGTATTGGCGGACTCCGCTCCGAGGTATTTCAGCAGCCTGCTAGTACTGTTCTCGGACCTGCAATTTACAATTGGATTGGCCTTACACCCAGTTTTTATGAGTAAGGTTTGCTATTAAATTGAGAGCGTATGGGGGAGCTCGCTGGGGGCTAGCGGTGGCAATCAGACAAACTCCAGTCCCTTCGCTGCCAGCCCGACGAGGTCGATGCACTGGGCATTGGGCTCGGTCTGCGCGGTCTGTTGGCCAGCGCTTAGCGCCAGGTGGTTGCCTTGCAGGGGGCAGCTGAACCCCGGGTCTGACTTTGAAGGGTGGCCACGACCTCCGGGCCGACTTTGCGCTGGCGGCAATGACTGGGCATCAGCCACGACGCTGGCCTCAAGGCCGGTTGGCTGCTGGACGTTTGGCCGGCCTGGGTGCGGGAGAGTGCAACTGCAGCTTCACCGCCGGCGGCGGTGTTGCCTAGAGTGAACCGGAATAGATACGACGGAATATGCAAGACACCCACCTGGCTTGACCCGTGCCGGTTTGCGTGCCACGTCGGATGGCAATTAGCTGGCGGGGGCTTTTTGCCGGCCCGCCGTGGGGGTGTTCTTAACTCCGAATCAGGAAGTCCTGCTTACTGCTGCCTGCGGCCAATTTGGCGCTCAGCCAGGCGGGGTTTTTTCCGCGGCCGGTCCACGTTTTGCCACTCTCAGGGTCCTGGTATTTGGGGGCGACCACGTTACGTTTGTCAGCCGACGCACGTTTGTCGGCGCCTTTGCCTGAAAATCCCAATTCCGATGCCGTCAGGTTGTGGGTTTTGATTAATTCCTTGGCCGCGACAATGGCTTGTGTACGCTCGGCCTTGCGCTCCGCATCCTGCTGCTTGCGCAGTTCATTTATTTTGGCTTCGTATTCATTGATTTGCTGCTGCAGTCCAGCTGATTTCGACATGAGGATAGCTTCCTTATTTAAATTTAAATCTTAATCGAATTTTGAGTGCACTGAACCAGTATTGAATGGAAATGGACATTGATAAGGTGAATGTCCGTCGTGATTCATGTGGTGAAGCGCCCTGCTATTTGTTTTGGATTATTTCCCATTATGCTGGTGATAAACCAGTGGTCGCGCAGATCGGGTTGGCTGCAGCGTAGGCCGTCATTGTCGTTACTCGCCGGCTTGCGCTGTACTAACTTGGCATTTCTGGCTTTGATTGGGCTGGGTTTTTGCTGATATTTTATCAAAGATGGCCGAATGATTTCTTGTTCTTGCATGTCTTTGAGAGGATATATGGCTTGTGGGGGCGTGACGCAAGCAGTCAGGGTCCTGCTTTTCGTTAAGACCTCATCCTCTTGAGTAATCACGGAGGCCTGCGAATCTGTCGCCATCTTCAGTTTGTCACATCGGTGTCGGGGCTTGATGCTTTGAATGGGTGCGCTCGTCGTAGAATTGCGCGCTCAGGTATATGGAAATAGCAAAAATGCAAGAAGCTCAAAACCGTGTCTTCAACACGGAGGAAGAGGCCGGTGCAACCGGTCATCACAGTAAGCAAGTGGCTTAATGCCGGGTAATTGACAACGCCATGACCATTCTCATCACCGGAGCCGCAGGCTTCATAGGTGCCAATTTTGCACTCGACTGGCTGGCTGGCTCTGATGAGTCCGTCGTCAACCTCGACAAGCTGACCTACGCCGGCAATCTGGAAACCCTGGCCAGCCTGCGGGGCGATGCGCGCCACATCTTTGTGCAGGGCGATATCGGAGACGGCGAACTGCTTGCCAGCCTGCTGGCCAAACACCAGCCCCGGGCCGTCCTCAACTTTGCCGCCGAAAGCCATGTGGACCGCTCCATTCACGGCCCCGAAGACTTCATCCAGACCAATATCGTCGGCACCTTTCGCCTGCTGGAGTCCGTGCGTGCTTATTGGAGCGGCTTGCCCGCCGAAGGCAAAGCCGCTTTCCGCTTCCTGCATGTCTCCACCGACGAGGTCTACGGCTCGCTCAGCGCCACAGATCCCGCCTTCACCGAGCAGCACCGCTACGAGCCCAACAGCCCCTATAGCGCCAGCAAGGCCGCCAGCGATCATCTGGTGCGCGCCTGGCACCACACCTACGGCCTGCCGGTGCTGACCACCAATTGCTCCAACAACTACGGCCCCTATCATTTCCCCGAAAAGCTCATTCCGCTGATGATTGTCAACGCCCTGGCCGGCAAGGCCCTGCCGGTGTATGGCGACGGCATGCAGGTGCGCGACTGGCTGTATGTGAAAGACCACTGCAGCGCGATACGTGAAGTGCTGGCGCACGGCCGCGTAGGCGAGGTCTACAACGTTGGTGGCTGGAACGAAAAGCCCAACATCGAGATCGTCAACACCGTCTGCGCCTTGCTCGACGAGTTGCGCCCCAAAGCCGACGGCAGCAGTTACCGCAGCCAGATCAGCTACGTCAAGGACCGCCCTGGCCATGACAGGCGCTACGCCATCGATGCTGGCAAGCTAGAGCGCGAGCTCGGCTGGAAACCGGCCGAGACCTTCGATACCGGTATCCGCAAGACCGTGCAGTGGTACCTCGCCAACCCCGAGTGGGTGGCCAACGTGCAAAGCGGCGCCTACCGCGACTGGGTGCAGACCCAGTACGTCGAGACGGCTGCGACATGAAAATCCTTCTCCTCGGCAAGAACGGCCAGCTCGGCTGGGAGTTGCAGCGCAGCCTGGCGCCGCTGGGCGAACTGATCGCGCTGGATCGCCACAGCACTGAGTTCTGCGGCGACCTCTGCAACTTGCCAAGCCTGGCCGCCACCGTGCAAAGGCTGCGGCCCGACCTCATCGTCAACGCCGCCGCACACACTGCCGTGGACAAGGCCGAGAGCGAGCCCGAATGGGCTCGCCTCATCAACGCCAGCGCCCCCGGCGTGCTGGCCCAAGAGGCCCACAAGCTGGGCGCCTGGCTGGTGCATTACTCCACCGACTATGTGTTTGACGGCAGCGGCAGCGCGCCGTGGACCGAGGCTGACAGGCCCGCTCCGCTTAACGTCTACGGCCAGACCAAGCTCGAAGGTGAGCAGCTGATTGCCCAACGCTGCAAGAAATACCTGATCTTTCGAACCAGCTGGGTTTACGCCGCGCGAGGCGGCAACTTTGCCAAAACCATGCTGCGCCTGGCGCAAGAGCGCGAACGACTGACGGTGATTGACGACCAGTGGGGCGCACCGACCGGTGCCGAGCTGATCGCCGATGTGAGCGCCCACGCCATCCGTCAAGTCCTGCAGCACCCGCAAGACGCCGGTCTCTACCATCTGGCCGCCAGCGGCCAAACCACCTGGAACGGTTATGCACAACATGTTCTAGCCCAAGCAGCGCGTGCGCAACCAGCTATCAAAATAGCAGCAAAAGAAGTCGCTCCCGTGCCTACCAGCGCCTTCCCCACGCCGGCCCAGCGGCCGCACAACTCGCGCCTGAATACGGCCAAGCTGCAAGCCACCTTTGGCCTGAAGCTTCCCGCCTGGCAGCAGGGCGTGGACCGCATGCTGACAGAAATTCTTTGAATCTGAAGAGTAAGAAACCCATGACGACATTCACGACTTCCCGCAAAGGCATCATCCTCGCCGGCGGCTCCGGCACCCGCCTGCACCCGGCCACGCTGGCCATCAGCAAGCAGTTGCTGCCGGTATACGACAAACCCATGATTTACTACCCGCTCAGCACGTTGATGCTGGCGGGCATCAGGGATGTGCTGATCATCAGCACCCCGCAAGACACGCCGCGCTTTGAACAACTGCTGGGCGACGGCAGCCAGTGGGGCATGAACTTGCAATACGCCGTGCAAGCCAGCCCGGACGGCCTGGCGCAGGCTTTTATCATCGGGGACAAGTTTGTTGGCAACCACCCCAGCGCCCTGGTGTTGGGCGATAACATCTTTCATGGTCACGACTTTGTGCCCTTGCTGGCCGATGCCGACGCCCAAACCAGCGGTGCCACCGTCTTTGCCTACCATGTGCAAGACCCCGAGCGCTACGGCGTGGTGGCCTTCGACCAGGCTGGTAAAGCCAGCAGCATCGAAGAAAAACCCCGCAAACCCAAAAGCAACTACGCCGTGACCGGCCTGTACTTCTATGACAAGCAGGTGGTGGACATCGCCAAGGCCGTGAAGCCCAGTGCCCGCGGCGAGCTGGAAATCACCGCCGTTAACCAGGCCTACCTGGACCTAGGCCAGCTCAATGTACAAATAATGAAGCGCGGCTACGCCTGGCTCGACACCGGCACGCACGACAGCCTGCTCGAAGCCGGCCAGTTCATTGCAACACTGGAGCATCGCCAGGGCCTGAAGATTGCCTGCCCGGAAGAGATCGCCTGGCGCAATGGCTTCATCGATTCGGCGCAGCTGGAAAAGTTGGCCCAGCCGCTGGCCAAGAACGGCTATGGCCAGTACCTGCAACGACTGTTGAAAGAAGAGCACCAGGCATGAAAGTTACTCCTACTGCCATCCCCGAAGTTCTGATCATCGAGCCCAAGGTGTTTGGTGACGCGCGCGGCTTTTTCTACGAAAGCTTTAATCAGAAAGCCTTCAACGAAGCTACGGGTACCAATCATCAGTTTGTACAGGATAACCACAGCCGCAGCACCAAGGGCGTGCTGCGCGGCCTGCACTACCAGATCCAGCAGCCCCAGGGCAAGCTGGTGCGCGTGGTGCGCGGCGCGGTGTTTGACGTGGCGGTGGATATCCGCAAGAGCTCTCCCACGTTTGGCCAATGGGTGGGTGTGGAACTGAGCGAGGATAACCACAGGCAGCTGTGGGTCCCTCCAGGGTTTGCGCATGGGTTTCTGGTGACCAGCGAGTCGGCTGAGTTCTTATACAAAACCACTGACTATTGGTACCCCGAGTTTGAGCGCAACCTGCTCTGGAACGACCCGGTCGTAGGTGTGCAGTGGCCGCTTCAGGCTCAGCCGCTGCTGGCCGCCAAAGATGTCGCAGGTAAGCATTTGGCAGTTGCAGAGGTGTTTGATTGGTGACCCGCCGAACTTTCGGAAGGGTGTCCGCGCCGTATCGCATGTACGCCATGAGGAGTTCGCGCGTCGCACGCTGTCCGCCGTTCAACAAGCCGACAGTGGGCAAGCGAGAACAGGTTTGCAGTGGTTGCCTACAAGCTACAGAAAATGAAAAGGTCCACTATTCGTAGCGATAGCAGACCTTATTCTGGCTTGGTGCCCATTCCGGGAATCGGACCCGGGACCTCTCCCTTACCAAGGGAGTGCTCTGCCACTGAGCCAAATGGGCAATATGGAGCGGGAAAAGAGGCTCGAACTCTCGACCTCAACCTTGGCAAGGTTGCGCTCTACCAACTGAGCTATTCCCGCATCAAAAACTTGGCTCCTCGACCTGGGCTCGAACCAGGGACCTACGGATTAACAGTCCGGCGCTCTACCAACTGAGCTATCGAGGAACAACTTTAATTAATTCGCAGATAGCTCTAAATGACTATCTGACAAAGGATGCGATTCATAAAATCGTCTTACATCCGCCCTTGCATACCCACCAAAGGAAAAGGTCCACTACTATTTTAATAGCAGTGGACCCTTGTCTTTATTGGTGCCGGAGAGATGAATCGAACACCCGACCTTCTCATTACGAATGAGCTGCTCTACCGACTGAGCTACACCGGCTTAAGCCTTAGATTATAGCTTGCTAATTTGGCTTGGCATGGTAGGCAGTCACCCGTTCCACCTCATTTTTTGAACCCAGCATCACACTGACGCGTTCGTGCAACTTGGTGGGCTGGATATCCAGGATGCGTTCCTTGCCGTTGGTGGCGGCGCCGCCGGCTTGCTCTATGAGCCAGCTCATGGGGTTGGCTTCGTACATCAGGCGCAGCTTGCCGGCCTTTTCGGGTTCGCGCTTGTCCCAGGGGTACATGAAAACGCCACCGCGCGTCAGGATGCGGTGCACGTCGGCCACCATGGAGGCAATCCAGCGCATGTTGAAGTCTTTGCCGCGCGGGCCTTCCTTGCCCTGCAAACACTCGTCGATGTAGCGCTTGACCGGCTCGTCCCAGTGGCGCATGTTGCTCATGTTGATGGCAAATTCCTTGGTGTCCGCCGGGATCTGAACGTTTTCCTCGGTCAGCACGAAAGAGCCCTGTTCGCGATCCAGTGTGAACATGGCCACGCCGTCACCCACGGTCAGCACCAGGGTGGTTTGCGGGCCATAGACGCAGTAGCCTGCGGCGACCTGCTTGTTGCCGGCCTGCAGGAAGTCTTTTTCTTCGACGCTTTCCTGGCCCTCCGGCTTCTTCAGGACGCTGAAAATGGTGCCAATGCTGACGTTGACGTCGATGTTGCTGGAGCCGTCCAGGGGATCGAACAGCAACAGGTATTCGCCCTGCGGGTAGCGGTTGGGAATCGAATAGATGCTGTCCATTTCTTCCGAGGCCATGGCGGCCAGGTGGCCGCCCCATTCGTTGGCCTCGATCAGCACCTCGTTGGCGATGATGTCCAGCTTTTTCTGGACTTCGCCCTGTACGTTTTCGCTGCCGGCGGTACCCAGCACGCCGCCCAGCGCACCCTTGTTGACGGCCTGGCTGATGCCTTTGCAGGCTCTGGCCACCACTTCCAGCAGCAGCCGCAGCTGCGAAGGAATGTGGCCGTCGATGCGCTGCTGCTCAACCAGGTAGCGCGTCAGTGAGATGTTATTTGACATAAATTAAAACTCCATTCAGTTAGTTTGTAGGCAGATGAAGCTGCCGGTTCAAGCGGTCAAGGCGCGGGTGACGACTTCCAGCGTGTCTTTGCTCAGGTCGGTCTTGGCCGCGACGCGGGTGATGGCTTCGCGCGCGGCGCTGCGGTAGGGCTCGGCCAGTTTGCTCCAGCGGTCCAGCGCACGCGCCAGGCGCGCCGCCACTTGCGGATTGATGGCATCGAGCTCGATCACGCGTTCGCTCCAGAACACATAGCCGGCGGCGTCAAGGCGGTGAAAGGCGGCCGGGTTGCCCTGGCAATAGGTGCTGATGACGCTGCGCGCGCGATTCGGGTTGCGCAGGCTGAAATCGCTGTGCTTCATGAGCTGCTTGACCGCCGACAGGATATTGCCGCCGCGATCGGGGGCGCTGGTCTGCAGGCCAAACCATTTGTCGATGACCAGGGCCTCGTCCTTGAACAGGGCATGAAAACGTTGCAGCGCCTGGGTCGCCAGCGGGTGGCCGCTGGAGACCAGGGCGGACAGGGCGTTGAAGCGGTCCGTCATGTTGCCGGCGTCCTTGAAGCGCTGCAAGGTCTTGCCGGGCCAGACGGTGTCGCCGCTGACCTGGGCCGCCAGGCACAAATGGGTCAGCGCCATGCCGGCCAGCGCGCGGCGACCGCTGGAAAGCGGATCAGGCGTGTAGGCGCCGGTGTCGTGGTTGGCCGCGTAAACGGCTTCCCAGTCGCTGGTCAGGGCGCTCGCCAGTTGCTGGCGCATGGCTTCGCGCACCGCGTGAATGCGCTGCGGGTCCACCACGGCTAGCTGTTCGGCCAGATAGGTTTCGGACGGCAGCGTCAGCACCAGCTCCTTGAAAGCGGCATCCAGCGTGGGATGGCGCAGCACCTGGCGCATGGCGCCAAGATAAGCATCATCGAGCACGCTAGCCAAGGCAGCAGGGGTGCTGTCAGCTATTGATTTGATAGCGGCCACGGCGCGATTGACGGCCAGGCGCTGACCGGCTTCCCAGCGATTGAATGGGTCGCTGTCGTGCGCCAACAGGTGCAGCAGCTGGGCATCGGTGTAGTCGAACACCAGCACCACCGGGGCACTGAAGCCGCGCAGTATGGAGGGCACTGGTTCGGCGTCGAGGTTGACAAAGGTGAAGGTTTCGCTGGCTTGCGTCAGCACCAGGGTGTGTGTACCTGCCGTGGCAGCGGCTTCGCCGGCCAGCTGCAGCGGCAGGTCCTGGCCAGCTTCGTCCAGCAGTCCCAGGCCGACCGGAATCACAAAGGGCTCCTTGACGGTCTGGCCGGCCGTGGGGGCGCAGCTTTGCGCCAGGCTCAAGGTGTAGCTGCGCGCAGCGGCGTCGTACACGCCATGCGCGCGCACTTGCGGCGTGCCGGCCTGGCTATACCAGCGTTTGAACTGCGGCAGCAGGCGCGCCAGATCGGAGGCCGGGTTGGCGTCGGCAATGGCTTGGGCAAAATCGTCGCAGGTCACGGCCTGACCGTCGTGGCGTTCGAAGTACAGCGTCATGCCCTTGGCAAAGCCTTCGCGGCCCACCAGAGTCTGCATCATGCGCACCACTTCCGCGCCTTTTTCGTAAATCGTGACGGTGTAGAAGTTGCTGATTTCCACGTAGCTGTCGGGCCGCACCGGGTGCGACATGGGGCCGGCGTCTTCGGGGAACTGGGCAGTGCGCAGCACGCGCACGTCTTCGATGCGCTTGACGGCGCGGGCGGAAGCCTCAAAACACAGGTCTTGTGAAAACTCCTGATCGCGGAAAACGGTCAGGCCTTCTTTCAGGCTGAGCTGGAACCAGTCGCGGCAGGTGACGCGGTTGCCGGTCCAGTTGTGAAAGTACTCGTGGCCGACCACGCTTTCGATATTGGAGAAATCAACGTCCGTCGCGGTAGCCTGATTGGCCAGCACGTACTTGGTGTTGAAGATGTTCAGGCCCTTGTTTTCCATGGCGCCCATGTTGAAGTCGCTGGTGGCGACGATCATGAAGCGCTCCAGGTCCAGCGGCAGGCCAAAACGGGCCTCGTCCCAGGCCACCGAATGCATCAGCGAGTTCATCGCGTGTTCGGTCTTGTCGAGGTCGCCGGGGCGCACATAGACCTGCAGCACATGGTCCTTGCCGGCGCGCGAGGTAATGCGCTGCTCACGGCTGACCAGCTGGCCGGCCACCAGGGCAAACAGGTAGCTGGGTTTTTTGTGCGGGTCCACCCATTTGGCGAAATGCCTGGCGCCGTTGGGGCCGTCTTCCAGCGGGCCTTGGTCCACCAGGTTGCCGTTGGACAGCAGCACCGGGTATTTGGCCTTGTCGGCGCGCAAGGTCACCGTGTACATCGCCATCACGTCCGGGCGATCCAGGAAGTAGGTGATGCGCCGAAAGCCCTCGGCTTCGCACTGGGTGAAGAAGGAGTCGTTGCTCACATACAGGCCCATCAGCTGGGTGTTCTTGGCCGGACAGGTGGTGGTGAAGATCTCCAGCGCAAAGGGCTCGTTGCCCGCCGGCAGGTTCTCCAGCACCAGCTGTTTGCCTTCCATCTTGAAGGTGGTGCCCTGGCCGTTGACCAGCACGCGGGCCAGATTCAGATCTTCGCCGTCCAGCTTGAGCGGCTGGGCCGGCAAGTCCGGGTTGCGGCGCAATGTCATCTTGTTGAGCACGCGCGTTTTCACCGGGTCCAGGTCAAAGCACAGATCGACGCTGTCTATCCAGTAGGCCGGAGCGATGTAGTCGGCGCGGTTGATGACTGCGGCTTGCGCTCCAGTTCCTCGATCATCAATCATTTGCTGCATGGTGACTTTCTGTATTTTTGAAAACTCAAACGGGAGGCCCTGCACACGCGGCGCAGGGCCTGAACAATGCTCAGACGCCTTGCTTTAGCGAGGCTTCGATGAACTGGTCCAAATCCCCATCCAGCACTTTTTGCGTGGCTGAGGTTTCGTAGTTGGTGCGCAAGTCCTTGATACGGCTGTTGTCCAGCACATAGCTGCGGATCTGGTGGCCCCAGCCCACGTCGGTCTTGTTGTCCTCGAGCTTTTGCTGCGCTTCCTGCTGCTTGCGCAGCTCGAAGTCATACAGCCGCGAACGCAGGCGTTTCCAGGCGACGTCGCGGTTGCTGTGCTGGCTGCGGCCGTCCTGGCACTGCACCACGATGCCGGTCGGGATGTGGGTCAGGCGCACGGCCGAATCGGTCTTGTTGATGTGCTGGCCGCCGGCGCCGCTGGCGCGGTAGGTGTCGGTACGCACGTCCGAGGGATTGATGTCGATCTCGATCGAGTCGTCGATCTCGGGATAGACAAACACCGAGGCAAACGAGGTGTGGCGCCCGCCCGACGAGTCAAACGGCGACTTGCGCACCAGCCGATGCACGCCGGTTTCGGTGCGCAGCAGGCCAAAGGCGTATTCGCCCTCGATCTTGATGGTGGCGCCCTTGATGCCGGCGGTGTCGCCGGGGGATTCGTCTTCGACCGTGGTCTTGAAGCCCTTGCGCTCGGCGTATTTGAGGTACTGGCGCAGCAGCATGCTGGCCCAGTCGCAGGCTTCGGTGCCACCGGCGCCGGCCTGGATGTCCAGAAAACAGTTCAGCGGGTCGGCCGGGTTGTTGAACATCCGGCGGAATTCCATTTTTTCCACTTCGGCGGCAACCTTGGCGGCCTCGGCTTCAATCGCCTGCATGCCGGCATCGTCGCCGTCACCCCGCGACATGTCGAACAACTCGGAGTTGTCGGCCAACTCCTGGGTCAGCCGGTCCAAGACCAGCACCACGTCTTCCAGGGATTTTTTCTCGCGGCCCAGTTCCTGCGCGCGCTTGGGGTTGTCCCAGACCTTGGGGTCTTCGAGCGCGGCGTTGACTTCGTTCAGCTTACGTTCTTTGGCAGGGTAGTCAAAGATACCCCCGAAGTTCGTTGACCCGATTGCTCAGGTCCGCGAGTTGGTTGCTGATGAGGTTGATGTGTTCTGCGTCCATGAGGGTTCAATCCAGGGTTATTTCAAAGTAACTGAGGATTTTCTCATGGCGCGGCAAGTTTCACGCCAGAAAGCCCTCAATCAGGGCCGCCAGCTGCTCGGGCTGGTCGTGGTGCAGCATGTGGCCGGCGTCCTGGATCACCGCCACCTGCGCCTGGGGCACCAGCTTGAGCCTTTCGTGGTACTCGGCCAGCGTGTACTGGCCTTTCCACCACAGGCTTAGCGAGTCGTCCGAGGCCTCGACGGCCAGCGTGGGCGCGCTGATGCGCTGGTAGATTTCCAGCATTTCGTCGGCGCGGTAAAGCTGGGCGCTGGTGATTTTGTGCGCGGCATCGCCCAGGATGCGCCACTTGCCCGCCGCATCGGGGCTGGCCCAGTGGCCGGCCAGCCAGTTGGCCTTGTCGGGCGTGAGCCTGGGGTTGGTTTTCATCAGGCGCCTGGCCACGCCGGCCACGTCGTCATAGGCTTTCAGGTCCAGCTCGCCGCGCTGCAGGCTTTTCAGCTCGTCCATCCACTTGGCATAGCGGCCAGGGGCTTGGGCTGGCTGGCTGGCCGGCATGCCGAAGCCCTCCAGGTTGACCAGCTTGCGCAGGCGCGACGGCCGCACGCCGGCATACAGCATGGCGACGTTGCCGCCCATGCTGTGGCCGACCAGGTCCACCGCCTGGCCGGGGGCGTAGTGATCGAGCAGAAAGTCGAGGTCGGCCAGGTAGTCGGGGAACCAATAGCTGTCGGTCAGGCCGCCAGCGTGGCCCGAGCTGGTCTGGCCGAAGCCGCGCCAGTCGGGCGCGATGATGAGCCGGCCCCGAACAAAGGCGTCGGACAAGGCGTCGACCATGAACTGGTAAGACGCCGCCACGTCCATCCAGCCGTGCAACAAGACAAGTGGCACCCCCACGCTCCCCACTGCGTGTGGTTCACTGCCCCCCGAGGGGGCTGGCCTTGCTTGGGGCGGCCCGGCGCTGGCGGCCTTGGCGTCGGTCTGGGGTGCCTGCCAGATTTGAACGTGGTAGTTGAGCCCGCGTATAGGGACAAACTCGCTGCGGAAAAGTCGGTTTTCTTTGTACATTGGGCGCTCATCATAAGGAGGTCGGTTGTGAAGCGCAGTCAAAAAAGAGACAGCCAGAGGCCGGCGCCAAGCCAGCCTGCCGACGCCTATGCCGAATTGCACCGCGGCTTTCGCTGGCAGGTGGATGAGTACTTCAACATCGCCGAGGTCTGCTGCGGCCGTTGGGCGCGGCCCCAAGCTGGCCAGCGAAATGCTATTAAAAAAATAGCTATCTGCGCTCACCAGACGGGCGCCGAGAGCACTTTTTATACTTATTTTGAGCTGCAGCAGGCGGCCGATGCGCTCAGCCACGTGCTGGCTGGGCTGGGCGTGCAGCGCGGCGACCGCGTCGCCATCGTCATGCCGCAGCGTTTTGAAACCGCCGTGGCCTATATGGCGGTGTTCCAGATGGGGGCGGTGGCCATGCCGCTGTCCATGCTGTTCGGGCCGGAGGCGCTGGCCTATCGCCTGCAGGACAGCGAGGCGGTGGTGGCGATTGGCGACGAAAGTTCTATGGACAGCCTCAAGGCGATCCGTAGCGACTGTCCGGCCCTGCGCACGGTGTTGGCCGCTGGCCAGGCGAGCGGGCAGGGCGATCTGGATTACGCGACGGCCGTCGCCGCTCAGCAGCGGGCTTTCACGGCGGTCAAGACCCGGGCCGACGAAGGCGCCATCCTGATCTACACCAGCGGCACCACCGGCCCGCCCAAGGGGGCGCTGCTGGCGCACCGCGCGCTGATAGGCAATCTGCCCGGCTTTGTCTGCAGCCAGAACTGGTTTGGCTTTGACGGCCAGGCCAATGCCAAGTCTGACGCCGTGTTCTGGTCGCCGGCCGACTGGGCCTGGACCGGCGGGCTGATGGATGCGCTGCTGCCCACGCTTTATTTCGGCCGGCCCATCGTCGCCTTCAATGGCCGCTTCAGCCCCGAGCTGGCCTTTGGCCTGATGCAGGCACAGGGCGTGACACATACTTTTTTGTTCCCCACCGCGCTCAAAGCCATGATGAAGGCTTATCCGCAGCCGCGCCAGCATTTCAAACTCCAACTGCAAGGCATCATGAGTGCGGGCGAGGCGGTCGGCGACGCCGTGTTTGACTATTGCCGCGAGCAACTGGGGGTGGTCGTCAATGAAATGTTCGGCCAGACCGAGATCAATTACGTGGTGGGGAATTGCAGCATGAACGAAGCGCCGGGCCGCCCCAAGCAAAGTTCAGCCCCCTCGGGGGGCAGCGCAGCACACGCAGTGGCAAGCGTGGGGGCCATGGGCTGGCCGGCGCGTGCCGGCAGCATGGGCAAGGCTTATCCAGGCCACCAGGTCGCGGTGATTGACGACGAAGGCGAGGAGTGCGCCGTGGGCGTGCCCGGCGATGTGGCGGTCAATCGCTACGACGTGCATGGCGATCCCGACCCCATCTTTTTCTTGGGTTACTGGAAAAACGAGGCTGCGACCCGCGCCAAATTCAGCGGCGACTGGTGCCGCACCGGCGACCTGGCGCGGCGTGATGCCGACGGCTACCTCTGGTACGAAGGCCGCGCCGACGATGTGTTCAAGGCGGCGGGTTACCGCATAGGCCCGGGCGAAATCGAAAACTGCCTGGTCAAGCACCCGGCCGTCGCCAATGCCGCCGTGGTGCCCAAGCCCGACAAGGAGCGCGGCGCCGTGGTCAAGGCCTATGTTGTTCTTGCTCCTGATTTCATAGCTGCTCGCGCTCAGCTGACGGGCGATACGGGCCTATTTGATCTAAAAATGATGGCCGAGCTGCAGGCCCATGTGAAAAACCTGCTGGCGCCTTACGAGTATCCCAAGGACATCGAGTTCATAGAGGCCTTGCCCATGACCACCACCGGCAAGGTGCAGCGCCGCGTACTGCGGCTGCAGGAAGAAGCCCGCTTCAAGGCGGCCACGGGTTAACCCGAGAGGCTGCCAGGTTTATGCGGGCTATCAAAAACCATGATTGGCTTTGGGGCTGCCTGGCCGTTACATTGCCATCGTGAACATTAAACCAACTAGAAGGAGACAAGCATGCTGAGTCGACACGCCATACGAACCCTGAGCCTGGGCCTGATGACCGCCTTTTCCGTCCTGAGCGCCGCACAGGCCGGCACAGTATCGGTGGTGACCTCTTTCCCCAAGGAGCTCACCGAGGCCTACAAAAAGGCGTTTGAGGCGCGCAATCCCGGCATCAAGCTTGAAATCCTGAACAAGAACACCACCGCCAGCATTGCCTATATCAAAGAGCTGGCGGTTGGCCAGCGGCCCGACGTGATGTGGGCCTCGGCACCCGATGCCTTCGAGGTGCTGGCGCATGACAAGCTGCTGCAGGCCGCGCCCGAGGTGAAGAACCCGGAGGCGCCGGCCAAGGTCGGCAACTACCCGCTCAACGACCCGGAAAATCTGTATTACGGTCAGGCGCTGGCCGGCTATGGCCTGATGTGGAACACCCGCTACATGCAGGCCCACAAGCTTGCCGCGCCCAAGGAGTGGGCCGATCTGGTCAAGCCCGAATACTTTGGCCATGTGGCGGTGTCCTCACCCTCGCGCTCGGGCACCACCCACCTGACGGTGGAAACCATTTTGCAGGGCGAAGGCTGGGAAAAAGGCTGGAGCCAGATGCTGCAGATTTCGGGCAACTGCGCCGCCGTGACCGACCGCAGCTTTGCCGTGCCCGATGGCGTGAACAACGGCCAGTACGGCATAGGCCTGGTGATCGACTTTTTCGGCCTGGCCGGCAAGTATTCGGGCTACCCGGTGGAGTTTGTCTATCCCTCGGTGACGGCCGTGGTGCCCGCCAATATCGCGCTGGTGGCCGGAGGCAAAAATGCCGAGGAAGCCAAGAAGTTCATCAGCTTTACGCTCTCGCGCGAAGGCCAGGAGCTGCTGTTCGACCCCAAGATCAGCCGCCTGCCGATACTGCCCAATGCCTCTTTCGGCGCCAAGGTGCCGGCCAACTACCCGGATGCACAGGCCATCGCCAAGCGCGCCAAGGTGAGCTTTGACTCCAAGCTGTCCGGCGACCGCTACCAGGTGGTGGTCAGCATGTTCGACCAGATGGTGACCTTTCGCCTGAAGGACTTGCAGGCCGCCACCAAGGCGATTCATGAGGCCGAGCGCAAGCTCAAGGCCAAGCCCAATGCCCAGGCGGCCGAGCTGCTCAAGCAGGCGCGCAGCTTTGCCTACTCGCCGCTGGTGTCGGACTCCATGATCAAGGACGAAGCCTTCCTGGCCCTGTTCCGCAAGAACAAAAAAGACGTGGCGGTGGCCAAGCAGTTGACCGGTCTGGAAGACATGTGGAATTCCAAGGCCAAGGCCAACTACGACAAGGCTAGAGAGCTGGCCGGTCAGGCCGTTGCCCTGATCAAGTAAGCCGGGCCGACCCTGCGCTGATTTTTTCCCGCTGAAGCCGTGCGCCTTGCCGCGCACGGCGCAAACTCTCCATTGAAAGTCTCTTCATGTCTGCTGTCTTGACAGAATCTGCCACGCCCCAGCTGCCCCGCGCCGCCCGGGTTCGCCATGGCATTGCCTGGGGGCCCTGGCTGCTTGCCGGGCTGGTGCTGGCCTTCCTGGGTGTGTTTCTGCTGCTGCCCGTGGGCGAGGTGATTTACACCGCCTTTGTGACGGAAACCGGTGCCTTCACGCTCAGCCATTTCAGCAACTTCTTTGGTCAGGACCTGCTGCGCGAGTCACTGATGAACAGCTTCATGGTGGCGCTGGCCTCGGTGTTTTTCGCCTCCGTCATTGCGATTCCGCTGGCCTATCTGACGGTGCGTTTCGAGTTCCGCGGCGCGCTGCTGATACAGACCCTGGGCGTGCTGCCGCTGATCATGCCGCCCTTTGTGGGCGCGGTGGCGCTGCAGCTGATCTTCGGTCGCAGCGGTTCGGTGAACCTGCTGCTCAACGACTATTTCGGTTTCACGATTCCCATCATGGACGGCTTGATGGGCGTGACCTTCGTCGAAAGCATTCACTACTTTCCCTTCATCTTGTTGAACCTGGTGGCGGCCATGCGCAACATCGACGGTTCCATGGAAGAGTCCGCCATGAACCTGGGGGCGCGCGGCTGGCGGTTGTTCTGGCGCATTATTTTCCCGCTGTCCTTGCCGGGCTATCTGGCCGGCGCGGCGCTGGTGTTCGTCAAGGTGTTTGACGACCTGGGCACGCCGCTGGTGATGGGGGTGACCAATATGCTGGCGCCGCAGGCCTACCTGCGCATCACCTCCATTGGCATCGAGGATCCGTTGGGCTATGTCATCAGCGTGATCATGATCGTGTTGTCGATTCTGGCGCTGTGGATGGCGGCGCGCATGATGAAGGGCAAGGACTACACCACCTTGCAAAAGGGCGGCAGTTCGCTGCAGCGGCGCCAGCTTCGCGGCTGGGAGTCGGTGCTGGCCTATGGCTGGGTGGTGTTCGTGCTGCTGGTCACGCTGGCGCCGCACCTGGGCATTTTGCTGATGTCCTTCTCCAAGGTCTGGAGCTTCTCGGTGCTGCCCGACAGCTACACGGTGGCGCATTACGCCACGGTCTTCACAGACTCCAAGCTGATGATTTACAACACGCTGAAGTACTGCTTCATGGCGGCCGGGCTGGACATCGTGCTGGGGACTGCCATTGCCTACCTGATCTACCGCACCAAGCTGCCGGCGCGCCAGTGGCTGGATTACATCGCCTCGATTGCGTTAGCGATTCCCGGTCTGGTGCTGGCGATCGGCTATCTACGTCTGTTCAAGGGCGTCAACGTGCCCTTCACCGACACGCCCATGGTGGCGACCTGGTTCCTGATCATGATCGCCTACGCGGTGCGCCGCCTGCCTTATGCCTTGCGCTCTTGCATGGCAGCCTTGCAGCAGGTGCATATCTCGCTGGAGGAGGCGGCCAACAGCCTGGGCGCCGGCAAGGTCAACACGGTGCGCCGCGTCATGGTGCCGCTGATGATGGGCGGTATCCTGGCCGGCTTTGTCACCAGTTTCATCACGGCGGCGGTGGAGTTGTCGGCGACGATTTTGCTGACCTCGGCCGAGAGCCAGGCGCCCATGAGTTATGGCATTTACCTCTATATGCAAAGCATTGCCGGGCGTGGCCCTGGCGCCGCCCTGAGCGTGATCGCCGTGGTGGTGGTGGCGCTGGGTACCTATTTGTCGCACCGCGTGATCGAGAAGTCGCGCGCTCCCGTGCGCAGCAGCAACGATTGAAGGAATTACAAAAATGCATCTCAATAAAGTTTCTCTGGAAGCGCGTCACATCAGCCTGAGCTATGGCAGCACGGAAGTGCTGAAAGACGTCAACATCCGCATCGAGCCGGGCGAGTTCTTTGCCTTGCTCGGGCCCTCGGGCTCGGGCAAGTCAACGCTGCTGCGCCTGATCGCTGGCTTTAACCAGCACCAGCGCGGCGAGTTGCTGATAGACGGCAAGGACATCACCGGCACGCCGCCGCATCTGCGCAATGTGGGCATGGTGTTCCAGAACTACGCGCTGTGGCCGCACATGACGGTCTGGGACAACGTGGCTTTCGGCCTGGTGGAGCGCAAGGCCTCGCGCGACGAGATCAAGCGCAAGGTGGGCGCGGCGCTGGAACTGGTGGGGCTGCAGCAATATGCCAATCGCCGGCCTAGCCAGCTCTCGGGCGGTCAGCAGCAGCGCGTGGCGCTGGCGCGCACCGTGGTGATAGAGCCCAAGCTCTTGTTGCTGGACGAGCCCTTGTCCAATCTGGATAAAAACCTGCGCGTGCAGATGCGCGAGGAGCTGAAGAACCTGCAGCGCACATTGGGCTTGACCACTATCTTCGTCACCCACGACCAGGAAGAAGCCATGACCACGGCCGACCGCATGGCGGTGCTGGACAAGGGCGTGCTGCAGCAAGTGGGCAAGGCCGCGGCGCTGTTTGATTTTCCCGCCAACCGCTTCGTCGCCGGCTTTGTCGGTACGGCCAATCTGGTGGATGGCAAGGTGACGCAGGTGAACGGCGAGACGCTGACCTTCCAGGCCGACGGCGTGGGCGTGATGGTGCTGCCGCGCACCCCTGATGCACCGGTCGTGGGCCAGGCCACCTTGGCCTTTCGGCCGCACACGGTGCACATCCGCGTGCGCGATGAGCACACCGATGCTTCGCGCATCTGGCTGGACGGCCGGGTGGAGAGTTCGGAGTTTCTGGGCGAGTCCTCGCGCTACCGCGTGCGGGTGGGCGAGACCGTGATCGTCGCCAATCAGGCGCACTACTCGGGCCTGTCGCTGTTTCAGCCGGGTGCCGAAGTTCGCCTGGGCGTGGAATCCACCCAGGTCCGTTTCCTGACCCACTAAAGCGGAGGAAAGCAGCGACGAATAAGCCGTGGAAATCTATCAGTTGCGTGCCTTTGTCACGGTGGCCAAGATCGGCCACCTGACGCGCGCCGCCGAAGCCCTGCATGTGACCCAGCCCGCCGTGACCGGCCAGATCAAGGCGCTGGAGGAGCAGTTGGGGATTGCCTTGTTTGACCGCCGGCCCGGGCGCATCATGCTGACCCGAGCCGGTGAACGCATGCTGCCCGAAGCGGAGAAGGTGCTGGCGGCAGCCGGCGCCATGCTGGGCCGGGCCCGCGAGTTGCAGGGGGAGGTGTCGGGCTCGCTGGTGATAGGCACCGTGGGCGATCCCGATTCACTGCGCCTGGGTTCCTTGCTGGGTGGCCTGGTCACGGCCTTGCCGCTGCTGGAGATCAAGACCCGTTCGGGCGATGCCGAAGCCCTGCGCGAGGCCGTTGCCACCGCTACCTTGCAGGCCTCGTTTTACATCGGTCCCAACCTGCCGCGCGACGTGCGTGGCTTGCCCTTGCAGACGCTTAACTACCGCGTCACCGCACCGTTTTCATTCAGTCAAAAAATCTTGCATGCCGGTTGGCGCGAGATCGCCGACATGCCCTGGATAGGTGCGCCCTACAACAGCCACGCGCAATCGCTGTTGCGTGATCTGTTTTCGCGCCAGGGCTTGCTGCCCAATATCGCGCTGGAGTCGGATGACACGGCCGCGCCGCTCAGTCTGGTGCGGGCCGGTCTGGGACTGGCTTTGCTGCGCGAGGATGTGGCCGTGCCGGCCGCGGAGCGCGGCGAAGTTGTCATCTGGCCGCATACCCGGGTGGCGGCCTTGCTCAGCTTTATTCACTCTCCGACCCTGGAGCACGATCCGGCGATCGTGGCGACCTTGTCCCAGCTGCGCAGCATCTGGGGTTTGCAGGCATGAGGTCTCAGAGCCTGTTTCCGCAGGGGTGAAATTTCGCCTGATTTCAAGATTCAAACCAAGGAGGATCCCATGTTCATCGTCAGAAAACTTTCATTGTTATTGATACCTTTGTTGAGCGCTTGCTCGGCGCTGACACCACCGCAGGCGGCGCCAGCCGCAGAGGCCAAAGCGGTTGCCGTACCTGCCAAGGTGTATCTGGCCGCCAGTCAGATAGACACCACGCGTTTCCTCGCACCGCCGCCGAACGAAGCGGTCACCAAGCGCGAGATCGAGTTCATGCTGGAACTGCAAAATAGCCGAAGCAAGGCGCAGGTGGAGCGCTCCGTCGCTGACCTGGAGCAGAGCATTTTCAGATTTTCCGACGTGATGGGCGACAAGTTCACCAAGGAACGTTTGCCGAAAATGGCCCAGCTTTTTACGACCTTGTACAAGACCGAAAGTGGCCTTAACAAGCAAGGCAAGGGGAAGTGGGACCGCCCACGCCCACCGATCGCCGACAAGCGCATACAGCCTGTGACCCGCTATGCCAATGGAGGCTCTTATCCCAGCGGTCACGCGACTTTCTCCTATCTCTCCGCCATCGTGCTGGCCGAGCTGGTGCCGGAAAAGCGGACGCAAATTTTCGACCGCGCCAGAGAATTTGGTGACAACCGCGTGCTGGGGGGCGTGCACTATCCCAGTGACATCGAAGCCGGACGGCAACTGGCCACCCTGATCGCGGTGGAGATACAAGACCATCCGCTCTACCAGGCCGATTTTTCGGCGGCCAGAGTCGAGCTGCGCGGCGTGCTGGGCTTGCAGTAGTGGCAGCCTAGCGAGGCTGTCTGACAGGATCGGCATAGGGGGCCTCCATTCTTGGAGGCACCCCTGCCACACCACCCGGCATGCGGGTCCGCACCGGGCGATTCGAGCGCTTGAGGTCAGGACAGTCTTGGCACCCCCAGCCCATTGAAGTACGCAATCGTCAGCACGATCTTGATGACCCCATTGCTGTTGCGCCACCAACGGTGGCAGTTTCCCGCCACCTGCTTGGCAACGTCTTCGCTGGCACCCATCGCCTTAAGCCCCCGGTAAATCGTCCTCGGCCGCTTCCAATGCCACAGCTGGATCGCCCTCAGGCGGTGGCGCAACCATTTGTCCAACGTTCGCCAGACTTTTGGCGTTTGCGCCAG
>NZ_FOKZ01000010.1 GCF_900112285.1 Polaromonas sp. OV174 | reverse complement strand
CAGCAAAAGAGAAAACTGATTGAGCAGGGCTTTGGCTGGGCCAAAACGGTGGGACGGATGCGGCAGGTCATGGTGCGCGGGCTTGAGCGGGTCGATCAGATGTTTGTGCTGACGATGGCCGCGTACAACTTGACGCGTATGCGCACCTTGGGACAAATCCGTCTGCAGGCGCAGTGAGGGGTGAAAAAAACGGCAGCAGAGCTTCAAACCAATAACAAAAGCTCAAAAAAGCACTGGAATCTCAAAATATGAAACAGAACCGCAAAAATAAACCGCTTCGAGTCAGCTGCTGCGCTGGCGCAGTGAGTATTTCAGCAGCCTGCTAGAGCAGATATTGCAACCCACTGGCGACCAGGCCCACGAGGTTGATGTTGGCGATGTTGGAGTTGTTGTCGGCGGCCATCACACCCAATGACGCCTGGGTAAACTGCCCAGACTGGATAGTGCCGATCCAATAGGCGAGATCTGCGGCGCCGGGGGCGACACCGGTCAGGTTCTGGTACAACAGGGTCACTTCGGCCGCATTGGAATAGCCCGCGCCTAGCCGGGCGTTAAGGGCCAGCGCCATCAGATCCTGGTAGCTCATGCCGCCATCGAGCAGTTGCAGGCCGATGCCCGCGTAGGCCTGGTTAACCACCTCCGCCTTGCCGAACACAGCGCCTAGGACCTTCGCCGTGACGCCGGCGCTGCCGCCGATATCGATGGCCACCAAGGTGTCCGAAAACCGCAACCGCTCGACCGAAGTCAGCGAATCAGTGCCGTCGCGCCCGGCGCTGCGGTCCGTCACCGTGCTCACCCCCGGGGTGAGCGCCAGCGCGTAGCCGCTGCGCGCTCCGCTGTAAAAAGCGGTGTCGATGCCGCCGCCGCCGTCGATGACATCGTTGCCGCCGCCGCCCATCAGGCTGTTGTTGGCGCTGTTGCCATACAGCGTGTCCGCGCCATTGCCGCCGACAGCGTTCTCAATCGTCACGCCAAAGGCAATACCCAGGTTGTTGACGCCGGTGTAGGTCGGCGTCGTGCCACCGGTGTAGCCGGGCGGCAGCGGATCCGACACCATGCTGATGCTGCTGTACGTGCCGGGATTCAGGTTGATGACGCTGCCGAGCGAGAAGTTGGCGATCGAAATTGTGTCGTTGCCGCCGGCGTCCCAGATCGTCCTGAAAAACGGCGTGGACGGGTCGAAGCCGTAAGTGTCGTTGCCCGCGTGCCAGGTCATGTTGGCGCCGTAAAGCGCCTGAATGGCGGCAATGTCCAGAATCATCGGCGTGTCGGGTTGAACCTCAAGGTAGTTGAACTTGGGCAGGCCGGCCCCGTACGTCACCTGGCGAAACAGGTTGTCGGTGATCGAGGTATACGACATGACCGTTTCGCGGTTGTTGTCCAGCGAAGCGGGCAGAAAAGGCGAACTTTCGCCGCCACCGCCGACGTTGTAGTTGCCCGGGTGCTTGAGGCCCAGCGCATGCCCCAGCTCATGCATCATCGCCATGAAGTTATAGCGGCCCGGCGACCAGTCGCCTTGCGTCGCAGCCGACGCCCCCGTGTTGAGCCAGACATCGCCGCTACTGGCAAACCCTGCGGTCGGCTCGTAAGCATGACCCCAAACGCCGGCGCCGCCGGCCGAGCTGAAGGCAATGCGGATATCGCCCACCGTGCTGCCGCTGCTGGTTTCCGCCACCTCCTGGAAAGACAAGCCCGACACATGGGCCCAGGCCTGCAGCGCGTCTCGCGCCGCCTGCATCTGCACACCATTCAGGCCAAAGCGCTGGGCCGCCGAGGGCTCGTTCAGCGCGCTGTAAACGCCACCATTGAAACCCGACCAGCTGGCCGATGCGGCGCTGGTCCAGGGAAAGCTGTAATACAGGAAGTTGCCACCGCCCGGCACGCTGCCAGCCCAGCGCGTGCCGCCCAGCAGGGCATCGACCAGCAGATTGTGGGTGGCCGGAAAAACTTCAACCGCGTGGCTGGTGGTGGAGTTGGGAGCGCTCATAGTCCGTCACGATAAACGACGGGCGCGGCCCAGGCAAGAGCCCGCCACGACCTCGCCGTCACGCAGGCCACCGACCAGCCGCTGGCGAACCTGGGGCTGGCATTGTCGAAGCAGGTCAGGCCGCTGCTGAGTTCGCCCGCCAGCCGGATGCGGTTTTCCACATCTAGGTATTCGGTGGTGATGCGCTGAAGCCCGGCCATGCTTGAAAGGTCGAGCCAGCTCAGAACAAATTGCCGAAGCTGATGGTGCCGCTGCGGTTCAAAAACTCCAGATCCAGATCGCCCGCCGGCAGCGGTGCCGGGGCGACCGCCTTGGCACGGGCCTGCGCCAGCTGGCCCAGCAGCGGCAAATGCTGCATAGCCAGCAGCTGGCAATAAGCCACGGCCAGTGCCCCGGCCCGGGCCAGCGCCTGCAAGGCCTCGCCGGTCAGCTGGTTCAAGGCCGCTTCATCGATCTGGAACAGGCCCTCGATGCGCTGCTCGCCAGCGTCGGTCTTGACGGTAATCGGCCAGGGACGAATCAGCTTGTGCTGGGCCAGGGCCGCACAGGCCAGCGCCGCAGCGGCACGGCCCTGCCCGGTCTGGGTCAGGAAGTTCAGGACGTCCAGCGTCGCCTGGGCGGGCTGGCCGTCATCGTTGAAGAAGCGCTCGCCCGCCGGGCCGCCGGTGACCAAACCGCTTTCCTCGTCAACGCAAAGTACTTGCTGCCCCTCTTCGGTTTGCGCAAGGCGAAAGGGCAGGCTGCGAAACGCCGCCGGAATGTAGGAGCCCGCCCAGCGGCCATCGGCACCGACCCACAGATTGCTGCCGGCTTGCAGACCGAGCACGGCCACCGGAATAAAAGCGCCGTCCTGCTCGGTGAAGGCCAGCGGCAGGCTCATCGTCGCCTTGGGCAGCTCGGCGGCCGCCAACGGTATCACCGCCTCATGGGCGGCAAAGGCGTAGCTGGTGTAGCGCTGCCAGCGCTGGTTGGCATGGCGTTCACGGGAAATCACTTGGAAGTTGGGCATACCGCTCCTTGGGTTTGGGGGTTTCCTGAACGCACGCCAGCCAGTGCATGCGCTCAAGAAAAATCCCCGCGCCCTCTTGGAGGAGGACGCGGGGAGGTCAGGCACTCAGACCTTGCTGGCCGTCTTACGCGGGGCGCGGGGCTTTTTAGGCTGGGCGGCTACGGCACCTGCAGTTTCTGCGGGGGCGGCTGGCGCCTTGATCTCGGCCATCAGCGCATTGACGTAGGCGTTGCGGGCGGTCTGGGCAATGGCTTGCTGCTGCTGCAGGCGGGCCAGTTCGGCATCGACCACCTGGACATTCACCACTTGGGCACGCGCCGCCTCAGAAAGCTTGGCCGAGGCGTAATTAGTGCCATTGAGGGTGACATATTCCGGTAAAGACATTTTTTCTCCGTCGTAAGTAGGTATACAGGTATGCAGGCATGCAGATATGAATGAAGGTTTTCAAGTCGGGCAGCCCGCTGGGCCTATTTTCTCAGCAAACCACGCCCGCCCCGAGCCCCTGGCTGCCGTGTTTGCACTCAAGGCCCGTCGTTCATGCCAAGCCTTGGCCCACACGCCAAAAACAGCGATGGCGACCTCCGAGGCTAGATACCTGCTTGCTATTAATAGAGTAGCATCTTACGCCCGTAGCCACTTGGCTTAGGACCATATTGACTCAAAACCTCAACACTTCAGCGCCCAGGCTGACCGACTTGGTGCGGCGCCAGCCGGCCGCTTCGCTGACGGCAGCCTCTGTCGGCCCAGGTCCTGCGGCTCAGCCGATCAAACGGGAAGCAGCGCCAGCACCTTCACGGCAAGTCATGAGCCCAGCAGCAGCACCCAGCCAGACCCGCTCCCAACATCCGACAGGCCCACCACAGTCACCACCACGTCATACGCTTGCGCCTGGACAGGCACGTTCTGGTCAACATGGCGCGCGCCATTCAGCGTGAATCCAAACGGGTCAAGGTCTCGGACGTCAGCAAGCGTGGCTGAGCCGCCGTGGAACGTGATGGTTTCTGGCAGGTTCATGGCTATCTTTGTGGCATGGAGGACATGCGATGGGGTCATGACGTGATCAATTCACATTGACAATGCACAGCAAAATTCCGGTTCTGGAATGGAAGGTGGTGCCCATGGCGGGAATCGGACCCGCGACCTCTCCCTTACCAAGGGAGTGCTCTGCCACTGAGCCACATGGGCGATTTTTGCTTTCTCTGAAGGCACTGAATGCCCCAGCCCCCGACGTCAAAGCGTCGGGGGTTCCGATTATCAACCGAATATGTTCAGCCGCTGCGTCAGCCACAGCACCACCGTGGATTGCGCGCCAACCTCGCCCGACAGACGGAAGCGGTCTTCGGTGGTGATGCGTTGCAGTTCGGCCATGGCGACCGCTCAGAACAGGTTCATGGCGATCTTGGTGGCATGGATGGTTGCAGCGGGGTCAAGAGGTGGTATTTGCACCTTGCCGCTGCGCAGCAGACGTGCGGCTTTTGCAGGGAGTGTCGGTGGGCTGCACCAGCTTACCGCTGCTCATGGGTACAAAAACACCTTGTAGGCTTGCGCCAAGAGCCAATCCTCGGGCGTGGTGAGTTTGATATCCGTTTTTTCGCCGACGACTGCATGAAGGCGGCGCCCTGCATCCAGCCACAATTGGCCAATGGACTGTTGCTGGTGGCCGCTGCTGCGCGCGTCCTGGACGACCTCCAGCAACGGCTCACGCAGAAAAACCTGCGGCCCATGAAACAACGCCATGTTCTTCGCTGGAGCATGTTCGACCACCCAGCCATCGCTCAAGCGCGCCACCGGCACCTCCATTGGCAAGAAGGCCGCTGCCGCGCCATGCAGCATGGCCGCATGGGTCACGGCCTGTGCAAGTTTCAGGCTGACAAATGGACGTGCGGCGTCTTGGATCAGCACATATTGACCGCCACTGGCCTCGACCAGCAGGGTGATCGAGGCTTGGCGCGTCGCCCCGCCTTCAATCAGACGGATGGACAGGCCGTAACGCTGGCGCATGGCCTGAGCGTGCGCCATGTCCGCCGCTGCCACGGCAACCACCACCTCATCGGCGATGCGTTCGAGTTTCTGCGCCAGCCAGACCAGCGCCGGGCGGCCCTCCAATTCCAGCCAGGCCTTTGGCCCCATTCCCAGCCGAACCCCCTGGCCTGCGGCCGGGATCAAAGCCGACAAGCGACTAATGCGTGCTCCCCCGCGGGGGGTGCCTCGTTTGCCAGCTGCTGCTGCACCTGCAACAGCAAGGCATCATCGGGCAGGTGGCGCAGGCTCTGGGAGGTCAGGGCGGCAGCCTTTTGCAGCCGCCCTTGGAGCCAGGCTTCATAAATGCGCGAGAACGCATAGCACTGTGTCAGCACGGCAAAGCCGCGCAGGTTGTGCGCGGCAATCACGGTATCGAAGTCGGGGTCGGGTGTGCGCCAGTCGGGGCCATATAGGGCCGCCAGCCAGGCCTCGGGATCGGTCACGGTCCAGACGGTGCCCTGGGGTTGCGGCTGCTGGTGCAAGTGCAACACAGGGAATTGCGTCACACGCTGCCAGTCGGCCGGTACGCCCTGCAACCAGAAGCCGCCCAGCGCCGCGCCGCTGCCCGTTTCGGCCACTAAGCCGCACAGGTCCAGCGACAGGCCCTGCCCGTCGCACAGCATCACGGGATTGACCATGCCCTGAGGCGCGGCGGCACGCTGCCAGCCGCTGTTCAGCAGCAAGGAGGTGGCCGTCTGCATCTGGGCAAAAGGCAGGCCAATGTCCAGGTCCTTGTCAAAGGGCAGCAAGCGGCCCTCGCGCACCAGGCCAAGCAAGGTGCCCGCGGTGGCAAAGGCATGGATTCCGGCGCCCGCCAACTGCGCCAGCACCTGCCACAAGCGCTGCTCGGCGGCGGCGCTGTCAAAGCTTGGAGGCGGTGGTGATGCCGCCATACGCAGCGGCGCACGGCATTGCGACTGCAGTGCGCCGCGGTAGTGCTGCATGGCCACCGGCAAATCGCCCAGCAGGTGCAGGCTGCCGCCAGCCGCCGCCAGGGCCAGACCGTCGTGCGGAGCCAAAGCCAGCGCAGCGCGGTAGTGTGCCAGAGCCTGCGCGTGCTGGCCGGTGGCACTAAGCACGGCGCCTTGCAGGCGTGGCACCACGGCTTGCTGCGGGTAGGCTTGGGCCAGCTGCTGCAGCGCGGCCCAGGCCTGCGCTGCCTGGCCCGCTTGCAGCCATTTTCGCACCTGGGCGCAACCGACATCCAGCGTCACCGCCTGCGACCTGCCATTCTAAATTTCGATATTTTTGACACCATCAGATTAGTTGAGAAATTCAGCCAGATGCGCTTTCCACGTGTCCGGCTGGTAATAGGTCAAATGGCCACAAGACTGCCTTGTCGCCGGGACCAGAACGAAGCGCGCATCGGGCAAGCGCTTGAGCGCGGTATCCAGCTCGCTGATTTCCGGACGGCAAATCTCGTCACCCGTGAAATTGATGGCCAACACCCTGGTCGTGATCTTCTCCAAATCCGGTGACGGATCGAAATCATGCGTCGCCTCCAGGATATAGAGTAAATCGTTGGCATCATGCTGGGCCACTGTCTTGATGAGTTGTTCGTAGTACTGGTCTGCCGCGTGGCGGTTGGGCGCCAGATCCTGGAGTTGCTGCACACCGTGGGCCAGCAATATGAGCAAGGGGGCCGTGTAAAGATAACTGGTGGGTGGCTTGGTGTAATTTCCGTCTTCCCAGCTTGGATCATGGCGAATCGCTTCGATGATCATGCGGCGGATGATCCAGTTTCTCCCGCCCAAGGCCAGCGGATAGGCACCCATCGGTACCAGGCGTGCGCTCGATTCAGGGTACATCTGCCCCCACAGCCAGGCCAGCATGGCCCCCAACGAAGTGCCCATCACCAGTTGCAGCTGGCGTATGCCCAGCCCTTGCGAGACCAGCAGATGCAGGACATTGACCATATCCCGGCAGCGGTAGCGGGGGAATCGCGTGCGCAAACCGTCGCTGGGCTTGCTCGATTGCCCATGACCGATCAAGTCGGGCAGGATGATGAAATACCGCGATGCATCCAGCGGTTGCCCAGGCCCGAACAGTTCACTGCCCAACGGTTCAGACAACCAATGCAGGCGATTGCCCGTCGACGAATGCAGCAGAAGTACGGCATTGCAGATTTGTCCGGCTGCATCGTACTGTGGGGTGCCCAGGGTCGAATAGTGCAGCCGCAAGTCAGAAATACTTTCGCCCGATTCAAAGCCAAAATTCTTGATGTTGCACACCCCACCAGCACCGCCATTGATAACATCAGCGCCCGTCAAAGTCGTTCCCGTGGCACCAGCGTCCAAAATGTAGCCATTGAACGTGTCGTTGCCGGCGGTGCCGGTCAGGTTGTCCACACCCGTAGTGAGCATGGGAGGTCGCCCCCTTGAAACCCGCGCTAATACTGGCTTCGCACGGTATGGCTTTTATATCTCAGCAAAATTCATGAGATGAAGAGCCCCCACTCTTCAGAAAACCGGCTGCACACTGGAAGGCCATGTGAATCTCAGGCATCTCAGCATATCAGTGAGCCCCCACGAATAAGCTTTGCGATGAATCCAGCACCCATGAAAAACCCCGCCAATGCGGGGTTGCTGCTGGTAAAAACAGGGGCCTAAAGACCAAGCTCACTGTGTGAGCCAACGCGTACAAGTTGAAGCGTGTCGGCATCAGGCTTTCTATATATCAGCACCATGTCGGGCTTGATATGACAGTCCCGATGGTCCGCCCATTCTCCGGTCAGTGCATGGTCGTGATAACGCGCAGGCAATGCAACATCCTTGACAAGGAAATCCACCGTCTCTTGCAGCATCTCTGCAAACGACTGCCGATAACGCCCTTTTGTTTCCCTCTTGAAATCCCTCTTGAATTGACTGGTGTAGTCAATCGTCCGCATTCAAGTCCGCCATCAAATCATTGACTGAGTTGAACGACTTGAGCTTGCCGCTGCGTGCCTCTTTCATCGCAGCGATGGTCTCAGCGTTAGGCACCAGGGGCTCAAAGGGGAGTTGCTTTTCCCGAGCAATGCGGGTGAGCATGATGCGAAAAGCATCTGATACGGTCAGCCCCATGGCGGCCAGCACGATGGCAGCTTCATCTTTAATGTGCTCGTCAATCCGGGCACGAACAACGGCATTCATAGTGGACTCCTATCCAAACTCAATTGAGCTACATTGTAGCCCAACCATCGTTTTCTGCCAAACACTTGGATTGCCCAGAATGCCCCGAAGGAGCGTTGCTCTCCTTCGGGGCAGGCAGAGGTCAACCTAGGCACGCCCATGCCGGACTGGGTCACGGACTCAAGCACGCACGACTGGAACGCTGGGGCAGACATGGGCAGCGGCCACTGGGACAGTGGTGCGGGGAGCTTTGGCGATGACGCCTAGGTGTTTTGCAGGCCCTTGACGTTGCGGATGCTGGCCTGACGCATTGACTTTTCACCTAAAACTGATGATAATATTTTGGTGCGAACGTAATTTCGTGCAATAACATTTTAGGAAAACACTATGACGGCATTAGCGTCGCATACAAACAGCGTCAAGGTCGTTGGCGCGAATGGCCAAATTTCGCTGGGCAAACAGTTTGCCGGACGACAAGTTCTCGTGGAAGAGCAAGAGGCCGGGGTCTGGCTGGTACGCACCGCAACGGTAATCCCAGACAATGAGCGCTGGCTACACGCCCCTGCTGCTGCGTCCGATTTGGGCAATGCACTGGCGTGGGCAGCCCAAAATCCACCGACTGATGCACAACTCGATAACACCCTGAGTCGTTTGTCTCATGGCCAGTAGCCTGCCGGATGCATTGGTTCGGCTTGATTTGAACAACCCGGTGTTTCAGGACAATCTGCTTGGACTGCAAAAAGCTGAGCGGCATGCGGCGCTTGATACGCTGAAAAAAATCCGACAACTGACCTGGGGCCAGCTGTACCGCGACAGCGGGATGAAGTGGGAAAAAATCAGCAGCGTCAAACCGCCTTCTGGGATTGACGCCATCTACTCCCTGCGCATTACCCAGGCCAGGCGCTGCACGGCCTACCGGGAGGGTGACTTCATTCGCTTTTTGACCATCGCCGCTGACCACGACAGCACTTACGGGCGCAAGTAGCTTTAAAAAAGGGTCCCTCTGGACTCAAGTGCTGGACCGAGACTGTTACGCGGGCAGCGCAATACCGAACCGTGCGGGGTCATGCAAAGCGTCGAGCTTGTTTGTCCAGGTTTTACCGCCATAAAAGCGGTGCATTGTTTCGTCCACATAGCGCGTTTTAAACGTGCCGTTCCTGGCCACGGAAACCACACGCATGAGCATGTCGGCGAATTTGCTGTCGTACTCATGAATCACGTAGTCGCCGCGCGCCCAGACGGTCGTGTTGGCGGGGTAAAGGGGCGCGCTGAGGCTGAGGGTCTCGAATGTCAATTGGATGCTCCTGAATGAACGCCGGCTGAAAGATGCCGGCATTCAAGTCAAGCACCCTGGTTTAGCCTTTTTTCAAAAGGGGCCGCAGACTCACCGCCAGGTGGGTCCTGCGGGGCCAGGGCATCCAGCCCGTAGCCCACTGCGGGCGCGGCCCCAGCCACGGCAAACCAGCGCAATGCGGGGAATCAGTAAAAAACCCCGCCGAAGCGGGGTTGGGGTACGCATTGAAGTGCGTCGAGGTTTTTCACATAAAAATGCCAGATGCCTGTTCTGCCGCATTCGCTTTGTCCCGCTTGCTTGTTAGGGCCGATCCAATCTTGACCCCCAGGTGGTCAATTTTGCGTCGGCACTAACAGACTGCCCTCCAAAGGGCAACATCATCAGTCAGCAAGGAGCTCAATCCCAGCCCACTTTGGGCGGCTATCACCTTTTCATCGATGGTCCAGTTTCTGCGCTTTGGTTTGGCACCAGACAGATTCAATGCAAGCTCGACGAACAAGTCCAGAATCTTCCAAGCTGCCCCGAACAGCAGTGGGGTAAGCGCGAGGGCGAGGGAGTTGACCGCATCAGCACTGATCGAGCAATGCAGTCGCATATGAACGATGACACCGCCTTGCTGATCTGGCGAGCGCAGATCAATTTCATCTGTCGACTCATCGCCCACAACAGGGCACACGCGATCAAGCGTCAGGCGCTCAAATAGCGTGGCCTCGTCAAAGTCTTCCACCGTCTGAATCATTGCGAGGCCCTCACCCCACCAGCAACACATTCATCCCCACCATGCTGGCATCCGGCACGCCCACCACGGTGATCACCACATTTTCTTCGTCCGGGTTGCCGAGATGCAAATAAGCACCTTCCCCCAGCGGCAGCCAGCCTATGGATTCGGCAGCAAGGTCGACGAGTAAGTAGATCGCGCCCGGCCATTACGAGAGCTTGATGGTGTCGCCACCTGCCACCACCGGTAGCGCCGCCTTCAGCGCATTTACATACGCATTCCTCGCCGTCTGCATCGCCGCCACCTGCGCCTGCAGTCGGGCGAGCTCCTGGTCCACGAACTGGATGCTCTGCAGTTGTGCCCTGGCTTCAATCGATAGGCTGTCGAGGTCGTAGTCGATGTTGTCAATTTTGATGGAGGGCATCGGTTTGTCCTGTAAGGGTGGATTTCGAATCTGTGTGGCGTGGTGCCAGCGAGCAAGGCGCAGGTTGACCTGCTGTGCGTCCTCGATAACCTCTTCCACACGCGCGGGCTCCTGGTACCAGCGTTTGGAGCGCTGCAGACGACATTGCTGCAGGGCGAGTGTTCGGCCGTGATCGGGGCTGCGGGGTAGCGCGTGGCCGGCACCTTTCAGGGTCCGGCAGATCTGCTCGAACAGCGCTTCAGGCATCGGCGCATCGCGCAGCACCTCTTCGCTCGGCACAAAGGCTTGTGTTCGCGTCATGGACAGCATGTACTGCGTAGCGTCATGCAGCTTGATGCGCCCAGGCTTGCTGACGTTTATCAGCGGACAATGTGGAGCCAGTTTGGGTAATACATGGTTGGGATACACCTCATCGCCCCAGTACCTGCGGGCAATCTGGCGAAAGTGTCCGAAGTCCCGGATGGGGAAAAACTGCGCCTCGTCAAATGGCAGGATTTCCACCTTGGGCTTGGTCGGTGTCACCGTGTCGTTAGCCACGTCGACGTACAGCGTACCCACCTGGAAGGCGTTCTGGAAGTACTGCCCGCGCAGGTCTCCCCAGACCTGGCGAAAAGTACCGCCCGCACGCTGAAAAGCGCGCAAAGCGCGCAGGCCGTTAGCCGCATCTGCGGGTAGGCTCGATTCAGTGACCACCCGTAGACGCTGCTCAACGGCTTGGGCGATTTCCAGACACTGGCCCAGTGGATAGGGCTTGCCCAACTTCACGGGTCGTAGGTGCCTTAACTCAGGGTCCAGTCCGACTCGGACGGCCAGCAGGCAAGCCTCCAACTGTGTCAAGCTTGGTTGCAGATACTTCCTCGTCAGCTCCGCTTCAGCACTGAGGTAAAGAATTCGCGGCTCATTCGGTAGCAAGCCACGGAACCAGATATGTCGGCGCTGCCGCATTAAAAGATCAATCAGCCGATTTTCTTCCAATAGCCGTTGGGGTTCCAAGTAATATTGTGCCCCCAGAAATCACAAAGATCGGCTACTAGTGCATAGTCCTTACCGTACTTATCCATGAACTCCTTGACAGCCCTGTTCGGTCCGCCGTTGAATTCAGCGGAAGCTCCCAGATCATCGACAATGCCATCTTCGATAACGAGAAACTCTCCCTTTTGGATCAAGGGATGGAAGAACTCAATCGCTGCCAAGCAGTGCTCGTAGATGTGACTGGAGTCTTCGATAACCAACCAAGGGCGCGGCAGGCTGGACAGATAATCTGGCGTCAGCGTTGCACCTAAATTACTCGCATCCCCATACAGAAAGTCAATCCTCGGGTCTTGAATCGAAGTAACCTGGTTAATATCAATCGAAACGATCTTGCCCTCGATGCCGTACATCTCGAGCATGTCAGCAAACCACAGCGCACTGCCGCCAAATTTTGAACCAATCTCAATGATCGTTCTTGGCTTTGCATGCCAAACCAGCATCCAGTAAATGGCAAAGTCAAACGGGTTCTTCCACATCGTGCAGCCCTTCCACATGTAATTGTGGGTGCCGCGTTGAATACTTCTCAGATTATCCGGGGCCAAGGCACTACGGAAATTTCTCTCCAACTGATTGCTCATTCTCTTCTGCCCTTTATCGCGATTTGCGCCAGTAGGCGCCGGCCCAATCGATCACTTCGATGGGATCATTGATATTACGTGCTTGTCGAAACTCAGTAATCGCCCGGCGACAAGGTTCAAAGTCACCATAGTCGTCCACAATGATGAATCCACCCGGCGACACCTTGTCGTAAAGCGCGTTGAGCCCATCCATGGTTGATTCATACAAATCGCCGTCCAGCCGCAGCACCGCCAGCTTCTCGATGGGCGCGGTCGGCAGGGTGTCGCAAAACCAACCCTTGAGGAACTGCACCTGATCGTCGAGCAGGTTATAGAGACGGAAGTTCTCCTGCACTTCTTCCAGGGGAATGGCGAGGATAGGCTCCTTGCTTGCGCTGAAATCCCATCCTTCATCCTGGGGCAGTGAAGGAACGGGAAGCCCCTCGAACGAGTCAGCCACCCATAGCTTGCGGTCGTTCATTTCCCAGGCGGCCAGGTAGCCACGCATCAGAATGGATGCACCGCCACGCCAAACCCCTGTTTCGATCAGGTCACCCGGTACATTTTCGGTACGGACGATATCCAAACAATGGGTGATATTGTCCAGGCGCTTGCGGCCGACCATAGTGTGTGAGAACTCGCAGACGTTGCGCAGATTGATTTTTTGGGCCGAGCCACTCGCATCTGTCAAGGTAACCGTCCACCAGGGACGCCCCTCCTGCCGGGCTTGCCTGACCTGTTTCACCCAATCCGGCAGGCGACGCCCAATCTCCCGTACCACGTCCACATCCACCTTCTTCTGGGTTGCCAGCATCGTGAATATGTAGAGCAGGCGAACCTCGTTTTCCAGATACGGCTCATTAAGAAGGCTATTTTTCAGTAGCTCGATATAGCGGACTTGTAGTGTCATTGGGGGGCTCCCGGGGTGATGGCGGGCGTAGCCCGGATAAAGAATTGCAAGGCCAATAGCTCGAGCACATCTTGCTCGTTTAGGTCTTCAAGCTTGAGCTTGCCTGCATTGATGGTCTTGATTTGACTAAGATCCTTGTCCTGAAAACTCGGCATCAGACGCGGATCAGCGTTGATGCGTACCTCGCCCGCCTGCCAACCGGTTTGTTCCAACATTTCCAGTATCTGGGCCTTGGTGAAAAAACGGATGTGGGTGATATCCAGAATACCTGCGCCTGCATAGCGCCACTCCCCGCCTGCCAGCCCCATCAAGATGCTCAGATTTCGGATGTTGGGCAGGCTGATGTAGATGGCACCGCCCGGAGCCAGCAGCGCGCTAAGCTTTTGCAGCACGGACCAAGGGTTGTACATGTGCTCCAGCACATCAGCAGCGATGATCGTGTCGAACCTCCCCTGCCAGGCACTGATATCGATGTCTTCGAATTTGCCGACATGAACCTCCTCGTAAACCTCGCGGGCCACCGCCGCAGCTTTCTCCAACATCTCGATGCCTGTGACGCGCGCTGTAGGGAACTGCTTTTTTAGCCAGCGGCCAGTTCCGCCACAAAAGCAGCCCACATCCAGCACCTCGCGAGGTGGTGTGCTCACCATCTGCAATAGTCCAACTGGCGCGTAGTCGTGTTTTAGGGAATGGAAATGCAGATCTGCATCGAGCTGCTGCCAAGGGTAGTCAAAGGCGGGTTCAGCCACACGTAGCTCCTTATTGAGTAATGCGGTTCCGCCAAAGCCTTCTGGCAATGCGTCGCGAGCCGCTAATTGATTGATGATGGTTTCTTCGAAGGCGCGCACCACCTCGACGCGATGGTCAGCAAGGCCAGCGGCAGCCTTCAAGCCTGCCCGACGCTCGACGTATCGCCCGCGATCCTGAGCTTCTTCAGCCAGACTTGCTGCTATTTCCACATAAGCCTGCCGATCTTGGGCAATGGTGTCGGTCTGCCCGATCTGGCGTAGCAAGCCAGCGGCCAGTCGCTGGCGCATGAACTCACCTTCTAGCGTCACGATGGGCAAACCCCGGTGCGCCGCTTGCCACGCAGTGGTGTATCCGGAAAAGCTTGGACAATCCAGGTAAATATCCACATTTTCCAGCAATGAATAGAACTGCGTCCTATCCAGCCATGGAACAACCTTGATATACACGGAAGGATCTAGCCCGTGATGTGTGAAAGCACCGAATAGGCGATCCTTTAAAATAGAAAAGGCGTTTGCTTGTTTTTTTGGTTGTAATAGCAGCAAGGTGCATCGACCGACTTTCTTGGCTATTTCCACATAAAGCACATCATCTTCTGGGTCGAGCTTGAATGGTTGCTGAGCAATAACAAATATTGGTCGAGGCAAATATTCAAAATATTCATCAAGACAACCTTGATCAGCACCTTCTACTGCCAATGGCTCAGTGCAACAACCTACGCCTGGTAAACGAACGAGCTTTTCTGAGTAGTGGGATTCAGCGCTATTTTTTTCCAGAAAATCACCCGACAAGAACAAGTCCTGAGTCGGGAGGCCACTCGTTATAGGATGCCCCCAGCCGACCATTTGCAGTGGCGCCAAACGCTGTGCCGCCAAGTAGGTGACAACGCGGTCCATTCCGATTTCGGGGTAAAAAATAACATCTGGCACAAGTTCGCTGATCGATTCAACCCAAGCTCTTCGAGAATTTGCCTGGCTCAGATCCAACCAGCGGTCGACATTACTTCTGCACCACTCGGTTTCTTCGTCAGAAATCTTCCCGGCATGAAAAATATCGACCTGAAAACGATTTCTATCCAGATGCCTCACCAAGCCTTTAAGCACGACATCCCAGACCGAGTGTCTCCGGATATGAGCAGAAACAATCAGTAGTTTAATCTTCCCGCAATTTTCAGACGCCCTTGGTTGAACTGGAAGGGATGTTTCATTGCACTTCGTTAATATTGATCCGTATTTTTTTAGTCGATCACGATGATTGCCAGCACGATAAGCCACATAGAAAGGCTGAGAGACTCCAACCTCTTCCTTGAGCTCAAGTAGACGCGCAGGAGACTCGTCTAGCCATAACTCAAACTTTGCGAGTTCTTCATCAAAGGCTAGGACTGACGCAATCGCTTGGTCGGAAGATAGACATACCGTCGGCAAGGTCATCATTACCTTGCGCAGTCGTGAGGCAACCCTTTTCGTGTCCATCGTTAGGGCACGATTCAAAGCCTCGGTCGCCTCTACATCGCGGCCGAGCTCCCGCATCAGCAACGATAGATTGGACCAGGCATCCACCAACCTGGGGTTTAGCTCAAGCGCCATTCTGTAGCACTCCTCGGCCTCTTGATATCGTTCTGACTCTTTGAGGACAGTGCCAAGATTGCTGAGCGCTTGGGGGTAGCTTGGTTTTAGCGCCAGGGCTTGGCGGACGTAGGTTTCAGCGACAGCATATTGGCCAAGGCTATTCGCTATTTTGCCAAGGTTTGCATAGGATTCAGGCAGCTTAGGATTAAGTTGAAGCGCTTTTTTGTAGCATTCGGCTGCTTCGCTGTAGTTCCCTATCTCATAAAGCGCATTGCCTAGGTTGTTATAACCTTCCGCATAATCATTGCGAGCAACAAGGGCTTTTCGACTAACAACTTCTGCTTCTTCTGGTCGCCGCTGCGATAACAGGGTAACACTCAAATTATTCAAGACTTGCGAGGACTGGGGATTGATTTCAAGAGCGTTACGCAACACAGGCTCTGCTTCATCATATCGTTCGAGCTCATTTAGCAATCCTCCCAGATTAGCGTGTGCTTCGACGTCATTGGGACTGCGCTTGAGCGCTGCCTCCATTGACTTTACAGCTTCTTCAGATTTGCCCAGATAGTGCAACGATGGACCGAGCACTTTAAATGCAAACCCATCTGACGGGTAACGGAGCGCCATCGCCGTCGCAGCAGTCACCGCAGCTGAATAATTACCCTCATTAAACAGCTTGAGCAATTCCGAGATTTCATTGCGTGTAGGCCGTTGCTCGTTTCGTACCCCATAGCCCAAAAAAATTTTCTGGACAGTTGATTTACTCTGAGGGCTTCTGGGTGTCGAGCTTCTGGATTTATTATTTTTCATAGCGGCCAACCAATAAAAAACCCTCGACACCGAAGCGCCGAGGGTTATCTGACCTTCACTGCAAGCCCCTGCCTAATGGCAGAGACTTGTCTCCGTGCGGAGATTAGGCAACGAAGATATTCGACGCGTCAATCGTGCCAGTAACACCAGTGATTTTCACCAGAGCATCAGTAGCGTTGTCAAACGTGTTGTCGTCTGCGTTGTTGTACATCAGGTAGGAATCGGTGCCGTAGGTGAACACGGTAACGATCTTCACGCCGGAGGTTTCAATTGCCACCTGGGTCGCTGCGAGAGCCAACGTTGCCGCTGCAGTCACATTAGCCTGTCCAGCAGCAGACAGCGCCACGATGTTGCCTGCGACTGCTGGGGTTGCGCCACCGTTGAACTTAATCACGTCGCCGCCAACGCCAAAGGCCAAGTCAGTAATGCTGTCTGCGGTTGCAACCAGCGAATCACCAGCCGCGATCACGAAGGTGTCCACACCAGCACCGCCGGTCAGAACGTCAGCACCCGTACCGCCGGTGATGGTGTCCTTGCCGTCGCCGCCGCTGATCTTGTCGTTACCCGCGCCGCCGACCAGGACGTCGTCCTTGGCGCCGCCAGTGATGATGTCGGCCAAGCTAGTACCGGTGATGGTGTTCACACCAGCGCCACCCTTGACTTCAACACCTTGCGTGCCGCCGAAGCCGCTCAGATCGACATTCAGGTTACCCGTCAGAGTCGTAGCATCCAGAGTCTTCAGTGCGTTAGTGGTTGCAGCCGAAGTAAAGGACAGTTCCTTGTCGCCGGAAACGTTGATCGCGGTCACGTTGGCAGCCGAGGACAGCGTCAGGATGTAGCCGTCGGTTGCCTTGGTTGCGCCGTCGGTGTTGTCGCGGTCAGCGGTGGTGACGTTCAGGATGTTGATGCCGTCCACGCCAACCTTGACTTCGAACGCATTGGATGCTTCAACAGCAGCATTAGCGTTGGCCTGGGTCACCAAGTCAGCATTCAGCTTGATGTTCAGCGTATCGCTGTCGGTGCCTGCATCGGTTGCGTTCTTCATGCCGATGTTCAGGGCATTGACCTGGTCAGCAGCCAAGCGGAATTCAACCGTTGCACCCGAGGTGAAGTTGGAAACCGTGTTGGCCGCGTTGCCGGAGTTGCCGTCGACTTGCAGCGAGTTGATGCCGAACTTGGAGATGTCGAAGTTGTCAGCGGCGACGTCAGCGAAGTCACCAGTGACGCGCAGGGTCTCGAAACCGGTGATAACGGTACGAGCTGTGTTGGCAGCAACGGTCTTGGCATCGGCAACAGCCAGAGCCAGCACGTCGGTACCGTCACCGCCGTTGATGCTGTCGGTGGAGGTCAGCGAGGCAACAGCAGTCAGAGTGACGACGTCATTGCCAGCGCCGGCGTTCACAACAGCCTTGTTGGTCAGGTCAATGGTGAACTGGTCAGCAGCAGCGCTACCGGTCACTGTCAGACCAGCGGCCGCGGTACCAATTAGCGTGCCGGTCACCTTGACACCGCCAGTAGCGGCAGAAGCATCAACCGTGACAAGAGCGGTCGGATTGACGGTCACTTCGAGAGCGGCTGCACCGGTGGCGGTGAGGGTCTTCACTGCATTGCCAACACCATTCACGTCCACGTAGTTGGTCTTGGAACCGGTGGTAGAGACGGTCAGCGCTTCGATTACGTTAGCAGCGCCGGTCTGGTTAGTAACGGTGACGGTCGATGCAGCAGCCTTCGTACCAGCTTCGTTCAGAGCAACGGTCAAGGCGTCAGCAGCGCCAGCGACGACCGTGTCAGCAAACTTGACGGTGATGTTCTTTGCCGTCTTGTTCAGGCCAACAGCAACCAGGTTAGCGACGCTGGAGACCGTCAGATCTTGATTGGATTCGCTGGACCAAATCTGGGTAGCGCCAGAAATCTGGGCGGCGCCGAACTCGGCAGCGCCACCGCTGATGTTACGAATGTTGATCACTTCAACGTTCTTGACGTCTGCGCGAGCAGCGCCAGCGGGGTTGCCAGTGATCAGGGTCAGATTCAGCGTGTCGGTACCTGCACCACCATCGATCACGTCACCAATCTGGTATGTGCCGTCATTCGGAGCAGCAGCGGTGTCGAGGATGCCGGAGAAGGTGTCGTTGCCGGAGGTACCGGTGGTCGTGACCACATCTTTAGTGAGCGAACCTGCCTAACAAAGTAAAAAGTCGATTGTTTTCAACAAGTTGCAGGGATTTTTGGACCACCTCTTTCCCCGCACCCACAGCCTACCCAACTGCAAAAAGTATGCATTGACCCAAATGCCAATAGGAAGTGCCTTTGCCGAAGACAATGGCAATGGGATGCCCCACCGACCACCCAACCCAACGATGGATTCCATTGGATCGGGTGGTACAGGTGGCTTTTTACGCGGTTGCCGAAACCAGATTTTCACCAGCTTTGACCGTTTGCGCTGCACCCCAGTTGGTGCCTGCTGCATTGGCCGAGGCATCGACTGCTGCCAGCAAGGTCTCCTGTGACAGATGGCTGTAGCGCTGGCTGGTCTTGAGCTGGGTATGTCCAAGCACCTTGGCGACCTCGTAGATCGACCTGCCGGAGTTCACCATGTTGGAGGCCATGCTGTGCCGCAGATCGTGCATCCTGACCTCTGGCAACCCTGCTTGCTTGCGTGCTGTATTCCAGCTGTAGAACACCGACACATAGGGCTGCTTCGTCTTCGGATTGGGCACCACGTACGCACAGCCCTCCCAGCGAGGCAGCTGGGCCAACACCGACAGGACCGCAGCAGATAAAGGCACATGGCGGGCCTTACCTGTTTTGGTCGTCGGAATTCTCCAGGTACGCCGCTCCAGATCGAAGTGTTCCCATTTGGCTTCCAGCAATTCCCGCTTGCGTGCGCCCGTTAGCAACAGCAAAGGCACGATGTAGCGCAACTGGGTGTTTTCGCTATGCTCCAGTGCATCCCGAAGGCGCTGGGTTTCGTCGGCAGTCAAGAATCGCTCCCGTGCATTGTTGGCCTCGTACAGCGGCACAGCGGCCGTTGGATTGGATTCGGCACCAGCAATCTTCCACTTCTTGGCCAGGTTGAACATGTAGCGCATCAAGATCACCATCCGGTTGCACGTTGCAAAAGCATAACCAGCAGCACGCATTTCATGATGGAATTCGATGACAGCTTCTTGGCTCACCTGGTCCAGATGCAGAGACCCGAACTTGGGCAACACATGATTGCGCAGGTACGAATCGTCCGAGTCCCAGCTCTTCTTGTAGCCCTTTACAAACGGCATGTACCTGGCGGCACTGAATTCAGCCAGCGTCGGAATGCTGCGTTTGGTCTTGCGTTCCTCGGCAGGGCTTTCACCCAGCACCACACGGGAGCGTAGCGTTTGAGCAGCTTGGCGAGCCTTGTCGTAGCTGATGGACTGAGCATCACCAATTTTGTGTTGCCGTTGTTTGCCATGGGGATCACGGTAGCGCAGGTGAAATGTTCGTCCGCCAGAAGCACGGCATTCCAAAATGAAGCCGGTGATGGCATTGTCGTAATAGTCGATTTTGCTCTTGCCCTCGGGGCAGACAGCGGTGCTGCAGAAATGAGCACTCAGGTTCACATTAGGCATAGAAATACTCCTTTGAAAAAAACAGACAGGTTTAGGGATGCCGCAGCCTTTTAGGACGGCAGCGACGGGTTGAATAGAAGGAAATGAACCATCGACAAGCCCAACGGCAGATGGGCATAGCGCGGGAAATGACCGTAGGAATCAAAGCAACTTGGTGTTGTGGCAGTAGCCGCCCCACGGGCTGATCCAAGGGTGGCAGGGGTAGCAGTTTTTAGATCGTGCCCAATGAAGTCTCTTCAAAATCGACAAGGTTCAATTTTGAAAATCCATCATCACAATCTCCATTTTTTTGCCACCCGCTCCCCCCCTTGTCTAAGCATTTAAAACATTCGCATTTGGGCGTCCCCCATGGGGCCACGCTGGGGATTTGGAGGCAGCAGAGAGTCCCCCTTGGAGTGGGTGACGGGAGGCCCACAAAAGCGCCCCAGGCAGCGCACCAGGGAACCGGATGGGTGTGTGGCCATGCCCACGCACCAGCGACCCGATAGGCGACCGCTATGGCCCAAGGAGGGCCGGTCGGCACCCTCCCCCAAGCGCCACACCAGCCAACTACCCCACCACCGGTTCATGGTTTCAAGTCAATTCCTGTGGACCATGTAAAGCTTGTTGCTTGCATAAGGATTGACACAAAAAAGGGGCAGCATCTCTTTGCGAACGAAGTAGGCCAAACAGCGGCCGATGGCGATGTGAATGCCCTTCGCCTCATATCCGTCCCAGACTTCAGGATTATTGAAAAGTGATTCCGCCGCGTGGAACTTGCACCTATCGGCTGTGGCAATGCCGGCGCTGATGTGTTTCCAGGCATCCTCGAATATCCACCTAAAAACAAAGTGAGCTCCAAGCTGCATGCCAATCACAGCACCTTTTTTGCCTGGGCGTTTCTCATATTTGATGGCCTCGAAGCTGTCAACTCGAATGCGAGCAGTAATGTCGATTTCAGATTTCATAGTTGAGGTTGGCATAAGAATTCCTTTAATTTGATATTGATCTGATTGCGACACCCATGTCCATAGTTCAACCCTGCTGAAGTCAAGCGGAGTCGCACCGGGGTCCCTGGGTGTCAGTCATGCATCTGTTTTATGCCGCCTTTTCTTCATCAGTTAATTCAAGAACATTTAAATCAATATCCCCACGCTCAATCAGAATCAATAGGCAAGGCATCAGTACCTCGCGCTCATCTGGACAAAGTGAACACAAAAACTGATCACTAAAGATCACGGCCTCACTGAGCACCGAGCCATATTCGAAGCCAATCCCGTCTATGTCGTTTTTCATGCGCTCCAGAAAGGTGTAGGGAACCAAGCGTTTATTCACAAGCACATAGCCGAATTTTTCAGGCACAATTTTCTTGTATCCGTCAGCAGCAGCTGTTTCAGCCATCATTTCGATGTAGCCAGCGTTACACTTTGTCGAGGGGAAGAGATTAGTAATAGTTGTCATGTTTTTGCTTTCAATTATTTAAGATTTCGAACCGTGCACCACCGGTGCGTATGCCGCTTGGATTTGGGGTGAGCAGGGGCTGCAGTATTCGAACTTCGTCGTTTCAATCGGATGGCAAACAGCCAAAGGTCCGTATCGCATCAAACGCAATTTCAAATTTCTGCCGCCCCATCCACCCCCCTTTTGCCAAAATCCATAGAAGACATGGTTTTTGGCGAAATCAGAGGAAAGGGTTGCAGGTTGGGCCACCCCGTGAAACCTGCTGTCGCTGCATGTGCTGCCAATCAATATTCGTCGGCGTTAGGCGCGGCAACCGTTTGGACAAACCCTGCAAAGAGTGAAATTCTGAAATTTCTGAAATCCTGAAACGCTGCCCCGCAGAGGGCCGACGAGCATTAGTTCTTGGGCGGCACCAGATCGGGAGATTGAGGCGCTTGATTAAGGAGTCGAAACACCTTGGCCCCACGGTCATGCACTGCAAACTTCCAACGGTGGAAGCAGATGTCTTCTCCGGTGTACCTTTCGATAACCTTGAGAACAATGCGCTGGCTGACCGAGACCTTCTTGGCCGCAGCATCAACCAATTTCATCTTGGAGTTGATACCGTCTGAAATGCAGGCTTCAACGGCGGCAATAACCGTAGCATCGGATTGCACTTCAGCGGCATGCTTGATGGGCACCAATTGCTCTGGATCCACCTCGCGGACCGATAGCAGCAACTCGTTGTATGACACGTCATGCTCCAACGCATAGCTGTAAGCCGCATTCAAAGCCACATTGCCACGGCGTTTGATATTGGTGAACTCGACAACCTTTTGGTGGGTGTCGAGTTGCTTGGAGACCGTGGCCAAGGTAAACGCAGAGTCAAAATCATCCACAATATCTGTCGTTCCGGAATACACCGTCCTGCCGTCTGAGCCAGGATGCTTGTTGGCGTGGGACAGCGCAATGACCGTGCCGCCCTTGAACACAAACTGCCGGATGTCCTTAGCAAAATGCGAACTCTTGCCCTTGTGCATCGTATCCACAAACTTCTTGAGGGTATCTAGCACCACGATCACCCCTCGGGCGGTGTCCGTTGCGATCATCTTCTCCATGGCCAACCTGAATTCCTTGGCTTCAAAACCCTGATGGCCGTCTGCAACCATGTGAAACCCGTATTCCTCTGCCAGCCTCACCTTTTCCACCAGCCCACTGCTGTTGTCATCCATGTTGATGTAGTACAGCTTGGACGGGTCAATCCGCTTAGTCTTAATAGCCTCAATAATCAAGAAGAGGGCGATCAAGGTCTTGCCCGTGTTGGCCAGTGCATAAATCACGGTAGCCTGCCCCAACAGTACGAGAGAGCCCAAAATCAAGATTTGCTCGACCATCTGTTTTTCGAGGTGTTGTAAATGGCCTTTCAAGGAATATCTGGCCAGCGGCTGATGGCCAAGCGGCACCTTATCGGGCACATTGAACCTCGGGTAAATCACCTCGGTATCGCATGGCTCAAATTCTTCATCACCGTTGAACATGATGGCCTGCGCATCACCCCCCCCATCACGCCCCAGATCAATACTCAAAGATGCAACATGAATTGCATCCAAATTTATAGTTTTTTGCATACCACTTCGCCCTATTTACAAGTTAACAATCAACCTCTTTTGTGAGCTTCTCGCAACCCGCTTAATATAAGCATCAGAGTCATAAACCCACCTATTTCATTAGGTGGTATTCGACACATTACTCACTTTATCGAGCTGCTTCAAACCTCACAGAAATGAAGTCTAGGCGTTGCAAAGTTAATACTCAAGGGACAGGAGTTTCAATCAAATGAAAATGACCTTGTATTCTCAAATACTGAATCTAAAAATAACCAAAGCAAGCCACTTTAAACAGTCTATTAATTTCTTCATTTATTTAACAGGTATTATTCAATCAAAAAAATTTACTGCTTTTAGACAACCTTTACGAAGTACTTATATTTTTCATGAAGTAAAGTACTATTCATACACTATTTATAAATACTGATTTACAGCACTTAAAACAGTGCATCTTGTTTTGAGACTAATTTATGCCGTTCAAATACAGTAAACGAAGTCAGAACGGCAGTACAAGGGACCCTTTTTGGATCTGTCTTGAACTTATTTTCTTTGTGTTGTTTACTTGAGACGTAAACCTCAGATAAAGCGGTGAAAACGGAAAGGATGACCACGCCAAGCTGATATTTTTGGCGCGATGGAACCGATGGATGAAGCTGGTGTGGTCACTAACCAGGTAGGGCCTCCAAAATAGGTGTTTTCTATCTCAAGACCAGCGACACCTCCCCGTGGAGGGCTTGCTTTGATGGACCAGTGGTTCGAGGGGTGTAGCGAAGGCTGAAGAAGTGAACCGTTGGCAGCGCGGGAGGGCCAGCGACCTCTTCAGGTTTCCAGGAAGTCAGAAATTCAGGATTCCAGAGCTTTGTCCGACTTGCCCCCATTGGCCTCAGCTGAGCAATGTGAAACCCTGGAGACCTGAAAAGCTGCAGGAGGCGGCTGGTCCCTCAAAGTGCCAGGAATTCAGAATTTCAGTTCTTGCCACCCCCTCCCCCCACCTCTCCGTTAGTCGATGGCCGCCACAATGGCCCTTGCCTCCGCGTGCACCAACATGTAGTCCCGAAGCCAGTGGTACTGCTGGGCACACATATCTGCAAACTCGCCATCCCCAAACGACAACTGGCTGTAGGCATAGAGGCAAGCCGTGATTCCCAAGGCATCCCCCGACAGCGCCCCCGAAAAGCCATTGTCGGCATAGACTTTGAAGCTGGCGTTTGATCGGGGTGCGATGTAGAAGCCGCCGTTTTCCAAGGCACAGAACGCCCAGTCGCCACCGCTGTAGTCCGGTGACAACCTACCCGCCATGGCATAGGCCGTGGGCTCCAGCTGCATCGGAAAGTGAATGCCAAACAAGGTGGAGGTCTGCTTGACCCGCCGCGCCTCTGTGAGCAATTGACGGTGAATGATGGTGTTGGTCACAATTTCGCTCCAAAAATAATGCAAAAAAAATGGGCAGCACCGAAGCACCGCCCATAGAGACTTACTGGCACAAAGAGCCAGAAATGTGTTGATTTCCTTTCTATCGGTATCGGTTGAAGATGACAATTCCGCCTGCAATCAGGAGCACCGCAATGACCGGAACGGGATACAAGAAGCACAGCACGGCCATGCTCAAAATCCCCAACTGGCGTGTCGAAGAGAACATCAGGCCCAGTGCGGCAACGACCATCAGGACGACGGTTAAATCCAGCATCAAGAATCCATAGCGTCAGGCATCGTCGATTCAGGACCCGCTGGTGTGCTCGCCCCTGACTGGGTGCCTTGTGCTGCACCGGCCTTGGCTATGGCTTTCATATCGGCCTTCGCCTTCGGGCCTGTCTGCTTGCTGCCCTTCTTGGCCACCACTGGTGCTGCTGGCAATTGCAGTTCTGACAAGGACACCCCGGAATCGACCAGCGCCTGGATATCTGCCTGCCAGGCCATCGGGTCGAGCCGTTCATAGTGGCGCAGGCTGCCCGGGGTGGTCTGGATCAGGCCCTCATGCTTGAGCACCGCCAGAATGAAACCAGCCGTGTTGACCGACTTGCCTTCAAACAGCGCCTGCATGGAGCCAGAGGTAATGGGCTTGTCCTCGGAGCCTTTGTGCAGCAGCGCATCAATCAAGCGCATGGCAATCCAGTCCTTGCTGTAAAAGCCCTTGCCCGTGTTGCCATACAGACGGATATGGGTTTCTCCTGCCTCGTTGCAGCCAAGGTGGTAGGTCAGGTGGGACCGGCCCGACAGGGAGGCACAGTCTTCGATCTTCAAAATGCGCAGGGCTGGCACTGGGCTAACTTCTTCGGAAATGTCTTTGTTGGCTTCTTCGTTCATGGTGTAGTCCTTTGGGTGGTGGTGGTGAATGAAAATGGAATTGACAGGCTTGGTTGGCTTATCAAATAAGATGGTTGAAATTGCGCTATGGGATTCAAGTCGTTTGCAGCCAGCCATAAAAAAGCCACCTGAACCAGCGATAAAGACTGGCCGAGGTGGCGGGGTTGATGAAGGTGATGAAGGAGCTGGATCGGTATCAATATCGAGACATGCTTCAAGGCTCTGGTGCCTCCTGGGCTGCAGGGCTGGCATATCTGGCACACATCGCCAGCAGCTCGGGATTGATGCCTTCAGTCTTCGGAATAAAGACCACGACCCCAAAGCCGTCGTCGCTAATGACAAACACCATTTCGTACCAGTGGGCATGTGCTTGCACCACCTCCCATGAGGGGGTAAATCCAGCATGGCCGAAGGCAATACCCGTCCAGCGGTTGCACAGAATGGGAAAGCCAAGTTGTGTGCTGATGGCTTCCAGGGTGTCGCCGGGTTCGACGATGAGAAAGTAGCCCAACACGTCGGGGTCGTAGGGACCATCCTCGTTGAGCTCACCGATGGTCTTCTCAATACAGGTACGTAGTTCCACGTCTTCGATGGTGGCGGCCACTATGGGGTCACGAATGATTTGCATGGAGATATCCAGTTGTCAGACGAAAAAAAGCGCCACAGGGATTGCTCCGAGGGCGCTTGGCGGATGGTTGTGAATGGGAGTTGGAGAGTTGGGTATTGGGTGAATGGTTGGCTGGTTTGTCAGGCTAAAGTGTCAGAAAAACAGGAACGGTATCGCATAGGCGAACACCAGAAAAAGCCACACACACCCTAAAGCTATCCCGACCAACGAGGCCAGAAAGTGCACGAGGATGAAGCCCAGCGTTGAAACGAACCCTAGCCCCGAAGGCAGGCCTTGGAGCATCTTCCCGGTACCCATGTGGTCAGTCGTTGCCCATCGAGCTAGACCGACTACGGCTTTTTCTGTGTGCAGTCCGGTGAATTTGGCGGCGTTGCGTACTAGATTGTGTTTGGCCATGTGGGCTCCTTTGGGTTGGTGGAAATGAAGAGACAAAGAAAAAGCGCCACAAGGATTGCTCCGAGGGCGCTGGCAGGGGTCACGGTTTGATGTCGTGAATGGGTGTTCTGTCACGTTGTGTCATGACATATCGGCATAGGCATTTCTCCTTGGTTTGGGTAAGTACAGACGAAAAAAAGCCCCAACAGGCAGAACCTATTGAGGCGAGGAATGGGGCTGTGGGGGTGTGGGTCAGCCGATCCAACGGGAAGTAACGCCAGCACCTTCACGGGTAAGTCATCACCCCAGCAGCAGTACCCAGCCAGACCCACTCCCTGCATCCGGCAGACCCACCACGTTCACCACAAGGTCGTACTCTGGCGTCTGGGCAAGCACATTCTGGGCAGCGGGGTGCGCGCCATCCAGCGTGAACCCCAACGGGTCAAGGTCTCGGGCTTCAGCCACCGTGGCTGAGCCAGCGTGGAAGGTGATGGTGTCGGGCAGGTTCATGGCTATCTGGCATGGATGACATGCAGTGGGGTCATGGGGTGATATTTCCACCCTGACGATGCACAGCTGAATTCCGGCTTTGGAATGGTGGTGCCCATGGCAGGAATCGGACCTGCGACCTCTCCCTTACCAAGGGAGTGCTCTACCACTGAGCCACATGGGCGATTTTGCTTGTCGTTTTCTCTGAAGGCACTCTTTGGAATGCCCTCAGAAAAAACCCCCGACGCCGAAGCGTCGAGGGTCTTGAGGCTTTCACCTAAACCCTTCGTTTGACGGAAGGGTTTATCTCCGGGGGAGATTAGATAGCAACGATGTCAGCAGCTGCGATGTGAGCGAGATCAACACCGACCAGTTTCACAGCTTGTGTCGCAACGGAGCCCGCTGCAGCAGCGTAGAACACGTACGTATCGCTACCAACTTGTTGGGCTACGTATTCAGTACTGCCTGCAACAGCGGAAACTGCGAGTGCAGTATTCGCAGCAAGGAGAGCAGCAGCGAAGTCAGCAACCGCGGCAGTACCCTTTGTGAAGGTAAGAGCAGTTCCAACTGTCGCGGCAAAGGCAATCGTATCGGCCGCAGTAACGAAGTCAGTGATGACGTCGGCCGCAGTAGCAGTTGCACCAGCGATGATGATGAACTTGTCATTGCCAGCGCCACCGGTCAGGGTATCGCTAATAGCAGCACCAGCACCACCGCTGATGATGTCGTTGCCAGAACCGCCGACGATGATGTCGGATGCGGCCGTACCAGTCACCGCCAGCTTGCCGGTGAAGGCAGAGCCGTCAATCTTGAAGCCGGTGATGTTGGAAGCAGCAAACGTGGTCAGGGTCAGGTTCTGCGAACCAGTCACAACCACGGATTGGTTGTCAGCGGCGGTAAGAGCCAGCACGTTGTTAGGCTGACCGTCAGTACCGGTGGACTTGACATTGACAGTAGCAGAGCCAGTCACAGTCAGACCAAGGCCCAGGTCAGCAGCACCCGTAGCGGAGCCTGCCAGATTGACGTTCAGCGTGTTGGCGCCGAGCTTCATGGCAACGCTGCTAGCCAACTCAGCACCCTTGCCGAAGTTCACATCAGCGTTGTTAGCGGTGTTGGTCAAGACCATCTGGCCAGCAGCACCGTCGGTGTAGTAGCTGGTTTGGGACACGAAGTCACCATCGACGGTCAGCACAGCACCAACGGTGCCCAGCTGTTCAACGCCAACAACCTTGGTCAGCTGAGCCTTTTGAGCAGCGGTGGTGAACGTTGCGTCATCGCTGAAGCGCAGGGAGTCAGTACCCGTGCCCAGGTCGATAGAGTCGTCAGCCGTCAGGTCAGCCCACTTCGTGGTGTAAACGTCGTTGCCAGAGCCGGTCTTGATGCTTTGGATAGCAATGGCAGCAGCCTTGTTGTCGATGGTCAGGTTGCCAGTGGCAGCAGAACCGTCGATGGTCTTGGCCAAAGTGCCAGTCAGCGTGGCGCTCAACGAACCAGCGCCAGTAATAACCAGCTTGGTCGTATCGGCTGCCAACAAGTTGCCCAGGGCATTGGTGCCGGTGGCAGCAATGTTCAGGGTTTCAACGCCAGCGATCGTCACGCCACTACCTGCGCCCAGAACGTTAAGTGCGTTCTTGGCGAACTTGGCGTTGTTGACGTTCAGGGTTGCCGTGTCAGCACCACCGGTCACATCGCTGAAAGCGAAGGTCACGACAGCGTTGTTACCAGCAAGACTGGTGGTCGTGTCGTTCAGGATGGTGCCGTTGATGCCAGCTGCTTGAGCCTTCGTCAGGGTCACGGTAGCAGAGCCGGAACCGGCAGCGTTGGTCAGGACAGAGTTGCCAATGTTGACTTGCGTCACGCCAGCGTTGCCTGAAACGTTCAGTGCACCACCGGTTGCGTCGAACTGAGCAGTGACCACTTCAACGCTGGAGACCGTTGCGCTAGTGAATGCCGAGGCGTTTCCGTTGCCAAAGATGCTCAGGGTATCGGTACCAGAACCACCGTTGATTTGGTCGCCAGCAGTCAGGGTAGCCAGGCCAGCTTGCGTACCAGCAATGATGGTGTCGTTGCCGGAAGTACCAACGATGCTGTCCACACTAGAAGTGAGCGTGAAGGTGTTGCCAGCAGCAGCGCCAGCGCCATTGTCGATGGCCGTGTTGGCAGCTGCGACAGAGGCAGCATCCGCCGTCACAGTAGCGATGACTTGCTGCAGCGAGCCGATGTTGGTCTGGGCAACCAACTTGATCTCGGAGTAGTACTCGGCGACGGCGGTTTTGTTGACCAGGATGGCCTTGGCGGCCACGATTGCGGCATCGCCGCCGGTGTAACCATCGATGGCCGTTGCGGCGTCAAGGGCGATCTGGCCCTTGCTCACGCCAGCGTTGAACTTGGCGGTGATGAAATCTTTGGCTTCGGTGTTGTTTTGCAGGCCCAGGGGGGTCAGGAAAGCGGCGGCAAACTCGGCGGCGGTCTGGAACACGGGGTTCAGCGCCTTGTAAGAAGCGTTGGTGGCCAGGTCTTTGGCCAGGTTCGACAGGCTGCGGCCGTTGGCTTCATAAGCCACGGTCAGTTCGGCCAGGTAGGTTGCGCCAGGAGCGGCGTTGAACATTGCAACCACCAATTTGGTGATGTTGGTGCGTTCTTGTGCAGTAATAGCCATTGAGAGTTTCTCCACTAGTGATGAAGTCGACCAGGCACCCAATGCACCCAGTACGGGGGCTAGTATAGAAGGCAGGCCATGCGGGCCGTTGTGATTCCCGTCACACCTTGACGGGCGGTTTAAATTTGTTGTTTTTTTACAGCAAAATCGCGACGATGGGGCGCTGCCTCTTGCCCCGCGGCCTTCCCGGCCAGGCGCTTGGCAGGGCGGCCCGCTTTGAACTTCTCTTTATTTGAAAGCAAACTACCGACAGACATGGCAGGCTGAAAGTCTTTTTCATGCCTGATCGCAACGACTCAGGCACCCGCCATTCCACGCGTCGCTTTTAAAAAACACTGCCGTCCTCGCGAAGGAGGTATCCAGAATGCTTCAAGTACCCAGATGCGCGCCTCAATGGGGTTCCCGCCCCCTCCCCCGATCTGGTCGAGGGCAGGCTCTACGCGGCTATGACGATGGTTTTGAGCCGTCCCTTGTAAAAACCGCCCGCTAACTTGTCGTTTTATTTAGATGCGATGGCCCTGGGCGCACGCCTCAGTCGCTATAGGGCTAATAGCTGACTGCGCCCGTCCTTCCTGGGCTGGAGGCTCAAAAGGCTTAAAAACGCAACTGTGGCATCGCGGATCAGCCAAAAAAGTAAGTCATGAGCCAAGCCACCTGGTGAGCTATCGGCCTCATCCATCTTCATCCGGGCCTTGAGCCGGGATCCATGCCTCTTGCGGCGCTTGCAAGGATTCGGGCTCATGGATTACGGCTCAAAGGCGCAATGACAATCTACTGTTTTGGGCAAGCAGCCAATCAGGTCAAATAGACCTCAAATAGACCTCAAATAGACCTCTAGCCCATTAAACATGAACGCAAGAAGCTATCAATAAAACAGCAGTCACCCACTCACCCCACGGCCATCGCATCGACATTAGACACGCGCCTATTCCTGGAGATGTCGGCGATTCGCGTGATTCCCGCGAAGGCGGGAACGAGGGAAATCGCTGGCGCCTGGCCCGCGCCGTGAAAGCCGGCCCAAAGCAGCGCGTGCCAGGGCCTCCCCGTACCGGCCCTTTATCAGCCCTGGTTGCGCGGTGTTTTCAGGGAAGGCTCCAGCGCAGTCCGGCAAAGACGGCGTTCTGGCGGCTTTCGAAGGCGGCCAGGTTGCTGGCTTGCCGGTTGAGTTCGACACTGACAAATCCGTCGACGCCGCTCAGCGCCTGCGGGGCCAGCGGGCGGGCGATTTCGACACGCAGGCTGTGGCGGCCGGCCTGGCGGTTCAGGTTTCCGCCCAAGAGTGGGCTGTAGCCGGCGCTGTCGGCCTGGTGGGTGTAGCCGTAATCGGCACTGAGCTTGTAGAGGCCGGTCCGCCCGTCCCAGGTAGCGCGGAATTCCGCCCGGCGGTAGTTGCCGCCGGGGCGCAGACTGTTGTCGGCCTGGTCGCCGCCTAGGCGCAGCTGCACGCTAAGCTGCTGCTGGCTGAGCAGGCTGCCTTGCGGGCCATAGTCGGCGCTGCAGTGGATGGCGCCCACCAGACCGCCGTAGCGCCCGTTGAGTTCGGGCGACACCGGGTAGCGGCGGGCTTCAAGCTCCATGCCAACGCTGGGCCGGCAAGATGCGCTCATGAAGGTCGGCTGGGGTGCCTGCCATTGGCGCAGCACGCTGGCGCGCACGCTTTGCAACAGGACTTGACCGCCAAAATCGACGTGGGTCAGGCCGGCACGCACCAGCCATTGCCGGGGGGCCTCGGGCGCCTGCAGCCAGTTGAGGGCCACGTCGGCCTGCTGGTAGCGGGTGGCGGCTTCGGCGGTCTGGCGGGCACGCAGCTCGGCCTGCAGCAGCCAGAGCTGCCCGCCCTGGGGCTTGAGGGCTTGCCACTGGACCGTGTTGAGGGCGGCGGTGCCGCCTTGGGGGCGCGAGCTTTCCAACAGGGACAGCGTGACGGGGCCTTGCGGAAACGTCAGCGTGAGTTCGCTGGCCGCGGGGGCGTTGTTGAGGTTGCTGTCAAGGCCCAGTGCGGTGGTCAGTACCCAGCGGGTGCGCCAGGCGTCGGGGCTGGCGGCGGCCAGTTCGCGCGCCAGCAGCGGGCGCAAGTGGGCAGGCAAATCGGGACGGGCGGCCAGTTGTTCGAGCAGGTCTTTTGCGGAGACGGTGTCGCCCATGCCCAGTAGGGCATCGGCATAGTCAAGCTGGGCGCCGGGCAGGTTGGGCTCTAGCAGCAGTGCGCGCTCCAGCGCTTCAACAGCCGCCTCAGGCTGGTGCTGGGCCAGCAGCAGCGCGCCGCGCCAGGCATAAAAATCGGCGCTGTGCAGGCATGCGGGGGCGATGGCATCGAGCTGGTCCTGCCGGGCTTGCAGGCTGGCCGGGTCGGCCGGCAGCGGGTAAGTGGGCTGGACGGGGCACGCGGCAGGCGAAGGTGAACGACGCGCGGCGGGCTGAATCGGCGCGCTTTCAGCAGGGGGCGATGAAGTCTGGGTCTGGGCCTGCGCGGGCCAGCCTGTCAAGGCCAGGCACATGCCTAAGCCTGTCCCCGCAGCCAGCCACTTGCCCAGGCTGCGTGGGTAAGCCTTGAATGTCACGCGGCGGAATTTTTTTGTTGTTGATGAAGGTAGTGCAAGGTGCTTTGCTCGGCAATGCTACCCGGCTGCAGCAGGGTTCGCAGTGTAAAGACTTTGCAGGGCTGCTGCAAGCCGGGCAAGAGGAAGCTGCCCAGGGGCTTGAGCGCGAGGCTGGACTGCTCGAACAGGGGGCCCACCCGCTCGGCAGCGCTTTGGCCGACCAGCATGGGATAGGCCAGATCGGCGGTGAGCGCCTGAAGCCGGAGGGCGACGGTGACGGTTTGGCCCAGCACAGTATGGACGCGCCGGCGGGCCGGACCGAAGGAGCCGACCAGGGCCATGCCGCTTTCGAGGCCGATGCTGACGCTGAGGGGTTCGAGCCCGATGCCGGCGGTGTTGGGCAGTTCTTCGTTGCAACGCAGCCACAGCTCGCGGGCGGCGGCGAGGGCTTGCAGGGGATGGTTTTCACAGGCGAGCGGGCCATTGAAGACGGCCAGCAGGTTGTCACCGACCATTTCCTCGACCACGCCGCCGTGCGCCTGGATGATGGTTTCAGCGGTGCTGAAAAACCGGTGCAGCACACGGGCGGCGTCTTCGGGAGAGCGGGCTTCGCAGTAGCGCGAGAAGTTTTGCAGGTCGGCGGCCAGCACGGTGACGTCGCCGCGGCGGGCTTCGATGTCGCCGGTGGGCTCTGTCAGGGCGATTTGCGCGGCCACCGGGCTGGGCACATAGCTGGATAGGTTGCGGTAGAGCCGGCCTTTTTCGAACAGGCTGCGGGCGTGTTCCCCCAAGGCCAGCGCAGTCCCGGCCAGACCAATGGCCAGCGCGGCGGTGGCCCAACCGACAAACCAGCCGGCTTGCAGCAAGGCGGCGGCATGCAGGACGAAGCCGAGCCCGGCCAGGGCGGCGGCGGCCAGCGGCAGCAGCAGCACGGCGCGGCGCTCGTGCAGGGGCTGCCCGGCCGCCAGCGCCAACAGCCCCCCTATGGACAGCAGCACGTAGCCCCACTGCAGCCAGCCGGCGGCCATGGGCGTGTAGGGCACGGCGTCGTCGAGCATGGCGGCCATCAGCTGCAGATGGACTTCGGCGCCGCTGACGGCGCCGCCCAAAGCGGTGGGAACGGCATCAGCTAGGCCGAAAGCCGAGGCGCCCACAATGACCCAGGCGTCCTTGAGCATGCCGGCGGGCACTTTGTCTTGCAGCACGTCGGCGGCGGAGATAGCGGTCATGGCCTTGCGGGAGACGCCGTAGGGAACGCGGATCTGGCCCTGAGCGTCCATGCCGATGCGGCTGCCGGGCAGGCTAGGAATCACCAGTTGCCACGCGGGTTGCCACGGCCCGACGCCAGCGACTGGCAGCAGGGCTGACAAGCGTTGCGCCTGGGCATCCAACGCGACGGGCGGAACGAGGGCGGCCAGACCGGCCAGCGTGAGGCTGGAGTAAGTATGGTCGTCAAAACACACGAAGCCAGGAATCCGGCGCACCGCGCCATCGGCGTCGAGTGTCGGCGTGATGTGCCCGGCGCGCTGATGCAGGCCGGGGGCGTTGGCAATGAAGCCCTGCGCGGGCAGGGAGGGGGTCTGGCAGCCCACACCAGGAACGGCGCCGGCCAAGGCGCCGGAGCGCAACTGGCTTTCGTTGCGCAGCGCAAAGACCTGGGCCAGCACCGAGGGGCTCTCCGCATCATGGACGGCCAGCGCCCGGGACAGCTCGGCGCTGCCGTCGCGCCCGTCAGGGAACACCACATCGAAGAGTTTGAGCCCTACGCCCTGCTGGTCGAGCTTGCGGGTCAGTTGGGCCATGACCTCTCGCGGCCAAGGCCAGGAGCCGACTTGAGCGAGGCTGGCGTCGTCAATGTCAATGAAGATGACGCGGCGCTCGGGGGTTTCACTGGCCGTGAGGCGCCAGAGGAAGTCGGTGCTGCGTTCGTCGAGCTGCCTGAGGCTGCCGGGCGAAACGGCCAGCCAGACTAGCCAGACCAGCGCGGCGAGGGCCAGGACGGCCGTGCGGCTGCGCCAGGGCCGCATCAACCAGCGGCTTGCAAGCGGTTTCATCAACGGCCCCAGAGGGTGATGCCGGACAGCGTGCCGCCAGCAGCGGCTTTCTCAAAGAGATAGCCGGCAGATTTGCCGTCCAGCGCAACCGCTCCCGCCACCGCCTGGGTGGCGCTGCGGGAAACAAACAGACCATCGTCACGAACCGACCCGGATGCCTGCAGGCCGACATTTCCGGTGGCCGCCGACCGCAGGTTCAAGGCGGTGTTGAACAGCCGGGAATTGAAATCGATGGACAGGGAGCCGCCCTGCACGGTGGCGGGTTGGATGTCGAGAGCGGGCCCGGTATAGCGGGCATAGGCCTGCTGCAAACCAAAGCTGACGCTACCCAGGCCTTGAGGCAGCACGGCCGATCCGTTTTCTATGCGGTAAAGGAGGAAATTATCGTCTCCCACGGTGACGACACGCCCTTCCCTGCCCTCAAGACGCGCCACGGAAAAGTCGGTGGCGTCGGACTTGGCTACGGCCCAGCGCCCCCACGCCAGCTGTGCGGGTTCGGGTACCGCGGGCACGAGCGGCGCCACAGGAGCGGTCGCGCTCGCATCGCCCGCCAGACGCACCACATCATGCACCAGCGCGGCGGCCACTGCATCATCGCCCGTGGTGCGCGTGCCTGGCTTGCTGGCGTCTCGGGGACCTACGGCCTCGGAAGACGGCCGGGGTTCCGCGGAGGCGAGCATTGTTTCTGGCGCCTTCACGCCATTCATGGGCTTGAGTTCGGGCTGGGCCAGGGTGCTTCGAAACTCGACCAGCATATTACCCATGTCGGCCGACAGCAGTTTTGCCGTGATTGAACCGCAGGGACCAAACGCCTGGGGTGAACAGCCTTCGCCAAACGGAGCCATGATGATGGCCCCCTGATTGACGGACGCGATGGTCTGGTTGCCCTGGGTTCTGACCACGAAATCGGTACCGCGCACGCCGATGGCGACCAGCGGGGTATTGAGGCGAAAGCGATCTTTGGCGCCTTCGGCGGCGGCGCCGGAAATGGCGCGGGTGACACCTTTTTCAAGGCGAAAGCGCACAGAAGATTGGGCCACCTGCTGCGGGTTGTACTGGTAATCTTCCACCACCAAACGACTGGTGGGACGCACGCTGACCATGGCACCGTCGACAAAGCGGATATGCACATGCCCCCCTTCCGAGGTTTCGATGCGGTCACCGGGGTGAATGGAAGTTCCACGGCGTACGGCTTCGGAGGTGCCGCTGGCGGACACCACCATGGCATGGCCGATATGGAGGGTGACCTCGCCGACGGCCTGCGCCGAGACGCTTCCCGCCACGGCAAGGCTGGCAAACCACAAGGCAAAGCGAGCAAAAACGGACAGACGAAGTGAGTACACGGGCGAATTAATTGACGATGGAATGAGACAACTGGCTTATTTGGCCACAACTTCCGGTAAGCGGCTGTGAGCGTGATCACATCCAGCAATACAGCGCCGCAAAGAGCAAAGATGAAGAGCAAGTGTTGCACAATAGCCATGCTCAGGCGGCGACATGCTGCTATTGGCGCCTTGTAGACCGACCTTACGCGATCTCTTGCCCTTTATGATGGCAAACACCAAAAACTCTAAGAGTACCAACTCAAACCCAAGCTGCACGGCCGCATCCAGCTATTATTTCGATAGCAACGTCAAAACCCTGACAAACAGGGTTCAGCTGCGGGGCCTCACCCGACAAGCGCCGTCACGACCGTCGATGTCGGGTGGCGTTGCGCGAATCCGATCCGCCACCAAGGGCCTGAATGGGTTGGGTCGTTTTCAATCATGACGATTCCTGTTGCCGCCTTGCAGGGGTTCGCGCTGCTTTCGAACCTGCCGCAAGTGACGATTTCGCACTTGGCGCAACAGGCGGTTGAACGCGTCTTTGCGAAGCGAGAAGTGGTTTTGCAGAAGGACAGTGCACTGTCGTCCCTGTGCTTCTTGCTCGAAGGACGCCTGCAGGGCATGGACTTCACGATGGATGACCGGGAAGTGGGGCTGTACTTCATCAATCCGGGTGACTATTTTGGCGAGGTGGCCATCGTTGATGGCCTCCCCCAACCCGAATTCATTACTGCTGTGGCGCGCTCAAGGGTGGTTTTTATTTCCCGCGATCTGATCAAACCGATTCTTTTTGCCTCTCCCAAACTCTCGGAGGCGGTTTGCACCCGGCTGGCCGTGCGGCTGCGGGAGCAGGTGGCGCAGCGACGCATCCTGGGCCTCTCCAATCCTTTGCAGCGGGTGTGTGCCCAGCTCGAGCTTTTGTTCATGGCATCGAGCACAGGCCAAATCCGGGTGATGAATGCCCCGACGCACCAGGAGATTGCGATAATGATCAATGCCAGCCGCGAAACAGTCACCCGTGTTTTCCAACTCCTCCAAAGTCGGGGAGTGGTGGAGCGCGATGGTAATGACCTGCGAATAGACAACCCGAAACTCCTGCGCGATGTCGCGGCAGGCAGTCAACCCCTAGGATAAGCGCCTCATAATGATTCGATTTTCAAGCCTGCCTGGTCTTGGCTATGCCATGGTTCCGCTGCGGCACCAGTATCTCATCACCCAGCTGGCCCGCCGCGACGTGCTGGCACGCTATAAGGGCTCCATTTTGGGTGTGGGCTGGGGCCTGCTGTTTCCCCTGCTGATCCTGCTTTCCTATACCTTTGTGTTCAGGCTGGTTTTCAAGGCTCGCTGGCCGGGCGGCGGGGACAGCACGGGGGAGTTTGCCCTTCAGGTTTTTACCGGGCTGGTCGTATTCAACCTTTTTTCGGACCTGCTGAATCGGGCGCCGCGACTGGTTCTGGAGCAGCCCAACCTGGTCAAGCGCGTGGTGTTTCCGCTGGAGATTTTGGCCTGGGTTGCGCTGACAAGCGCTGTGTTCCACGCGGGGCTAAGCCTGGTCATTTTGCTGCTGGCCATAGCCGGCTTTGGCCCCGGCCTGACTTGGTGGGCACTCCTGGCGCCGGTGGTCATCATGGCGACCGTACCGGTGTTGCTCGGATCTGCCTGGTTGCTATCGGGTCTGGGCGTGTTTATCCGCGACATCAGTCACGTCATGGGACCAGCGTTAACCATGCTGATGTTCATGTCTCCGGTGTTGTACCCCGCAACAGCGCTACCAGGCCATTTGCCCACCCTTCTCTGGCTCAACCCGCTAACGGTGCCGATTGAAAATCTAAGGCATTTGCTGCTAAAGGGGCAAGCGCCGGATTGGGGCGCTCTGGCGATTTATACATTGGCCGGCCTGGTATTTGCTACCCTGGCTTACTGGTTTTTTGACCGGGTCAGACCAGCTTTTGCCGATGAGGTCTGAATAAGCGGGCCAACCACCCGTCGGGCGGCAAAAACTGTTCCCGCACGGGGTGGGGGTTACCCTGAAAAACCAGACCAAAGGGGTCTTCTTTCGCCTGCTGCTGCGTCGCAACACGCAAGCCTTCCGCCGCTTGAACCGCAGCTGGCAAGGTATAGGTGCGAAAGACATTCAGCGCACTAATATGGCGGTCGTAGGCCTGCAAAGCAAGCTGTGAGCCGAAGCAGGCCATGGCCTGCTGCTTGCGCTGCCATACGGGGGTGATGTCAAGCAACACATTCGGCAGCAAGGGCGCACCTACTTCGTACTGTACGAGGGTGTGGCCGGCGCCGAGCTGCTGAATCGCTTCAATTGCAGCCAAGGCGGCAGCCCGATGATCGGGGTGAATCTCCCAAACCGAAGGTGCCAGCAGTACGTCAGCGCCGCACTCCTTCATTTGACGCACGATCAAATTGACAAGCGCCCCGCCCGCCGTTGACAGGGAACGGTCGGCATAGTGGCCAAAAATGGGCGGCTGGCAGCCAAGCACCTTGGCCGCCGCACGGGCTTCTTCCTGCCGCGCCGCGACCACCGCCACGCCCGCGGGCGGAACGCCGTGCAAACCGCCGTCGGTCAGGATCAAGGCCTGGACCGGCACCCCCGAGAGGGCATATAGCGCGGCACAGCCTCCGCAGCCAAACACTTCATCGTCGGGGTGAGGCGCAAGCACGAGTACGCCGACGGCACCAGGCACTGGCAGGCTTGAGGCTTGGTAGGGAATATGTTGATCTTCGGACATGGTTGACGAAAGGGAGAAGGTGGACCTGCATGGCTGAAGCGCTAAAGAAAATCGGTGTCGCCGCCCGTCAACCATAGTTGACCAATGTAAGGCCTGCCCTCTTCGACGGGTCGAGCATTGACCGGAATATAGATATCCGAAGGCATGCAACTCGCAGCATCGATTGCAAAATAGGGCGCGATGCCCTCGCTGAACAGACCCATGACAGGTTTTTTGTTGCGCTCGCCAGCAAAACGACGAGCGGCGTTCACGGCAAGGCCTGTCGCCTTGCTTGACCCCACATAGTCCAGCCACTCGACATGGCCAGCATGCTCTCTCAACGCAATGGCGCAAAGTGGCCGACCGGTCCACCGGCGGCGAATCACCAGGAGCTCGTAGTGATGGACGGGGTGCGAGGCAAAACGCGAGTTCCAACGGGCAGCGTCACGCACCGGCATGAAATATTGCGGCCAACTCGTGCGCATGTCGCGCCACAGGGGTTGCAACAGGTGCAGATTTTTCTTGTCCAGAGTGGCTGTCGTTGACCAGCGTTGCTGCGAGGGCAGCAATGCCGGCCAAGTCAATGCAGTCATGCGACCAGCAGGTGCGTAGAGACCGAGCTTGATTCCAAGCTGGAAATGCCTGCCACTGGGAAACCCAAAGGCAAATTCATAGCCCAGAGAAGGGCCCACCAATTGGCTGAAAAATGCGGCAGCCACATGGTACAAAGCCCCTCTGCGGCTGAAGACGCCACGCTCACTGGGCAAAACCATGACATCACCGTTTTGCACCACTATGTGCGTCCCGGATGGCCCTTGTATCGTCCGCGGCATACCCCCAAAAAATGCCACAGCGGTGCCGTCCCGCCGCAACATCATGCCGCGCGTGGGAGCGTCGGCGTATTTCCATCGCCACTGAGATGCCGACATGACATGACCGAAGACTTTTTCGAACAACTGCAGCAGTTCTTCGTCATTTTCCGCCGTGGCACCATGAACCGACCAGCGCTCTGAGTGGCCTGCAGGCAAAGCATCCACCTGGCTTGGGAGCGAGGATGCCATCACTTGTCGCCGTAGTGTCCAGACAGGCTGTGCCAGTGGTGCGGCAGGGTCACCAAGCCGGGCTCCGGCAGTATGTCATTTACCGTCAGTGTGGCAATGGACAGGGCGTTGTCGTATATATGGACGGCGTTTTCGCTGCCAAGGTAAACGCCAACATGGTACTTTCCCTTGCGCAAGGGAATGCGTGGAAACTCGATGGTTGCAACGCCCCGCCCTTGTTCGTCGCGCTCAAGCACCAAGCCGTCGGTGCGGGCGATCGAACAGGTCAGCGCCATGCTATTGGGCAAGTCAATGGTGACTCCTGCGGTGGGCGGCGGCAGCGCCGGGTCGGATTCGAACTCAATGACGACGCTCAGACTGGACTCGCCGGGACGAATATGCAGGCTCTTGCCCCAAGCGCCATCACACCCGACGCGCGCCTGGCTGATACGCGCATAGCCGGGGGTGCTGCCAAGAGTCTCTTGTCCCGCGGGAGTACTCGTCGGACTGCTATCGGCGCCAACCCCAGAGGGGGGAATGGCACCCTTCCCGGCCAAAAACAGATCGTATTTACGCACCACTTCATGGGGCTCGCCAATCGCTTGCAGTGCTCCTTCGTTAAGCCACATGACGCGACTGCAGAAGGCTTCGACCTGATACAGGGAGTGCGAGCAAAACAATATGGTGGTTCCGCGCTCCTTCATCGCAAAAATACGGTCGAACGACTTGCGTGAAAACTCTCCATCCCCCACGGACAGGGCTTCATCAATAATAAGAATATCGGGATCCACGCTGGTGGCCAACGAGAAGGCCAAGCGCACAAACATGCCACTGGAGTATGTCTTGACCGGGTGATCAATAAAGTGACCAATCCCGGAAAATTCGATAATCGCGTCAAGTCGTTCGAGTAATTGCTCACGACTAATGCCTAGCAAGGGGCCATTAAGCAGTATGTTATCGCGGCCAGAGAAGTCTGGATTAAATCCAGCGCCAAGCTCCAGCAAGGCTGCGATTCGCCCATTTACACGGACCGTACCTGTGCTCGGACTGACAGTGCCGCAAAGCAGTTGCAGCAACGTCGACTTGCCAGCGCCATTACGCCCGATGACACCCAGGACTTCACCCCGCGGAATCTCCAATGACAAATCGCGCAACGCCCAGAAAGCGTCGTTGGGTTGCACCTTTTCGCGATAAAGCGCAGAACGCAAGCGCTGTGTCGGACTGGCCATTGTTGGGTAGGCTTTTCCTAGCCCAATTGCTTCAATGGCTAAGCCGCCCGAAACAGGAAAGGTGGGAGTAATAGGGGATGTATTCATCAAAATGAAAGGCAAATTAGTGCTTCGGCCATAGACTCTTGTCAAGGGCGGTCCATATCTTTGCGGGGGAGACTGTACGCTGAGCCTGAATGCGGCGACGCTTTTGCCAGACCTGCGGCAACGCGCTCAGTGCATCACGCTTGGCGCGCAGCACAATACCGAGTTGCCCACGTAGTGCGAATCGCGCAACGGCCAGCATGTTAAAGCCAATGTGCGCCGGCAGCAGCAACCAAAATAGCCAGGACGGCATATTCTTCACATACACCCACACCAGATTACGCTGGCCATGGTAGCTGGAAAAAGCGCTGTGCCGGCCAGACATGGCGGACCCGACGTGGTAACAGACGGCGCGGGGGATGTACATGGAACGATAGCCCTGCAGACGCATCCGGAATACGAGGTCGACGTCCTCCATGTAGCAAAAAAAGTCTTCGTCAAATCCGCCAACCGCGTCCCAGGCATCCCGGCGGTAGAGCGCGGCGGCGGCGCACGGCGAAAATACCTCCTCCCGCTCCCTGTGGGATAGTTCAACCGGGCTGCCATGGTCTCGGCGATAAGCCCGGCCGCTGAAATTGTAGGCATCGCCCGTGCCATCACTGAGCAGATGATCATGAGCGCTTATCAAATGTCCACCGAAGGCCGCGAAGCTGGCGTTCTCGTTCGCTGTAGCCAGCAAGGTTTCAAGCCAACAGGGCTCTGGGAAAGCATCGGGATTTAGCAATGCTACCCATTTGCAGCCCCCCCCATGGCTCACGCCTAAATTGTTGGCCTTGGCAAACCCGGTGTTTTCATCGAGCTGCAGAAGCGAAAAGCGATCGTCATTCATTTCGTGGACGATTTGCTGCGAACCGTCGGAACTGGCGTTGTCCACCACAAGCGCCTGAAAGTCAGCATGAGTTTGCCGGCTGAGCGAGACCAGGCAATCCCGCAGGTGTGCCTTGCCGTTCCAGTTGACGATGACAACAGCGACCTTTACGCTCATGTTGACTGGATGTGCTGCCTGCGCACACGCTGATAGATGGATTCGTAGAAGAAAGCCTCCTCTTCGATACGCAACGGCAAGAAAAGATTCTCCCTCCACGACTGCAAGATGCCGGGCGAATTGATCAGGTCGCCGATGGCGCGAGCCCATGCCTCTGGATCACCCGCTGCAACGACACCTCCGCATTGATGAGCAGCAACCTGCTGGGCAGGCGCGCCGAGATCGGACACTAGCGCAGGGACACCTGCGGCGGCGCTTTCATGCAGCACTAGTGAAAAAGTTTCAGGCACCTTGGAGGGCAGGCACAGCAAGTCAGCATCCCCTAGCGCCTTGAATACCTCGGACGCCTCAAGCGATCCGGAAAACTCGATCCTCGCATCCGAGTCGGCCAGAGATCTCACTTCACTGTGATAAGCAGAATTTCCGTAAGCGCCTCCAATTACCTTGAGCCGGACCACTGCGTCCGGCAAAAGCGCCAGAGCACGAAGCAGTACGTCAAGGCCCTTCTGTGGAACAATCGAACCGATATATACGATCTGAAGATGCGCTTTGGGGCTGGCAGGCGGCGTTGCATGGTTGGCAGCAAGACTCAAAGCCAAGAGATCAACCCCATGCGGAATAGTCTGTACCTCAATCCCCTCAAAGGCGTCGTGGTAACGTGCTGCTACATATTCCGAGGGGGCAATTCGGGCACCGGCGGCCTGTAACACAGAACGTGCCTGGTCAAACCGGCCGATGTAGCTTTCGGCCGTCCAGGGTGCCGTTGCGCAATCTTTTGAACAGCGACGTCCATTGTCTGGCCCCAGGCACAACTGGTTCTTTAAATTGATTAAATTGATTCGGGCACAGGGCAGAAAAAAATCGGTTAGCGTCAGCACATAGGGCAGTCCGATGCGCTGCGCTGCCAGTATCGCACTGCCCATGCGCATGGTGTGCATCACATGCGCGACTTCGAAGCGTTCCTGACGCATCCAGGCAGCGAGACTCCCTACGATGTCCTCGTCTTCGTCCAGACTTATATCGGCCGATGCGGGCAGCATCGCCCTGGGAATAAAGGTGACGGGAACGCCTTGATAAACAGATTCAAGCTCATTTAAAGCAGACGCAGCGAAAGCCTTGCCGCCACAACGTTCAGGATCCACGGTACTCGCGAGTACTCGAACATAGTGACCCGCACGCTGCGCCATTCGCGCGAGATTCAATGCAACGCGTTCGGTTCCGCCCGCAAATTCAGGGAAAAATTGGTGAACAATAATCAAGATTCGCATCAAACACCCGCCGCCAGTTCACTATGTATCAGTTCGACAGTGGCATGCGCTACGTCTTCGGACTGCTTATGGTTCAAGCAATAGAAGGCCAGCGCTGAGCCGGCGGCGGCTGCGAAAGTTTTCCGTACCATATCGCTTAGTTCGTGACGCAGCACGGCATCCTGCTCACCATACACGTCCGCGGCAAAACTCTTGAAATGATCCAGCCTTGCCAAGAAACTGTCGCTGAAGCGACGGGCTTCGTTGCGCGCCGTGGCATCCATAACACCTGTCGCCGCGCCAAGATAGCGCTCAGACATGGTCGAAATAAAAGCATCCAGCCTGTCGTCGCCCAGCATGGAAGCGCCTCTTTGACCTACAAGCGAGAAGGTTTTGCGCGACTCGTTAATCCAGCCGTCAAGCTGGGCAGTCAGCGTAAGCTGCGAAGAACTCGTTTCGATTTGACCGAGCCATTGAGAGACATGAGCGGCGGTGGATTCGATACCCGCCAGTAACCCTGGCAAAGATTCGCAATACGGAACGGCAAAGTCATCGAATAGGCCCACAAGGAACACGACATCGACAAATGAGCGCTTCAAGTAATAGTACGCTGGCCGATTATGCGAATGGATCACTTTCACGGATGCCAGCATCGCCACCCGCTTGCCGCTCTTGATGAGACGTATGCCGAGGTCGAGATCTTCTGCATAGTTGCCGCGATAACGAAACTGCTGAAAGCATTCGCGAGAAATCAAACAAGAAACGTCACTGAGTTGCCCCTGAGATCGCAGGGACATGTGGTCATCTCCGCTGTACTCACCAATACGGTCGTACTCGAGGCAGCCCAAAAACCGGTAATGGGTGTTGATCATCGAGTCGTACATCATGTCGCTGTCGCTGCGACTGTATTCTGCGCAAGAGGCGGCGGCGAGGCCTTGGTCGGCATGATCGAGAAGATAACGCAACATGCCGTATAGCCAGTGGTTTCCTATGGGGTAGGCATCCTGCACCATGAAAAGCACATAGTCACCCGTCGCGTGATCTGCGCCGAGGTTGCGGGCGTGGCTGTGAGAAAACTCCTCAGGAGGAATTTCGATGACTTTCGCCCCGGCATTACGGGCAACTGGAACCGTCGTGTCGCGTGAGCCTGAATCAACGACAACGATTTCAATTTCACGCACAGCCCGCTGGGCGCGCAGTTTGCGCAGCATCCATGCGAATTCAGGGCCCGCGTTCAGCGTAGGAATAATCACGGACACTTTCACGTCGATGGTAGGCCCGCCCCCAGTCAGATCGGGATGCAGTCGAATATCGCGCAACTCGGGAGGTGAAGCTGCAAATACGTTGCCATTTCTGGCCGGTGCCCGGCTTCGCAGCAGAGCCAAATAGGTTCGATGATGCCTCAGATAGTAGGGCAGCCGACGCGCAAATCCCATGACCCCATTTCGCGCCACTTCGCCAGCGACAGCGTGGTAGACGTTACGAGCGAAGCGCATCGGGAGGCGCTCGGGGAACTGGTTCAAAAAGCGGCCAAATGCGCGAAGTGGCTTTGTTACATGCCACGAGCGGGACTGATAGATCTCTTCGAGTTGCCTGAGGTGCAGCAGGCGAAGCTCGCTGAGCTTGTTGAGCTCGGCCTGCTGTGACCCCGAATACTCCTGCAAGGCGTCAAAGTTTCGCCCTATTTCCATCAATCGCAGCTCCAGCCGCTCCGCATCCTGCTGCGCCAGTGTCGCCTTCTGCTTTTCATGATTCAACTGGTTCGTATTCCGCACGGCATTCAGCATGAGCCCCACCACATCGCTAGCCTGCCAACGCTGCATCTGACGTGAGGCGAGCACTGACAGCATTGTCTGGCGCAGCATGTTCGCTACTTCTGAGTGGCCCGACCCCTCGTCGGAGTTCAATGCATAGATGGCTGATATGCCAGGTACCCGCCGAAATGGTTTTTTCGCTGCCAACTGAAGCCAAAAATCCCAGTCTTCAAAAAGCTGGAGTGCAGGCTCGAACAAGCTTGCCGGGGCCATGCGGACACAATCCATCCGAAACATAACCGCATGAATAGGAAGGTAGTTTTGAAGTTGCAGGGTAGCCGCGTCAAAGTCGCTCTCGAACAGGTGGACCCTCTTTTGAGAAGCAGTATCGTCGGCAGTCACGCACTCAACATCGCTGTATGCAGCACCCAAGCTCTCATCAGACTCCAGGAGTTGAACTAGCTTGGACAGATGATCCTCCAATAACCAGTCATCATCGTCCAGGAAAATGGCAAATTTTCCTGTCGCCGCATCAAGCAGCATGTTCGCTGCGGCGGCTCTTCCAAGAGGAGAATTGGACTCAATCAGGCGGGTTACCGTGCTGGCATCTTTTTCCGCCAACGGCAACAATGGTTTACCGCTCGCATTGACGACAAGCAACTCCCAATCCCCGAATAGCTGATTCCGTACAGACTTCACCGCATTCACCAAGCTGGGCCGCCCCATGGTTCGAATCAGAACGGAAACTTTGGGAGGTAAATGAGGAGCATGCAAATCGCACGACAGCTCTTGCGGGTGGTCCAAATTCATGCTTTTTAGGTTACTTCAGATTGGCAGGTGAAGCTGTTCACAACAGACCCTGCTAACGCCGGCGTACCGCATCTGCGGCTAACAGCCAAGGAGGCAGTGTAACGGATTTAAATTTTTCCCCTCATCGATGGACGCCTCAAAAATTCATATAGGAAACCTATAATACATTCCTATATGAATTCCATATTGCGCATTCCCTTGAACGGTTCGCCGGAGCAACTCGCGAGCCTGCGCGCGCTCCAGCAGGCGTTTGCGCAGGTCTGCAACGCACTGTCTCCCCTGGTTCAGCAATCGCGTTGCTGGAACCGCGTCACACTTCATCATCTGGCTTACAAGCAGTTGCGGGAGCAGTTCCCGGCCATGGGCTCCCAAATGGTCTGCAACGCCATCTATTCGGTATCCCGCTCCAGCCGTCTGGTCTACCAGCACCCAAACAGCCCCTTCAACCTTAACCGGCTGGGCAACAAGCCACTGCCACTGCTACGCTTTGCTGACACCTGCCCGGTTTATTTCGACCGTCACACCCTCAGCGTGAAGGACGGGCAGCTGTCCATGTACACGCTCGATGGCCGCATACGCTTTCACCTGGCTTTGCGGCCTGAAGACGAAGCCAGCTTCCATGAAAAGAAATTGCGGGAAATTGTTTTATCCCGAACGGCCACGGACAGCTTTGAGCTGTCATTCCTGTTTTTAACGCCCACGCAGGGCGATGAAATCCCCGCCAACAAAGAGCAAGATCCGGGCGAAATTCCCGAATACGTGATGATTGAGGAAACCACATGAGTACCCTAAAACCGCCTTCCGAACTGCGTCAGGCGGTGATGTCGCTGCGGCCTTATTTTGTGCGGGCCGCCTGGTTCAGTATATTTTCCAGCCTGCTGGGCCTCGCACCGAGCGGCTACATGTTGGAGGTATATGACCGGGTGGTGAACAGCCGTAGCCATCTCACCCTGGTCATGCTGACGCTGGTGGTGCTGGGCGCCTACATGCTGATGGAAGTGCTGGAATGGGCACGCGCGGAAATCATGCACGAAGCCGGCCTAAAGCTGGACGAGCAGATGCGCAACCGGGTCTTTAGCGCTATTTTCGAGGCCAATCTCAAAAGGATTCCCGGTGGAAGCTTGCAACCTTTGAACGATTTTCGAACCCTGCGAGATTTTCTGGGCTCGCCGCCACTGCTGGCGCTGATGGAAGCCCCGGTATCCCTTGTGTTTCTGGCGCTGGTGTTCGCCATCAGCCCGGTGCTGGGCTGGTCCGCGATTGTGGGCTCAATGCTGCAGGTCTTTATCGGCTGGCTGAATGAACGGAACACGCAACCGCCCCTTGTGGCCGCCAACCGCTCCGCCATTGCCGCGCAACAGTACGCGGACGGCTCGTTGCGCAATGCGCAGGTTATCGAGTCCATGGGCATGCTGCGCGATATTCACCGCCGCTGGATGGACAAGCAACGTGAATTTCTGGGCCTGCAGGCCATCGCCTCAGACCGTGCGGGCGGCTACCAGGCCCTCACCAAGTTTCTGCAGACCACCATGGGTTCGCTGCTGCTGGGGCTGGGTGCGTGGCTGCTGCTGCACAACCAGTTGAATGGCGGCGCAGGCATGATGATCATTGGCTCGCTTTTGGGCGGCAAGGTGTTGGCACCGCTGGTGCAGATCGTCACCCAATGGCGCACGGTCGTGAATGTGCGTGATGCATGGCAACGACTGGAGGGCCTGCTAGCAACAGTCCCCGCCAAACAGGAGACGATGCCTCTGCCGGCGCCGCGAGGCCTGCTGCAGGTTGAAGCTCTTGTGGCGAGCGCGCCGAACGGCGGCGTGGCCATCATCAAGAATGTAGCGTTCAGCCTGCCGCCAGGTGAAGTGCTGGCCGTGGTCGGCCCTTCCGCGTCGGGCAAGACGACCCTGGCCCGACTGCTGATCGGTCTGTGGCCGGCGGCGAGCGGCAAGGTGCGGCTGGATGGGGCTGACGTTTTCACCTGGGATAAAAGTGAACTGGGCCCTCATTTGGGTTACTTGCCGCAGGGTGTGGAATTGCTGGAAGGAACTTTGGCTGAAAATATCGCCCGCTTCGGTGAAGTGGAGCCCGCCAAGGTCAAGGCCGCGGCTCGCGCCGTCGGCTTGCACGACTTCATCATGAGCCTGCCACAAGGCTATGAGAGCCCCATCGGTCGGGAGGGCGCCATGCTGTCGGGGGGACAACGCCAGCGGGTTGCGCTGGCCCGGGCGATTTACGGCGACCCGGTGCTGGTCGTGCTGGATGAGCCCAACTCCAGCCTGGACGAGGCAGGCGACGCGGCACTGGCCGCCGCTATTCTGGAACTCAAAACGCGCGGCACGACGTTTGTCATCATGACGCACCGCACCAGTGTGCTGGCCGTCGCAGACAAGATGCTGGTGCTGCGTGATGGCGTGATGCAGGCTTTCGGGCCGCGCAATGACGTACTGGCGGCCTTGAGGCAGGCAAGCGAGCAAGCTGCCGCGGCGCCGCCAGCCAGCCCTGCACCTCCTGGCACTTTGGTGCCTGCAGCCTGAATCCGGAACGCGATAACGACAAAATCCCATGAAAAAACCCGCCTTCTTCAATCGCAGCGAACTGACTGCCACCCTGTGGGCTTTCCGGCAGGAGTTCCTGATCGTCGGCATCTTGAGCTTTTTGACTAATCTGCTGATGCTGGCGCCAACCCTTTACATGCTGCAGGTATTTGACCGCGTAATGAGCAGCCAGAGCGAACTCACGCTGCTGGCGGTCTCGCTGATCACGCTGTTCCTGTTTGGCGTGATGGCCTGTTCCGAATGGCTGCGCTCGCGCGTACTTGTCAGGGCGGGCATGCGCTTTGATGAACAACTCAGCACCCGCGTCTTCAACGCCAGTTTTGAAGCCTACCTGAGTCAATCGTCCTCTACACCGTCGCGGGCTTTTGGGGACCTGATTCAAATCCGGCAATTCCTCACGGGCCGTGGCATTTTTGCGCTCTTTGACGCCCCGTGGGCCCCCATCTATATTGCGGTGACTTTCTTCCTGCACCCATGGCTGGGCATCCTGTCCCTGGTGTTTGCCGTGGTCCAGGCCGCGCTGGCCTGGTTTGGTCACCGCCACACCGTGGCCCCTGCGGAAGAGGCAGCCCAAGCCGGCAGCGAAACCACCAGCTACCTGCAAAGCAAATTGCGCAACGCCGAGGTACTTGAATCGATGGGCATGATCGGCAACCTGCAACAACGCTGGAACCAGCGCTATCAGGTCTGGATGAACAAGAATTCTTCTGCATTGGGCCTGACACACCGCGTCACGGCCTGGAGCAAGTTCATTCGCTACACCCAGCAATCGCTGTCGCTCGGCGCGGGCGCCCTGCTGGTGATTGACGGCCAGCTGTCACCCGGCGCCATGATTGCAGCCAACGTACTGATGGGACGTGCGCTCGCGCCGATTGACCAGTTGGTGAGCACCTGGCGGGGCTTCGTCTCCACCCGATCAGCCTTTGAACGGCTGGAAAAGCTGCTGCTTGAATACCCGGAGCGCGACCCTGCCCTCACTCGTGTGGCCCCCACGGGCGAAATTGGCCTGCGTGGCGTCGTGGCCAGCGCAGAAGGGCGCACAACGCCCATTCTGAAAAATATCTCCTTCGTGGTTCCTGCGGGCACCGTGGTCGCGGTGCTCGGGCCGTCAGGCTCTGGCAAGTCCACGCTGGCGCGGGCCATGATCGGGATTTGGCCAGACGTGGCCGGTGAGGTGCTGCTGGACGGCATGCCGCTGGAACGCTGGAACCGCATCGAGTTGGGCCCCCATCTGGGTTATCTGCCGCAGGACGTAGAGCTGTTTGAAGGCTCGATTGCCGAGAACATTGCTCGGCTGGGCGAGGTCGACTCGGTCAAAGTGATTGAAGCGGCACGCTCGGCTGGCATGCACGAGATGATCCTGCGCTTCCCCAAGGGCTATGACACGCCCATTGGCGAGGCCGGCAACCTGCTGTCGGGCGGGCAGCGCCAGCGCATCGGTCTGGCACGGGCGATTTACGGCGACCCCTCACTGATCGTGCTGGACGAGCCCAATGCCAATCTGGACGATGCGGGCGAAACCGCGTTGCTGCGAACCGTGCTCGAGTTGAAAGCCAAGGGGAAAACCGTCTTCCTGATCACCCACCGTCCTGGGGCCGTCGCCGTGGCCGACCGGCTCATGATTTTGCGCGATGGGGAAATCTTTGCTGACGGGCCGAAAGAGGCGGTACTGGCGTCACTGCGACCAGCCAGCCCGCCCCCCGCGTCCACGGCACCCATGCCACCCGAACCAACGATTGAATCAGCCTTGCCCGCCTGAGGCTGGTATTGCCATTTTTTTATTCTTCTTTTTTCAGCAAAGTCCGCCATGGCAACACCCGATTTTTTGAAACGTCTGACCACTCCCGCCGCGCCCTCCCTCACGGAAAAACCTGGAGCTGGCCCCGGGCCCTCCTCCGACCTGGGTCATGCCGGGCGCATCGGCCTGTGGGCCCTGGGAATCGGCTTTGGCGGCTTCCTGCTGTGGGCTGCGCTGGCCCCCTTGGACGAGGGCGTGCCCAGCCAGGGGCATGTGGCAATTGACACCAAGCGCAAGTCGGTCCAGCACCTGACAGGCGGCATCATCAAAGAGGTGCTGGTGGGCGAGGGCGATCAGGTCAAGGAAGGCCAGTTGCTGATCAAGCTTGACGATGCCGCCGCCAAAGCGAACTTTGAGGCTATACGCCAGCGTTACCTGGGCCTGCGCGCCATGCAGGGCCGCCTGATGGCCGAGCAAGCGGGACAAAATACCATCACCTATCACCCGGATCTGGTGACGGCTGCCGGTGATCCGCTGATCAAGCAGCAGATGATGAACCAGGAACAATTACTCAGGTCGCGCAAGGCCGGTTTACAAGCCGACTTGCAATCCATTCAGGAAAGCATCCAGGGCCAGCAAGGCCTGTCGCTGGCCTACGAAGGCATGATGGTCAGCCGTCGCAACCAGCTTTCACTGCTCAATGAAGAACTCACCCATACCCGTGGACTGGTAAAGGAAGGTTACGCTCCGCGCAACCGCCAGCTGGAGCTGGAACGCCAGATTTCCGAGTCAAGCACGGCCATTGCAGAGCTTCAGGGCAATACGATGCGATCCAGAAGCAGCATGGCCGAACTACGCCAGCGCGCCATCTCACGCCAGCAGGAATACCGCAAGGAAGTGGAAACACAGCTGGCCGACGTGACGCGAGAGGTGTTGAGCGATGCCGGAAAATTCATTGCGCTGCAAGATGACCTGGCGCGCACCGAAATTAGGTCCCCGGCGGCGGGCCAGGTGGTTGCACTCGCCGCGCAAAGCGTTGGCGGCGTGATCGGCCCCGGGCAAAAGGTACTGGACGTGGTGCCTGCCAATGAATCGCTGCTGCTTGAGACGCGCGTACTGCCCCACCTGATTGACCGCGTGCATGCCGGCATGCCGGTGGATGTGCGCTTCTCGTCTTTTGCGCATTCTCCGCAACTTGTGGTGCAAGGCAAACTGGTTTCTGTCTCGGGGGACTTGCTGACCGACCCGCAGAACGGCGCAGGGTATTACCTGGCGCGCGTTGGCGTGACGCCTGAGGGCCTAAAAAAACTTGGCAAGCGCCAGATGCAGCCCGGCATGCCCGTTGAAGTGGTCTTCAGAACCGGCGAACGCTCGCTGTTAACCTACTTGATGCATCCGTTGACCAAGCGTATTGCGGCTTCGATGAACGAGGAATAATCCGGTGAAAACGACTCCCTCGACAAACGCCCCCCTCCCCATGAACACCCGAATGCTCGCACTGCTTGTAGCGCTGGCCTGCGCCCCCCTTTGTGCGCCTGCTTGGGCCCTAGACCTGTCGCAAGCTTATCAGGCCGCCATGGAACAAGATGCCACCATCCGCGCCACGCGGGCGGCCACCGCAGCCAAACGCGAGCGCCTGCCACAGGCACGCTCCCAGTTGCTGCCCAATTTGTCGGCCAGCGCATCGCGCAACCGCAACTCACTTGAAAGCACAACGCCAAACTTCCTTGGCCAGTCGGTTACCACCAACACAAACTACAATAGCAGCAGCGAAGCGCTGACGCTGAGGCAACCCCTTTTCCGCAAGTACCAGATGGCCGACTACCGGCAGGCGCAGGCGCAGGTGGACGACGCCAACGCAGTCCTGGAACGGGAACTGCAAAATGTGGCAGTGCGTGTGAGCGGGGCCTACTTCGAGGCTTTGCTGACCGCAGAACAGCTTGCGCTGGTCGTGGCGCAGAAAGCCGCCTATTCCAGCCAATTCGACGCAGCCAAAAAACGTTTTGCAGCAGGGGCTGGAACCCGCACCGACATCGACGAGGCGCAAGCGGCTCTGGACCTCAATGTGGCTCAAGAACTGGAGGCACGCCAGAACGTTGACTTCACCCGTAGGCAGCTCCAAACACTGATCAACCGCCCCATTGACACGCTGGCGTCACTGAACGCGGACAAAATGGAACTGGTGCCGCCATTACCCAACCGGATTGAAGACTGGGCCGAGCGCGCCGAAGCCAACAGCCCGGAAATCCGCTCACTGAAGGCCCAGGTAGAAGTGGCCCATTACGAAGTGGAAAAAGCCCAAGCCGGCCACTACCCCACACTGGACGCCATCGCCCAATGGTCGCGCAACGAAAGCGACACGGTGACCAGCGTCAACAATCGCTACACCAACCGGTCCATCGGCCTGCAGCTCAATATTCCCATCTTCTCCGGTGGTAATGTGAACTCGGCCGTGCGCCAAGCACTGGCAGACAAGGAGCGCGCCGAAGAGGCGCTGGAGGCCTTGCGCCGAGACCTCGGCGTGCGCGTGCACCACGAGTTCCGCGGCGTGACCGAAGGCGTGTTGAAGGTCCAGGCCCTTGAACAGGCAGTGCGCTCCACGGAGCAAGTGGCGATGTCGAATCGCCGAGCCTTCGAGGCGGGCAGCCGCACCCTGATAGACACGCTCAATGCCGAACAGCAAAAGGTTTCGGCCCAGCGCGACCTGGCACAGGCCCGCTTTGTTTATCTGATTTCACGGGTTCGGCTGCAGGCACTTGCTGGTGGCCACAAAACCGAAGTGATTGACGAAATCAACGGCTGGCTCATGCGCTGAGTCGGCCACGCTGCCCTGCAGCTAGAAATGAATCCCCCGCATCATCTGCTGCATGGCAACGGCTTCGGGAGACAACTGAGACTTGGCTCCTTTATCGCCCTTGGCTGCCGATGAGTCGGGGAACATGCGAAAACTGGTATTCATGGCGATCTGTGCAATACGCGGCACCAGCGCGTGCATGACCTGACCGGTAATACCCAGACGGGTGGCAATACGCACCGGTTTAAAAATACAGGCCTGCGCAATCAAATCTGCGGCCTCTTCTGGCGAAAGTGTTGGCACGTTGTTATACAGATTGGTGGGCGCAATCATGGGCGTACGCACCAGTGGCATATTGATGGTGGTGAAACCAATGCCGACATCGGCAAATTCGCTGGAGGCGCAACGCGTCCAGGCATCAAGCGCCGCCTTGCTGGCCACATAAGCCGAGAAACGCGGCGCATTGGTTAGAACGCCAATCGAGCTGATATTGACCACATGGCCTTTACGCTTGACCGCCATGCCTGGCAGCAAGCCCATGGTCACGCGCAGGCAGCCAAAATAATTGAGCTGCATGGTGCGCTCATAGTCGTGAAAGCGATCGTAGCTGGCCTCGATGGCGCGGCGAATCGAACGCCCGGCGTTATTGATCAGAAAATCGACACCGCCATGACTGGCCCTTAATTCCTTCAGGAAACGGTCGCAATCGGCCATATCGGCAATATCGACGGAATAAGCGACGAAGGAATACCCCTTTGCCCTGGCCTCCTTGCAAGCTTCGTCAAGCTTGTCCTGGTCGCGGCCACAGATGAGGGTGATAGCGCCGGCCTCGGCAAACTTGTGCGCCGCCGCCAGACCTATGCCCGAGGAACCGCCGGTAATCAGCACCACCTTGCCGGCCACCGTGCCGCGCAAGGAGCGGTCTATGTGCAAGTCGGGATCAAGGTGACGCTCCCAGTAATCCCACAAGCGCCAGGCGTAGTCTTTCAAGTTAGGACAAGCTATACCACTGCCCTTGAGTGCGGCCAGCGTGTCGCGGCAGTCGAAGCGGGTGGGATAGTTCACGAAGGTAAGCATGTCCTCGGGCAGGCCCAGGTCTTGCATGACGGCATTGCGCACGCGTCGCACGGGACTCAGCGCCATCAGACCTTTTTTGACGGCCTTGGGGATAAAGCCGAGCAGGGCCGCATTGACAAATAAATTCATGCGAGGGGCGTGGGCCGCCCTGCTGAGGATGTCCAGCACATCGCCGACACGGTAGCCCATAGGGTCGACCAGGTGGTAGCACTTGCCGCTGGCGCTCTGGCGGTGACTGATGTGGTCGAGCGCGTCGACCACGAAATCGACCGGCACGATGTTGATCCGTCCGCCTTCTAGTCCGACCATCGGCATCCAGGGCGGCAGCAGCTGCCGCATACGCTGGATCAGCTTGAAGAAATAGTAGGGCCCATCGATCTTGTCCATCTCGCCGGTTTCGCTGTGGCCCACCACCATGGCGGGCCTGAACACGGTCCAGGGCACTTTGCATTCCTTGCGCACGATTTTTTCGCTCTCGTGCTTGGTCATGAAATACGGGTGTTCGTAGTTTTCCGCCTCGTCAAACATGTCTTCGCGAAACACGCCTTCGTAAAGGCCGGCCGCAGCAATCGAGCTGACATGATGAAAGTGCCCGGCCTCAATCGCCTTGGCAAACTCCACCGTATTGCGGGTCCCGTCAACATTGACGGCGATCTGGCTTGCCTCGTCGGCGTCCAGGTCATAGACCGCCGCCAGATGATAAAAGTGGGTGATCGCACCCTTGAGTTTTTTGACGTCTTCCGCGCTGACTCCGAGCTTTTTGCGCGTCAGATCGCCATGCACCGGCTGGGCTCTGGCTGCGCTGACGCCCCAGTACGCCCGCAGCGCGGCCACCTTGCCGGCGCTTTCCTCGCGGATCAGAAAATGAACTGTCGTACCCTTTCGTTCCAGCAGCTTTTTTACCAGGCGTTTACCGATGAAGCCCGTGGCTCCGGTGACGAAATAGTGCATTGGGCATCTCCGCTTGACTGACAGTCAAAGAAGGCATTCTTGCTCAAAGCAGCGTTCACACCCTTTAGCGAAAACCCGCGCTCAGGCGCGCCGCAGCGGTCTCTCCCTAGAGCGCCGTGCCTAACGCACTAGGAGCCGACATCTAAACGCTGGCAGGCCCAGCGCATATATTTTTCGCTACGTGCGGCATACTGCTGGCGCAACCTTCCACAACCCTAGCCTGTCTGGAGTCCCCCATGGTCAAGAAACTGCAAAAAATGAGTGCCGACAAAAAATCCGGCCCGCAACTGTCAAGCGCGGTCAAGGAATCAGCCCAGCAAATCTGGCTGGCAGGCCTGGGCGCCTTCTCCAAGGCGCAGGAAGAAGGCAGCAAGGTGTTTGAAACCCTGGTCAAGGAAGGCCTGTCGATCCAGCGCAAAACCCAGGCAGTGGCCGAAGAGAAAATCTCCGAAGCCACCAGCAAGATGAGCACCATGGCCACCGACATCCAGTCCAAGGCGGGTAACCAGTGGGACAAGCTGGAGAACATCTTCGAAGACCGGGTTGCCAAGGCGTTGAACAAGCTGGGTGTGCCGTCGGCCAAAGAGCTGGACGCCCTGATCGCGCGCGTCGATCAACTCGAAAAAAATCTCCATAAGGTGAACGGCAAGAGCGCCCCGGCCAAGCCAGAGACCAAGCCGGCAGCAAAGCCCGTCGCTAGAAAAATCACCAAGCCTGCAGCCAAACGCACGCCCCCAAAAAACACCAGTCCGGTCGCCAATACCAGCGGCAATCCAGTGGCCAGCCCGGCAGAAAAACCCGCGGCGGCCAAGCGCTCCGCCATCCGCAAGGCGGCTTGATACTCGAGTGAGCCGCAGCGGCTCACTGGCTCATAAATGAAAAGGGACGGCCAGTCCCTTTTTTTTACGCCTGCACCCCAGCCTGGCTATGAAAGTCCCTAATGCCGTGCCCACAGGTGCTGGGTTAGAGTAGAGAATACAACGAGGAAGAGCACCCTATGGCGAAAAAAGCGCCACGCCGCACCGCTGAGCGCATTCTGGAAGTCACGCTGGACTTGTTCAACCGCTTTGGCGAGCCCAATGTCTCGACCACGCTGATCTCCGCCGAACTCGGCATCAGTCCGGGCAACCTCTACTACCACTACCCCGCCAAGGACGAGCTGATCAATGCCTTGTTTGATCGTTACGAAAAATCCCTGAGCGAACTGCTCAACGCCAGCGACGGCGTGCGCAATGTCGAAGACGCCTGGTTTTTCATGCATACGCTGTTTGAGCTGATCTGGCAATACCGCTTTTTGTACCGTGATCTGAATGACTTGCTGAGCAAAAACCGCCGGCTAGAAACTCATTTTCAGTGGGTGCTCAAAAACAAGACCCGGGCCGTCAAAGCCCTGCTCGACGGCATGAGCCGCGCCGGTGCCGTGACGGTAGATTCACGTGAAGTCGAGGCCACGGCCACCGGCATGGTGGTGGTGCTCACCTACTGGCTGAGCTTTGAATATGTGCGTGACCCGCGCAACGCGCTGGAGCCGGCCAACGCCCAGTCCGCGCTGCTGCGTGGCGCGCACCACACGCTGAATCTGCTCACGCCCTATCTGGCGCCCGGCCAGCGCACGCACTTGCAAGCCCTGGTAGCCGCCTACAGCAGCCCATCCAACCACCCCTGACCCGCCGCCAATACCTACAATTGCATCAAGGAGACAAACAATGGCCAAATGGACAGCCTTCCCCCATGCCGGCGACTATGAATTTGACGCGGCCAGCCTGAAAAAGAACTGGGCCCGCCTGCATCAGGGCGACTGTGAAGCTCTGCCCAAAAACGCCGCCGTGCTGCAGGCCTGGCTGCTGTTTCATAACGGCGAGTTCCAGCAGGCCACGGAGGCCGGCCTGAAGGCCGGTGGCGACGGCATCACGGTGGCCAACAAGGCCACCTGCATTTACGCCAGCTATCTGGAGACCAAGGAAAAGACCCGGCTGGAGTTGTTCCTGGAAGTCGCCGCGCGCGCCGAGGCGCAGCAAGCTGCCGATCCCGCCAACGCCAACGCCTGGTACTGGCAGGCTTATGCCCTGGGCCGCTATGGCCAGGGTATCAGCGTGGCCAAGGCGCTGGCGCAGGGCCTGGGCAGCAAGGTCAAAAATGCACTGGAGCAAGCCATCAAGCTGTCGCCCAAGCATGCCGATGCCCACATCGCGCTGGCCTCCTTTCATGCCGAGGTGATTGACAAGGTCGGCTCACTGATTGGCGGCATGACTTACGGTGCCAAGAAAGATCTGGGCCTGGCGCTCTACAAGGAAGGGCTGAAACTCAACCCCGGCTCCGCCATTGCCATGACCGAGTACGCCAATGGCATGGTCATGCTGGAGGGCGACAAACGGATGAAAGAAGCCACCCAGCTTTACGAACGGGCGGCCGCCTGCAAGGCGCTGGACGCCATGGAGCGGCTGGACGTAGAAATGGCCCTGGCCGAGCTGCAAGACTGATTTTTGCGTCATTGGACTTGAAAATCCTCAGGCCCGCCTGCTGCAAAGTGTGCGGGCCGTTTTGCGCAAAACTCTCTTTTTTATAGCTGCTTACGCCCGTCCCATCTGCCCTGGTTGCACAAATAGTGCCTAAACTCCGGCAAAAAATCCGCCTAGCCCACTGCCTGCGCTGGTGCGGTTTCCCGCCACGGCTGGCCCCGGTACCAGGCATGCTGAGCCAGACGCAGCATGGGCTTGTCGCCCGAAGTGTCGCCATAGGCGTAAAACGTCGTGCCGGCAAAAGAAGCCAGGCCGAAACGCTCAGACAGCCAGGCCTGCAGCCGAATCACTTTTTGCTCGCCATAACAATTGGGTGTGCGCATGCGGCCGGTCAAATGCTCACCCTCCACTTCCATCTCGGTGCAGATCAGCGCATCAAAGCCCAGCTGTTTGGCCAGGCGCGCCAGGTAGATGTCGGGTGAGGCGCTGACCAGCACGCAGCAATGGCCGGCCTGCTGATGCTCCCTGAGCCTGGCCAGGGTCCAGTCCTGCAACTGGCCGGGCAGGTCCTGGGCCAGCCAGCGCGTGGTCCAGTCGTCCATTTCCGCCAGAGAGCGCCCACCCAGCGCCAGTTGCAAAAGATGCGCCTTGGCCACGTCATTGCGCACCAGGCGCAGGGCATAGCCCGCCAGCCAGGGCGAACACCGTAGCAGCGTCCACAGATAGCGCGGCCAGCCCAGGCCGCGCGCCAAAAAGGGATTGAGCGTGTCGCGTCGGGTCAGCGTGCCATCAAAGTCGAAGGCCGCGATGACCGTCACCGCGGGCATCGCACCTGGCCGCAATAGCGTTCACAAAAAGGACAGCCGGTCATGGGCAGCCAGCTCGGGATGTTGTAGAACAAGCGGTAGGCCTCGCCCAGCACGCCCTGGCGATAAGCCTGGTAGTTGAAGCCCCTGCCCTCGACCACGTAAAAGGGCACGCCGTCCTGCTCAAAGCTGAACTCGCGCACAGCCTCGAAATACGGCGAGAACTCATTCAGCTTGGGCACATCGGGTGTGAGGATGCGAACCGTCTTGCCCTGGTACACCGAGAAGTCCACCTGCACGTCGTCTTGCCGCGCATGGTATTTGCCCACGCCAAACACCGGCGTGTACTGGCGCCGCTCATAGCCGTAAATCACGGCTGCGGTGTAGGAGTCGGCCATCAGCACCGTATCGGGGCTGCTGGCTTTTTGCAGGATCTCGGCCGTTTTGTAACTACGCACGATTTGCGGATAAATCTTGGTACTGCGCCAGTTCTCCAGCGAGGTCATATAAAGCCCTGCCACCACCAGCACGTGCAGGCCAACAAACCAGGCCATGCCCTTGGCGCAGGTCTTGAGCTTGTCCGCCGGCAAGGCAAAGGCCAGCAGCGCAAAGCCAAAGGGATAAAACGACAGCACCCAGTGCAGGCCTATGACCTTCTTGAAGGACAACAGGGCAAAAAACAGCAGCGGCACCACCACCAGGCAGGCCAGCAAACGCGGCACGGGCGCTTTGGTGCGCGCCGTTTCCAGCAGCGCCTGGCGATGGCGCAGCGCCAGCCACAGCGCGGGCGGGGTGATGAGGTAAATCATCATGCCCAGGTACATGACGGGCTTGCGCCACTCAAAATGCGAGTCTTCATTGCGGTTGAACACATTGAACATGATGTTCGACCAACCGTGCGACATGTTGTAGGCGATGTTGATGGCCGGCGCCGGCAGCGTGCACAGCACCATCAACGCCAGGCCGGCCAAGCGCTCGCGGCGATACAGCGCGAAGTAGACCAGATAGGTAAAACCCAGCACCACCGCAAAATATTTGGACAGGAAGGCACAACCCAGAAACACGCCCGACAGCGCATACAGGCCATAGGCGGCGCGGTCCAACTGCTCGCGGCGCTCGGCCCGCATCAGGGCGGCCACCGACAGCATGGACCAAAAAATCAGCGGCGTGTCGGTGGTGACCAGTACATTGAGCCAGTTCAGCGGCGTCAGCCAGAAGAACAGCACGGCCCAGGCCGCACGCACGCGGTTGAGCGGCTTGAGCGCCCACCACAGCGCGGCGCCCAGCGCCAGCGGCAGCACGACCACCGGCAGGCGTATCGACAGCAGGCTGTCGCCCACGGTCGCCCGCATCAGGGCGATCAGCCAGCCCACCATGGGCGGGTGATCGGAGTAGCCCCAGGCGGGGAACACGCCCCACCAGTAGAACAGGGCCTCGTCGCCGGTGACCGGGAAAGTCACAGCAATCCACAGGCGCAGCAGCAGCGAGGCCAGGCCCACGCCCAGCAGCCAGCGGCTCAGCGTGGTGGGGAAATCGGCAGGGGCGGGATTCTGGTGCATGAGGTTCAACTAGGCGGTGGGGAAGCGAAAGACGGGGCTGCGCTAGATACCCTCAGAGCCGGGCAGCGCCGGCAAGTTCTAGCGAAAGCTGATTTCTTTGCGAATGGCCGCACTATAAAGCAAGGCCAGCGCCCCCACGGCCACCGCCAGCCACAAGGTCAGCAGCCGCACCAGCACGGTGATGCTCAAGGCCATCCCGGTCGCAGCGCCCTGCGCCACCAGCAAGCCGGTCAGCACCGCCTCCATGCCGCCCAGGCCGGCCGGCAAGGCCGACAGCGCTCCGGCCACCATGGCCACGGCGTAAAAACCGGTGGCCGTCAGCAGGCTCAGTTGCAGCCCCATGTGCTGACAAATCAGCCAGACCGCCAGGCCCTGCGCGGCCCAGGCGGCCAGGCTCAAGGCCACCCAGCGCAGCGGCCGCAGGGCCAGGCAATGCCAGGCCTCTTGCAGCCAGGCAAAGCGCCGCAGCAAGCGCTGCCGGTAGATGAAGAAAGCGCCCAGCGCCAGCGCCGCCAGCAGCAAGCCGGCCAGCGCCATCCCCGTCAGCCAGGTGGGCGCGGCCTGCAGCCAGCCCTGCCCCAGCGCCCAGGCGACGGCGGGCAGGCACAGCAGCAGCAGGCACAGCAGATCAGCCAGGCGCTCGGCGCCAAAGATGGCCAGGCTTTGCCCGGCGCCCAGGGGATTACGCGCCAGCATCAGGCCGCGCACCGCCTCGCCAACATTGCCGGGCGTGGGCGTGAAGGCATAACCCGCCAGATACAGGCGCAGGCCTTGTAACAGACCGAAGTGACGGCCGTAGTGCGCCATCCAGAGCCGCCAGCGCAGCCCGCGCAGCAGGTAGTTGAGGCCGCACAGGGCAGCGGCCTGCAGGCCGGTCCAGGACCACAAGAGCGAAAGGGACTGGCGCAGCGAGGCCTGCGGGTTGTCACCCCAGATCAGCAGCGCCGCCGCATAGGCCGTGGCCACTAGGCCCAGCATCAGCAGCAACTGCTTGATCGGCAGCCGGCTGCGCGCAAGGCCGGCGCGCGCCGGCTCGGCCTCGGGCCTCACAGGCGGCGACTTAAAAAGATGGCCAGCCAGGTCAGGCCGGCAGCCAGAATCCACGGGTCGCGCAGCAGGTCGCGCGCCACGTCTTCACCGCGGCCGCGGTGCACCTGGTAGGTGTAGCGCAGCATGCAGAAAATCACCACCGGCACGGTGTAGAGCAGACGCTCGCCGTGCTGCAACTGGGCCTCGGGGCTGGTGGCAAACAGGCTGTAGGTGGTCAGCGTGGCCGTCATGGTGGCGGCGATGAAAGTGTCCAGCAGCGCTGCCGGATAGTGCGCCAGCACGGCGCGCTGGCTGGCCTCTTCCTGAAAACTCTCGGCCTTGCGCTTGCAAAAACCCAGGAACAGAGTCAGAAAAATACCGGTCAGCAGCAACCAGCGCGAAGGCGGAATACCGACGGCCAGCGTGCCCGCCAGCAGCCTGAACATAAAGCCCGAGGCGATGATGGACACATCCACCACCGGCACCTGCTTGAGGCGCCAGGAATAGGCCAGGTTGAGCGCGACATAAGCGCCCAGCAACAGCAGCAACACGCGATTGCCATCGGCCAGCAGCACGCCAGCGGCCAGCAGCGCGGCCGCCAGCAGCAGCGCCAGAGGGGCGGCAATCGCGCCCGAGGCCAGCGGCCGTTTACGTTTGGTGGGATGCAGGGCATCGCTGGCGCGGTCATGCCAGTCATTGATGATGTAAACCATGCTGGAGAAGCAGCAAAAAGCGGCAAAAGCATGAACCACCCGCAGATCCAGCGCGCCATCCTGCCAATTCTGGCTGAACACTAGACCGGCAAACACAAAGGCGTTTTTAAGCCACTGATGCGGCCGCATGAGGCGCAGCAGGGCCAGCAGGGAGGAGGACAAAGAGGACATCGGGATAGGAAAGGGCTTGAAGTCTAGCGGCAGGCTTCGAGCATAACTGAGCCCGCTGCGCTCAGGGCCGCGGCCGCCCCGACACTCCAAGCCGCTCAATTACAAGCAATAAATGCCGATTCCCCATAAGGGTCGGGCGCAAATGGCTATTAAAACAATAGCATTCACCCCCTATTCAGGTGGCACCGCTCAGGTGCGCACGCGGCCGTCGCCGGTCAGCATGGACAGCTCGACAAAACTCGAGGCGACATGGTCGGCGGCCGAATAGGCCACGGCAAAGCCGCCCAGCGACTGGCTGCCCAGGCTTTCCAGGCCGGCGATCAGAGCCTCGCGGCTGAGCTTGCCGCTCACCCGCTTGAGCCCTTCGACGAAGACCTTGGCCGCCACATAGCCCTCCATGCTGGAGAAATTGAGTTGCGCATCCTTGCCGGCGGCCTTCACGGCGTCGGCAAACTCACGCGCAATCGGTCGCGCGGCGTTGTAGGGCGAGGGCATGACCTGGGACACCACCACGCCCGCGCCAGTCCTGCCCAACTCGTCGGCCAGCGCCTGCGTGCCGACAAAGGACACGTTGTAAAAAGTGCCGCCATAGCCGGCCTTGCGGGCCTCGCGAATGAAGGCGGCGCAAGCCTTGTAAGCGCCAATCTGCACCACCGCATCAGGGCTTGTGGCCAGCAGCGTCTTGATGGCTGGCGCCACATCGACGGAATTGCGCTCCACCGTGGCCTGAGCGACCGGCTTGAGCTTGTGTTTTTCCAGCGCCAGATTGACGCCATCCAGTCCGGCCTTGCCATAAGCATCTTTCTGGTAGAAAACGGCTATTTTTTTCAGGCCCAGATTGATCAACTGCTTCACGATCAGCGCGGTTTCGTCGTTGTACGAGGCCCGAACATGAAAGGCATAGCGATTGAAAGGGTCACGCAGCGCCATGGCGCCGGTAAACGGCGCAATGAAGGGGATTTTTGCCTTGGTCGCCAGTGGCAGCGCCGCAATGCTGGTCGGCGTGCCTATGTAACCAAAGAGCGCAAACACATCGTCGGCAATCAGCTTTTTGGTGTTCTCGACGCAGCGTTCCGGCTCATAACCATCATCGAGATTGCGGATTTCAATTTGTTGCCGACCGACGCCGCCCAGCGCATTGACGCGGTCAAAATAAACCTTGGCCCCTTGGTAAAACTGGATGCCCAGTTGCGCGGCCGGTCCGGTAAAAGCCGCCGACTGACCCAGGATGATTTTGCCCTCGGACTGGGCGCGAGCGGTCGAGAAGCCAGCCAGCAAGGCAGCGTCCGAGCCGATGGAAAAATGTCTGCGGGTGAGCTTCATAAGTTCATTTCAAGGTTTGTATTTAATTGCCATCAAATGCAACAAAATGCTTGATTCCATTTTTTGCATCATGCAGAAAAACGGATTCAAAACAGGCCACTCCCTGCCCCTACCATTCACTATAAAGTTGAGGCATGCACATCACCCTGACCAACCTGACCGAAGCCGCCGCCGGTCAGCCAGACCTCACGACCCGGCAGGTGCGCGGCGCCTGCCCGCATGACTGCCCCGACACCTGCTCGCTGCTGACAACGGTGGAAAACGGCATTGCCACACGGGTGCAGGGTAACCCCGATCATCCTCAGACCGGCGGCGTGCTGTGCAACAAGGTTTCGCGCTACACCGAGCGCACCTATCACCCGGAACGCCTGCTGACGCCGATGAAACGCACAGGCCCCAAGGGCAGCGGCCAGTTCGAGTCCGTCAGCTGGGACGCGGCGCTCAGCGATATTGCGACCCGCCTGCAGGCCATCGCGGCGCGCAACCCCGAGGCCATACTGCCCTATAGCTACGCCGGCACCATGGGTCAGGTGCAGGGTGAAAGCATGGCCGGGCGTTTTTTCAACCGCCTGGGCGCTTCGTTTCTAGACCGCACCATTTGCGCCACCGCCGGCAGCGAAGGCCTGACGCAAACCCTGGGCGGCAAGGTCGGCATGCGGGTGGAATTTTTTGCGCAAGCCAAGCTCATCATCATCTGGGGCAGCAACGCCATAGGCAGCAATCTGCACTTCTGGCGCTATGCGCAGCAGGCCAAAAGAGACGGCGCCAAGCTGATCTGCATAGACCCGCGCAAGAGCGAAACCGCTGAGAAATGCCAGGAGCACATCGCGCTGCTGCCGGGCACCGATGCCGCGCTGGCGCTGGCGCTGATGCACGAGCTGATCAAGCACGACTGGCTGGACCATGACTACATCGCCCAACACACCCTGGGCTGGGACGCCCTGCGCGAACGCGCGCTGCAATGGAGCCCGGAACGCGCCGCTCAAGTCTGCGGCGTACCGGTGGAGCAGATCAGGTCGCTGGCCTACGACTACGGCCAGTGCTTCGTGAATCAACAGCCCGCCGCCATCCGCCTCAACTACGGCATGCAGCGGGTACGCGGCGGCGGCAATGCCGCGCGCGCCGTGGCCTGCTTGCCGGCCTTGATTGGCGCCTGGCGCCAGCGCGCCGGCGGCATGCTGCTCAGCAGCTCTGGCCTGTTTCCGGTCGACAAGGCGGCGCTGCAGCGGCCCGAGCTGCTGGCCGGGCGCAGCCCCCGCACCATCAACATGAGCACCCTAGGCGACGACCTGCTGCGCCCAAGCTCGCCCGACTTCGGCCCCCAGGTCGAGGCGCTGATCGTCTACAACAGTAACCCGGTGGCGGTGGCGCCCGAATCCGGCAAGGTGGTGCAGGGCTTTGCGCGTGAAGACCTGTTCACCGTGGTGCTGGAGCATTTCCAGACCGACACCGCCGACTACGCCGACTACCTCTTGCCCGCCACCACGCAGCTGGAGCACTGGGACGTGCACAGCGCCTACGGCCACACCGACGCCCTGCTGAACCGCCCGGCGATTGCGCCGCTGGGTCAGGCCAAGCCCAACACGCAGATTTTTCGCGAGCTGGCGGCGCGCATGGGTTTTAACGAGCCCTGCTTTGCCGATGATGACGAAACCCTGTGCCGTGCTGCTTACGGCGACAAGATAGATTTCCAGCAGTTGCTGGACCAGGGCTTTGCCACGCTGAAGCTGCCGGATGCGCCGTTTGCCAATGGCGGCTTTCCCACCCCCTCGGGGAAATGCGAGTTTTTCAGCGCACGCGTGGCGGCCATGGGCCTGGACGGCCTGCCCGACCATGTGGCCAATTACGAGGTGCCGGGGTCTTCCAAAGAGTTTCCGCTGGCCATGATTTCGCCGCCGGCGCGCAACTTTTTGAACTCCAGCTTTGTCAACGTGAAAAGCCTGCGCGACATCGAGGGCGAACCGGTGCTGGAGATCCACGAACAAGACGCCGCCGCGCGCGGCATCGTCAGCGGCAGCATCGTCAAGGTCTTCAACCAGCGCGGCGAGTACCGCGTCAAGGCCCAAGTCTCCAAGCGCGCCCGCCCCGGCGTGGTCAACAGCCTGGGCATCTGGTGGCGCAAGCTGGGCCTGGACGGCACCAATGTGAATCAGCTCACCAGCCAGCAGCTGACCGATCTAGGCCGCGGCCCGGTGTTTTACGACTGTTTGGTCGAGGTGCAGGCCGAAACGCCAAGCAATATGTGAACAAGATTCTGGCCACCCCATGCAGCCGGCTGAAGACCGCGCTGGCCGCCTGCGCGGCCGTAGCAGGCCTGAGCGGCTGCGCCGACCTGGGCTATTACTGGCAATCGCTCAGCGGCCACCTGCACATGCTCAATGCCACCCGACCCGTGGCGGACTGGCTGGGCGACGCCCAGACCCCGGCCAGCCTCAAAACCCGGCTGGAACTGGCTCAGAACATTCGCCGCTTTGCCGTCACCGAGCTCAAGCTGCCCGACAACGCCAGCTACCACCGCTACGCCGACCTGCAGCGCCGCGCCGTGGTCTGGAATGTGGTGGCTGCGCCGGCGTTTTCGCTCAAGCTCAAGAGCTGGTGCTTTCCGGTCGCCGGCTGCGTCGACTACCACGGCTACTTCAACGAATCCGAAGCCCGCGCCGAGGCCTCTCAGCTCCAGGCCCAGGGCTGGGAAACCAGCGTCTACGGCGTGCCGGCCTACTCCACCCTGGGCTGGATGAACTGGGCCGGCGGCGACCCGCTGCTCAACACCTTCATCGCCTATCCGGAAGGCGAGCTGGCTAGGCTGATCTTTCACGAGCTGGCCCACCAGGTGGTCTACGCCAAGGACGACACCATGTTCAACGAGTCCTTCGCCACCGCCGTCGAGCGCCTGGGCGGCCAACGCTGGCTGAACAGCCACGGCCATGAGGAAGCCCGCCAGGCCTATGCCGTGTTTGACGGGCGACGCCAGCAGTTCCGCGCCCTGGCGCTGAGCACACGCCGCGAACTGGCCGCCATTTACAAGGAAAAAATAGCCACAGCCCAGGATAGACAAGCGCAAGAAGCTCTCAAAACAATAGCAATGCAGCGCTTTCGCGACAACTATGCGCAACTCAAAAGCGGCTGGGGCGGCTTTGCCGGCTACGACCCCTGGGTGGCGGCGGCCAACAACGCCGCCTTTGGCGCACAGGCCGCCTATGATGAATTGGTGCCCGGCTTTGAGGCGCTGTTCGAGCGTGAGGGTCGGGACTGGCAGCGCTTTTATGAGGCCGTGAAACAATTGGCCAATTTGTCCAAAGAGCAGCGCCACCAGGCCCTGAAAACCCAAACCACGGAGATTCCCCATGGCTGACATCCACATAGCCCGGCCGCACGCCCTTGGCCTGACGCAGGCGCGCAAGATCGCTTTCCAATGGGCCGAAAAGGTCGAAGAAAAATTCGATCTGGAATGCACTTACGAAGAAGGCAGCAGCCAGGATCAGCTCTGTTTCAAGCGCTCGGGCGTGAGCGGCACGCTGACGGTGACCCAGGATCGCTTTGAGCTGACGGCCAAGCTCGGCTTTCTGCTGGGCGCGTTCAAGGAGACGATAGAGGGCGAGATCGTGAAGAACCTCGACACGCTGCTGGCCACGAAAGCGCCCGCCGCGAAAAAGAAAGCCTGAGCCGGCGTGGCCAGTGCCTCCTACAACCTGGCGCGCTTCGACCTGGTGTCGATACGCCTGGCCGTGGCCTGCGCCCAGACCGGCAGCCTGACGGCGGCGGCGCGCGACTCGCACCTGGCGCTGGCCGCCGCCAGCCGGCGCCTGCGCGAACTGGAGCTGGCGCTGGGCGACCCCTTGTTCGAGCGCCATGCGCGCGGCCTGCTGCCCACGGCGGCCGGCCGCGTCTTCGTCAAGCACGGGCTTACCCTGCTGCAAACCATGGAGCAGCTGGGCAGCGAACTGAGCGACCTGCGGCGCGGCATTGCGCGCCATATCCGCCTGTGCGCCAGTAGCGCCGCCATCAGCCAGTTCCTGCCGCCGCTGCTGGCCCGCTACGGCGCGCTACACCCCCAGGTCCATGTCGACCTGGAAGAGCAGGTGTCAGAGGCCGTGGCCGCCACCTTGCGCGAAGGCCGGGCCGACGTGGCGGTGTTTGTCGAGGGGCCGGACACGGCTGGCCTGGAGACCCGTCTGTTTCGCCATGACGAGCTGGTGCTGGTGCTGCCCGCCAAACACCGGCTGGCGGGCAAGACGCCGCTGGCCTTTACCGATGCGCTGGACGAAGAGTGGATCAGCCTGACTGCCGGCGCCGCCATGCTGCAAAAGCAGCAGCAGGCCGCGCTGGCCGCGAACCGCCCGCTCAAGCTGCGCATGCAGGTGCGCAGCTTTGACGCGGTCTGCCACATGGTGGCCTCGGGCCTGGGGCTGGCGATACTGCCCAAGGGGGCCAGCTTGCCCATACTCAAGTCCATGAAGCTAGGCTGGCGCCCGCTGGCCGATGCCTGGGCGCAGCGCCGCCTGCTGGTGGCCACGGTCACGGGGCAAGGCGGGGGCGATGCGGGCATCGCCTCGCTGGTGGACTTTCTGACCGAGCCTTCGCAAAACGCGAAGCCCAAGCGCCGCAAGCAGTAATGGACGCAGGAGGGCCGCGGCCGCACACTGCGCAGCCATGGACATCCCTTCTTCCTTCACCGGCCCCTCCACTGGCCCTTTAGCGGGCCTCAAGGTTCTCGAACTCGGACAACTGATCGCCGGGCCGTTTGCCGCCAAGACGCTGGCCGACTTCGGCGCCGACGTGGTCAAGATCGAACCGCCGGGCGCTGGCGACCCGCTGCGCAAATGGCGGCTGCTGAAAGACGGCACCTCGGTCTGGTGGCAGGTGCAGTCGCGCAACAAACGTTCATTGGCGCTGGATCTCAAGATGCCGCAAGCGCAGGACATCGTGCGCAAGCTGGCAACGGAATCCGACGTGTTGATAGAGAACTTCCGCCCCGGCGCCATGGAAGGCTGGGGCCTGGGCCCGGACGAGTTGCTCAAGCTCAACCCGCGCCTGATCATGCTGCGCATCAGCGGCTACGGCCAGACCGGGCCTTACCGCGACCGGCCCGGTTTCGGCGTGGTGGCCGAGGCCATGAGCGGCCTGCGCCATCTGACCGGCGAGCCCGGACGTGTGCCGGTGCGCGTCGGCGTCAGCATAGGCGACACCCTGGCCGCCTTGCACGGCGTGATCGGCATCCTGCTGGCACTGCAGCACCGCCATGCTTCCGTGAGCAAGGAGGCGCCCCAAGGGCGCGGCCAGGTGATTGATGTGGCGCTGTACGAGGCGGTGTTCAACTGCATGGAAAGCCTGTTGCCCGAGTACAGCGCATTCGGCACGGTGCGCGGCCCGGCCGGCAGCGCCCTGCCCGGCATCGCGCCCAGCAATGCCTACCGCTGCAATGACGATGGCTATGCCTTGATTGCCGGCAACGGCGACAGCATTTTCAAACGCCTGATGGCCGTGATCGGTCGTGATGATTTGGGCGCCGACCCGCAACTGGGCGACAACGCGGGCCGCGTGGCGCGCGTGGCCGAGATCGACGAGGCCATCGGCCAGTGGGCCGCACAGCGCACGGTGGACGAGGTGTTGGCGCAACTGGACAAAGCTTCGGTGCCCGCAGGTCGCATCTACAGCGTGGCCGATATTGCGGCCGATCCGCACTACCAGGCGCGCGGCATGCTGGGCCAGGTGCAGATGGACGACGGCAGCAGCCTGATGGTGCCCGGCATTGTGCCCAAGCTGTCGGCCACGCCGGGCGGCCACAGGCGCAATGCGCCCGCATTAGGCCAGGACAGCGAGGCCGTGCTGCAGGAACTCGGCCTGACCCCCCAACAAATCCAGGGTCTGAAAGACAAAGGCATCGTGTCATGAAACAACGCATTTATTTCAACGAAGTCGCCACGCGCGACGGTTTCCAGATTGAGCCATCGTTCATTGCGACAGACAGCAAGGTGGCGCTGGTCGATGCCCTGAGCGAATGCGGCTACGCCAAGATCGAGGTGACCTCCTTCACCTCGCCCAAGGCCATCCCCATGTTGCGCGACGCCGACGAGGTGATGGGCCGAATCCGCCGCGTAGCAGGTGTCGAGTACACGGTACTGGTGCCCAATCTGCGCGGGGCGGAGCGCGCGCTGGAGGCCAAGGCCGACGAACTCAACCTCGTCATGTCCACCTCCGAAACACACAACCTGGCCAACCTGCGCATGCCAATGGCGCGCAGCTTTGCGGCGTTGTCGGAAGTCATCCAGTTGGTGGACGGGCGTACCCCCATCAATGTCTCGCTCTCCTGCTGCTTTGGCTGCCCCATGGAAGGCGATGTGCCACTGGAAAGCGTGTTGGGCTGGGTTGAACGTTTTGCCGATCAGGGCGTGCGCGGCGTGACAATTTGCGACACCACCGGCATGGCCCATCCGGCCCAGGTCGGCCGCATGGTGGAGGCCTTGCAAGCGCGTTTTTCCGAACTACAACTGACCCTGCATTTTCACAACACGCGCGGCATGGGTCTGGCCAATCTGCTGGCTGCGGTGCAGGGCGGCATCACGCGCTTCGACGGCTCGCTCGGCGGCCTGGGCGGCTGTCCCTACGCGCCCGGTGCCAGCGGCAACATCAGCAGCGAAGACGCCATCCACATGCTGGACGCCATGGGGTATGACACGGGCATGGATTTGCCCAGGCTGCTGGCGATTGCCCGCCAGATGCCGGACATCGTCGGCCATGAGGTGCCAGGCCAGGTCGCCAAGGCGGGGCGGATTGAAGATCTGCACCCGGCGCCGGAATTTGTCACGCCCCTGCGCGAGCAATTCGCGTGACTAAGCATCTTCCCCTATTCGCAACAAGCAGGAGACAAGCATGACCTCTATTTCCAGAAGAACCCTGATCAGCGGCGGAGCGGCTGCCGCTGCCGCCTCCTTCATGGGCCAGACAGCGGCGCAACCGGCAGGCCGGCCCATCACGCTGGTGGTGCCGACTCCCGCAGGCGGCACCACCGACATTGCGGCACGCCTGCTGGCCGAGCCGCTGGGCAAGATTCTGGGCACCTCGGTGGTGGTGGACAACCGCGGCGGCGCCAATGGCAACATTGCCGGGCAACTGGTCGCCCGCGCGCCCGCCGATGGCACGACCCTGCTGGTGCAGTACTCGGGCTACCAGTGCATCACGCCGCTGCTACAGCCGGTGGCGGGCTTTGACCCCGGCAAAGACCTCAAACCCTTGGGTCATTTGATCGATGCGCCGCAACTGATGGTGGTGCGCAGCAACTTCCCGGCCAACACCTTTGCAGAATTCCTTGCCTACGCCAAGGCCAATCCCGGCAAGGTCAACTACGCGTCCAGCGGCAACGGCTCGCTGCAGCATGTGACCACGGAGTTGCTGAAAGACCTGACCAAGACCTTCATGGTCCACATTCCCTACCGCGGCACCGGCCAGGCACTGACCGACCTGCTGGGCGGCTCGGTGGACTTCACCATCACCACGCCGCCGCCGCTGCTGCCGCATATCCGCTCGGGCAAGCTCAAGGCCTTGATGGTGACGGGCCGCACGCGGCTGGCGGCCCAGCCCGACGTCCCGACGGCCACGGAACGCGGTGTGCCGCTGGTGGCCTCGTCCTGGTTTGCGGTGTATGGCCCCAACGGCATGCCCAACGACACCCAGAGCCGGATTTCGGCCGCCATCAAGCAGGTGGTGGAGTCCGACAACTTCAGGAAGCGGGCCGAAGAACAAGGCGCCAAGGCGCTGTTTCTGAGTGGCCCGGAGCTGGCCAAGCTAAGCGCCGACGAACGCGCCATGTGGGGCCGCATCATCAAGCTGTCGGGCATCAAGGCCGACTGAGGGCCCGATTTCGGCAAGCCTTGGCTTGCTACACAATCAATAGCTGCCATCGCCCGTACTACCTGGGCTGGCGGCTATTTTTTCTTAAAATCAGCCGAGATCGGCGATCAGGTCTATGTACTGCTGCATGGCGTCGTCCTGCGAAGTACCCTTGAGGTTGTTCCAGGCCTCCCACTTGGCACGCGCCACCATGTCACCGAAACCGGGTTTTTTCTCGGTGTTGTCGCCCAGGCTGCCCTGCTTGTAGAGCGCGTAGATTTTCAGCAAGGTGGCGTTATCGGGACGCTCGCTGAGGTTTTTCGAGTCCAGCATGGCCTTGTCGAAGGCGGCTTTCAGGTCTGACATGGGAAGGCTCCGTTTTTTAGAAGTGAGTCACCCATCAAGGTTTTGGGGGGGTAACTGCCCGGTATCTTAGCCATGCTGTTGACTGCAAAATAGGGAAGCTACCCCAGCCGGGGAAATTTGCACAGGGAATGCTCATGGTCACACGCGTTACAGCCCCGAATAGCGAAGAAAAAGTGAGCCGGAAGGTGGTCAGAAACGTTGGCAAAAACGTCAAGCGGGCCGTCTCCGGCACGCTGGGCTTGTCGGGCGAACGCATGAGCAAGGTCGACACCGCCTGGCTGCGCATGGACGGCGATGCCAATCTGATGATGATTGTCGGCGTGTGGCAGCTGGCGCCCGGCGTCAGCCATGCGGCGGTGTGCGAACGGATTGAAAACAGCCTGCTCAAATACCCGCGCTTCAGGCAGCGCGTGATCGAAGACGCGGCCGGCGCCACCTGGGTCAATGACCGCAACTTTGATCTGGCCAACCATGTGGTGCTGGAAAAACTGCCCAAGTCAGCCAACCAGGAGCCGGCCCTGCAAGAGCGCGTGGCCAAGCTGGCGACGCAGCGCCTCAACCCCAAGCGTCCGCTCTGGCAAATTCACCTGATAGAGGATTACACCGGGCCCGATGGCGTGCGCGGCAGCGCCCTGATCGTGCGCATACACCACTGCATTGCCGACGGCATTGCGCTGATTGGCGTGACCATGTCGCTGGTCGATGGCGGCTCGCCGCCGCCTGATCGGCGCCCCAAAAGCGCCGCCCGGCATGGTGCCGAAGAGTGGTTTGAGGACACCCTGCTCAAGCCCTTCACCCAGCTCGCCGTCAAGGCGCTGGGCGCCATGGGCGACGGCGCGGCACGTTCGCTGGGCCTGCTCGGTGACCCGAAAAAAAGCCTGGAGCAAGGCATGGAACTGGGGCTCAAGGGCTCGCTGGACCTGGCCAAGGTGCTGTACCAGGTGCTGGCCGATTCGGCCGCGCTGGCGCTGATGCCCGACGACTCCAAGACCCGGCTCAAGGGCAAGCCAGGCGGCACCAAAAAAGTCGCCTGGTGCCAGCCGATTCCGCTGGACGAGGTCAAGGCCGTCGGCAAGGCGCTCAATTGCTCCATCAACGATGTGCTGCTCAGCTGCGTGGCCGGCGCCCTGGGCGAGTACCTGAAGGCGCAGGGCGACGAGGTGGCCGGCCAGGAGATACGCGCCATGGTGCCGGTCAATCTGCGGCCGCTGGAGCAGGCGCACCAGCTGGGCAACCGCTTCGGCCTGGTGCCGCTGGTGCTGCCGATTGGCGTCGAGAACCCGATCGAGCGCGTCTACGAGGTGCGTCGCCGCATGGCGGCGCTCAAAGGCAGCTATCAGCCGCTGCTGGCTTTTGGCCTGTTGGCGGTGGCCGGCCTGCTGACCAAGCCGGCGCAGGAGTTGATGCTCAATCTGTTCTCGAAAAAAACCACGGCGGTCATGACCAATGTGCCTGGCCCGCGCGAGAAGCTCAAGTTTTGCGGCTCCACGCTGGAGCAAAGCCTGTTCTGGGTGCCGCAGTCTGGCGATGTCGGCCTGGGCGTGTCGATTCTCAGCTATGGTGGCGGCGTGCAGTTTGGCGTCATCACCGACAGCGCACTGTGCCCGGAGCCGCAGCGCATCGTTGACGAATTTGTGCCCGAGTTTGCCAAGCTCTCCATCGTGACGCTGATGTTGCCCTGGGGCGAAGAGGCCTGAAATTTAAGCCTTTAAGGCCTGAAGCCCTTTAACAGCGGTCGCAAGAAGCTATTGTTTTTATAGCAATAGAAAGGTCACCAAGTCGCTCAAGTAGCAAAACGCTGTGAGGCGATTTCCAGCAAACCGTCAAAAATCAGGCTGTCCACCAGCTCAAACTTGACCGACATGCTGGGCGCCATCTTCCAGCCGGCACCGCCCGTCATGATGCACTCGGGCGTCTCGCCGCAATGCCGCGTGACGTTCTCCACCATACGCTGCACCGCGCCGGCAATGGCAAAAGTGCCGCCGCTGGTCAGGGCATCGCTGGTGTTGGTGGGGAAGTCTCGCACCTCGCCGGTCGGCACATGCAGGCCGGCAGTGCCAGACTCCAGTGCGCGCAGCATGATGCCGTGGCCGGGCAATATGATGCCGCCCAAAAATTTTCCCGAGGCGTCTATGGCCTCCACCGTGACGGCCGTTCCCACCATCACCACCACGCAAGGTTTGCGGCTGCCGCGCGCCAGCAGCCTATGGTGCGCGCCTATCATGGCGACCCAGCGGTCGGCGCCCAGCCTGGCCGGATGGTCGTAGCCATTGCTCAGGCCGGCCTCTTCGGCGCTGGGCACGACCCAACGCGGCGCCACCTCCCAGAGATCCATCTGCTCGGCCACGCGCCGCTTGATCGCGTCGCCGGCCACGATGCAGCCGAGAATCCGCGAAGGCATGGGCATGGCGCTCCACTCGTCTTCGGCGAGCCGGTCTATGTTTTCCAGAAACACCGCACCCTGGGCCAGCAGTTTGGCTCCCGCTGCCGGCGCGTCATACTGTGCCCATTTCAGGCGGGTGTTACCCACATCAAGCGCTAGGAAAGTCATGTGGCTGAATTATGAACAGGTTTGCCGCCGGCCCGCCGTTTAGTCGCCAGAGATTTTTCAACCAGGGCCTATGCCACGGCGCTGCGGCACCTACGCCCACCCGCGCCGCACCGGCGCCGCACCACCGCAAAAAAAGACCAAGCACAATACAGTCAAATGCTCAATCCATCGTCCGTCCGGCGGCCAACTACGCTTGTGGAATTTCAAAGATGAGGCCTAGCCGCAGGCCAACGCCAAGCACCAGGCTGCAATGGCTAAACCAGGAGTGGCTGCTCGCTCCGCTGGAGCCGATTTTGCATCCCTCGTCACGCCGCCTGTGGTGGCTGGGCCTGTCTTTTCTCTCGGGCAATCTCTTGTTTGCCTGGATTTGGTCGGAGTGGCTGCCGCAACCCTATGAAAACCTGACGCTGCGAATCATGGCCAGCTTATTGGGCTATTGCCTGATGACGCGGCGCATCAGCCGTGATCCCGGAAACCGTCTGACGCAACAGGTCTTTAACCTGGTGTTCTGGCTGGAATTGCCGGTGCTGTTCAGCTGGATGTATCTGTGCAATAGCGGCGACACGGTATGGCTGGCCACCATGGTGGCCATGGTGCTGATTTACTACCATGTCACCGACTGGCGTCTGGCCTCCCTGGGCTTGATCACCGGTGGACTGCTGGCCTGGTTGCTCTTCCTAGCTGTGGGGCCCAACGTGGCGCCGGTACCTGAGAGCGAGCGTCCCATCCATGCGGTGGTGCTGGCCTTCGCCTGGTCCATCGCCCTGGTCCTGAGCCTGTCGTCGGCCAATCTGCGGCGCGAACAGCTGTCGCGCGCACTCACCACCATGGGCATCATGGCGCACGAGTTGCGCACGCCGCTGTCGACCGCCGCCCTGCTCGGTGACGCGCTGCAGATGGAGGCGCAGCGCCAGCCCGAGCATCCCCGGGCCGCCAAACTGGAACAGTTGGCCACGCGGCTGCATGCCCTGGTGCGCACCATGAACCACCAGATTGACACGCAAATCGCCAATGCAAAGCTGCTGCAACTGCCGCGTCACACGGAACAGGTGTCGGCCGCCAAGCTGGTTCACGGCGTGGTGGCGGCCTATCCCTATAGCTCCAGCCGCCAGCAAAAGTGCGTGAAGGTTTTGATCCACCAAGACTTCGTCTTCCGTGCCTCCGCTACCCAGTTTTCCCAGGTGCTGGACAACCTGATCAAGAACGCGCTGCATTCCCTGATGGCAGCCGATTCCAAGTATCCCAACGGTGCCTTGCGCATAGAAGTCGGCCAATCGCGGGAGCGCGGCCGCATCGTCGTGGCAGACGATGGCATGGGCATTGACGCCGCCCTGCTGCCGCAGATTTTCAAACCCTTTTTCTCCAGCAACCAAGGCACCGGCCACGGCCTTGGCCTGGCTTTTTGCCAGCAAGTGGTGCACAGCGCAGGCGGTAGTATTCAGGTGAAGTCGGAATTTGCGATAGGCGCCATGTTCACGCTTGAACTGCCCCTAGCCGTCTGACGCGCCTTGCGCATCCAACAGGTCCCCACCAAACACTCACAAGACGACCCCATGTCTTTTGCACTCTACCGACGCCCGGGAGGCGTGGTTTTCCTCGATGACGATGCCGCCTACCTCGAAATGCTGGCCGATGTCCTGCCGCCAGACTGGTACGTGCGCCTCTTCCTGCGCCCTGTGGAATGCATCGCACAACTGCTGGAAGAGCCGCCGCGCCGGGAGGCTGACGCCTGGCGCCAGCAGGAAATCGTCAATCGCTGGCGTGATGGGGTGGCCCTGATTCCGCAAATCCTGCAGTACTGGCGCGAGGACAAGGCGGCCCGCTTTGCGCTGACCCGGGTCTGTGTGGTGGACTACTCCATGCCGGCCATGAGCGGGCTACGCGTGCTGAGCGAACTGACGGATTGGTCGGGGGCGCGCATTTTGCTCACTGGCCGGGTCGACGAGCAGCTCGCCGTCTCGGCCTTTAACCGCGGCCTGATAGAGCAGTTCATTCCCAAGCAAACCCCCGAGATCCGCCTTCACCTGAGCCAGGCCATCCAGAGCCAGCTTGACCTGGCCGATGAACGCTTGCAGCAGACCTGGCGCGCCACCCTGACGCGTGAGCAGCACGCGCTGCTGTGCGAGCCGGCCATCGCGCAAGCGCTAGATCAGCTGTCAATCAGCCAGGGCTGGATAGAGCATGTGGTGCTGGGTTGGCCCTTTGGCGTGCTGGCGCTTGACCGCCAGGGCGGCGCGAGCTGGCTGCAACTGACGCTCGCCGAGCAGTTGCCGGCGCTGGCCGCAATGGCCGCAGCCCTGGGCTGGGATGCGGCCACCGTCCAGGACATCCGGAACGGGAAGCGGCTGCTTGACCTGGAACTGCAACAGGCGCTGGGCGAGCCCCACCAGGCCCAGGCCCGCCAGGCCTTTGCCATGGCGGGCCCCGGCGCAACGCTGTACGCGGCCCTGTTCACGATCGCCGAGCCTTTCGGCCCGGGTTACGCGCTCAGTTACGAGCGCTTTATCGCGACGTTCGGCAACCGGCAGTTGCCGGACTGATCACGCCTGGCCGGCGCGGGCGCGCCGCGCAATCGGCCAATCCCAGGGCTTGACGATAGGGGCGATCTCACGCGCCACCGCCTCTACATGGTCCAGTTCCGAATCCATCAGGCCGGCATTCAGCGTGAGCCGCATCATGGCGCGCTTGGCGCTGGTGGCCGGCGCGCAGAACATGGACGAAAACACATTGCGCTCCTCCAGCCGGTCACGCAAGACCATGGTGTCGGCCTCCTGGCCGACTTCCAGCGCAATGATTTGCTGGCTGCCCTGATGGATGGGATAACCCAGCTCAGTCAAGCTGGCACGCAGGCGCTTGGTGTGTGCATGCAGCCGCGCGCGCGCGTCGTCGCTTTGGCGAATCAGCTCCAGCGTCGCGGCCAGCCCGGCAACTTCATGCGGCAGCAGGCTGGAGCTGAAGATATTGGGAAAGCTCGAACACAGGATGTAGTAGCGCATATGCGCCGGTGCCGTGAAGAAACCGGCGCGCCCGGCAAAGGTCTTGGCCAGGCTGGCGGTGATGAAATGCACCCGGTCGCTCAAACCCAGCGCGGCACACAAACCGGCACCTTGCGGGCCGTGAGTGCCCAGTGAATGGGACTCATCGACCAGCATCATGCAGCCGTATTGCTCGGCCACCTCGACGATTTCCTCCAGCGGGCAAAGCGCACCAGTGGTGCTGTAGACCGAATCCACCACCACAATGCCGGGGCCGTTTTTGGCAATCACGCGGGCCAGATGCGCCGGGTCGTTATGCCTGAAGGCATAAGCCGGCGCACGCGCCGCATGGGCGCCCTCCCAGAGCGAGGCATGCGCCAGGGTATCGAGATAGATCGGTGTCTGCGCATCGGCAATCGCCTGCAGCAAACCGGTGTTGGCCGAGTAGCCCGACTGGCAAATGAAACCGTCGTCCTTCCCGACCCAGCCCGCCAGCGCCATTTCCAGCGCCCGGGTCGGATGCTGGTTCAGGTGGAATACGCCGGACTGGACGACAAATTCCTGCTCCTTGCGCAGCGTGTCCACCTGGGCTTGAACAATTTTCGGATGACCTGTCACGCTGAGGTAGTCATTGCCGTCCAGCCGGATCGCATTGGAGTCTGGTGTCTTGCCGTGCAGCATGAATTTTCCGCCCCATTGCTGTTCCCAGCGTGGGGTGAAATCGCGGGCGATGCGCTGGCTCAGTTGTGCGCCCAGGGCGGGATTGCGAAAGACCTTGGCGGCGGTCGAGAGTTTGCGTTCAAGTACTTGCATGGGGTAGCTCCTTTGGTTAAAAAGACCCCATTAAAAGCACTTTTTACAATTTGAAACTCTACTTTCCGGAAAAACCCACGAAACCAATTTCCTCAGTTATCTGACTCGAGTGAGACTTTCTCGGCTCAGCAACGGCCCCGCCAGGCGCCGAAAAATCTCACCCAAAACCGCTATTTCCGGCAACCGGCTAGGCCTGCCGCCAAGGCAAACCGCGAAAGCGCCAGCCGCCAAGATGACCGCGCTGCCCTTGTTCATCGGCAGCGCCTTCAAAGCCCTCGAGGATGTTGTAAGCCTCCATACCCAGTTCGCTGGCCCGCTTGGCCGCGGCAATCGAGCGCACGCCGCTGCGGCACAACATGAGGACCTTCTTTCCCGACGGCACGGCAGCTTTGAGGCCTGCGTCAAAGTCGGCATTCATGGCCATGCCAGGCCACTGTTTCCATGCCAACGCCATCGCGCCCGGCACATAGCCCACCCACTCGCGCTCGGCATCGGTGCGCACATCCACCAGCACGGCCTCACCGGCCTGCATCCAGGCATGGGCCAACTGTGGCGAAACATCGCCGGCATAGCCTGAGGCAGGCTGGATCTGCAGCGAAGAAAAAGCATCGGGAGTATCGGAAGAGGCCGTGGTGTTCATGTCGGGACCTGTCTGGTTTGACTTGCAATCATGCTTGGAGCCGACGGCCTGGCACAGGCCGTGGTATTGAAAATAAAGTGTAGTCTTTCGCGCCATGCCGCGAGCGGCGAAGAAGCTATTTGCCAGCCCAGCCAAACGCAAGGTCCTGGCCGGGCGGTTGTTCGAATAACCGCCGCCGCGCGGCCAAAGCAGAGTCACCGAGCAAGGGGTCATCCAGCCTCAGCGTTGGTGGAAACCCTCTTTGTAAGCACAGAATGACACGGAATGATGAGTGTTCTTACCTTTTTAACAACAGGAGACAAGTCATGACCGAGAGCAAAAGCCCCCGCAGGCGCGGCCTGCTGAAAGGCGCCGCGATTGCCGCTGGCGCCATGTCCGCCCCCATGATCGCCACGGCTCAGACTACCTCCCTGCGTTTTCAGAGTACCTGGCCAGCCAAGGACATCTTCCATGAATATGCCAACGACTTTGCCAAAAAGGTCAATGACATGGCAGGTAACCGCCTGAAAATTGAAGTGCTGCCCGCCGGCGCGGTCGTCCCCGCATTCCAATTGCTTGAGGCCGTCAACAAAGGAACCCTGGACGGCGGCCACGGCGTGGTGGCCTACCACTACGGCAAGAACTCCGCGCTGGCACTGTGGGGTTCAGGCCCCGGCTACGGCATGGATGCCAACATGGTGCTGGCCTGGCACAACTATGGTGGCGGCAAGGCCCTGCTGGAAGAAATCTATAAGTCCATCAACATGGACGTGGTCTCCTATCTGTACGGCCCCATGACCACGCAGCCCCTGGGCTGGTTCAAGAAGCCGGTGGCCAAGGTGGAGGACATGAAAGGCCTGAAGTTCCGCACCGTCGGCCTGGCCGTGGACATGTTCACCGAAATGGGCACGGCCGTGAACCCCCTTCCCGGCGGCGAAATCGTGCCGGCCCTGGACCGTGGCCTGATCGACGCGGCCGAGTTCAACAATGCCTCGAGCGACCGCGTGCTGGGCTTCCCCGACGTGGTGAAGAACTGCATGCTGCAAAGCTTTCACCAGAGTGGCGAGCAGTTCGAGATCCTCTTCAACAAGGGCAAGTACAACGCACTGCCGCAGGAGCTACGCTCCATCATCGACTATGCCGTGCAAGCCGCCAGCGCCGACATGAGCTGGAAGGCGGTCGACCGCAACTCGAAAGACTACGAGGAGATGAAGAAGCAGGGCATCAAGTTCTACAAGACGCCTGATGCCGTGCTACGCGCCCAACTGGCCGCATGGGACAAGACCGTCGCCAAGAAGGCCGGAGAGAACCCTTTGTTCAAGAAGGTGCTGGAGTCGCAAAAGGGCTTCGCTCAGCGCGCCGGCCAGTGGCACAACGACTACACCGTCGACTTCAAGATGGCCTACAACCATTATTTCGCCAGCAAGAAGGCCTGATTTTCGACTGCGCCTGAGACACGCCAGTCATCCGGTAACTTCTGGATGACTGGTTTTATTTTGCCCCGTCCACCAGGGTGACGCCCATGAACGTTCAACGACTCCTTCACGCGGTTGACCAGATCAGCACCTGGGTAGGCAAGGCGTTCGCCTGGCTCATTGTGGTGCTGATGCTCCTGGTCTGTGCCGAGGTCTTCAAACGCTATGCGCTGAACGCACCGACCGCCTGGATCTTCGACGCCAACAACATGCTCTACGGCACGCTGTTCATGATGGGCGGCGCCTACACCCTGGCCCACGACGGACATGTACGCGGCGATTTTTTCTACGGCAGCCTGAAGCCGCGCACCCAGGCCTGGCTGGACCTGGTGCTGTACCTGCTGTTTTTCCTGCCGGGCATCGCCGCGCTGACCTGGTCCGGCTGGACCTACTTCAACGACTCATGGTCCATCCATGAGCAGACCTTCAACGCCGACCCGATCCCGCTCTACCCTTTCAAGCTGGTGATTCCACTGGCCGGCGCCATCGTGTTGATGCAAGGCATCGCCGAGATGATCCGCTGCATGGTATGCATCAGGACCGGCGCATGGACGCCCAGGCTGAAGGACGCAGAGGAGTCCGACGTGGTGGCCCAGCAACTGGCTGGCAGCGAATTCGTCGATGAGGAAGCTAAGCGGCTGGCCATCGAGAAATCCATCGGGATGAAGGGTTAAGCCATGAGCGACGCCGCACTCGGTATGACCATGCTTTGCCTCATCGTGGTCGTGATCATGATGGGTTTTCCGACGGCCTTCACCCTGATGGGGCTGGGCATCATGTTCGGCTTCGCAGCCTTTTACGAACCGTCGGCGCACTGGCTCGACAACAGAATCTTCGACCTGATGGTGCAGCGTGCCTTCGGCGCCATGACCAATGAAACCCTGCTCTCCATCCCGCTGTTTGTATTGATGGGCTATGTGATGGAACGCGGTGCGCTGGTGGACAAGATGTTCCACAGCGTGCAGCTCGCATTTCGCAGCGTGCCGGGCTCGCTGGCAGTCACAACGCTGATCATCTGCACCTTCTGGGGCATTGCCAGCGGCCTGGTGGGCGCCGTTGTGGTGCTGATGGGCGTGATCGCCATGCGGCCCATGCTCAACGCCGGTTACGACACCCGGCTGGCGGCTGGCGTGATCACCGCCGGCGGCACCCTGGGCATACTGATCCCGCCCTCGGTGATGATCATCGTGTATGCGGCGGTCGCCGGGCAGTCGGTGGTCAAGCTGTATGCGGCGGCCATGTTTCCCGGCTTCTTCCTGGCCCTGCTGTACCTCATTTACATCATCGGCTGGGTGCTGATCAACCCAAAAATTGCGCCCAAACTGCCGCCCGAACAGCAGCAAGTGCCCGTGCCACCTTGGCTGAATGTCATAGCCGACGGCTATTCGCGCCGCATGCTGCCGGCGCTGCTGGCCGCTACCCTGTCGCCCGGCCGCGCCATCAAGGCCGGCGTGGACGGCATGAAGATCACCTGGGGACTGCTGGTGCACAGCCTCTGCCTGGCGCTGGTGCCGGTAGCGCTGGCGGCCGTGACCCTGGGCGCAGTGTGGTGGTATGTCGTCATCCATTCCCAGGAAGACAACGTCGCCAGCGCCGCAGCGCAAGTCACCCTGCAGGCCCAGGCACCCGCCGCGGCCAGCACCAGCGGCCTGCAGGAACCACCCAGCTCTTCGGGCCTGCAGGAGCCGCCGGCTGAAACAGGCGGCTTGCAGGAGTTGTCCGCCCCACCCGGCGCAGTCGAAGAGCCGCCCGCCGACGCCCTCAAGGACGAGCCCATGCAGCAGCTGGGCGACCCGACGGCCGAGGGCCCGCACACCGCAGCCGTTCCCGCCGTATTCTTCACCGGCTTCTGGATCGCCTGCGCCATCTCGATGCTGCTGCTGTTCTGGTATTACTGGAAGTTCGATGCGGAGCAATTCGAGATCCTGCGCATGCTGGTGTCCTCCGTCATGCCGCTGGCCATCCTGACCTTCCTGGTGCTGGCCGTCATCCTGTTTGGCATCACCACGGCCACCGAATCGGCGGCGGTCGGCGCGGCCGGGGCCTTTTTGATGGCCTGGCACGCGCGCACGCTGAACTTGCAGCGCATCAAGGAAGCCGTGTTCCTGACCGCCAAGACCACCTCCATGGTGTGCTGGCTGTTCGTCGGTTCGGCCATTTTTTCGGCGGTGTTTGCCCTGCTGGGCGGCCAGCGCGTGGTCGAGGAGTGGGTGCTCTCCATGGACCTGTCTCCGCTGCAGTTCCTGCTGCTGTCGCAGGCCATCATCTTCATCCTCGGCTGGCCGCTGGAGTGGACCGAGATCATCGTGATTTTCGTCCCCATCTTCCTGCCGTTGCTGGCGCATTTCCAGATCGACCCCATCCTGTGGGGTGTGCTGGTCTTCGTCAACCTGCAGGCCGCCTTCCTGTCGCCGCCGGTGGCCATGTCGGCCTTCTACCTGAAGGGCGTATCACCGCCGCACGTCACGATCAACCAGATTTTTGCCGGCATGATGCCTTATATGCTGATCGTGATCCTGTGCATGGTCTTCATGTACATCTGGCCGGGCCTGACCTTGTGGTTGCCCAAGTACCTATACGGCTGAGCGGGCCGGCTGCTTCAAGGGACTCAAGGGGGCGCAGCAGCGCCCTTTTTTGCGGAAAAACCATTCTTGACGTTTACGTAAACGTCAACTATCCTTCGTCACCTGACTCGAAACGTTCATGGCCAAAAAACCCCCACCCGCCCCGGCGCTTGCCGACTGGCAGCCGCCTTCAGGAAAACGCGCGGCCGCATTCTCCCTGACCAAGCTGGATCCGGCCGCCAAGCCCTGGTCCTGCGGCGACAAGGAAGCCGACAAGGCTGCGGTGGACGCCCTGGCGCTAGAACTCGACGCGCTGCAAGACCTGTTTTATGCCGACCGGCGCTTCAAGCTGCTGGTCGTCCTGCAAGGCACGGACACCTCGGGCAAAGACGGCACGATACGCGGCGTCTTCAGCCGCACCAGCCCGCTGGGTGTCCATACCGTCGGCTGGAAAGCGCCCACGGAAGAAGAACGTGTCCACGACTATCTGTGGCGCATCCACCAGCAGATGCCCGGCGCCGGCGAGATGATGGTGTTCAACCGCAGCCACTACGAAGACGTGCTGGTGCCCGTGGTCAAGCAATGGATCACGCCCGAACAGACCGCGCAGCGTTATCGGCACATCAATGACTTCGAGCGCCTGCTCAGCGAGACCGGCACCGTCATCCTCAAGTTCATGCTGCACATCGGCTTTGAAGAGCAACGCGAACGCCTGCAGGAGCGGGTCAATGACCCGACCAAGCACTGGAAATTCAGCATGGATGACCTGACCGTGCGCAAGCAGTGGGCCGACTACCAGAAAGCCTATGAGGCCCTGCTGCGCGCCACCAGCACAGAACACGCACCGTGGACCATCGTGCCCGCCAACTCCAAGACGCATCGCAACCTGATGATTGCCTCCATCGTGCAGGCCACCCTGAAAAAGCTCAAACTACGTTATCCACCCAGCGATCCCCGGCTCAAGGGCCTGAAAATCACGTGAAGACCTCCCAGCGAAAGACCCCAGCCATGACCGACCTGTCCGCCGAATACAAGGTGCTTGCCAACTACCGCCCCACGCACAAAGTACGTTTTATCACAGCCGCCAGCCTGTTTGACGGCCATGACGCCGCCATCAACATCATGCGGCGCATCCTGCAAGGCATGGGTGCCGAGGTGATTCACCTGGGCCACAACCGCAGCGTCGATGAAGTCGTGACCGCTGCCCTGCAGGAAGACGCTCAAGGCATCGCCATCAGCTCCTACCAGGGCGGTCATGTGGAGTACTTCAAGTACATGGTGGATTTGCTGAAAAGCCGCGGCGGCGAACATATCCAGGTCTTTGGCGGCGGCGGCGGCGTGATCGTTGCACCCGAAATCCGCGAGCTTCATGCCTATGGGGTGGCACGCATTTTCAGCCCGGAAGATGGCCAGAAGATGGGCCTGGCCGGCATGATAGGCGAGATGGTGATGCGCTGCGACCAAGACCTGACGGGCTTTGCGCCCCACAGCATCGAGGCGATTCAAGGCCATGGGGAAATGAACTGGCGAGCCCTGGCACAGCTCATCACCGCACTCGAAAACAACAAGGCCGATGAGGCTTTAGTGCAGGCGGTACACGCGCAAGCTGCTATCAAAAAGATACCGGTACTGGGCATCACGGGGACCGGCGGCGCCGGCAAGTCATCGCTCACCGATGAACTGATCCGTCGCCTGCGGCTGGACCAGAACGACCACCTGCGTGTGGCCCTCATCAGCATAGATCCCTCACGGCGCAAAAGCGGCGGCGCCTTGCTGGGCGACCGCATCCGCATGAATGCCATCAACCCCTGGAATTCACAGGCCCCCACGCTCGGCACTGACGTGTCCTCGCTGCCCCCCGAGGGGGCTGAACTTGCTCGGGGCGGCCCTTCGCTGCGTTCGCTGGTGCCAGGCGGGCAACGGGTTTTCATGCGCAGTCTCGCCACGCGCGATTTTGGCTCGGAAATCAGCCAGGCACTGCCCGATGTGATTGCCGCCTGCAAGGCCGCCGGCTTCGATTTGATCATCGTGGAAACCTCGGGCATAGGCCAGGGCGACGCCGCCATCGTGCCGCATGTCGATGTCCCCATGTACGTCATGACACCCGAGTTCGGCGCCGCCAGCCAGCTCGAAAAAATCGACATGCTGGACTTTGCCGAATTCGTCGCCATCAACAAGTTCGACCGCAAAGGTTCACTCGATGCCCTGCGCGATGTCTCCAAGCAGGTGCAGCGCAACAAGGAAGCCTGGACCACGCCGGCCGACCAGATGCCGGTGTTCGGCACCATGGCCGCACGCTTTAACGATGACGGGGTCACCGCGCTCTATCAAGCGCTCAAACCCCGGCTTGCAGCATTGGGCCTGACCCTCGGAGATGGTGCCCTGCCGCTGGTCGATGTGCGCCACAGCACCCATCAGACGCCGGTGGTGCCGGCGGCCCGCACGCGCTACCTGGCCGAAATTACCGATACCGTGCGCGACTACAAGAAACGCGCTCTCGAACAAGCCACGCTGGCCCGCGAGATTCAGCAACTGCGCGCCGCCGCCGCCATGCTCAAGGTGGGCAAACCCGACAAGGCCAGGGCTACCGAGGCCGCCATTGATCTGGCCGAGCAACGTGAACAAGTTCAGCATCCGGCGGCCAAAAAGCTGCTGGCCCAGTGGCCTGAAATGCAGCGGGCCTACGCCGGTGATGAGTACGTGGTGAAAATTCGCGACAAGGAAATCCGTACCCAGTTGGTCACCAAATCGCTCTCGGGCATCCCCATACGCAAGGTCAGCCTGCCCAAGTACCAAGACCATGGCGAAATTCTCCAATGGCTGATGCTGGACAACGTGCCCGGCAGCTACCCCTATACCGCCGGAACCTTTGCCTTCAAGCGCGAAGGCGAAGACCCGACCCGCATGTTTGCCGGCGAAGGCGATCCCTTCCGCACCAACACGCGCCTTAAATTGCTCAGCGAAGGCATGGCGGCCAAGCGCCTGTCCACCGCCTTCGACTCGGTCACGCTCTACGGCAACGACCCGGCGGTGCGGCCCGACATCTACGGCAAGGTCGGCAACTCGGGGGTGTCCATCGCCACGCTGGACGACATGAAGGTGCTCTACGGCGGCTTTGACCTGTGCAGCCCCTCCACCAGCGTGTCCATGACCATCAACGGCCCGGCGCCCAGCATTCTGGCCATGTTCATGAATACCGCACTCGACCAGAACCTGGAAAAATTCAAGGCCGACAATGGCCGCGAAGCCAGCGAGACGGAAGCGGCCAAGATCCGCGAATGGGTGCTGGCCAATGTGCGCGGCACGGTTCAGGCCGACATCCTGAAAGAAGACCAGGGCCAGAACACCTGTATTTTCTCCACCGAATTCAGCCTGAAGGTGATGGGCGACATCGCCGAATATTTTGTGCACCACAACGTGCGCAATTTCTACAGCGTCTCCATCAGCGGCTATCACATCGCCGAAGCCGGCGCCAACCCGATCAGCCAGCTGGCCTTCACGCTGTCCAATGGCTTCACCTTTGTCGAAGCCTATCTGGCGCGCGGCATGCACATCGACGACTTCGCGCCCAACCTGAGCTTTTTCTTCAGCAACGGCATGGACCCCGAATACACCGTGATGGGCCGAGTGGCGCGCCGCATCTGGGCCGTCGCCATGAAGGAAAAATACGGCGCCAACGAACGCAGTCAAAAGCTCAAATACCACATCCAGACAAGTGGCCGCAGCCTGCACGCGCAGGAGATTCAGTTCAACGACATACGCACCACGCTGCAGGCGCTGATTGCGATTTACGACAACTGCAACAGCCTGCACACCAATGCCTTCGATGAGGCGATCACTACGCCGACCGAAGACAGCGTGCGCCGCGCCATGGCGATCCAGCTCATCATCAACCGCGAATGGGGGCTGGCCAAAAATGAGAATCCGTCGCAGGGCGCCTTCATCATCGAAGAGCTGACCGAACTGGTCGAAGAAGCCGTGCTGGCCGAGTTTGCCGCCATCGCCGACCGCGGCGGCGTGCTGGGCGCCATGGAGACCGGCTACCAGCGCGGCAGGATTCAGGACGAATCCATGCACTACGAAATGCTCAAGCACACCGGCGAGCTGCCCATCATTGGCGTCAACACCTTCCGCAATCCACACGGCGACGCGGTCCATGACAAGCTCGAACTCGCCCGCTCGACCGACGCAGAAAAGCAGAGCCAGTTGACCCGCCTGCAAGACTTCCACACCCGCCACGCAGCCCAAGCGCCGGCGCAGCTCAAGCGGCTGCAGCAGGCAGTAATAGAGAACAAGAACGTGTTTGAGGTGTTGATGGATGCGGTACGCGTGTGCTCGCTCGGGCAGATCACCAATGCGCTGTTTGAAGTCGGCGGGCAGTACCGGCGCAATATGTAGGCTGTAGGAGCCGGTACTGCGACTTAAAGCATAGTTTGGCCAGAAATCGAGAATTAACGTTAATAACTCTCGGCCAACTTATGCTTTAAACCTTGTTCAAATCCAAAAGGAACAAGAAATAGCGAATTGATTACGAAGTAGTTGTCCCAACTCCCGAGGGTGGAGAGATGAAGCTTCTTTTGGGCAATTGGAGCGCGCCCCCTGATTAGGACGCCGACTTAAAGCATAAGTTGGCCGCAAGTCGAAAGGCCCAATTTAAGTCAACTTGCTACGGCAGAACAGGCAGCTGAATTGTGCCAAGACGCACCAACGAATGATGGAGGGAAAATCTCATGCCATGCGAGCTGAAAAACTCGGTCAGAGACTGTAACGCCCAGCTTTCTCGGAATTTCTGTCCGTCGAAACTTGGCTTCCCTATTGTTGGCTTTTTTCTGTGAATTCTTTAACCTTTTTTCAGGTATTCACATTCCGCTGCAAAAAATTCCTTACTTAGGACCGCCGCGCGGAGTGCTTTTGACGCCTCAGGCAATCGCAGGCAGAACTGCTTCTCGCAAATGCCCAGTTTCCTTGCCATAGGCCATGGCAATTCAGCATTGCCTTTAGCAATTTCTTTCATCACGTACTTTTCCACTTCCTCCCATGGATGAAATTTTTGCCCCCTACGATCGGGAAATTCAAAGTCTCGAATTGCCATTTTTTCAATCCCGGAATTGACACGCCAGAAATCGACACAGAGCAGGCCGACTAGAGAGACTCCACTGACAACGGCAAGAGCAACAAGATTTTGCAAAGTCGGAATGTGCTTTCTTCTTGAAATCGCATTTAGCGTTGACGTTAACATCCGAGCTCGCCGCCCGAGCTCTCTTTGACTGGTCGCGATGCCAAATTTTCGGCAGTGTTCCATCAAGAAGTCAAGATCAATAGCAAAAGCGAAATTTCCTTGAATAATCGTTGGAAGCATTGCAACGAGTTCAGCTAGCGCCCGAGCCGCGAGAACTTCATAAACATCTTCTTGGACCCGGTAAACCGGGAATGACTCCTTGCTCAAAGGGCTAGTTCCTGGAGCCCAAGCCAAGCTGGTATTCACCTGGGTGCCCAGGGCATCAGCTGGGCACGCCAGACCTTTCCGAACAAGCCCGTCATATATGTGGCCGGAAACCACGAGTTTTATGGCCACCACTGGACTCAGCTGCTGGACGAATTGCGGCTTCAGGCCAAGGTACACGGGGTGCATTTCCTGGAGTACGATTCGGTCACTATCCAGGGCATCCGGTTTCTGGGCTGCACGCTCTGGACGGACTTTGAATTCTTCGGTCTGTCCCGCCGTTCCCAGATGATGCGGGCGGCTGAACGCGGCCTCAACGACTTTCGTCGCATCGAGGCGGATCCCCTGATGGCGGAACACACGAGCGTGGCACCCCGCCAGTCCAAGCCTCGGTTGACGGCGGCACATACGCTGGCCCGGCACCAGGACAGCCTAACTTGGCTAAAAAGCGAGCTGCTTCAGGGGGAGCCCAAGAACACGGTGGTGGTCACGCACCACTACCCGCACCAGAACTCAACCCATCCGAAGTGGGCGCAGGATGATCTGACCGCCATCTTTGGCTCCAAACTGCCCAATGAGGTTTTGCTGGGGGCAAGCTTGTTGCCAGTCGCTTGGTGTCGCACGAACGGACGCCGAAATTGGTAGTACGGTCCGCAGGTCGGATCCTTCTTATGCTGATTCGTAGGCGGGCTGTTGCGGCTATTCACGCGGATACTCACTACTCTCACGGCAGTAGTTTTTCGAGTGTTTTATGGTGCGGATCAACCCACAAAACTACTACTCTCGGCCAATAGCGTCGGAGACGCCGGTGAGTTCAATGGGTTAAGTCACAGCACCGTGCGACTTAAAGCATAGTTTTTTGCCGCCGACACAAATTTGAGCAGTTGTGCAGATTTCGATGACCCAAGGTAATCAAGCTGCAGCCCGCTGGCAGTCTTGATTTTTAGGCTATTGGAGTGGTCACCAATTGTCGGCACCAGCGGTTAGGGCAAAGACACTGTCATTCCAGTGTGATTTTCCGCTCTCGAATAAGCTCATGCCACAGGCGTGCCTCCTCAGACAGGTAACGAGTCATTGTCATCGGATCACTGGGAATGAGCTCCAATCCGAAATCAACCAGCTTGGGAGCAACTTCCGGGGCCCGGATGGCTTTGACTAACTCGGAGTTGAGCCTAGAAACGATCTCTTTTGGTGTGCTTGTTGGAACGACTAAAGCCTGCCAGCCATATGCCTCTACGCCTTCAACTCCCAATTCAATGAACGTTGGAATTTCAGGCAAAGCGGCCATCCGTGACTTCGAAAAGACAGCCAGGGCTTTTATTTTCCCGCTTCTCACCATAGGTAGCGCTGCAGCTGCATCGGCAACGAACAAGCCAAGTTCCCCTCCAATCAAATCCTGTAAAGCTGGCCCGCTTCCCTTGTAGGGAACGTGCACGATCGACAACCCAGCCTTCTGTTTCAGCAACTCCATTGCTAGGTGGTGCGGGCTTCCGAGGCCAGGCGAACCATAATTCAGTACTCCAGGCTTGCGCTTGCTGGTTTCCAGCATTTGGCTGGCTGTTGAAAATGGCGAGCCTGCACTCGCAAGCAATATCAATGGAAAGCGGGCCATCAAACCCACGGAAGCGAAATCCTTGACGGCGTCGTAAGGAGTTCGTTTGAACAACGCCGCGTTGTAAACCAGTGTGCCGTTGTCTCCGGTAAAAATGGTATGTCCGTCGCCTGGTGATCGCGCAACAGCCTCCGATGCAATAAAACCCGCGCCTCCAGGACGATTTTCGATGACAACAGGCTGCCCCATCTGCTTCGACAATTGGGATCCGACCAAACGCGCAAGAACGTCAGTGCCCCCTCCCGGCGGATAAGCAACGACCCATCGGATGGGTTTGGATGGATAGCCTTGGGCCTGAGACGGCATGGCACCGACAATCAGGATGAGCGCGGACATCGCCCGAACCAACCTCGCAAAAGTAACCCACATAGTTGTCTCCTTTTTTAGCCGACCTTGTTTGACTGTTCATGCACCACGCAGACGATCGATGACGGCGAACGCATCAGGCGCGGTATCGCCGCGCCAACCCACCATCATGTCGGGACGTATCAACACACAATGGCGATTGCCGTAGAGCTCTCGAACGGCCGAATCATCGACAAACTGCACCGAAAGTGGCACACCTCGTGCCATCGCAGCTTGCTGAAATATTTTCACAATTTCATTGTCTCCATTGAACGAAATCAGCGTAAACCAGGCCCCAAAGAGATCCAGGATAGACTTGTCTTGACCCACCCAGGCGTGAGGCGCCCGATGGCCGGGCCGCGCTGTGGGGGTGTAGATCAAAGGGTTGTCTGGAGGCGCCTCGGTCCCGTCAGACCAACCTATGGGGGAGTCCTCGTAGCGGTAGCCCAGCAGGACACCTGACGACTTCAACAGCTTTTCCTGGCTTATCAGATCTCGCTTCAAAGTCGCCCGCAACGCCATGCCATCAGGTCCATCGTCATCAAGCACATCTCCCGATTTCATGACCTGGTGCAACTTGTCAAAGTTGTCGGCCGCTTCCATGGTGTTGCGAATCCCAATGGGGCGGCGCTCGGTTTCATAACTTCGCAGCAAGCCGTCTCCCGCCCAACCCGCAGCGCAGGCGCCCAGCTTCCACGCCAGATCAATGACATCGGACACGCCGGTGTTCATGCCCAGACCACCGGTAGGCGTGAACAGGTGCGCCGCATCACCCGCAATCAAGACGCGCCCGCCGGGGCTTTGGTATTGATTTGCGGTCAATGCATGCGCCGTCCACGGCTGAACCGAGACCACCTCAAGAGCCGTCTCGCAGCCAAGCAAGGCTGTGATGGCCGCCTTTGGATCGATCGACTGCCAGTCCTGTCCTGGCTTGAGAATCAGGTGGTACGTCCAGGTCTTGCCGGTATCCCAGTTCAGCAGAAAGCCACAGTGGTCCTTGTGCAGTGGGAAATAGATGTTGGCGGGCCCAAACTTATGCTTAGACATGAATTCGGGGGCCCGAAAGTATATCGAAATGAAGTTCGCCAGAGCCGCCCGTCCGGACAAGCCGATGCCCAGCGACTCTCTAACCACCGACCTGCCTCCATCACAACCGACAAGCCATTGCGATCGCACGGTTTGCTGGCGCCCAGTCTCCATATGCCGAATCACGGACATAACGCAGTCAGCCTGCTCGGTAAAGCTTTCGAGGGCCCAGCCATACTTCTGCGTCACGCTGGGGCGTGTTGCCGCGTGATTGCGCAGCATTTGCTCGACCTCATTTTGACCCACAATGGTTTTCAGATAAGGCGACCAATGCAGCTCAGAACGCGGATCCGTCGGCCCGTCGCGGCGCATCGCCTCAAGATCGTTGTGACTTGGAAGCTGGAGGCTGTGGACTTCGTGGCCACGCAGTGTTGACACCCAATAGTAGGCGGCCGGGTAGTCGGACGGGACGCCTGCGCCTATCAGGGTGCGGTCGGTGCCCCAGCGCCGAAAGTACTCCATGCTTCTGTTGGCCACCGCATTGGCTCTCGGATGAGGATTGACCGTCAAAGCCGGGTCCACCACCATACAAGGAGTGTTCCGCCAGCCAAGCTCACCCGCCAAGGTCAGGCCGCTGGATCCCCCTCCGGCGATCAGGATCGGGGTCTCTAAATCTACGTTGCAACTCATTCGACCAACTCCTGTGGAATCTCCAAACCAACAACACGTCCGGCGTCGACAACGACTTCACCATCAAGGGCCACGGTGCAATGGCGCATCGGGAAATCGAAGTGCCCCTGCGTAAACCGGCCCGCATGCTCATTGGCCCCCGTCGAAAACAGAAAATTACCGGCGAATGCCCGCAACTCAGTGCCGTTGGTCTGACTCTTGTCGTACATGGTCAAGGAATCCCATCGCGCGAGAGGATTCAAGCCCCAGCCCACATGAGACACACCGTAGGCGCCGCGGTCTCCCCAAGCCTCGTAATAACTGCGCAAGAGGTCACTGTCCAAGCCCTTGCCGCTGATGGAGACCACGTGATCATCCTCAATCGTCAGTTCGATGGGGCTCTGGATGTATCGCTTGAAGGTGAGATTCACATCCCCCTCTGCCAGAACCAGCTTGCCACTCACGCTCCCCGGCCCGGGGAAACACAGGCAGATCCCCCCCGGCCAGTACGCAACCTGCCCCGGCTCTTCCACATATCCCGCAGCCCCTTTGACGGGAGCGCCACGGACGTTGACCACCAGGTTGGTGCCGCTGGCTGAAGTTACGGTCATCTGCGTCGCCGCGCGCAGCTTCGATTTGGCGTTCTCGACGACGGGTTGCAACCAGCGTCGAGGCTGCAAGCGCTCAAGAATTTCCGGGTGCTCGTTGCTGACCATGAAGACGCGAGCGCCACCGGCGAGAATCCTGGGCATTTCAGGCGCGTGCAGCAAGCCCTCAACCGTGCAATCGACCACGGTGTGTGCTTGTGACAGCGCAGCGATCACCGGCTCCAATTGACCAATGCTGTGCGACGATCCCGTGGAACGTGTCGCTACCGGATCCCGAAGCGGCGGTGAAGGGATGCGGATGTGAAAGGCGCGCGCGCCGATCTGGCACAGAGCCAGCTCCGCGAGCTGGACCAGCACTGCACGTGACTGGGACTCCGAAAGAATGGCCACGACGTCGCCCGGCCCTATGCGGCACATGCGCAAAGTGCGCACAAACGCGGCGATCCACTTGCCCTCGACATGTTCAACCAGCATATTTGCTCCCGTGAGTTGATGGATGGAAGGACGCCAGGCTGTGCATCACCAGCGAAAATCCAGAGATGGTCACCTGCGCGAACAAGCCCGCCAGGTGATAGGGTTCGTTCTGCAAAAACTGTTCGAGCTCGGAGGTGTCGCCGCAATCCACAACCATCAGCACGCCGATGCGCGTCACCCCATCCTTATCGAGCAAAGGCCCGCCAAAGACAATCCGAGAAGCGTGCTTGCGCATGTAGTGCGCGTGGTCCGATTGCGCTGATGCTCTGACGTCGGCGCAATCGGCCTTGTCCATGCAATGAATGGCGAAAATCATGATGCGCATGCCCTCGCATGGAGTAGCACAAAGTCTCCGACGACGCGGTTGAATTCCACAGGAGCCTCGATATTCATGAGATGCCCCACGCTACGTATCACGTGGTACTGCGCATTCGGCATCAAAGCTTGAACCTGTTTTCCCGCGGACGGGGTGACCAGCGTGTCAAATTCGCCATAAAGGAGCAAGGTCGGCACACGGATCAAAGCCAATGCAGCGGTCCGGTCGAAAGACAGCGTGCTCTCCAGCGTCTTGAGGTAGGAATCAGGGTGCAACGCCTCGATACTCTGACGCATTTTCAGCAGCATGGCGTTGGTAGCGTAAGGCCCCGCCAAGGAAGCGATCAGTTCAGTCGCCATGTCCGAGATTTTTTTACCTGCTTGCAGCGGTTCTCTGCGCAGACGTATGAACTCTTGGCGCTGCTCAAGTCCAAGCGAACGACCGAAACTGGGGAATGAGCCGGCCAAGACCAGTGACTGCACCCGCTCCGGGTAGTTCGCGCAGAAATCCATCAGAATCCGTCCGCCCATGGAAAGCCCCACGCAGTGGGCCTTATCGACTTCCAGGTGGTCCAACAGGCGCACAAGATCTTGGCTTAGTGCATTGAAATCACAAGGTCCGTTGTAATCATCCGAATTTCCGTAGCCCCGCGCATCCCAGGCCACCGCCTTGTATTGCCTCGAGAAGTGCTGCAATTGTTCCGCCCAGTTCGACCGGTTCCCGCCGATCCCGTGCAGAAAAACAATGGTCTCACCAGCTCCAGCGTACTCGTACGCAATGCGCGGGCAACCAGGCATGGATTGCAGGGGCCTTTCGCCGAACAGGGCGGTTCGGTCTTGTCGGGTATGAGGGGGCATTGCGATAGGCATGTCACAAATTGTCAATGCCCTATGCCGCCACAGACATACACTTTTGGTTAAATAGGTATAACCAAATAGAAAATCAATACCAGATGTTGAGTACCTCAGAATTGAATTGCTTTGTGACTGTGGCGCATTCAGGTAGCTTTGCCCGCGCTGCCACAGAGCTAGGAATCAGTCAACCAGCCCTGAGCAAGAGCATTTCCAAGCTTGAGCGCGGCTTGGCCGTGCGTCTTTTTGAACGGAGTGCACGCGGCGTCACACCGACGGTATTTGGAGAAGCCTTGCTCAAACGTGCCACGGCATCGCTTGCAGAACTTCGGGCGGCATCGCGGGAGATCGAAATTCTACGAGGGGGCGAGGGTGGGTTTGTTACTGTCGGTGCGGCGCCGGCGGTCACAGCAGACTTTGTCCCCGATCTGATCAAGAGTATGGCCAAGTCAAAGCTTACATCCAGAATGCGAGTGATTGAGGGTTTGGCCGAGGATCTGGTTGAAGGCGTGCGCAGTGGAACGTTGGATTTTGCAATCACGACAGCTACCGGCCTTGGCGGCTCGGACGACTTGCTGATTCGGCATCTATATGAAGATGATTTTGTTGTCTGTTGTGGTGTAGAGCATCGGTTCAGTCGATCTAGCAAGCTCACTGCTCAGGATCTGGCCTCTGCGCTGTGGGTCCTGGCTCCTCCTCACGGAATATTGCGTAAGGAGTTCGAAAGAAGGTTCAGAAATGAAGGGATCGAGCCCCCTTCAGCAATGGTCGAAACGGGTTCAGTGACTCTGTCAAAGCTGTTGGTAATGGAGCATGGGTTTTTGAGCATGCTCCCACGTGAACTACTGTCATTTGAGGAACGTAAAGGTTATGTGCATATACTCCCTTCCTCATGGCTCGAATGGAGGCGACAAGTCTCGCTTATTACACGGAGGGGGCGCGTGGCTACCAACTCGGCAAGGTTGGTGTTGGACCTGGTGATGACGAAAGCCGATTTAAGGGTTTAGTCCTGAGTGACCGGAGCGGAGTAGGCACTTTCAAGAGTCATACCGCCGCCTTCAGGCTGAAGCGGTCCCATATTTGCAGTTATGAGGGCCAAAATACAGAGCCCGGTTCTGACGCAGTTCACTGTGAGGTCATCATTGGTACATCACCTACCGACCAGACGCGACATCGAAGTTTTGAAATATTTCAAAAATCATGCAAGGATGTCGACGTGATCACGTTCGATGAATTGTTGGGCCAGCTAACTGCCGCAAGTTGCGCCAAAGTGAAGCCATCTTTCATTGAGGCCCAATAAATGCTTTTTTGCACACAACTCGCGGCCAAAATTTTCGTAATCTTTGAGTGCGCTGTCGTAAGTGGATGATTTGATTCAAGAACTCTTGGCCATCAAATCGCTGCTCCCGCAACTCTTGGCCATCGCGACTCTCACGGCAGTAATTTTGCGAGTGTTTTATGGCGCGGCTCAACCCTCAAAACTACTACTCTCGGCCAATAGCATCAGAGACGTCGGAGAGTTCAATGGGTTAAGTCACAGGTACGGCGGGCGAGCGCAGGCGCTTCTATTTTGATAGCTTCTTGCGCAGCAACAGCAAGCGCTACAGCCTTAAAAGGCTTGTAAATTTGAAAAGATGGTGTGGTCTCCCGCCCTCATGTGGCCATCCCTTGTAGGCCAAAATCTGAAAACAGTGCCTGTCACACGACCGGCATTTTTTCCCCATCCATCCCGCAAATCGCCCGGACATGCCCGCGCAGCCAAAGGTGCACGGGATCCGCATGATGGCGGGTATGCCAGCTTTGCAACACCTCCACGGCAGGCATGTCGAACGGCAGTTTGAAGACTTGCAGGCGCTGATGCGCCATGGCCCAGCGGACAAACGGCATGGGCATGGCGGCGACGAAATCGGAGGTCGCGGCCATGGCCAGCGCGGCCTGAAAGCCGGGCGCAACAATGGCCACCCGGCGCCGCAAACCCAACGCCTTTAACGCAGCATCCAGGTGTCCAGCCGCCGAGCCTCGCGGCAAGGTCGAGATATGAGGCCACGCGACAAAGTCTTGGGCACTGACGGCTTCGCCAGTCCGCTGGCTGAGCAGCGGATGGTTCTCTCGCACGACACCGACAAAAGCGGCCCGGAACAGCGGTTCGCTGTAAATTTCGGCCTCTGCCGATTTCACTACGCCGATATCCAGGTCGATGGCGCCATTGCGCAAAGCCTCCCTGCTCTTGTCTGCACGGGGAATGAAATGAAGGGACACGCCAGGCGCCTCTGCTGCCATGGCGCAGGCCAGACGGGTCGCCCAGGCGCCCGCGAAACCATCGTTCGTGTGCAAGGTGAGGGTGCGCTCCAGCCGAGAGAAATCCACAGCGTCGGGCGTGAAAACGCCACGCACCTCTTCAATCGCCGCCCGCACCCGCTCCCTCAAGGCCAGGGCACGCTGGGTCGGCACCAGACCGCGTCCGGCGGGAACAAACAGGGGGTCGCCGATGGCTTCACGCAGGCGCGTCAAACGCCGACTCATCGCGGGCGCACTGAGGTGCAGAACGCGTGCCGCCCCCACCACACTGCCTTCGCGCAGCAGGGCATCGAGGTCTAGCAACAAATTGAAATCAAGGCGGTTCAAGGCAGGTGTTTTCATTCAGGGCAAGCCTAACGAGTGCATACAATGCATCAATAGATTGCAATCATCTCACTTTACACACTGATTGAGGCATTGGACGATAGGGCTTTCTTGCCATGTCCATCCGAAAGCCATTCATGTCACACCAGCCTCCCATCACCGCACCGTCTGCGGCTGCCAATTTTTCCTTTTTTCCTTTGCTGGCCGTCATGATCTGGACCGGCAACACCCTGGTCACCAAGCTGGCTTCGGTGTCGATTGAACCGGCCGCGATCACCTTCTACCGGTGGCTGCTGGCCGGACTGATCTTGTCGCCGTTTTTGCTGCGCAGCGTGTGGCGCCAACGCGCCATCGTCGCGGCGCACTGGCCCAAACTGGCTTTTCTGGGCTTGTTGGGCATGGGCATGTACCAGGGGCTCGCCTACGAGGCCGCTAAAACCACCTCAGCCACCAACATGGGAGTAGTGATGGCCTTGATGCCCTTGCTATCCACGCTGCTGGCCAGCTTGTTCGCGGGCGAGGCATTGACCGGCGCGCGCATCGGCGGCGCCGGTCTATCGCTGCTGGGCCTGGTGTTTCTCAGCACCCAGGGCCATCCCGCTGAGCTGCTGCGCGGCGCGGCCCGTACGGGCGATGCACTCATGCTGGTTGCCATCGCCTCGAACGCGCTCTACGGCGTATTGCTCAAACGCTGGGCCGTGCCGCTCTCGACCTGGCAGCAGCTTTATGTGCAGATAGGTTTTGGCACCCTGCTGGTCTTGCCATTCTGGTGGCTGGCGCCCAGCTCGCCCATCACCGCAAACAACATCCCGCTGATTCTGTACGCCGGCACTGCTGCGTCCATCGGTGCGCCGTTTCTCTGGATGAGCGGCATCAAACGACTCGGCCCCGCGCGGGCCAGCCTGTTCATGAACCTGCTGCCCCTCTTTGTGGCACTGGCGGCGTCCACGCTGCTGGACGAGCAGTTGCATGCCTACCACGCCGTCGGCGGCTTGCTGGCACTGGCAGGCGTGTGGTGGGGGCAACGCCAACCAAGGGCCAAAGTCAGTCAGGTGGCCACTTGAAAAAAAAGAAACCCGAAGCACCCAGGCGGATTGCGCCTTGGTGATTCGGGTTTTTTTGGTCGGAGCGCGGATGGCTCCAGCCGGATCCGTGGCTTAACCCTGCTGTGGGCGCTTGCCTGGGTTTTTCTTGCTGCGAGTGTGGGCGCCACGCTCCAGGCTGCACTTCTGGCCGCGGCCGGTCGTGATGGTGTAGCCTTTTGGGGGAATAGGCTTGGGGGCGCAGATGTCGGCTTCGACTCTGATTTTCTTGGACATGGAAGACTCCGGGTTAAAAAAGGCTGAATCAGGGATTTTAAGCCACAGCGTGCCAGCCCTGGGGCCGGCCGGGCGGTAAGGCTTACTCTATGCTGGCGCCGGACGCCTGCACAATGCCCTTCCACTTCTGGTAATCGGTCTTGAGCAGCGTCGAAAATTGCTCGGACGTCATGTTCTGCGTCTCGGCGCCCTGGGCGTGGATGGCCGCTTTCATGTCTGGCGTCGCCAGCAGCTTGTTGACCTCTGCATTGACCGCGGCCACCGCCTCCTTGGGCGCGCCTGCCGGCATGAACAGGCCATACCAGGTGCTGACATCAAAATCCTTGTAGCCCAGCTCGGCCACCGTGGGCGCGTCAGGCAGCGAGGTGCTGCGCTTGGCCGAGGTCACGGCCAGCACCCGCAATTTGCCGGCCTTGATCTGGCTCATGGCAGAGGGCAAAGAAGACACCATCAGATCCACATTGCCCGCCAGCACGTCCATCATGGCCGGATTGGAACCCTTGTAGGGCACATGGCGCATCTTGATATTGGCGGCGCTATTGAAGATCTCGCCCGCCAGGTGAATCGTCGTGCCGTTGCCCGGTGAGCCATAGGTCACCGTGTCGGGGGCGGCCTTGGCAGCCGCCACCACATCCGCCAAGGTCTTGAAGCGGGAGCTGGTGTTGGTAACTATCACCACCGGCGTATAAGCCACATGCGCCACCGCCACCAGGTCCTTGGTCGGATCGTAGCTCAGCTTCTTGTAGAGCCAGGGCGCCACCACCATATTGTCTTTCTGGCCCATCACCATCTCGTAGCCGGTGGGTGCGGCTCTGGCGGCCTCGGCAATGCCTATGGTGCCGCCGGCGCCGGCGCGGTTATCGGGGATCACGGTCCACTTGCTCACCTCGGTGAGCTTGTTGGCCACCAGGCGCGACAAGATGTCGGTGCCGCCGCCCGGCGGGAAGGGCACGATCATGCGAATGGGCTTGGACGGAAAGGCCTGGGGCTGAGTCTGGGCCTGCGCGCCCGCCAGCGCCAAGGCCAGCAGGGAAAAAGATAAAAGCTTTTTAAGCATGAAAAGTCTCTTTATAAAAATGGTCAGCAAGCATGATGCATGGAAAAAAACCGCCACCAGCTTGCTTACTCCAAATTTTATGCGCCAGCCCGTCCTGGCAGTTCGTCATCCCCCTTTGATTCGCGGGTACCGCCCTCGGTATCGGCGATGGCGGGCCAGCCTTACTGACGGGGGTGGAGCGGCAGATTGAGCAGCAAATTCTGCGGTTTCAGTCTGAACACGCCCTCAGCATTCATCATCAGCCCCAGATAAACCGGCTTGCCTGCCACATCGGCGCGCATGTCCCGCGGGTCGGCAAAATCCAGTCGGAACAGGCTTAGCAGACGCTGCAAACGCTCCGGCGCCACCTCCAGGCCCTCGTACAGGTCATTGAGCAGCGCTGTCGCCTCCACGTCCAGCCCGACATGCCAGCGCCAGGCCGCATCGTCAATTTTCTGCAGCGGCCGAATGCTGACGGCCACGCCGAGAAAATGAGCCACCCATTTCTGCAGCACGCTGGCCAACGCCTTGAGCCCGGAGCGGGCGCGCGTCATGGTCAGCACCAGGCCGTGACTCAGGTCATTGCTGATTTCGTGCGTGAGGTCGAGCAAGAAGGTATGGCGATCGACCTGCAGCCAGTAGTCGGCCGCATTTTCATCCGTCAATACCTGCAGGTTGAGCGTGGGCAGCGGCACCTTGGCCTCCGCCAGAAAGCGGCCAAAGTCGCCCAAACCACCGGTTTCGCTCAGCATGTCTATCACCTCACGGTCGCCACTGAGCACCTGGCCGCCCTCGGTGCTGATGCGCTGCGAACGAAACAGCAAATCAGCGGCGCGCACCTCGTAGGCATCGCTGGAGTCCTCCAGCAGGCTGTGGGCTATGGCCTGGGCCAGCAGATCGATGAAGAGCGGCGGGATATTGATGGCGCCAGCTCCGCCTGTCTGAAACAGGCTCAGGTAATAGGCCTCCAGCGTGCCGGCAGCCAGCAGCCCATCACGAAAACGCAAAAACAAGGTGTAGCTTTCGCGGGCATCGGGATCTTGCAGCGCCTGCAATGCGTCAGTGCCGACCGGCATGGCAGGCGCCCGCAACAGCGCGCCATGCAGGGCCAGCTCGGCCGGGCAGGACTCTGGCACGGGCGCCAACTCGGGCCGGGCCAGAAAAAAGCGCCAGTAATCGTCGGTGGGAAGCAGCCAGCCGCGCTCGTTGCGCGGGAGGCTGCGTAAAGGCGAGAAATTTTGCATGGACGCCATCGTCTCACAGTGCAGCGTGGTGGATTGCAGCGGTCTGCAACTTACTCCATTTTTAATAGCGCCTGGCGCTCGCCCCTATTGCCCCAAAGGCGATTTTTGCATGTAAACCGAAGCGCAGGCCAGGCGCAGAGGCTGAACGCGCCTTACATCCTGTTTCAGCCCCTCCGGGATAGGGTGGAATCTTTACCCGCCATTAGCAGTCCATCCAGCATCTCGTGCGTTGTATTGATTAAGGTTCAAGGTATCCCTCAAACGCCTGCCTCCCAACCCGCAACGACAGCAAGAGAGCGTGCAACATGACGACACCTAGCACTACTGGTTCATCCCGGCAGCCACGCCGACTGCTACGGTTTTACGGCTGTTCCGTGCTGCTGCTGGCACTGTTTCAACCCGTCGCCTGGGCGCAGCAAGGCGCCAACCTGGATCCGCCCGGCAGCGTGGCCAGGCTCAACCTCACGCAAGGCGCGGTCAGTTTCTCGCCCGCTGACAGCGCCGGCGCCACTACCAACGCCGGCTGGCGCAGCGCCGAGCTGAACCGCCCCTTGACCAGCGGCGACCGGCTGTGGAGCGGCCCACGCGCACGCGCCGAGCTGCATGTGGGCTCCACCGCCGTGCGCCTGAACCAGCAAACCAGCCTGGATCTGGTGGCGCTGGACGACACGCTGACCCAGCTAAATCTGGCGCAAGGCACGGTTGCTTTGCGGGTGCGCGCCCTGTATGAGGGCCAGCGCCTGGAAATCGACACCTCCAACCTGGCCTTTGTCATTGCCGAGCCAGGCAGCTACCGCCTGGACGTCGACCCGGCCAGCCACACCACACGGGTGGTGGTGCAGTCGGGCAGCGGCGTGATTTATGGCGACAACGGCAACTCGCTGACGCTGGGGCCACAGCAGCAAGTCAGCTTCACCGGCACCCAACTGATACCAGCCGCCCCAGGCGCCGATCGGCAGGACGATTTTGACGTCTGGGTCGCCAGCAGGGACCAACAAGAGGACCAATCGGTCTCGGCCCGCTATATCCCGCGCGAAATCATCGGCTATCAGCAGCTCGATGCCTATGGCGACTGGCAGCAAGACCCGAGCTACGGCGCCATCTGGCTGCCGCGCAGCGTGCCCCTGCATTGGGCCCCCTACAGCGTGGGCAACTGGAGCTGGATCTCGCCCTGGGGCTGGACCTGGATTGATGACGCACCCTGGGGCTTTGCGCCGTTTCACTATGGCCGCTGGGCTCAGATCGGCCCGCGCTGGGCCTGGGTGCCGGGGCGGCTGGCGCCGCGCCCGGTTTATGCCCCGGCACTGGTAGCCTTTGTGGGCGCCGGCGCTGGCCTGAGCTGGAATATCGCCATAGGTTCGGGCAGTGCTTCGCGTCCCGGCGTCGGCTGGTTCCCACTGGCCCCCGGCGAAGCCTTCCGGCCGGCCTACCGGAGCAGCCCGCGCTACCTCAGCCAGGTGAACAACAACATCGTCATCAACCAACTGCCGAACCAGCGGCCCAGCTACCGCTACCAACGCCAGCCCACCGCCGTGACCGCCGTCAGCCGGGACGACTTTGTCCGCGGCCAGCCGGTGCGCGGCAACCCGCGCCCCTTGAGCGCCGCCGAGCTGAGCAAGGCTCAGGTGGTGGTGGAGCGCAATGCACTGCCGCAGCGCCCCGAGCGCGGCGCTGGGCGCGAGCCATCCAGACCGGCCGCCGCCCTGCCCCCCGCTGCCATGATCGCGCGCCCCTTGCTAGAAAACCGGGTCGGCCGACCAGCCGAAAGGCGGGACACGCAGCCCCAGGAAAGAAGCAGCATAGGCCCTCAGGCTCAAACCCCACGCAGCGCAGCTCGCCGCGACAGCGGCGCCCGTGAGGTCGAACAAAGAGCCCTACAACAAGATCAGCAGCGCCAGCAAAATGAAAGCGTCCAAAGACAGCGTGCCCTGAACGAGCAGGCCCAGCGGGCACAACAAGCACAGCAGGAACAGCAACGCCGCCAAAACGAAGAGGCCCTAGGCCAACGCGCCCTGCGAGAGCAGGCGCAAAGACAACAGGAGCAAGCGCGCCAGCAACAACAACAGCGCGTCCAGCAAGAGCAGCAACGCCGCCAGAACGAAGAAGCCCTGGGCCAGCGCGCCTTGCGTGAGCAGGCGCAAAGACAGCAAGAGCAAGCGCGCCAGCAACAAGTCCAACAGCAGCAGCAGCAGCAGCAGCAGCAGGAACAGCAACACGTCCAGCAAGAGCAGCAACGCCAGGCCCGCGAACAACAGCGTCAACACACGGAGCAACTACGTCAGCAGGAACAGCAACGCCGCCAGAACGAAGAAGCCCTGGGCCAGCGCGCCCTGCGCGAGCAGGCGCAAAGACAGCAAGAGCAAGCGCGCCAGCAACAGCAAATCCAACAACAACAACAACGCGCCCAGCAAGAGCGGCAGCAGCAACTGGACAGGCGCAGCGAACCAGCCCAGGAACGGCCAAGAATGCAGCGCCCGGATACAGCAAACCCTGAGAGGCCGGCCCGGCCAGAGGGCGAGCCCGGCAGCCGTCGCCGGGAACCATAAAGCGCCCGAATAGCGCTCCTTTTTTGAGCGCGCCGAATTTCTCGCCTGCGCTCTCTTTTGCCCGGTCTCAGGGTTGCCCATCAAGCAAAACTACCTAAGGGTCTAACCCAGTGGCAACGCACTGGCCGCATGGCTAGTATGAGCCCCTGTGCTTCGGATCGGCTCGCCTGCTGGCATCGGCAAGCAACCAGTCCGCCAATTCAAATTCACCCGCCGGAGAGAGCAATTTGTCAGTGGATTTCATTCTTGAAACACAAGGGCTGACGAAGGAGTTCAAGGGCTTCGTCGCAGTCAACCAGGTGGACCTCAAAGTCCAGCGCGGGCATATACACGCGCTGATCGGCCCCAACGGCGCCGGCAAGACCACCTTTTTCAACCTGCTGACCAAATTCCTGACGCCCACGCGCGGCAGCATCAGCTTCAACGGCCAGGACATCACCTTTGAGCAACCGGCGCAAACCGCGCGCCGCGGCATCGTCCGCTCCTTCCAGATTTCCGCGGTGTTCCCGCACATGACGGTGCTGGAAAACGTGCGCGCCGCCCTGCAGCGCAATCTGGGCACTTCGTTTCACTTCTGGAAGGCCGAGGACACGTTGTTTCACCTGCATCAACGAGCCCGCGAACTGCTGGCCGAAGTGGACCTGAGCCAGTTCGCCGACGAGCTGACCGTCAACCTGCCCTATGGCCGCAAGCGCGCCCTGGAGCTGGCCACCACGCTGGCGCTGGAGCCCGAACTGATGCTGCTGGACGAACCCACCCAGGGCATGGGCCATGAGGACGTGGACCGCGTGACCCAGCTGATCAAGAAGGTCTCGACCGGCCGCACCATCTTGATGGTGGAGCACAACATGAACGTGGTGTCCTCGATTGCCGACCGCATCACGGTGCTGCAGCGCGGCGCCATCATTGCCGACGGCCCTTATGCCGAGGTGTCCAAGAACCCGCTGGTCATCGAGGCCTACATGGGCAACGCAGATGCCGTCCTGCAAGGAGCCCACTGATGACCAAAGAGCTCCTCAAAATCGAAGACCTGCACGCCTGGTACGGCGAGTCGCACATCCTGCATGGCGTGAACCTGACGGTGAACGAAGGCGAGGTGGTGACCCTGCTGGGTCGCAACGGCGCCGGCCGCACCACCACCTTGCGCGCCATCGTCGGCCTGACCGGCGCGCGCAAAGGCTCCATCAAGATCAACGGGGAAGAAGCCCTCAAGCTGGCATCGCACAAGGTGGCCAAGCTGGGCGTGGGCTACTGCCCCGAGGAACGTGGCATTTTCGCCAGCCTGTCGGCCGAAGAAAACCTGATGCTGCCGCCCACCATTGCCGCCGGCGGCATGAGCATAGATGAGATCTACGCCATGTTCCCCAACCTCAAGGAGCGGGCCAACAGCCCCGGCACGCGTCTGTCGGGCGGTGAGCAGCAAATGCTGGCCGTGGCGCGCATCCTGCGCACCGGCGCACGCTTGCTGCTGCTCGATGAAATCTCCGAAGGCCTGGCGCCCGTCATCGTGCAAAAACTCGCCGACATGATACGCACGCTCAAGGCCAAGGGTTACACCATCGTGCTGGTCGAGCAGAACTTCCGCTTTGCCGCGCCGCTGGCCGACCGCTTCTATGTGATGGAGCATGGCCAGATCGTCAAGCAGTTTGCCCAAGGTGAGCTGCAGGCCAACATGGGCATGCTGCAGGAATACCTCGGCGTTTAAGCCTTTGCTCCCTATATTTGCTCCTTACTTTTTCGCCACCTTTCAGCCACCCACAGGAGACCCCATGAAACTCAAATCACTCGTCATTGCTCTGGCCGCCGGCCTGGGCACGGTCTGCGCCTTCGCGCAAGCCTCTGGTCCCGTGCGTCTCGGCATGATCACCGACATGTCCAGCCTGTACGCCGACATCGACGGCCCGGCCGGCGCTGAAATGGTCAAGTGGGCGGCACAGGACTTCGGCGGCAAGGTGCTTGGCCGCCCTATCGAAGTGCTGTCGGCCGACCACCAGAACAAACCCGACATCGCCAGCTCCAAGGCGCGTGAGTGGATGGACAAGGAAGGCCTGTCCATGCTGATTGGCGGCACCAATTCCGGCACTTCGCTGGCCATGGCCAAGGTGGCCGCCGAGAAAAAACGCCCCTTCATCTCCATAGGCGCAGGCTCGGCCCGCCTGACCAATGAAGACTGCACGCCCTATACCGTGCATTACGCCTACGACACCGTGGCGCTGGCCAAGGTCGCCGGCACGGCCCTGGTCAAGGCCGGCAACAAAAGCTGGTACTTCCTGACCGCCGACTACGCCTTCGGCCACTCGCTGGAAAGCGATGCCGCCGCCGTCGTCAAGGCCAATGGCGGCACTGTGGCAGGCGCCGTGCGGCACCCGCTCAATGCCTCCGACTTCTCGGCCTTCCTGCTGCAGGCCCAGGCCTCCAAGGCGCAAATCCTGGGCCTGGCCAATGCCGGCGGCGATTTCACCAACGCCATGAAGGCGGCCAAGGAATTCGGCATCACCAAAACCATGAAGGTCGCCGGTCTGCTGGTGTTCATCAACGACGTGCACAGCCTGGGCCTGGCCAATACCGAAGGCCTGCAGCTGGCCGACAGCTGGTACTGGAACCAGGACGACGCCTCGCGCAAGTTCTCCAAGCGTTTCTTTGACAAGTACAAACGCATGCCATCCAGCCTGCAGGCGGCTGACTATTCGGCCACCATGAACTACCTGAAGGCCGTGCAGACCGCTGGCACCACCGACGGCGACAAGGTCATGAGCACGCTCAAGGGCATGAAAATCGACGACTTCTACAACAAGGGCCAGATCCGCGCCGACGGCCGCATGATTCACGACATGTACCTCTACCAGGTCAAGGGCGTCAAGGAATCGACCACGCCATGGGACTATTACAAGACCGTGGCCAAGATTCCCGGCGACCAGGCCTTCACGACGGTGGCCGAGTCCAAATGCTCGGTGTTCAAAAAATAAGCTGACGCGACGGATACGGGTGGCCGTTCGCGCGTGCGACCGGCCACTTTTTCATGTTTTCAAACATTCTTTAGCCGTGAACTGACGGGCCCCCATGGAAATCTTCGGTATTCCCCTTCAAGCCTTTCTGGGCCAGCTGCTGCTAGGCCTGGTCAATGGCGCGTTTTACGCCCTGCTCAGCCTCGGGCTGGCCGTCATTTTCGGCCTGCTGGGCATTGTCAATTTTGCCCACGGCGCGCTCTACATGCTGGGCGCCTTTGCGGCCTGGATCATGCTCGACAAGTTCGGCATCAATTACTGGGCCGCGCTGCTGCTGGCCCCGCTCACCGTGGGCGCGCTGGGCGTGGTGATTGAGCGGCTGTTTCTCAAGCATCTATACAAGCTGGACCCGCTCTATGGCCTGCTGCTGACCTTTGGCCTGGCCTTGATCGCCGAAGGCATTTTTCGTGAGCTGTATGGCGTCTCGGGTCAGAATTACCCGGTGCCCGAACTGCTGTCGGGCGCCACCAACCTCGGCTTCATGATCCTGCCCAACTACCGCGCCTGGGTGGTGCTGGTGTCGCTGGTGGTGTGCCTGGGTACCTGGTTCATCATCGAAAAAACCCGGCTGGGCGCCTACCTGCGCGCCGGCACCGAAAATGCCGCGCTGGTACAGGCCTTCGGCATCAATGTGCCCATGATGGTGATGCTGACCTACGGCGCCGGCGCCGCGCTGGCGGCGCTGGCCGGCGTGCTGGCCGCCCCCATCATCCAAGTCAATCCGCTGATGGGCTCCAACCTCATCATCGTGGTGTTCGCCGTGGTGGTGATTGGCGGCATGGGCTCGATTCTGGGCTCCGTCATCACCGGCCTGGGCCTGGGCTTGGTTGAAGGCATGACCCGCGTGTTTTATCCCGAGGCATCCAACATCGTGGTGTTCGTGATCATGGTCCTGGTGCTGATGGTCAGACCGGCCGGCCTGTTTGGCAAGGAAACCTGAACCATGACCTCCACCACTTCTGCCCAAGCTCCCGTGACTGTTCCTGTGACCAAGCCCCTCATGACTCAAGCCGCAAAACTCACCCGCATCACCTATCTGGCGCTGCTGGCGCTGGCGCTGCTGGCGCCGGCCATAGGCCTGTACCCGGTGTTCGTCATGAAGCTGCTGTGCTTCGCCCTGTTTGCCTGCGCCTTCAATTTGCTGCTGGGTTTTACCGGCCTGCTGTCCTTCGGCCATGCCGCGTTTTTTGGCTCGGCCGCCTACGTCACCGGCTGGTTCATCAAGGCGCAAAACTGGACGCCCGAACTGGGCCTGCTGGCCGGCATGGTGGCGGCCGGCCTGATTGGCCTGGTCGTGGGCGCGGTCGCCATCCGGCGCCAGGGCATTTACTTCGCCATGATCACGCTGGCGATTGCGCAGATGGTGTTTTTTGTCTGCCTGCAAGTGCCTTTTACCGGCGGTGAAGACGGCTTGCAGGGCGTGCCGCGCGGCCGCCTGCTGGGCCTGATCTCGCTCGAATCCGACACCAATATGTATTACTTTGTGGTGGCGGTCTTCGTGCTGTGCTTTCTGGCCATCTCGCGCATCGTGCATTCGCCCTTTGGCCAGGTGCTCAAGATGATTCGCGAGAACGAGCCCCGCGCCATTTCGCTGGGCTACCAGGTCGATCGCTACAAGCTGCTGGCCTTTGTGCTGTCAGCCGCTCTGGCCGGCCTGGCCGGCTCGCTGAAAACCCTGGTGATGGGTTTTGCCACGCTGTCGGACGTGCACTGGACCATGTCGGGCGAGGTGATTTTGATGACCTTGCTGGGCGGCGTCGGCACCTTCTTCGGCCCGGTGTTCGGCGCGGGCATTGTGATCTCGCTGCAAAACCTGCTGGCCGACAAGGTCGGCTCCTGGGTCACCGTCATCATCGGCGCAATCTTCGTGATCTGCGTGCTGGCCTTTCGCAAGGGGGTGGTGGGCGAGCTGCAGGCCTTCCGGGAGCGCCGCCAGGCTGCGGCCAAGGCGGCCCGCCCTCAAGCCTGAGCGGCCTTGGCCCGCCGTTGTATCAGCGGCAGGCAAAAACACTATTCTTTTTATAGCTGCCTGCGCTCGATCTTATTGGGCTGCAGGCCTTTTTTATTCAAAAATAAGCTCTTCCCCAGCGACAACTACTGCAGCGCGGCCCACAACATGGTCAGCCCGGCCATTAACAGCAGGCCATCCATCAGCAGGCGAAAGCGCTCGGCGTCCAGCTGGAGCACCAGCCGTTTGGCAACAATGGAGCCGATCACCACCGAGCTGCCTATGGTCAAGCCCTGGGTCACCACCTCCCAGGGCAAGGCGCCCAGCGTGCGAAAGGTCGCCGCCTTGGCCAGGTAGACCGCCAGTGAGCCCATGGCCTCGGTGCTCAGGTAAGCGCCCTTCACCAGCCCATAGGCCAGGAAAAAGGGCGCGTTGATAGGGCCGGTGCTCACCACGATGCCGGTGAGAAAACCAATCACCGCGCCCACCAGCGCCAGGTGGCGCAGTGTCAGCCGCCACGGCTGCCTGGCCATCCAGCGCCGCAGCGGAATCATGGCGATGAAAAACAGCCCCAGCACGCCCTCGACCACGCCTGGCGGCAAGACCAGCAGAGTGCGGGCGCCCAGCGCGGCGGCCGGGATGCCGGTAACGCTGTAGGCGGCCGTGGCCCGCCAATCGACCTCGCGCCACCAGACCGCCACCCGCGAGGCATTGGCCATGATGGAGGCGATGGCCATGATGGGCACGGCCTGGCGCGGACCGAAGCTCAGCACCAGCGCCGGCATCAGCATGATGGAAGTGCCGAAGCCGACGATGCCGCCCAGAGTGCCGGCCACCAGGCCGAGGGCAAGAACCAGCAGCAACTCCATCCGCTACCCCTTTTATAGCAAGCTACACATATCAGTCGCTGGCCGGATAGCTATTTGATGCCAGGAACGGGCTCAGGCTTCGTCCATGAAGCGCACTTTGACGCTTTTGCCCTTGACGCCGCCGGCACTCAGCTTTTGCTGGGCCAGGCTGGCAATGTTGCGGTCCACCGCCACATAGGTGGAGAACTCGTTGACATTGATCTTGCCAACCTGCTCCCGCGTGAACGGCGGGACATTGCCGGCCTCGCCGGTCAGCGCGCCCAGCACGTCGCCGGCGCGGATTTTCTCCTTGCGACCGCCAACAATCTGCAGCGTCACCATGGGCGGCAGCAGCGGCTCGTTGCTGGCGGAAGTGAGTTCGGTCAACTTGTGCCACTCGGACTCGGCTTTTTGCAGCACCTCGATCTTGCCGACATAACCCATCTCGTCCATGCTGGCCAGGCTGATGGCCCAGCCCTCTTCGTCGGCGCGGCCGGTGCGGCCTATGCGGTGGATGTGCACCTCGGCATCCGGCGTCACATCGACGTTGATGACCATGGCCAGCTGGGCGATGTCCAGGCCGCGCGCCGCCACGTCGGTGGCCACCAGCACCGAGCAGCTGCGGTTGGCAAACTGCACCAGCACCTGGTCGCGCTCGCGCTGCTCCAGCTCGCCAAACAGCGCCAGCGCGCTAAAGCCCTGGCTCTTGAGGTATTCCACCAGCGCGCGGCACTGCGACTTGGTGTTGCAAAAGGCCAGCGTGCTGGCCGGCCGGAAGTGGCGCAGCACCTGGGCGACGGCGCCCAGACGGGCTTCGTCATGGTCGCTGTCGGGCACCTGGTACCAGCGCTGCTGGATCTTGGTTTTCTCATGCTGCGCCTGCACCGTGATGGTTTGCGGTGTCTTCATGAACTGCTGGCTCAGCTTGGCAATGCCTTCCGGGTAGGTGGCCGAAAACAGCAGGGTCTGGCGCTCCTTCGGGCATTGCTTGGCCACGGTGACGATGTCCTCGAAAAAGCCCATGTCCAGCATGCGATCGGCTTCGTCCAGCACCAGGGTGTTCATGGCTTCCAGATTCAGGTTGCCGCGCGCCAGGTGGTCCATGATGCGGCCCGGCGTGCCGACGATGATGTGGGCGCCGTTTTCCAGGCTGGCGGTCTGATTGCGCAGCGGCACGCCGCCGCACAGCACCACCACCTTGATGTTTTCTTCGGCCCGCGCCAGCCGGCGGATTTCGGTGGCGACCTGGTCGGCCAGCTCGCGCGTCGGGCACAGCACCATGGCCTGCACGGCAAAACGCCGCGCATTGAGGTTGGCCAGCAGCGCCAGCGCAAAGGCCGCCGTCTTGCCGCTGCCGGTTTTGGCCTGCGCAATCAGGTCTTTGCCCAGCAGGGCCACCGGCAGGGCTGCCGCCTGGATGGGCGTCATATTGAGGTAGCCGAGCTGCTGAAGATTGGCCAGCACATGGGCCGGCAAAGACAGGGAGGCGAAATCGGAAGAGGAAGCGGGAGAAGAAGAAGTCATGCCCCGATTATCGGTTGCCGCCCCGTTTCAAGCATTTCCCAAGGACTTGGCAGCGGTTCAGGGCCAGATGCCCCCACATAGGCGGCGTTCAATGAGGGAAGCGGCAATTCCCGCGCAAAAGCAGTGGTAATCTAAAAAATATCGCCCGAATTAGCAGCCTGGAAGGAAAACCGCATGCAGACTTTTGACTTTGACCTCTTCGTGATTGGCGGCGGCAGCGGCGGCGTGCGCGCCGCCCGCATGGCGGCGCAGCGCGGCGCGCGGGTGGCGCTGGCCGAAGTCGCGGCCATGGGCGGCACCTGCGTCAACGTCGGCTGCATCCCGAAAAAACTTTACAGCTACGCCGCCCACTACGCAGAGAGCTTTGAAGAGTCGCACGGCTTTGGCTGGGTCGGCGAGGCGCCCAAGCTGGACTGGGAGCTGCTGAAAACCAACCGCGCCCGTGAAATTTCGCGCCTGAACGGCATTTACATCCAGCTGCTCAAAAGCGCCGGCGTGCAAATCCTGGAAGACTGGGCCACGCTGACGGGCAGGCACACGGTCGAAGTGGCTGGCCAGCAGTACAGCGCCAAAAACATCTTGATTGCCACCGGCGGCACACCCACCGTGCCGGAAGTGCCTGGCCGCGAGCATGTCATCACCTCCAACGAGATATTTGACCTGACGCCCTTCCCGCAGCGCCTGCTGGTGGTGGGCGGCGGCTACATCGCCTGCGAATTCGCCTCCATCTTCAACGGCCTGGGCGCTCAGGTCATACAGACTTACCGCGGCGCCCAGGTGCTGCGCGGCTTTGACGACGAAGTGCGCGCCTTCATTGCCGGCGAGATGCTCAAGGCAGGCGTTGACCTGCGGCTCAACACCGACATCGCCAGCATCAGCAAAACCGACCAAGGCCTGCAGGTGACACTAAAAGATGGTGCCAGCCTGGTGGTAGATACCGTGCTCTACGCCACCGGCCGCGAACCGCTGACCGGCGGCCTGGGCCTGGACGCCGCGGACGTGGCGGTGAACGAGGCCGGGGCCATAAAGGTGAATGCGCACTACCAGACCTCGGTGTCCTCGATTTACGCCGTCGGCGACGTCACCGCGCGCCTGCAGCTCACCCCCGTGGCGCTGGGCGAGGCCATGGTGGTGGTCGATCAGCTGTTTGGCCCGGCCGCCGGCAAGCCGGCGCGCAGCATGAGCTACGACTTCATTCCCACGGCGGTGTTCACCCACCCCAACATAGGCACGGTGGGCTATTCGGAGGCCGAGGCCCGCGCCAAGTTCGGCCAGATCAGCGTCTACCGCAGCGACTTCAAGGCGCTCAAACACACGCTTAGCGGCAGCACCGAACGCACGCTGATGAAGCTGCTGGTGGAAGACGCCACCGACCGCGTGGTCGGCCTGCACATGGTGGGCGCCGACGCCGGCGAAGTGGTCCAAGGCTTTGCCGTGGCCATGAAGGCCGGCGCCACCAAGGCCGTCTTCGACAGCACCATAGGCATACACCCCACCGCCGCCGAAGAATTTGTCACCATGCGCGAAGCCGTCAAAGGATGAACCCCTCCATGCCCTATCTGCCCGCTTTCATCGCCCCCATGCGCTTCAAGGACCCGGCTGCCGCGCTGGCCCAGGTGCTCGCCATCTACGAGCAGCAAATCGCCCACCTGCGCGATGCCATGCGGCGCTACGTGGCCGGGGAAACGCTGCCCGGCCATGTGCGTGCCTGCTACCCTTTTGTGCGCATACACACCGACACGGTGGCGCGCACCACGCTGGCGACGCCGGAAATCTCGCCGCTGAGCTACGGCTTTGTGGCCGGCCCGGGCCGCTATGAAACCACGCTGACGCGGCCAGATCTGTACAGCGACTACTACCTGGAGCAGTTCCGCCTGCTGCTGCAAAACCATGACGTGGAGCTGGAGGTCGGCACCAGCACCCAGCCGATTCCGATTCACTTCTCCTTTGCAGAGAACGACCACATCGAGGGCAGCATGGACGCGGCGCGCCGCATGCTGATGCGCGACGTGTTTGACCTGCCCGACCTGGCCGCCATGGACGACGGCATTGCCAACGGCACGTATGAGCCGCGCCCGGGTGACCCGCAGCCGCTGGCGTTGTTCACCGCCGCCCGCGTCGACTATTCACTGCAGCGCCTGCGCCACTACACCGGCACCTCGCCGGCCTGGTTCCAGAACTTCGTGCTGTTCACCAACTACCAGTTCTACATCGACGAATTCGTACGCCTGGGCCACGAGGCCATGGCCGACCCGAACAGCGAGTACATCGCCTTTGTCGAGCCCGGCAATGTGCTGACCCGGCGCGTCGGCTTGCCGGCCGAAATCGGCGATGACCTTGGCGCCGCGCCGCCGCGCCTGCCGCAAATGCCGGCCTACCACCTGCTGCGCGCCGACCGCAGCGGCATCACCATGATCAACATAGGCGTGGGCCCGGCCAACGCAAAGAACATCACCGACCACGTCGCCGTGCTGCGGCCGCACGCCTGGATCATGCTGGGCCATTGCGCCGGCCTGCGCAACAGCCAGCAACTGGGCGACTACGTGCTGGCCCACGGCTATGTGCGCGAAGACCATGTGCTGGACGAAGAACTGCCGCTGTGGGTGCCGATTCCGGCGCTGGCCGAGATACAAAAGGCGCTGGAGCAGGCGGTGGAAGACGTGACGCAAGCCGTCGGCCCCGACCTCAAGCGCATCATGCGCACCGGCACCGTGGCCTCCACCGACAACCGCAACTGGGAGCTGCTGCCGGCCAACCAGCCGCAGCGCCGCTTCAGCCAGAGCCGGGCGGTGGCGCTGGACATGGAAAGCGCCACCATTGCCGCCAACGGCTTTCGCTTTCGCGTGCCCTACGGCACCTTGCTGTGCGTCAGCGACAAGCCGCTGCACGGCGAGATCAAGCTGCCCGGCATGGCCAACCACTTTTACCGCGAGCGTGTCGACCAGCATTTGCGCATAGGCATACGCGCGGTGGAGCTGCTGCGCGCCGACGGCATCAGCCAGCTGCACAGCCGCAAGCTGCGCAGCTTTTCAGAAGTGGCGTTCCAGTAATTATTGCTATTATTTCAATAGCTATTAGCGCGCTCCCCTATTGGGCTAGAGCCACTTTTTCCTTGAAATTCGCCTAATCAGCGCCCAGCCGAAGCCGGCTCGGCTGGCGCTTTTCTATCACCCACTTCAGCAGAGCCTGCCTATCTCGCCCCAAGGCCCGCATTGTGGTATTCAGTTAGCGAGCCTCGAGGCGGATTGACGCAAGCCGCCCTGGCGTGCTTTACCAGACTTCATTCCGCTTCTCCATCATTCGTGAACGCGAAGGTGAAGCGCAGACAGTACAGACGTACGGCAAGCGAAACCGACAAAGTGCACGGATGATTTAGAAGGGGAATCAGTTGGCTGTGATCTTGCGTTCGCGCACAATGGCGCCCCACTTGACGTCCTCTTTTTTCATGAAAGCCGTCAGCTCGGCGCGTGACGTGGGCTGCGGAGTCAGTCCGTGCTTGTTAAGCGCATCCTTGACGCCGGCATCGTTCAGCACCTTCACAATTTCCGTGTTCCAACGATCCAACAGGGCCGCAGGCGTCTTGGCCGGTGCCACGAAGGCGTACCAGTTCAGCGCTTCGAATCCGGGGTAAGCAGATTCGGCCACTGTCGGGATATTTGGCATATAAGCCGGTCGCGTCAAACCGGTGGTCGCCAGCGGGATGAGCCTGCCGGATTCCACATGCGGCATAGCCGTAGGGGGAGCCGCAAAATAGGAAGCAATTCGTTCGCCCAGCAAGTCCTGCAAGGCCGGGGCACCGCCCTTGTAGGGCACATGCACCATGTCTATGCCGGCGCGCTGGTTAAACAGTTCTCCCGCCAGATGGGAAGCAGAACCTGCGCCCGTAGAAGCAAAGTCCACGCTGCCTGGTTTTTTCTTTGACAGGGCGACAAACTCGGCCAGATTCTTGACGCCCAGACCTTTGTGCACGACGAGCACGTTGGGGAAGTTGACGCCGCCCGACACCGCTGCCAGATCCTTGAACGGGTCGTAGCTCACCTTCATCAAATGCGGTGCGATGGTGAGCGGGCCAATGGAACCAAACAGCAGCATGGAACCATCGGCAGGCCCGTTGGCAACCTGCTGATGCGCGATGTTGCCGCCGGCACCACCCCGGTTATCGACCACTACGGTTTGGCCGATGTTTTCGCCCAGCTTCTTGGCGATCAGGCGCGCTGCCGCATCGGCGGCCCCGCCAGCGGCAAAGCCGACCACCAAGGTGACGGGTTTTTTCGGTGGAAAATCTTGCGCGTGGCCTTGGCTGGCCAGCAACAAGGGGAGGATGGCCAGCGCAACAGCGCGGCGCAGACGGAATTTATTCATCGTGGTTTCCTTGGTGGGTGTCGAGTGACTCAGTCGGCGCCCAGGCCAACGGGATTAGGCTTACGCTTTTCAATCGCATGACGCAACAGCGACGCGGTGCGGAAAATACCGTGCGCAAACTTGCCATAAGGCAGCGTGGCGAACAGGGCCATCACGGCGCCCAGGTGCAGGCACAGCAGCACCGCCAGCGCGGGCGTACCGCGCCCCAGCCACAGGGCCAAGCCGCTCACGCTGGTGAGAAACAGCAAGGCGATGAAACCCAGGTCCATCGGCTTTTGCGCCAGGTCGCCATGCAAAGGATGGCGTTTGCGGTTCAGGCGCCACAGGCCGGCCGTGCCGGCCATCAGGCTGATGCCACCGGCCACGCCCAGCAGCTTGGGCAGACTGGGCAACTCGTAGGGCGCAACCCAGCCAAAGACATAGTGGTAAAGCGTGGCCACGCTGGTCGCCGCAAAACACAGCATGAAGCCATAAAACGTCAGGTGGTGAAAGCGCCGGCGAGACAGCGAGTAGGCATCGTCTTCGGTGTTGCAGCCTTCGCCGTGTCCGCCACCGAGATACTTCAGGCGCAACACCGCATCCGTGGCTTCGGCTGCCGCCGGTCCGGTCAGCGGTGCGCCGCTGGTGGCCGGCGTGATGTCCAGCCAGAAACGCCTGACGCCCATCGCTAAAGCGAACGTGGCAAAAAGAAAAACCGGCGCAAACAAGCTCACCAACAAGTTGTGGGGGAACAGCTTGTAGAAATTGCCGCCAAGCTGATCGCTCCAGAGCGTACCGTTGATGGCGACGGCCATGATCAGAAACAGTGCCAGTCCTGCCGCCAGGGCCACCGACAAGGTGAGTCCGTTGCGCTGGTAGAGCTTGCCCAGCGCCGGCGGCCAGGCGTAGTCGACATAGGTTTGGCCCCGCACTTCGGCCATGGCTTTGGGCACGTTGACAGCGAACTCGTGGGGTGGCGCATATTGGCAGGCGTGCAGGCAGGCGCCACAGTTGTGGCACAAGTTGGCCAGGAAGTGGATGTCTGCCTTGCCGAATTCCAGCCGGCGTGTCATGGCGGGAAACACCGCGCAAAAGCCCTCGCAGTAGCGACAGGAATTGCAGATCTGCATCTGCCGGTCGACCTCGGTTTCTTTGGCGGTGAGGATGGGAATCACGCGGCGTCCGCCGCCCGCTAGCGACACCGCTTCACGCGTCAGGGATTCAAGTTCTTGCATGGTTGTCCGTCTTGACTGTTGCCGCCGCCATGGCAGCGCGTGTTCCTGCGATACGGCCGAAGGCAGTGCCTATGCTCATGCCGACGCCAGCGGTGTAGCCCTGGCCGAGCACGTTGCCGGCCATCATTTCTCCGGCGACGAAAAGGTTGGGACTGGGGCGCCCTCCAAAGCGCACCGCCGCCGTGTCGTCCACCTTCAGCCCGAGGTAGGTGAAGGTGATACCAGGCTTGACGGGATAGCCGTAGAAAGGCGCCGTGTCGATAGGGCGTGCCCAGTGCGTTTTTGCAGGCGTCAAACCTTCGGTGTGGCAATCGTCGAGCGCCGTGTGGTCAAAGCGGCCGACGCGGCAGGCGGCGTTGTAGTCGGCGATCGTCTGCACAAAGGCCTCCACGTCCAGGCCCAGTTTTTGCGCCAGCTCCGGCAGCGTGTCCGCCGCGGTGCCGGTGAACACCGGCGGCATGAAGCGACCCACGGCCTTCTGGTCGATGATGGAGTAAGCAATCTGCCCGGGTTGCTGCGCCACCAGCCGGCCCCAGATGGCGTAGCGCTTGGGCCAGAAGTCCTCGCCCTCGTCGTAAAAACGTTGTGCGTCGCGGTTGACCACCACACCCAGCGAGACGCAGTCGATCCGTGTGCAGATGCCACCATCGTAAAGCGGGGCACGCGCGTCAATGGCGACCATATGCCCCTGCGACGGATCACCGATGGAATCGGCGCCAGCGTCAATCATGTATTTCAGCAGCACGCCCTGATTGAAACGGGTGCCGCGGATCAGGAAATTGTCAGCCGGCCACTCGCCGCGCTCGTTTTGACCCCAGGCTTCCCGCAGCCACTCGCGGTTCGATTCAAAGCCGCCAGCGGCCAGTACGCAACTCTTTGCCTCAATGCGTTCGCCGCGCTCGGTATGCACGGCGACAAAGCGGTCGCCATCCATTTCCACCGACGCCACTGGCGTCTCGTAACGAATCTGTACACCCAGCTTCTCGGCGCTTCGAAAATAGGCATTGACCAGCGCCTTGCCGCCGCCCATGAAGAAAGCGTTGGTGCGCGCCACATGCAGCGCGCCCGACAACGGCGGCTGGAAATGAACCCCATGGCTGCGCATCCAGTCGCGGCAACTGGAAGATGCGCGAATCACCAGGCGCGCCAGCTGTTCGTCGGTGCGCCCCCCGGTGACCTTGAGCAGATCCTGCCAGTATTCCTCTTCCGGGTAGGCATCAATCAGCACATCCTGCGGCGCGTCGTGCATGCAGCGCAAATTGCGCGTGTGGCTGGAGTTTCCGCCGCGCCACTCGCGTGGCGCCGATTCCAGCAGCAGCACGCTGGCGCCGGCTTCCCGCGCCATCAGCGCGGCGCACAGCGCGGCATTGCCGCCGCCAATCACCAATACGTCAAACATCTCTCGCCACCTCCCGTTGCGACCCAGCCGGCAGGCACGCCGCTGATGTCAGGTGCTGCAATGTAGCGCGCGTGCGCCAGCTCGGAAAGCCGGCGCGCCGCATAGGGCCATCACAAAACGTGATGGCCAGGGCCGCAGGCTAACTGCTGACCAGCCGCGCCCCGACCCAGCGGCCCGAGCGCACCGCCTCGCTCGCGCAATCCGCCAGCACCACACGGGCTGCCAGGCCCGCGGGCGAGAGCTCGTCGTCCGACAGGCTGCACAGCGAGTTGCTACGGCGCGCCAGGGTGTCGGTGATTTGCGCCAGATGAAAGCGCTCAGTCGCATCGGCGAAGCGGCTAACGGCCGCCCAGGGCTGCAGCGTGCAACCCAGGCCGCTGTCGACCGCATCCATCAGCATCGCCAGCGAGTCGATTTCTGCCACCAGCGTCGGCTTGCATTTAGCCCGTGCAAAGGCGCTGTCTAGCGTGCTGCGCAAACCGTGCGTGCCGGTGGGCAGTATCAGCGGCAACCCGGCCAGTTGCGCCAACTTGACGCGGTCGGCAGGCTGGCCCACCAGGCCGCGGCGTGACCGGATCAAAAACAGTTTTTCCTCCAGCAGCGGCATCACGCTCCAGCGGCGCCCGGCCTGGGTGTTGAACAGCACGGCCAGGTCCAGCAGGCGCGAATTGAGCATGCCGGTCAGGTGGCCCGACAGGCTTTCCACCATATGCAGGCGCACATCGGGGTAGCGCTTACGCATGGCACGCAGCAGCGGCAGGCCCAGCACGGCGGCGGTGGTCGGCGCCATGCCAACGCTGACACTGCCCGACAGGCGCGACTGCTGCGCCGCGCGCGCCGCCTGCTCGGCATGGCGCAGCACCAGTTGCGCCTCGCGGAAAAAAGCCAGCCCGGCCTCGGTCGGAACCACGCCCTTGGGGCTGCGCTGAAGCAGGCGGGTAGACAGCTCGCTTTCGAGCCGGCTGATCTGCTGGCTCAAGGCCGATTGCACCAGCTCCATGTCCAGCGCCGCCCGGCTGATGCTGCCCAGCTCAATCACCCGAACCAGATAACGCAATTGACGCAATTCCATGCAGACTCCTTCGCTGGGGGCGTGACCCTCACCTTGACCATCATCTTTTGAGATGGCCATGATCATCGCATGACACGCGTAACCGCAGCACGCCAGGCGCCTGTCTGGGTTTTGCCGTTCGTGGTCAAATAATGCGCAAGGGAAAGCCCCCTTTGCGCAGGATTTATGAAACACCAACGCCCTCTGGCACACATCACCGAACAGACCCACGATGTGGTGATTGACCTGATCTACGCAGGCATGGCCAACCACTTTTACCGCGAGCGTGTCGACCAGCATTTGCGCATAGGCATACATGCGGTAGAGTTGCTGCGCGCCGACGGCATCAGCCAGTTGCACAGCCGCAAGCTGCGCAGCTTTTCCGAAGTGGCGTTCCAGCAAGCCTCACATAGCTCTCATTTTTATAGCTGCAAGCGCCCGTCCCTATTGGGCTGTAGGCATTTTTTACTTAAAAACAAGATAGCTGAATCATGTCAACCCAGTCCTCGCTCGTCCTCATCACCGAAGCCTCCCATGACGTCGCCATAGCCATGGCCTACGCAGGCCCGGACAACTTCACCGGCCAGGTGATTTACGACAACGACTTGTGCTATCTGCACGCTGAAGCCGAAGCCGGCCTGCGCAAGGCCATCGCAGCCGCCCGGGGCTTTGGTTTCCAGCTCAAGATTCTCGATGCCTTCAGGCCGCAAGAGGCTCAGGAAGCCTTGTGGGCCGTCGCCCCCAACCCGGCCTACATTGCCAACCCGGCCAAGGGCTCCAACCACACGCGCGGCGTGGCCGTGGACGTGACACTGATAGGCCCGGACGGACAGGTGCTGGACATGGGCACGCCGTTTGACACCATGAACAAGGCCTCGCACCACTTTCATGCGGCGCTGCCGGCGCAGATTCAGGTCAACCGAGCCTATCTGCTCACCCTCATGCTGGAAGCCGGCTTTGTGCACCACCCCAACGAGTGGTGGCACTACCAGTTGCCCGATGCCACGAAGTTTCCGCTGATAGGCTGGCCTCAGGCCCATGGCAGCGAAGCTGCCAGCAGCCAGCACAGCGGCGATCTACAGACCGCCTGAGCGACTGAATCAGGCAGCGCGCGGCTTGACCTTGGCCGCCGCCTGCTTGGCCCGCGTGCGTGCCACTTCCACATCGGCATCAAAGGCCAGCGCCACGCCCATGCGGCGCTTGACGAAACTCTCGGGCTTGCCGAACAGGCGGATGTCGGTATTGGGCACTTGCAGCGCTTCGGCCACGCCCTCGAACACAATGCCGGTCGCGTCCACGCCGCCGTAAATCACGGCGCTGGCGCCCGGGCTTTTCAGCGCGGTGTTGACTGGCAGGCCCAGAATGGCGCGCGCATGCAGTTCAAACTGGGTCTGCACCTGCGTGGCCATGGTCACCATACCGGTGTCGTGCGGGCGCGGGCTGACTTCGCTAAACCACACCTCATCGCCCTTGACGAACAGCTCGACGCCGAACAGCCCCTGGCCGCCCAGGTTGTCGGTCACGGCCTTGGCGATGTCGCGGCTCTTTTGCAGCGCGGCGGCCCGCATCGGGTGCGGCTGCCAGCTTTCCACATAGTCGCCGCCCACCTGCACATGGCCGATAGGTTCGCAAAAATGCGTTTCTATCTCGCCACTGGCGCCCACGGCGCGCACCGTGAGCTGGGTGATTTCGTAGTCAAAGTCGATAAAGCCTTCGACAATCACCCGGCCGTGGCTGACCCGGCCACCGGCCATGGCGCAGTCCCAGGCCGGCTGCACGTCTTGCGGCCCGCTCAGCTTGCTCTGGCCCTTGCCCGAAGAGCTCATCACCGGCTTGACGACGCAGGGGTAGCCTATCTTTGAATCGATGGCGGCCTGCAACTCGGCCTGCGAATCGCAAAACACATAGGGGCTGGTCGGCAGGCCCAGGGTTTCGGCGGCCAGCCGGCGTATGCCCTCGCGGTCCATGGTCAGGCGGGCGGCACGGGCGGTGGGAATCACCCGCACCACGCCGGCGTCTTCCAGCTCTTCCAGCATGGCGGTGGCGATGGCCTCGATTTCGGGCACTACCAAATCCGGCTTTTCCTTTTCGATCAAGGCCTTGAGCTGCGCCGGATCGCTCATGGTGATGGTGCGCGCATGGTGGGCCACTTGCTGGCCGGGCGCGTTCTCGTAACGGTCAACGGCAATGGTTTCCACGCCCAGGCGCTGCAAGGCAATCAAGACCTCCTTGCCAAGCTCGCCCGAGCCGAGCAGCATGACTTTGGTGGCGTGGGGCGACAAAGGGGTTCCGAAGGTGGTCATAAAAACAAGCAGGGTAAAAAATGATGATGAAACGAATCAGGGGCAGCGCAGCGCACGTCTGGCAAGGCCAAAAGCGCCCACGGCCCGCGTCCGGCTACTTTACTGCAAGCCTCGGGCGTGAATGGGATTGGCCCTGTGCATCCCGTGTCAAAGCGTTTTAGTTGACAATCATTCTCAATTAAGCCCCTGGGCGTTTCTCGCCCCACTTTCTGAAAGCCCGCATGACAACACCGTCCCTGCCCGAAGTGTCCAGCCCGCCCGCGGTAGAAGCCGCCCCGCGCAAACGTCGGCCGCCGCGCCGGGTGGAGGTCACCCGGGTGCAAGTCCTGAGCCCGCTGATGCGCCGCATCACCTTGCACGGCAGCGAGCTGCAGGGTTTTGAGGTCAACGACCCGGCCAGCTACATGAAGCTGATCTTTCCCGAGCCGGGACAGACCGAGCCCGACCGCCCCCTGCCCGACGGGCCGCGCGCCAAGTCCATGCGCACCTACACGCCGCTGGCGGTGCGGCCCGAGGCGTTGGAAGTCGACGTGGACTTCGTGCTGCACGGCGACGGCCCGGCCTCCACCTGGGCGGCCCAGGTGGAGGTCGGTCAGGTGCTGTTTCTGATGGGCCCTGGCCCGGGTTACAAGCTGGCGCTGGACGCCCAGCAGCATGTGCTGATTGGCGACGACAGCGCCCTGCCGGCCTTTGAAACCATTCTGGCGGCCTTGCCCGCCACCGCCTCCATCCGCCTGCTGATGGAGGTGGCGGATGCCGCCGAAGAGCGCGCCTTGCACAGTCCGGCAGCGCTGGCCACGCAATGGGTGGTGCGCGGCGCCGACAACACACAAGCCGGCACGGCGCTGGAAGCCGCCTTGCGCCTGGCCGGCCCGCCAGCGGCCGAAGCCCGCATTTACCTGGCCTGCGAAGCCGCCGCCATGCGGCGCCTTCGCCTGCTGCTGATCAATGAACTGGGCGTGGACCGCGCCCGCATCGTCGGCCGCGGCTACTGGAAGCTGGGAACGGTGAACCACCCCGACCACGATTACGGCGACGAGGCCTGAAGCCAGCAGGGGCGGGCTGTGGGCACAATAGCCGCATGAGCCATCCTCTTGTAAACATCCAGGGCCTGAGCAAACACTATGGCAGCGCCGTGGTGGTCAATGACTTGTCGTTTCAGATTGCCCCCGGCGAATGCCTGGGCGTGATCGGCCCCAACGGTGCCGGCAAGACCACCACCATTCGCATGTGCCTGGGCCTGACGGTGCCCGATGCGGGCCACATCAACTTTCACCTGAATGGCAGCGTGAACGGGCAGGAGGGCGGGCTGCGCATGCCGCAAGATGCGCTGGCGATCAAGGCCAAGCTAGGCGTGGTGACCCAGTTCGACACCCTGGACCCGGACTTCAGCTGCGCCGAAAACCTGCAGGTCTACGGCCGCTATTTCGGCATGACGGCAGCCGCGGTGCGAGCCCGCGTTCCGGCGCTGCTGGAGTTTGCCTCGCTCTCGCACAAGGCGAACAGCAAGCCCGGCGAGCTGTCGGGCGGCATGCGGCGGCGCCTGAGCCTGGCGCGGGCGCTGGTCAACGACCCGCAGCTGCTGCTGCTCGACGAACCCACCACCGGGCTGGACCCGCAGGCGCGCCATCTGATGTGGGAGCGCCTGCAGTTGCTGCTGCAGCAAGGCAAATCCATCTTGCTGACCACCCATTTCATGGACGAGGCCGAGCGCCTGTGCTCGCGCCTGCTGGTGCTGGACCACGGCAAGAAAATCGCCGAAGGCAAACCCAAGGCGCTGATCGCCGAGCACCTGGAGCCCGACGTGGTGGAGGTCTACGGCAACGGTGCGCTGGCACTGGCCGAGGCCGCCGAGCACGCCGGTTTGCGGGCGCTGGCCGCGCGCGTGGAGGTCAGCGGCGAAACCGTGTTTTTCTACACCCAGGACGCGCGCCCGTTGCTGGCCCGCCTGGCCGCCAGCAGCCACCTGCGCACGCTGCACCGGCCCGCCAACCTGGAAGACCTGTTCCTCAAGCTGACGGGCCGCCAGATCAGGGAGGACGCGTGATGGCAAGCCATGAAGATTCGACAAGTGTGAAGGCCAACGAACGCAGCGCAGGGCCGCCCCAAGCAAGTTCAGCCCCCGAGGGGCTGGAACCTGCGGCTCCGAACCTGCTTGAGCAGGTTCGGACAGGCGACAGAGGCGAAGCGTCTCGCGAGCCGCGGCCTGCAAGGCCTCGCGCATTACACGAAGTGAAAAGCGTGGGGGCGCAATCGATCTGGAGAAGGCCAGACCTGTCGGCACGCTGGTGGCCGGTCTTCATGCGCAATATGCTGGTCTGGCGCAAGCTGGCCATTCCCAGCCTGGTTGGCAATATCGCCGAGCCGCTGATGTGGCTGGTGGCCTTTGGCTACGGCATGGGCGCGCTGGTGGGCGAGGTCAGCGTCGGCGGGTCCGCGAAAGTGCCCTACATCCTGTTCCTGGCCAGCGGCTCCATCTGCATGAGCGCCATGAATGCCGCCTCCTTCGAGGCGCTGTATTCGGCCTTCTCGCGCATGCATGTGCAAAAAACCTGGGACGGCATCATGAATGCGCCGGTCAGCCTGGACAGCGTGCTGCTGGCCGAGATGCTGTGGGCCGCCTTCAAGGCGCTGTTCACCGTGACCGCCATCCTGGGTGTGATGCTGGCCCTGGGCATCAGCCACAGCCCCAAGCTGCTGCTGGCCTGGCCCATCCTGCTGCTGGTCGGCATGATGTTTTCCTGCATCGCGCTGATCTTCAACGCGCTGGCCAAGGGCTACGACTTTTTCACCTACTACTTCACCCTGGTGCTGACGCCCATGATGTTTCTGAGTGGCGTGTTCTTCCCGCGCGAGCAGTTGCCGACGGTGGTGCGCATCATTTCCGACTGGCTGCCGCTGACCAATGCGGTGGAGATCATTCGCCCGCTGTTCATGGACCAGTGGCCGCAGGCGCCGCTGCGCCACGGCCTGGTGCTGCTGGTCTACACCGTGCTGGCCTTCTGGGTGGCGCTGGCGCTGACGCGCAAGCGCTTTAGAAGTTAAGGCGATCAGCGCTTATTTTCAAGCGAAATCGTGCTTCGGCCCAATAAGTGCAACCGCACGCAGCTATCATTAAGATAGCAATCGGCACAGCCATAGCTTGATGCACCGCAGCCCTGCCCGGACGACCAACGGCGCCATTCAAGCTTCCACCACCAGGGCCTGAAAAACTAGCTGCGGCGCCTGCCCGGCACTTTTATACTGTGCCGATGAACGCCGCCCCGCGCCCGGCACTGCTGCCGCCCGAGTTCATCGCCATGATCGATAAGGGCGTGTCGACCATCGTCAGCGCCTGCAGCCTGGCGCTGCGGCCGAGCATCATGCGCGCCGTCGGCAGCGCCATTGCACCCGACGGCCAGACCGTCACGGTCTACCTGTCGCGGCCGCAATCGCGCCAGCTGATTCAGGACATTGCCAGCACCGGCCGCCTTGCCGTGGTGTTTTCCGAGCCCGCCAGCCACCGCACGCTGCAGCTCAAGTCCAGTCAGGCGCGCATACGCAGCGCCGAGGCCGCCGACCAGGCCGTGCTGGCGCGCTACCTGGCCTCCATGGAAAACGAAATCCTGCAGGTCGGCTATGAACCGGTCTTCACGCGGGCCATGCTGGCGAACCGGCTGGAAGACCTGGTGGCCATCAGCTTCGAGCCGACGCAGGCCTTTGACCAGACACCGGGGCCCAAGGCCGGCGCCGCGCTCATCCAGCCCCCAAAGAGCAGGCCATGAGCACGCCAGACGCACCGGCCCTGGCCGATATCCGCCCTTGTCTGGAAGGGGCGATTCCGGCCATCATGGCGACCTGCGCCACAGACGGCACGCCCAATGTGGCCTATATCTCGCAGGTGTTTTATGTCGCCGAAAGCCAGGTGGCGCTGTCCTTCCAGTTCTTCAACAAGACGCGGCAAAACATACTGGCCAACCCCTATGCCGCCGTGCTGGTGCTGCACCCCGTCACGGCGGCCTTTTTCCGCCTGCACCTGCGCTATCTGCGCACCGAAACCGAGGGTCCGGTCTTCGAGGGCATGAAGGCGCAACTGGCCGGCATTGCCTCGCACAGCGGCATGGCGGCGGTCTTCAAGCTGCAGGGCGCAGACATTTACGCGGTCGAACAGATCGAACGCGTCGCCGGCCAGGCCTTGCCAGCTGCGCCGGCCCGGGCCAACTTGCTGACGGCGCTGCGCCGCGGCAGCGAGCGCCTGTCGCGCTGCTGCGGGCTGGACGAGCTGCTGAATGCGGCGCTGGCCACCCTGAGCGACTTTCTGCAGATACGCCACGCCATGGTGCTGATGCTGGACGCCGCCAGCCAGCGGCTCTACACCGTGGCCAGCTGCGGCTATGCCAACTCGGGCGTGGGCTCGGAGATCGCCGTGGGCGACGGGGTGATCGGCGTGGCCGCGCGCGCGCGCACGCCGGTGCGCATCGTCCACATGACCACCGCCTATCTCTACAGCCACGCGGTTCGCAGCAGCCTGCGGGCCGACACGCCGGAGCTGGCGCTGGACACCAACATTCCCTACCCCGGCCTGGCCCAGCCGCACAGCCAGCTGGCCGTGCCTATTGTGTCGGCCGGGCGGCTGCTGGGCGTGCTGTTTGCGGAAAGCCCCAAAGAGCTGCAGTTTGGCTTTGAGGATGAAGACCTGCTGGTGGCGCTGGCCGGCCACCTGGGCGCGGCCATAGACCTGATGCAGGCCGGCACTGAATCAGCGGAATTGACGTCGGCGGCGCCCTCGCCCCAGGCGCCGGCGCCGGGGAATCAGGGCGCGGCGCTGCAGCTGCGACGCTTCAGGGTCAACGACAGCGTTTTCATCAACGACAGCTACCTGATCAAGGGCGTGGCCGGAGCGATCTTCTGGAAGCTGGTGAACGACCATGTCCGCCAAGGGCGCACCGAGTTTTCCAACCGCGAGCTGCGGCTGGATCCGGCCATCCACTTGCCGGACATGAGCGACAACCTGGAGGCGCGGCTGTTGCTGCTGCAACGCCGCTTGGCCGAACACAGCCCGCATCTGCAAATCGAAAAAACCGGGCGTGGCCGCTTCCGGCTGCGGGTAGATAGACCGCTGCAGTTGCACGAGGTAGCGGCCTGATCTGAGGGCAGACTTCAGGCCAGCCCCAGGCCGGACGCCAGCTTGTCCCATTCCCGTGGCGTCAGATGCGGCCGCACGCTGTCCAGCACGGCGGCAAATAACGGCGCCGGTGCATGGGCCTGCATGTCGGCCAGCATGGCCCGGCGCTCGGCCGGGTTCATGAAGGGCACCAGCCAGCGCAGCACAAACATCATCTCCTCGGGTGGAATCGAGGCCACCAGCGCCCCGTGTATGGCCGCCAGCTCGGCGTCGGTGTAGCGCGACCACAGCACGGCGTTGTGCGCCGTCTCTTCCACATGCATGTGCTGAAAATTGTCGGCAATGAAGAGCGCGAGCTGGCGGTACAGCGCCAGGGCGGCGTCGGCCCGCTGCGCCGGCAGCGCCTTGAGCAAGTCGCCGACCAGGGCACTCAGGCCGGCGATATGCCGCTCATGCTCCTCGTGCTCATGGGCAATCAGCTCACTGGCGCCTGGGGCTCTTGCCTCCAGCGCGGTGTGGACGAAGGCGTTCTCGTGCCGCAGATGGGCGACGCAAAAATCCAGCAAGGCCAGTACACGCTGGCTGGTCTGGGCCAGCTCCAGCCCATCGTCGCTGTCCATGCGGCCCACGGCCAGCAAGGTGTCGGCCATCAGCGCGCGCAGCGCCTTGTGAATGCCGACATACAGGTCCAGCCGCGGCTGCGCCTGCACGGCCGCGAGTTGTTTCATTTCCTGGGGATTGATGTTCACGATGACGTCCTTCTCAGGCCAGCGCCTGTCTGCAGGTTGCCTGGCCCGGCGCACCATGCACCGGCAACAACAGAAAACCAGGAAGAAAGTCTAAAAACGCTGGCCTATGGGCGTTGCTAAGAATTGCTTACGCCAACCCTAAAAAAACCTTAGTTAGCCGCCGACGGCCCTCGCCAGCTGGCGTGCGCGACTCAGGCCGGCTCGGCCACAACCGCGAAGCGCTCGCCCAACTCGGCCAGGCCCAGCTCCTGCAGCACCGCTTGCAGGCGGTCTTGCGCGGCCTGCGTTTTGGCGCGGCTGGGCGTGGCCGGCCGGCTGGCCAGGATCAGCTCGTTTTTCATCGAATGCTCCCAGCCCACCAGTTCGGTCACGGTGACCTGGTAGCCATTGGCTTCGAGCTGCAGGCAGCGCAGCACATTGGTGATCTGGCTGCCAAACTCGCGCGTGTGCAGCGGGTGGCGCCAGAGTTCGGCCAGCGGAGTTTTGCTCAGGTTCAGCGCGCGGGATTTTTTCAACACCCCGGCCACCTCGGCCTGGCAGCAGGGCACCAGCACCATGTGACGCGCCTGCTTGGCCAGGCCAAAGGCAATCGCGTCGTCGGTGGCGGTGTCGCAGGCATGCAGGGCGGTGACGATATCTACCGCCGGCGGCAGCTCGTCCGAGCTGGTGGCCTGCTGCACCGACAGGTTTAAAAAAGACATATTGGCAAAGCCCAGCCGGGCCGCCAGCGCGCGCGATTTCTCCACCAGTTCGGCGCGCGTCTCGATGCCGTAGATGTGGCCGCTGACTGGCTCGCCAGGGTGGGCCACATTGAAAAACAGGTCATAAAGAATAAAACCCAGGTAGGACTTGCCGGCGCCGTGGTCGGCCAGCGTGAAGCCGCCCGGCTTGCCGGCCACCGCCTGCAACAGGGGCGCGATGAACTGGTACAGGTGGTAAACCTGCTTGAGCTTGCGCCGGGTGTCCTGATTGAGCTTGCCTTCCCGCGTGAGAATGTGCAGCTCCTTGAGCAGCTCTATGGACTGGCCGGGACGAATCTCTTCAATCACCTGCGCCGGCTTGCCGGCGGGGGATGGCGCCTTGGCGGCGGCTTGGCGGGACGGCTGAGGGTTGCCTGGGGTGCTGTTTTTTGACATGACCCGCCAGTTTAGTGCCCTCATCCCCCGGCAGGCCGCGGCATAGTCAATGGCCTTATAGCCTCATAGCGCAATTCAATTTCACACAATTTAATTGCACACTATGATTCAGGCATGAACACCAGCCCCAAAGACCAGACCGACGCCATGCTGCGGCTGGACAATCAGCTCTGCTTTGCGCTTTACTCCACCTCGCTAGCCATGACCAAGCTCTACAAGCCCCTGCTGGCGGCCCTGGGCCTGACCTATCCGCAATACCTCGCCATGCTGGTGCTGTGGGAGCAGGACGGTCTGACGGTGTCCGAACTCGGCGAGCGGCTATACCTCGATTCGGGCACCTTGACTCCGCTGCTCAAGCGCCTGGAGTCGGCCGGGCTGATCTCGCGCCTGCGTGCCCAGGACGACGAGCGCCGCGTTCACATCACGCTGACGGCCGACGGCCGCCAGCTCAAGAGCCGGGCCGCCCATATTCCGGCTTGCGTCCTCAGCACCAGTCAGTGCAGTATTCCGGAACTGGTGGCCCTGACCCAGCAAGTGCAGGCCTTGCGCCGCCAGTTGCTGGCTTGAAACCCGTTTGCAGATTTCTCAACCCGCCCCGGTTAGGGGCATTTCCCAAGGAAGCATCATGACCACGAAACTCGACAAAGTGCTGTACACCGCTCACGCCCACACCACCGGTGGCCGTGACGGTCAATCCAAATCCGACGATGGCCGCCTGGACGTGACCCTGAGCTCGCCCGGCACCGCCGGCACCGGCACCAATCCCGAGCAGCTGTTTGCGGCCGGCTATTCGGCCTGCTTCATAGGCGCCATGAAGGCCGTGGCCGGCATGCAAAAAATCACTCTGCCGGCCGACCTCGCCATTGATGCCAGCGTCGACCTGGGCAAGATCCCCAACGGCTACGGCATTGCCGCCCGCCTGGACATCAGCCTGCCCGGCATGGAGCGCGCCGCCGCCCAGGCCCTGATCGACGCCGCCCACCAGGTCTGCCCCTACTCCAACGCCACACGCGGCAATATCGATGTGACGCTCACGCTGAAATAATTCGCGACGTCACGCTCGCTCCATGCGCCTCTAGGGGCGCATTTTTCATTGGGGCGGGCGATCTGGGCTTGCTCAGCCCCAGGGCATGGTGAATGTCTTGCCGTTGCAAAACGATTTCATCGCCTCCTGCACGCCTTCCTTGTAGCCCAGGCCCGAGTCCTTGATACCGCCGAAGGGCGTGAGCTCTATGCGGTAACCGGGCACTTCCCATAGATTGACCGTGCCGACATTCAGCTCATTGGCAAAACGCGTGGCGTAGTCCATGCGGTTGGTGCAAATGCCTGACGACAGCCCGTAGGCCGTGCCATTGGAGATGGCGATGGCTTCGTCAATGTCGCGAAAGCTGATGATTGGGGACACGGGGCCAAACGTCTCCTCGCGCACCACGGTCATCTCAGGGCGGACGTTGTCGAGCACCGTGGGCGCATAGAGTGCCCCGTCACGCTGGTTGCCTGTGAGCAGGCGTGCGCCTTGTGACACGGCCTCGTTCACCAGCAACTCGAAACTCCTGGCGCTCTGTTCATTGATGACGGTCCCCATGTCGCAAGCCGCATCCATCGGGTCGCCATGGCGCCAGCGCCGTGTTTTCTCCACCACCAGCTCGGTGAAGTCGCGCGCGACGGATTCCTGCACCAGCAGACGTTTGACAGCGGTGCAACGCTGGCCGGAGTTCTTGTACGAGCCCTGAACGGCGAGATCGGAGGCTTTGTCCAGGTCGGCATCGTCCATCACGATCAGCGGGTCATTGCCGCCCAGCTCCAGCACGATGCGGCGGTAGCCCGCTTTGCTGGCGATGTATTTACCGATAGGCACGCCGCCGGTGAAGGTGATGAGGTCCACGTGTTCGTTGATCAGCATCTCGTCTGCGATCTCACGCGGGTCGCCCGTGATCACCTGAAACATTTCGGGCGGCAAGCCCGCTTCATAGAGGATGTCGGCCAGAAAGAAAGCTGACAGCGGCACTTTCTCTGAGGGTTTGAGCACCATGCGGTTGTTGGTGGCGATGCTGGGCACCACCTTGTGCGCCACCTGGTTCATAGGGTGATTGAAAGGCGTGATGGCGGTGATCACGCCCAGCAGCGGCTCGCGTGTGGTGATGACTTTGCGCTTTTTGCCGTGTGGCGTGAGGTCGCATGAGAACACCTGCCCGTCGTCACGCAGCGCCTCGTTGGCGCCGAACACCAGCACATCCGCCACGCGGCCGATTTCGTACAGCGAGTCTTTTTTGCACAAGCCTGATTCGAGCGTGATCAGCGTGGAGGCCTCATCGGCACGCGCCCGTAACAGGGTCGATGCCTTATTGAGGATGGAGGAGCGCTCATAGCGTGACAGCGTGGGACGAAACGCATGCGCAATGCGGTAAGCCTCGCGCACGTCGTCCAGCGTGGCCAGCGGGACGGTGCCCACGCGTTCCCGGCTGTAGGGATTGAAAACGTTGAGTGTGCGCTCGCGTGTAACGCGTTCGCCGCCTATGCGCAATGCTTCGGCACGAAACAAAGCGCTGTCCTTGATGGGGGGGTTGGTCGTCATGCTGCGATTTCCGTGTCGGGGCTGCCAATGAAATTTTTACCGCGTGCGCCACCCTGGGCGTGCAGCACCATTTTTTCCGCCTCTTCTTCGCTCACGCCGTAGTCGGTGAAGCGGGTTTTCACGCCCAGCTTTTCGATGAAGCTGGCGAGAAAACGCGGCGCGTCCGCCAAGGGCACGCCCAAGGCCTGCGCTAGCACCAGATCGCGATCGGCGTGACGGCCTATGGCACGCTCAAGCACCATGGGGAGCGAGAAGGAGCAGGCAATGCCGTGCGGCAAACCGTAGCGCAGTGTCATTTCATACGAAATGGAGTGGGCCAGCGCCGTCTTGGTATTGGAAAACGCCATGCCGGCCTTGAGCGCCGCCAAGGCCATGCGGCCGCGCAGCGCCAGATTGTCGAGCTGCTGCATGAGCTGGGGCAAGACTTCCATGGTGTCGCGCACTGCGGCTATCGCAAAGGTGTCGGAGATCGGGTTGGCATTGACGTTCCAGATCGATTCGAGCGCATGCGACAAGGCGTCCAGCCCGCTTTGCAAGGTGACAGCCGCGGGCAATGACAGCATCAGTTCGGGATCTATCACCGCGTAAGAAGGCCAGGTTTGCGGCAGGTGCAACGAGTATTTCTTTTGCCGTTCACGGTCCCAGATGGTGGCCCAGGGCGTGACTTCGCTGCCGGTGCCCGCCGTGGTGGGCACGGCGATCAGCGTCTTGAAACGGGTAGGCGCGAAGGCCTTCTCGCCGGCCAGACCGGCCACCAGGTCGGCGAACTGGCCGCTGTCATTGCCCACCATCAGCGCCTTGGCCGTGTCTATGGCGCTGCCGCCACCGACGGCGACGATGACCTCGGTGTCCGGATGCTCACGCCAGAAGGTCTCCCAGGTTTCGGTCAGCTCGGCCACGTCGGGGTTGGGGCGCACCTGATCGATCACGCAGCTCAGTTGCCCCTGCAAGATATTCTCCAGGCGGTCCAGCAAGCCGATGGCGCGGGCCTCAGGAAAGGTCACCAGCGCGGCCTTGCGGCCGGCCAGCAGTTTTGGCAGAGACAGCAGAGCCCCTGCCCCGTACACGCTTTGTACGGGGTTGAAGTAATTGGCAGTCATAAAGGGTTCTCTAGGAAAGGGTTGCGGGGACGTGGTTCAGCGCGAGATCAAAGGTGTCGAAATTGCGCAGCCTGCGGCCGGCCATCAAGCCTTGGAGCTGGCGATTGAAGATTAGCGGAACTTTTTGCTCCGACAGGCCCCCGTGGGAACGCAGCGGCACGGTCAGGCCACTCAGGTCGTGCTCGGACGCGCGGGTGCCTATGACGGTCAGGTGGTCGGAAACCACCACGAGGTCACCAATGCGGTCTGCTGGGAGCTCAAAACGCTGAGCGGCTTCGCTGCGGGTCAGCACGGCTTCAATGCCGTCTATGGTCCTGAGTGCTTCGGCGACCTGCGAAGCGGACGTTGCTGCGTCCAGGTACACCGTGGCAAAGGAGCCAAGCGCGCCGTGGTGCACCACATAGGGGTCGGTGATGGGCAGGATGACGCGACTTCCTTGCGCACCGGCCAGGCCATCCAGCACTTCCTGCAGGAAAACGATGCGCGGCTTGCCCGCTGCGTCGGTCTTGGGGCTCATGCCGTGGTCGGCCGTGAGTGCAATGACCGCACCCAACTGGTCGAGCTGGGCCAGATAGCCGTCCATCATGGCGTAGAAGTCGTTGGCCCCCTGTGTGCCGGGCGCGCACTTGTGCTGCACATAGTCTGTGGTCGAGAGGTACATCAGGTCGGGCCGGTGCGTCTGCATCAGCTTCACGCCGGCGGCGAACACAAACTCGCTGAGATCGGCGCTGTAAACCGAGGGCACAGGTTTGCCCACCAGTTCCACCACATGGTCGATACCGCCGTTTGCCAAGGTGGCCTGATCGGCCTTCTCGGCGGAAAAGCAGATACCCTTCATCTGGTGCCCCAGCAGGGTGCGCAGCTTGTCTTTCGCCGTGACCACCGCCACCTTGGCCCCGGCGGCGGAGAAGGCCGCTAGGATGGTGCCGGCACGCAGATAGGACGGGTCATTCATCATGACCTCCTTGCCCACACTGGTGTCAAGAAAGTAGTTGCCGCAGATGCCGTGCACCGAGGGTGGCACGCCGGTCACGATGGACAGGTTGTTGGGATTGGTGAAACTGGGCACCACGCAGTCGCCAACGAGTGAGCTGCCCATCGCCAACATGCGCTTCAGGTAGGGCGCGACGCCCGCCTGTATCGCCTGGGTGATGTAGTCCGGCTCACAGCCGTCCACGCACACCACGACGACAGGCTGCTGCGGTGATTTATAGCCCCGGCCGTTCACCAGGACAATGGAAGGGTTGTGGGTCATCAATGTGCTCCTTGTTGAACCCAGGCGCGCAACTTGCTGGAGATATAGTCCGCAGCCATCACCATCACCACGATCACCAGAATGCAGGTGGCGGTGTCCTGGTACTGAAACAGCTTCATGCTGCCAACCAGTTCAAAGCCGATGCCGCCGGCGCCCACCATGCCAAGCACCGTGGCCTGGCGAAGATTGGTTTCAAAGCGGTAAAGAACCACGGCAATCCAGGAGGTGATGACTTGCGGAATCACCCCGAAGATGATGATCTGTATAGGGCCGGCGCCGGTTGAACGCAGAGCTTCAATCGGCCCCTGGTCGATGTCCTCGATGGACTCCGCGAAAAACTTGCCCAACATGCCCGCACCGTGCAAGGCCAGCGCCAGCACCCCCGGAAAAGGACCCAGACCGACTGCCGCCACAAAGATCAGGGCCAGAATGATTTCATTGATGCCGCGCGCGATGTTCAGCACCTGGCGCATGGCATGAAACACCACCAGGTTCGGAGAGATGTTGCGGGCTGCGAGAAAACAGACAGGGATTGCCAGCACGATGGCCAACAGGGTTCCCCAGATCGCGATCTGCACTGTCTCGATAGCCGGCCTCACGAGTTTCTGCATGAACTCCCAGTTAGGCGGCAGCATGCGGCTGAGAAAGTCCGCGATCCAGGGCAAACCCTTGAGGAGCTCACCGCCGCTCACCTCGGCACCGATGGCTGCCCACCAGACCAGGCCCAGACCAGCCGCAGCGATGCTGAGGTATTTCCACCATCCGGCGTTGCCGGCGCTCGGTCCGACAAGCAGGTTGTAGCGTCCGATGTTGATCATGATTTCTCCAGGGAAAGTTGCTGCGCCATCGGCATGGCGGCTGGCCTGTGCAAGGGCGCATGGCTGGTCGCCAAAGGTGCGTCCACCGCAGGAGACGCGGACGGCTCGTGCGGATCGAGTCCACCGGGATAAATGCGTTGCAAGGCTTCATCGGTCAGCTCATCGGGCCGGCCCTCGAACACGATGCGCCCGCCTGCCACGCCGATGATGCGTTCGCCGAACTCGCGGGCATAGTCGACCTGATGCAGGTTGCAAATCACCGTGATGCCGGTTTCGCGGCTGGCCTGGCGCAGGTAGTTCAAGACGCTGCGTGAGGTTTTGGGGTCCAGACTGGCCACGGGTTCGTCGGCCAGAATCACCTTGGGCTGCTGCGCCAGCGCCCGTGCGATGCCCACGCGCTGCTTTTGGCCGCCCGAGAGCGTGTCGGTACGGACGTCGGCTTTTTGCTCGAGCGCGACACGGCGCAGGCATTCGCTGGCAATCGCGATGTCCTTGCGCGGGAAGAGCTGGAACCAGGACAAGACGCTGGGCATGGCACTGAGCCGCCCTGTCAGCACGTTTTTCAGCACCGACAAGCGCGGAACCACGTTGTAGTGCTGAAAAATCATGGCGACGTCGCGCCGTACCCGGCGCAGGCCGGCACGGTCACCGCAGGAGCGCTCACCATCCACATGGATTTCACCCGTGGTGGGCTCCGTCAGGTGGTTGATGCAGCGCAGCAGCGTGGACTTGCCCGCGCCTGAGGCGCCGAGGATGACGAGAAACTCGCCCTTGCGCACATGCAGGTCAATGTGGTGCAGGGCCTCAAAGTCGCCATACTTTTTAGACAGCCCCTGGATCTTGATCATTTCATTTTCCTCAGATCAAGGTTCAGGGATTTCGCCGTGTCGCGGATGATGTCGTAAGCCGCATCGTTGGTCGGGTGAAAGCCGTTGAGCAGGCCCTGGTCGGACCATGGAATGTCTTTGACTTGCAGGAAGGCCGCTTGCACACGCTTCTTGAGGTCGGCGGGCAAATCCTTGCGCCAGACGGTGGGCGACTCGGGGATGGGATCCGACTTCCAGACCACCACCAGATCCTCGCGTTTGGCCAGGCCCTTGGCGATGGCGGCATCTAGAATGCGGTCGGCAATCGCGGCCGCATCCACTTTCTTGTTCTGCACGGCAATCGCATTGGAGTCATGCGAGCCCGAGAAAATGACGCGGCCAAAATCCTTGTCGGGATTGAAGCCCGCCTTGATCAAGCCGGCCTTGGGAAAGAGGTGACCGGAGGTAGAGCTGGGATCGACGAAGGCAAAGTTCTTGCCCTTGAGATCGTTCACCGTCTTGATGCCGCTGTCCTTGTGGGCGATCACCTGGCTGTAATAAAAGGTGCGCCCTGCCTTCTTGGTTTCGGCGACGGCAAAGGCCTCGATATCCGCCACCGTGGTGCCCAGCACATAGGAAAAGGGGCCGAGGTAAGCCACGTCGAGTCGCTTGGAGCGAAGTGCTTCAATCACGCCGTTGTAGTCGGCCGCAACAAAGGCCTTGACCGGCATGCCCAGCGCCTTGGACAGCATGTCCATCATGGCCTGGCTGTTGGCAATCATGGCGCGCGAGTCCTCGGAAGGAATCAGGCCGACGGTGAGCACCTGCTGCTGGGCCATGGCCGGGAACGCAATGGCCGAGGCCGCCAAGGCGGTGGCGTGCGTTAGAACACTTCTTCGTTTCATCATGCTTGTCTCCAGTTGTGGTTGAGTCATATCAATCGTCCCTTCAATTTCAACAGGCCGGATTGGCCCTGCTGGAGTTTTCACCACTTGTGTGTCAACTTGATGAAAGGAAATCAATCCAGAACGGCCGGCAAATTCTGGGTCGCCGTGCCGCTCTGGGTGCCAGTAAAGCATTGTCCTTATCTATTGGTCAAATTCAAAAATTTTCTCTCTTCTATATACTGAACCTATAGTTTGATCGTGCGAAGAAAGAGTCATGCGCCTGACACAATTACGTTCCTTTTATGCGGTGGCCCGCATGGGCAGCTTCACGCGGGCCGCTGAGCACTTGCATGTGAGCCAACCCACCATCACGACCCAGGTCCGCTTTCTTGAGGAGAGCTACAAGGTCGAGCTGTTTTATCGGCGCGGTCGGCGGGTGCAGCTGACGGGAATGGGTGAGCAACTGATGCAACTGGCGCAGCAGATATTTGGCCTGGAGGCCGAGGCCGTGCACCTGCTCGGTGATGCGGGCGAACTGCGCTCAGGCCATCTGCGCGTGGCGGCGGTAGGGCCCTACCATGTGACGAAATTGCTGGTGGACTTCAATCAGCATTACCCGGGCATCAAGGTATCGGTGAGCACCGGAAACTCGCAAGATGTTCTGGATAGACTGCTGGACTACCGGGCCGATGTGGGTGTGCTGGCGCAACTGGTGCACGACGACCGCTTGCTGTCCGTGCCGTTCAGCAAACACCCGGTGGTCATCTGCACCTCGTCCACACACCGGTTTGCGCGGCGCCGCAATATCCGCATGGCAGAGCTTCAGGGAGAGCGTTTCATTCTCAGGGAACAGGGCTCCACCACCCGCAAGGCGCTGGAGCAGGCGCTGGACCAGGCCGGGATCAAGCCGGAAGTCGTCATGGAGATCGGTAGCCGTGAAGTCATTCGCGAAGCCGTGGCCCAAGGGATTGGCATTGCCGCCGTTTCTCTGGTGGAGTATGTGCCAGGGCCCGGTCTGCACATGGTGAGGATCAGCGATGCCGAAATTCACACCTATGCCCACGTTCTGTGCCTGGCGGAGCGACGCGAGATGCGCATGGTGAGCGCTTTTTTTGACACCATAGCGCCTGCGCCTGAAAGAAAAAAAGCCGCGACGAGTCGATAGCAGTTGCTAGCGGCTTGCCCCTGAGATGGCGCAGGGAGGCGGGACATTGACGCGAAAAGCCAATGCTATATTTTTAATATCGTTTTGCGCATGTATTCATTGGGCTTGAGGCCTATTTGGCTTGAAAAACCCCGTTGCAGGCGTGCCCGCCTGGTATTAAAGCCTGCGCTAGGCCCGCTGCGTCGACAATCAGGCATGAACGAAAAAAATCAGGCCAACGCCCCGGCCGCCCTGCACGCCTACGAGTCCCTCACCCCCGACCGGGTGCTGGACGCGCTGGCCAGCGTCGGCCTGTTCGGCGACGGCCGTCTGATGGCGCTGTCCAGCTACGAAAACCGCGTCTACCAGGTGCATCTGGAGAGCCCCGTCGGCCAGGCCGATCTGGCCGGCGACGTGGTGGTGGCCAAGTTTTACCGGCCCGGCCGCTGGAGCGACGCGCAAATCATCGAGGAACACGACTTCTCCGCCGAGCTGATGGCAGCCGAAATCCCGGTGGTGGGCGCGCTGGTGCTGAACGGCACCACCTTGCACCATTTCGACGGTTTCAGCTTCAGCGTCTCGCCCAGCCGGGGCGGGCGCCGGCCCGAACTCGACAACTTCGAGGTGCTGGAGTGGATAGGCCGCTTCCTGGCCCGCATCCACACCGTGGGCAGCGCCCGGCCCTTCACGCAGCGCCCGGCGCTGAACCTGCAGACCTTTGGCATGACCTCGCGCGATATCCTGCTGGCCGGCAACTACTTGCCGCTGGACATGGAGTCGCGCTGGCGCCAGGCCTTTGATGAGGCCATGGCGGTGGCGCAAGGCGTGTTTGACAGCGTCGGCGATGTACGCCAGCTGCGCCTGCACGGCGACTGCCACCCCGGCAACATACTCTGGACGCCCGAGGGGCTGCCGCTGGCCGGCCCGCATTTTGTCGATCTGGACGATGCCAGATCCGGCCCGGCGGTGCAGGACCTGTGGATGCTGCTGTCGGGCGAGCGCCCCCAGCAGTTGCAGCAGCTGGGCGCGCTGGTCGACGGTTACGACGAGTTTGGTGAATTCGACCGGCGCGAGCTGGCGCTGATAGAGCCGCTGCGCACCCTGCGCCTGGTGCACTACAGCGCCTGGCTGGCGCAGCGCTGGCACGACCCCATCTTCCCTATCAACTTTCCGTGGTTCGGCTCCAGCGACTACTGGAAGGGCCAGGTCGACATGCTGGTGGAGCAGACCGAGGCCATGCAGGAAGCTCCGCTGGTGGCCTAAGGCCCGCCTCGGCGGCGAGACGGGCTGAGGGGAATTACTTGTTGACGCTGGCCACCATGGCCTTGAGCGAATCACGCTCGCCCAGGTAGGTGTCACGGGCGTATTTGGTGTAAGTGGCCTGGTCCATGTACAGCGGCGTCATGCCCAGCTTTTGCAGCGCAACCTGGAACTGCGGATCGTTGTAGACATCACGAAAGGCGTCTTCCAGCTTCTTGACCACGGCCGGGTCCATGCCCTTGGGGCCGGCAAAACCGAAGGGCGAGGTGTGGACGATGGGGTAACCCTGCTCCTTGAGCGTGGGCACGTTCGGCAGGTCTGGCGAACGCTTGTCGCCCAGGGCGGCCAGCACCCGCATCTTGCCCGAGCTCACATAAGGCAGCACCGAGCTGGCGCTGACCACGGCCTGGATGTGGTTGCCCAGCAGCGCGGCCATCGCATCGGCGTCGCCCTTGAACGGGATATGCGTCCAGTCGGCACCCGCTTTTTCACCGAGCTGGGCCATGCCTATGTGCTGGCTGCTGTAGGCGCCTGGCGTGCCGTAGGACACGGGGCCGGTTTTTTTCTTGCTGTAGTCGACCAGCTCGGCCAAGGTCTTCCAGGGCGAGGAGGCGTTCACGGCGACGTAGTAGTTGAAGCCGCAGACCGTGGAGATATAGGTCAGGTCCTTCAGCGGGTCGTATTGCGCACCCGTGATGTGCGGCATGCGGAACACGCCGATCGGAATCATGGTCAGGGCGTAGCCCGCCGGATCGGCGCTCAGCATCTGCACCGCGCCCAGCGTGCCGTTGGCGCCGGTCTTGTTTTCGATGATGATGGGCTGGCCCAGGCGCTTGCCGGCAAATTCGGCAAAGGTGCGGCCGAGCTGGTCGGTCACGCCGCCGGCCGAGTAGGGCACGATCAGCTTGATGGGCCGGTTCGGATAGTTCTGCGCCATGGCAGGGATGGCGGCGGCCAGCAGGCCTATGGCCGTGGCGGCGGTGGCAAACAGTTTTTTCATCTCAAGTCTCCTTTGATCCAATGGAAATAACAAGCCACCGCGCCAGGCGATGGCTGCGAAAAAAATGGGTCAGATGGGCCGTTCAGCCCTGGACCAGGCCGCGGCATTCGCCCAGGCCAATGGCGGCAAAACCCTCGCGCTGGCAGTGCCCGCGCATCACCAGCTCGTCGCCGTCCTGCAGAAAAGTACGCGTCTCGCCATTGGGCAGCTGCACGGCTTTCTTGCCGCCTTCGGTGATCTCCAGCAGGCAGCCAAAACCGCTGCTCTCGGGGGTAGAAATGGTACCGGAGCCGATCAGATCACCCGGGCGCAGATTGCAGCCGCCCGCCGTGTGATGGGTCACCATTTGCGCCGGCGTCCACCACAAATGGGTGGAATCGCCGCGCGACAGGCGGTGCGGCGGCGCGCCCTGCTCGCGCATGCTGCGGGTGCTGAGAAACACCTCCAGCTCTATGCGCAGGCCGCCCTGGCGTTGGTCCTGCTCATCGTGCAGATAGGGCAGCGGCTGCGGATCGCCCGCGCCACGCGCCATGGCCGGCGCACGAAAGGGCGCCAAGGCATCGCTGGTAATCACCCACGGCGACAAGCTGCTCAGAAAGTTCTTGCCCTGGAAGGGCCCCAGCGGCTGGTATTCCCAGGCCTGGATATCGCGCGCCGACCAGTCATTGAGCAGGCCAAAGCCGGCCACATGCTGGTCCGCTTCGGCAATGGGAATGGCCTGTGTCAGCGCATTGCCGGGGCCGACCCACAGCGCCAGCTCCAGTTCATAGTCAATCCGTTCGCTGGGCTGGAACACGGGCACCGGTCCGTCGGGCGTGTCCTGGCGCAGCTGCCCCGTGGGCCGGTGCAAGACCGTGCCGGAAGGCCGCAGTGAGGAAGCGCGGCCATGGTAGGCCACCGGCACATGCTTGTAATTGGGCAGCAGAGGCGAGTCGGGGCGAAAGAACTTGCCGGCATTGGTGGCGTGGTGAATGCCGGCGTAGTAGTCCGAAAAGTCACCCACGTCGGCGGGCAAAAGCATTTCGCAGTCGGCCTGCAGCTTCAAAATTTCAGTCTGTTGTTCGCTGGCCCTGCGGCCTTCTGGCGTATCGGCGTTCAGCAGTGCCGACAGCTGCCAGCGCAGTGCGCGGCGTTGCGCTGCGGACAGTGCCATCCAGGCGTTCAGCACCGGCGCGGCCATGGCCTGCGCCGTGGCGGCATCCAGCTGCGTCAGCAGGCCGGCCTGCAGCGCGGCGGGCAGGTCCAGCACCTGGTCGCCGATGGCCACGCCGATGCGGGCGCCGCTGCCGCTGCTGGTGCGAAAGACACCCAGCGGCAGATTCTGGATCGGGAACTGGGCATGGCCGGCTGCCGATTCGACCCAGCTGTATAGCTGCAGCTCATGGGTCGCGTCAATAGGGTTCAAAGTGTTGCTCATGCGGGGGTCATATCCTGGTGCTTGCACGGGCGCTCAGGCCGCGGTGGTCGCGCCGTCCATGGTCCAGGCGGCGCCGCGCACTTCCTGGGCGTCGTCGGAGCACAAAAAGGCCGCCATGGCAGCCAGCTGCCCTGTCGTCACAAAGCGGCCCGAGGGCTGACGCTGGCCCAGCAGCTGGCGCGTTGCGGCTTCGTCATCCAGGCCCTCGCGCTCGGCCAGCGCATCGACCTGGCGCTGCACCAGCGCCGTCAGCACCCAGCCCGGGCAGATGGCATTGCAGGTGATGTTGCTGTCGGCGGTTTCCAGCGCAACCGCCTTGGTCAGGCCGATCAGGCCGTGCTTGGTGGCGTTGTAAGCCGACTTGCCGGCGCGACCGCGTAGCCCGCTGATGGAGGCGATATTGAGAATGCGGCCCCAGCCGCGCTCGCGCATGGCCGGCAGCGCCAGGCGAATCGTGTGAAAACTGGCCGACAGGTTCACCGCCAGCATGTCGTTCCAGATGTTCACCGGGAACTGCTCTATGGTGCTGACATGCTGCATGCCGGCGTTGTTGACCAGAATGTCTATGCCGCCGCTCAGCTGCTCGGCCTGGCGAATCAGCTGCTCAATCTGCGCCGGGTCGCGCAGATCGGCCATCACGTAACGCACCTGCACGCCGTACTCCGCGGCCATGGCATCACACTGCGCCTGGCCTTCGGCCTGCGGGGCAATACCGTTGAGCACCAGGTGGGCGCCATCACGCGCCAGGCGCTGGGCAATGGCCAGCCCTATGCCACTGTTGCCGCCCGTCACCAGGGCCACTCGATTTTTCAAATTCATCACGCTTGCGCTCTCCAGTCCGCGATAGGGATCGCAACGGCGACCCAACATGGCCAATCCTAAAAAAGCTCAACTCATATGTCCAATACCGTTTAAGGCCAACATTTATACTTATTTCATCTGAATCAACCGACGCTCAGCATGGAACTCAGGCATTTGCGAGGTTTTCTGGCGGTGGCCCAGGAACAAAGCTTCACCCGTGCGGCCCACCGCCTGCACATGGCGCAGCCCCCGCTAAGCCAGCGCATACGCGAGCTGGAGCAGGAGCTGGGCGTGCGGCTGTTCGAGCGCCACACCCGCAAGGTCAGCCTCAGCCACGCCGGCAAGACGTTTTTTGATGCGGTGCAACCGCTGTTTGTACAACTGGACCAGGCCGTCGAGGCCTGCCGCCAGGCCGACCGGGGCGAAACCGGACGGCTGCGGGTGGGCTATACCGGCCGTGCCAGCCATGTGCTGCTGCCGCGGCTGGTGCGGGCCTTTCGCCAGCGCTTCCCCGAGGTGCTGCTGGATATAGAGGGGCCGCTGGCCACCGGCGCGCTGCGCCTGGCGCTGCTCAACGGCCAGCTCGATGTGGCCCTGTGCTTTTTGCCACTGACGGACCCCGGCATCGCCTCGCGCAGCTTCGCGGCCAGCGAACTGGTGCTGGCGCTGCCCGCCACCCATCCGCTGGCAGAGCGTCAGGACCTGAACCTGGCCTTGCTGGCCAAGGAAGCTTTTGTGGCTTATCCCGCCAACAAGGGCTTTCACCTGCGCGACGCCATGGATGCCGAGTGCCGGCGGGCCGGCTTTGAGCCGCGTGTGGTGCGCGAAAGCGAGAGCTCGCAAGTGCTGCTATGCCTGATCGCCGCTGGCGCCGGCGTCGCCATCATTCCGCGCGAGTTGCAGTCGCAGGGCGAAATTGGCGACGTCGTGTTCAAGTCACTGGGGCCTGATGCCCATCGCCTCAGCCACGGCATGGCCTGGCTGGCCGGCAACCACAATCCGGCCCTGAAAAACCTTCTGGCGCTGGAGCTGGAGCCGCCGGCACCGGTTGTGCCCAGCCCCGCAGACAGCCATGCGGCCGAGTCTCAAAATGCTACGAAATAAATAGCTTAGTTCGCTCGCCAGATAAGGGCTACAGCCCATTTTCATCAAAAATCAGGCCTAAAGGCCCGAGGCGAACTCAGCGCCGGCTGGAAATCGAATCAGCCCGCCAGGGCCACGTAGATCTCTTGCACGTCTTCATTGGCATCGATGGCGGCCAGAAAGGCTTCCACTTCGGCCAGGTCAGACGGGCTCAGGCTGGCCGAGTCGACAGGGTTCTTGGGCTTGTAGCCCAGCTTGGCGGACAGAACATTAAAGCCCTGGGCCGGCAGCGCGCGGCAGACCAGATCCAGGTCGGCGTGATCGGTCAGGAACAGGGTCGTACCCTCCTCCTCGCCGGGCTCGAAATCCTGGGCGCCGGCCTCGATGGCGGCCAGCTCCGGGTCGGCGCCGGGATTGATGGGCGCCGCCTCAATCATGCCCACGTGGTCGAAATCCCAGGCCACAGAGCCCGAGGTGCCCAGCTGGCCCTTGCGGAACAACACCCGCATTTCGGGCGCGGTGCGCTTGACGTTGTCGGTCAGGCACTCGACCATCACCGCCACCTGGTGCGGCGCAAAGCCCTCATAAAGGACATGTTCGAAGTGCACCACCTCGTCGGTCAGGCCGGCGCCCTTCTTGAGGGCTCTGTCCAGCGTGTCCTTGGGCATGGAGGCCTTGCGGGCCTGCTCCACCACCAGGCGCAAGCGCGGGTTCATGGCGGGGTCGGCGCCGTTGCGCGCGGCAACCATGATTTCCTTGACCAGCTTGCCGAAGATGCGGCCCCTGGCATTGGCCGCCAGATCTTTGCCTTTTGCTTTCCATTGCGCGCCCATATCAGGTGCTCCTTGAGTTTGTAGCGTTTGAATGCGCTGGTTTTTGATCGGGGCCAGCTCCATCACCGAGCGACCGAAGGCGAGTTTATACACCCGGGCGGGCGGCGCTGGCGCAACATTTTCCCTTTGCGCAGCCATAGCTAGCCACCAACAAAAAATCCCGCTAGCCAAAACCAGCGGGATTTTTTGGGGTGACAGCCTAATCAGGCCAGCAAGGCGTTCACGCGCTTGACATAAGCCGCCGGGTCTTCCGGCAAGCCGCCTTCGGCCAGCAGCGCCTGGTCGAACAGGATTTTGGCCAGGTCGTCAAAACGCTCGGAGCGGGCGCTGGCTTCGAGCTTTTTCACCAGCGGGTGCTGGGCATTGACTTCCAGAATCGGCTTGACCTCGGGCACGACCTGACCGGCCTGCTTGAGCATGCGCGCCAGCTGCGTGGACATGTCGCCGTCCTGCACCACCAGGCAGGCCGGTGAATCGACCAGCCGGCTGGTGGCGCGCACGTCGGAGGCCTTGTCTTTCAGCACCTCTTTCAGCTGGTCAAGAATCGGCTTGAACTCCAATTGCGCCTCTTCGGCGGCCTTTTTCTCGTCCTCGTCCTGCAGCTTGCCCAGATCAACCGCGCCCTTTGCCACCGACTGCAGCGGCGTGCCGTCGAACTCGTTCAGGTAGTTCAGCGCCCACTCATCGACGCGGTCGGCCATCAGCAGCACTTCAATGCCCTTTTTGCGGAAGATTTCCAGCTGCGGGCTGTTCTTGGCGGCGGCCAGGGTGTCGGCGGTGATGTAGTAAATCGCGTCCTGGCCATCCTTCATGCGCGCCTTGTAGTCGGCAAAGCTGACCGTGGTGGTGTCTGTGGTCGAGCTGGCAAAACGCAGCAGCTTGGCCAGGCGCTCGCGGTTGGTGAAGTCTTCGCCCAGACCTTCCTTGAGCACGGCGCCGAATTCGGCGTAAAAGGTCTTGAATTTTTCCGGCTCGTTGTTGGCCAGGTCTTCGATCATGGCCAGCACGCGCTTGGTGCAGCCCTCGCGGATCGCCTTGACGGAGCGACTCTCCTGCAGCAGCTCACGCGAGACATTCAGCGGCAGGTCGGCCGAATCCACCACGCCCTTCACAAAGCGCAAATAGCTGGGCAGCAGCGCCTGGGCATCGTCCATGATGAAGACGCGCTTGACGTAGAGCTTGATGCCGGCGGCCTTGTCGCGATTGAACATGTCCATGGGCGCCTTGGCCGGGATGAACAGCAGCTGGGTGTATTCGGTGGAACCTTCGACGCGGTTGTGCGTGGTGGCCAGCGGCGCTTCGCTGTCGTAACTGATCTGCTTGTAGAACTCGTCGTAGTGTTCCTGCGAGATGTCTTTCTTGGGCCGCGTCCAGAGCGCCGCCGCCTGGTTCACGGTTTCCCATTCGCCGGTGAACACCATCTCGCCAGGCTGGTCGTTTTCGCCCTCGTTCCATTCTTCCTTCTGCATCAGGATGGGCAGCGAGATGTGGTCGGAGTATTTGTTGATGATGCCTTTGAGCTTCCAGGCGTTCAGGTAGTCGCCGGCGTCGTCCTTCAGGTGCAGGATGATGCTGGTGCCGCGCTCGGCGCGCTCGATCTCGCTGACCTCGAATTCGCCGGTGCCGTCGCTGACCCAGCGCACGCCCTGCTCGGCCGACAAACCGGCGCGGCGGCTTTCCACCGTGATCTTGTCGGCGACGATAAAGCCCGAATAAAAGCCCACGCCAAACTGGCCGATGAGCTGAGCGTCGTTTTTCTGGTCGCCCGAGAGCTTGGCCATGAAATCACGCGTGCCGCTCTTGGCGATGGTGCCCAGGTGGTCAATCGCCTCCTGCTGCGACATGCCTATGCCGTTGTCGGTGATGGTCAGGGTCTTGGCAGCCTTGTCAAAGCTGACGCGCACCTTGAGTTCGCCATCGTTCTGGTACAGGCCGGCGTCATTGAGCGCTTCAAAGCGCAGCTTGTCGCAAGCGTCCGAGGCATTGGAAACCAGCTCGCGCAGGAAAATTTCCGGGTTGGAGTAGAGCGAATGGGTGACCAGCTTGAGCAACTGGGCAACTTCGGCTTGAAAGGGGCGGGTTTGGGAATGGGCTTGTGTGGACATGGCTAGGATCAATACGTATCTTTTTTGTTTCAAATAGCGAACTAACGACGCCGATTTTCCGGGCAGCTGGGATCTCTGGAAATCTTGTTACAAGGCTGCATGGAGTTGTTTATGTGGAAAAAAAATCAAAAAATTCAATAGCTTAGCGTGAACAATTGCACATATCTGTCGCGTTTCATTGTGCCAATCACAAGGCAACTTGTTGTTTCTAGTTACATTAAATTCATCTTATTTGTGCTTTGCATTTATCAACCTTTTCCCCCAGACAGGAGTATTTTATGAAACATCTCTCGATCTTCCTCAAAGCCGTTACCGTTGCCAGTCTGGCGTGTGCCGCTAGCCTTGCAGCCGCACAAACCAGCACAACAACCCTCGCCGTCACGGCGAACGTCAGCGGCGTGTGCAAATTTTCCGCAACCACTCAGCCGCTGGCATTCGGCATCATTGATCCATCGCTCACCGTTGACAAGACGATGACCGCCGATGTCAAGTACAAATGCACAAATAAAACAAACTCCCTCGGGATTGCCGGTATCACTGGGTCACACAACATGTCGAGCGGGTCGGAGAGCCTGGCTTACACGCTGTCCATCGCGGGTGACGCTGGAGCAGGCTTGGGTTTTGGAACTGGCAAGGACCTCACGGCGACCGTTACTGGCACCATAACGACGGCACAGTACCAGAACGCGGTTGCCGGTTCGTACAGCGAAAACGTGACCCTTAGCTTCACGCCCTAAGCCGGAACATACGGGATATTGAATCCACTCGTCATGACCACGTCAGTACTGTTCTGAACCAGGCCAGCGATGAAAATATTCCGGTTTTTTTTCGCGGGACTGTTGTTGGCAGCAGGGTTGCAGGGGGCCATGCTGCCTGCCTACGCCAACGGCAACAAATGCTTGTTTAAGTCCAGCGGGCTGAACATGAGCTTCGGGGAGTTGAATCCCGCCAGCGGCGAGAATGTACTGCGGCAGATGTCTGGCTCCAGCACGGTGGGAGACTGCGCCCCGGGCCAGACCATGACGATCTCTGGCGATATCGGGCAAAACGGTAACCGTAACTTGAAAAATGCCGCTGGCGACCTGATTCCCTACAGCCTAAGCCTTCCGCTAACCATGTCAGGTCCGGGAAATGACAACTATGTGGCTTTCACGTTCAATGGATCGATTCTTTGGAGCGACTATGCCAACGCGCCTGAAGGACGCTACTTCGATCAAGTTATGATTTCAGTAACCCCCTGAAGCCCCATGCTCCCCGCCCTGCAGGGGGCCGCGCCAATTCACCGATGAACCCAAATCTCAGGACATTTTCCCTTGCCGCCGCGTGTTTCGCCCTGTCTGGAACCGGTTCCGCAATAGCCGGTGAGTTTTCGGTCAATCCGATCCGCATTGAGCTCGGCGCCAGCGCAAGAAGCGGCGTCATTGCCATTAAAAATGAAGACAAGCAAAAGCTCAGCTTCCAGATCGACGGCAAGGAGTGGACCCAAGACGCGGCCGGCCAAGACCAGTATGCAGATACCGATGCGCTGATCTTTTTTCCGAAAATCATGTCGGTGGAGCCTGGCGCGACGGGGCTGATCCGCGTGGGCGCCAAGGCGGCCGCAGTGCCAACGGAAAAAACCTACCGCCTGTTTATAGAAGAGATGCCGGGCGCGACCAAAAAACTCGAGAGTAGCGGCGCGCAGATCAATGTGTTGATCCGTTTTGGTGCGCCGGTTTTCATAGCGCCGCTCAAGCCGCAAGACAGCCTGGACATTGAAAGCTTCGGCCTGACCAAGGGCAACGTCACCATCGCCGCCAAAAATACCGGCAACCGGCATCAGGTGGTGCAGGGTATCGAGCTCAAGGGAACCGATGCCGGCGGCAACGACGTATATGCGTTGACGCTGGCCGACCGCTATTTGCTCACAGGCAGCGCCAAGACCTACACCACGACCATACCGGCAAACCAGTGCGCCAAAATCACCCAGCTTTCACTGGAATTCAAGACCGACAAGTTGAGCGTCGCGCGCAAGCTGAGCGTTAGCCACGTCATGTGCCCCTGACAGTGCGCCTGACCCGCCCCTCCCGCGCGATGCAGTTTTCCCCTAAAAAAGCCCTGGTTGCGCACGCCCTGTGTTGCTGCCTTGGCACTGCACCGCTTACGGTATGGTCTGCCGAGGCAGGCAAGGACGCTGGCACTGTTTTGGGGGCCGCCCAGACCGAGGCCATGGTGCTACGTGTCAGCCTGAACACGGAAGACAAAGGCGATCTTTTCGTAGTGCGCACGCCGACACTCGACTTTTTGGTACGGGCTCAGGACTTGAAGGACATCGGATTCAAAGATCCGACGGGCACCACCGTGGTGCTGGATAGCGAGCCTCATATTTCGCTTCAATCCATGAAGGGTGTGAGTTTTATCCTCGATGAGAAGAATCTCGCGCTCAACATCACTGCCGATCCCGGGCTTCTGCCAAGTCAGGCACTGCAGTTACAAGGGAAAAATCGCATACGGGGGGTGATTCCGCGCAACAACAGTGGATTTTTCAATTACGCGATCAGCTCTTCACACAATTACACCGGCGTCGGCAACAACCTGGACTTTTCGGCTGAAGCTGGCTGGCGCAAGGGTGACTATCTGCTGATGTCCAATGGCAACACGGTGCCGGACGCCAGCGGTGGGCGCAAGTTTGTGCGGCTGATGAGCAGCGTGACCTACGATGACCGCGATAACCTGCGCCGATTCGTAGCGGGTGATTTTTTCAGCCCTTCGCGCGAGTTCAGCAACGGTCTGAATCTTGGCGGCATCAGTGTATCCAAGCTCTACGGCCTCGACCCTTATCTCACGCGCTCGCCATCACAGAACATTACTGGCAGCGTAGCCACACCCAGCACCGTGGAGATCTATCTGGACGGCCAGCGCATCCGCAGTGAGACCCTCAAACCGGGCGAATTCCAGTTGAACGATCTGCTGGCCTATGGCGGTGCGCGCAACGTCCAGGTCGTGCTGCGCGATGCTTTTGGCCGGGTCCAGCAGTTCAATTATTCCTTTTACTTCAGCGACCAGCCCTTGCGGCAAGGTTTGCAGGAATACAGCTACAACCTGGGTGCCATTCGGCGTGACTACGGCCTCAAAAGCAATCGCTACGGGCCGGGCGCCTTCTCGATGTTTCACCGCTATGGACTGAACGACGCATTGACGCTGGGTTGGCGCGCTGACGCTGCCAAAGGCTTTTACAACGCCGGCCCGACGGCGACCGTGGTGCTGGGCGACGCGGGGGTCCTCAGCATGGCGCTGGCCGCCAGCAAAGTCAGCGACCTGCGCGGGACTGCGGCGCAGCTAGGCTACAACTACCAGGCCAAGCGCTGGGGCATGGGTCTGTCGTTACGGCGCGACTGGGGCGACTTTGCGGTGTTGGGCGACCCACCAAGCATCAGCAACCGAAAGTACGAGGCCAGTGCCTCAGCCAGTTACTACATGCAGCAAAGTGGCTCGGTTTCGCTGAGCTATTCGCGGCTTTCTAGTCGCCCGTCATCGCTGCCCACAGCGTTTTCCCCGGGTCAGGCTTTTAGCGTTTCCCCGCAGCAGGATCGCCGCATGACCTCCCTGAGCTATTCCGTTCCGCTGGTATCTGGCCGGGTTTCGCTGCAGGCGAGCTTGAGTCGCACGGTGGACAGCGCCAGCCGCAACGAAGCCTATGTGGGACTTATTTTCTTCTTCGACAGGGATTACTCCGCGGCGGCCAGCTTCCGGGGCGACCGGCACAATGCCACCGAGTCACTGCAATTGACCAAAAATCAGCCGATTGGCGAAGGTCTGGGCTATCTGATCTCGGCTGATCACGCCACAAGCGACACCGCAGCGAACACACGATTGAATTCAAGGTTTCAGTACAACGCGCCGTCCGCCATCCTGCGCGGCGAATTTGGCCGCGATCAGGGCAGCGGCCATGGCAGCAATTCCTACCAACTCTCGGTGGCGGGTGGCTTGGCCTATATTGACGGCCAGCTTGCGTTGGGCCGCCCGGTGACCGAGAGCTTTGCCATTGTCAAGGTGGCCGAGCTGCCGGGAGTAGCGGTATCGGTCAACGGCCAGCCGATAGGCAAGACCGATGCGCACGGTCAGGTTTTCATCCCTACGCTGTCGCCGTACTTTGACAACGACGTGTCGATCGCGCCGGAAAGCGTTCCGATTGAGTATTCGATTCCATCCACCGTGAAAAAAATTTCACCCTCCTTGCGCAGCGGTGCGGTGATCGACTTTGGCGTGACGAAAATTCAGGCGTTCACTGGGAAGCTGAAATCCCGGCAAGCCGGGACCACGAAGGCCGTGGAATTTCAGGAAATCAGCTTCGGTGTCGCTGGCAAGGTGCAGACCATGCAGACCGGACGCGGCGGTGAGTTTTATATAGAGAACCTCAAACCCGGAACCTATGCGGCGAAGGTTCTGGCCGAAGGCAAGTCATGCCTGTTTGACTTGACCATTCCGCGGTCGGATGAAACCTTTGTCGAACTGGGTGAGTTGGTGTGCCAGCCAAACCACTGACGATAGGCAGTAGGCGGCCCCAAACCGGGGCCTACAAAGGCGAGACCGAAAGATGGATAGGCCAGGCATAGACGCCCTGCCGGGCTGATTCCGACAAAATAAACCGGAAACCGAGATCCAGCGTGGCCTTGCTCATACCTCGACCAATGGCACTGCGCGCGACACCCCCGCCCGACCAGCCCAGCTGCACATCATTGCCCAGGCCTTTCACTAGGGTATGACGCACAAAGTCCGCCTGGCTTTCAAACATCAGCATGTATCCCTCTTGGGTATTACTTTGAACCGCCACCTGTGCGAAACCGGGGACGTCGACATAGCCGCGGGCAATGTCGGTCGCAGTCACAACTACCGATGTTGGCTGCGCCAGCACCTTGATGCTAGCGTGTTTAAGTACCGTTGCGGTGACCAACAACTTGGACTCATCCGAACCCGCTTCAGCCACGCCGGAAGCGCCCAGAAAGCCGACGGACAGCATGCTGAACAGCGCTGGCTGCAGTGCCAAAATCAATGAGCTTTTCAGGTCTTTCATGACAGAGGTTCCGCTCTACTAATTTATAGATAACGGCAGATCTGCGCATTTTTTTAGTGTCTTGCATGTAACCACTTATTTTTGGACCTTTCAGCCTTCAAAACGGTCCTGCACTCATCACCACCCTCTTGTAATTTGAAGTTTTGGGTATTCACACGCCGCCGCCTTGACGCGCACTCTCCCGCTGTGCGCGTTCAGCGAAGGTGGCGTGGTGGCAGACATTGCCCTGTACAGTTTCGGCAAGCCCGGTAACACTGGGCGCGGCCAATTGCGCCGGGCCCCGCATGCCGGACGCATGCGAGTACGTGGGCAGGCCACTTGGCGATGAGCGCCTTGGCCTTTCCGGCCGGCGCAGGTGAGGTCATGTCCCATGAGGTGGACATTGAGCGCTTGACGCCAGCGCCTCAACGGCGGTCGCTCCGATACGAACTCAGGAGCTTATTACGCCCATGCAACAAGGGCCACAGCCACTTTTCGCATAAATTCAAGCGCCCGCGACGTGCTCGAGGAGATTTTGCAGGCCAGGCCGCCGCGGCGGCTGGCGCGCCGGCTCAAAACTGCTCATGCGGCATCAAGTAGCGCCACTGGCCAATCGGCAAATGGCCCAGGTTCACCCGGCCAATGCGCACGCGCTTGAGCCCGGTCACAAACAGCCCGACCTGCTCGCACATGCGGCGAATCTGGCGCTTTTTGCCTTCCTTGAGCACGAAGCGCAGCTGCTCGGGGTTTTGCCAACTGACCTGGGCCGGCCGCAAGGCCTGGTCATCCAGGCTCAGGCCGTGACACAGCAGGGCCAGTTTTTCGGGCGGGAACAGGGCTTGCACGTTGACGCTCTCGGCGCCGTAACTAACGCGCACCAGATACTCTTTTTCCATGTCCGAGTCTTCGCCTATGAGCTGGCGCGCGATGCGGCCGTCCTGCGTCAGCACCAGGAGGCCGATGGAGTCGATGTCCAGCCGACCGCAGGGCGCCAGGCCGCGCAGCTGTTCGGGACCCCAGCGCATGCGACTGTTGCAGCCGCTCCAGCGGTTTTGCGGCTGGACCAGCACGACGGCGGGTTCGTGGCCGTCCTCGGCCTGGCCGCTGACATAGCCGACCGGCTTGTTGATCAGTATGGTGACCTGCATGCGTTGCTGCTGCTCGGCTTCGCGAGCCACTTCGATGCGCGCATTGACGGCGACCGGCTGGCCCATCACGGCGGGCGCGCCGTTGACGCGCACCCAGCCACGGGCAATCCAGTCGTCGGCCTCGCGGCGCGAGCACAGGCCGAGCTCGGCCATGCGTTTGTTCAGGCGCACCGTGGCGGCTGGCGTGCCGGCGGCCGGCTTGGGAATGCGCACCGCGGCGGCAGGGTTGGTCTTGGGTTTGGTGGGGTCTTGCATACGCTATCTATTTTATAGCTGCCTGCGCCCGTTGGAATTGGGCTACAGGCCTATTTCGCTTGAATTTCTGGGAAGATGTCTGTTCAGGATACCAGCAAGCGGTAACCGACCGCCGTTTCCGTCAACAGGTGTTTGGGCTGGGCCGGGTCCAGCTCCAGCTTTTGCCGCAAATGCCCCATGTAAATGCGCAGGTAGTGGCTTTGCTCGGCATGCGACGGGCCCCAGACTTCGCGCAGCAGCTGGCGATGCGTCAGCACCCGGCCGGCGTTGCTCATCAGCACCGTGAGCAGGCGGTATTCGATGGGCGTCAGGTGCACCTCGGCGCCAGCGCGCCGCACCAGCCGCGCCTGCCGGTCCACCACCACCTCGCCAAAGCTGAACAGCGGTTCGGCGCCGTTGCCGTCGGCCGAGGCGGCGCGCGGGCGGCGCAGATTGGCGCGCACCCGGGCCAGCAGCTCGCCGACGCCAAAGGGCTTGCTCAGGTAGTCGTCGGCGCCGGCGTCAAGCGCGGCAATCTTGTCGGCCTCATCAACGCGTGCCGACAGCACCACAATGGGCACAGCCGACCAGCCGCGCACATCGCGTATCAGGTCCAGGCCGTCGCCATCGGGCAGGCCCAAATCCAGCACCAGCAGATCGGGCTTGCGGGTGCCGGCCTCGCTGAGGCCGCGCTGCGCGGTGTCGGCCTCGAACACCTGCCAGCCTTCGGCCTCCAGCGCGGCGCGCACAAAGCGGCGGATCTGCGGCTCGTCTTCAATCACAACGGCGACGGGCGAGGCATGGGACATAAGTTCAGGCGATCTCGGGAAGGTTTTTCGGCGGCGGGCGCCGTGGCAGGCTAATGCTGAATTCTGCACCACCGCCAGCGGCATTGGCGGCGCTGATCTGGCCGCGGTGGGCGTCGACCACCGCCTTGCAAATCGCCAGGCCCAGGCCCACGCCGGGCCTGGCCGACTCGATCTCGCCGCGCGTGAACTTGTCAAACAGCGTGTGCTCACGTCCGCTCAGCGCCGCCGGCAGTCCCGGCCCATGGTCGCGCAGCGTCAGCACCAGGGCGCTGTCGCTGACCCGGGCCGTGATTTCAATCGGCGCATCGCCGGAGCGGCCGTACTTGGCGGCGTTTTCCAGCAGGTTCACCAGCACCCGCTCCATCAGCACGGCATCGAACTCCACCAGCGGCAAGTCGGCCGGCAGCGCGGTTTTCACGGTCTGGCCGGCCAGCGCCGGCTGGGCCTGGCGAATCGCCGAGCCGACGATTTCCTCCACCGACTGCCAGTCGCTGCGCAGGCTGACCGCGCCGCTCTGCAGCCGCGCCATGTCCAGCAGGTTGTTGACCAGGGCGCTCAAGCTGCGGGCCTGGTAGCCAATGGCCTGGGCCGCCTGGGCCTGCTCGCCGGCCAGCGGCGGCGCGCTGCGCTGCAGGCCGTCGGCCAGGCCGATCAAGGCGGTCAATGGTGTGCGCACGTCGTGCGAAATCGCCGCCAGCAGCACATTGCGCAGCTTCTCCGATTCCATCTCCACCAGCGCCTGCTGCGCCACATCCACGTAGTGCACGCGCTCCAGCGCAATCGCGATCTGCCGGGCCAGCGTGTCCAGTTGCTGGACTTGCTCGGGAATCAGCAACCAGCGCGGCTGGGCCGGCTTGAGCGCCAGCACGCCGCGCACCCGCATCGTCGCCTTGAGCGGCAGGTAATGCCAGCTCTGGGCGGACAAGGTAGCGGTGGCCAGCCCCGCCGCCTGCGCGTTGCGATAGGCCCAGTCGGCCACGCTGGCATCAAAATCTGTGGGCAAGGCGTGATCCGGCAGCGTCAGCTGGTCCGCCGCATCGGCCGTCAGCACCAGCGCCTGACCGTCGAAGTTGCGCAGCACGGCGGCCTGGCCCAGCTCGACCACCTGCGCGCTCAGGAGCGCCGCCGAAAGATCGCGGGTGAGCTCGAACAGCGACTGCGCCCGACGCTCACGGCTGGAAGAAATGCGCGCCTGAAAGCGCAGGCCGGCCGTCAACTGGCCGGTCAGCAAACCCACCACCAGCATCACGCCGAAAGTCACCAGATACTGGACGTCGCTGACATTGAAGGACAGGCGCGGCAGCACGAAAAAATAGTCAAACGCCGCCACGTTGAGAAACGCCGCCAGCGCCGACGGCCCGCGCCCCCACTTCACCGCCACCAGCACGGTGCCCAGCAGAAACAGCATGACGATGTTGGCCAGGTCAAAAAAACTGATCAACGGCAAGGTCAGCGCCGTCACCGTGATGCTGGCCACCACCGCCCAGGCATAGCGCGGCAGGCTGCCATGCCAGCGGGTGGCCGCATCCTCATCGGAGGAGCGCTGCACCGCTTGCGCCAGGCGCCGCGCGCTGTTGGCCTGGCCGACCTCGACGATATCCAGCGTGGGCGCCAGCGTGGCCAGCCGGCGCGTCATGCTGCGAGCTGGCCACCAGCCGCGCCAGCCCGGCAGTTGCGCACGCCCGACCAGCAAGGTGGCGCAGTTCAGGCGCTGCGCCTGCGTCACCAGTTCGGCGGCGGCGTCGCTGCCGGCCAGCACGGCGGCGCTGGCGCCCAGCTCTTCGGCCAGCTTGATGACGGCCAGCACGCGGTCACGACTGGCCGCCTTGAGGCGCTGCAGCCGCGGCGTTTCCACATAGGCGGCATGCCAGCGCACATTGAGCTGGCCGGCCAGGCGCGCGGCCGCCCGCACGGTCTGTTCGGCGCCTTCGTGCGGACCAATGCAGGCCAGCAGCGCGCCTTCGGTGTTCCAGACCGGGGCAATCGACTTTTCGATGCGGTAGCTGCGCACGTCGTCCTCGACATGCTCGGCGGTGCGCCGCAGCGCGATCTCGCGCAGGGCGATCAGGTTGCCCTTGCGAAAGAAGTTTTGCGCGGCCCGCTCGGCCTGCTGCGGCAGGTAGACCTTGCCGGCCTTCAGCCGCGTCATCAGCTCATCGGGCGTGACGTCCACCAGGATGATCTCGTCGGCCGCGTCCAGCACGGTGTCGGGCACGGTTTCATGGATGCGGATGCCGGTGATGGCGCCCACCGTGCCATTGAGGCTTTCCAGGTGCTGCACATTGAGCGCCGACCAGACGTCAATGCCGGCCTCCAGCAGCTCCTGCACGTCCTGCCAGCGCTTGGCATGGCGCGAGCCCTCGATATTGCTGTGCGCCAGCTCGTCCACCAGCAGCACCGCGGGCTTGCGCGCCAGCGCGGCGTCCAGGTCAAACTCCTTGAGCACGCGGCCCCGGTAAGCCACATCGCGCAGCGGCACGACCTCCAGCCCTGCCAACAACTCTGCCGTGTCGCTACGGCCATGGGTTTCAACCACGCCGACCAGCACATCACAGCCCGCCTTGTGCTCGCGCTGGGCGGCGCTGAGCATGGCGTAGGTTTTCCCCACGCCGGCACTGGCGCCAAAATAAATGCGCAGCCTGCCGCGACGCGCGCGCTCTTCCTCGCCGCGAAGCTGCTCCAGGAGCTGGTCGGGGTCGGGGCGACTGTCGGCGTTGGGAAAGCTGGCCATGCAATAGGATTCTCAAGTCATCGTGATGTCATGCGAAGAGCGCGCGGATTCTGGTGCGTGCTGCCCGCAGCCTACCACCCCAAGTACCCGCACGCTCATCCCTGCGGGGCGCGTTTCTTGCGCCTTCCTTGCGGATTTTTGCGGCCTCACCCAGCACCACAATCCACCAGCCAACGAGCAGCGGCAGGCCGACCATGGCCAGGGCGCACAGCGCATACAACAGGTCAGCCACCATGGTCCAGTCCATGTCTAGCCAGGTGCTCGCGCCATGAAGCGAGGCGGCCGATCTCGCCATCCGGCACACAGCCCATGACGCAGTGCATCACCTCGTGCACCCTGTGCGCCGGCAAGCGAACCTCCAGCCGCACCCGCTGCTCAAGCAAGCGGGGGATGCAGCGCAAGATGCCGGCCCCCGGGCAACGGACCAGCGCGCGCCGCATCAAGGCGGCGCTGCCGCTGGGCACGGTGATATCCAGGACGACCCAGGCGGGGCCGGGTTTTGACTCGGGACGAACAACAGAGATACCAAACGCTTCACGGTAGGCGGCATAGGCCATAGGGATGTCTCTTAACGAAGAGCCTCCAGCGCCAGATTGAGTTGGAGCACATTGACCTGCGACTCGCCCAGCAGGCCCAGCCAAGGGCCTTTCGTCTGCTGCGCCACCAGGACCCGCACCTTTTCAACGCTCAGGCCGCGGGCTCTGGCCACGCGAGCGACCTGGTAGTCGGCCGCGGCCGGGCTGATGTGCGGGTCCAGCCCACTGGCCGACGCCGTGACCAGATCAACCGGCACGGCGGCCGTGTTGCCGGAGTCGGCCGCCCGCAGAGCCGCCACACGCGCCTTCACGGCATCCACCAGGGCCGGGTTGAGCGGCCCCTGGTTGGAGCCGCCGGACAGGCTGGCGTTATAGGGCATGGGAGCGGTGGCCGAAGGCCGACCCCAGAAGTGGCCGGCGTCAGTGAAGTTCTGCCCGATCAGGGCCGAGCCCACCGGCTTGCCACCCTGCAGTATCAGGCTGCCATGGGCTTGCGCCGGAAACAGTGACTGCGCCACGCCGGTCACCACCAGGGGATAGGCCACGCCGGTCAGCAGCGTGAGCACAAAGAACAGCACGAGTGCCGGACGAAGAATGTTTTTCATGAGAGTTCCTTTAAATCTGACACAGTGCTCAGCTCAGGCGAAATTCAGGGCGACCAGCAAGAGGTCTATCGCCTTGATGCCGATGAAGGGCACGATCAGGCCGCCCAGGCCATAAATGAGCAGGTTGCGGCGCAGCAGCGACGCTGCCCCCACGGCGCGATACTTCACGCCCTTGAGGGCCAGCGGGATCAGGACCACGATGATCAGAGCATTGAAAATCACCGCCGACAAAATGGCCGAGTTGGGGCTGCCCAGGCGCATCACATTGAGTGTGGCCAGTTGTGGATAGGTGGTGACAAAGATCGCCGGAATGATGGCGAAATATTTGGCCACGTCGTTGGCAATCGAGAAGGTGGTGAGTGAGCCGCGCGTCATCAGCAGCGCCTTGCCGGTTTCCACGATCTCCAGCAGCTTGGTCGGATTGGAGTCCAGATCGACCATGTTGCCGGCTTCCTTGGCGGCCTGGGTGCCGCTGTTCATGGCGACCGCCACGTCGGCCTGGGCCAGCGCCGGTGCGTCATTGGTGCCGTCGCCCGTCATGGCGACCAGCCGGCCTTCGGCCTGATACTGGCGAATCAGCTTGAGCTTGTCTTCCGGCGTGGCTTCGGCCAGAAAGTCGTCGACCCCGGCTTCCACCGCAATGGCGGCGGCCGTGAGCTTGTTGTCACCGGTAATCATCACCGTCTTGATGCCCATGCGGCGCAACTCGCCAAAGCGCTCCTTGATGTCGGCCTTGACGATGTCTTTGAGCTCAACAATGCCCAGCACCGTTTTGCCATCGGCCACCGCCAGCGGTGTGCTGCCGCGGCGAGCCACCTCATCGGAGGCCCGCAATACTTCCGCAGGCAGGCTGCCACCAAGGGCCTGCACATGCTTGCGAATGGCATCGACCGCGCCCTTGCGCAGCTGGCGCAGGTTGCCGTCCGTTTTCTGAACATCGACACCACTCATGCGGGTTTGCGCCGTGAATGGCACTTCATGGCACTCGCCGACCAGTGGCTCGCCGTGGCCCAGGCGCTGGGCCAGCGTCACTATGCTGCGACCCTCGGGCGTTTCATCGGCCATGGAGGCCTGCATGGCACAGCTGGCCAGTTGCGCCTCAGAGACGCCAGGCGCGGCCAGAAAGCGGGAAGCCTGGCGGTTGCCGTGGGTGATGGTGCCGGTCTTGTCCAGCAGCAGCACATCCACATCACCGGCGGCTTCCACGGCGCGGCCCGAGGTGGCGATCACATTGGCCTGCATCATGCGACTCATGCCGGCCACGCCCACGGCCGACAGCAGGCCGCCTATGGTGGTGGGAATCAGGCAAACGAGCAGCGCTACCAGCGCCGTCAGGCTCACCACCGTGCCAGCCTTGGCGGCCTCCACGCTGAAGATGGAAAATGGCAGCAGCGTCACCGTGACCACCAGGAAAACAATGGTCAGCGCCACCAGCAAGATCGTCAGCGCAATCTCATTCGGCGTTTTCTGGCGCTTGGCGCCTTCCACCATATTGATCATGCGGTCTAGAAAGGACTCGCCGGGGTTGACGCCAATGCGCACCACCAGCCAGTCCGACAGCACCCGGGTGCCGCCGGTGACCGAGGAAAAGTCGCCTCCCGACTCGCGCACCACCGGTGCCGACTCGCCCGTGATGGCGCTCTCATCGACCGAGGCCACGCCTTCAATGACCTCGCCATCCAGGGGAATCATGTCGTGGGCCTCCACCAGAACGACATCGCCCTTGCGCAGGTTTTCTGCCTGCTCTGGTAACCAGGTGGCGCCATGCTTGGGGGCTTGCAGCTTCTTGGCCCAGGTGCTCTTTTTCAGGCTGCGCAAGGAGGCCGCCTGGGCCTTGCTGCGGCCTTCTGCCAAGGCCTCGGCGAAATTGGCGAACAGCACGGTGAACCACAGCCAGACCGCCACGGCGAAGATGAAACCGGCGGACGCTTCGCCCGGCCCCTGCAAGGCCTGCAGGCCCAGCAGTGTGGTCAAAATGCTGCCGATGTAGACGACAAACATCACCGGATTGCGCCACTGAACGCGGGGGTTCAGCTTGGCGAACGAGGCAAGGATGGCTGGTTTGAGCAGCGCCGGATCCAGCAATACGAATGTTTTTTTGGTAGTCATGGTGATAACTCGTTTGCCTTGCGATTAATGGGCGGGCCAAAGCATCAGGTGCTCGACCATGGGGCCCAGTGCCAGAGCGGGCACGTAGTTGAGCAGGCCGACCAGCAGCACCGTGCCTATCAGCAGCATGACGAACAAGGGGCCGTGGGTGGGCATGGTGCCGGACGTGACGGGCAGGCGCTTCTTGGCGGCCAGCGCGCCGGCAATGGCCAGCACCGGCACGATCACGCCGAAGCGGCCCAGCCACATCGCCAGACCCAGCAGCGTGTTGTAAAACGGTGTGTTGGCCGACAGGCCGGCGAAGGCGCTGCCGTTGTTATTGGCGGCCGAGGTGAAGGCATAGAGGATTTCGGAAAACCCGTGCGCGCCCGGATTGGCTACGCCGATTTTTCCGGCGCCGGACAACACGGCGATGGCCGTGCCCGCCAACACCAGGATGGGCGTCACCAAAATGGCGATCGAGCTCAGCTTCATCTCATGCGCCTCTATCTTCTTGCCCAGGTACTCCGGCGTGCGACCTATCATCAGACCGGCAATGAACACCGCCAGGATGGCAAACACCAGCATGCCGTACAGCCCGGTGCCGACACCGCCAAACACCACTTCGCCCAGCTGCATCATGACCATGGGCACCATGCCGCCCAGCGGCGTGAAAGAGTCGTGCATGGCATTGACGGCGCCGCAGGATGCGGCCGTGGTGACCACCGCGAACAGGCTGGAGGCGTTGATGCCGAAGCGGGTTTCCTTGCCTTCCATATTGCCGCCGGCCTGCAGCACGCTGGCGGTTTGGTCCACCCCCAAAGGCGGCAGCAGCGGATTACCGGCCAGCTCGGCCGGCGTGATGGCTACGACCGCAATCACAAACATCACGGTCATCGCCGCCAGCACGGCCCAGCCCTGGCGTGGGTCACCCACCACGCGGCCAAAGGCAAAGCACAGCGCGGCCGGAATCAGGAAAATCGCCAGCATCTGCAGCAGATTGCTCAGTGCGGTCGGGTTTTCATAAGGATGGGCCGAGTTGGCATTGAAGAAGCCACCGCCGTTGGTGCCCAGCATCTTGATGGCTTCCTGCGAAGCGACCGGGCCCATGGCTAGGGTCTGTTTGTTGGCTTTCAGGTCTTCCATGACCGGATTACCTTTGTCGTCTTTCAAGGCCTGGCCATCGGGACCGTTTTTCGCGACCTGATAACTCGTGGACTCCAGCGTGGTGACGTCCTGGTAAGCATCAAAGTTCTGGATCACGCCCTGCCCTACCAGGAACACGGCGAACACCAGCGACAGCGGCAGCAGCAGCCAGGCGGTGACGCGCGTCACATCGACCCAGAAGTTGCCAATGACGCCAGTGGATTTGGCGACAAAGCCGCGAAACAGGGCAAAGACCACGGCGACCCCGGTGGCCGCGGAGAAGAAGTTCTGCACCGCCAGCGCCAGCATCTGCGTCAGATAGCTCATGGTCGCCTCGCCGGCATAGTCCTGCCAGTTGGTGTTGGCGACAAAGCTGATGGCGGTATTGAAGGCCGAGTCGGGCGCCACATTACCCATGCCGGCTGGATTGAACGGCAACCAGAGCTGCCAACGCTGCAGCGCATAGACCGCCAGCACACCCAGCGCGTTGAAGGCCAGCAGCGCCAGTGCGTACTGCCACCAATTCATGGACTTGTCGACGGAAGTGCCCGCCAAGCGATAAAGCGGCGCTTCAACGCGCTGCATCCAGCCCGGCAAGTTGCCCTTGCAAAGACGTGTCAACCAGAGACCTAGCGGCCAGGAAGCCGCCAGCAACACACCGAGAAAAATGGCCAGCAAGCCCCAGCTTGAAGAAGTCATAAGGCCCCCACGCTTGCGGCCATGGCCGCTACGCTGCCCCCCGAGGGGGCGTTCACTTGCTTGAAGCGGTTCTGCGCGGCGTTCATCAAAACTCCTCGGCGCAGATCAGCGCATACACCAGATAAGCCAGCAGCATGACGGCGCAAAGGCCGCCAAAGCCATAGAGCACATCAAGACTGATCATGAGCGGCCTCCCTGCGGTTTTTCGAGCTTTTTAAAGCCCAGGACCAGCAGAACCATCACGCCCCATAGCAAGGCGAGACCTGCCACATACAAAATATCCATGACCCAACTCCCACGTAAAAATGATGAGTTAAGCGTAGGATTTCGCACGTAAAAATGGGGATGAAAGAAGCGGGGTCGCCGTAAAAAAAGCGTAAAAATCCGCCCAGCCCTGAGCTTGTGAGTTAGCCGATGGAGAGTGCAGAGCCAGGCCGGGCAGCCGACCGCACTGCCTGTCCACAGTGCGGGTGCGCAGGAAAGCGCCTCAGTGCTTGGTCACCGCCATGTGCGCCGTTCTGGCGTTGATGATTTCCTCAGGGCCCTGCGCCTCGTTCCAGGTCTCGTTGTTGAGCCCGGCCTGCAGGCGATCCATATCAAGCTCGTTGGTCCACTTGGCGACCACCAGAGTGGCCACGCCATTGCCGATCAGGTTGGTCAGCGCGCGGGCTTCCGACATGAAGCGGTCAATCCCCAGGATCAGCGCCAGCCCCGCCACCGGCACCGTCCCGACCGCCGACAGCGTGGCGGCCAGCACGATGAAGCCGCTGCCGGTGACGCCGGCCGCTCCTTTGGAGGTCAACACCAACACCCCCAGCAGCGTGATCTCCTGCATCAGCGTCAGCGGCGTGTTGGTGGCCTGCGCGATGAAGATGGCGGCCATGGTCAGGTAAATCGACGTACCGTCGAGGTTGAAGGAGTAACCCGTCGGGATCACCAGGCCGACGCAGGTCTTGTTGGCGCCCAGATTCTCCATTTTCTCCATCATGCGCGGCAGCACGGACTCGGACGACGAGGTGCCCAGCACAATCAGCAATTCTTCCTTGATGTATTTGATGAGCTTCCAGATGCTGAAGCCGTGCAAACGCGCAATCAACCCAAGCACGCCAAAGATGAACAGCAGGCAGGTCAGGTAAAAAACCGCCATCAGCTTGCCGAGTGAAAAAAGCGAGCCAATGCCATATTTGCCTATGGTGAAGGCCATGGCGCCAAAAGCGCCAATCGGCGCCAGCTTCATGATGTAACCGACGACGGTGAACAGCACATGCGAGCCCTTCTCGATCACGTCGAACACCAAGGTGCCGCGTCCGCCAAAGCGGTGCAAGGCAAAGCCGAATAGGACGGCGATCAGCAAGACCTGGAGAATCTCCCCCTTGGCGAAGGCATCAACCAGCGTGTTTGGAATGATGCCGCCCAGAAACTCCACCGTGCCCTGCATCTTGCCCGGGCCGGTGTAGGCCGAAAGCGCTTTGGTGTCCAGCGTCGCAGGATCGATGTTCATGCCAGCACCTGGCTTGAGCAGATTGACCAGCACCAGCCCGACCAGCAAGGCGATGGAGCTGACGACTTCGAAGTACAGCAGCGCCAGGCCACCGGTTTTCCCGACCTTCTTCATGTCTTCCATGCCGGCGATGCCGACCACCACGGTGCAGAAAATGATGGGCGCAATCATCATCTTGATCAGCTTGATGAAAGCGTCGCCCAGCGGCTTCATGGCTTCGCCAAATGAAGGGTAGAAGTGGCCGAGCAGCACACCTATGATCACCGCCGTGATGACCTGCACATAAAGCGATCGGTACAGCGGTGGCTTGGAGGCTGTGGGCGTGGTGGCTGCTGTTGACATTGAGCTTCTCCTTGAAAAGGCATCGCATCCGTCAGTCGAACTGGCGTACAAAAATTTCACTATAGTCCCGATCCATGAACACACGCAAACACGTGTGGACGGGCGGCACCATGGCCCACGCAACACTCCGGATCGGGCCTTAGTCGGCGCCTGCACTGGCCATCAAAATGGCTACCAATTAAATAGCAAAATACCTATGACTGATAAGGGCCATCATTGTTTTTTTACAGGAAAAACACTGGAACGGAGCGCCACCAGATCCAGCACGCGCAGGCCGCCGTATTCGACCCGAATCATGCCTTGCGCCTGCAGCGTGGTCAGCGCTTCGTTGACGCGCTGGCGCGATAGACCGACCAGATAGGCCAGCTCCTGCTGGGTGATGCGCAGGATTTCGCCGACGCCGGGATATAGCACCGGATTGAACAAGGCCGCCAGGCTGCGCGCCACCCGCACATCGGGGTTGTTCATGCGGTCGATTTCGCGCGCCGCAATGAACTGGCCCAGCCGCTCGTTGAGCTGGTTCATCACGAAACGGTTAAAGCCTATGGAGTGATCTAGCAGCCAGTGAAAGCTGTCCACCGGCAGACCGGCCACCACGCTTTTGCGCAGCGCCTGGACGTTGTAGCGGTAAGGCTCGCGCTTGAGTGCCGTGCCTTCGCCAAACCAGCCGCCCGGCGGCAGTCCGGCAAACGTCATGGTCAGGCCCTGGGCGTTGTCGGCGCTCATCTTGAGCAAGCCATCGACCACGCCAAACCAGTAAGTCACCGGCTTGGCGATATGGCACACATAGTCGCCGGGCGCGGCATCGCTCACCAGAAGCTCAGCCTGCGCGCGTGCGCGCTCATCGGGGAGCAGCAGGTGCAGCCAGGGGATGCCGTCCAGCTCGTCGGGCGAGGGCTTGCGGCGGCGCTGATGCAAAGTCAGGTTGCTAGACATGGTTCACCCAGAAAGAAGAGAAAGACAGGGGAGAAAGACGCCTTATCCGATAAACCGCGCCAACCCCGGGCTCACCCCAGTAGGACTTACCCGCAAATTGTCGTCGCAACGACAAGATAACGTCAAACGCAGACTTACCATGCAGCCCATACAAGCGATTCTTCTGAAAGAGGATCGCGCAAAAACTAGAGACAAGGAAGCGGAATGCAGACCACCTTCCCCCGATTGCTACTCAAGCATGCCGCCGAGCGCCCAGGCGCGGCGGCGATGCGCGAGAAAGAGTACGGCATCTGGCAGGCCCACAGCTGGGCCAGCATGGCCGCCCTGGTCGAGCACATCGCCTGCGGCCTGCACCAGGCCGGCCTGCAGCGCGGCGAGCACATGGCCGTGATCGGTGCCAACCGGCCACGCCTGTATGCCACCATGCTGGCCGTGCAAGCGCTGGGCGCCATCCCGATTCCGCTGTACCAGGACGCGGTGGGGGCCGAGTGCGTGTTTCCCATCACCAACGCCAACGTGCGCTTCGCCATGGTGGAAGACCAGGAGCAGGTCGACAAGCTGCTGGAAATCCGCGACCGCTGCCCGGATCTGGCCCACATCATTTTTGACGACCCACGCGGCCTGCGCAACTACGAAGAGCCCGGCCTGGTGTCGCTGGACCGGCT
>NZ_FOKZ01000061.1 GCF_900112285.1 Polaromonas sp. OV174 | reverse complement strand
CCAGCGTGTAGTCGCGCTGTGTGCGTTTGACGCTTGTATCCATTGACTTGCCTTTTCTTTAGGGAAAAGGTGTCAACCCAATTCAGGACGGGTCATTGCCGAAAATAAAGCCACGCTCGACGTGGCTTTTATCTATATGCGCAGGCATCGGCTCCGTTGTCCTCCTTCTGCGTGGATTGATGAATGACGGCGTCGCAAAACCCAGTCAGTGGCCGAAGTAACCCCTATCTCCGCCGACATCCGCCGACATTGCTCCAAGTCGACGTGGCTGTGTTGCAAAACCCTTTGCAGCACAGGCGCACTTCCACTTTTTGACGCTCCAGCGTGCGCGTCTACAGGTGCGCACCAGTCAGGCTCTTGAGCCGATGCACCCTCAATTCCACGTGGGAGCCTTTGCACTTTCCATTGCGTGCTCTTTGGGCCATTTTTTGTTCGAACCGCGGTTTGAGTTCAACCCAGCCCCAGCCAAAAGCCCCAACCCCATACGCGGAAGCCCTGGCAGTGAATGACTTCACGTGGTTGGTAACCACAAGTCCACGCGCCTATGCTGCTACGTCAAAGATACTTCCTCCAGCCTCGAATTTAATCGTAACCCCCGGCCTGCACCCTGAAGTTGCTGATACCAAAGCTTCAGAGCTTGAGCTGCTCCTTGCACAGATAGATGCTTCCGTTGCTGTTGGGGAGGTTGGATTAGACGGTTCAAGCCGCTATAAAGCGCACTATGCCGTTCAGCTTCGCATCTTCCAAGCAGTTGTCTCATGCTGTCAAGCCAAAGGCGGTCGTGTTTTAAGCGTTCATTCGCGTTCTGCGGCTGATGCAGTACTCGATACCCTGCGCCAATATCCGGGGTTCGGGCTTGCGGTGATGCACTGGTTCACAGATTCTCCTGCATCCCTTCGCCGTGCTTCCGCGCTAGGCTGCTGGTTTAGTGTGGGACCCGCTATGCTGAAATCGGCAAACGGCCGTAATCTCGTATCGCTAATGCCCAGAGAGCGCGTGGTACCGGAAAGTGACGGCCCCTTTGGTGCGGTCATGGGAAAGCCGGTTATGCCCTGGGAAACTGGCCAAGTCACTGACACGCTAGCTGAACTTTGGACCCTCCCCGTAGCAGAAGTGGCTCAAACATTAAACGCGAATGGGAAGCGATTGATAGCGCTGATGTCGAATTAGAACCCGCAGGTACAGAGCCGGCAGGTACAGAGCTCGCTGAGAGCCGCTATTATTTTTTCTGGGGCGTCAGATGTTTGCAAATAATAGATGTTGCAAGCTTCGTAGTAAACAGCTCTAGCAGGCTGCTGAAATACCTCGGAGCGGAGTCCGCCAATACGCAAGCTCCAACGTTTATCTCAGGTAGCCCATTTTTCCATCACCAGATACAA
>NZ_FOKZ01000041.1 GCF_900112285.1 Polaromonas sp. OV174 | reverse complement strand
GGCACCAAGCGTGAAGACGTGCAGCGCGGCCAAGTGCTGTGCAAGCCCGGCTCCATCAAGCCACACACGCACTTCACCGGCGAAATCTACGTTTTGTCCAAGGACGAAGGCGGCCGTCACACGCCATTCTTCAACAACTACCGTCCCCAGTTCTACTTCCGCACGACGGATGTGACCGGCGCGATCGAGTTGCCAGAAGGCAAGGAAATGGTCATGCCAGGCGACAACGTGTCGATCACCGTCAAGCTGATCAACCCGATCGCCATGGAAGAAGGCCTGCGCTTCGCCATTCGCGAAGGCGGCCGTACCGTTGGTGCTGGCGTCGTTGCCAAAATTATTGCCTAAGCGATTGCAAGTTTGATGCAGGGGTATAGCTCAATTGGCAGAGCGTCGGTCTCCAAAACCGAAGGTTGATGGTTCGATTCCTTCTGCCCCTGCCACCTGGTTTTCGGATATGCCGATGCCGCAGGTGATGTAAATAGCAAGCCCGCCAGGAGTCAAAAACTCCGGTGGGCTTAAGCGTCTGAAGAGACGCATGAAGATAGAACAGGAAATCCGGCAATCATGGCCTCTTCTCAAGTTGAAACCGTCAGTACCAATGCCGACAAAGCCAAGCTGGGCTTGGTCGTTGTCTTGGTTCTGGCTTCCCTTGTCGGTTTTTATCTCCTGGGCAAGCAAGGTCAGTTAGCCCAGTGGGGCGCGCTGATCGTGGGTTTGATCGCGGCTGTTGTTGTTTTTGTGTCGTCGGAGCTGGGTAAGCAGTTTGTGGCTTTTGGCCGCGACTCTTGGCGTGAAGTGCAAAAAGTTGTTTGGCCTGCCCGCAAAGAGGCAATACAAATGACTATTTACGTGTTTGTTTTTGTGGTGGTGATGGCCTTGTTTTTGTGGTTGACCGACAAAACGCTCGAGTGGGTGTTTTACGACCTGATCCTGGGATGGAAAAAATAATGAGCGATCTGAACGACACGGTAGATGGTGAAGTTGCGGCTGGCGCATCCTTTGCTGCCACCCCTGGCATGCAGTGGTATGTCGTGCACGCTTATTCCGGCATGGAAAAAGCCGCGGAGCGCAATATTGTCGAGCGCATCAATCGCGCAGAGATGCAGTCCAAGTTTGGACGTTTTTTGGTTCCTACTGAAGAAGTGGTCGAGATCAAGAACGGACAGAAGAAAACAACAGAGCGCCGTTTCTTCCCTGGCTATGTGCTGGTCGAGATGGTCATGGATGACGAAACCTGGCATTTGGTGAAGCACACCAACAAGGTGACCGGTTTTGTCGGTGGCGCCAAGAATCGTCCGGCCCCGATTTCCGAAGAGGAAGTCCAGAAAATCGTCAACCAGATGCAAGTCGGCACCGAGAAGCCGCGTCACAAGGTTGAGTTTGAAACCGGCGAATATGTCCGCGTCAAGGATGGTCCTTTCACCGATTTCAATGGAACGGTGGAAGAGGTCAATTACGAGAAGAACAAGGTTCGGGTATCGGTTACGATTTTCGGCCGTGCCACTCCGGTGGAGCTGGAATTCAGCCAGATTGAGAAAACCTGATTTCATCCTGTTTTTCAGGGTGGGGCTGATCAGGCGTCAAGCCTGACGGCCGGCAGAAAAAATTTGCGCTTTGCAACTCGGCGCAGAGGATTCTTTTGAATCCCTATTGAGTTGTGCAACCCCGGGGAGCCTGATGCTGTTTTTTGCAGTACTCAGGCGTTATGACCCGCAAGGAGAAAAGTATGGCGAAAAAAATCGTCGGCTTCGTTAAGCTGCAAGTACCAGCTGGCAAGGCCAATCCATCCCCCCCAATCGGTCCAGCGCTGGGTCAGCGCGGCTTGAACATCATGGAATTCTGCAAGGCATTTAATGCCCAGACCCAAGGTGTTGAGCCAGGTCTGCCACTGCCTGTGGTGATCACTGCTTACGCAGACAAGAGCTTCACTTTCATCATCAAGACGCCTCCGGCTGTCACGCTGATCAAGAAGGCTATCAAGCTCGACAAGGGTTCTGCTACGCCGCATACCGCCAAGGTAGGCAAGATCACCCGTGCCCAGCTCGAAGAGATCGCCAAGCACAAGATGAAAGACATGACGGCTGCCGACCTCGACGCTGCCGTTCGTACTATTGCTGGTTCCGCTCGCTCCATGGGCGTGACGGTGGAGGGTGTTGTATGAGCAAGCTGACCAAACGTCAAAAAACCATCGGTGACAAGATCGACAGCAACAAGCTGTACGCCCTGACCGATGCTCTGGGCCTTGTCAAAGAGTTCGCCGTTGCCAAGTTCGATGAGTCCATCGATGTGGCTGTGCAGCTCGGCGTTGATGCCAAGAAATCCGACCAAGTCGTTCGCGGCGCGGTCGTGTTGCCTAACGGCACTGGCAAAACCAAGCGCGTGGCCGTGTTTGCTCAAGGCGCCAAGGCTGAAGAAGCCAAAGCTGCCGGCGCAGATATCGTCGGCATGGACGATCTGGCTGCCGACATCAAGGCCGGCAAGATGGATTTCGACGTGGTGATTGCCTCCCCTGATGCCATGCGTATCGTTGGTACGCTGGGTCAGATTCTCGGCCCACGTGGCATGATGCCCAACCCCAAGGTTGGCACCGTGACGCCAGACGTCGCCACCGCTGTCAAGAACGCAAAAGCTGGTCAAGTCCAGTTCCGCGTTGACAAGGCCGGTATTGTGCACGGCACCATTGGCTTGCGTTCGTTTGACACCGTCAAGCTGCAAGGCAACTTGGCCGCCCTGATTGATGCCCTGCAGAAAGCCAAGCCGGCTTCCAGCAAAGGCGTGTATTTGAGGAAAGTCGCGGTTTCGTCGACCATGGGCGTGGGCGTTCGCGTCGACACGCAAACCATCGCGGCGTAATCGCAAAAATTTGAACGGCTCGCAAGAGCTGTTCAATGTGGTGGGCTGCCGGGGTTTTCCTCTGGCAGGTCATCCAGGACCGTTGGCGTGCCGGCTTGAATGAAATAGTTTCAGGTCAGGTACTTAATCGAAAGACAGCCAACGCAGATGGCGGTCCCGCTGCAGATGGTTTTGAAAAGAATCGGAAACAGTTGGTCGCTGAATATGAGCGTGCCGAATGGCGATGGCGAAAGCCCAAGCCCGATGGCACATTTTTAAGGAGTAGACCTTGAGTCTCAATCGCAGTGAGAAACAAGCCGTCATTGATGAAGTGACAGGCCTCGCCGCTAAAGCTCAAACGCTCGTGATGGCGGAATACCGTGGCATCACGGTCGCTGACATGACCAAGCTGCGCAGCCAAGCCCGCGAAAAAGGCGTGACCCTGAGTGTTCTGAAGAACACCCTGGCTCGCCGTGCCGTGGCAGGTAGCGCATTTGAAGTCGTGTCCGACCAGATGACCGGTCCGCTGATCTACGGCTTTTCCATCGATGCTGTCGCCGCTGCCAAAGTGGTGGCCGACTTCGCGAAAACCAACGACAAGCTGGTGATTCGCGGTGGTGCATTTGGTGGCAAAACCCTGGACGTGAACGGCGTGAAGCAACTGGCCAACATCCCTTCCAAGGAAGTGTTGCTGGCTCAGGTGTGTGGCTTGCTGATGTCGCCCATGTCGCGTACGGCCGTTGTGCTGGGCGCGCTGGCAGCGAAAAAGGGCGGCGGCGAAGCCGAAGCCCCAGCTGAAGCTGAAGCTGTAGCAGCGTAAACAAGACCTTGCGGGATGGTCGGACGCGTTTGGCGCGGACCCTGTCCCCAACTGTTAATAGATACTTTTTAGGAAATCAAAATGGCATTCGATAAAGACGCATTTTTGACCGCGCTGGATAGCATGACGGTCCTCGAACTCAACGACCTGGTGAAAGCCATCGAAGAGAAATTTGGCGTGAGCGCAGCTGCTATGGCAGCTCCTGCTGCTGCTGGCGGTGGCGCTGCTGCTGCTGCTGAAGAGAAGACCGAATTCAACGTCGTTCTGCTCGAAGCTGGCGCCAACAAGGTGTCGGTCATCAAGGCTGTTCGCGAAATCACCGGTCTGGGCCTCAAAGAAGCCAAGGATCTGGTTGACGGCGCTCCAAAGAACGTCAAGGAAGCCGCTCCAAAGGCCGACGCAGAAGCTGCCAAGAAGAAGCTCGAAGAAGCTGGCGCGAAAGTCGAACTCAAGTAATTCTTGCTGTTTGCAAAGGCTGGAAGACCGAAATCGGGCTTCCAGCCTTTCGTGTTTCAAGGCGTACACCGCAAAGCCAGCAAATTAGCCGGTTTTGCGATGTATCCGGAGCACGAAAAAGAGGTTTTGTATTTTGTAGATGCACTGAAAAAAAGATTGCCACAGTCTTTTTTTCAGTGTTTTCTGAATCCCGACTGCAGAAAACGCCTTGGTTCGGGTGATGTGCAATGCATCACCGTCCGCCATGGTTGGTAGTGGCCAACCACCAAGTTGCCTGAATACGTGGTGTATTCGGGTTCGAGAGTCGCCAGAGCCCATCAACGCGGAGAACTCATGGCCTATTCCTATACCGAACGCAAACGCATCCGCAAAAGCTTCGGCAACCGCGAAAGCGTGTTGACTGTTCCCTATTTGCTGCAGATGCAGAAAGATGCATACACCGCATTCCTGCAAGCCGACCGTGCGCCTCAAAAACGTACCATAGAAGGCCTGCAAGCAGCATTTGACAATGCCTTCCCAATCGTCTCGCACAATGGTTTTGTCGAGATGAAGTTCATCGAATACAACCTGGCCAAGCCGGCATTCGATGTACGCGAGTGTCAGACCCGCGGGTTGACCTTCGCGTCGGCCGTGCGCGCCAAAGTGCAACTGATCATTTATGACCGCGAGTCGTCGACGTCGCAGTCCAAGGTCGTCAAAGAGGTCAAGGAGCAGGAAGTCTATATGGGCGAAGTACCGCTCATGACGGACAAGGGTTCTTTCGTGATCAATGGCACCGAGCGTGTCATCGTGTCCCAGCTGCATCGCTCGCCTGGCGTGTTCTTTGAACACGACAAGGGCAAGACCCACAGTTCGGGCAAGCTGCTGTTTTCGGCCCGCATCATTCCTTACCGCGGCTCCTGGCTGGATTTCGAATTCGATCCGAAAGACATCCTGTATTTCCGCGTTGACCGCCGTCGCAAGATGCCGGTCACGATTCTGCTCAAGGCCATCGGCCTGAATCCGGAATCCATTCTGGCCAACTTCTTTGTCTTCGACAACTTCCGTCTGATGGACAGTGGTGCGCAGATGGAGTTTGTTGCCGAGCGCATGCGCGGTGAAGTCGCCCGTTTTGACCTGACCGACAAAACCGGCAAGGTTGTGGTGGCCAAGGACAAGCGCATCACGGTGCGTCACACCCGCGAGCTGGAGCAAAGCGGTACCACCAGCGTCAGCGTGCCCGAAGATTTCCTGATCGGCCGCGTGGTCGCCAAGAACATCGTCGATGCCGATACCGGTGAAATCATTGCCAAGGCCAACGATGAGTTGACCGAGCTGCTGCTGAAGAAGCTGCGCGTGGCCGGCGTGCAAGACCTGCAAGTGCTGTACACCAACGAACTCGACCAGGGTGCTTACATCTCGCAAACCCTGCGTACCGACGAAACGGCTGACGAGTTTGCTGCACGTGTGGCGATCTACCGCATGATGCGTCCCGGCGAGCCGCCTACCGAAGACGCCGTCCAGGCCCTGTTCCAGCGCCTGTTCTACAACCCCGACACCTACGATCTGTCGCGCGTTGGCCGTATGAAGTTCAATGCCCGCGTGGGTCGTGACGACTCCACCGGCCCCATGGTCATGACCAACGAGGACATCCTCGCTGTCGTCAAGATCTTGGTGGACCTGCGCAACGGCAACGGCGAAGTCGATGACATTGACCACCTCGGCAATCGCCGCGTGCGTTGCGTCGGCGAACTCGCGGAAAATCAGTACCGTACCGGTCTGGCCCGTATCGAGAAGGCCGTCAAAGAACGTCTGGGCCAGGCTGAGCAAGAGCCGCTGATGCCGCACGACCTGATCAACAGCAAACCGATTTCGGCTGCGTTGAAAGAGTTCTTCGGTGCTTCGCAGTTGTCGCAGTTCATGGACCAGACCAATCCGTTGGCCGAAATCACCCACAAGCGCCGTGTTTCGGCCCTTGGCCCCGGTGGTTTGACCCGCGAACGTGCTGGCTTTGAAGTGCGTGACGTGCACGTGACCCACTACGGTCGCGTCTGCCCGATTGAAACGCCGGAAGGTCCGAACATTGGTCTGATCAACTCGCTGGCGCTCTATGCTCGCCTGAACGAGTACGGCTTTATCGAAACGCCTTATCGCCGCGTGGTGGATGGCAAGATCACCGATCAGATCGACTACCTGTCGGCCATCGAAGAAGGTAAATACGTGATTGCCCAGGCCAATGCGGCACTGGACAAGGACGGCCGCCTGACCGGCGACCTGGTGTCTGCCCGTGAAAAAGGTGAGTCCATTCTGGTTGGCGCCGAGCGCGTCCAGTACATGGACGTGTCACCGGCGCAGATCGTGTCGGTGGCGGCTTCGCTGGTGCCCTTCCTGGAGCACGATGACGCCAACCGCGCACTGATGGGTGCCAACATGTCGCGTCAGGCCGTGCCTGTGCTGCGTCCTGAAAAGCCGCTGGTCGGTACCGGTATCGAGCGCGTTGCTGCGGTCGACTCGGGCACGGTGGTGACCGCCAATCGTGGCGGCGTGGTGGACTATGTCGATGCGACCCGCATCGTGGTGCGTGTGAATGATGCGGAAGCCCTGGCCGGTGAAGTCGGCGTGGACATCTACAACCTGATCAAGTACCAGCGTTCCAACCAGAACACCAACATCCATCAGCGCCCCATCGTCAAGATGGGCGACAAGCTGGCCAAGGGTGACGTGATCGCCGACGGCGCATCGACCGACCTGGGCGAAATCGCCATTGGTCAGAACATGCTGATCGGTTTCATGCCCTGGAACGGCTACAACTTCGAGGATTCGATCCTGATTTCCGAGCGTGTGGTGGCTGAAGACCGCTATACCTCGATTCATATCGAAGAACTCGTGGTGATGGCTCGTGACACCAAGCTGGGTTCCGAAGAAATTACCCGCGACATTCCAAACCTGTCCGAGCAGCAGCTCAACCGTCTGGACGAATCCGGCATTATTTATGTCGGTGCCGAAGTCCAGCCGGGTGACACGCTGGTGGGCAAGGTCACGCCAAAGGGCGAGACCACGCTGACACCGGAAGAGAAACTGCTGCGCGCCATCTTCGGCGAAAAAGCCAGCGATGTGAAAGACACCTCGCTGCGCGTGAGCCAGGGCTCGCAGGGCACCGTGATCGACGTGCAGGTCTTCACCCGTGAAGGCATTGTGCGCGACAAGCGTGCCCAGCAGATCATCGACGACGAACTCAAGCGTTTCCGCCTGGACCTCAACGACCAGCTGCGCATTGTGGAAGCCGACGCGTTTGACCGTATCGAGAAGTTGCTCAATGGCAAGGTCGCCAACGGCGGCCCCAAGAAGCTGGCCAAGGGAACCAAGATCGACAAGGCCTACCTGGCCGACGTCGAGAAGTACCACTGGTTTGACATTCGCCCGGCAGATGAGGAAGTGGCCTCCCAGCTGGAGAGCATCAAGAACGCCATGGAGCAGACGCGTCACAGCTTTGACCTCGGCTTCGAGGAAAAGCGCAAGAAGCTCACGCAAGGCGACGAGCTGCCATCCGGCGTGCTCAAGATGGTCAAGGTTTACCTGGCGGTCAAGCGTCGTCTGCAGCCCGGTGACAAGATGGCCGGCCGTCACGGCAACAAGGGCGTGGTGTCCAAGATCGTTCCGATCGAAGACATGCCCTACATGGCCGACGGTACGCCGTGCGACATCGTGCTCAACCCTCTGGGCGTGCCTTCACGGATGAACGTGGGTCAGGTGCTTGAAGTTCACCTGGGCTGGGCCGCCAAGGGCCTGGGTCAGCGTATCGGCGACATGCTGCAGGCTGAAACCAAGCTGGCTGAATTGCGTTCCTTCATGGACACGCTCTACAACAAGTCCGGCCGTGCCGAGGACCTGAGCAGCTTGTCGGACAGCGATGTCATCGCGATGGCCAACAACCTGACGGCCGGTGTGCCATTCGCCACGCCAGTGTTCGATGGCGCCTCGGAAGAGGACATCATGACCATGCTGAAGCTTGCCTATCCTGACGATGTCGCCCAGGCCAAGGGCCTGACCGCGACGCGTACCCAGGCTCAGCTGTATGACGGCCGCACCGGCGACGCTTTCGAGCGTACGACGACCGTGGGCTACATGCACTTCCTGAAGCTGCATCACCTGGTGGACGACAAGATGCATGCCCGTTCGACCGGTCCTTACAGCCTGGTCACGCAGCAGCCGCTGGGCGGCAAGGCCCAGTTCGGTGGACAGCGTTTTGGTGAGATGGAGGTCTGGGCGCTGGAAGCCTATGGCGCCGCTTACGTGCTGCAGGAAATGCTCACCGTCAAGTCCGATGACGTGGTCGGTCGTACCAAGGTGTACGAGAGCATCGTCAAGGGCGAGCATGCCATCACGGCCGGCATGCCCGAGTCGTTCAACGTGCTGGTCAAAGAGATCCGCTCGCTGGGTATCGACATGGAACTGGAACGCAGCTAAACAGCGGACAAGAAAAGGATTTAAGTCATGAAATCATTACTCGACCTGTTCAAGCAGTTCACGCCGGATGAGCATTTCGATGCCATCAAGATCGGTATGGCCTCGCCCGAAAAGATCCGTTCGTGGTCTTTCGGTGAAGTCAAAAAGCCCGAAACCATCAACTACCGTACCTTCAAGCCTGAGCGCGACGGTCTTTTTTGCGCCAAGATCTTTGGCCCTATCAAGGACTACGAGTGCCTGTGCGGCAAGTACAAGCGCCTCAAGCACCGCGGTGTCATCTGCGAGAAGTGCGGCGTTGAAGTCACGCAGACCAAGGTTCGCCGTGAGCGCATGGGTCACATCGACCTGGCCGCTCCCTGCGCCCACATCTGGTTTCTGAAGTCGCTGCCATCGCGTCTGGGCCTGGTGCTCGACATGACCTTGCGCGACATCGAGCGTGTGCTGTACTTCGAAGCCTATGTGGTGACCGACCCCGGCATGACCCCGCTGAAGAAATTCAGCATCATGTCGGAAGACGACTACGATGCCAAGCGCAAGGAATACGGCGATGAGTACACCGCCAAGATGGGCGCTGAAGGTATCAAGGACCTGCTTGAAGGCTTGGATATCGACATCGAAATCGACAAGCTGCGCAATGACCTGACCGGCTCCGAAATCAAGATCAAGAAAAACGCCAAGCGCTTGAAATTGATGGAAGGATTCAAGAAGTCCGGCATCAAGCCCGAATGGATGGTGCTGGATGTGTTGCCCGTGCTGCCGCCGGACCTGCGTCCGCTGGTACCGCTGGACGGCGGCCGCTTTGCGACCTCCGACCTGAACGATTTGTATCGCCGCGTCATCAACCGCAACAGCCGTCTGCGCCGCTTGCTGGAACTCAAAGCGCCCGAAATCATTGCGCGCAATGAGAAGCGCATGCTGCAAGAAGCCGTGGACAGCTTGCTGGACAACGGCCGCCGTGGCAAGGCCATGACGGGCGCCAACAAGCGCGCGCTGAAGTCGCTGGCCGACATGATCAAGGGTAAGTCGGGTCGTTTCCGCCAGAACTTGCTGGGCAAGCGCGTCGACTACTCCGGTCGTTCCGTGATTACCGTGGGCCCAACGCTCAAGCTGCACCAGTGCGGTTTGCCCAAGCTGATGGCGCTGGAGCTGTTCAAGCCCTTCATCTTCGCCCAGCTCGAAGTGCGCGGCATTGCCACCACCATCAAGGCGGCCAAGAAGGAAGTCGAATCCGGCACGCCAGTCGTGTGGGACATTCTGGAAGAGGTCATCAAAGAGCACCCCGTGATGCTGAACCGTGCGCCTACGCTGCACCGTTTGGGTATCCAGGCCTTTGAACCCATCCTGATCGAAGGCAAGGCGATTCAGCTGCACCCACTCGTCTGCTCGGCTTTCAACGCCGACTTTGACGGTGACCAGATGGCCGTTCACGTGCCGCTGTCGGTGGAAGCACAGATGGAAGCCCGCACCCTGATGCTGGCTTCGAACAACATCCTGTTCCCTGCCAACGGCGAGCCCTCCATCGTTCCGTCGCAAGACGTTGTGCTGGGTCTGTACTACACGACCCGCGACCGTACCAACGGCAAGGGCGAAGGTCTGGTGTTCTCGGACACCGGCGAAGTTCGCCGTGCTTTTGACGCAGGCGAGCTCGACCTGAATGCGCGCATCAGCGTGCGTCTGACCGAGTGGACCAAGGACAAGGAAACGAACGAGTTCGTGCCTTCGACCAAGCTGTGGGAAACCACCGGCGGCCGGGCTCTGCTGTCCGAAATCCTGCCCAAGGGTCTGCCTTTCTCCAACATCAACAAGGCGTTGAAGAAGAAGGAAATTTCCAAGCTGATCAACGTGTCCTTCCGCAAGTGCGGTTTGAAAGAGACCGTGGTGTTTGCCGACAAGCTCTTGCAGTCGGGCTTCCGCCTGGCAACGCGCGCCGGTATCTCCATCTGTATCGACGACATGCTGGTGCCCAAGGAAAAGCACGAGATCATTTCGCGCGCCCAGAAGGAAGTCAAAGAGATCGAGCAGCAGTATGTCTCGGGTCTGGTGACTTCCGGCGAGCGCTACAACAAGGTGGTGGACATCTGGGGCAAGTCGGGCGACGAGGTCTCCAAGGCCATGATGGCCCAGCTCTCCAAAGAGAAGGTCATTGACCGCCACGGCAAGGAAGTTGAGCAGGATTCCTTCAACTCCATCTACATGATGGCCGACTCCGGCGCTCGCGGTTCCGCGGCGCAGATTCGCCAGGTAGCCGGTATGCGCGGTTTGATGGCCAAGCCTGACGGCTCCATCATCGAAACGCCGATTACCGCCAACTTCCGCGAAGGCCTGAACGTGCTGGAGTACTTCATCTCCACCCACGGTGCCCGTAAGGGTCTGGCTGACACGGCGTTGAAAACCGCCAACTCCGGTTACCTGACCCGCCGTTTGTGCGACGTGGTACAGGATCTGGTGGTGACCGAGGATGACTGCGGCACGCAAGAAGGCTCGCTCATGCGCGCCATCGTCGAGGGTGGTGAAGTCATCGAATCGCTGCGCGACCGGGTTCTGGGCCGCACCGTGGTTGAGGACGTGCTGCACCCTGAGAACCGTGCGGTTCTGACCAAGGCCGGTGTGATGCTGGACGAGGACATCATCGAAGCGCTCGAAGCCGCTGGTGTGGACGAAGTGAAAGTGCGTACCGCACTGACCTGCGAAACCCGCTTCGGTCTGTGCGCCAAGTGCTATGGCCGTGACTTGGGTCGCGGTGGCCTGATCAACATAGGTGAAGCGGTCGGTATCATCGCCGCCCAGTCGATTGGTGAGCCCGGCACGCAGCTGACCATGCGTACCTTCCACATCGGTGGTGCGGCATCGCGTGCGGCCATCGCGTCCAGCGTCGAAGCCAAGTCCAACGGTGTGATCGGTTTCAACGCGCCTATGCGCTATGTGACCAACAGCAAGGGCGACCTGGTAGTGATTGCCCGTTCCGGCGAAATCATCATTCATGATGAGCATGGCCGTGAGCGTGAGCGTCACAAGGTGCCTTACGGTGCAACGCTGACCGTCAAGATCGACCAGACCATCAAGGCTGGTGCGATTCTGGCCAACTGGGATCCGCTGACCCGCCCCATCATTACCGAATTCGCCGGCAAGGTGCTGTTCGAGAATGTGGAAGAAGGCGTGACCGTGGCCAAGCAGGTTGACGATGTGACCGGTCTGTCCACCCTGGTGGTGATCGATCCCAAGCGTCGCGGCGCCACCAAGGTGATTCGTCCCCAGGTCAAGCTGATCGACGCCACCGGCAACGAAGTCAAGATCCCCGGCACCGATCACTCGGTGACGATTGGCTTTCAGATCGGCGCGCTGGTTCAGGTGCGTGACGGTCAGGACGTGGGCCCCGGCGAAGTGCTGGCCCGTATCCCTATCGAAGGCCAGAAGACCCGCGACATTACCGGCGGTCTGCCGCGTGTCGCCGAGTTGTTCGAAGCCCGTACCCCGAAAGACAAGGGCACGCTGGCAGAAATGACCGGTACCGTGTCCTTCGGTAAAGAGACCAAAGGCAAGGTTCGTCTGCAGATCACCGATCCCGAAGGCAAGGTCTGGGAAGACCTGGTCCCCAAGGAGAAGAACATTCTGGTGCACGAAGGCCAGGTGGTGAACAAGGGCGAGTCGATTGTGGACGGCCCGGCCGACCCGCAAGACATTCTGCGTTTGCTGGGCGTGGCCGAGCTGGCCCGCTACATCGTCGATGAAGTGCAGGACGTTTACCGTCTGCAGGGCGTGAAGATCAACGACAAGCACATCGAAGTGATTGTTCGCCAGATGCTGCGCCGTGTGGTGGTTGAGAACGTCGGCGACTCCAGCTACATCGCTGGAGAGCAGGTCGAGCGTTCCGCCATGCTGGACACCAACGATGCCTTGCGCACCGAGGGCAAGATCCCGGCGACCTTCAGCAACCTGTTGCTGGGTATTACCAAGGCTTCGCTGTCGACCGATTCCTTCATCTCCGCGGCTTCCTTCCAGGAAACCACCCGCGTGCTCACCGAGGCTGCCATCATGGGCAAGCGCGACGAGTTGCGCGGTCTGAAAGAGAACGTGATCGTCGGCCGCCTGATCCCTGCCGGTACCGGCATGGCCTACCACGAGGCACGCAAGGCCAAGGACCTGATGGACGACGCCGAGCGCCGCGCCATCGCCGAAGCCGAAGCCGCCGAGCTGGACGCCGTTGCCGTACCGGTTGAAGCCGGCGACGAAAGCCCTGCCACGGAATAAGCCTGGCTGACAACTGACGCTGCACAAAGAGCGTCAAGCCCCGCATCCTGCAAAGGTGCGGGGCTTTTTTTCGTCCCTTGACGCTTGCCGTTGATACTTGCTGATAAATCCTGGAAATTTAAGGAAATAATGAGTTTTACGTATATCTGACGAGCGCTGAAAGCTATTGAATTAATAGCGATTGGCGGCCTGCTGGCTGCGGACTGGCCGCTCGATGGGGGCCGGTGGGCCGACACCCGGAAAAAAGCAGTTAATCTCGCGGCTGCGCCGGCCCGTGTCGCCGGCTATGCGTCCCTTAACTCTTAACTTTGAGGAAGCCTCCATGCCGCCTGTCTCCACCCTGGTTTGGATCGCCGTGTTGGCCTTGCTGGTCTTCTGGGCGGTGGGCGCCTACAACCGGCTGATCAGGCTGAAGAACATCATTGGCAACGCCTTTGGCCAGATCGATGTCCAGCTCAAGCGCCGCTATGACCTGATCCCCAACCTGGTGGACGTGGCCAAAAAATACCTGCAGCATGAGCAGCAAACGCTGGAGGCGGTGATTGCCGCGCGCAATCAGGCGCGCAGCGCCAGCGATGCCGTGCGCAGCCGGCCGGCCAACGCCGCTGCCGTGACCGCGCTGGCCGTGGCAGAGCAGGCGCTGGACGGTAGCCTGGGCCGGCTGTTTGCGGTGGCTGAGGCCTATCCCGAACTCAAGGCCGACCAGACCCTGCGTGAACTCAGCGAAGAGCTCACCAGCACCGAAAACAAGGTCGGCTTTGCCCGGCAAGCCTATAACGATGCCGTGTTGGACTACAACAATGCGCAAGGGCAGTTCCCGGCCTTGCTGATTGCCCGTCTGTTCGGTTTTGCGCCTTCGGCCATGCTGCAGGCCACGGAAAGCGCGACGGAGCGTCAGGCCGTTCGCATTCAGATGTGAATATGGCCCCCACGCTTGTCGCTACGCGTACTGCGCTGCCCCCCGAGGGGGCCGCTGCGCCTGCGGCCCGGCGAAGCCGGTTCCGCGGCCCCTGCTGGTGTGAAGGGCAAACGCCTAGGCTGGTCGCTACGCAGACGCCGCTGCCTCCGGAATTCGCATGGCCAGGTGCAGTGGCGCCCGTTTTTTCAAGTACCGGCCGCAGGACCGGCTTTGCCGGACTGCAGGCGGGGCGGCCCCCTCGGGGGGCAGGAAGCTACGCGCAGCGAGCGACCGTGGGGGCCGAATAGATGCGATTTTTTGAGCGACAGGAAGCCGCCCGAGCCCAGACCCTGCGCTTGCTGTTGTTGTTTGGCCTGACGCTGCTGGCCTTGCTGCTGGCCGTGAATGCCGCGCTGGCGCTGACCTGGCGCGTGCTCACGCCCGGATTCAGCAGCTATCCGGCTTATTTCTTTAGCGTCAACACGGCCGTGACGCTGCTGTTTGTGCTCGGCGGCTGGTGGCTGGAAACCTCAAGCCTGCATGGCGGTGGTGAACGGCTGGCGCGCCGCGTCGGTGCGCGCGAGGCCTGGCCCGCCAGCCGCGAGGCCGAGCAAAAGCTCTGCAACATCGTCAGCGAGTTGGCCATTGCCGCCAGCATCAAGCCACCACTGGCCATGGTGCTGCCGCGCGAGGACAGCATCAACGCCTTTGCCACGGGCTGGGATGAAGACGATGCCGTGGTGGCCGTCACGCAGGGCGCGCTGGAGCAGCTGACGCGCGATGAACTGCAAGGCCTGGTGGCACACGAGTTCAGCCATCTGCGCGAAGGCGATACGCGCCTGAACATGCGGTTGGCCGGCATGGTGTTCGGGCTGGAGATGATCTTCAATCTGGGCCGCAGCATGTGTGAAACCGATAACGAAGGGCGCTACTCCTTGCTGGCGCTGCCCGGTTTCGCCATCATGCTGACCGGCTCTTTGGGCTGGCTGGCGGGGCGGGTGTTGAAGGCGGCGGTGTCGCGTCAGCGCGAGTATCTGGCCGACGCACGCGCGGTGCAGTTCACGCGCAGCAAGGACGGGCTGGGTGGTGTGCTGCGCAAGGTGGCGGGGCAGCAGGCCGCGCATCAGGGCCCGTCAGGCCGCTTGCATCCGGCGGTGCAACATATGCTGCTGGTCAACACCGCGGCCAAGGACCGCTGGCTCGCTACCCACCCACCACTGGCCGAGCGCATTCGCCGCATCTATGGCCGACCTATGACGGCGCTACGCCGCGACGACCACGTCGCCACGCGGCCTGATGCGCTCTTTTGATACGGCTGGCCGCGCGTCGCCGTGGCATAAGCACATGGCGAATGATTGGAAGGCCGACAGGTCGGTACCCGCCAGCGTGCTGGATACTCCCTATGGAGCGCGCGGGGTCGCGCGTTAAATTATCAACTCAATGAATTACCGCTCGAAACCGTCAGGAGAAGTCATGAAAATTAAAACCGTTGCAGGCCTCGCGATGTCGCTCGTCTGCCTGTTGGCCAGCCCGCTGGCGCAGGCGCAAAACGCCGCCGGCCAGCAAGCGCTGTACAACAAAAGCCTGGCCGCCAGTTGCGCCAACTGCCACGGCACCAATGGCAAGGCGGCTGAAGGCAGCAGCGTGAGCGGACTGGCCGGACTCGACCCGGCTTTCATCGTGGCCCAGATGAAGGCCTTCAAGTCCGGCACCCGCCAGGCCACGGTGATGCACCAGATCAGCAAAGGTTATAGCGATGCCCAGATTGAATCGCTTGCCAGTTTCTTTGCAGCCCAGAAAAAATAAGCGCCACAAGGATAGAACATCATGAACAGCTCTCTTCACTCCGCGTCACGGCCCGGCTTCAAGCGCCGCTCCCTGTTGCAGTCCGGTGCGGCCCTGGGCCTGCTGGGACTGGCCGGCTGCGCCAGCACCGCCGGCATTCCGACCAAGGCCAAGGTGGTGGTGATAGGCGGCGGCTACGGCGGCGCCACGGCCGCCAAATATGTACGCCTGCTCTCCGACAACAAAATCGATGTGCTGCTGATCGAGCCGCAGGCGGCCTTTGTTTCCTGCCCGATTTCCAATTTGCTGCTCAGCGGCAACAAGCAACTGGCCGACATCACCACCCCCTATGCGGGCCTGACCAGAAACCACGGCATCACCGTCGTCAAGGATTACGCCAGCGCCATTGATGCGGTGAAGAAAACCGTCACGCTCGCCGGTGGCGCCACCATTGCCTACGACAAGCTGGTGGTTTCGCCCGGCATCGAGTTGCAATTCGGCAGCATAGAGGGCCTCAAAGAGGCCAACGCCTCGGGTCAGATCTTGCAGGCCTGGAAGGCCGGCGCGGAAACCGTGGCACTGCGCAAGCAGCTCGAGGCCATGCCCGACGGCGGCGTCTATGCCATCACCATTCCCGAGGCGCCTTATCGTTGCCCGCCCGGCCCCTATGAGCGCGCCTCCGTGGTGGCGGCCTACTTCAAGGCCGCCAAGCCACGCAGCAAGGTCTTGATTCTCGATGCCAATCCGGACGTCACCTCCAAAGGGCCGCTGTTCAAAAAGGTCTGGGCCGAGCAGTACAAGGGCATTCTTGAATACCGCGGCCAGCACAAGGCCACGGCGGTTGATGCAAAAACCGGCACCATCAAGTTCGACGTGCAGGACGATGTCAAGGCGCAGGTGCTCAATGTCCTGCCTGCCATGCGCGCCGGCACCATTGCCGTGCAGGCCGGCCTGAACAACCAGGCCAATCAGCGCTGGTGCGGCGTCAACTATCTCACCTTCGAATCCACCGCCGCCAAGGATGTGCATGTGCTGGGCGACTCCATCCAGATCGCCCCCGGCATGCCCAAGAGCGGCCATATGGCCAACAACCACGGCAAGGTGGCGGCGGCGGCCATTGTGGCGCAGCTGTCGGGCTGGGAGGTCAACCCCGCGCCCATGCTGACCAATACCTGCTACAGCTTTGTCGACAACCAGCGCGTGATTCACGTGGCCAGCGTGCATGAATACGTGGCGGCTGAAAAAACCTTCAAGACGGTGGCCGGCTCCGGCGGTGTCAGCGCCGGTCCGACCGAACTCGAAGGGACGTATGCGCTGAGCTGGGCGCGCAACATCTGGGCCGATACCCTGGTGTAGTGGCCCCCACGGTCGCTCACTAACTCCCTGCACCTTGCAGGCCGCCGCTCGCCGGAGGCTTCGCTTCTGGCGCCCGTCCAAACCTGCTCAAGCAGGTTCGGAGCCACGGGCACCAGCCCCGAGGGGGCCGCTGCGCCTGCGGTCCGGCGAAGCCGGTCCCGCGGCCCCTGTTTGAAAATACCTCTCAGGCTTGCATTTCGGGTGCATGGTCTGCCGGCTGGTCTAATACAGGCCATGCAAGAAAACCTTACCCAAGTCCCCCTGTGGCGCCAGCTCCAGGGGGCTGCTTCTTTATTGTTGGCCGTTCGAGACGGCCAGTCCATGACGGCCGCGCTGGAAGAGGTTGACGCCACGCTCCGTCCCGGCGTTCAGTCGCTGGGCTTTCACGCGCTGCGCTGGCTGGGCCGCGCCGAAGCGCTGCGCCGGCAACTGGCCAAGCGCCCGCCGCCAGCCGAGGCCGATGCCTTGCTGTGCGTGGCCCTGGCCCTGATCTGGACCGATCAGGATGCCCCTTACAGCGCGCACACCCTGGTGGACCAGGCCGTGGAAGCGGCCAAGCGCAGTGACGCCACCACCCATCAGGCCAGCTTCATTAATGGCTGCCTGCGCCGCTTTCTGCGCGAGCGTGAGGCATTGGTGGCGGTGAGCGAGAAAAGCCCGCAAGCCGTCTGGAACCATCCGCAATGGTGGATAGATCTAGTGCGCAAAGACCACCCGGCGCATTGGCAGGCGATTTTGCATGCCAACAACCTGCGGGCCCCCTTGATTCTTCGGGTTAATGAACGAAAAACGACTCAAGCCCAATATCTGCAAGCGCTGGCAGCTATCAATATAGAAGCGGCTCCGGTAGGCAAGCAGGGCGTGATCCTGACCGAGGCGCGTCCCGTGACGGTGCTGCCGGGCTTTGCGGAGGGGCATTTTTCGGTGCAGGACGCCGCCGCCCAACTGGCCGGCCCCTTGCTGCTGGACGGCTTGGCGAGCCCTCAGGCGGGCAGTCGCCTGAATATTCTCGATGCCTGCGCCGCCCCCGGTGGCAAGACCGCTCACCTGCTGGAGCTGGCCGACTGCGAGGTGACGGCGCTGGACATCGATGGCCGGCGCTGCCAGCGCATCGGGCAAAACCTGCAGCGCCTGGGCCTGCAGGCGGCGATCAAGGTCGGTGATGCGGGCCAGCCCGACGCCTGGTGGGATGGCCGGCGCTACGACGCCATCTTGCTGGACGCACCGTGTACCGCCTCGGGGATTGTGCGCCGCCACCCCGACGTGCGCTGGCTGCGCCGGCCCACCGATATTGTTCAGCTGGCTGACATCCAGGCGCATTTGCTGCAAACCTTGTGGCCCTTGCTCAAAGCCGGTGGTCGTTTGCTCTATTGCACCTGTTCGGTTTTCAGGGCCGAAGGTGACACACAGATACAAACGTTCCTTGCGCACCACACCGATGCCCTATTAATGCCCTCACCAGGGCATTTGCTGCCGCAAAGTGGCGCAGAGGCGGGCGTCTTCCCGGACAATTTGATGCGTGAGCACGATGGGTTTTATTACGCACTTCTTGAAAAACACAGTCCTTCATAGCGTTACGCGCTGGTTGCTGGGCTTGTGTCTGTGCGTGCTGTGGCTGCCCGGCCAGAGCGTGGCCGCCAGCACCGAGATCAGCCAGCTGCGCGTGGAGCGCGCCGAAGACGGCGTGTATCTGTCGGCCCTGGTCCGGTTTGAGCTGCCCTCCGTGGTGGAGGATGCTTTGCTCAAGGGCATTCCGGTGTTTTTTGTGGTCGAGGCCGATCTTTACCGCGAGCGCTGGTATTGGGCCGATAAGCAGGTGGCCAGTGCCGCGCGCACCCTGCGCCTGGCCTACCAGCCGCTGACGCGGCGCTGGCGCGTCAACATCGCCTCGGGGCTGATCACCAGCTCGGCCGGCCTGCGCGCCTCGCTGAATCAGAATTACGAAACCATGGACGAAGCCCTGGCGGCGATACAGCGCGTGGCGCGCTGGAAAATTGCCGAGGCTGCCGACGTGGATCCCGAGGCCGAATACAAACTTGATTTGAATTTCCGGCTCGATCTGTCGCAGCTGCCGCGGCCCTTCCAGATTGGCGTGTCCGGGCAGCGCGACTGGACGATTTCCGCGCAACTCAAAGAGCGGCTGAAGCTGGTGCCTGTCGCCGCTCCCGTCAGCAGTACCGAGAGCGTGAAATGAGTTTGCCAGGCCGGCTCGCCCCGCTGAAAAGCAGCCAGGCTTTTCGCTGGACCATGGGCGTCGGCGTGGGCACCGTGGTGGCGTTGGGTCTGGTGTTGCTGTTTTTGCTGACCCAGGCGACCGGTAATCGCGATCTCTACGAACGCAATTACGCGCTGCTGTTCGGTCTGAACGTGGCCGTGGCCAGCCTCTTGCTGCTGGTGATCGGCTGGATTGTGCTGCGCCTGGCGCTGCGCTTGCGCCGGGGCCGTTTTGGCAGTCGCTTGCTGGTCAAGCTGGCGGCCATTTTTGCACTAGTCGGTCTGTTGCCCGGCCTGATGATTTATGTCGTGTCTTACCAATTCGTATCGCGCTCCATCGAAAGCTGGTTTGACGTGGAAGTGGAGGGGGCGCTGGCCGCCGGCTTGAATCTGGGCCGAACCACGCTGGACACCCTAGCGGCGGACCTGGGCAACAAGACCAGGCAGGCCGCCACGCAACTCGCGGATACCCCCGACACCATGGCCGGGCTGGCGCTGGAACGCATGCGCGACCAGTTGTCGGCCAGCGATGTGGTGCTCTGGAGCGCTTCCGGCCAGCTGATTGCCAGCGCCGGTGAAACGCGCTTTTTACTCAAACCCGAGCGACCCTCGGCGCAGCAATTGCGCAACGCGCGCAGCCAGCGCGTCACCACCCAGATTGAAGGTCTAGACGAGATGCCGACCGGCGGCAATGGTGAGCTGAGCGCCGGCGGCGACAGCGCGGGGGCTGCTGCGCCTGGCCTTGGGGTCAACACGGCGCCGCGCGTCAAAGCCCTTGCCGTGGTGAATAACCCGAATGTCGGCGTGCTGGGGCAGGCTAGGTACCTGCAGGTGACGGCATTGCTGCCGGCCGGTCTGGTGGCCAACGCGGTCGCCGTTCAGGAGGCCAACCGCCAATACCAGGAGCGTGCGCTGGCGCGTGGCGGGCTGCGCAAGATGTACATAGGCACACTCACGCTCAGTCTTTTCCTGGCCGTGTTCGGTGCGGTGCTGCTGGCGGTGCTGCTGGGCAACCAGTTGGCCAAGCCGCTGCTCTTGCTGGCCGAGGGCGTGAAGCAGGTGGCCTTGGGTGACCTGACGCCCAAGGTCGCGCTACAGGGCAAGGACGAACTGGGCGGGCTGACGCGCTCGTTTGCCGACATGACGCAGCAGCTGGCCGATGCCAGATCGGCGGTGCAGCAAAGCATGAGCCAGGTCGATGCCTCGCGTGCCAACCTGCAAACCATTTTGGACAACCTCACCGCCGGCGTGATCGTGCTGGATGTGAGTGGGCGTATCCAGTCCAGCAATCCCGGCGCCACCCGCATCCTGCGCGCGCCGCTGGCCGATTACCAGGGCCAGTCGTTGGGCGAAGTCCCCGGCCTGGAGCTGTTTGCCAAGGATGTGCTGGTCCAGTTTGCCGACTACCTGCGTGACAACGCGCCGCAGGGTCAGGCGCACTGGCAGCAGTCGTTTGAGCTCCATGCCGTTGGCCATGGCGCCGACGACAACGCCATCACCGTGATCGCGCGCGGCGCCAAAATGCCGGGCACCGAAGAGTATTTGCTGGTGTTTGACGACATCTCCGAAATGGTGTCGGCCCAGCGAGCCCGGGCCTGGGGCGAAGTGGCGCGCCGGCTGGCGCACGAAATCAAGAACCCGCTCACGCCCATACAGTTGTCGGCCGAGCGCCTGGAAATGAAACTCACCGGCAAGGTTGGCGAGCCCGAGCAGGCGCTGCTGACCAAGTCCGTCAAAACCATTGTTGACCAGGTCGATGCCATGAAACGCCTCGTCAATGAATTTCGCGACTATGCTCGCCTGCCCGCTGCCGAGCTGACGTCGGTGGATCTGAATGCCCTCATCAACGAAGTGGTGCACTTGTACGCCAGTGAAAACGCCGTGGTGCCGGTGCAGATCGATCTCGACGCCGCCGCACCACCGATCAAGGGCGATGCCCAGCAGCTGCGCCAGGTCATTCACAACCTGCTGCAAAACGCACAGGACGCCCTGGAAGGCCAGGCGGACGGCCGCATCATTCTGAAGACCGATTACCTTGATGGCTCCGGCCGCGTGCGCCTGAGTGTGCGCGACAACGGTGCCGGCTTTCCAGAGCACATCCTTAAGCGAGCCTTTGAGCCTTACGTCACCACCAAGCTCAAGGGCACCGGCCTGGGGCTGGCGGTGGTCAAGAAAATCGCCGACGAACACGGTGCGCGCATCGATATTTCAAACCGCGTGGTAGAGGGTCAGCTGCAAGGTGCGCAAGTGTCGCTATCATTTGCGGTTGTGGCGTAGCAACAGTTTTCGCTACGCCTTTGCATCCATAACAACAATAGGCAGGACAGCAATTCAATCATGGCAAATATTTTGGTGGTCGATGACGAGCTGGGCATACGCGACCTGCTCTCAGAAATTCTCAATGACGAAGGTCATCAGGTCGAGCTGGCTGAAAACGCCGCGCAGGCCCGTGCCGCCCGTGGCCGGATCCGGCCAGACCTGGTGCTGCTGGACATCTGGATGCCAGATACCGATGGCGTGACGCTGCTCAAGGAGTGGTCTTCCAGCGGCCTGCTCACCATGCCCGTCATCATGATGAGTGGTCATGCCACCATAGATACCGCGGTCGAGGCCACCAAGATAGGCGCGATGGCCTTTCTGGAAAAGCCGATTACCCTGCAAAAACTGCTCAAAGCCGTCGAGCAGGGGCTGGCCAAAACAGTGGCCCGCAAACCCGGCGCCTTGACCCCGGCCATGCCGATGAATGAGTTCAGCGCTGAGACCATTGTGTCGGGTGGCGTGTTGGTCGAGCCCGTCGATAGAGGGCCCCAGGCCACGCAAAGTTTTTTACTGGAAAAGCCGCTGCGCGACGCGCGCGATGAGTTCGAGAAGGCCTACTTTGAATTCCACCTGGCCAAAGAGGGTGGTTCCATGACCCGGGTGGCTGAAAAAACCGGGTTGGAGCGCACCCATCTGTATCGCAAATTAAAGCAATTGGGTGTCGATCTCACGCGTGGAAAACGCAGCATTTGAACGTTAATCGGCGACTTTGGCCGAAAGCCCTTTTTACTGATATATAATTTAAGGCTCAGGCCCGGTAGCTCAGTCGGTAGAGCAGAGGATTGAAAATCCTTGTGTCGGTGGTTCGATTCCGCCCCAGGCCACCAGTCAAGCCTTCAAGGCATAAAAAATCCGCTAAGGCGGTTTTTTTATTTCCGGTAGTTCAGCATCAATAAAGCAAACACTTTGCTTGTTGAAACGCTAATGGTTTTCATCGCAGTTTTCGCTGTTGAGAAATCCTGGGACGTTAGCTCAGTTGGTAGAGCAGCGGACTTTTAATCCGTTTGTCGTGGGTTCGACCCCCGCACGTCCCACCAGTATTTATAAGGGCTTAGCCGCAAGGCTAGGCCCTTTTTACTTCTGGACGTGACAAAAACGTGACCAGATTCCCTGAGCGTTCAGGCTTCAAGCGAACAATGTGCGTTGCGGCCATGGTCAAGACTTCTTTTGCATCTTCATTTAAGGGAACTCCCTTCGGCGTGCCATTCTTGGTTTCATTGAGCCAGGTGGGGCACACAACAGCGAATCTCTCAGAACCCACCACTGACCCGTCCTGCCATAGGTTGACACCTATGAAGCACAAATAGCCGAGCCGATGAGGCCAGCTAAAGACGCCCGATGAGCCTCATCGGGCGTTTTCAATTGTAGGGATTGGTGCGGCCTTTCCTGGTTATAGATTTGTACGGCCTGCTGAACCATGCGGCTGGCCTGGCTCAGGTCGGCCGGTCGATGCAGCAGGAACTCCATCTTCAGGATTCCGTTAACCCGCTCGGCCAGCGCGTTCTGGTAGCAGTCGTAGCCGTCGGTCATTGAGCACTTGATGCCGTGACGCCGATGGATTTCCTGATAGTCATTTGAGCAATACTGGATGCCCCTGTCGGAGTGATGCACCAG
>NZ_FOKZ01000038.1 GCF_900112285.1 Polaromonas sp. OV174 | reverse complement strand
TCTTGTCCATCCAGTGTCAGCGCCATCTCCTGGACGACCTGCCACATCGGCATCTGTCGAAACAGTGCCAGACCGATCACCAGCCAGACCGCGTGGTCGGCTGGCAGCTTGCGCCGGCGAATGGAGGCCTTGCCGGTGGCGGCGAGTGCTTGTTCGATCCAGGCCGGATCAATCAGCGCGCTCAGTTCGTTGATGCCACCGGCGGGCAAGCACGCCAGCGTCTCGTCTAATGTGTTTTGTAAAAAGCTCGACAAATGAAAAAGGGAACGTGTTGAACACGTTCCCTTTTTACCTTCCTTTGGCTTCGTCAGCTCTTAACTGACTGGCATTGACCGCGAGGTGGCTTTTTCTTGAGTCGGCAAAACACTTCAGTTCAGCGCTACTTGCTTGCCGTCTTTGTACATAAAAAGCGTGACGGCGGGATCTTTGATTTCACCATTGGGTTTAAACCAGATTCTGGCGGTCACGCCCTTGTAGTCGGTCTTCCCCACTTGCGGCAGATAGACCTTGGGGTCCGTGGAGTTGGCCCGCGTCATGGCATCGGCCAGCACCATCGTGGCATCGTAGCTGTAGGGGCTGAAGAGCTGGAAGTCGCCGGGGTACTTGGCGTCGTAGCGTTTCTTCCAGTCCTGGCCGCCAGGCATCTTCTCGATCGATGAGCCACCCAGGGCGCATACGACGTTGTCCAGACTCTTGGCGCCCGCGGCAAGCTTGACGATGGTCTTGGTGCAAACGCCATCACCGGCAATGTACTTGAGGTTGGTCATGGCCAACTGGTCCATTTGGCGCAGCATGGGGCCGGTCTGAGCGTCCACGCCGCCGTAGAAGATGGCATCGGGCGACTTGGACTTGATAGCGGTCAGGATCGCCATGAAGTCCGTGGCCTTGTCGTTGGTGTACTGCTCGTCCACCACCTGCATGCCCTTGGCCAAAGCCGTTTTCTTGAACACTTCTGCCACACCCTGGCCGAAGGCCGTGCGGTCATCGACGATGGCCACTTTCTTCAGTTTCAAGGTGTCGGCGGCATAGTGCGCCAGATCGACGCCCATGATGTTGTCATCGGCGACGATGCGAAACGAGGTCTTGTAGCCCGGCTTCATCAAGGCAGGGTTGGACGCGGAGGCGACGACCATGGGAATGCCGCAGTCGTTGTAAATCCTGGACGCGGGAATGCTGGTGCCCGAGGTCAAGTGACCGACCACACCGTTCACCTTGTTGTCGCACAGCTTTTGCGCCACGGCCGTGCCTTGCTTGGGATCGGCGGCATCGTCTTCCACGCTGGCCTTGAATTGGATCTTTTTACCGCCTATCACCAGGTTTTTCGCATTCAGGTCGTCAACCGCCATCAGCACGCCATTTGCGTAGTCTTTGCCCAGGTGAGCAATGGCACCCGACAGCGGCCCGACGGTAGCTATGGTCACGACTTGCAGGTCCTGCGCGAACGCCAAACCAGCCGCTGCTGCAAGGGCTGTGGCCACAGTTAATTTCAGTTTCATTGGCATAAGAACTCCGGGTTAAAAAGTCGCGATAAAAACTAGTGACTGACAAACTTCAGCTTTGCTGCCTGCCCTGAACCGCGAGCGCCGCTGCAGCGCGAGCATGCAAAAGGGTGCTGTCCAGGAGCGGGAGTGCGGTGGATGCGGGGTCCATGGTGAGCAGCGTCAGATCCGTGCAGGCCAAGACCACGGCGTCGGCCTCTTGGCTGCGAAACCACTCGATCACGTCCAGCACCAGTTGGTGCCCTGCGGCGCTGGTTTTTCCCTGCGCCAGCTCCTGAAAAATCAAGCTGTCCACGGCATCGGCCAAGGCGGGCGATGGGGGAAAGAACTCTATGCTGGACGCGGCGCCCAAGGCCTGGTACATCCTGGAGCGCGCCGTCTGCCGGGTGCTCACCAGTCCTATCCTGCGGAAGTTTTTCTCCCGGGCGGTGGCGATGACGGTTTCGGCAATGCCTAATACCGGCAGTCCCGATTGAGCGGCCACGGCATCGGCGAAGGTGCTTCCCGTGTTGGAGCCAATCACGATGAAATCCGCACCGGCGGCAGCCGCGTCTTTCGCACCCTGGACGATGGACTCGCTGGCGGCGGCAGTGTCGCCGGATTTTGCGGCCTGGATCAGGATGCTGAAATCCGGCGTGACCATCACCGATCGAAATGAAATGGGCGAGCTCAGAACCCGGCCCGCCGCTTGGTGCATTTCCACGTAGTAGATGGCGTTGGTTTTGGCGGCCATCCCGACGATGCCGGGAACCAGCTTTTGCTCTACCTTGTCGTTTCTGTCCTGCATGTCAGCCCTTGCTTGCGAATAAAAAGTGCGGCGGTATCGCCGGTATCGCATTAGGGCCCAGTTTATGAAGCGCTGTGGCCGACCTGAAGAGCCATTGGCCGGGTTTCGCATTGGGCCATTGCATGGGCTATCCTCGCCGCATGGAAAGAGCCGCCCCAGCAGGAAACTCGCGATGAACGTTCGCAAAACCTATGCACTGGCGCTGCCGCTGGCGCCACGACAGCCCGATGAAGCCAAGCAAGCCTGGGTCTACCGCACCATCCGCGAGCTGATACTCGATGGCAGCTTGCCGACACAAAGCCGATTGCCCTCGACGCGCGACCTGGCGAAATCCTGGCAGGTGTCCCGGGGGATTGTCGAGTCGGCCTACGAGCGCCTAGTCATGGAAGGCTATGCCGCAAGCCGCACCGGCATCGGAACGCATGTCAGCGGCGCCCCACCCGACTCCTTTTTCCGCTCAACACAGCCGGCGCCCGGAGGCTCCGCGAGCCGGCCCGCAGGAGAGCTCAGGCCGGACGAAGAACGTGAGCATGCGCTGGGCCTGCGCTACGGCCAGCCTTTTCTCGGGCGCCTGGCCGATCCGGCGCAGTTTCCGCTGGACCGCTGGCGCCGCATCATGTCCGACCGCCTTCAGCGCATGGATGCGCAAACGCTGGCAGAGGACGACCCTGCCGGTCATCTGCCGCTGCGCAAGGAAATCGCCAAATACCTCGGCAGCGCCAGGGGACTGCGCTGCGACGCCGCGGCCATCATCGTCGTCACCGGCATACGCCATGCCGTCGACCTGACGGCGCGGCTGCTGGCAGCCGATTCCGAGGTGCTGATCGAAGACCCCGGCTACCAGGCGGCCTATGAATTGTTCAAGTCCCAAGGCGCCAATGTGGTGCCCGTGCCGGTCGATCGCGACGGGATCAGCATGCAGCAGGTCCGCTCCTCCAAGCGTGCGACGCTGGTCTATGTCACCCCGGCGCACCAGTCGCCACTCGGTGTTTCAATGTCGGAGCGTCGGCGCACAGAACTGCTCGAATGGGCGGCGGACCGGAAGGCCTGGATCCTGGAGGACGACTACGACAGCGAGATCAACTATGCGGGAGCGCCCATGCGCGCGCTCAAAGGCATAGACGCGGCCGACCGCGTGATTCATTGCGGCAGCTTCAACAAGACCCTGTTCCCGTCGCTGCGCATAGGCTATATGGTGGTGCCCAAGCCGCTGATCCAGCCCTTTCTGCGTCTGCGTGCGCTGACCGGCCGGGCCAACAGCGTGCTGGATCAGCTGACGCTGGCGGCGTTTCTGCAATCGGGCTTGTTCGGAGCCCACTTGCGCGCGGTCAGGATGGTCTACCTGAAGCGGCGCGACATTGTCATTGAGGTGCTTCGGTGTCATCTGGGGCCGTCGCTGCGTCTGTCGGGCGCGCATGCTGGCTTTCATTTTTTGCTATGGCTGCCTGAGGGCGTTACGGAAAGCGCGCTGCGATCACAGGCCGTCGCCAACGGAATTCAGCTCCATGGTTTGGCCGACTACTGCCACCGCGCGCGCCTGGAGCCGGGCGTACTGATCGGGTTCACAGCCACCGAAGAAGCCGAGCTGGAACGGGCTGCCACCACACTGGCGCAGTTGATCGTTCAGCAACAGCAAACGGCCATGGACAGCAGGGGATTTTCGTGATTTTCCACTTGAATTTTCAAGCAAAACAGTCCGTGAGCGCCGCTCCTATTTAGCAACCAGCTATGTTATTGATAGCACCTCAAGAATAACCGGGCCGCATCAGCCCACAACTGCCACGCCCTTGACCTGCGCATAGACCTGGCTGCCAGGCCGCAACTGCAGCGTATCGGCCGACTTTTGCGTGATGCGGGCCAGCAAGGTGCTGCCGTTGGCATCCAGCCCGACCATCATCTGGCCCGGGCTGTCGGCAGAAATGCCGATAACCGTCACGGCAAATATGTTCAGCACACTGGTGCCCTCCTGCCGCCACAGGGTCAGGCTGACGTCGCGCGCCTGGATGCGCACACGCACGCGCTGGCCGGCTTTCAGGGTCGGGTTAAGCAGGCTGATCTGCCCGCCGGCAAAGACGGCATGGCTCAGGTGGTAGGTCGGCTCCACCCTGCTCACGGTGGCCTCTATCACGGCGGCCGCCGCGTCGCCATGCGCCAGCGGCAGGTCCAGGCGTGTCATCAGCTCGCGCGTGGGGCCTACCGCCGTCACGCGGCCCGCCGCCATCAACACCAGGTGGTCGGCCAGCCGCGCCACTTCGTCGGGCGCGTGGCTCACATACAGAATAGGAATGTCCAGCTCGTCATGCAGGCGCTCCAGGTAAGGCAGCACGTCGGCCTTGCGCTGCACATCTAGCGCGGCCAGCGGTTCGTCCATCAGCAGCAGTTGCGGGCTGGTGGCCAGCGCACGCGCGATGGCCACGCGCTGACGCTCGCCGCCCGACAAGGTGCCGGTCTGGCGCTGCATCAGCGGGGCAATGCCCAGCAACTCGATCGCCTGGTCCAAGGACACGCGGCGCTGCGCCGCCGGCACACGGCGCAAGCCGTAGTCCAGGTTGCGCCGCACGTCCAGGTGGGCAAACAGGCTGGCCTCCTGAAACACATAGGCCAGCGGACGCCGGTGCACCGGCATGAAGATCTTGCGGGCGTCGTCCTGCCAAACCTCGCCGTTGACCTCCAGCCGGCCCACACCGGCCCGCGCCAGGCCGGCGATACAGCGCAGCAAGGTGGTTTTGCCCGAACCCGAGGTGCCAAACAACGCCGTCACACCGCGCCCCGGCAAGCTCAGTTTCACGTCCAGCGAAAAATCGGCGTAAACCTGCTGAAACGCCAAATTGATGCCGCTCATACGCCCTGCCCCCGGCGCCGGCCCGTGGGCTGCAAGGTATAAAGCGCCAGCAGCACCAGAAAGGAAAACACCAGCAGCCCGGCCGCCAGCCAATGCGCTTGCGCGTATTCCAAGGCTTCCACATGGTCGTAAATCTGCACCGACATCACCCGCGTTTTGCCGGGAATGTTGCCGCCCATCATGAGCACGATGCCGAACTCGCCCACGGTGTGGGCAAAACCCATGACCGCCGCCGTCAGGTAAGCCGGTTTGGCCAGCGGCAAGACCACGCTGAAAAAGGTGTCCAGCGGCGAGGCGCGCAAGGTGGCCGCCACTTCGAGCGGCCTGTCGCCAATCGCTTCAAAGGCGTTTTGCAGCGGCTGCACCACAAACGGCATGGAGTAAAAAACCGAGCCCACCACCAGACCGGCGAAACTGAAAGGCAGCAAGCCCCAGCCCAGCGACTGCGTCAGCTGGCCGATGACGCCTTGCGGCCCCATCAGCACCAGCAGGTAAAAACCCAGCACCACCGGCGGCAGCACCAGCGGCAAGGCCACCAGCGCGCCCACCGGCCCCTTGAGCCAGGAGCGGGTGCGCGCCAGCCACCAGGCCAGCGGTGTGCCGGCCAGCAGCAACACCACCGTGGTGGTGGTGGCCAGCCTGGCGGTTAATGCGATGGCCTGCCAGCCGGCGTCGTCAAGCACGGTCATCGGCGCTCAGGGCTCGTAGCCAAAGGAGCGGATAACGGCTTTGGCTTTTTCGGTTTTCAGGAAAGCCATCAGTTGCACGGCAGCTTGGTTGTCTTTGGCCTTGGCTAACAACACGGCATCCTGGCGAATCGGGCTGTGCAGCTTCTCCGGAACAATCCAGGCGGACCCGGATTTGATCTTGCCGCCTTCATACACTTGCGACAAGGCGATGAAACCGAGGTCGGCATTGCCGGTGGAGATAAAACTAAAGGTCTGGCCAATGCTTTCACCCGTCACCAGCTTGGGCTCCAGGCTGGCCAGCAGGCCGAGTTTGGTCAGCGTTTCCACCGCCGCCGCACCGTAGGGCGCGAGCTTGGGCGCGGCAATGGCAATTTTTTTGAAATCGCCTTTTTTCAGGACTTCGCCCTGGCCATCCACAAGATTAGGCTGGGCCGACCACAACACCAGCTTGCCGGTGGCGTAGGTGAAACGGCTGCCGCTCACGGCGGCGCCCTCTTGCTCCAGCTTTTTGGGGGTCTCGTCGTCAGCCGCCAGAAAGACCTCAAAAGGCGCGCCGTTGGTGATCTGCGCGTAGAACTTGCCGGTGGCGCCAAAGGACAACACCGCCCTGTGGCCGGTTTCTTTTTCAAAGTCTGCGGCTATCAGTTTCATGGGTGCGGTGAAATTGGCCGCGACGCCCACCTGCACCTCACCGGCCATGGCGGCACCTGAGACCAACAAGGCCAGCAGACGCGGAAGAAGGCGCGAGACTGAACGCGAAACAAAGGGATGCATGAAGAAGCCCGATAGTGGTGTTGATGAAACGGCCGCTATTGAAGTGCGGGCCAGGTGTGATTTCGCTATTCTAATTTGGAATAGCGAGACCTTTCACGACGCGGCAAAATCACCCCATGAAGCCAGCCGCCAAGACCTCACTTTCTTTTGACAGCGCCCTTAGCCATGAGCCCGCCGACAAGCGCATCGAAATCCTGCGCCTGATTGGCGAGAGTGGCTCCATCTCGCAGGCCGGGCGCGAGGCCGGCGTCAGCTACAAGGCCGCCTGGCAGGCCATAGACACGCTGACCAACCTGGCCGGCGTGATGCTGGTGCAACGCGCCGTGGGCGGCGCGGGCGGCGGCGGCGCCAGCCTGACCGAGGCGGGCAGCCAACTGCTGGCCGTCGCCGGCCAGCTGGCCGAATCGCGCCGGCAAGTGCTGGCGCAGGCCGCAGGCCAGCTGCAGCCGGCCATGGCGGCACCTGCGCTTGGCCGCATAGGCGTGCGCACCAGCATGCGCAACCAGCTGCCCTGCCAGGTCGAGCGGCTCAGCGCCCAGGGCCAGATGGTGCGGGTGGCGCTGCGGCTGGCCGGTGGCGATCTGCTGGTGTCGCGCATTACCAAGGCCAGCGCAGAACTGCTGGGATTGAAAAAAGGGCTGGCGGTGCTGGCGCTTTGCAAGGCCACGGCGGTCCAGGTCACGGCGCAGGCGCCGGATGTAGACGGCGCCCTCGCCGCGCCGGGCCGCCAGGCGCTGAACGGCCGGGTGGTGCGCATCAACCGCGGCGCCAGCGGCGACGAGGTGTCGCTGCAACTGGCGTCTGGCCTGCAACTGGTCGGCTTTGCTGCGGCGGGCAGCGGCCTGAAGAGCCGCGCCGCCGTCACCGCTCATGTCGACGAATCAGCCGTGGTGATTGCGCTGGAAGCCTGAGGCGGATTCATGCAACCTATGAAGCACTAGGGCTGGGCTTCAAACAAATACTGGTGCACCTCTTGGCCTTGGGCCGCCGGCAGCATGACCGGATGCGCCACGACGTCCCACACCTGGGCAATGCACTCCGCCGTCAGCGTCTGCCCGGTCGGGCCGCTGGCCACCACTTCGCCACGCTGCAGCACCAGACAGCGATCGCTGTAGCGCAGCGCCAGATTGAGATCGTGCAGCACCGCCACCACGCCAATGCCGTGGGTGTCGGCCCAGCGGCGCGCCAGCTGCAACACCCGGTGCTGGTGTTGTAAATCCAGTGCCGCGGTCGGCTCGTCCAGCAACAGCCAACGGGAGCCCCCACGCTCGCTCACTTCGTGTGGCTCGCTGCCCCCCGAGGGGGCCGCTGCGCCTGCGGCCCGGCAAAGCCGGTTCCGCGGCCCCGACTGGTTGATGGAGTCCCTTGCTTGCTCAGATGTGCCCTTTGCAGCATGGCCTCCTTGCTCGCTCACTTCGTGTGGCTCGCTGTCCCCCGAGGGGGCCGCTGCGCCTGCGGCCCGGCAAAGCCGGTTCCGCGGCCCCGGCTGGTTTATGGCGTCCCTTGCTTGCAAGGCGACCGGTTCCCAGACTTGAGCCAGCGCCCGCGCCAGATGCACGCGCGCTTTTTCGCCGCCCGACAGGGTATTGAGCGGCCTGTCCATCAGATGCTCGACCGCCGTGGCCTGCATGGCCAGCCCCGCAATGTCGGCCTCCTGCGGGCTGGGCCGGCTGCGATGCGGATAGCGGCCCAGCTCCACCACCTCGCGCACGGTGAAATCAAAAGCCACCTGCGTTTCCTGCGCTACAAAGGCACGCAAGCGCGCCAACTCCCCGGCAGCACGGCCTTGCAAGGCCTGGCCGCCCAGTTCCACATGGCCTTCGGTCGGTTGGCGCTGGCCCGTCAGCAGCGACATCAGCGTTGACTTGCCCGCGCCGTTGGGCCCCAGGATGACGGTGAGCTGGCCCGCCACGCATTGCAGGGAACTGGCTTTGAGCAGTGACTGGCCGCCCAGCGCCACGGCAACGCCATGCGCCTGCAAGGTGGCGGCGGACGATGTGCTTGGTGCGCTGCAGGGCATGGCGGCTGAGGGGACGGCCTGCAGCAAGCCAGGCCTGGAAAGATTGAGCAGCTTTCGCAAGTTCACAAGCGGCTCCTGAAATGCCGCAACAGCAGCAGGAAAAACGGCACGCCGACGAAGGCCGTCAGCACGCCCAGCGGCAGCTCGGCCGGCTTGACCGCCGTGCGCGCCACGCTGTCGGCCGCCAGCACCAAGGCAGCGCCCAGCAGGGCCGAACCCGGCAGCACGACACGGTGATCCGGCCCGGCCAGCAGGCGCACGCAATGCGGCGCCACCAGGCCGACAAAACCGATCATGCCGGTGGTCGCCGTGACCGCGCCCACGGCCAGCGCCGTCACCAGCACGGCAAGGCGCTTGACGCGCTCGACCGGCACGCCCAGCAAGGCGGCCTGCGCTTCGCCCAGCGCAATCGCGTTCAGCGGTTTGGCCAGGGCCAGCCCGGCAATCACGGCGACAGCGACCACGGCGCACACCAGCGCGGTCGCGCTCCAGCGCGCGCCGCCCAGGCTGCCCAGCAGCCAGAACTGGATGCTGCGCAGCTGCTCGTCGCTGGCCAGAAAGGTCAGATAGCCCAGGCCGGCCCCGGCCAGCGCATTGATGGCAATGCCGGCCAGCAGCATCAGCCCGACCCGCGTGCCGCCATCCTGCTGCGACAACGCATAGACCAGCACCGTCACCGCCAGGCTGCCCATGAAGGCCATCAGCACCAGCGTCCAGCTGCCCAGGGTGCGCGGCATGTCGGGAAACCACAGGCTGCCCAGCACGATGGTGACGCCGGCCGCCAGTGCCGCACCGCTGCTGACGCCGATCAGGCCGGGGTCGGCCAGCGGGTTGCGAAACAGGCCCTGCATCAGCGCGCCCGACATACCCAGCCCGGCGCCGGCTGCCACGCCCAGCAGCAAGCGCGGCAGGCGGATGTTCATGAACACCAGATGCTCGGGCGACGGCTGCGCCGTGCCGCCGATCATGTCAAGCAGCACATTCCATAGCTGAAAAGGGCTGATGGCGTAAGCGCCACGGGCGCTACCAGCTATAAAACTAATAGCAAACAACAGCACGCCCAGGCCCAGCACAGTCCGTGCCGGCCAGCGCCGGTGCTCGCCCGGCAAGCCGAAACGCAGGCGGTGCTTCATGCCACGGCTTTAAGCGCTGCCCGGTGCAACTCGCTCACCGCCTGCGGCAGGCGCGGGCCAAAGCCGATCAGATAGAGCGCATCAAGCACGACCAGCGAGCGGCGTTGGTAGGCGGGCGTCAGCTCCAGCCCGGGGCGTGACCAGAATTTCTCAACGCCGCCGCTGGCCTCAATGCCTTGCGTGGTGGTCACGATCAGCTCGGGGGCGGCCGTTACCAGCGCTTCGGCGGTCATGGGGCGGTAGCCGCTGAAATGGTTGGGGTTGCCGGGGCCGGTGAGTGCATTGGCCAGGCCGGCGAAACCCAGCATGGCGTGGGCGGCGGTTTTGTCGCCGGCCACCTGCGGGCTGGCCGAGTGCGACAGGATGAAAATGGCCTTGGGCCGGCGTCCGGCTTGCCGGGCGACGCTGGCCAGCACCTCGGCCCACTGGGCATCGAGACTGGCTTGCAGGGCCGTCGCCTGCGACACACGGGCCGTGGCCCGCCCGACGGCCGCCACCTTGCGCTGCACCTCGGCCCAGCTGTGGTCGGCCTCGACCAGCTCGACCTTGACGCCGGCGCTGCGGATCTGGTCCATCACCACCGTCGGGCCGGCTTCCGTCGTGCCTATCACGGCATCGGGCTTGAGCGACAGCAGGCCCTCGGCCGACAGCTGCCGCATATAGCCGACCTTGGGCGTTTGCGTTGCTGCCAGCGGAAACAGGCTGGTGCTGTCGGTGCCGACCAGCTGCTTTTCAGCGCCCAGTGCGTAAACGATTTCTGTCGTGGAGCCGCTGACCGAGACGATGCGGGGCAGCTTCTGGGCCGTCGGCTGTGGCTGCGTCTGGGCCCACGCAGCAGGGGCAGACAGGCTGGATGCGGCGCAAACGGCGCCAACGAAAGGTAGCGCCGGGAGTGAAAAAAACCGTAACGCGTCGCGTCGCCGGAGCGTGGGATGGGGTGTGGTCATGGGAGGCTTTGTCGTGGGATGGCGTCGTTTTCATGCCTGCAAGCGCGGCAAACGCGCCGCGATGTCGCGCCAGGCCTGCTGCTCGGGCACGCCGGGCTTGCGGCTGCCAAAGAACATGGCCATCAGCTCGCCTTCGCCGTCAAACACATCCACCGAGGTGACGATGCCGTCGGCCGTTGGCTTTTGCACGATCCAGGCGTTCTGGATCATGTCTTCACGCAGATGCAGGTTGAAGCCCGCATCCAGCACGTTGATCCACTGCGCCGTCGGCGTGACCATGGGCTCGATTCGCTTGACGGGCCCGCTGTGAATCTGGATGCAGCCGCTGCTGCTGACAAACACCATGATGGAGGCGCCGTCCATGGCGGCCTCGTCGAGCAGCTTGCGCACGATGCCCAGGTCGGCACGCTCGGTAAAGCGCCCTTCAACTAGCCGGAAGGCCTGCTGGCGCTCGACGCCAAATTTGCTGATGAGGCCGAAGAACTGGTGGGTGTCTGTCATCTCGCTCCAGCCCTGCGTCAGGCCGGCGGCATCCAGTTCGCCATCGGGCGCGGCGGCTTTTTTGGCCGGGGCCGGCATGAACAGATAGTTTTTGTCGGCAGCGCTGAACTGGCTCACGATGTCGTTGAAGGCCTCGCGGTCGGTCTCGGCGCGCACAAACACCTTGTGCACGGCCACGCCGTGCGCGTCAAAAAACTGCAGGCTTTGCGTGGGCGGATTCTTCGCATCGTTGGCCGGCTCATGGACCGCGAAGCCGGCGTGCCAGCGGCTGAAAAACAGGCGCAGGTCAATGTCTTCGCCCAGCGCCAGGCCCATGTGGCCGGTGGCGTTGATGTTTTCGTAGACGCCGGTTTTCTCGTGCACGGTGGAGGCGTTGCGCGTCAGCGCCATCACCGGGCCGCACAGCTGCAGCGCCTGCAGCAGCTCGACCCAGGGCCCTTGCAAGGGCGTGGCCTTGAGCGGGTAGTCATGCGTGCCGGCATGGGCGGCCATGGCTTCGCCCTCGCTCACGCCCAAACTTTCGGCGGCGTCCTTGGCGCGCTTGCCGCTGCTACGCGCCTCACTGAAACGCTCACGCAAGCTGGCGGCGTTCAGGGCGGCCCCATCGGATGCCGCCGTGGCTGAAGGTGTTGTGGCCTGGGGCCGGGTCTGGGTTTGAAGAACTGCGCTCATTGAAGAATCTCCGGTGCGGTGTGCCAAAGCACGTTGTTGCGAGGGGTGGAAAAGTTGGAAGGGGGTTGGCCTTGCTGCGCTGCTTGCGCCAGGGCTGGCGCTGTCGGCGGATCGCTTTCGTCCTGCTGTTGCTGCAGCTGCTGGACCCAGAGCGCGTGCAGATTCATGCTCACGCTCCTGAAGGCAGGACTCACCACATGCAGCTGCGACAGCATGTGCAGGTTGGCAATGATTTTTTTCGCCATCAACTCACGATGTTCGGCACAGCAACCCTGGGCATAGCCGGTCATCAGGGCCAGCGTTCCGGCGAGCAAGCCTTCGGCGCTGGGCAGTCCCGGCTGGCCCGTTTGCACATCCGGGTCATTGATGCCGTGGTCGGATTCATTGGAGTGAGGGCTCATGCGCATTCCTTTCATGAAGACAGGGATTGAAGGCGGTATGACGGCCGGTCAGGACTCAAAAGTCCGCTCAGAAATCGGCCACCAGCGACACATTGAAGTGGCGGCCCGGCTGGGTGTAGGCATCGGCGACCGCCGAGGTGGCGGCCAGGCCGCGCACGTCGGACCAGTTCCAATACTTTTTGTCGGTCAGGTTGGCAATGCCGGCGTTGACGCGCAACTTTTTATTGATGCGCCACTGGCCGCCCAGGTCCAGCGTGGTGGCGGCTGGCACCAGGAACTGGGTAGCGGGTGCGACCACGTTCACGTCACTACCCTGCTTGGCCGAATGGCGGACGGCATCCAGGCGAACATCCCAGGCTGCGGTCTCGTACTTCACGCCGACGCTGAGCTTGGCCGGGTCAATCGAGTTGAGCGGCTTGCCCGTGGTCTTGTCTTTGCCGCTCGCCTGGCCGTAGCTAAAGGGCGTGCTCAGACTGCCGCCGGCCAGCTTGCCCCAATCCATGGCGCCCTTGATTTCAAAACCGCTGATGGTGGCGTTGCCGATGTTGATGGACTGGAACACCGTCGGGTTGCCGACCACGCCGGCGCCGCCCACGGTCACGTTGTCTTCGATCAGGTTGTTGAACTTGCCGGTGAAGGCCGCGACGTCAAGCGAGAGTCCATTGACGCGGCCACGCACGCCAATTTCCAGGTTCTTGCTTTTCTCGGGTTTCAGGTTGGGGTTGGAAATGGTTTTATAGAACTGCGTAACGTTCTCAAAAAATCCATTGAGCTGGCTGGCATTGGGGGCGCGAAAGCCGCTGGCGTAATTGCCAAACACGCTCCATTCGGGCGTGGCGCGGTACAACACACCCAGCTTGGGCGACACCGCCGAGCCCGACAGCGACGCCGCCTGGCCGATAAAACCGGCCTGGCTGGCCTTGAGATCGAAGCGGTCAAAGCGCACACCCGGCGTGATGCTCCAGCTGTTGCTGATGAACTCATCCTGCAGATACAGCGCCGTACTCGACTCCTTGGTGTCGGGGAAGCGCTTGAGCGGGAAGGTCTCCCCGGCGGCCGGCACCTGACCGGTTTGCAGGTTGAGGATGTCGGCCTGGGCGTAGTCCAGGCCGTAGGTGATTTTTTGCGACCATTCGGGCGACATGCGGATGGTCTTGCCGGCCTGAATGCCTGCCTGCCAGCTCCGCTCGTCGTAGGTCATGTCGCGCACCCGGTCCGGCGAGGTGTTGCGGTCCTCCAGGGTGTACTGGCGCGAGGCCGCATCCTGGTAGCTCAGCACCGTCTGCAGGTTGTCGGCCAGCAGGCTGTTCACCTTGTAGCGCGCATCCCAGGTCAGACGGTTGCGCTCGGATGTCGTCAGCGCTTCGCCCCTGAGCACCGAGGTTGCCACCAGCGGCGGCTTGGAACGTGCCGTGAGCAGGTCGTATTCGGATTTTTTCTCCACATGCTCCAGGGTCAGCACATGCTTTTGCGTGCCATCGGGCTTGAACACCAGCTTGGCCAGCAAGGCATAGGCCTTATCCGTCTGCGGATTCGGACGGGTGCGATCCACATTGGCCGAATCGTTGCTGCCCTGGTTGTCCAGATCCTTGCCCCGGTTCGTGCTGGCCGAGATCAGCCACTCCAGCGACTCATTGACGCGCCCGGCCACCGTGCCGCTGACCGAGACGCCGCCGTTGTCGCCGCTGTAGCTGGTGGAGGCGCGGCCACCCAGGGTTTTGCCGTCTGCCAGGAAATCCGCCGGCTCATGGGTGATGAAGTTGACCAGCCCGGCCAAGCCGTCCGAGCCATAGAGCACGGAGGACGGGCCGCGGATGATCTCTATGCGCTTGAGCAAGTCTATGGAAAAAGAGTCGCGCCCGAATGAATAGCTGCTGAACACATAGCTGCGCGGCGCACGAATGCCATCGACCAGCAGCAGCACGCGGTTGCCATCCAGGCCGCGGATGTTGAAGCCGGCATTGCCGTCACGTCCGTCACTGCTGCCGCCTATCAGCCCGAAGCGTGCCGGAGCGCGCTTGACCGAGACATTGGGCAGGTTTTTCGCCGCATCGCGGATATCGCGAATCTGCCCCTCTTCCATGTCGTGGGCATTGATGACGTCCACAGACATGGGCAAATCGTCGCTCAGCTGCTCATTACGCGAGCCGCTGACGACGACTTCTTTCAGTGCCTTGGCGGAAGCCAGCAGCACCGGTGCCCCGGCGTCGGGCACGGCCGATTGCGCATGCGCCGTGACGGCAACGCCGCAGGTCAGCGCAACCAGCCAGGAAATTTCGCGCAAGGCGAAACGGGAGTAAGGAGGAGTAAATGCCACAAGCAGCCCAAAAATGAGAGGGTTAAGGGCTTGCTGCTCGGCCGCATCGGGCCGGTGACCCCTGCGACAGCTATGTGGCTGGCTCTAAAGTGAGTTTAGTATATGCGAATAATTCTCATTAAGAACTAAAATAGAAAAATCATTGCACCCGGTGGGTACAAGCCTCGTCACGAGAGGGCGCCCAAAAAAATAGACCGAAGCAATTCAGTCGATAGTAAAAATCTATTAGATTAAACAACTCAACACACATATACTATCAACTCATCAACAGTTTCATCAACCCTAGATAGGAAACCACCATGTCCCTGATCAATACCCAAATCCAACCGTTCAAGACCCAGGCTTACCTCAACGGCAAATTCATCGAGGTCTCCGACGAATCGCTCAAGGGCAAATGGTCGGTTCTGATCTTCATGCCGGCCGCATTTACCTTCAACTGCCCAACGGAAGTCGAAGACGCAGCCGACCACTACCCTGAGTTCCAGAAGATGGGTGCAGAGGTCTACATCGTGACCACCGACACGCACTTCTCCCACAAGGTGTGGCACGACACCTCGCCTGCCGTCGGCAAGGCCAAATTCCCCCTGGTAGGCGACCCAACCCACACGCTGACCAACGCTTTCGGCGTGCACATTCCGGAAGAAGGCCTGGCCCTGCGCGGTACCTTTGTGATCAATCCCGAAGGCATCATCAAGACGGCAGAAGTGCACTCCAACGAGATCGCCCGCGACGTCAAGGAAACCCTGCGCAAGCTCAAGGCAGCCCAGTACACCGCGGCGCACCCCAATGAAGTCTGCCCAGCCAAGTGGAATGACGGCGCCAAGACGATCGCGCCATCGTTCGACCTGGTCGGCAAGATCTAAGTAGCCCTTGCGCGCCAAAGCCCGGGCGCGTTTGTACCCGGGCTTTTTTATTCCCTCTATTTGACGAAAGTGAGTCCACCATGCTCGACGCAAACACCAAAGCCCAATTGAAAAGCTACCTCGAACGCGCCACGCAGCCGATTGAAATCGTTGCCTCGCTCGACGCTAGCCCAGCCTCGGGTGAGTTGCAGTCGCTGCTCAAGGACGTCGCCGATTGCTCGCCCCTGGTCACCGTCACGGAAAGCCGCGATGACCAGCAGCGCAAGCCCTCTTTCTCCATCAACCGCCCGGGTGAAAACCACGGCCCGCGTTTTGCCGGCCTGCCCATGGGCCATGAATTCACCTCGCTGATCCTGGCGCTGCTCCAGGTCGGCGGTTACCCCCCAAAGGTCGACGACGCCGTGCTGGAACAGATCCGCGCGCTGGACGGCGACTTCGACTTCGAGATCTACATCTCGCTGACCTGCCACAACTGCCCCGATGTGGTCCAGGCGCTGAACCTGATGGCGGTGCAAAACCCGCGCATCAAGGCCACCATGATTGATGGCTCGCTGTTCCAGGACGAGGTCAAGGAGCGCGAGATCATGGCCGTGCCCACCGTGTTCCTGAACGGTACCGAGTTTGGCCAGGGCCGCATGAGCCTGGAAGAAATCCTGGCCAAGATAGACACCAGCGGCGTTGAGCGCGAAGCCAAAAAAATCGCCGCCAAAGACCCGTTCGACGTGCTGATCGTCGGTGGTGGCCCAGCCGGTGCGGCTGCGGCCGTGTATGCCGCGCGCAAGGGTATTCGCACCGGTATTGCCTCCGAGCGTTTCGGCGGCCAGGTGCTGGACACCCTGGGCATCGAAAACTTCATTTCGATCAAGGAAACCGAAGGCCCCAAGTTCGCACACGCCCTGGAAGAGCATGTGCGCGACTACGATGTCGACATCATGAACCTGCAGCGCGCCAAGGCATTGGTGCCCGGCCCCGACTTCTTCGAAGTGCAGCTGGAAAGCGGCGCCTCGCTGAAGAGCAAAACCGTCATCATTTCGACCGGTGCGCGCTGGCGCAACATCAACGTGCCCGGCGAGCAGGAGTTCAAGAACAAGGGCGTGGCCTATTGCCCGCACTGTGACGGTCCGCTGTTCAAGGGCAAACGTGTGGCTGTGATCGGCGGCGGCAACTCCGGCGTCGAAGCGGCGATCGACCTGGCCGGCATCGTCGGCCATGTGACGCTGATCGAGTTCGACACGGCTTTGCGTGCCGACGCGGTGCTGCAGCGCAAGTTGCACAGCCTGAAAAACGTCACGGTGTACACCAACGCGCAGACCACAGAGATCACCGGCGACCAGAAGGTCAACGGCCTGGTCTACAAAGACCGCGCGACCGGCGAGTTGCACAAGGTGGAACTGGAAGGTGTGTTTATCCAGATCGGCCTGGTGCCCAACACCGACTGGCTCAAAGGCGTGGTCGAGTTGTCCAAACACGGCGAGATCATCGTGGATGCGCGCGGTCAGACCTCGGTGCCCGGCGTCTTCGCCGCCGGCGATGCCACCACCGTGCCGTTCAAGCAAATCATCATTGCGGCTGGTGATGGCGCCAAAGCTGCCCTGGGCGCTTTTGACCACTTGATCCGAAGCAGCGCACCGGCCCACTGAGAGGCCTGCCGCAGCGGCCCGCCACCCGCGGGCCGCTGCGGCGCGAGACTTCGCAATACGAACAGTTATCACAATCACACGCAGCCAGACCGCGCCTGTGGGGGAATGCTTGAGTTGAAACCCGCGACGGGGGACAATCGCCCCCTCACAACACAACAAAAAAGGGGAATTCCATGAAAGGCGACGCACAAGTCATTGTTCATCTGCAAGCCCAGCTTAAAAACGAGCTGACCGCCATCAACCAGTACTTCGTGCACTACCGCATGTACAAGCACTGGGGTTTGGACAAGCTGGCCAAGAAGGAATACGAGGAGTCCATCGGTGAGATGAAGCATGCCGACAAGCTGATGGACCGCATCTTCACGCTTGACGCCCTGCCCAATCTGCAGGACCTGGGCAAGCTGATGATTGGTGAAGACGTGCCGGAAGCCCTGAACTGCGACCTGCAACTTGAAGTGGGCGCACAGGCCACCATCAAGGACGGCATCGCCCATTGCGAGTCCGTGCGGGATTACGTCTCGCGCGACCTGCTGCAAGGCATTCTGGACGACACCGAAGAGCACATCGACTTCCTGGAAACCCAGATCGAGCTGATCGATAAGGTGGGCATACAGAATTACCTGCAAAGTCAGATGGGCGAGCTCGGCTAAGCCGCATAGCAAGGCAGCGCCCAAACGCTGCGCCGAACAACGGGGCTCCATGGGCCCCGTTTTCATTTCCGGCCCATTCAACTATTGTTTTTTTGCTACAAAAATCCTGTTCAAGGCGAGATACATGGCGTTTTATGCATTAATGGCATGCGAATCATTCTCATTAATATACACTCGGAGACTAACTTTACAAGCCAGCCAACTCGCGTCCTGAAGGATTGTTTCGAGCACAGCCAAGCTATTTTCTGAAACCCGGTCCGCCGCCGACAAGGCCGGATCACGCTTGGAGCTCTTCTTGGCACACCCTTCTGCTCGCGCTGCACGCTTGGCACGCAACAAAAAAGCCCTCTCAAACGGCGCTGACAACTTTTCAGCGGCAACCCTTTCGATCACGCACACCCCGTCATCGTCCAGCCCAGCCCTGCTGCCACTGGGCGCGCTGATGCTGGCCGTGTCGGTGTCCAGTTGGGCGCAAAACGTCACGCCGACCCCCAGCGCAGGTGACGCAAACGCGACGTCATCCATCCAAGGCAAAACCTTGGCTCCGGTGACCGTCAAGGCCGCTCGCGATCGCGAGAACCAAACCTACCAGAGCGGTATCACCAGCGTCGGCAAGGTGCCCGTGGCCGCCAAGGACATTCCGCAGTCGCTGACCGTGGTGAATGAAAAACTGATTCACGACCAGGGCAAGGACAGCTTCAAGAGCGCGCTGGAAAACGTCATCGGCATTACCTTTGAGGCCGGCGAAGGCGGCCGGGTCGGCGACAACATCCGTCTGCGCGGCTTTAGCGCAGCCGGCGACATTTACCAGGACGGCATGCGCGACATTGCGCAGTACAACCGCGACACCTTCAATGTCGAGCGCATCGAAGTCTTGCGCGGTGCTGCCTCCATGCTGTTTGGCCGCGGCTCCACCGGCGGCATCATCAACCAGGTCAGCAAGCAGCCACGCCTGATCACCGAGCACGAAGTCAACGCCACCCTGGGCACCGATGGCTACCAGCGCTACCAGGGCGACTTCAACTTCAAGCTGGCTGACGACGCAGCCCTGCGCATCAACGCCATGGCCACCGACAGCGACGGGCGCGGCGACAACGCTGGCGCCTCCACGCACCGCCGTGGCCTGGCGCTGGACTACCGTTTTGGCATTGGCACCGCCAACGAATTCCAGATCAGCTACTACCACCTGCATTACAACGACAAGCCCGATTGGGGCTTTGCATGGCTCAACGGCCGTCCGGCCCCATCGCCCACCAACAAATACTGGTACGGCCTGGACAGCGACTTCCAGAACGACAAGGCCGACGCCCTGACCTTGTCACACACGCATCGCTGGGCCGATGGCAGCAGCCTGAAAACCACGCTGCGCGACGGCTACTACTCACGCGCCATGTGGGCGACGCAATCGAGCTTCGCCGCTGGCACCACGATTGGCAACCTGAACGACAGCACCATCGTCAATCGCCGCACCAACGCCAAAGCGGGCAAGGAGCACCACACCTTCCTGCAAACCGACTACCTCACCAGCACGAACTGGTTTGGCCGTAAAAACAGCATCCTGGTGGGCGGCGAATACGCAGTTGAAAACTCCAGCCGTTCGACCTATCCACAGCTGATAGCGACCAAACCCCCCACCACGGTAGGCAATCCGGGCAGCGCGGGTATTGCCGGCAACACCACCGAACGCATCGCGACCAGCTTCCGGGCCACGACACTGGGCCTGTACGTGCAGGACACGATTGAGCTCACGCCCTACTGGAAACTGGTGGGCGGCTTGCGTATGGACAACTTCAAGGGTGACTTCAACCGCGACGGCAATGTGGCGCCCAACAACACCCCGCTATCGCGCTCCGACAGCCTGCTCAGCAAGCGTCTGGGTGTGATGTTCCAACCGACGCCGGAGGTCAGCTACTACGCCGCCTACGGCACCTCCTTCAACACCTCCGGCGACCTGTATCAGTTTGACCCGCAATCGGCCAATACCGCGCCAGAAAGCAGCCGCAACATGGAAATCGGCGCCAAGTGGGAACTCTACGATGGCGACCTGTCCTTCCGTACCGCACTGGCACGCACGGAGAAGTACAACGAACGCAACACCGACATCGACACAGCCAACAACTCCTACCTGCTGTCGGGCAAGCGCCATACCGATGCGCTCGAATTCGAGATCGCCGGTCGCATCACGCCACAGTGGGATGTGTTCGCAGGCCTGGGCTTCCTGAAGGCCGTGATTGACCAGTCTGGCTCCAACCCTGCGGGCCAGTTGGAAGTTGGCCAGAACCCCGGCCTGAGCCCGAGCCGCCAGGCGACCCTGTTCACCACCTATCGCATCGGCGACAAGTGGCGCGTAGGCGGCGGCTTCACCGCCGTCAGCCAGAACAAGCCGGCCAACAGCGTCACCAGCACCAACCGTGCGCCCGGTTACGTCAAGGCCGATGCCCTGGTGGAATACCGCATCAGCGAAGGAAGCAGCCTCAAGCTGAACGTCGACAACCTGTTTGACAAGGTCTACTACAACACGCTGTACCGCGGCTTTGCCGCGCCTGGCGATGCGCGCAGCGTGCGCCTGACCCTGACCAGCAAGTTCTAAACCACTGCGTTTTAAACTTCGGGCATCCCTGCCAGGCCGGGGATGCCCTTTTTTCTTGGGAAATCACCACCATGCTGCTTCGCATTCAACAAGCCCTTCAGCCCGACGAACTGGCACAAGTGCGCCAGCTGATCCTGACCGCCGACTGGGCCGATGGCCGCATCACGGCGGGCAGCCAGAGCGGCGCTGTCAAGAACAACCTGCAGCTGCCCGAAGAGCTGCCCGCAGCCCAACAAGCGCGCCATATCGTCTCCGTGGCCCTGGCCCGCAACCCGATGTTTGTGACCGGCGCCCTGCCCAAATCGGTGTACCCACCGCTGTTTAACCGTTATGGCGGTGAGGCCAACAATTTCGGCAACCACATCGACAACGCCGTGCGCACGCATGCCGCTACGGCGCGCCATGTGCGCACCGACATTTCCTGCACGCTGTTTCTGAGCGATCCAGCCAGCTATGACGGCGGCGAGCTGGTGGTGCAGGACACCTATGGCGAGCAGCGCATCAAATTCGAGGCCGGTGATCTGGTGATGTACCCGGGCATGTCGGTGCATCGCGTCGAACCCGTCACGCGGGGCGAACGCCTGGCCTGCTTTTTCTGGATAGAGAGCATGGTCCGCTCGGACGACCAGCGCCGGCTGCTGTATGAAATGGACATGGCGATCACCGCGCTACGCCAGAAAGACCTGGAGCGCGCCCCCGTAGGCGGCCCGGAAAGTCCGGAAGTGGTCCGCTTGACAGGCTGCTACCACAACTTGCTGCGCATGTGGGCCGAGGTCTAAGGCCTAGGGCGATCCATATCAGCTATTAAATCAGTAGCTTTCTGCGCATGAGCCATAAGGCCTACAGGCCTTTTTGATTCCTATTTCATGGATTCACAGGCTGATCTCCTAAAATTTCACCGGACATGATTGCAAATGCGACAGATTCGTATTTATAATTGGCACACTGATTAAATTTTGATCAGCCACTCAACAGTCAGGCCCACCATGATCGTCTGTGTTTGCCGTCGCATCTCTGACCGAGAAATTGCCCGCCACGCCCGCGCCGGAATGGGCTTTGACGAGATTCAGTTCGAGCTTGGCGTGGCCACCCAGTGCGGCCAATGCGAAGGTTGTGCCCGTGATGTGGTGGCGCAATGCAGTGGCAGCTGCCCGACGGCCAACATCACGCTAGCCGCCCCCGTCTCGGAAGGCAGCTCATGGAACAGCTCTCAAGCCTAGTCGTGACACTTCCCGTCAGCCTGATCCTGGTGATCGGCTCTGCGTGCTGGATATTTCGCCGCCATCCCTGACCAAAGCCCTGTGGCACGCTAGTGGCCATGCGCCCCATAACCGATCACTCGATGAACGCCAGCACCTTTTCAGCCTCCGCCTATCTGCCCGCCAGCCCGCCCCGCCCAGCACTCAGCCGCAATGCCACGATTGCCCTGGTCGTGGTGGCACTGCATGTGGGCTTGATCTGGGCGCTGCAAAGCGGCCTGCTCAAGCGCACCGCCGAACTGCTGGTGCCCGCCGAAGTGTTGGCGCAATTCATCGAGCTGCCCGTGCCGAAGGTGGAGCCAGTGCCACCGACGCCGCCCACACCCAAGATCCAGAAAAAGACCGTGACTCCAGCCAAGGCACCGATACAGCCGCAGCAGCAGCCACTGGCCATTGCCGACACTACGCCCTCACCCAATGCACCGACAGGTGTCGTGACACCGCCGCTGCCCGCCGCTCCGGTGGCGGCAGCTCCCGCAGCACCGGCTGCACCCGCAGCCCCTCCTGCGCCGCCAGCCGTGCAGCTGCCGTCCAGCAATGCCGATTACCTGCAAAACCCCAAGCCGGCCTACCCGCCACTCAGCAAGCGCCTGGGCGAGCAAGGCAAGGTCGTCCTTCGCGTGCTGATCGGTGCTGATGGCGTGCCCCAGAAGGCCGAAATTCGCCAGTCCAGCGGCTTTGATCGACTGGACCAGGCCGCTCTGAATACCGTCCTCAAATGGCGCTATGTTCCCGGCAAGCGCGGTGGCGTAGCCGAGGAAATGTGGTTCAACGTCCCCATCAATTTTGTTCTCGAATAATTCTCTGGAGTAGTTAAATGGAAACCCAATTCGGCCTCGCCAACGTCTGGTCGCAAGGCGATCTCATCACCAAGGGCGTCGCCGTGCTGCTGCTACTCATGTCACTGTCCTCCTGGATGGTCATCCTTATCAAGGCGCTGGATCTGCGCCGCCTCTCCAGCCAGGCCAAGGCCACGGAAAGCTTCTGGCACAGTGCCGACTTCGCCGATGGTCTGGCCAAATTCGGCAAAGACCCGAGCAACCCCTTCCGCGTGCTGGCCCTGGAAGGTCGCGAGGCCACCGCCCATGTGCTGCACAAGGATGGCAACACCAAGCCCCAGTTGCATGACAACCTGGACGTCAGCGACTGGGTGACGCGCAGCCTGCGCAACTCGATTGACGACACCACCGCAAAAATTCAGTCGGGCCTGGCCATCCTGGCATCGGTCGGCTCCACCGCACCTTTCGTCGGCCTGTTCGGCACGGTCTGGGGCATTTACCACGCCCTGCTGGCGATAGGCTTGAACGGCCAGTCCAGCATTGACAAGGTTGCCGGCCCCGTCGGCGAAGCGCTGATCATGACGGCACTGGGCCTGGCCGTGGCCATTCCCGCGGTGCTGGGCTACAACGCCCTGATACGCGGCAACAAATCGGTGCTCGGCAAGCTCAACCGCTACGCCCATGACCTGCACGCCTATTTCGTCACCGGTGCCCGCGTCACCGGCCAAGTCGGCGCCAATGTCGTGGCCATGAAAAAAGGCAACTGAGATGGCTTTCGGAACCCAGGACGACAGCGATGAGGTGATGAACGAGATCAACATGACGCCCCTGGTTGACGTCATGCTGGTGCTGCTCATCATCTTCATCATCACCGTGCCGGTGATGAAACACTCGGTCAACATCGACCTGCCTCGTGCCAGCAACGAGGTGCAGCTCACCAAGCCGGAAACCATACGCCTGAGCGTGGATGCCGAGGGTAGCTACTTCCTCAACGAGGCCAAGATTGCCGATGAAGATCTGGCACCCCGGCTCAAGCTGGCGGCCACCCTGGAGCCACAGCCTGACTTGCATATACGCGGCGACAAAGCGGTTCGCTACGAGCGCGTGGCGCAAGCCATGGCAGCGGCGCAGCAAGCCGGCCTGCGCAAGATAGGCTTTATCACCGAACCCCAGCATTAAACCGGAGGCGCTCCGCGAGAGCGCCGTCCAGGCGTCAAGCCACGCGCACAAAAAATACGCGTAACAAGACAAGTTTGCTTGACTTTTAAATGAGAATGGTTATCATTTAATAAACAAAACCCAATAGGTTTCAGCATCATGTCCGCCCTTTCGCCACATTCAGCCACTCTGAGTCTGCCCACCCGCACCGCTGATCACCCAGTGGTCGCTGTCGGCAGTCATGTCACCAGCACCTCGCCCGGCTGCCTTAGCAGTAGCGAAATTTTGCGCGGACAAAAAACAGTGGAAATCAGCCACAACGGCTCGACCTACCGCTTGCAGGCCACGCGCATGGGCAAACTGATTTTGACCAAGTAGATTTGAGCAAGTAGAGCGCCAAGCTCAAGCAACCGTTTCATCGTGGGGCGATCCGGGTGTCCAAGCACCCAAGGTCGTTTTTAGCCAGCCACGGACTCTTTCGGGTCGATTAGCCAGGCTTTTTTTCCACTCACAGATAGCGGCTTGCAGCACAACAGCCGCCATGCCACGGGCAAGAAAAAACCGACCTTCAGGTCGGTTTTTTGCAGCTCAAACGAGGCTACATTACCCGGTATTACAGGCCAATCGCCGCCATGCCGGCACGCGCAATCTGCGCATCTTCCGTCGACTTCACGCCGCTCACGCCGACAGCACCAATGCACTGGCCGTCTTTCATGATGGGCACACCACCTTCGAGCATGCCCTGGATGTAAGGCGCGGACAGGAAGGAGGTGCGGCCGCCATTGATCAGGTCTTCATAAATCTTGCTCTCGCGGCGCCCCATGGCAGCCGTGTTGGCCTTGGCGGGCGCAATGTGCGAAGAGATCGGTGGCGCGCCATCCAGGCGCTGCAGGTGCAGCAGATGGCCGCCGTCATCGACGATGGCAATGGTCACGGCCCAGTTGTTCTTCAGGGCCTCGGCCTCGGCGGCGGCGGCGATGATTTTGACGTCGGCGAATTCAAGCACGGCTTTTGATTTCATAGGTACAGGTTTGTATTGGCAAAGACATCGAGCATACGCAAATTTGAGCGCTCCCCGCACGCTGATTGCCAGCAAATTAGCTTATATAACCCTTACAAATAGTAAGGAGTGTGGCGCTCTGTTTGATTGAAAAATCACGCTTGCGCCCTAAAATCATTAATGAATCCCGCCTTCGCGGGCTCTATGGAGATGATGCACATGACTGACAACGTTCAAACACTCGACTATGGCCGCACTGCGGTCTCGGCCGAGCAGCGCAACAAAGTACTGCGCAACACCTACTGGCTGCTCGCTCTGAGCCTGCTGCCCACGGTGCTGGGCGCCTGGCTGGGCGTGGCAACAGGCGTCACCCGTGCGCTCTCCGGCGGCCTCGGCATGATCGTCTTCCTGGGCGGCGCCTTTGGCTTCATGTACGCGATTGAAAAAACCAAGAACTCGGCCGCAGGCGTGCCGGTGCTGTTGGGCTTTACCTTCTTCATGGGCCTGATGCTGTCGCGCATGATTGGCATGATCCTGGGCTTCAAGAACGGCTCCGAGCTGATCATGACGGCCATGGGCGGCACGGCCGGCGTCTTCTTTGTCATGGCCACCCTGGCCAGCGTGATCAAGCGCGACATCTCCGGCATGGGCAAATGGCTGTTTGTCGGCGCCATGGTGGTCATGGTGGGCGGCATCATCAATGTGTTTGTCGGCTCGACCGCCGGCATGATGGCCATCTCGGTCGCCGTGATCGGTATTTTCAGCGCCTACATGCTGTATGACCTGAAGCAGATTCTGGACGGCGGCGAAACCAACTACATCAGCGCCACGCTGGCCCTGTACCTGGACATTTTCAACGTGTTCCAGGCCTTGCTGGCCCTGCTCGGCATCATGGGCGGCGAACGCGACTAAGCCAGTCTTGCTCGCAGCATGAAAAAAGGCCACCCAAGGGTCAATGCCAGTCAGTTAAGAGCTGACGAAGCCAAAGGAAGGTAAAAAGGGAACGTGTTCAACACGTTCCCTTTTTCATTTGTCGAGCTTTTTA
>NZ_FOKZ01000037.1 GCF_900112285.1 Polaromonas sp. OV174 | reverse complement strand
TCTCGCTCCGGCAAAGCCGTCGGGCTTTCACCCACGAGGCGAGATCTCCCCAGGTAAGAACGCACACCTTCATCGCACAACCGCCGCATCTACGCCACCTCGCCTTGGTCACAAGAGCTTTGCGGTTTTTGGCCCGCTCGCCCTGCTTGGCAACGCCTTCTATGCGGTTCTTGTTCATCGGCTCGCGATTTACGCTCCACGCTTCCTTCCCACGTTCGGTCGCCCTCACGCAGTTGCGCTTCACTTCATTCACTGTGACCAGCTCCTGGCGGGACTTGCACCCGCAGGTGTGCGCCCATGCTGGGCGCACCAAAAAAAAACGCGCCCTAAGGCGCATTTTTTGATTCAAGCGAAAACGCTTGCCCAGGCTTAGCCGGCCACCACGCGTGCCATTTCCAGGCACTTGTTGGAGTAGCCCCATTCGTTGTCGTACCAGGCCACGATCTTGATGAAGGTTCCGTCCAGCGCAATGCTGGCTTCGGCGTCAAAGATCGAGGTGCGGGTATCACCACGGAAGTCGGTGGCCACCACCTTGTCTTCGGTGTAGCCCAGCACGCCCTTGAGTGCGCCTTCGCTCTGCGCTTTCATTTCGGCGCAGATTTCCTTCAAGGTCGCTTCACTGTTCAATTCGCAGGTCAGGTCAACCACAGACACATCGGAGGTCGGCACGCGGAAAGACATGCCGGTCAGCTTTTTGTTGAGCTCGGGAATCACCACGCCGACCGCCTTGGCCGCACCGGTTGACGATGGAATGATGTTTTCCAGAATGCCGCGGCCGCCGCGCCAGTCTTTGTTCGACGGGCCGTCGACGGTTTTCTGCGTGGCAGTCGCTGCATGCACGGTGGTCATCAGGCCACGCTTGATGCCCCACTTGTCGTTCAACACCTTGGCCACGGGGGCCAGGCAGTTGGTGGTGCAGCTGGCGTTGCTGATGATGGCTTGGCCGGCGTAGGTCTTGTCGTTCACGCCATAGACAAACATTGGGGTGTCGTCTTTGGACGGGGCCGAGAAGATGACTTTTTTGGCGCCGGCGGCCAGGTGTTTTTCACCCGAGGCCTTGTCCAGGAACAGGCCGGTGGCTTCCAGCACCACGTCGGCGCCGACTTCGTTCCACTTCAGGTTGGCAGGATCGCGCTCTTGCGTCAGGCGGATTTTCTTGCCGTTGACGATGAGGGTATTGCCTTCCACCGAAACATCGCCCTTGAAGCGGCCATGCACCGAGTCGTACTGCAACATGTAGGCGAGGTAGTCGGGCTCGAGCAGGTCATTGATGGCGACAATTTCGATGTCGCTGAAGTTCTGCACGGCAGCGCGCAACACGTTGCGGCCGATACGGCCGAAGCCGTTAATACCCATCTTGATAGTCATCTGCTTTAGCTCCTGAAGTTAATCTGTCAATTTCCCCATTCGGCCGACTTCGCCCGAACAGCATTACTTTTTCATCAACACCTTGCGCACGGTATCGGCGACATTTTCGGGCGTGAAGCCGAAATGTTTGAACAGCACCGGTGCCGGCGCGGATTCGCCGTAACTGTCGATGCCAACCACGGCGGCGCAGCCATATTTCCACCAGCCATCGGTCACACCCATTTCCACCGCGATGCGCGGCAGGCCTTCGGGCAGGACTTCGGACTTGTAAGCGGTTTTCTGCTTGTCGAAAGTGGTGTTGCTAGGCATGGAGACCACGCGCACGGCAATCTTGTACTGGCTGGCCAGCAACTCTTGCGCCTTCAAGGCCAGCTGCACTTCGGAGCCGGTGGCGATGATCACGGCCTGGGCCTTTTTCTTCAGGCCGACTTCAGCCGGCTCGGCCAGCACGTATGCGCCCTTGCTGATTTCACCCAGGTCGTCTTTGGGCGCATAAGGCAGGTTCTGACGGCTCAGCAACAAAGCCGTGGGCTTGTGCTTGTTTTGCAGGGCCACGGCCCAGGCGACAGCGGTTTCGGCCGTATCAGCCGGGCGCCAGACATCCAGATTCGGGATCAGGCGCAGGCTGGCGGCATGCTCTATCGACTGGTGGGTCGGGCCGTCTTCGCCCAGGCCGATGGAATCGTGCGTGAACACATGAACCACGCGCAGCTTCATCAGCGCGGCCATGCGAATGGCGTTGCGCGAGTAGTCGCTAAAGGTCAGGAAGGTGCCGCCGTAAGGGATGAAACCGCCATGCAGGGCGATGCCGTTCATGATGGCAGCCATGCCGAATTCGCGCACGCCGTAGTTGATGTGGCGGCCGCCAATTTTGGCGCCGTCGGCCATCTCGGTCTGCACCACTTCGCCGTTGATGTCGAAGCGCAGGTTGGGCGTGGACTTGGTATTGGTCAGGTTGGAGCCGGTCAGGTCGGCCGAGCCGCCCAGCATCTCGGGCAGGCCGGCGGTAAAGGCTTCCAGCGCCAGCTGCGAAGCCTTGCGCGAGGCCACGGTTTCGGCCTTGGTGTGCGCGCCAATCACGGTGTCGACGGCGTGCTGCGCAAAGCTCTTGGGCAACTCGCCCTTCATGCGGCGCACAAACTCTGCCGCCAGTTCGGGGTAGGCCGTTTGGTAGGCGGCAAATTTCGCGTCCCAATCGGCTTCGAACGCCAGGCCCTTGGCCTTGCAATCCCAGGCGTCGTAGGCTTCCTGGGGAATCTGGAACGGCGTGTGCGACCAGTTGATGGCCTCACGCGTCAGCTTGATTTCTTCGGCGCCCAGGGGCTCGCCGTGGGCCTTGGCGGTGTCAACCCGATTCGGCGAACCCTGGCCGATATGGGTTTTGCAGACGATCAGCGTGGGCTTGTCCGCGACCTGCTTGGCCTCGGCAATCGCAGCGGAAACGGCCTCGGCATTGTGGCCGTCGATGGGGCCGATCACATTCCAGCCGTAGGCGGCAAAACGCAGCGGCGTGTTGTCGATGAACCAGGGCGCGACCTGGCCGTCAATCGAAATACCGTTGTCGTCGTAGAGCGCGATCAGCTTGTTCAGCTTCCAGGCGCCGGCCAGGCCCGCGGCCTCGTGGCTGATGCCTTCCATCAGGCAGCCATCGCCCATGAAGACATAGGTGTGGTGATCCACCACCTTGTGCTCTTCGCGGTTGAATTCCTTGGCCATCAGCTTTTCGGCCAGCGCCATGCCGACGGCATTGGTCAGGCCCTGGCCCAGCGGGCCGGTGGTGGTTTCCACGCCGGGCGTGACGTCCACTTCGGGATGGCCAGGCGTTTTGGAGCCGAGCTGACGGAAGTTCTTGAGTTCGCTGATAGGCAGCTTGTAGCCGGTCAGGTGCAACACCGAATACATCAGCATCGACGCATGGCCGTTGCTCAGCACGAATCGGTCGCGGTCAAACCAGTGCGGGTTTTGCGGGCTGTGCTTGAGGTGCTGACCCCAGAGGGCGACGGCCATGTCGGCCATGCCCATGGGGGCGCCGGGATGTCCGGAGTTGGCTTGTTGTACAGCGTCCATCGCGAGTGCGCGTATCGCATTCGCCATCATTTCATTATTGGCCATCAGGCAAAGCTCCGGATAGGTTCGGGAATCAGGGTAAACCGCTATTTTACCGGGCACTGGCCAAGGACGGCTTGCCACCGCCCGCCACGCTTCTTGCGAGCTGCTCTGCAGTGGCGGCAACAAATGCTCTAAAGTCCGGCTCATGCAAAGACTGCCTACTGGCGCAACCCACACGCGCGGCGCCCCAACATGACCCCTTCCCTCATCAAAGCCATGATCCTGGCCGCCGGTCGCGGCGAGCGCATGCGGCCGCTGACCGACAGTTGCCCCAAGCCGCTGCTCAAAGTACGCGGTAAGGCGCTGATTGACTGGCACGCCCAAGCGCTGGCACGTGGCGGCTTTTCCCAGCTGGTCATCAACACCGCCTGGCTAGGCACCGAAATTTCAAGCCATTTTGGCCTGCAGCCCAAGCAGGACGGGAGCGAGAAGCTATCAATTTCATACTCGCACGAAGGCGCTGACTTTGGCGGCGCACTGGAAACAGCGGGCGGCATTGCACGCGCCCTGCCGCTGCTGGGCGAGGTTTTCTGGGTGCTGGCCGGCGATGTGTTTGTGCCCGACTTTGAATTTTCGCCAGCCGCAGTCCAGCGCTTCATGGCCAGCGACAAACTCGCCCACCTGTGGCTGGTGCCCAATCCGCCGCACAACCCGCACGGCGACTTCGGCCTGAGTGCCGACGGCCTGGCGCTCAACCTGCCGGCCGACGACGCCGCTCCCCGCTACACCTACAGCACCATAGGCCTGTACCGGCGCGCGCTGTTCGACGCGCTGCCCTTTGGCAACCCGCAAGGTCTGGCCGCGCCGCTGGCGCCGCTGCTGCGCACGGCGATGGACAGGCAACAGGTCAGCGCCGAAATCTACACCGGCGCCTGGACCGATGTCGGCACGCCGGCACGGCTGGCCGAACTCAATCAAATCCCCACGAACTGAAAGCAGTCCTCACCATGAGCACCTCGCCAAACACCATGGCGGTTTACGCCAAACGCCGCGCCGCCATTGGCCGCGCCCTGAAAGCCGCCGGCGGTGGCATTGCCCTGCTGCCGACCGCGCCGGAAGTGCCGCGCAACCGCGACAGCGACTTTCCCTATCGCCACGACAGCTACTTTTACTACCTGACCGGTTTCAGCGAGCCGGGCGGCTGGCTGGTGATAGAGGCCAGCGGCAAAACCGTCAAAAGCACGCTGTTTTGCCGACCCAAGGACCTGGAGCGCGAAATCTGGGATGGCATACGCCTGGGGCCCAAAGCCGCACCGGCGCAGCTGGGCGTGGATGAGGCCTTCAGCGTGGATGCGCTGAACCAGAAAATGCCCGAGTTGCTGGCCAACCAGAACGCCGTCTGGTTTCCCTTTGCCACGCATCCAGGCCTGGGCAGCCAGGTCGACGGCTGGCTCGATCAGGTGCGCGCCCGCGTGCGCCAGGGCGCCGAATGCCCGACCAGCCAGCACGACTTGTGCAAGCTGCTCGACGAGATGCGCCTGTTCAAGGACAGCCAAGAGGTGTCCATACTGCGACGTGCCGGCAAGATTTCCGCCGCCGCCCATGTGCGCGCCATGCAGGCCTCGGCGGCCATGCTGCGCGCCGGCGTCAAGGGCGGGCTGCGCGAATACCACCTGGACGCCGAACTGCTGCACGAGTTCCGCCGCCAGGGCTCAGAATTTCCAGCCTACACCAGCATCGTCGCGGCGGGCGCCAATGCCTGCGTGCTGCACTACCGCGCCGGCGATACCGAACTGAAAGCCGGCCAGCTCTGCCTGATTGATGCCGGCTGCGAGCTGCAAGGCTATGCCAGCGACATCACGCGCACCTTTCCGGCCGACGGTACCTTCAGCCCGGCGCAGCGCCGCCTTTATGACATCGTGCACGCGGCGCAAGAGGCGGCCATTGCCGTGACCCGCCCCGGCAAGCGCTTCAACGACCCGCACGAAGCCGCCACCCGCGTGCTGATTGAAGGCATGCTGGAGACCGGCCTTTTGCCCAAGGCCAAACACGGCAAGGTCGACGACGTGCTGGCCTCCGGCGCCTACCGCCAGTTCTACATGCACCGCACCGGCCACTGGATGGGCATGGACGTGCATGACTGCGGCGACTACAGCGAGCCCGGCAGCAAGGCACGCGAAGAAAAGGACGCAACCGGCCAAAGCGTGATGCGCAAGCCCTCACGCATCCTGCGGCCCGGCATGGTGACCACCATAGAGCCAGGCATCTACGTGCGGCCGGCCAAAAACGTGCCCAAGGAATTCTGGAACATAGGCATACGCATAGAGGACGACGCGCTGATCACCGCCAAGGGCTGCGAGCTGCTGACACGCGAGGTCCCCGTGGCGGCCGACGAGATCGAGGCGCTGATGCGGGGCTGAGCCGGGTTGCAGCGCCAGTGCCAAACCGTGCCGACCTTAAAATCGGCCATGAAATTTTTTATCCGACTCTTCTTCAAAACCCTGCGCCTGGTCCTCGGTCCGGTGCTGCTGCTCAAGGAAGCCATCACCCGGCCCAAAGGCCTGAGCCGCCCGCAGGCCGCGCAGACGCAGGTGAATCAGCAGTGCCAGTCGCTGGTGTTGTACCAATACAAGACCTGCCCTTTTTGCATCAAGGTCAGGCAGGAAATCAGCCGCCTGTCATTGACTATCCAGCGACTGGACGCACAAGCCGAAGGCCCTGAGCGGCAGGAGTTGCTGCAGCGCGGCGGACAGACCAAGGTGCCCTGCCTGAAAATTACCGATCACGCCGGCGACAGCCAGTGGCTTTACGATTCGGAAAAAATCATCGCCTACCTGCGTGGACGATTTGCCAATGCTTGACGGCTAGTACACCAGCCAAAAAATACTAACGCCGCCGGTTTTCCAGCCCCACCACCACCAGCAGGCCGGCCAGCACCAAAGCCAGGCCGCCAAACGCCAGCGGTCCTGGCCGCTCGCCCACCACGATGATGGCCAGCACAAAGGCCGTCACCGGCTCGGCCAGGGTCAGCGTGACGCCGGTGGCCACCGAGATATGGCGCAAGGCATGACTGAACAGCAAGTAGGACATGCCGGTGGCGGCCAGCCCCAGATAGCCCACCATGGCCCAGGTGACCGGCGTTGCGCTGAAACTGTCCGAGGCCAGCGCGGCCACCGGCAGCGCGATCAGCGCCGCGACGGTAAAGACGGAGCAGGTCGCCATTTCCGGTGTGGTGATGCCGACCAGGTGCTTGCTGAGAATGGTGTAACTCGCATAAGACAGGCCCGCCGTCAGGCACAGGCCCAGACCGAGCGCATCAAAGCGGGCGCCCGCGCTGCTGCCCAGCAGCATCAGGCCCACGCCCACGATGGCCAGGGCCGTTCCCAGCCACCAGAAAGGGCGCGGTGGCCGCCTGGAGATCAGGGATTGCAGCAAGCCGGCCCAGATTGGGCCGCTGCCTATGGCCACAGCGGTTCCACTGGCCACACCGGTGGCCCTGACACCGGCAAAAAAACTCAGGTTGTAGGCGGCCATGCAAAGCCCCGCCAGCAACACCCAGCGCCAGGCCGAACGCAGCTGCGATAGCCCGGAGGATTTATCCGATCGCCCGAGCAGCACAACGCCGAGAAAAAACAGGCTGGCAATCAGCAGCCGCAAGGCGCCTATCCAGTAGGGCGAGGTTTGTGAGGAGGCAAAGGTCTGTGCCGTGCCGGTGGTGCCCCACAGGGCCGCCGCCGCCAGCGCCATGGCCGTACCGGCCAGCGAAGGGTTTTTCATGCGCCTATCTTGCGCCCGGCAGCCACGGCAACTTGCGAGCAACGCCTGAACTCGGGGTTCAGGGCAAGCGGCGCAACTGCCTGGCGCCCTGCTGGCGGTCACGCCTGAGCGCGAAGCTCAGCGCGCTGGCCGAGCCATAACCCACTTGCTGGGCCACGGTCTCCAGCGGCAGGCCTTTGTTCAGCAGCCAGGCGGCCCGGTCCAGCCGGCGCGAGCGCAGATAGGCCTGCGGCGTCAGCCCGGTCAACTCCAGCAATCTGGCGTGGAAACGCTGGGGGCTCAAAAAGAACAGCCTGGCAGCCCTGGCGGTGCTCCAGGGCTCGTGCAAACCCCGTTCCAGCGCGGCGTCTAGCTGCGCCAGATCGATGCCGCGCCTGGCCTGCACCGTGGGCGCCTGAAGCAGCTGCGCCAGCTGCAAGCCGGCATCGGACAGACTCAAGCTGCTGCGGCAGGCCGGTGTCACGGCAAAGCGCCGCACCCGCGCTACACAGGCCTGCGCCGGCAGGTCGATGACGAACATGCGCAGATCCTGCGTGGCCAGAAAACCGTGTGCCACGCCGGCTGGAATGACCATGCCGCAGGACGTATCAGCAAACGCCGAACGGCCGCCAATCTCCAGCTCCATGCGCCCTTGCAAGGCAAACATGATTTGCGCGTGCCCATGTTCATGGCTGAGGTACTCGCCGCCATAGCGCCGAATCCCGCAAGAGATCTCGCCGTCAGGGAAAGGATTTGTCAGCATGCGAAAAGTATAGGTGGGGACTCGCCATGCAACCACCGCATGACGCAGCCCGTCCCATTCTGACGTCAGAATACAACCAAAAACTACAACCATACCCGTAACCAAGCGCATCAACCAACTTGATAGATATACTTGTAGCCATGAATAACATCTCCCGTATACCTGCCCAAAAGGTCGATATTGACGGTCTTGTCGAGACCCTTAGGCAGCGTATTGCCGAAGGGAAAAAACTGCCCGCCGAGCGGGCTCTGGGCGAGGAGCTCAACGTCAACCGCCATACCTTGCGCAAGGCGCTGCTTCAGCTGCGCGCCTCGGGCGAACTGGCCTCGGGCACGCCACGCCGGCATGCCGCCCTGGCACGGGGCGGTGCGGCGCTGGCGCGCGATACCAACCCACTGGAGGTGATCGAGTTGCGGCTGGCGCTGGAGCCCATACTGGCCCGATTGGCTGCCTTGCGGGCCACACCGCTTGACATCGCACGCATAGAAAAGGCGGCCACCACACTGGCTGAAACCGAAAGCGCAGAAGCCGATCTGAACTTTCACCGGCTCATTGCGGCGGCGACACGCAACACGCTGGCCGCAGACATCTATGCCCTGCTGCGCCAGATAGGCGCGGATTCACGCCTGCACGTTCAGCAAAGCACCCGTACACAACCGGCAACCCGCCTGCGGCAACGGGATTCCGAGCACCATGTGATTGCCGCCGCCATCGCCGCGCGTGATCCGGATGCCGCGGAAAAGGCCATGCGCGCCCACTTGCACATGGTGCAGTGCCAGATCCTGGACCGGATCTCACTCAACCCCTCGGTCAGCAACAATTCCTGAGCAACCGGGGCACTGCTCAGCAGCAAGAATCACAAAGAATGTCGGGATTGAGCAGATGGGCTGGATGCCAGCCGTTGCGACCGAAGCCCAAGGCGGCGATCAAATTTTCCGCCGTTACCCGTGCAGCGCTCTGCAAGTCGGGCGCGGCCTGAACCCCACCACCATCGGGCCGTGCGGCACCGCCTTCAATGCGCGCGCGCAGTCCGGCGTCGTCCCATACCTCGGGGGCAAGGGCATTCACACCGGCCAGATTGAGCACCACAGCCGAGGGCTTGAGCATCGCCATGTCCGCCATGCTCACCGGGGCTGCCGCCAAGTCGCCACCGAGCACCACCACGTCGGCATCGCGCCAAAGCGCCGCCCGGTCAAGCCGCGTGACGGCACTTGAACTCCCACCAGAGCTGCCTTGTGGCATCAGGACATTGGCACGCTCGGCCGCCGCACTCAATGCCAGCGCCTGGCTCAAGGCGTCATCAACCGTAAATGCCACCGCCAGCGTTTTCAGGGGCGCGGCCAAAGTGACCCGGCGCGACCACTGGGCGCTGTAGCGCCCTTGTGCCTGCGCCTCGGGAACCCGCTGCTGCAGCAGGCGATGCAGAATCAACCAGGCCTGCTCGCTGGCGGCCTCCAGCGCCTGTGCCGCACTGCCTCGCTCCGGCGTATTGGTCGCCCGTATGCCGGCACGGGTCAGCAGCGAAAGGTCCAGGTTGTCATGCGCTGCATCGAGGTTGCAGATCGCCTTGAGCATGGGCAATTGCTGCACCACCGGCGCGTCGAACACAAAGCGCGAATCGGCAATCACGCCGGCCTTGCCAGCTAGCCAGCGAACCAGCTCATCGGCATCGGGCACCCGGTCGTCCAGCCGGGTTTCAACCTCGAAAAAAGTGTCAAGACGCCGCATGGCATCTTCCGCGATAGGGCGGGTCACCAGGACGCGGTGGCGCAATGAACGGTCCAGCATCAGCATCTCAGGCAGCCGGCGCCAACAAAGGCCGTCCGGTGATCAGGTCGGCCGCTTTTTCGGCAATCATGATGACGGGCGCGTTGATGTTGCCAGACGTCAGGTCGGGCATGACCGACGCATCGACGACGCGCAAGCCCTGCACGCCGATCACACGCAACTCGGCATCCACCACACTCATGGGGTCGTCCACGGTGCCCATGCGGCAAGTGCCCGCAGGATGGTGCACCGTGATGGCGGTCTTGCGAATGAAGGCATCTATGGCTTCGTCGCTCTCGGCCTGCGGGCCGGGCGCCACTTCACGGCCAATAAAGGGTGCCAGGGGCGACTGGCGCGCGATCTTGCGAACCATGCGAATCGCGGCACGTGTGGCTTTCCAGTCGGCTTCGCAACCCAGAAAGTTCTGGAAGATGCGTGGCGCGGCGGCCGGGTCTTTGGACGTCAGTTCGATGCGGCCGCGGCTTTGCGGATGAAGCAGGACGGTGCGCACGGCAAAGCCGTCCTTGAAGGGCTTCTTGAAGGGCGACAGATAAGGCCAGGCCGGCAAGGGCGCCGCCGTCAGCAGCACCTGCAGATCGGGGACCTCCTGCTCCGGGTCGCTCTTGGCAAAACCAACCACGCCACCGGGAATGTCGGAGGCAAAACCGGTGCCGGCCAGGTAAGCCTGGGCAATGGCAGGCGCAATGCGGTCCATGCGCATCATGCGATGGAAAGGTCCGGGGCTCTTGCGTTCGTACATGACCACCACGGAAACGTGATCCTGCAAGTTGGCGCCCACGCCCTTGAGCGGCACCTTCACCTTGATACCGTGCGCCGCAAGCTGGACCGGATCGCCTATGCCCGAAAGCATCAGCAGCTGAGGCGTATTGATCACGCCACTGCACAGCAACACTTCGCGCGATGCCTGCGCCACTTTTTTCTGGCCGTTTTCCAGGTATTCCACCCCGGTGGCCTTGCCGCTTTCCAGCGTCACGCGCGAAGCCAGAATCTTCACCTTCACCGTGAGGTTGGGGCGCTTCAGCGCTGGCCGCAAATACGCCACCGCCGTGCTGCAGCGCGCGCCGTTTCGAATCGTCATCTGCAAGTGACTAAAGCCTTCCTGCGAAGAGGTGTTGTAGTCCTCGGTCCAGCCGTAGCCTGCCGCCTTGGCTGCATTGGCATAAGCGCCTATCAGCGGATCCTGGTATTTGCAACGCTGCACGTTGACCGGGCCATCTGCAGCACGTTCGCCACCGGCGCCCTGCTCCCAGTTCTCCTGCCGCTTGAAGTAGGGCAGGACATGCTTGTAAGTCCAGCCCGGCAAGCCATAGCGGCTGGCCCAACGATCGAAGTCGCCGGGGTTGCCACGCACATAGGCCATGGCATTGGTGGAGGAAGATCCCCCCACCACCTTGCCACGGGCGCACTCGACGCGGCGTCCATCCACATTGGCTTCGGGTTCGGCGTAGTACATCCAGTCGTGCAAGCGGTTCTGCAGAATCTGGCCCCAGCCTAGGGGTATCTTGATCCAGGGATCACGATCCCAACCACCGGCTTCTAGCAGCAAAACCATGACGCCTGGATCTTCGCTGAGCCGGTTGGCCAGCGTACAGCCGGCAGACCCGGCACCCACAATCACGTAGTCGTATGTCTCTTGCATAGCGGCCTCAGCGCTTGGCGGCAACGCGCCGCAAGCTGACATGGATGTTCTTCTCCGAGGTGAAGGAAAGCAGTTCGGCCAGACATTCTTCACGGCCTATGCCAGACTGTTTCACGCCGCCAAACGGCGCACCCAGGAAGTGGCGCCCGACCTCATTGATCCAGACAAAGCCGGCCTGCACGCGCTGCGCCATGCGGTGGGCTTTTTCCAGGTCATTGGTCCAGATGGCACAGGTCAGGCCATAGTCCACGCCATTGACATCACGCAGCAAGTCCTCTTCGTCGCTCCATTTCAAAATGGACAGCACCGGGCCAAAAATCTCCTCCGAGGCGATGCGCATGTCGGTGCTGACATCGGCAAAAACGGTCGGTTCGATGTAAAAGCCTTGCGCCAGCGCCGGGTTGTCCGGCACCTTGCCACCATGCACCAGCCGTGCCCCGTCCTGCTTGGCCGACGCAATGAAAGCCATGACCCGCTCATGCTGGGCCCGGCTGATGATGGCGCCCATGCTGGTCGCGTAATCGGTCGGCAAACCGGGAACGTAGTTGGCGCACTGCTGCCTCACGCGCTCAATCACCTGCTCGTAGATATCGGCATGCACAAAGGCGCGGCTGGTAGAGCCGCACGACTGACCGCACCAGGTGAAATTCATGCCGGCCACAATGGCAGTGGCCGCCTCATCGACATCCACGTCGGGATAGGCGATCAAGGCGTTTTTACCCCCCAGCTCCAGCAGCACGGGCTTGATACGCTCTGCCGCCAGCTTCATCACGGCGCGCCCGGTCTGCACGCTGCCGACCAGACCAATCATGGCCACGTCGCGATGGCCCACCAGAGCCTCGCCGACTTCACGGCCACCGGGAAGAATCGAGATCACCCCTGGCGGCAGCATGTCGCCAATGAGTTCCGCCAGCCGTATCGCCGACAGAGGCGCCTGCTCGGGCGGCTTGATGATGACGGCGTTACCGGCAGCCAGCGGCGCCGCCATCTTGCCAGCGGCAAACAGGAAGGGGTGGTTGAAAGCCACGATGCGCACGACCACGCCGAGCGGCTCGCGCACCGAAAAATTCACGGCGTTGCTGCCCATCGGAATCGATGAGCCTTTCATCTCTGTCACCAGTCCGGCAAAGTAGTCGAACAGGGCTGCAGCTGTCATCACGTCCGCCGCCATCTCCTTGACCGGGTTGCCGCAATCGGCGGCATCGAGCAAGGCCAGCTCGTCGGCATGCAGGCGCAACTTGGCTGCCACGCCCTTCATGATTCGAGCGCGCTCCAGCGGCGCCGTGTCACGCCAGACGGCGAAGCCGGCTTTTGCGGCGGCCACCGCCCGGTCGGCATCGGCCGCACCAGCGATGGCCGCCCGTCCCAGAAAACGACCACTGCCGGGCTCCGTGATATTGAGATATTCGGCAGCAAGCGGTGCATGCCAGGCACCCCCATAAAACAGCCCGTCATTGATGGGCACGACCGGTGTCTGGGGTCCAGTGGCTTTACGTTCAGTGGTCATTCTGGTGATAGCTGCAAAGGGTTAACGACGGGTGGGCTTGGCGGCTTCCTGGAAGCGCGCGTCATAGCCGGCGGTCAGGCTGGCCGTCTTGGGCAGAACATCCTGAGCGATGAGAGTTTCAGCGGTTGACTTCCACTGCTGGGCAGCGATATAACCCAGGCCCTTTTCCTTGGTGGCATCACTAAAGAAGCTGCGCGCCAGATTGGTTTGCAGCTGCTTGGTCAGCATGCCGCTCTTGGGGGCATATTCCGGATTGAGCTTGACAATGATGTCCACCGCTTCTTTGGGATTGGCAGCAACATAGTCGAAGGCCTTGAGGTAGGCATTCATGAAGCGCTGAACGAGTTCGGGCTTCTGGGCAATCATTTTTTCCGACGTGAACACGCCAGACCCATAGGCGTTATAGCCAAAGTCCGAGCCTTGCACGATGGACAGGGTACCTGGACCGCCGGCTTTTTCTTCCAGCTCGGGCACTTCAGCATTGATATAGCCTGGAACGGCATCCACACGCCCCAGCAACAGGAAGCTCTCATACGGAGGAGCGACCGTGCTTTGCTTGATGTCAGCCAGCGACATGCCGTTGGCGGCCAGGAAGGCCTTCAGAAAAATATAGGTGGAACCGGACGAGTGCACGCCGATATTCATGCCCTTGAGATCGGCCGGCGTGGAAATGGGCTTGCGCGACTTGACCGAAAGCATCGCCATCGGACTTTTCTGATTGACGGCAGCCAGCGCCACCACTGGCAGTGTCTGCACACGACCGACCATCAAAGTGGGCAAGTCGGAAAAACCAAAATCGGCATTGCCATTGGCCACCAGGCGCAAGGCATCGGTAGAACCCGTTCCCTTGCGAATGGCCGTCACATTAATCCCGTTTTCAGCAAAAAACCCTTTTTCCTTGGCTACGAAAAACATCGCATGGTCAGAGCGAACCACATAGTCCAGTTGAACGGAAACATCATCGAGCTTCTGGGCAAACGAGCCTGAAGACATCAGCATGGCAACACCGGCACCGATCAAACAGCGCAGAAACTTGGAGGTAGCTTTCACGACTTTCGTCCTTTCAAAATAAATCAAAAAATCGACAAAAAACACTTCATGGAAAACCAGGGAAAACCGCAAACAAGAATCAGATCTTGGGCGTCCAGTAGATGTATTTGCTTTCGATGATTTCCACGGCGTAGTAGAAAAACATGCCCAGCAAAGAGATCTGGATCAGCGCCGCAAACACCAGCGCTGTTTCCATTTGCGTGGAAGCAAACTGGATCAGGTAGCCCAGCCCGGCGGAAGCACCGGCAAACTCACCCACGATGGCGCCTATGACGCTGAGCGTGATCGCGATCTTGATCCCCGACATCAAGGACGGCAGCGAATGTGGAATCTGTACGCGCCAGAGGATCTCGGTACGTGATGCGCCCACGGTGCGCATCAGGGTGACGAGGTTGGGATCAGCCGCTTGCAGACCCACCAGCATGTTCAAGGCCACCGGGAAAAACGCCATCACCACGATCAACAGGATCTTGGGCGCCAGGTCATAGCCAAACCACAGAATGAACAAAGGTGCCAAGGCTATTTTCGGCACGTTCTGAAACAGCACCATCAGGGGGTAGACAGCGCGCCCCATGCGCTCGAAGCGCGCAATCGCCACGGCAATCAGCATGCCCACAAGAGTGGACAGGATGAAGCCATACAGGATTTCCTCTGCGGTGACCCAGGCCGCCTGCATCAGCGCTCCCTGGCGCGTGATGAAAATCTTTCCGATCGATGAAGGCGCCGGCAGGACAAACTCGGGCAACTGAAAAACCCGGGAAATGAGCTCCCAGACAATCAGCGTCGCCACCGACAGGAAGATGGCCGGCGAAGCGGCAGCAAACCAGCGGGCCAAACGGCCGCTGCCGGCCTTGGCTTTAGAGGTGGAAGGGGTGATGACTGCGCTGCTCATGATGTGGCTTTCTGTCCGTGACCTTCTTTGAGAAGCCTGCGCAAGCGACCCGAGGCCACAGCGAATTCAGGCAGGGAATAGGTGTCCTCGACACGCGGATAAGGCAGGCCAATGGGCATGGACTCAATAATCCGAGCCGGACCGGTGGCCATCACCTGCACGTTTTTCGACAGGAAAACGGCTTCATCGATGGAATGGGTGACAAACACAATGGTTTTCCCGGTGCTGCGCCACACCTCCAGCAAGAACTCGCTCATCTCTTCCCGCGTGATGGCATCCAGTGCGCCGAAGGGCTCATCCATCATCAGGACTTCCGGGTCCATGGCCAGGGCCCGTGCAATGGCCACCCGTTGGCGCATGCCGCCAGAGAGTTGGGAAGGCAGCTTGAGCGCCGCCTTCTCCAGACCGACCATGCGCAGCATGGCTGCGGCGCGCTCGGTAATCTCTTCTTTGGACTTGTCCTTGTAGGCGATCTCCATGAGCACCTTGACGTTGTCCAAAGAATTTTTCCAGGGCATCAATGCGGCTTCCTGAAATACCAGGCCAATGCGACGCTGGCGCGCCGCTTCAGCGGGCGCCACGCCGGCCACGCTCACCTCCCCCTCGGTCGGTGGCACCAAGCCCGCCAGCACCTTCAGCAAGGTGCTCTTACCGCAGCCGGAGGGTCCGATGAGCGAGACGAAACCGCCGCGCTCAATGGACAGGTTGATGTTGTGCAGCACGCGGTTGGTCTGACCGGCATGCGTGAAGTCGACCGCAACGCCGCTGGCCCGGATATGGGGCTGGGCGTTGTCAGTCAACGGGGAGGTAGATAGAGGCATCGTGGTTTCGGGCAAGACACGCATGATGAGATCCTGGAGATGGGCGTCAGGCCGCTCAGCCTGCCGCCGTGGCCTTCTTGAAGGAGTCGCGGGCGTTCAGCTTTTCGAGCCACGCAGCAATGTGCGGCATGGCTGGAAGATTGAAGGGGAAGGCCACGCAACGCTTGACGATGGAGCCCAGAGCGATGTCTGCCAGGCTGAACTCACTGCCGGCAACCCAATCGTTTTTCGCCAGCTGCTTTTCAAGAATGGTGAGTTCCGTCGTCAAATTCTTGGCGGTATCGGCAGCACGCTCAGCCTCAGGCTTCTTGGCATCACGAAAACCGCCGAGGTAGGCCGAGTTGAGCTGGGCCAACAGCCAGTCCATCCAGCGCTCGACCTGCGTGCGGGCGGCCAGGTCGGTTGGTAACAGGGCCGACTTTTCCTTGGCGGCCAGGTAGCGAAGAATGGTGTGGGATTCCCAGATCGACAGTTCACCGTCCACCAGGGTCGGCACTTTTTGTGTCGGATTGAGCGCCAGGTAGGCCGGCGTCACGGTGTTCTCGAACTGGCGACCGTAGTCAAGACGCTCATAAGGAAGATTCAGTTCTTCCAGCAGAAAAATGACTTTTTGAACATTGCCCGAAGTGGCGCGGCCTAGCAATTGGTACATGAGGTTTCCTTTGATATGGATAAGGTTGGAAGGAGAGGAGAGCTTATTTTTCGAGTGGCTTGTAGGCCATCATTTCAATTTCGATGCGCGTGGTGATGACGGCGCGCGCCTCCACGGTGGAGCGTGCCAGGCGGCCTTCGGGAAAATACTCCTTGAAGACGCCGTTGTAGCGACCGAAGTCGCGGCCGTCTTCCAGAAAGACCGTCGCCTTCACGACGTCATCCAGCGTGCAGCCAGCCAGCGCAAGAATGCGTTCGCAAGCCTTGATGGTGGCGTGCGTTTCATCCTCGATGGAGCCGGTGACCATCTTGCCGTTTTCGTCCTTGGCCACCTGGCCCGACAAAAAGACAAAGTCGCCGGCGCGAATGGCGGGGTGAAACGGAAGGTTGGGGTTCTTCGTGCCGAAGACCTGAACGTTGTTTTGACTCATGGTGTTATCTCTTTGAATAAGTGACGCGAGGCCTTATTTGGGAAAGCATTCGATGATGTCCAGCCCATGCTGTCTATCCAGCAGGTAGACAATCCCGCGCTCATCCATCGTCACGTCGTTGGAGGAGACCCTGGCGCAACCGCTGGGCACGTCAGGCTCGTAAAAGCCCACTTCCTTGGGGCGGAAGGGGTCGGAAATATCGACCAGGCGCAGGCCCTGCGCAAACCAGGCGTAGGGAACGATGTTGTTGAAGATCTTTTCCGATGGCTGGTGGCAGCCCGTCATCATTTCCTGCGGCCGGCCGTCGATATCTATACCTTCCACCTGGAAGGTCGAGATAGGCATGGGCTGGCGCTCGTCGGTGATGTCGTAGATCCAACTGAAAGCCGGCGCACTGGGACGCAGCTTGGCGACATCTTCGTCAGCCACCAGCAAAATGTTGCGCTCCTTGAGAAGCCAGGGAATCGGCATGGCCGTATGCGTGGGGTGCGGATGCGCCGGGCTGCTGTTGACCGAAGACACCAGCTTGGGCCGGGACATGTCCGAGATGTCCAGAATGAAAAAGCCGTGATGCCAGTACGACACATACAGCCGGTCACCCAGGCGCAGCGGATGGTGGCAACGCGGCATCACAAAGTCATCCCACAGATACTCTTCCCCGCCGGCAATGTGCTGCCCCGGAATCCACCAGCTGGAGACTTCCTCGGGCTTGGCCGGATTGGCCAGGTCGAGGATCTTCATGATGTTGCCGACATAGCCATCCGCTGTTGGCGAGATATAGGCATAGCGGCCATCGAAGCTGAAGCGATGCACGCCGCCGCCCTGGCTGCTGGCCTGCCACTTGTTGATCAACTGCGGCTTGGAAGGATTGGAGATGTCGAAGATCCCCAGCCCGCCACCAAAGTCCGGTGCACCTTCACGAAATTTTTCGTAGTTGACGACCATCAGACCATCCTGGGCCCTGACCTTGTGCGAGTGCCAACCCATAGGTACATCCATGCGGCACAGCAGGCGCGGGTGACGCGGATCGGACACGTCATAGATAGACGTGCCATCGGGCGGCCGCATGTGCGAGACATACATGATGTTTTTGTCGACCCAGACCTGGCCGCCGCCAGGGCAGTCCACATGACTAAGCAGGCGAGTGTTTGATGCGCGGGCCAAGTGATCCCCTTAGACCAGTCGAACGACTTCGCCGCCGGCTGTTTTGCCAAAGCGCTGCAGCAAACCGAAAGCATCGAGCACGTTTTCATCACTTGCAATGAACAAGATGACAGGCTCGGTGGCGCTGGTGTTCACCAGTTCCATCCAGCTGTTGCCAGGCACGGCAATCGTGTCAAAGGGTTCGAAGTCAAAGGTCTGGCCGTCGACGATGCATTGGCCCTTGCCCTCCAGCGGAGACACCAGCAAGCTGGCCGTCTGCTTCAGCGGCAGCGTGCGCTCACCGGGCCGCAACATCTGCATGAAGAAGGTCATGGTCTTGTAGACAGGCCCGCCACGGACGGGGTCGGTGTACTCCACCTGCAAACCTTCGTAAGGATTGCCGTCCCAGTCCTTGTTGCGTTCCAGCAGCTCGCGAATCGCTTCATAGCGGTACACGTACACCGGCGACGAGCCACCCACGCCGCGGCGGTGGTCGATGAATCGCGGCGTCAGGCCGCCGGAGCCGTACATGCGCGCGGAGTAGTCCGAGGAGAAACGCGCCGTCTGCTTCTTCTTCAGCTGACCGTCTTCCTTGTAATCGTGCTCAAACTGCAAGGCGTTGAGCGTTTCCACCAGGGGATAGTCCAGCACCGACAAGTTGATGGCCGGTTCGGAGCCGACGTTGCCATGGTTGTGCCAGGTGTCGCGCGGCGTGAGTACCAGGTCGCCATGACCAAAAACAATGTCTTCACCCTCCACGCCGGTGAAATTCTGCTGCCCGGTCAGGCCCAGCCGAATCGCGCTGGCGGTATGCCGGTGCGGCGGCATCACCTCATTGGGATCGTTCAGGCGATAAGCGGTGTAAAGGGTGGACACCGTTGCGCGTTTAGGCTTCAACCCAGGATTGACAAGCACCAGCGAACGTCGATCCGAATCTGCATGGGTGATGAGGCGGGCCGACTGCTGGATCAAGGGCTCCAGATCACGCTTGAAACTCCACTGAAAGGGAATGGCCTTCACACCCTCCATCAATTGCTTGATGTCATCGTGCTCCACATCCGCGCGCTTGGCCCAGAACGGAAACATGTTCTTGGTGTTGATCTGCTCATACATCGCCGCCAATTCTTCTGCTCGGCCCGTTTGCATCACCTGCTCGGCAACAGTGCTTGTCATCAGTGCTCCTTAAGATCAAATCGAAGTAAATGGAAAAATCATGGTTAATTCAACCACCAACCAACCAATAGGTCAACCGTATTAACCAGTTGCACCACTGGTTGAACCAACTTCACTATGCACAAAGCACGCCAATCCATGTAAACCCTATGGCTTAAAAGATGAAAGTGCTTAAAATTCTGCATCCTGACTCTTTGCTGACGGCATAAACGCAACGCAATGTACGAACTAAGCCATTGATTTATATAAATATTTACAAATTCAATTCGATGCCACCTTAGAAGTCACTGAGTTCAAGGACGAAAAGAAGAATTTTTTATTTCCGACAGAATACTTTGGCAACCAAGGCATGATTTTTTGTTTAACCAAGCCAATTTGGTGCGACTTGCCTCAATCTGGTGCCGGAAAAAGATGCTTGCGGTTGCGCGAGGATGCACCCTCAAAACAGGGGCGATGACTGGCTGCAGTTAGCGCCAGGACGGGCGGCAACAAGCCCGTTCAGCCGGCAAGGCCGGCGCGCAGGCCACAAGATGGCCCAGCCCTGCGCCAAGGCCGGGGCCATTTTTACTATCTTATTTATAGCTGGCAGCGCAGTAGACATGCGGGCCAGCTGCCATATTTGCTTGAATATTTAATGCGCCAAGCGCGACGGCCATGCGGCCTGGCTACAAGCGTCTGGGCCGCCAAGTTCGGCGGCCTCAGAAAAGGATGGAGCGGGATGGCCACCATCCCTATGACTGGGCCACTTCAGGCCATCATGACTTCGCCTGATTGGCCACCACCGCAGGCGCGGGCATGTCATCTTGGTCCTGGCGACGCCCATAGCGCTGCGCCAGCACGGCGCACACCATCAGCTGCATCTGGTGAAACACCATCAAAGGCAGCACCAGCGCCCCCACGGCATGCGAGGCGAACAGCACCTTGGCCATGGGAATTCCGCTCGCCAGGCTTTTCTTGGAGCCGCAAAACACCATGGTGATTTCATCCTCCTTGTTGAATCCCATGCGGCGCGCCATCCAGACGGTGCTACTCAGGGCCAGACCCAGCAAGATGGCGCACACCACCAGCAGGCCGGCCAGGTCGCGCACCGACACCTGTTTCCACAGGCCCTCGATCACCGCCGCGCTAAATGCCGTGAACACGACCAGAAGAATCGAACCCTGGTCGACGAACTTCAGTGCCGCAGCCCGGCGCTTGACCCAGGCGCCGACCCAGGGGCGCAGCAAATGGCCTAGGGCAAAGGGCAGCATCAGCTGCAGCAGAATCCGCCCTATCGAGTCAAAGGACGAGCCGGCGCCGCCGCCCGGCAAGACGATCAGATTGACCAGAATGGGCGTGATAAAGACGCCGAGCAAGGTGGAAGCGGACGCGCTGCAGATCGCCGCCGGGATATTGCCGCGCGCCATCGAGGTGAGCGCGATGGCCGACTGCACCGTGGCCGGCAGCACGCACAAATACAGCACACCGGTGTACAGCGCGGGCGTGACCAAGGGGCTAAGAAGAGGGCGCAGCAGCAGGCCGAGCACGGGAAACATGACAAAGGTGCTGGCAAACACCAGCAGATGCAGCCGCCAATGCATGATGCCCGCCAGAATGGCCTCGCGTGACAGCTTGGCTCCATGCAGAAAAAACAGCAGGCCTATCGCCACAGCGGTCAGGCGCTCGAAAAATTGGGCCACGCCGCCGCTGGCGGGCAGCACGCTGGCGAGCGTGACGACCGCCACCAGGGCGAGGGTGAAGTTGTCGGGAAGATAGTTTGGACGAGTCATGCAGGGGATTGGACCGCCTGCCGGCTCAAAAGAGAAATGGATTTATCTGATAGATATATGATTCCAATGCATGAATGTCACGCTGCGCCAGCTACGGGTTTTTCTCTTCATTGCGCAAGGACGCAACTTCAGCCGCGCCGGCGATGAGCTGGGACTCACTCAGCCCGCCGTGAGTCGCGCCATCCTGGAGCTCGAATCCCGGCTTGGCCTGAAGTTGCTGGACCGCACCACGCGCGAGGTGGTTCTGACTGAAGCGGGTCATTCGCTGGCGGCCAGGCTGGCGCGGGTTCTCGAAGATCTGGACCAAACCCTGCAGGATGTCGCCGGGCTGGCCAGCGCGCGGGAAGGCAAGGTGCGCGTGGCCAGCAGCCCGACGCTATCGGCAAACCTGATGCCATCCTGCATTGCCGCCTGCGCGCAGCAGGCGCCCGGCATCCAGTTCCTGCTGCTGGACCGGATTCAGCAAGATGTGCTGGCCAGCGTGCGCAGCGGTGAAGTCGATTTCGGCGTCGTGATCGAACCTCAATCCACCGAAGACCTGTATTGCGAAACCATTCTGAGCGACCCTTTCGTGCTGGTCACGCCTCGTCGGCACGCACTCGCCAAAAGCCGGAGTGTGCGCTGGAGCGCACTCGATGGCGAGGCCCTGGTACTGCTGGACCATGCCTCGGGCAGTCGCCGCCTGATTGATGAGGCCCTGGCCAGCCAGGGGGCAAGCTGCCATGTCAAGCAGGAGCTTGGCCATCCAACCACGGTTTTTCGCATGGTGGAGGCCGGCATAGGCATCAGCGTGATGCCGGCATTGGCCGCCCTGTCTTCCGAACTGCCGCAACTGGCACTACGGACATTGACCCCGCGCGTTCAGCGAAACATCATGCTGGTGCGCCGTCGCAACCGGGTGCTTTCGCCCTTGGCCGAATGCGTCTGGAAAATCGTGCAGTCGGCAGTGCAGACGGCCTTTACCCCCAAGGGGCCGGAAAGCCAGTCTGGCATGGCGCAATCGTCAAAGCTGGACTGAGCTGGCCACAGCAGACCCAGACTATCGCCACAACATTCGCCCATCTTCCTTTAAAAATCACCATCATCACCCAATTAAAGCCCTATCAAACACAACTGCAGCCTGCCTGTAGAAAGGCTTGGAGCCCGCAGCATAGCGTCTAAAAAGTCAAAAGCACTTCACCTGTTTTGCGTACTTCTACTGACTAGGGTTTCCCCCTTTTAGCGGCCTACAATCGCAGACCTTTGACCAAGAATCGACGGCCATACTGACCGTTCTAGCCAGGAGACCTAATCAATGCAGACACCATCCGCCGTGACGCCTGACAACCGTGAAGAAAAGCGCGCCGAACTGCGCCGCGCCGCCCTTGAATATCATGAGTTTCCGACGCCCGGCAAGGTGGCGATTGCAGCGACCAAGCAGCTCACCAACCAGCGCGATCTGGCCCTGGCCTATTCGCCCGGTGTGGCCGCCCCCTGCGAGGAGATCGTCAAGGATCCGAACGCCGCGTTCAAGTACACCAGCCGCGGAAACCTGGTGGCCGTGATCACCAACGGCACAGCAGTGCTGGGTCTGGGCGACATCGGCCCGCTGGCCTCCAAGCCGGTGATGGAGGGCAAGGGCGTGCTGTTCAAGAAGTTCGCAGGCGTTGACGTGTTTGACATCGAGATCGACGAGAAAGACCCAGCCAAGCTGGTAGATATCATTGCATCGCTGGAGCCGACCTTTGGCGCCATCAACCTGGAAGACATCAAGGCACCGGACTGCTTTTATGTGGAGCGCGAGCTGCGCAAACGCATGAAGATCCCGGTGTTCCACGACGACCAGCATGGCACGGCAATTACCGTGGGTGCCGCCATGCTAAACGCCATGAAGGTCGCCGGCAAGGATCCAGCCAAGGTCAAACTGGTGACCTCGGGCGCTGGCGCGGCCGCATTGGCCTGCCTGAGCCTGCTGCTCAAGCTCGGCATTCCGCGCGAAAATATTTTCGTCACCGACCTGGCCGGCGTAGTCTATGAAGGCCGTACCGAGTTGATGGATGAAGACAAGATCCAGTTTGCCCAGAAAACCTCGGCCCGTAGCTTGAGCGAAATCATCGAAGGCGCGGACATCTTCCTGGGCCTTTCGGCCGGCGGTGTGCTCAAGCCCGAAATGGTCAAAAAGATGGCAGCGCGGCCCATTATTTTTGCACTGGCCAACCCCAATCCGGAAATCACGCCAGAAGACGTCAAGTTGGTGCGCGATGACGCCATCATGGCGACAGGTCGAACGGATTACCCAAATCAGGTCAACAACGTCCTGTGCTTCCCCTATATTTTTCGCGGCGCCCTGGATGCCGGCGCATCGACCATCACCGTCGAAATGGAAATCGCCGCCGTACATGCGATTGCCGAGCTGGCTCAGGCCGAACAAAGCGAAGTGGTGGCCGCCGCCTACGTCGGTGAAAAACTGGTGTTCGGACCCGAATATCTGATCCCCAAGCCTTTCGACCCACGCCTGATGATGAAGATTGCGCCTGCCGTGGCACAAGCCGCAGCCGACAGCGGCGTGGCCCTGCGGCCCATCCAGAACATGGACGCCTACCGCGAGCGGCTGCAGAGCTTTGTCTACGCCTCGGGCAACCTCATGAAGCCGATTTTCACGGCCGCCAAGGTTGCCGCCCGCAAGCGCGTGGCCTACGCCGAAGGCGAGGAGGAGCGCGTGCTGCGGGCCTGCCAGATCGTGGTGGACGAGGGCTTGGCCCGACCCACACTCATAGGACGGCCTGCCATCATTGCCCAGCGCATTGAGAAATTCGGCCTGCGCCTGAAGGAAGAACTCGATTACGACGTGGTCAATGTCGAGCAGGACCATCGCTACCGCGACTTCTGGCAAACCTATCACCGCATGACGGAACGCCGCGGCGTGACGGTGCAGATGGCCAAGATCGAAATGCGCCGCCGCCTGACCCTGATTGCCGGCATGCTGCTGCACAAGGGCGATGTGGACGGCCTGATTTGCGGCACCTGGGGCACCACCGCTCACCACCTGAACTACCTGAATCAGGTGATAGGCAAGCGCGAAGGCGTGAACACCTATGCCTGCATGAACGGCCTGCTTCTCCCCGGCCGCCAGGTGTTTCTGCTCGATACTCACGTCAACTACGATCCGACGGCCGAGCAACTGGTGGAGATCACCATGCTGGCCGCCGAAGAAATGATGCGTTTTGGCATCAAGCCCAAGGTCGCCCTGTTGTCGCATTCCAACTTCGGTTCGTCGGAGCAGCCCAGCGCCCTGAAAATGCGCCGCACCCTTGAATTGCTGCGCGAACAAGCGCCCTGGCTGGAGGTCGATGGCGAAATGCACGGCGACATGGCGCTGGACGCTGGCGCCCGCAGCCTGATCATGCCCAACAGCACACTGGCCGGCCAAGCCAATCTGCTGGTACTGCCAAATATCGACGCCGCCAATATCTCCTACAACCTGCTGAAGACGGCCGCCGGCGGCAACATTGCCATAGGCCCCGTGCTGCTGGGAGCCGACAAGCCCATGCACATCCTGACAGCGACCGCCACGGTGCGCCGTATTGTCAATATGACAGCACTGACCGTTGCGGATGCCAATGCCGCACGATAAGCCTCTGCTCGCTAGCCAGTACTAACTTTATAGGGGGTTTCCCCCTGTTTTTCATGCCTGAATTTTCAGCAGGCACTTGCGTTTTTTGTCGACATGGGGCAAACTACCTCTCTTGAAATTTAAGGGTTAACCCGAAAGAATGGGATTTAATTCTGAGTTCAAGAAAGGTATTTTTCATGCTGCGAAATGTGTGGGGGCGTTGGCACAAAGGTGGTGCAACGATGTTGCTGGTCTTGGTGGCCAGCCTGAGCGGCTTGAGCACCGATGCGGTGCAAGCCAAAGCGCCGCAGGCGCTGTCTCAGGCAGACACCATGACCGTCGCCCAGTTGCCCCCTCAAGGACGCAGCATGATGACGCTGATTTACCAAGGTGGGCCGTTCAAGCATGACAAGGACGGCGTGGTATTTCGCAATCGGGAACGACTTCTTCCCGCCAGCGCACGTGATTACTACCGTGAATACACCGTCAGGACACCTGGGGAGCGTAGCCGCGGGGCTAGGCGCATTGTTTGTGGCGGCTTGAAACCCGCAACGCCCGATGCCTGTTACTACACCGGCGATCACTATGCGAGTTTTCGCAAAATCGTTCAATAAACCGAACTGTGGTTGTTATTTTGACTTTTGACCTAAGAGAAAGAGAAGCGGAGATGGAAACACCACTTCGTAAGGACAACGAAACGCCATTAAAGGGCGTGCGGCCCAATATTGTGCAGTCCATACGTGCCTTCCGCGTGCCCGAGTTACAGGACGCCGCGACGCAATTGAACCAGCATTTTCTGTATGCCAACCTGGGCAATGCCCAGAACAAACAGGACGTGCTGGACATGATTGCCGCGCAATACACCTTTCCGGCGCACTTCGGCAAGAATTTCGATGCCTTGTACGACTGCATGACAGATCTGGTGCATAAATCAGGCCCGCAGCCCGGCTTCATCGTCGTACTCGAGCAGATTCCGGCCCATGCCAAGTTTGACAAAGAGGCCAGAGAGCAACTACTGGACATCTTCAGGGATGCCGCGGATTACTGGGCGGATCGCAAGATACCGTTCAGATGCTTTTATTCTTTTCTGTAGCCCGCTCCCCAGACATTGGCCAAGGGGATCGGGCGAATGAGGCCCTGCAAGTAATTTCGGAAGGCGATGAACCCATGCCGACCGACAAACTGCTAGATGTGTCGCCATTGGCGTTGCGCATGAGCAGTCCGTTCAACGCCGGTTACTGGCTCGCAGCGGCCTGAAACCCAAGGTTTCAGGTCACATCGGCATAGGGGGCCTCCATTCTTGGAGGCACCCCTGCCACACCACCCGGCATGCGGGTCCGCACCGGGCGGTTCGAGCGCTTGAGGTCAGGACAGTCTTGGCACCCCCAGCCCATTGAAGTACGCAATCGTCAGCACGATCTTGATGACCCCATTGCTGTTGCGCCACCAACGGTGGCAGTTTCCCGCCACCTGCTTGGCAACGTCTTCGCTGGCACCCATCGCCTTAAGCCCCCGGTAAATCGTCCTCGGCCGCTTCCAATGCCACAGCTGGATCGCCCTCAGGCGGTGGCGCAACCATTTGTCCAACGTTCGCCAGACT
>NZ_FOKZ01000036.1 GCF_900112285.1 Polaromonas sp. OV174 | reverse complement strand
CCTTGTGTTTCTTGGCGGCTTCGGCCACCGTGGTGCGATCCGCTTCACGCAGGATCGTGACCATTTTCTCTTCTGTGAATCGACTCTTTTTCATGGGCTCCTCTTCGGATGGGAGCCGTCTTCCTAGAAATTAGTGTTTCGGAGAAACCGGGCAGGTCAGACTGGAGAAGCAATCGCGGCTTGAGTCGCGAGGTCATCGCCTCCCTGGTCGGCGGCGACTGGCTGCGCCATGGCCACAATGTGCTGCTGACCGGTGCCACCGGTTGCGGCAAGACCTGGCTGGCTTGTGCCCTGGGCGTAAGCGCGCGGCCTTGAACTCTGCGCTGTACTCGCGCCGTCGAGGGCGCTCCACTGTCGACACTTGATTCATCATCTCCACGATCTCCTTCGTGGGGACGATGCCCGTTCATGTCGATCGATTCAAGATGGGATCACCGCGTGCTTACCCCTGGGCCAGCAAGCAGCCCATTTGGGATTCTCCGTGCTTTATGCCCGTGCGCCCCGTTTGCTGGAAGAGTTGCATGTGGCGCATGGCGACGGCAGCTTTGCGCGGCGACTGGGCCAACTGGCCAGGCCGGACCGCTGATATTGGACGACTTCGCAATCGCACCCATTGCCGCGCACGAGCGCAATGATTTGCTGGAATTGTTGGATGACCGGGTGGGCAGTCGCTCCACGCTCATCACCAGCCAGTTGCCAGTGACTGCCTAGCATGCGTGGCTGGATGAACCCACGCTGGCCGATGCCATTCTGGACCGCATCGCGCACGGCTCCCACAAGATAGCCCTCAAAGGCGAGTCCATGAGAAAGCTCGCTAACGCCGATTTACCCATGCCGCAATCAGAGCTGTCCACGTTCATCGCGGACAGTTGAGATACGATTGCCACCGTCACTCAGGACGCCAGCGCAGGGTGTCCGCCATCAATGGAATGCGCACCCCATGTTATGCCAATCAATCAATTTGGCAGCGGTACCAACACCAATACGGGTAATCAGAACCGTTTGATCAGGCATTTAAATCAGTAGCGGTCTTCGAATTTTCTTCATCGTGAAATTTGGGGCGAATAAATACCTTTCTCCCCAAATGGTATACCAACAGGAACGTAGGCATTCTGATCCAGTGCGAGCGGATATAAAGTATAAAACGTGCCGCCGATACACCTAATGTACTGGTACTGGCATGCACAGGTCGCAAGGCTTGCATGTAGCATCTTTCCATGAGCCCGGCCACCAACACCGATGGTGCTCCAATTTTGGCTGCTTCTAGCACATACTGGGGCACAGAGGTATCGAGCATCAAGGTGGTGTACCGTAAGGCGTAATAAAGTGGTCGTGTTAACCCTAGCGTGACTGCCCGCGGTACGAGTTGAGCCCAAAAGTCGGGTGCAATGCCAAAATGCCGAAACAGGCTATCCAGATCAAACAGATCGCGTAGTCCTTTCTCAAAATCACCTTCATGGAAAAGGTGAGTTGCACTATGAAGTAGCATATCTACAGGTTGTAGGGCATATAAATTCGAATGACCTGGCAATGCAATAACGGCCTCTAACAAAGCCGGCGTGTTGACTTTGATCCGTGCTGTTTCTGGCAGGATAGTGTGGTGCACATCGATCGTCGTTCCCCGCCGAACGTGACGCATCGGGGGTATTTCGTGCATCCATCGGCGGTAGTAACGCTGGTCATATGCATCGTGGTGCGAACCTTGCCAGCCATGAATCATCAGCTCACTTTCTGTACGACCCAGTCCGCTTTTGGGAACCATGATGTCCACATCCACGAAAGTCCGACCGTGCGAAGCAGGCAGCCCAGCCAAGACATACGCAGCGCCTTTGAGAAGAACAACCTTGACGTCGGCATTCACCAAAGCCCGAGTAATGCACTCCACTTCCCAGCGCAAGGCAATTTCTTGTCTTTTGGCCATTTGCAGCGCTGAGATCAAGTGATTGCGTGGTGACAGAGGGACCGCGTTGATCAAACAATTCTGAGTCAACTCATGCGCCAGACGGGCCAGCAAATTGGAACTTCGCCCCTGACGAACCAATAGATCCCATTCCAGCGCACTCAAGTGACTCAGCGCCTGCGGTGTCAGTAGTGCAGTGACGATCAGATCACGTTGGCGATTCATCCTACTCGCCCCTCAAGCAGGGCATCAAATATGCGCTCCGCATCATCGAGCTGGCTATAGGTGAATTGATAACATTGACTTTGGTCCACCAACCTGCCAATCGCCTCAAATCCACGTTGGCCTTGAATATCGTAATTGAAAGACTGTTCCGCAATCAGCATGAAGGTGCGTGCCCGGCTATGGTGGGCCAACTCAGATGCGATACCGGGGGCGTACCTAGGTAAAACAATCCATGAAGGCCGCACTGGTTCACTGGCACGCAATACGCTGGACAACGGTGGACGCACTAGCGCAACCGTGCCCTTGGTTGTATCTGGCATCGGCGCAGTCATGACCGCGGCAGGTGCAAATTGCTTGATGATATCAATTGACTGGTTTTTCAGATTGATCGGTCGAGCCATGCCGTAGATTAAGCCGCTCTCCATGTCATAAAGCGCCAACTCATCTGAAAGCAAACGCCATCCACGCATTACCAAACCCGTGCAAAGTGTGCTTTTCCCGGAGCCTGGCGGGGCGGGTAATACGGCAGATTTCCCATTCTTTTCAATTACCGCTGCATGGATGATCAGGTACTGGTGACAGTGCGCGGCAACGCACCAGTTGAGTCCCCATTCCAACATGGCAATCGCATGGGCAACAGGCAAGGGAGTGAAAGAAGGACGGCCGTCAAAGAAAAAACGGATTTGTGGTTTAAACCAACGCCGAATGCCGATTTCGCGACTAATTTCAACATGAAAATCAGCAAATGCGTCAGTTGGACAAGCATCAAAATCCGCGTAGACAAGTCCGATGTCGCGAGCAAGTGATGGAACATTTGTCTTCAATCGAGCAACAAATGGCCCTAACCTCAATAATAATTCGCCGCGGTGCAGCAAATGGGTCAAATCAACCCTGGAGAATTTAGATATCTTCAACGAGGCATTCACTAATGAGGCCGACATTTTGCAAGTGTTGCAACGTTACCTCAATAAATTTCAAGATATTAGACTGATTGTCATCCGAGACTAGGCCAATAAGTTCAACTGCCAGCATTTCTGACGTACGAGGGGCCGCTGTGAGTAATTGAAGTAGTTCAAGCCCGAGACGTTCAATCAAATGGGTATCTCCCGACAAGGTGCTGTATACGACTGCAACATCTTCATCTTCCCACTCCCAAAAAACTAGCTTTTCAGATGACGATCGGATCCACAAAACGGAATTCCCTAAAAAAAAGAGCAGCCAACCCAAACTGCGACTAACGCGCAATCCAATTGTCGAAAAGATATTTCGTGATTTGGGTCGAATCCCAAGTCACACCCAGACCCGATGGACTGTAAGAGCCGGATGCCATTTTTTGCAACTCGCCAGGGGGGAAACACTTCTCCAACTCGTTCCCGCTTAAAGGCGACAAAAGGAGGTAATTGAGCTGGGCAACAATCGCCGATTTTTGAAGGGGAGAGCCACTCGTCAGCACCTCTTTGACCGTAGCTTGCCCATTTGCATTTGCGGCATTCAAGCCAGGAACCGTCGCCAGCAATTTCTTTATGGTCACTTTTGTGTAATCAAATTTACCATTAGTCTTCGTCGTCTTATCGTAAAGGGACGGATATTTTGTATTGAGCACCGACCAAGGCGCATTGGTATAGCCTGCAGCACTCTGTGCCAAGTTGTCACGCCAGTCGGAGATATACCATGCTTCGTTTGGATAGGACTGATGCCCAGCCTTATTTTTTAAACTTGTGTTGGGATTGATCAGCTCGGAGCCCCAAGCTGATGGACTTAGGCAACTCCAAGCGAACGCTGGGCGACTGGTCAGTGTGGCGACCACAGGAACAGCCGCCGTCCCCAACTTGATGAGCCGACGTCGAGATGGAGATGCAATAGGATGCGAATCCGAAATAGGCGCTTTCGCCACATCGGCGCCCGCGTCCCCTTGCCTGTCAATTTCGCTCATAAATTTCCCCCGCTAATTCATGCCGACGAGTTAAATTCTATCCGGCAGGAGCATGCATCACGAGTCTCCGCAACATCTCTTTCCAAGAGGCTCACCAAATATCCAAAAACCTCTCTTCAACTCGAAATGCACAAAATAAGCACAATTCGCGCCATTGAAATTAAGTGATTGATTTATATAGGGATTATTTTTTGAGCCTATGGGTAGATCAATAACTGTAAGAAAAACCAACACATTCACAAGCTCTTCAAAAGGGCTCCGACTTCAGCCTGTGCCGAAAACTTGTCACCAAGCTTACTCAGCTCATCTAATTCTTTCCTGGCCAAATCAATCTTTCCGCCTTTGATGTGGATTTTTGCCAGATTGAGTTTGAACAAGGAGTTTTGCGGCTGCAACGCCAATACTTTGTTTTGAAGCTCTAGCGCTTTGGAATAGTCGCCCTTGTCCGACAACAACACAGCCAGTGTGTCCATAAAAGCCGGCTGATTGGGGATCAGCGTATTGGCTTTCTCGGCAAAGGCAATAGCTCCTTCTTTGTTGAGTTTTGCAGTTACCCAAGCGAGGTTGTTGTAGGCAATCGCGTTATTGGGCTGCAGCTTGATGACTGTCGCGTAATTTTTTTCGGCGCCGACGTAGTCTTTACCCGCAATAGCGCGGTCGCCCAAATAGAGCGCGAAGGCTGCATCTTTAGGGGCGTCCTTCTGCCAAGTGGATGAGAACTTGTCTGCTTCCGCGCTTTTACCAGCTGCGGACAGCACGGAATGCAGCTTTATTGCCAGCCCAGGCGAATTCAGCTGCGTCAGGCCGACACGGTACGCCGTCGCCGCGCCATCCCAATTTTTCTGCGCGACGTTGATATCGCCTTCCAGCACGTAGCCTACCGCTTCCTTCGGCCGCTGCTTCTGCACCGTGCGCGCCGTCGTGAAGGCATCCTGGAACTTCTTGCCATCCAGATAGAGCTCAATCAAGGCACGCTGCGCTTCCAACAGATCGGGCTTGAGCTCTAGCGCTTTTCGAAGGCTGTTACCCGCAGCATCCTTGTTTTTATCGGCCAGATACGCGGCCGCCAAACGCATGTAAGGCAGCGGCGACAGCGCTTGCATGACGATCAACTTGTTGTAACTGGCAATGGCTTGGTTAAACTCCCCGGCGGCCTGTTGCGTGCGGCCCAATGCATCCAGCAACTCGGGGCTGTCTGGTAGGGCCGCCACGGCATTTTGCGCAACTGACGAGGCTACTTTGTAATCCTTGTTACGCAGGTGGAAGTCAATCAAAAGCAAACGAGGCGCCACATCAGCAGGATTTGCAGCCACTGCGTTGCCAATCAGCTTAGCCACATCATCCTTCCCTGCCCCTGACCGTGCGGCGAGCTCGGCCAGCGCCAGAAATGCCTGGCTATTTTTAGGGTCTCTGGAAAGCACGGACTCGAATCGTTTCTTCGCATCCTCCGGCTTATTGTCAGCCATGTCCATGGAGGCCAGACTAGCCACTGCCGGAAAGTAGGATGGGTCAATGATCAATGCTTGCTCAAAGCTCTTTCTTGCGCCAGCCATGTCTCGTTTTTCCAATAAAGTTGTCGCTCGCAGTTGGGCTGCTAACGGCTTGCCAGGTTGCTTCTTCTCAAGTCCGTCGATGGCCTTCAACGCCTGGTCGAACTCTTGGCGCCTCAGATGCACGCTAATCAGGGCAAAGTCTGCTGTCGTACCTGTGTCAGACATTGCAATATCCTGCAACTCGCCTAACGCCAAGTCGACCTGCCCACCCATCAAATGTGTCAAGGCAAGCGATGTTCGGTTTCTGCCGTCCTTGGGGTTCTGTTGAGAGGCTTTCGTGAAGTACTCCGCAGCCTGTTTGACGTCGCCATTTTGCAGATACACTTCGCCCGCCAGTGAAACCAGGTCAGGATCGATATGCTCCCTGTTCAGGCCCGGAAGCAGTGCCGCCAACGCCTTGGCCGGTTGCCCTGAGCGGAGGTAGGTCACAACAAGCAGCCGTCGTGCCAAGGGGAGCTCAGGCGCCAACTGAACCACCTTGCTCAAATAGCCTTCCGCCTGTGCAAGTGAATTGAGTTGAAGCTCCACAGCCCCAGCCAGTTGCAAACCTTGAACGTTGCTGGGAGTTAACTTTAAAACTTGTTGAACCAGATCTCTGGCTAGCTTGAAATCCTTTTTCTGAAAGGCTAACTGAGCCTCAAGGTATGTGGTTTGCGGATGTTGCGGTGCAAACTTCTTGATTTGTTCAACTTGGGCGGCCGCTTCAGTGTCGCTACCTTGCTGCAGCAGTAGCGTGGTGATGGCAGCCTGGCCTGCCAAAAAATCCGGCTTCACTTCAACCGCCTTGCGATAGGCCGCCAGGGCTTTGGTTGACTGATTTTTCGCATACAGCAAGATGTCGCCCTTGAGTTTCCAGCCCTCATAGCTCTTGGGTGATTTGGTGGTTATGTCATCTGCTATCGCCAGCGCCCCGTCAAAGTCGCGTTGCCCGGCCTTTTGTCGAGCTTGCGCAATCAGGGCCGGTGCATAGTCTGGCTCCGCCCGCAAGACAGCGTTCAAGGCCGCTTGTGATAGTTCAGTCTTGCCTTGAGTCGCATAAGCGGATGCGAGCGACATCTGCAGATTGGCTTTGGCAGAGGTTTGGCTTAGTTCGGTTTTAGCGAATTCATCCGTTAGTTTCCTGTCATGCCCTTGCGCCAGCAAGGCTCTGGCCAATTGCGGAATCACCAAGTCTTGCGGGTATTTCAAATCGAGAGCCTTACGCAACTCGGTCTCAGCCCCCACAGGGTCGCCACTATCCAGCAGAGCCGTCCCCAATAAAAAGCGTGCCTCGGGCAAGTTTGGATCGCGCTGAAGCGCATTTTTTATCTGAATGATCGCCGCCTTGCTATCGTTCTTCGCCAAATAGTCCTTGGCAGAAGTGAGCATGGCTTCAGGCTGGTCGCCGCACGCTGCGAGCAACAATGACACTAGCAAGGCCGACAGGACCGTGCCGCACGTTGATTTCTTGAAGTTCATATGCGTGCCCTGAGATTTAATTTAAGGACGAAATAAATTACTTCAAACCCAGTCGATGCATCAAATCATAAAGCGTGGGTCGACTCACACCAAGCAATTCAGCTGCCTTAACAATATTTCCATTGACGCGCCCTAACGCTGCAATAATTGCCCGTTTTTCGGCATTGTCACGAATCACCCGCAGATTCAGTGAACCGTCAATTTCATCCAGTGCAGTGTTTTTAAAGCCCACATCTTCACTGGTAATCTGGTTGCCTTCTGCCATGATCGTGGCGCGCTTGATACAGTTTTCAAGTTCTCGGATATTGCCCGGCCACGGGTGTAGTTCAATTGCCCTGACAGCGTCTTCGCTGAGTGACATGGAGGATCGGTTTTGCTCCTGTGAAAAGCGCCTAACGAACGCATGTGCCAGCAGCGCTGCATCACCCACACGGTCACGCAGCGGCGGAATCTTGACGACAATTTCAGCCAGCCGGTAATACAAATCTTCTCGAAACCGACCTTCTTTGCTAAGCGCATTCAAGTCCTGGTGCGTGGCACACACGATTCGGACATCGACTGATATTTCTTGCCGGCCACCCACACGTTCAATTGTTCTTTCCTGCAAAAATCGCAGCAGTTTTGCCTGTAGCGCAAAAGGTAGATCTCCGATCTCGTCAAGCATCAAGGTGCCGCCGTTTGCCACCTCTATCTTGCCCAGAGTCATCTTTGCTGCCCCTGTGAAAGCGCCTTTCTCAAAACCAAACAGTTCACTTTCGAGCAGGTTCTCCGGAATGGCGGCACAGTTGATAGCAACAAACTTCTCTGCCCGCCGAGGTGAGGACTGGTGTAGACCGCGTGCCAGCACTTCTTTGCCCGTGCCACTTTCGCCTAGCAACATGATGGTGGCATTGCTGCTCGCCACTTTCTCAATCGTGCGGCAGATACGCAACATCTCCGGGTCGCGCGTCGTCAAGCCCGACAAGGCATCCGGCTGGTAACGCTGTTGCAGCCGGCGGTTTTCGCTTTGCAGTTCAAACAAACGAAAAGCACGCTCAACTGTCAGATTGAGCAATTCTGGCTCGAACGGTTTGGCAAAAAAATCATAGGCCCCCATGGCCACGGCACGCAGGGCGTTGGCTTGATCGTTTTGCCCTGTTAGAACAATCACCTTGATGTCAGGGTCAAAAGTCAAAATTTGTTCAAGCAGCCGAAAACCCTCAGACACACCGTCCGCATCAGGCGGCAAGCCCAGATCCATAGTGACTACTGCAGGCGCGCTTTTGCGCAACTGCAGCAACGCGCTGTCCCTGTCATGGGCGGTTACTGAGTCGAACAGGTCAAGCGACCACTTGATCTGCTTTTGCAGGGCCAGGTCATCTTCAACGATCAACAAGGAACGAGGATTTTCGGATGTCATGCGACCTCCAACGAGTGAAGGTCTGATTCGTTCTGCGATTCAAACAGAGGCAAGGATATTTCTACCCGCGTCCCCTGCCCTAGTTGGCTATCAACAACAATCTGCCCACCCAACTCCTGCACATACAGAAAGCTTTCATAAGCACCAATTCCCATCCCCGCCTTTTTCGTGGTCTGAAAGGGCTTGAACAGACGATCCCGAATGAAATCCTGCGACATGCCCTGTCCGGTGTCACCGACCACGACTCTGGCCCGACCACTTGAACGATCGAGACTGATCCATACCTGTCCACCAGCGTCCGTGGCATCAAAAGCATTCTGCACCACATGTCCGATGATCCGCTCCAAGCGCTCTTCATGACCGCGTGCATCCACCGATTCCAGCACCCGAACTTCAAGTGTTCTTCCGCGTCCTGCCGCAACGGCCTCAATGCGACGAATGATTGCACCCAAGCTCACTCCCAATGATCTCCCAGCCGGCGTAGCTCCCTCTCGCAACTGGAGCATCAGCTGGCGCATTCTTTCAAGTGAATTCTCAACTGTCATCAGCATGTCCTGTTGAAATTCCGGGTTGTCGCCCAAACGACTGGCATTTTTCAGCATGAGTGAGAGCTGCGTCACAATATTTTTTAAATCATGCACCACAAAGGCTGACATACGATTGAATGCGTCAAATTTTCGTACCTCCAGCAGCTCTTCCGTGGCCTGCATCTGTGCCAGAAAACTAGCAGCTTGCTGGCCAGCCGTTTTTAAAAGGTCATTAACCTCCCAGTTAACATCCACACGCGATCGCGCACTGGCCAAGACCACAAAACCAATCAGTTCGTCCCCCACCATGAGCGGTACGATCAGCCATGCCTGCGCCAACTGTTGCAGCCAACTTGGCAGTTTCAGCTGCCCGTAGCGCCGGGAATATGACCGGTATTCTTCTAGGTTGATCACCCATCCGCTGGTCGTCATAAAGTGGCACAGGGGCGAATCGACCTCTTCCTTCTCCAGCGTTGGTGCTAGGTTCCAGCGAGCTGTTTGACTGAATGTCGCCTCTCCCCTTGTTCTCATCCAAAGTCCACCACCTGGACTCTCCAGCATATCCGCCAAGCCACGAATGACCTGCTGCCCCATTTCTTGCGGCGAGTTTTGAGCAGACAAGGTGCTCGTGAATTTCAGCCACTCTTCGCGGTAATCAAAGCGGTAGCGGAAAAAATGCTTTCCCAAAAAAACCCGCAGCTTGGCACGCACGGAACCCGAAAGAGCCAAGATCATGAGGACAATCAAGGCAAGGAATATCAAACCCAATTGAAGTGCACGTCCCCATTCGCCACCGAAATAGCGCACGTAGTAACCTACGCTCGATATGAATAGCAAATAAACGCCAGCGATCAGCAATGTTGCCGAATGAAAAGCCGCTTTGGGTGAAAGATGAATTTTTGAAATCCAGTCGCTACGCCGGGAAATCGAAAGCAGCAGCAGCGGCACGATTAGCGTATGCACAGCGCCGCGGATGCTGAGGGCATCACCGTCGATGCGGTTGAATAAAACTGCCTGTGAAAATAAATATAAGTCGAAGGAAAATGCACCGGCCAGACCAAGACACAAGGGCTTGATATTCCAGCGCGAATCCTCCGTCACATTCCGGAATACCTGCTCAAGCAAGATCATGGCAAAAACCGGCGACGCCATCGAGCTGAACAGCATCAATCTTGAGGCATCGCCTATAACGTTGATGCGCAGTCCGGCAAAAGAAAGCGCCAATAGCCCAAAGAGCAATACTGCGGCAGAGGCTGGCGCCATCCAGGTCATACCTACAGGTGCACTATGTGCTCGATTCGGCTGAAGCAGGATCAACAGAAAAACATACCACGAACTGTAGCGCAGTAAATCGAAGACTGTGCTTAACAAAAAAAACAACGGCTTGCCCGTCAACAGAAGCACCAACCCAAACCATCCCCAAAGCGCGCTCGATGTGACTGCTGCAAACAACGTGGTTTTAGACCACTCACGCATGGAGCGAAAATAGCCGAGCTGGAGCAGCCGCAACGCAAAGGCCGAATAGACTAAGCCAACCAGGCCATAACTCCAAGCCGTTAAGGTGACATTACCGCTATTCATGGCTCACCAATTGCAGCATTGGAGTTCCCTTTTGACGCTGGTCAAATCAGATTACTGCGCGCCCTTGCCCATCAGGACCACACCCACCGTTTCAAAAAGCACGACAAGATCAAGAAGCAAGGAGTGGTTTTTGACGTAGTAAAGATCGTACTGGAGTTTTTCAGCCGAGTCTTCGACTGACGCTCCATAGTGATAGCGTACTTGCGCCCATCCCGTTACGCCCGGTTTGACACTCTGGCGCACCGCGTAATAGGGAAGTTCCTGCGTCAGTTGATCCACAAAATAAGGTCGCTCCGGGCGTGGCCCAACTAGACTCATATCGCCGCCAAGCACACTGAATAGTTGCGGTAACTCGTCAATGCGCCACTTGCGGATCGCCCGGCCCACCCGCGTAATCCGGTCATCAGCAGCCGATGCCCACCGAGGTTTTCCGTCTTTCTCGGCATCGGTACGCATGCTGCGGAATTTCACAACGTTGAACAGTCGGCCGTTCAGCCCCACACGTTCTTGCAAGTAAAGAACAGGTCCACCGCTTTCCAGCAGTATCAAAATGCCAGTCACCAACATGATGGGTAATGACAGCAGAATCAAAAATGTCGCGCACACAATGTCAAAAATACGCTTGATCACGGTGCGCACCAAGCCTTGGTTAAATCCGTCTCCAAATATCAACCACCCCGCAGACACAGAGTCACGCGTGATCTGACCCAATGTTTTTTCAAAGTAGGTAGCAATATCAACGACCAGTACACCGCGCAGCTTGCAATCGAGCAACTCACGCATATGCATGCTGCCGCCGCGTCGCTCACTTAAGGCGACCACGATCTCATCGACCTGCTCTTCCTGCACGCAGTCAGTCAGCGATTTTTTCGAGGATAAAAGTCCCCAAGCGGAGACCTCAGTCACAGACTCATTCGGACCGGGGTAATACCCCACCAAATCAACATTGGAATCTGAATTTTTCAATGCTCTTCCAACCAGCCTGGCACGCGCACCCGAGCCATATACCAATACACGCTGACGCATCAGGGCTCCCGGCGTTGCATGAGTCACATAAACCCTGTTAATCAGCATAACTACCAGAGCGGCCACCAGCGCGAGTGCAAAGACCCTTTCATCTCCCAGCCTGAGAGGCGACAAATGAAAGACGCCATAGGCCAAAGACAACGACAAGCACAATGACAATACGGCACGGGCGCGCGCCTGCCCCAAGGTGTAGCTACGTACGCGCTGATAAAACCCGAGACCCGCATTGATGACCACTATGCCGACAGCCAGTAAAAAAGACGTACCTACAACGCCAAGTGAGACAGAGGCAGGATTGGCCACCTGAGACAGGAGCGCGATCACCACGGCAGCCAGCACCAGTCCAAGATCAAAAAATATGTGTAACAGAGTACGCTTGTGAAAATAGTGGTTGAATATTTTTATCATGTTCAATCCCCCCTTCCATGTCTAAGCACCATCCATCTTTTAGACACTCGTCAGTTGGCGTACGCTGTAGGTAATCAGGTGGGCTCGAGCCTAACGGCAACCCAGCCTCACTAATCTAGCGATACAGATAAGAGATCTAGCATTCATGGTACACGTCCTTACGGACGTTGCAAGCGCCTTCCAGCTTCGGGCATCGTTTGAATTGAAAACAGTGCCAAAAGATAAACCAAAAATGCCACTCTGGGCATATCCATCAGGCTGCTGACCAGCCCCACCAGCAGCGCCGCACACAATGATGCAGCCAGATACCCAGACAAGGCAAGCGTCCGGGCGCGTCCAAATATCAGATGCCACAGGGCATATGCCATCAGCGCGATAAACAGGAGCAAGCCTATGCTCCCCCGTTCAATCAACACTTCAAGAAACAGGTTATCTATATGCCAAGGCAGAAAATAAGTCTGTGCAGCGGGGAACCAGTGCGCCATGCCTCGGGAGAAGTTGCCATTCTCAAGTGACGGCTGTGGATATGGCCCCATGAGTCTCACATTGCCAAAATCGGCAACTCCGCCTCGATTGACCACCGACAGCGAGAACATGGACAAGCGTGGCGCATACCAGAGGCTGCCCGTCAAAGGGACGCCTGAAAGCGGGAGCACCATGTGTTGCCACTCAGTCTCCCCCGGCATAACGCTAATGAATTCCTCTTGACAATTTCCGTCGTAAAGCAAATGTCTTTCGCACAAGGAAAGGTAAATGTCTGCTTGCTTGTGAACCCGAACATCCAGGCTGACACGATGCAAGCCCTTCGCTACATTGGTCACGCGTTGCGTCAAGGCGTACTGTCCGCCCAATCTCTTCAAGGTAGCAGGCCCTCGCACGGTCACAAACGCGTTGGCTGCCCTCCCTGGCACCGGCTCATCACGCCATTTCACACCACCCGAGAATTCGCCCTGGACAACTTTAGCGGCATAGTTGGCCGGAAATCGGCCAAGACCCTTCCCTAGCAACCAGTCTGTCGGTCCATCCAGCAAATCAAGGCCATGCTGCCAATGATCAACGCGGCTACGCAAATCCTGTTCGGTGTTGGTCAGACGTTCCATCATGAACGAACCGCCTCCTCGCACCGCTGCAACCTCTGCGACCAGTGCCAGCATCAAGATCAGACTGGCCTTCGTGCGCCAGTCCTCGGGTCGGTAGCGTGGCCAAAGAGGGCCCCAAAACGTCCGCGCGTTGAAGCCAGTCATTTGCACCCGCAGCAACACACCTAGCAAGAGCAATGGGCCGGCCACCGCAAGGTAAACCCCACGGGAAAAAGTCGTCAGGCAAGCATAGCCCGTCAGCAAGGCAAGCGCGGCAGCCGCAGCCCAGATCCAGGGGCGTCGTGCCGAAATCAAGGCCCAGACGACAAAAGGCACCGCCAAAACCAGGTAAGCATCAATCGCGGCGCCGCCCACATGCATTTCCCAAAACAAGGCCACGGTGCGGTAGTGCCTGGAGAAATCCAGCAAGCCGGGAAACGCTGCACGTTCCCACAAAACAGCCAACGTGACCACCGTCAGCCCCGCCACCATGCCGCTCGCCAGTCGCTGGCTCGCCAGCGTACCGGAGCGCTCAAGTTCACGCCGCACCAAGGGAACAAAAAGCAGCGCAAAACCCAGACTCTTGAACACGCGCAGGCTGTTCAGCGCATCGGTATACCCGGCATACCAGTCAAAGGTAAAGCCTCCGGCATCCGCAAACCCGCGGAACAACGCCGATACGCCTGTGACACCAAGAAGCGCGAATAAACCCAGCAGGGGGATCGATCGCGGCGAGACATGAGCCACTTTTGACTCGTCGACGGATAGCCGCGACCAAGCCAAACGCCCATAGCCTCCTGCCAGGGCACCCAGCAGCAAGATGTCGAATTCTTCAAAAACAAGCCAACCGGTCCAAGGGGAGAAGTTCAGAAACGGCAGGCATGCGGGCACAAGAAAGAGCCACACGCCGGGACGCCACGCCACAGCCACGCACCACAGCCCAAAGACAACCAACATCGCCCTGGGCCACAGAGGATGGTGCCATGCCAGCGCAGCCCCTGCGACGAAGCAGCCCAAAGAGACCAGCAGCCAAGCCGGGTTCTTCAGAAAAAAGTCCTTAAACAAGAACCTCAACACAAGCGGGATGTCCCAAAAATCCCTGCGGACTGGCGCTTGCACCATAGGCGCCAGACTGGAACACCACCACCAGATCATCGACCTGCGCCACGGGCAAAGTCATGCGGTCAGCCAGCAAATCCAGAGGGGTGCACAAAGGTCCGACGACTGATGCGAGTTCTTTTTCCAGCGAATCGACCTTGTTGCCAATCGTGACCGGGTGGTTTTTGCGCACGACCTGACCAAAGTTTCCCGAGGCTGACAAGTGGTGATGCAAGCCACCGTCAGCCACCAGAAACACCTGCCCGCGCGAAACCTTGCGATCAACAATGCGCGCCACATAGATACCGGCCTCCCCGACCAGATAACGGCCCAGTTCAATCACAAATGCGGCGTCAGGAAGCTCTGTCCGGGCACGTTGGGCGAGCTGGGCCAGGTTGTCGCCAATCGGCGCCAGATCAAGCCGTTGTTCACCGGGAAAGTAAGGAATACCGAAACCACCGCCTAAATTTAGAAAGCGCACCGGCAAGGGGGAATCCTCTGCCAGACGCACTGCCAGTTCGTAGGATTTCTGCTGAGCCTCACAAATCAAATCTGAGCGCAGATTTTGCGAACCCGCAAACAAATGAAAGCCTTCAAAGGCCAGGCCTGCACGGCCGATGTCCGCCAGCAAAGCCGGTACCAGCTCCGCATCAACACCAAACTGCTTAGGACCGCCGCCCATCCTCATACCAGAACCTTTGAGTTCAAAGTCAGGATTGACGCGCACGGCCACGCGGGCTGGCAGACCCAACTCGCCAGAGATCACCTCCAGCGCCACCACTTCACGAAACGATTCCACATTGATCAGCACGCGGGCAGCTACGGCCTGGCGCAACTCTGCGTCGCGCTTACCAGGCCCGGCGAAACTGACTTCCAGCGGGTCGGCGCCTGCATCCAATGCAAGCTTCAGTTCCCCAGCGGAGGCGACATCAATACCGTCCACCAGGCCAGCCATGAAACCCACCACTGCCGGCATGGGATTGGCCTTCATGGCGTAGTGAAGCTTGACGCCCTCAGGCAGCACACCACGCAGCGCCACCACCCGCGACCGCAGCAGCGCGCGATCGTAAGCATAAAAAGGCGTTTGTCCGACCCTTGCCGCCAGCAATGACAAGCGCTCGCCACCGACCACCAATTCACCGTCTTGCACGAAAAACTGATTCATGGCGGCATGCACGGGCAGTTGGCGTTCAGTCATCGACATGAATTGATCGGAGCTTGGGTTAGTGGTTGAACTTGAACCGGCGTTCAACCCCGGTTGCGCTCCAACCATTCGCTGGACAGAAGTTTGCGGTCTATCTTGCCATTGGGGTTGCGTGGCAAGGGGCCTGCAACGATTTCAATGCCGGCTGGCACCATGTAGGCAGGCATGCGGCTACGACATTCAGCCATTAAGTCATTTAGGCCTACAGCGCCCGTATTCATTGCGCTAGTAGCTATCACATGTATAGCCTGCCCCAGGGTTGGATGCTCCACACCAAAGGCGACGCACTCCCCCACCATCTGGGTGGCATACATAATCTCTTCCACCTCGGTAGGACTCACCCTATAGCCTGAGGTTTTCATCATTTCATCGCGTCGGCCAATGAAATACAAGAAACCTTCTGCATCCATACGCACCGTATCACCTGAAAAAACGGCATATTCGGGCAACTGCAGGCCCGGCTGCCGGCCCGGTGCGTCAGGCGCCAATAATTTGTAGCGCTCCGCCGTCTTCTCGGCGTCGTTCCAGTAACCCATGCCCACCAGCGCACCGCGATGTACCAACTCGCCAGGCTCCTCCGGGCCGCAGGGGGAGCCATCTTCGCGCAACACAAGAATTTCGGCATTGGGAATCGCCTTGCCGATGGAGTCGGGGCGCCGGTCAACCTGATCCGGCGGCAGGTAAGTGGATCGGAATGCTTCAGTCAGGCCATACATCAGGAATGGCTTGGCCTTGGGCGCCCGTTGGCGTAGCGCCATGAGAGTGTCCCGTGGCATGCGTCCGCCGGTGTTGGCGAAATAACGAAGGTTTTCGTTAATGGCCATGGACCACTCCAGTTGCGAGAGCTGGATGTACAGGGGCGGCACAGCAGTTAAGCCGGTCACGCCTTCATGGACCATCGCCCTCAATACATCGCGAGGCATCAGGTAGTTCAGCAAGACCACCCGCGCACCTGCATAAAACGCGGTGGTGAGCTGACTGAACCCGGCATCAAACGACAGCGGCAGTGCCGCCAGTAGCGTGTCCTGTGGGCCGTTCTCCAGGTAAGACGCCACGCTCTTGGCTCCCGCCACCATATTGCGGTGCGACAGCACCACGCCTTTGGGCTTGCCGGTGCTGCCCGAGGTGTAAAGAATGGCCGCCATGTCGGTATCAATGACCCGGTGCCCTGCGCGCGGCGGGCTGGCCAATAACGGGGCCCATCCGGTGAATGCTAGGTGGGCCAAAGGCGAGGCCTTGGCCGCCTCCGTGTTTGTAATCACCACATCCCGCAGGTCGTGGCACTCGCCCAGCACTGGGGCCAGCAGCGCCAGCCGCTCTGGAGACGTCACCAGCACCCGCACATTGCAGTCACGCAGGATGAACGCCACCTGCTCCGGCTTGAGCAATGGGTTGATAGGCACAAACACGCCACCCGCCGCTGGTGTACCAAAGCTGGCAATCACCGCCTCAAAGCGCTTTTCAAGATAAATGGCCACCCGTTCGTTACGCTGCAGGCCCTGTGCCATCAAGCCGGCCGCAAAACCAGCCACGGCTGCCTGTAGCGATTCGTAACTCATTGAATCAGCGCCGTAGGTGAGCGCACGTGCTTGTGGCGTACGCCGGCTAGAGGCGGCTATCAATTCATGCAGTAATGTGGGTTCGGTCATGGCAAAACCAGTGCATGGGCGAATGAAATATATAGGTAAAACTATCGCGCACTTGTATCGTACAGGCTTGACTGTTTGTGAGTCTTTTATTTTTTTCAGATGAATTCGCCCTTTGTGACTGCTTGTAGAACCGGACGAGAGGCCTGGACGCCCCTTCCCAAGAATAGAAAATCCGGGGCAAAGAAATTGCACCAGGTCAGCAAAATGCACTCCTACAATGCAAAAACGTTAGAAACCCAACCCAGGGAGTCTCAATGAACGTGACGCAAGAAGTCATCCGCCTGCTGGATGAGGTTTTAAGTCTGAATGGGCGCTCCAGTGCCTTTGACCGCGACACCCCCTTGCTGGGAGCCATTCCCGAGCTGGACTCCATGGCGGTGGTCTCGCTGATCACGGGTTTGGAAACCCATTTCGGCCTGGTCGTCGACGATGATGACATCGACGGCAGCACCTTTGCCAGCGTGGGATCGCTGGCTGATTTTGTGAGTGACAAACTCGCGGTTTGAAGCATCCATGACTTTTGAGGCCTTTTTTCTGCCTGCAGAAAACGGACAGCGCTTTTGCCTGTTTCACCCGGCCAACAAAACACAAAACGCAGCTGCGCGCGGGCAGGTGGTTTACGTGCATCCGCTCACAGAGGAAATGAACAAATCACGCCGCATGGCCGCCTTGCAGGCACGGGCGCTGGCGCTGGCCGGATATGACGTATTGCAGATCGACTTGCTGGGTTGCGGCGACAGCAGCGGCGATTTTGGTGATGCGACCTGGGTCGCTTGGGTCGATGACGTGGTTAGCGCTTGCCGCTGGCTGCGCGAGCGTACAGATGAACACACCAAGCCCCTGCCACGCCCTCCCCTATGGCTCTGGGGCCTGCGCGCAGGTTGCCTGCTTGCCACGCAAGCAGCCCAAAATCTACAAGAGCCCTGCCATTTCTTGTTTTGGGCGCCTACTCCTACTGGCAAACCGCTATTGCAGCAATTTTTGCGTCTCAAGGCCACGGCGGATCTAGCCAATGGCAACGCCAAGTCCGTGATGGATGGCCTGCGCAGCGACTTGGCGCAAGGCCGTGCAGTGGAAATTGGTGGTTATCTGCTGTCACCTGACTTGGCAAACGGACTGGAGCAAGCCAAGCTGATCTCACCGCTTAAAAGTTGCAAGCCAAGTCGTGTGGAGTGGTTTGAACTCTCCACCCGTGATGACGCCAGCCTGACGCCGGTAGCCGTCAATGCCATCGCGCAGTGGCGCCAAGCCGGCTACGAGGTGCACAGCCATATCGTCTTAGGCCCCTCTTTCTGGCAAACCACCGAGATCGAGGATGCGCCCAAGCTCATTGCGGCGACCATCGCCGCGGTAATTTCGGGAGGGCAATGAATCATTGCAAGGCGCTACACCTGCTGGCTGAGCGATCAGCCAATGTGGCCGCATCCGCAGTCTTAATTTAGACCAACCGACTCCCGTGAAATCCGGGATGCTTTACTGCTACTTTTTCACGCGCTTGAGAGGCCCTGCTGTTCCTGATTAAACAAACACTGCTAAATTAATGACCACCATGAGCTACCAGGAAAAAGCCATCACCTTCGATTGCCAGGGTGAGCAATTGGTAGGCATTATTTCGCAGCCTTGCGGGCAATTTGGCGCAACACAAAATACAGCTGTTTCAACACCTACCACCGGCCTAATCATCATCGTGGGTGGGCCACAATACCGTGCAGGCAGCCACCGTCAGTTTGTATTGCTGGCGCGTGCTCTAGCTAGTGCAGGGATACATGTGCTGCGCTTTGATTACCGCGGTATGGGTGACAGCACGAATGAGCTGCGCAGCTTTGACAACGTGAACGACGATATTGCAGCTGCTATCAGTGCACTGCAATTCAACGTACCAAGTATTAAAAATATAGCGCTCTGGGGCCTGTGTGATGGGGCTTCAGCGGCTTTACTCTTTTGCCATGCGAGACAGGATGACAGAATCACAGGCTTGTGCCTGCTAAACCCTTGGGTGCGCTCTGAAGCCAGCCTGGCCAAAACGCAGGTTAAGCACTATTACACCCAACGCTTGCGGCAAAAAGAGTTTTGGCTCAAGCTGTTTAGCGGTAAGGTGGCAGCCAGCGCTGCGGGCGGGTTGCTTCGTAATATCAAAGCCGCGTTTGGTGAGCGGGTTGTCGATAAAAAGAACAGTGGCATAAAACCGTTTCAGACCCGCATGGCACAGGGGTGGATGCAGTTCAAGGGTCCGATACTTCTGATTTTGAGTGGCAATGATTATGTTGCAAAGGAGTTTTTGGAGTATTTCGATACGGCTTCGGTATGGAAAAGCTGTTTGAGGCACAGCACGCTAACCCGGCAAGACATATCTGACGCAGACCATACCTTCTCCAATGCCCACTATTGCTCACAAGTGGCAAACTTGACTCTGGCTTGGCTATCACGATTTTAGCTGTTGCATTGCATGAAACTCACTAAAGGCATCGATGACATGCTAAATGTAAGTCACTATAAGCATCCGGATGAATTTCCAATAGATGTTCAACAATTGTTTGCGATTGGTGAACAAGAGAGTATTGAAAGTAGTGTCTATTGGTACCGCAATCTAATTAATACGGTTTACCCCAAAGATGATGGGATTAATACCTACGTCTTGCGAAAAAATGGGAAGCCTGTTGCGGCGCTGCCTGTGCGCTCAATAAAAACCCCATTCGGTCAAAAAGTAGAGGCGCTGAGCAACTACTACACAGCACTCTACTCTCCACTTCTCACAAATGAATTAGCAGTGTCTGATATGACGATACTGATAAGTGCCGTAAAAAATGCGCATGTATCCACTGGAATAATGACATTTTCGCCAATGGACCCTAGCGCAGGAAGCTATAGAACACTATTTTTGGCGCTCCAAGCCAATGGATTGGTGGCATTCAAGTTTTTTCGCTTTGGGAATTGGTATCTTCAGGTACAGAACGATTGGTCAACCTACCTTAAAAATCGGGAAGGAACGATACGCAGCACTATCAAACGAATGCATAAAAAATTTTTAACTGATGGTGGCGTGCTGGAATTGATACAAGATGCTACTCAGCTTGAGCGAGGGATAGACGCGTACCAGCGAGTTTATGCATCAAGTTGGAAAAAGCCAGAGCCTTACCCCGAATTTATCCCTGGCTTGATTCGGATTTGTGTCAACAGAGGTTGGCTCCGCCTCGGTATTGCCTGGCTTAATGGTCAACCGATTGCTGCTCAGCTGTGGATTGTTGCAAATGGGAAGGCCAATATCTACAAATTGGCCTACGATGAAAAATACAAATCATATGCATCGGGAACACTGTTGACGGCCATGTTGATGGAACATGCATTTGAACAGGACAAAGTTTTTGAAGTGGACTACCTTATTGGGGATGATGCATACAAGAAGTCCTGGATGAGCGACCGACGGGAGCGCTGGGGCATCATTGCCTATAATCCCAAGGCCGTTGCCGGGATGTTTGGACTGTGTAAAGAAGCTATATGGCGGACGCTAAAACCTCTGTTAGCACGGTTGCGCACCGCGTCCGCTGCCAGTAAAGTTCGCACTTAGGAAGCGTCACGTCTGACTCCAATGAAAGCCATCATGATCCGACAACGGAAGAAGCAACTGAAGGACCGTCATGCCAGCTTGGGGTTCAGGTCAACCCTGAGTGTCATCCTGTTGTTCATGTCCGGCTTCTACGCGTTGCCGGCCATAGCCCAGTCACACAATCTGAGCTGTGGCTCACTGGAAAATGGCTATGGCCCCATAGACTACCGGGATGACCGCGGCAAAGCGGCCATCGTTTATGACGCCCACTTCACTCCGCAGGTCGAAGCTCTGATCAGTGGCTCTACCAGCACGAAACCGGGTAGCGACCTCGACTATACCCTCCGAGCCATCCCCAACAACCCTCGAGCGCTCATCTCAATGATGCGTCTAGGTGAAAAGGAAAAGACACCTCAGCCGAGCGGCTCGCGTTATTCCGTCGAATGCTGGTTTGATCGTGCCGTACGCTTTCGCCCGGACGACGCGATTGTGCGGATGATCTATTCGACTTTTCTTAACAAGCAGGGGCGTGTCGCCGCTGCCAATAAGGAACTGGAAATAGCCACTACATATGCTAAAGATAACGCGTTTACGCACTACAACATAGGATTACATTATTTTGACCTCAAGAATTATGACCAGGCACTGGTCGAAGCGCACAAGGCCATAGCCCTCGGGTTCCCGGGTACCGCCTTGCGTGACAGATTACTGAGCGTTGGCAAATGGACCGAGCCAACCCGTGCAGTGACGACGCCTGCCATAGACGCCACTCCTCCTGCAGACGCCAAGTAGTTTGCATGCTCCCCCGGGCGCACCGCACCCAACCTGTCTCCAAGGTGCACTGCGGTAAATTGCTGGCCCAAGTCAGTGAGACATTTGTCATCACTCGATGAATAAGAAAATCGACAGAAATTATTGGGTACAACTTTGTCACTAGTTCGACGCTCCCTCGCTTACTCATTCGCGAACAGCTATATAGCACTGCCTCTGCAGCTGGTTGGAACGATGATCATTTCGCGTCTGCTGACGCCAGAAGAGACTGGCGTATTTGCCGTGGCGGCTGTTTTTGCGGCCGTGGCCAGCACTTTTCGCGATTTCGGCGTCACCGAATATCTAATTCAAGAAAAAAATCTGACAGATGAAAAAATCCGTGCATCCTTCACGGTGAATATCATAATTTCATGGCTCATGGGCCTGGCTCTGTTTTTTAGCGCTCCGCTTGCCTCTGAATATTACCGCTCGGTTGGCATAAAGGCTGTTATGCAAGTGCAGGCATTTAATTTTTTGCTCATACCATTTGGCGCCGTTACTATGGCCAACTTCAGACGCCTGCTCGACTTTCGACCGATATTTATTGCCAGTTCTTTTGCAAATATTACGACATTTCTAGTTGCCATTTTGCTTGCTTTCAATGGCTTCAGTTACATGAGCCTAGCTTGGTCATCTCTCGCGGGTGTCATTGTCACGGTGGGCACCTCAATGTGGTTTCGCCCTAGTAACTTCCCCAAATGGCCTGGCTTCAAAGGTGTTGGTGATGTCATTCATTTTGGGAAATTTGTTAGTGGTATTTTTATTATTGGACAGCTAGGCAAGAATTCCCCCGAGATGATTATTGGTAGAGTTCAAAATATGACAGGCGTGGCTTTATTCAGCCGCGCCAACGGTCTGGTGGAGCTATTCAATCGAACTGTTTTACGCGCCGTAATGCCAGTGTGCATGCCATACTTTGCAAAAAGCAATCGACAACTTGGAAGCATGAATGATGGCTACCTACTTAGCATTTCATTTATAACGGCTATCGGTTGGCCATTCATGGCATTTTTCGGCATTGTGGCATTTTCTGCTATTCGCATTATCTATGGCCTCCAGTGGATGGCATCTGTGCCTTTGGCTCAAATCCTCTGTATAGTCGGCGCTATAGAGCTCGTGCATACATTTTCACAAGAGGCACTGATGGCCGGCGGGGAGATAAAGCGCACCAATGTTCTGCAGATTGGCCTTCAGTTAAGTCGCATCGCAGGGATTTTGGTTGTGATACCGTTCGGCCTGATTGGGGCCTGCTGGGGATTGGTAGCATCAGCATCGTTTAACCTCCTGTATACGCAATGGCACTTAAACAAGGCCATGGGCCTAAGCTTGCGGGGAGTTTTGCGTGCTTGCGCTCCGAGTTTTTACATAACGATTTTGACAATAATGCCAATAGCGATTTGGGTTGGATTTGAAAAAGTAACAGAGCAAAATTATCTGTGGCTTGGCTTTGGTGGTGGTGGGATCACCGGTGTAATTTGGCTGCTGACTTTATTTTGGCTTGATCATCCGTTATGGATTGAATTAAATAGTATCGCCAAACGCCTGTACTCCAGGCGCCCGACTTGGTTACAATTCAAATGATAATTTGAAAACACTTAACTCACCCGTCGATCTGAGTTCGATCGACGCGACGATTGAGCAGATAGAAAGCATGTTGGCCGATCATTTTGGGGATCTTGGCCTGAAACTTGGGCGCCCAATCGTGGTTCGGAAAAACTCGAAAATATTTAAGGCAACTATTGAGGCGACTCCATCGGTCGAGTGCGCCGTAAAGATTTGTTTTTTACCTGGCACTCAACTGTTGGATAAAATTTCGGCAAAGGCTCAATTCCGTGCATTAGAGCGAGTCGCCTACGCATTGATGGAACACGACGCTCAACATGCTGTCCCAAAGCCGCTTTACCTTCTCCCCGAGCTGGGAACATATGTCATGGAGTGGGTGGAAGGGAAATCTCTAACAAAAAAGATGCAACGTCCATTGACTCTTCTGGGAGCATCTGGCGAGTTCGAGAGAGCCGGGACGTGGCTTGGAGCTTTTCATAGCGCAGGGCCTCTTCGGCATCAAACCGTTGACCTGAGCCACCGATTGGCTGTCCTGGACGAGGTGAGCGGAGCGGCACTTCCTGTCGAAATATTCTTGAACGCAGTTTCGTTATTGAAGCGGAGTGCTCCGGGCTTGGCTGGCCGCGACGTTGCCAACTCCTGGTTGCACGGTGACTGCAAATCGGACAATTTCATTTTGACTCGAGAGAGTATCTATGGGGTTGACATTGCTTTGATTTATGAAAACCCAATTGAATTCGACATTGCAATGTTTCTCAATCATCTCGGTCGCCTCACACTTCATCCACGTTATTTGTATCTGCTGCCCTTGCGCAAGCACTTTGAGCAATCCTTCTGGCGAGGTTATTTGCGCACAGGCCCGGCTGTGTCGGTTCCTTATCTCAACTGGCTTAGACTGGAATTTTTATTATCCTCCTGGCACACGGAGCTGCATGGACATCATCCAAATTTCCGCAGTAAAGTATTGAATGAAACTTTTTCAATTTTGGCCTGGCGCTTGTCGAATGATCTAGAAATGCAAGAAGCAACTTGATCAAGGGAGGGAAGGCATGACCGATTTTTCTTGTCACATTGATGGAAGTCGTCGTGACGAGGCCCGATCCAGTGTAAGTCATGGGTTGATTATGACTGCCAGCCTGGTCCCACCCCAGATGGCGGTTGCTAGAAATGATCCTGCTGATCGATTGAACGATTACATCGACGCGTTACGCTTTTATCTCGCGCTGCCGAATGTCGCCATCGATCGTATTCTATTCGTGGACAACACCAGTAGTGATTTGACATCGCTGATTCAGCTGGCACGTGATTTTCCTCATGATAAGCGGGTCGAATTCCTCACTTTTGACGGCAATAAACATCCCATTCAGCGCGGTAAAGCGTACGGAGAGTTCAAGCTGATGGACCATGGCCTGGCGATGAGCACGCTATTCCAAGCCGACGATATTGTCTGGAAAACTACGGGCCGACTCAAATTCCTGAATCTCCCAGAAATGATCGATCGCAGTCGGCGCGTGCAATTCGATCTAATGTGTGATCTTCACAACTTGCCCTGGGTCGGCTCCGGTAGCTGGACGGATCGCCGAAACATGGATCTGCGTGCATTCGCCTTTCGCAGAGAAGCGTACGACAATGTTTTTCGTGATCAATGGCGAGCGCACGACTCTGGTTTTGATGCCTCGTTCATGTATCAGCTCGTTTTACGGCATTCCTCGGACCTCAGGCTCATCACGAGATTTCCGTTGCAGCCAAGACTTCAGGGAATCAGTGGACGGCATCAACGCGATTACAGGTCGAAATCCCAGGCCACCAAAGACGCCGTGCGTAGTGTAGCCCGGCGACTCACTCCTTGGCTGTGGTTGTGAAGTGGTTTAGGTTTTTAAATGTGAAATTCCAATGGTCAACCTTGCATAATTGAAAACCAGATTCCTTTAAGCGTTGAATCGTGCGATTAGTGGTCCAAAACGGAACGGGTTGATCGAATTCAACACACAACCAGCTGATTGGAATATTTTTTTCTATTATTTCTTTTATAATACGGTATTCGGCGCCTTCAATATCAACCTTTAGAAGGTCGATATGTATGTGGCCATTTTCCTTCATCAGAGTAGAAAGGCGTTTGACCGGCACTAAAATGGATTCTTCCTCTTCGGTTCCTTGCAGATTTAATGCGGAATAGGAACCCACCCACCCACGAGTTTTCGGGGCAAAGAACTTCAGTTCTGTTTCGGAGTCCCAGAGACCAACGGCATTGAAATGAAATAGCGGCGACAGCTCATCATTTGCGATTTGATCCGAAATATATTGAATCGCTGTTGGTGTCGGATCGTACCCGTGTATTGCGCAACTGCAGCAATTGATCAATGCCTTGTCGAACGTAATATCTCCACCAATACCCGCCGAGTAAACGATGGATTTAGAGTTCAATTCGTGAGTCGGAGCAAACCACCCACCATAGACGCTCCCCAAGCGTTCGAGTCCCGTTACCGGAATCCCGAATCGGCGAAATGCGTACTTTGGGTAAATCGCCATTGCGTAGCGATAGAGTCGATTCAGGAGCCATATTTTAGTTAGATTAGGTGAAAAATAATCCATAGTATTGCAAAATTGGTTTGTTCTGAAGTAAGGCTGGTGCGTTTAATTCGTTTACTTCGACCTTGCGATAGGCCACTAGTGGGTGTCAACTTGACCGCGTTTGAATGTGCGGCGCTCTGTCTTGAACGATTACGGCGCGATAGCTTTCTAATGGACTACTGGACAAAGAGTTATCCAGGGGTGCCGGCAGCAACGCTCACGACGAGTACGCGGGCCTTGTTATTCGTTGAAAAATTGATACCGACTTCGACGTTCAACGGATTACTGCCTTTTTCCAGCCCGCGCCACAAAAAAATCTATCAATGGTGATTTTCATCGATGAGGCGAGCCTTTTCTCAATCAATATATGTACTGCATATGCGGTGACCAGCATTAAAAAAATAGTGCCCCAAAATAATAAATTGGCGTTTATTTTCGGATAAATCGTGTTGAAAATCATAAAGCCAATGTTTTGATGAAGCAGGTAAAGTGGATAGGTTATGGCACCTACGATCACCCAACGGGATCGACCGAACGCGCCGGTTTTTCTTAATGACACACACATCATAGTCACAAAAAATATCGTGACCACTCCAATAACCAGAGATCGATTCATAGTTACATGATAATTTTTTTCAAAATTCGGCAAATCGGCAATTGATTGATATACGGCCAGACCCCATGATAATGCAATTATCCAAAATCTAGCCAAAGAAAACCCTTTAGACCAGATTAAAAAAAAAGTCGCACCGGCGATAAAAAATGCCGAATAATCGGCTATTAAATAATAAGTTAGCCTATATGAATGAATTGGTAGCGTGATGATAGATGCAATCAACCAGAGAATTAATATCCCCTGAACCTGATGAATACGTCCAACTAATAATATTAAACACACCAATACATAAAATTTCATTTCTACAAACAATGACCAATATACACCATCGATGGATGGCACACCAATATATTCGCTTAGCATCGTCATATTGATCAGATATTGACTTAACGATACTTTGAAGTTTGGCGCCCCGATGGCGACAATAAGTAGTGACGTGATCGTGCAGCACGCCCAGAAAGCTGGGTACAGTCGGACCAATCTTGAAATGATAAAATCTCTTAGGCTTCCATTGGCGGCTGTCATGAGAATGACAAATCCGCTGATCATGAAGAACAGTTGAACGCCCAAATATCCATATTTCGAGATAGATGCCAATGATGGATAGGGCATAACTGACATGGCATCGGCCGCGTAGCCTCTAAACGCATAATGAAAGAACACCACTGCCAGTGCTGCGAGGAACCGCAGCAAATCTATTTCGTTGACCCGTGTATTTGTCATATTTAATGAAAACGAAATTTCTTTGGGCAATGAATGTCGCGCAACACCAAGTATCCGCCTTGGCGTCGGTTGAAGCGGAATATCTCAGTGTAATCTAGGTGTAACGCTGATGCAAAGGCCGTTCAGGTCGAACCTGTCTTTGACCTGCTCGGTTTAATCGAGACATTTATAACTAGAAGACGGCAGGTTGCAGGTCTTGGCGAAGTTGCTGCTTGAACTCCGCCGGGGTCAAGTA
>NZ_FOKZ01000006.1 GCF_900112285.1 Polaromonas sp. OV174 | reverse complement strand
CGTTTCGCAGCAAAAGAGAAAACTGATTGAGCAGGGCTTTGGCTGGGCCAAAACGGTGGGCCGGATGCGGCAGGTCATGGTGCGCGGGCTTGAGCGGGTCGATCAGATGTTTGTGCTGACGATGGCCGCGTACAACTTGACGCGTATGCGCACCTTGGGACAAATCCGTCTGCAGGCGCAGTGAGGGGTGAAAAAAACGGCAGCAGAGCTTCAAACCAATAACAAAAGCTCAAAAAAGCACTGGAATCTCAAAATATGAAACAGAACCGCAAAAATAAACCGCTTCGAGTCAGCTGCTGCGCTGGCGCAGTGAGTATTTCAGCAGCCTGCTAGGAAACGGCCAGGGACTGGACTCCCGCGCCATCGCCGAATCGTGAGCAGGCCTCGTCGATGGAAACGAGTGCAAAGTCGAGTAGCCTTGTGCTGCTTCGGTGTGCCACGGCTTCGCTGTGTGCCATCAAAAGATCTTTGCGCAACATGCCGAGGGTGAAGGTCACGGGGCCCGAAGCTTGCACCATCCTATGCACATAGGCTTGAAACAAGGGGCCCGACGCTGTTCCGCCACCCAGGGCATCGAGCAGTTCGTCACCACCGATGCCGCTCGCGCGCGCCAGGGCCGCGCCGTCCGCCAGACCAAGCAGCGCGCCAGCCATCATGGTCTGGTTGATCAGCTTCATGCGATAGCCGGCGCCGCTGTCACCGCAGTGAATGATGCGCTGGCTCAACATCTCGAGGAGCGGTTTACAGCGTTCCAAAACCTCCCGCTCACCGCCCACGAAATGGGTCAATTTTCCCGCGCGCGCACCGGTGACGCCACCGGTGACCGGACAGTCCAGCACCACGGCCCCCACCTCTGCCGCAAGAACGCGCAACTGCAGTGCCGTCGCCGGCGCAGCGGTGCTCATCTCCAAAAATACCGTGCCAGGCCGTGCTCCCGGCAGCATGCGCCGGTACACCGAAAGAACGTCCTGCGGCCCGCCGACGGCCGTCACGACCACATCGCTGCCATGGGCGAGCGCCGCCGGCTCATCGACCCATACGGCACCTTCATCGATAGCTGCTTGGGCCGCCTCAGGTCTGCGAGCCCAGACACGCATCGAGCAGCCGGCCTTCAACAGCCGGCTAGCCATAGGCGAGCCGATGTTCCCAAGCCCGATCCACCCAACTTTGCGCTGCGTCATGCCTTGAATCCAGCAAGCCCGTGAAGTGTCGAAACGGGGTTATTGAATCTGGATGTTGGCTGCGTGAATGACCTGACTCCACTTGAGCGTCTCTGCGGCCAAGTGCTCGCTCAGCGCCTGCCGCGTGCCGCCCAGAGGCGTAGCCCCCATGTCCGCAAACTTCTTCCTGACATCCGCATCACGCAAGATTTCGTTAACCTCCGCATTGACACGGTCGAGGATTGCCGGCGGTGTGTTCTTCGGGGCAAGCAAGGCGAACCAGGTTGACGACTGCAGCTTGGGATGCCCCAACTCTGTCGTGGTCGGCACATCCGGCAATGCGGCCGATCGCGATGCAGACATGATGGCCACGGCACGCAGCTTGCCGCCCTTGACCTGCCCCACGATACCGGGCACCAGCTGGAACATCGCCTGGATGTCGTTGGCGATCAGGTTCGTCGTTGCCTGGCCGGGCGCGTTATAGGGGACATGCACCAGCTGGGTCGAGGTCTCGCGCATAAAAAGTTCCCCGGCCAAATGCATCGAACTGCCGTTGCCCGTCGAGCCGAAATTCACGCGCGTCGGGTGTGCCTTTGCATACTCTATGAAGTCCGCCAGGCTCCTGACGGGCAGGTCGTTGTTCACCACCAGGATGTTCGGAACATCGGCAACCAACACGATGGGAACGAAACTTTTTTGCGGATCGAAGGGGAGGTTGCGATAAAGGCTCGGGTTGACCGCCAAAGTTCCCGCCCATGAAAACAGCAGCTTGTAACCGTCGGGCTCTGCGCCAGCGGCTGTCGTCGCGCCGATGTTGCCGTTGGCACCGCTGCGGTTGTCGACGATGACCGTCGAGCCCAGTCGTCTGCCCAGTTGCTCGGCCACGATACGAGCAATGGTGTCGGCGGTACCGGCACCGCCCGGCGCAGGCACGACGATCTGCACTGGCTTGCCGTGCCCCGGCCAGTCAGCCGCCAGCGAAGGCAAAGAAAGACCGGGGATGAGTGTCGCCGCAACAGCAATTTTGGAAAGGAGTCGACGCATGGTTTTTTCCTCGTTGAAAGTGTATTGGATCCGTCTCGCGACGGGCTAGGCGTGAACTGGGTAGGAATTGAATTCATGTGTGGCACGCACGACGGCCCGGATGCGGGCATCGCTGGCGGCGATCGGCAAGACGCAGCCAGGCCCTATCATCAGCCGGCGGCCATCGGTTTGAAGCAGCGCATCCTGTACTTCGCTTGCGATCTCCTCTTCGCTGCCATGAAGCAACGTGCCGTGTTCATTGATCCCGCCGACGAGCAGCCGGGGAAACAGCGCCGACGCCTGGCTCAAACTAGGATCAGTCAGGCGGTCGTGCCAATTGAACATGTCGGCCGGATAGTGCGAGAGCAGGTCGAACATGACGTCGTCACCGTGGGCGTGGAGCATGTTGAGCTTCGCCTTGCCGTGCAGCGCAGCGAAAACCTCGAGGTCGTAGGCACGGCCAAAGCGCTCGTACTCTTCGACGCTGAGCAGTCGATGCGATGCCAATTGGGTCGCGAAGAAGATGCCATGGGCCCCGGCACTGATCGCGTCGAGGGCAAAGCGTATCGTGACGTCGGTGATGATTCGCAGCGCATGCTCGAGTGCATCTGGCGCGCGCCTGAGGTCTGCGAACAGTTTGTCCGTTCCGAGCTTGCGCGCCGTCGTCAGGGGGCTGAAGACCGTTTGCAGCAGCGGCACCGAGCCCCGCAGCGCCTTGGCCGTGGCGGCCAAGGCCTGGTTCTGCCGGCCATACGAGCCCTTGCGAACATCGAGTGCTTGGAGGCGCAGCCAGTCTTCCGTGCGGACCACCGCCGGTTTGACGACCTCGCGCGCACCATTGGCGGCACCGCGGTAGGCGCTGATGGCACCCCAGTCCTCGACGCCATACGTGCCCGAGGGCATGAACTTGACCAGGTCAAACTGCCACTTTTCCTGCCACTCGAGCGTATGGGCGACCAGCTTGTCGGGACACTGGTCGTCGTCTGGGAAGTGTCGCCACATGGCCACGGGCGGGCGATCAGTACGATTGCCGAGAATGGCTGCTTCTACTCGCTGCCAGTGATTCATTGATTGCATATAACTTCGCTTTCCCGTTGAGATGCAGCCAGTTTTCCATGTCAAAAACTGGATGACAAACGGGTTGTGCCAACAGCAGCGTTTGTTGAACACAAATGCTAGGAGCAGGCCAACGAAGCGATGGCGTGACGCTGTAGGCGTTCAGGCCGTCGCAGCAGCCTCAATGAGGCTGGGTGTGCCGTCACACAAGAGCCGCAGCAAGGCCTTGGCATGGCCGGAGAGCTTCTCCGATTCGCGCCGGGCACATATGCGCAGTTGTCGCCTGGCCCACGGCTCGCATAGCGTCAAGACGTTCACGTTGTCGCACTTGAGGTTGCTCAGCACGGATCGCGGCACGATGGCGATACCTGCTCCCGATTGCACGAGCGCCACGACGGCAGAGAAGCCCGCGACCTGAATCCGGACGTCTAGCTGATGGCCCATAGAGGCCGCCTTCCCGACGAGAAAGGTATGAATCGCCGTCCCGCTGTTCAAGGATATAAAGGGCTGACTGAGGCAACTCGTGAAACTTGTCGTTCCGTTCTTGCCGACGCTGCTTGCCATGGGCGTGACGACGACAAGTTCATCCTCCCGATAAGGATGGAAGTTCAGTTGCGGGTGCTCGTCGTCCCAGGTGACGACCCCAAGATCTGCCCGGCCTTCAGCGACGGCAGACACGATGTCGTGACTGAGGCGCTCTTCCAGCGACACGCGTACGTCGGGGTAGGCGCGGAGAAAGACCTGCAGATCACCTGGCAGAAACGAAGCAATGGCGGTGCTGTTGGCGAACAGCGTCACCTGGGTCTTCACGCCATCGGCGTAGGGCGCCAAATTGGCGTGCATCTGTTCGAGTTCGGCCAGGCATCTCCGGCAATGCTCAAGCATCACCTGCCCCGCCCGGGTGAGTGACACGCCGCGCGCCTCCCGTTTGAACAGTTGAGTACCGAGCGTTTCTTCCAGCTGCTTGATGCGCAGACTGGCCGACGACGGCGCAAGAAAGCAGGTTGCCGCACCGCGCGACACGTTTCCCGCATCAGCGACCGCCACGAAAAGTTTGATGTCCACGAGGCTGTAGCGCATAGCGTTCGTCCAGAACAAAGGGCGATTTCGGAATAGCTCGTTTGTCCTTCGCAGTCACCCGTGAAACACTGCATAGGTCCAAGCGCCCGGCCCATCGGGTCGGGAAACATCCGAAACCTAGAGGCAAAATCGAAATGTCAACTCAAATCATTCTAGCGCCCGACGCACCCGCCGCGATCATGTCATTTGACCGCAAGGAGCGCTGAGCCATGTCACGATCCTGGGTACAAGAAGCCATTCAGCGCATCGAGCGCGATTTTCAACGTTCGTCCGATACCCACCTGGTGTCGGTGGAGCTGCCGGCGATGCCGCAGGTGCAGCTCTACATCAAGGACGAATCAACACACCCGACGGGCAGCCTCAAGCACAGGCTGGCGCGTTCGCTGTTCCTGTACGGGCTGTGCAACGGCTGGATCCGGGAGGGAATTTCCATTGTTGAAGCCTCTTCGGGCAGCACGGCGGTCTCGGAAGCCTACTTCGCGCGCATGCTCGGCCTGCCCTTTATTGCGGTGATGCCACGGAACACGTCGCCGGCCAAGGTGGCGCAAATAGAGTTCTACGGCGGCCAATGCCACTTTGTCGACAACCCGGCGCATGTGTACGTCGAGGCCGAGCGTGTGGCGCAAGAGCGCAACGGCCACTACATGGATCAGTTCACCTACGCCGAGCGTGCAACGGACTGGCGCGGCAACAACAACATTGCAGAGTCCATGTTCCAGCAGATGCGCAGCGAACGGCATCCGGTGCCACGCTGGATCGTTGTTGGCGCAGGCACCGGTGGGACATCGGCAACCATAGGCCGCTACATCCGATACCAGGGACACGAAACTCAGTTGTGCGTTGTCGACCCCGAACGCTCGGTGTTCTACGACTACTTCCATGATCGCGACGCCACCATCACGAACCACCGCAGCTCTGATATCGAGGGCATCGGACGCCCTCGCGTGGAACCCTCGTTCGTTGCAGGCGTCATAGACCGCATGATTCGGGTTCCCAATGCGGCATCGTACGCGGGCATGCGCTTCCTGGAGCGTCTGGTCGGCCGCAAATACGGCGCATCGACCGGCACCGACTTCTACGGTGCGATCCAGCTCGCATGCGAGATGACCGCGCGCGGCGAGGCCGGCTCCATCGTCACCCTGGCATGCGATCCTGGCGAACGCTATTTGGATACTTACTACAACGACGCGTGGCTGCACGCGAACGGCTACGACATCGCACCTTATGAGGCGCAACTGACGCGAGCCCTCAGCAAGGGCCGATGGTCGAGCGAGGGCTTGTGCGAATCCTTCGCCCACCATGCGAGCGCCAACACGCCGGTGGCGGTGCCGGCCTAGCTACCAACGGAGGCCCCCGGCGCTCCAGGGCAGTCGGGGTTTGCCGTTTCAAGGAATGTCCACCGTACAGACTTCCGGACCTGAGCTGTCAAGCACTCGAACGGAAGAAACACGATGGACAAGTACGAAAGTTCGATCCACACGGCGCGTGATTGAAAATATCACGTCGTCATTTCCAGAGTCAACAAAGGACTGCTGTACACGCAATTGAGGCTGCATCTGGACGAGGTGTTCCGCAAGCGGGCAGCAGCCGACGACAAGTACCCGCAACCACTGCATTACCGAAGTGCATCCCGCCCCATTGCAGACCTTCAATCTGAATGACGGGTTCGGAGAACGTTGATCGTCGGCCCCAGACTGGGAGCCGACCTTCAAGAGAAAAGCGTGAGCGACGGAATCGGGCCCATTGCCGTCTTTCGAGTCAGCAAGGCACTGACGTACATCTTGTGCTCGATAGAGCGCACGGGGCCGCAGAAATGCGCACACCACTTGTCGCAACTCGCTTTCTAGCTAGCCGCCACGAACTTGCAAATCTCGCTTGAATACTCTCGGAGAAACGCTTGCTTGTTGGGTAGTGACTCCGTGGTGTGTGGCGGCGGGATGTCCATAAACGAGAAATGGCCGGCCCCTTCGGTGATGCGGACATCCACTGCGGTCCAATCGCGCATGGCACGCGCCAGCCATTCCGTTTGGGCTGGAGGAGTAATGCTATCCGCCGAACCCACCCACGCCAAAACCGGGATTCGTACGGCATCGAGTGCTGACGGAGCTTGAAAAAATCCGGTTGGTGGTGCCAAAAGGGCTAGACGAACCAAGCGGCTATCCGGTGCGATGCTGACGCGCCGACCTGGCCCCAACCACATTTGACCTCCGGCCATCGTGACGAGGGTAGCTGCACCAATCGAATGCCCCACACCTATTGCTTTAGCGGTGGGTTCAACGAATGCGTCGAGTGTGAGCGAGAGGCGTCTTGCCCGGAGGGTCAACTCCTCCATTGTTGGGGTGGTCGAAGCAAGTCGATCGAAATGCGGTGCTACGACCGTGCACCCAGATTCAGTCAAGGCGTCCAGGAGCGTAGAGAGCCGTTCCGGCTGACCACCCAATCCCACGGCGAAAAGGACCACCGGAGAACCTGGGGCGGATTTGCGCACTGAGACCTCAAATGAATGAGCTCCGTCTTGCAGCGTCTGCGTCAACATTGAAAATTACTCCTCTTGGCAAGTGATTTCGATAGGGCTTTGTGCGATGTATTGGACATCAAGCACTTTCATCGTGACCGTCCCAGCGTCTGCTCTTCGGCGGATTCTGTGCGGATGCCGGGAGTCCGCTGCCGGCCGATGGCCGTCACGCAGCTACATCGTCTCGCGCTGCTGGGCGAGCGTTATCGCAGACGAAATCGCCGCTCGTGCCTGAGGACTATTCTTCCAACAGCTCGAACCGAGAAGGGAGGCCGCATTCGACACAATATCCAGCGTGTTGGCCTTTGCCAGGTGCGCCAATGACTCGAATCCAAGTTGCTCCAGGCGATACACGACGGTAGGACCGACGCCCTTAAGTGCCAGCAGGGCCTGGCGTTCCGAGATGGGAAATGGCATGTTGAACGGACGCTTAGATGCAATTTGTAGTTGACGAAGGCCAGCGTAACGCGCCGGCCACGCAGTAATTCGGAATTTCGGTCATCGCTGGGTACATATCGAATGTCAATTTCTGGCCGAACTCTGCCTATGCTCGCTCGCGGCAAAGCGGCGCGACCTGTCCAAAATCACCTCCGCCGCCTCGCTCGCGCTGACGAGCGCCGAATCGATGACTAGGCGGTTTGTGGTCCACGCCTCGTAGTTGCGATGCATGACAGCCTGCCAAGTTGGCAGGACGAACCCCTGAATGTCAGCTTCTCGACGTTCCACACGGCTGCGGTGTTCGGCCAGGTCAGAGCACACGATTTCCACCTCAAGCATGGGCGACGATGCACTGGCTGCCACTGCCCTCCATGCTTCGCGGGTGACCGCCAGCGGATTGACGCAATCAGCAACCACCGGCATACCAAGCGCGAGGTTCGACTTTGCAAGCTCGTAGGCAACGAGGTAGCCCATGGGGCCAATATCTTCGACACGCCCATACGCCGTTCTGAGCGCATGCTCGATGGTGTCGACGCGCAGAAAGACAGAGGACCAACGCGCGACGAGTTCGCGCCCTATGGTGGTCTTGCCAGTGCCGGGTAGCCCGCCGATGACAATCAGCATCCGATTCTCCGAGGTCAATTTCATTGAATTTTCGCGGTGACAACGAAGGTCTGTTCTTGGCCGACTGTAGCCTAAGCACCTCCGGCGCAGCGGGCCCCTAGTGAGACCGCGTAGTATCCAAGCAAGCCGACTCCCCTCTTAAAACAGGTCTTGCTGGGAAGTGGTCAACGCCATAAAGCTCTCCCCGAATGGGAAAAGAATGGCGTCCGCAATCGGCTGAAGTTGCTTGGACAGATAGTGTTCATAGTCGATGCTGGACTGACGTGCCTCCAACGGCTCCGGCCCGCCCTTGGTCATGACGTATTGAATCCACCCGCCGCTCTGGTACTGCTTGGGCCGACCGACTGCCGCATTGTGATCGTCGGCAATCCGCGCAGCGCGGACTTGCGGCGGGACGTTGACCTCGTAGGCGTCGAGGCGATGGCGCAAGCGCTTGCGGTAGATGAGCAGGTCATCCTTGTCACCTGCCAGCGTCGACTGCGCATAGTCGGTGACGAACGCGCGGTGCGGCTCATCATGGAAAATGCGCGTCAGCAACCCTTCTTGAAACTGGCGAGCCAACGGAGTCCAGTCACTGCGGGCCATCTCTAGGCCGCGATAAACCATCTCCTCTCGCCCATTTGCATCCACGCTCAGACCCGCATAGCGCTTCTTGCTGCCCACTTCCGACCCCCTGATGGTTGGCATGAAGAATTTCTTGTAGTGGGTGTCAAACTCGATTTCCAGGAAATTCTCCAGACCCTGCTCCTCGCGCAGCGTACGGGTCCACCAGGCGTTGATGTCTCGTACCAGCTCCGCCGCCACGGCGTGCGCTTCGTCATTTGTGTGGGCCCGCTTGAGCCAGATAAAAATCGAGTCGGTGTCGCCGTAAATGGCTTCATACCCTCTGTCCTCCACGAATGTCCGGGTGAGCTTCATCATCTCGTGCCCGCGCAAGGTCACAGCCGAGACCAGCTTGGGGTTGAAGAACCGGCATCCAGTGGCGCCCAGCACCCCGGCAAAGGAGTTCATGAGCAGCTTCAGGGCCTGCGACAAAGGCTCGTTCTTTACCCGCTTGGCTTCATCGCGGGCCTTTGAAAGAGTGGTCACGATTTCCGGCAGGCAGTGCTTCTCACGTGAAAACACGGTCTCCTGGGGCCCGGAGACGCCCATCGCTGCGTCGGCCAGATTCATGCCGTCAGCAAAACCCACAGGGTCGACGAGGAAGGTCCGGATAATCGATGGGTACAGGCTCTTGTAGTCCAGCACCACGACTGAGTCGTAGAACCCGGGCTTCGAGTCCATGACATAGCCACCAGGGAATGCTTTGGTCTCTATCTCGCCCACGTTGGGCGCGACGTAGCCTTGGCGGTGCATCCGCGGCAGGTAGTGGTGGCTGAATGCGGCGATGGAGCCGCCGAAGTGGTCGGCCTGCAGGCCTGTGGTTTGGGCACGCTCCATCACGAACTGCAACAGCTTGGCTTTCTCGAAGATACGCAGAACCAACTCGCAATCGCGGATGTTGTAGACGGCCAGGGCTGGTTTGTCGTCCTGATACCGACGCTCAATCTCGGCCATCTTGTCGTAAGCGTCCCCGATGGCCTTGCCCTCGCCCAACAGCGTCTGCGAGACATTCTCCAAACTGAAGGAAGGAAAACTCCACACCGCCGCCTTCAGTGCATCTATGCCGTCGATGACCAGGCGGCCAGGTGTGGGCGCGAACAGGTAGCCTTGCTTGCCCGGATGGGTACGCCACTGGATGGGTTGGCGGTCTCGGCCCAGCAGGAGCTTCACACCGCAATCGTCAGCCGTCTTTTGAAGCACCCGCAGGTCGAACTGAATCACGTTCCAGCCGAGGATGACGTCGGGGTCGTTGCGTTCGAACCAGGCGTTGAGGTTCTCGACCATCGCCTTACGTGTCGGGCAGTAGACGAGCGCGAAGCCCAGAGGCTCGCCCACCTCAGTCGGCGGCTCGCCAAGGATGAACACGACGCGCTCGGCCATCCCGTCCAAGGCAACCGAATACAAAGCCTCGTGCTGGCTGGTCTCGATGTCCAGCGACACGACCTTCAGCACCGGCCGATAGTCGGATGCGGGCTTGAGTCTGCAGTCAACGATTGACGAGCCTTCAGCGCGGCCTCCTTGGATGAGGACACCAGCGGTGATGAACCGCTCCATCAAGTAGCGGTCGTGGGGGCGCACGTCGGCTTCGAGCAGCGGAATCTGCAGCGGCTGAAGGGCGCGGGCAAGTTTCCCAAGTTGCCGAAAATGCGTCGCGTAGACACCGATGACCGGTTCCTGATGGAAGGTCCGCAACTCAAGCGGGCGGAGCTGCATACGAGGAAAGGCAGCGAGCTGCGCCTCGACCGCTTCCCGATGCCGTGCCGGGACGAACGCCACAGAGGTCTGTGCGGTGATGACCACCTTCCTCGGCCCGGCCTCAGTCGCCAGCCAGAACTCGATTTCTGTGCCAGCCGGAGCATCCCGCCAATGGCGGGTGAGGATGAAGCCCTTGTATTCGGTCACGGAAGCCTTGAGTCGGGTACTTGGGCGCGGCGCCCTGTGCAGGCTACAGGGTGATTGGGTTCTCTTTCGCAAGAGATACCGCTTTAGTCAAGTGTACTGTACAAAAAAACAGTACCAACTGGCGTATATGCCCACATCCCGTCTCGGTGCGGCTATCAGGAAACAGGGGTGCAAGCAGCCCAATGTTCAGCTTCTACGGACCGCGCGGCGGTGCAATGCCTGTTGAACCAACATAACTCGCCTGAGCCCGCTATTGGCCAACTGTAGCCGCGCGGGCAGTCGCCCCAAAAGCTCCGAAGCAGTTGGCCCGAGGACAGGTCGCGCCAAAGCTGTAGACGTCACTCTGCGACGATGAGCGCTCACGCTGCGCCGAGTAAACTGAGCGGATGGTCTTTGCAACGATGAAGGAAATGAGGGGTGGACTGCCGATTCTCGCGTTCGCCTCCCCTGAGGATTGGGGAACGTGGTTGACCCAAGAAGCAGCCACATCAAAGGGGCTCTGGCTCAAGCTGGCCAAAAAGAGTGCCGCAGCACGAAGTGTCTCCCACAAGGAAGCCATCGAAGTCGCTCTTTGTCATGGCTGGATTGATGGGCAGCTCGACAAGTATGACGACCAATGGTGGCTGGTTCGATTCACGCCGCGCTCGCCAAAAAGCAAATGGTCGGAAATCAATCGCACGGCAGCGTTGAAACTCATCGAAGACGGCCGGATGCTTGCATCTGGCCTAGCACAGGTGCAGGCGGCCCAGGCAGATGGCCGCTGGGATGCAGCCTATGCACCCCAAAGCACCGCAATCGTCCCCGCGGATTTGCAGGCGGCGCTTGACGTATCTCTTGTGGCCAAGCGCTTTTTCGAGGAACTCGATGGCGCCAATCGCTTTGCAATCCTCTACAGGATACAGGACGCAAAGACACTGAAGACACGTCTCCAGCGCATCGAAAAATTTGTCGGGATGCTCGCGCGGGGTGAAACGATACATCCCACCAAAAAGCTCACAAACGGGTAGCGGGCTGCAAGGTCGACTCGTGGCCCGATTTCCCTGCCAGACCTAGCAGAGCATCGATGGCTTCGCTCGCGGAAACGGGTTTCACCAAATTGGGCCACTGGGGTTGAAAGGCTGGTTTTGACCGACTCTGGCCTGAGGTGGAACTGCAGTTTACGACCGCTTCCGCTGTTTAGTAGCCGATCAAGGAGTGACCGCGACCGCCTGAAAGAGACTGACTGCGGACAGTCGCGTTGCTCCTGAGCCGTCGTTCAACGTTCAAGTTCAGCGCGCCCTAGGCGATGCGCAGGAGCGCGGCGTTAGACACCTCTGTCAAGGAGGTAGCAGTCGAGCCGAAACCGGCCATATTAAAGCGTTCCCCGTGGGCTTACAGCCCGGATCTAGAATGCTCCCATGGTGGCTCGCGACAGATTAGTTCCAATCATTGTGGCCAGCCCACTTTTCCTGCAAAACCTCGATACGTCGGTGATGGCAACGGCGTTACCGAGCATCGCAGAGTCCCTGAAGGTGCCGCCCCTGCACTTGAACCTAGCCATCACGTCCTATCTGTTGAGCTTGGCCGTGTTCCTTCCCATCAGCGGCTGGCTCGCCGACCGCTTTGGTGCCAAGCGGGTGTTTTGTCTGGCCATTGCATTTTTCTCGCTGGGATCGGCCTTGTGCGGTGCAGCCAATTCATTGCCTGAACTGGTGCTATTTCGGATTCTTCAGGGCCTTGGTGGGGCGATGATGGTACCGGTGGGGCGTCTGATCCTGCTTCGCTCCGTGCCACCCTCACAAATGATCTCCGCCATGGTGTGGTTCACGGTGCCCCCCGTGATTGGCCGCATGGTTGGCCCCCTGTTTGGGGGCGCCATCGTCACACTGACCTCCTGGCGTTGGATTTTTCTCATCAATATTCCTTTCGGCGTGCTGGCCATTTTTCTGGCTCTGGCGTTTGTGGAAGACATGGATGGGGCCGCGGCACCGGTTCCCTTCGACACGAAAGGGTTTGTGCTGTTAGCGCTGGGACTGAGTGCGCTGCTGGGCGCTTTAGAAACGGCCGGCAAGGCCGTCGTGCCCATCTGGGTATCCCTGTTAGTTGCTGGCCTCGGTTCGCTGACGCTCTTGTTGTACTACCTGCACGGCCGCCGCCAGACGCATCCCATCATCGACTTGAGCATCCTGCGTTTTCGGACCTTTAGGACGAACGTCCTTGGCGCCGCGCCACTGCGTATTGCCATTGGCGCTTCACCTTTTCTGTTGCCACTCATGCTCCAGCTGGGCTTTGGCCTGTCGCCCCTGGCATCAGGCTTGTTAACGGTTGCCACGGCCATTGGCGGCTTGGGAACCCGGATCGTCATGAAGCGAGTCATTCACAGTGTTGGCTTTCGTCACTTGTTGATTGGTGCAACTGTCCTGACCAGCTTTTTTTACATGAGCTACAGCCAGTTCAGCCCATCCACACCGCACCTGCTTATATTTTGTACACTGATGATAGGAGGCCTGGTTAATTCGATGTGCATGGTCGCATTGGGGGCGCTAGGGTTTTCAGAGATTCCCCCAACCCGCATGAGCCATGCAACGGTGCTTTCCTCCATGGTCCAACAACTCTCAGTGAGTTTTGGTGTTGTCCTGGGCGCATCATTGGTCAGTGCAGCGGCCTGGTGGCATGGCGGCGACACGGCCCACGTTCAAGCCGAGGATTTTTCTCCGGCATTTGTGGTGGTGGGCATGCTAACCATGCTCTCGCTTTACTCATTCTTGCAGTTGCATCCCAAAGAGGGGGCTGGACTGCACTGATCGCTTTCGCTGCATTTCAGCCGTCCACCGCGATGACCCGTCGAAGGCCTAGGCCTGCTAGGCGAAAACCACCATTCCTGCGAAGAGGAATACATGCTGATTGACCACCCCGCATCGCCTTCGGCTAGTCGCGAGAATCATTCGTGCGCCCTCCCTGCCTAGATAAGCGCTACCAATTCAATAGCTGCCTGCGCCCATATTCATTGGTCCAGAGGCTGAAATCACTCTTCAAATAGGCTATTTGCAAATAAACGGCAATGAGCAGCGGGTCGTGGTCGGCGGCATCAGGCTGGCTGCCGTCATACCGCTTTTTGATCTGCTTGCGCCAGACCTGGGGCAGCTGGCACAAGCCCGTACCGGCTCATGACGGCCACCAATGCGCTCTTGTCTGGCGGGCCACCTGCATTGACGACGGCCGCGACATCTTTGAAGTATTGAGCGCCAATGTCCGGAGACAGCGTGATGAGTGCGCGGGCGACGCTGTCAAACGGATTGGAAAACGCGTGCACCGTGCCCTTTGGAGTTTGCATGCTCTCTCCTGGGGACAGATCTCGCGTATCGGAGCCCACTGTGTAGCGAAGCGTGCCCTCCAAGACATAGACAATTTCTTCGTTGTTTGAATGGCTATGCGGGGGTGGAACGTTTGAAGCCGGCGGTACGGTGAGCTCAAACATACCCAGGCTCGTTGTTTGCGAACCATCGATAAGGTAGCGGATGCCTAATTGGCCAGCGTTGATTTCAATTGCGCTCATGGTGGTGCTCACTGATTTGATGATGATTGCTGAAACACTGGCGCCTCACGTCACTAAAAAGGGCTAGCCCCTGGCGATGCAGGCTGCATAGCTGCATAGCTGCAAGACCCACCATGGGCGTTCCTGCTCCAAAGAGTCGAACCAATGAAAATTGAAGCGCCATCCCGGTCTTCTGGAGTTGAATTACGCGTCCAAGCACGTCTCGTGCCCAGCTTCGTTGATACACGAAAACTCAATGAAATCAACATTGCCCACTACCCAATTGCTGGGACGATAGTTGTTTGAAGCGCGTGCGTGTCAAATTCTTCGACAGTCGCTAGACGGGAAACAACTGCTTGAAGTAAGGCCCTGCATTCTCAACAGCTGGTCAATTTTGATTTCGCCAATTGGCAATTGCGACGACAAGCGCTCTCCATTGCGGATTCAACCGGTCAGCGCAACACATTGACCGAACATCTCAGCCGGGTGCAGCGTAAACCAGCACCTTCAACGCCCTCTCCTCGGCCACATCCGCAAACACCGCCGGATTGGCCACGCGTTCCACAAACGTCAACTCGGGCGCCAGCTCCCGCATCTGGTCTTGCAGAAAATCCACGCCCAATTCCGGCGCATTCAGGCACAGCAGCACATGGCCGCCCGGCATCAGCATATCGTGCAGTCGGTGCATCAGGCGGGCGTAGTCCTTGGTGGCCACAAAACTGCCCCGCTGAAAGCTAGGCGGATCAACGATCACCAGCTCATACGGGCCGCTGCGATTGATCTTGCCCCAGGTGCTGAAGATGTCATGCGCCAGAAAACTGCCGCCGGCCGACAGGCCATTGAGCTGGTGGTTTTGCTGACCGATGGCGATGGCGCCCCGGCTCATGTCCACATTGACGACCTGTTTGGCGCCAGCCTGCAGCGCCACCACAGAGAAGGCACAGGTATAGGCAAAGAGGTTCAGAATCGTCGCCCCGCGGCCGCCCACCGGATGCGCCGTCACATAGTCACGCACCCAGCGCCTGCCCTCGGCCATGTCGAGGAACAGGCCGTGGTTTTGCCCCTTGAGCACGTGCACGCGAAACTTCGCGCCCTGCTCAGTCACCACATGCGGCTCGGGCACGCTGCCGGCCATCAGCCGCGTTTCGGTGCGCCCCTCATGCCGGCACTGAAACACCCAGTTAAGCGACTCGCCGGGGGCCAATTGCTGCCAGCGCGCCGCCAAGGCCGCGCCCACGGCGGCCAGTTCGTCGTCGCTGGCGGGCTGGAAGCTGGTTAGCACAAAAACGGGCGGGAAGGCGTCCAGCGCCCAGTGTTCACAACCCGGATACAGGCCGCCGCGGCCATGGAAGATGCGTTGGGCGTCGGTGGGCAGATCCATCGTGGCGATGGCGTTGAGCAAGGCTTGCATGGGGTGCTATTCAAAGGGGGAAAATGAAGAAGTATCACGGGCAAATTGGCCCTCACGAATGAAGCACTGCCACTTGCGCCGCGAGCAACTTCTTCACCGCTCAAAAACAGGCAGTGCAACCCTCGTCGCGACGCCTGCCGCACACCAGACTTTTCAACCTGGCTTCGAACACCAAACAGGCCGCCATCCTGGCCTTGAGGGTTTAGACACCCTGCCTGCCGGCCAAGGAGTCGACTTGATCCAGGCGAGTATCCAGCAGTGAACCAATTCAATCTGTACTCCCCATGGATACTGCTTAGCTAACTACTTTTTCCCTAGCGCCTGCCAGGTAATGAGGGAATCAGGCAATCCGCGCAATCACCCCGCCCAGCGCCTGGGCCGTACCCACCTGGGCTGCCAGCGTGATGCGGCCGCGGCAGTGGGCAAGAACCTGCATCTCCATCTTCATGGCTTCCATGACGGCAATCACCGCGCCCTCTTGCACCATGTCGCCTTCGGAAACTTTCCAGGACTGCAAATTGCCAGCGATGGGCGAAGCTACCGCAGTCGCATCGACTACCGCCTCAGGTGCCGCAGCCTGCGCCGATGCGCCCGAGGCATTGGCCAGGCCCTGCAGCAAAACAGCTGGCAGGCCTAACAGCACACGGCGGCCGTCGATCTCTATGGCGGTGCGCAGCAAGCTGCCATCCGGCTGGGGCGCGCTGCGCGCCTGGGCTTGAATAGCCTCGGCCAGCGGCGCGGCGAAGTCGGACTCAATCCAGCGGGTATGCACCTTGAAGCCATCAGCGCCGACAAAGTGCGGGTGCTCGATCACAGCGCGGTGAAAGGGCAGCACCGAAGCCACGCCCTCGATCTGGAACTCCCGCAGCGCACGGCGGGCGCGGCTCAGCGCCTGTTCACGCGTGGCGCCGGTGACGATGAGCTTGGCCATCAGCGAATCAAAGGTGCCCGGCACCACCGAGCCGGTCTGCACACCGGTGTCCAGCCGCACGCCGGGGCCTGAGGGCGCCTCAAAGCGCAGCACCGGGCCGGGCGTGGGCAAGAAGCCTCGGCCCACGTCTTCGGCGTTGATGCGGAACTCGATCGAATGGCCCTGCGGCGCGGGTGTTTGCGTGATGGACAGCGGCAAGCCATCGGCCACGCGCAGCTGCTCCACCACCAGGTCCACGCCCGTGGTCTGCTCGGTCACCGGGTGTTCCACCTGCAGGCGGGTGTTGACCTCCAGAAAGGAAATGGCGCCACTTTGGCTCAATAAAAACTCCACCGTGCCGGCGCTGGTGTAGCCCGCTGCCGCGCAGATGTCGCGGGCAGAGGTATGGATGCGCTCGCGCTGCGCGTCGGTCAAAAACGGCGCGGGCGCCTCTTCCACCAGCTTCTGGTTGCGCCGCTGCAGCGAGCAGTCGCGCGTGCCCAGCACCACCACGTTGCCATGCGTGTCGGCCAGCACCTGGGCCTCGATGTGGCGTGGCTTGTCCAGAAACTGCTCGACAAAACACTCGCCACGGCCAAAAGCCGTCACCGCCTCGCGCACGGCGGAGGCAAACAGCTCCTCCACCTCATCCATGCGCCAGGCGATTTTCATGCCGCGGCCGCCGCCGCCAAAGGCCGCCTTGATGATGATGGGCAGGCCATGCTGCTCGGCAAAGGCCAGCACCTCGCTGGCGTCATTCACCGGATCGGTCGTGCCCACCACCAGCGGCGCGCCCACCTTCAACGCAATCTTGCGCGCCTGCACCTTGTCGCCCAGCTGGGCAATGGTGGCTGGCGAGGGGCCAATCCAGGCCATGCCGGCATCTATCACGGCCTGGGCAAAAGCCTGGTTCTCAGACAAAAACCCATAGCCGGGGTGCACGGCGTCGGCGCCGCTCCTGCGCGCCACCTCCAGCAGTTTGGCGATGTTCAGATAGGTATCGGCCGGGCGGTCGCCGTCCAGGCCATAGGCCTCGTCGGCCATGCGCGCATGCAGCGCGTCAATGTCGGCATTGGCGTACACCGCCACCGACTGCACGCCGTAGTCGGCACAGGCGCGGGCGATACGGACGGCGATTTCGCCTCGGTTTGCGATAAGGACTTTTTTCATGGGAAGCTTTCAGTTTTCTACAGCAGCGCTGGGCGCGAGTTCTGCGAAAGGAAGAATAGGGTTAAAGCGCAGCCAGGCGCCCACGGGAATCTGTCCCGCGCGATCCAGGTGGTAAGGCGCCACAGCGGCAATCACGGGGTAGCCGCCAGTCAGCGGGTGGTCGGCCAAAAACAGCACCGGTTGGCCGCTGGGCGGGACCTGCAAGGCCCCCAGCGCCGTGCCCTCGCTGGGCAGCTCGCCCGTGATGGCGCGGTCCAGCGGCACATCGCCGGCCAGGCGTAGGCCAACCCGGTTGGACTGGGCCGTGACCTGCCAGCGCTGGGCCGCCAGCCGCGCTACGGCTTCGGGGGTAAACCAGTCGGTGCGCGGGCCCAGCACCACGTCCAGCACCACATCTTGCTGCAGCGTGGGCAGGTTGTCGGGCGGCAGTTCGGCGGCGGCCACCACGGCGCTGGCAAGTGCCGGGCGCACGCCCAGCACCTCACCCACGGCCAGCGGCGACGGGCCCACATTGGCCAGGGTATCGGTGGCGCAGCTGCCCATCACTGGCGGCTGCTCGAAACCGCCGCGCACCGCCAGATAGCAGCGCGCGCCGGCCTCGGGCTGGCCCACGGCCAGGGTGTCGCCATCGGCCAGCGCCACCGACTGGTAGCGCGGCACGCTCCAGCGACGGCCGTCGGCGGTGGTAACGCTCAGGGTGGCGTCGGCGCCGGTGACGGCCACCACGTTCTCGCCCAGGCTCTTGAGCTGCAAGCCGCCGCCCACGGTTTCCAGCGCCGCGGCGTTGCTGGCATTGCCCACCAGGCGGTTGGCCACCTTGACTGCGGCCTGGTCCATGGCGCCCGAGGCAGACACGCCCTGCCCGGCCTGGCCGTAACGGCCCAGGTCCTGGAACAAGGTGAGCAAGCCTGTGCCGCGCACCTGCAGCGCGGCCTGGCCTGGTGCCAGCGCCTCGCTGTTGCGGCCGGTGGAGGCAGAAGATTGAGCATCTTTTTGGCCGCTAGCGCTTGATGGGTATGCGCCGGCAGCTATCTTTTGCGTAGCAATATCGACAAAGCGCACACGGTAGCCGGGCTGCAGCAAAGCGGGCTGCGCACGGGCAAGGTCCCACATGGCCACCGGGGTGACGCCAATGATTTGCCATCCGCCCGGGCTGGCCTGCGGGTACACGCCGCTGAAAGCGCCGGCCAGGCCCACGGCACCGGCGGGAATCCGGGTGCGCGGCGTGCTGCGGCGCGGCACGTTCAAACTGGGATGGCCGCCGCTCAAATAGGCAAAGCCGGGCGCAAAGCCGGTGAAGGCCACGGTGTACTCGCTGCCGGTGTGGCGGCGCACCACTTCTTCGGGCGTGATGCCCAGTATCTGCGCGACCTCGGCCAGGTCTTCGCCGTCGTACTGCACCGGGATGTCGACCAGGGTGCTGCTGCGCTCGGAGCGCTGAGAAATGTCGCGGCCGACGATGTTTTGCACCAGTGCGGCGGCGCTGGTGGCCGAGGGACGAAAGCGAACAAAAATGGTTCGCGCAGCGGGTACCAATTCCTCCACGCCGGGCAAAGGCTCGCGCTGCAGCGAAGCCAGCAGGGCCAGGGTCTGGTCCAGATCGGCCAGCTCCACCAGCAGCGCGTTCAGATTAACGGGCAAAAAACGCATGGCGCTCTAGCCTGCCAAGGCCGCAAAGGCCGTGATGCTGATGCCGTCCTGCTCGAAGCGGCTACGCAACTGGCGGGCAATGGCCACCGCGTCGGGGCTGTCGCCATGCACGCAGATGGAGTCGGCCTGGATAGCCACCAGGCTGCCGTCTATGGCCTCGACCACGCCTTCGCGCACCAGGCGCGCCATGCGCTGGGCAATCAGCTCGGGGTCGTGCAGCACAGCGCCCTTTTCGCGGCGCGACACCAGCGCGCCCGAGGGCGTGTAGGCGCGGTCGGCAAAAGCCTCGGCCACCACGCGCAGGCCGGCGTCGCGCGCCCAGTCCACCAGCGGCGCGCCGGCCAGCGCCACCAGCACCAGGCTGGGGTCGATGGCGCGGATGGCGGTGATCACGTCTTTGGCCTGACGCGCATCCTGGGCGATGGTGTTGTACAGCGCACCGTGCGGCTTGACGTAGCGCACCGTGGTGCCCGCCGCAGCCGCCAGGCCTTGCAGGGCGCCAATTTGGTAGATCACATCGGCCACCAGATCGGCGCTGGCCACGTCCATGTTGCGGCGGCCAAAGCCCGCCAGATCCGGATAGGCGACGTGCGCACCCACCGTGACACCGCGCGTAGCGGCGGCGTGCAGCGTAGTCAGGATGCCGGCGGGGTCACCCGCATGAAAGCCGCAAGCCACATTGGCGCTGCTCACAATCTCCAGCATGGCGGCATCGTCGCCCATGCTCCACGCGCCCAGGCTTTCACCCAGATCACTGTTCAGGTCTATTTTCATCATCATGTTCTCGCAATTTAGTCGCTCAATGAGGTCGCTCAATGCAGCTGCCCGCCGGTTTCGCGGACATCCTCACGCACTTCCAGGGCGGTCTGGATCGCCAGCTGTATGCCCTTGACCTGGGTCTCCAGCGCCATGCTGGGCATGCCAGGGCGCGATGCCGCCAGTGCGGGCAAGGCCGGCACGTGGATAAAGCCGCCGCGCACCCCGCCCCCGGCCTGCGCCAGCCGATGCATCAGCGCATAGAAGATGTGGTTGCAGACAAACGTGCCGGCGGTGTTGGACACCGCTGCCGGCACATCCGCTGCACGCATGGCGCGCACCATGGCCTTGATCGGCAGGGTAGAAAAATAAGCCACCGGGCCGCCCTGCTCTACCGCCGTGTCCACCGGCTGGCGGCCGGCATTGTCGGGAATGCGGGCGTCGTCCACATTGATGGCCACGCGCTCTGGCGTCAGCTCGGCGCGGCCGCCGGCCAGCCCCAGGCAGACCACCAGCGTCGGGCGCCACTGCTGCAGGGCTTGATCGAGGCTGGCAATGGCATCACCAAACACGCAGGGCAGTTGCACGGCGCGCACCGTGGCGCCGGCGTGCTGCCAGCCGTCCAGCGCACGCGCCACCTCCCACGAAGGATTCATAGCGTCCTGATCGAAGGGCTCGAAGCCGGCCAGCAGCACATTCAGCGCGGCGGGGGAAGCTTTCTGGGGCATGGCAGGTCCTCCTCAGCGGAACATCAGGAAGTTCAGCAAAAAGACATTGACCAGCAGCAATGCCAAGGCGGTGGGCACCTGGGCCCGGATGACGGCATTCTTGTCCGGCAGCTCCAGCAGCGCGGCGGGCACGATGTTGAAGTTCGCCGCCATAGGTGTCAGCAAGGTGCCGCAGTAACCCGACAACATGCCGACAGCCGCCATCACGGCCGGGTCGCCGTGGTACACGCCCACCAGCACAGGCACGCCCACGCCGCCGGTCATCACCGGGAAGGCGGCAAAGCCATTGCCCATGATGACGGTGAACAGCGCCATGCCGATCACGTACACCGCCACCGCCACAAAGCGGATGTCCATATTGATGTAGGTGGTGGTCACATAGGCCACGGCCTTGCCCACGCCGGCGTCAGAGAACACCAGGCCCAGCATGCCCAGCATCTGCGGCAACACCAGGGCCCAGCCCAGCGCATCGGTCAGGCGGCGCGACTCGCGCAAACCCTGCACCGGCGTTTCACGCGTCATCCAGCAGACCAGCGCTAGCGAAATCACGCAACCCACGCCCAGACTCACCAGCGTGGTGTTCTTGGGGTCCAGCAGCGGCGTAGCACCGATGAATAAATGCTTGGCCGACAAGGTGCCAATCATGGTCACCACCGGAATCGCCAGTGCCGGAATGAACAGCTTGTTGCCCAGGCGCTTGGCGCTGGCCAGATAGTCCTGATCGCTGCGCGGCGTATGGCGACCCGAGCCCACGCCGCCAAAGCCGGCAATCAGCGCCATGGTCACGGCACCCACACCCACCCAGGTGGGCGGAATCAGGTCACCGATCACAAACAGCAGGGCATACAGACCCCAAAACAGCCCGGTGGAGTAGCGCTTGGGATTGCTCTTGTCGGTGAGCGTCATGACGGCGGTAACCGCCAAAATGAAGCCCATGAGATAAAACAGGTGATTGATGGAAAGAATCATGATGCTCAAGCTCCCTTGACGTTGACGTCGCTGGCCGACTCGGCTGCGGAGGAAGCGGCGTGAGCAGTCAACTCGCGGTGCAGCATCTTGTCCAGGCGACTCAGGCGCCAGGCATGGATGGCGAATGCGCAGACCGCGGTCGGAATGCCCCACAGCGCCACATGAATGGGCTCAATCTCGATACCCGCCTCGCGCAGGAAAGTGGTCATGAGCACGATGGCGCCAAAGGCCACGAAGATGTCTTCACCAAAGAACAGGCCCACGTTGTCGGTCGCCGCCGAGAAGGCACGCAGCTTGTGACGGATGCGGTCGGGCAGCTTGCCGTAGCGCGCCTCTGTGGCGCCTTCAGCCATGGGCGCCAGCAGCGGGCGCACCATTTGCGGATGACCACCCAGGCTGGTCAGGCCTATGGAGGCCGTCAGCTGGCGAGCGGCCAGGTAAACGATGAGCAGGCGGCCGGCGGTGGCCGACTTGATGCTGCTGATCCAGTTCTGCGCGTGCTGGCGCAGGCCGTGGCGCTCCAGCAGTCCGATCACGGCCAGCGGCAGCAAGATGATCAGCGGCAGATTGCGGGTCTTGATGAAGCCGGTCCCTATGGTCGCCAGGATCTTGTCGATGGGAAAGCCCGCGGCAAAGGCCGTGGCAATGGCGGTGACGATCACCACCAGCATGGGATTGAAGCGCAGGATGAATCCCACGATGATGACGGCCACCCCGATGAGCGGCCACAGATTGACAACACTAGGCATATTGATCCTTGATTAAGCAGTCAAATGCAACACCACTTGCCGCCATATCAATGAACAAAATATCAATCATTGTGTGGCACAAAAACAAGTTTTGTTGAACAAAACATATGAAGTGAAGGAATGATATTTGACTTTCACCCCACAAAACCACCTCAAAACCACCTCATATATCAGTGAAAACCCTAGCTTTTCAGATCCGGATGATGAGCATACGCCGTCATGGCCCCGCATCGCAAGTACCATCGGTGGATGAAGACAGAACCAGCCAGCAACCAAACCCTGAATGACCGCACGGCCGAGCTGATTCGGCAAAAGATCGTGCAAGGTGCGTTTTCGCCCGGCCAACGCCTGTCCGAAACAGCCCTGAGCGAAAGCCTGGAGATTTCGCGCAACACCTTGCGCGAGGTGTTTCGCCTGCTGACCAAGGAAGGCCTGCTCAAGCACGAACCCAACCGCGGCGTCTTCGTGGCCATCCCCAGTATTGCCTCCATCATTGACATCTACCGCGTGCGCCGGCTGATCGAATGCCAGGCCCTGGCCCAGGCCTACCCGCGCCACTCGGCCAAAAAGCACCTGCGCGAAGCCGTGGAAATGGCCCAGCGCTGCCGCGACGCCGGCGACTGGCAAGGCGTGGGCACCGCCAACATGGAATTCCACATGGCCATCGTCGAGCTGGCCGACAGCGAACGCCTGAACGTCATGTTCTCCCACGTGCTGGCCGAGTTGCGCCTGGCCTTCGGCCTGCTCAACGACCCTGAGTTCCTGCACATGCCCTATGTGGAAATGAACCTCAACATCCTGGAGCTGTTCGAAGCCGGCAAGCTGCAAGAGGCGGCTACCGCCCTAAACACCTACCTGGTCCATTCCGAGCGCATCGTTTTAGCGGTGTATGCGCGACGAATTTCGGATGAGGGGATGGGGAAGTAAACAGCTTTAAGAGGCTCGCAGCCACGAGTCCGGTGATCCGTATTTTTCTTTAGCCAAAATCACAAGAAAAAAAGCCGCGCAGCCCTCGCGGAATCTGCGCGGCCAGCTACTGAATTAGTAGCATCAACAGGTAAGGGCTCAGTGCAGCGCCCGCACCGCCCAGCGCAACTTGGCGGACGACGAGCGGGGGTTGCTGCGCTGCTCGTCATACGAAGCCCGAATCGGGTCGGCGGCCACGCTGCTGAAAGTGCCGTTGCGCTCGCCCGTTTGAAAGCACTTTTTCACGCGCCGGTCTTCCCCAGAGTGAAAGCTCAGAATAGCGACTCGCCCACCGGGCTTGAGGCAGGCGGGCAGCTTCAGCAACATCGCGTCAAGCACACCAAACTCGTCATTCACCTCAATGCGCAGCGCCTGAAAAGTGCGCTGCAGCACCTTCTTTGTTTCAACCAGCCGCTCTTCTGCAGGCATGCTGCGCTTGTACGCCAGCTCCATGGTGGCCCGCACCAGGTCGGCAAGCTGCACGGTGGTTTCTACATACTGGCCTTGCAGGGCTGCTGCCAATGGCAGGGCAAAGGGCTCATCGGAGTTGTCAGTCAGCAAGTCGCGCAGCCGGTGCCGGGTCACGCACAACAGCAGCTCGCTGGCAGACTGGCCGCTGCTGGGGTCCAGGCGCAGATCCAGCGGGCCATCGGCCCTGAAACTAAAGCCGCGTGCCGGGTTGTCAATCTGCATGGACGACACGCCCAGGTCTGCCAGCACAAAGTCGAAGCCGCCGCCAGCCTGTGGCAGCAAAGTGGCCAGTTCACTGAAATTGGCGCGGTGGACGATGAGCGCTTCGTCGCCAAAACCCAGTGCACGCAGCCGCGCCGTGGTGCGAGGCAACTCAATCGGATCGACATCCATGCCAAACATGCGCCCGCCTGGCTGCACCAGCGGCAGCAGGGCCAGCGTGTGGCCACCAAAGCCCAGGGTCAGATCCAGGCCGGTTTCGCCAGGCAAGGGCTTCAAGATGGCGAGGATTTCGTCCACGCAAATGGAGCGGTGCATGCCCGCAGGCGTTTGCCCGCGCTGCATGACCTTGTCCACCTCGGCCGCATGGCGCGTGGGGTCTAGCTCTTTGTATTTGTCTTCAAACTGGCGGGGATGGGTGCCGGCGTAACGCACGCGGCGCTTGTGGGGAGGGGTGGCGTCTGTCATCGGCCATTATGCGGCCCGCGCTTGCGCCTGTAGCAAAAGGCGGTCAGATCGTTCTGCAAGCGCTGCCAAACCGCAAGGTATTCAGTCTAAACAAAAAAGCCGCGCAGCCCTTGCGGAATCTGTGTAGATCACGCTGGAGTTGAAGGCGGCGCCGGCCAGTTCCTTGTTGCCCTACAGATCGATTCTGCTGCCACGATGAGCAATGCACGTATGAAACAATTGACAAGCACACGCGAGAAAACCAGGGACATCCAACAGGGAAGAAATGAGCAAAGCTGGCATTCAATCCAACCGCGGCGATGGCTATCAAACATTGGTAGCTTTCGATTGGGCTTTGAAAGTTCTATCCGACCCAGCCTATGAGTGGATTGACGTCGACTCAGTAACATCCCCTGTGGATGATGTTGTCATCGGAAAGGCAGATGGCACAACAATTTGCTGCCAATGCAAGAAGAACCAACCGACGCATACGGCCTGGACTGTCAGCAATCTCGCCGACGAACTACAAAAGGCTGGCCAGCTACTAGCAAGCGACTGCACTGCCGCAGTCATTTTCTATTCCCGTACAGCTTTTGGCGAACTGAGTTCATTACGGGAATACGGCACCGGCTATGCGGATGCATCTACCTACCAAGCAAACTTGGGTAATTCAAACCAGGCAACAGATAAAAAGCTGCACGACCTCCTGCTCATTTCGGCACCCTCCCTCTCAACTTACGAATTCCTACGCCGTACAAAGTTTGAGAACACGCCAGATCTGGACGGCATGCAAGAACTTCTGCATGAACGCCTGCGCAATTTGGCTAGCAATACTGCTTTGGCCTACCAAGCTTTATGGACGCGTCTCGATCACCTTGGTATGCGAGCCGATAGCAGCAATCAGAATGCAGCTATCCAACACCGCCTAACCAAGGCTGACATCAAAACCCTTCTAATTCGAGCAGGAGCAACGCTGACGCCGCCCATGGACATTGCGGAGATATTCGCACAAGCCGAAGAGCAGGAGGAGTTAGACGGCGGCACTATGCTCCAGCGCGTAGTCGTGGTTCAGGATGCACTATTGGCGTTGGGCGTCAATGGAGTAGAGGATTGGCTCAAAGCGATTGAACGGCCTTGATTCGCCAATTAGAGTGACAAGAAAATATTTAAATAAAAAAGCCGCGCAGCCCTTACCGAGTCTGCGCAGCCAGCTACTGAATCAGTAGCAATTCGTTGTTTTGTTACTTGCGCGTCGGCGGCAAATCGGTGCAACTACCATGCGCCACTTCCGCCGCCATGCCGATGCTTTCGCCCAGCGTCGGATGCGGGTGAATGGTCTTGCCGATGTCCACTGCGTCGGCACCCATTTCGATCGCCAGGGCGATCTCGCCAATCATGTCGCCGGCGTGGGTGCCGACGATGCCGCCGCCCAGGATCTTGCCGTGGCCGTGCGCTTCGGGGGAGTCGTCAAACAGCAGCTTGGTGAAACCTTCGTCGCGGCCGTTGGCAATGGCGCGGCCGGAGGCCGTCCAGGGGAACAAGCCCTTTTTGACCTTGATGCCTTGGGCCTTGGCCTGGTCTTCGGTGAGGCCGACCCATGCCACTTCGGGGTCGGTGTAGGCGACGCTGGGAATCACGCGGGCGTTGAAGGCGGCGCTAGCCAGTTCCTTGTTGCCCTGCAGTTCGCCGGCAATCACTTCTGCCGCCACATGCGCTTCGTGCACGGCCTTGTGAGCCAGCATGGGCTGGCCGACGATGTCGCCAATGGCGAAGATATGCGGCACGTTGGTACGCATCTGGATGTCGACCGGGATGAAACCGCGGTCGGTTACGGCGACGCCGGCTTTTTCGGCGGCGATCTTCTTGCCGTTGGGCGTGCGGCCTACGGCCTGCAGCACCAGGTCGTAGACCTGGGGCGCGGGGGCGGTGCCGCCCTCTTCTGCCGAAGCAAAGCTCACCTCTATGCCTTCGGGGGTGGCGCGGGCGCCCACCGTCTTGGTCTTGAGCATGACGTTGTCAAAACGCGGCGCGTTCATCTTTTGCCAGACCTTGACCAGGTCGCGGTCGGCGCCCTGCATCAGGCCGTCTAGCATTTCCACCACGTCCAGACGTGCGCCCAGGGTGCTGTAGACGGTGCCCATTTCCAGGCCGATGATGCCGCCACCCAGGATCAGCATGCGCTTGGGAACTTCCTTGAGCTCTAGCGCGCCGGTGCTGTCCACCACGCGCGGATCATTGGGCATGAAGGGCAGGCGCACGGCCTGGCTGCCTGCGGCAATGATGCAGTTCTTGAAGGCAATGGTCTGGGACTTGCCGGTTTTTTCCTGGCCCTCGGCACCGGCGGTTTCTTCGACCAGCAGGTGATTGGCGCCGACAAAGCTGCCGACACCGCGCACGGTGGTGACCTTGCGCATCTTGGCCATGGCGGCCAGACCGCCGGTGAGCTTGCCGACGACTTTTTCCTTGTGGCCGCGCAGTTTGTCGACGCTGACGGTGGGCGCGCCGAAGTCCACGCCCAGCGCGGCCATGTGGCTGACCTCATCCATCACGGCGGCCACATGCAGCAGCGCCTTGGAGGGGATGCAGCCGACGTTGAGGCAGACGCCGCCCAGCGTGGCGTAGCGCTCGACCAGGATGACTTTCAAGCCCAGGTCGGCGGCGCGGAAGGCGGCCGAATAGCCACCGGGGCCGGCGCCCAGCACCAGCAGGTCGCAGTCCAGATCGGCCGTGCCGGCAAAACTGGCGGCGGTTGGCGCCGCTACTGAATTAATAGCTACTTGCGCAGGAGCATCGGGCGCTGCAGCCTCATTTTGTTCTGAAACAGCGGCAGCGGCCGCTTCCAGCGTCAGAATCACCGAGCCCAGCTTGACCTTGTCACCCAGCTTGACTTTGAGCTCCTTAACCACGCCGGCGTGGCTGGAGGGAATTTCCATCGAGGCCTTGTCGGACTCGACGGTGATCAGGCTCTGCTCAAGCTTGATGCTGTCGCCGGCCTTGACCAGCATTTCGATCACGGTCACTTCATCAAAGTCGCCAATGTCCGGGACCTTGATATCGATCAGATTGGAGGGTGCGCTCATTTGGAGGCTTTCAATTTGAGGGTAAAGACGTCCACCGGTCCGGCGGAGTTTTTGTCGAATTCGCAACCGGCACTCAAGCCCGCAACCGCCACTTCGCGGGCGGTTTTGGCCGTGTCCCAGCAAGCATGCATGGCGCCCAGCGCAAAGCTGCGGCCCGAGCCTATGCCCCAGAATTCCTTGAACTCAAAGACTTCACGGTAGCTATACAGGCCGTAAATGCCGCTGGCGTTGGCGATCACCACGCTGTACTGGCTGGACTCGTAGGGGTCGTTGTCGTCTTCCTTGGTCTGCAGGAAGAAGGTTTCCTTGAGCACAGGGTGCAGCTTGACGAAGGTGTCAAATACCTCGTCCCGGGAGCCCAGCTTGAGCTGATCCTTGGGCAGCGCCGCCATGGCCTTGCGCAGCACCGGAAAGTGCGCCACCGTGCCGGCCATGCCGACATAGCTCAGGCCCGCCATGGTGTCGACCTTGAAGATCTTGCTGTTGGCCTCGAAGCGGTGGCCCAGGCGGGTATCGCCAAAGGTGACCAGGGTGTCGGCGGCAATCGCCACCTGGCCGGCCTTCTTGACGACCACCAGGGTGGTCACAGCAGCACTCGACGGAAATCCGCCAGGATTTGACCGAGATAGGCGTTGAAACGGGCCGCAGCGGCGCCGTCGATCACGCGGTGATCCCAGCTCAGCGACATCGGCTGCATCAGGCGCGGCTGGAAGGCCTTGCCATCCCAAACCGGCTCCATGCGGCTCTTGCAAACGCCCAGAATGGCCACCTCGGGCGCATTGATGATGGGCGTGAAGTAACGCCCGCCAATGCCGCCCAGCGAGGAAATGGTGAAGCAGGCGCCCGACATGTCGGCCGGGCTCAGCTTGCCGTCGCGGGCCTTCTTGGCCAGCTCGCCCATCTCTTGCGAGATCTGCACAATGCCTTTTTTATCGGCATCCTTGATCACGGGCACCACCAGACCGTTGGGCGTATCGGCGGCGAAGGCCACGTTGTAATACTGCTTGAGCACCAGTTGATCGCCATCGAGCGAGGCGTTGAACTGGGGAAACTTCTTCAGCGCCGCCACCGAGGCCTTGATGAGGAAGGCCAGCATGGTGATCTTGATGCCGGCTTTTTCGTTTTCCTTGTTCATCAGCACGCGGAAGGCTTCCAGCTCGGTGATGTCGGCGTCGTCGTGATTGACGACATGCGGAATCATCACCCAGTTGCGGTGCAGATTGGCGCCGCTGATCTTCTTGATGCGCGACAGGTCCTGACGCTCGACCGGGCCGAACTTGGTGAAGTCAACCTTGGGCCAGGGCAGCAGGTCCAAACCAGCGCCGCCGGACGATGCCGGCGCCTTGGCCGCCTGCGCCTGGGTGCGCGTATCGCCGGCCATCACGGCCTTGGTGAAGCTCTGCACATCGTTTTCGGTGATGCGGCCCTTGGGGCCTGAGCCCTTGACCTCGGCCAGTGGCACGCCGAGCTCGCGGGCGAATTTACGCACCGAGGGCGAGGCGTGCGGCAAATTGCCTTGCGGTGCCACGCTGGGCTCATGCGCCGGCATAGCCGCAGCCGGTGCGACAGCCGCAGCCGTCGTGGTGGCAACAGGCGCAGCAGCCGCCGCGGCTGCTGCCACGGGCGCTTGAACCGGCGCAGCAGCAGCCGCCGCCGGTGCGGCCGTACCTTCCAGCACGGCCAGCAAGTCACCGATATTGAGCTTGTCGCCCAGCTTGACTGTGAGCTCCTTGAGCACACCGGCTGCCGCCGAGGGGATTTCCATGGAGGCCTTGTCGGACTCCACCGTGACCAGCGATTGCTCGGCCTTGATGGCATCGCCAACCTTGACCAGCACCTCGATGACCACGACATCCTTGAAGTCGCCGATGTCGGGCACGCGCACTTCCACCGGGCCGCTGGCAGCGGCCACTGGCGCCGGAGCCGCCGCAACGGCTGCTGCTGGCTGCGCTGCCGCAGCCGGGGCGGCGGCCGGGGCCGGTGCTGGGGCGGGAGCGGCTTCAGCACCCGCCACCTCCAGCGTCAGCACGATGGAGCCGCGCTTGACCTTGTCGTCCAGCTTGACCTTGAGTTCCTTGACCACGCCGGCGTGGCTGGAAGGGATTTCCATGGAGGCCTTGTCGGACTCCACGGTGATCAGGGATTGCTCGGCCTTGACCGTATCGCCGGGCTTGACCAGCAGTTCGATCACCGTCACCTCGTCGAAGTCCCCAATATCGGGAACTTGAATATCTATCAACGCCATGTTGTTTGTCTCCGGTTGCTGCTGGCTGCTAGAGCAGGGTTTGCATCAAGCATAAAGAGGGTTGATCTTGTCGGCGTTGATGCCGTACTTCTGAATGGCTTCGGCCACCTTGGCAGCCGGCACCGTGACTTCTTCGCTCAGCGCCTTCAGCGCAGCCACGACGATGTAGTGGCGGTTGATTTCAAAGTGCTCGCGCAGTTTGCTGCGGAAGTCGCTGCGGCCATAGCCGTCGGTGCCCAGCACTTTGTAGGTGCGGCCCTTGGGGACGAAGGGACGGATCTGCTCGGCATAGGCCTTCATGTAATCGGTCGATGCCACCACCGGGCCGCTGTGCTTTTCCAGCTGCTGGCCGACGAAAGACACGCGCGGCGCCTCCAGCGGGTGCAGCAGGTTGTGGCGCTCGGCGTCCTGGCCGTCGCGCGCCAGTTCGTTAAAGCTGGGGCAGCTCCAGACATTGGCGGCAACGCCCCAGTCTTTTTCCAGCAGCTCTTGTGCGGCGATAGATTCGCGCAGGATGGTGCCCGAGCCCAGCAACTGCACACGCGGCGCGGTGGAGGCCGGTCCCTCTTTGCAAAGGTACATGCCCTTGATGATCTGCTCTTCGGTGCCGGGCGTGAGGCCAGGCATGGCGTAGTTTTCATTCAGCAGCGTGATGTAGAAATACACGTTGTCCTGTTTTTCCACCATGCGCTTGAGGCCGTGGTGCAGGATGACGCCAACTTCGTGCGCAAAGGTCGGGTCGTAGCTGATGCAGTTGGGAATCGTGCCGGCCAGGATGTGGCTGTGGCCGTCTTCGTGCTGCAGGCCTTCGCCGTTCAGCGTGGTGCGGCCCGAAGTACCGCCCAACAGGAAACCGCGTGCCTGCATGTCGCCGGCCGCCCAGGCCAGATCGCCGATGCGCTGGAAGCCGAACATCGAGTAGTACACGTAGAACGGCACCATGATGCGGTTGTTGGTGCTGTAAGACGTGGCCGCAGCGATCCAGCTGGACATGCCGCCGGCTTCGTTGATGCCTTCCTGCAGGATCTGGCCCTTGGTGTCTTCCTTGTAATACATCACCTGGTCTTTATCGACCGGGGTGTACTGCTGGCCCGCTGGGTTGTAGATACCGATCTGGCGGAACAGGCCTTCCATACCGAAGGTGCGGGCCTCATCGACCAGGATGGGCACGACGCGCGGGCCCAGGGCCTGGTCGCGCAGCAGTTGCGTGAGGAAACGCACATAAGCTTGCGTGGTCGAGATCTCACGGCCTTCGGCCGTGGGCTCCATCACCGACTTGAAGATTTCCAGCGCCGGCACGGTGAAGCTCTCGTCGGCCTTGGTGCGGCGATGTGGCAAATAGCCGCCCAGGGCCTTGCGGCGCTCGTGCAGGTATTTCATCTCCGGCGTGTCGTCGGCCGGCTTGTAGAACGGGATGTCGGGCAGCTGGCTGTCCGGAATCGGGATGTTGAAGCGGTCGCGGAAGGCCTTGATATCCTCGTCGGCGAGCTTCTTGGTCTGGTGAACGTTGTTCTTGCCTTCGCCAATCTTGCCCATGCCAAAACCCTTGACGGTCTTGATCAGCAAGACCGTCGGCTGGCCCTTGTGATTGACGGCCGAGTGGAAGGCCGCATAGACTTTTTTCGAGTCATGGCCGCCGCGGCGCAGGTTCCAGATGTCGTCGTCGCTCATCTTGGAGACCATTTCCAGCGTGCGCGGATCGCGGCCGAAGAAATGCTTGCGCACATAAGCGCCGTCATTGGCCTTGAAGGCCTGATAGTCGCCGTCGTTGCACTCCATCATGATTTTGCGCAGCGCACCGTCCTTGTCGCGTGCCAGCAGCGCATCCCAGCTGCTGCCCCAGATGAGTTTGAGCACGTTCCAGCCGGCGCCACGGAACTCGCCTTCGAGCTCCTGAATAATCTTGCCGTTGCCGCGTACCGGGCCGTCCAGGCGCTGCAAATTGCAGTTGATCACAAACACCAGGTTGTCGAGCTTCTCGCGGGCCGCCAAACCAATGGCGCCCAGCGATTCAACTTCGTCCATCTCGCCATCGCCACAGAACACCCAGACCTTGCGGTTTTCGGTGTTGGCAATGCCGCGGGCGTGCAGGTACTTCAGGAAACGCGCCTGGTAAATCGCCATCAAGGGGCCAAGGCCCATGGACACCGTGGGGAACTGCCAGAAGTTGGGCATCAGCTTGGGATGCGGGTAGCTGGACAGGCCCTTGCCATCGACTTCCTGGCGGAAGTTGAGCAGTTGCTCTTCGGTCAGACGGCCTTCCAGGTAGGCACGGGCGTAAACGCCGGGTGACACATGGCCCTGGATGTAGAGGCAGTCACCGCCGTGGTTCTCGCTCTCGGCATGCCAGAAGTGGTTGAAGCCGGCGCCGAACATGCTGGCCAGCGAGGCAAAGGAGCCGATGTGGCCGCCCAGGTCACCGCCGTCGGCAGGATGCAGGCGATTGGCCTTGACGACCATGGCCATGGCATTCCAGCGCATGTAGGCGCGCAGGCGCCCTTCGATTTCAAGATTACCGGGCGAGCTCTCTTCCTGGTCGGCCTCAATACTGTTGACATAAGCGGTGTTGGCCGAGAAAGGCATGTCTATGCTTTTCTGGCGGGCATGCTCAAGCAGTTGCTCCAGCAGAAAGTGGGCGCGCTCGGGGCCTTCACTTTCAATCACTGCGGACAGCGCATCCATCCACTCGCGGGTTTCCTGTGTGTCGTTGTCCAGTGCGGCGCGCAAATTGTCTGCACCGGCTTGATTTGGATTCGCAGCCATTGTTGTCTCCTGAGTAACGCTTGTTAACCCTGCAACGCACGCTCTTTTGGGAGCTGCGCACAAAGCCCATATCCAACCTGGGTCTAAGGCGTGTTTTAAACGCAAATTAGATTCAAGACCCTAGTTTCTCATAATATTTATCGCATTTCAAATGGCGCTTAGTGATTTCATATTATGAATTTATTGCAAGAATCCATGCTATCTGCCGTTCTTCAACCATGTCAGCCCACTCAAACGCAGCATTCATGGATTCACCTTGATAGATCACGCCCAGCCCTGCTGGCCCCCGGCTTCTCCCTTAAACTGCATGCCTCGCCCATGCCCAAACACGCCTCCTCTCCCACCGACGCAGCCACCAGCCCTGCCCCTCTTGCTTTGTGGCGCCGCTGGTGGCGCAAACAATCACCGTCACGACAAGACCGCTTCATCACACTGGGCCCGCTGCTGGCCGTGATGCTGTTCCTGGCCGCCGTCATTGCGGCCTTCGGTTACCTGCGCCTGGAGGAAATAGATCGCGAGCAACAAGCCGTCACCCGCGATGTCGAGTACGCCCAGCAAAGGCTGCGCTTGCGCCTGTTGGAGCGGCAAGAGCAGCTCATGCGCCTTGGCCGGGACGTCTCCAACAAAGAGATCGACACCGAAGAGTTCACCGTCCAGGCCGAGGCGCTGGTCAACCAGTACCCGGAACTGATGGCGGTCAGCTGGATAGACAGCAAGCGCCGAATCAAGGTCGGCTATGTATCGCCCAGCGCCAATACCAGCCAGTTGCGCATTACCGGCGAGCAGCTCAAGGTCGACGAAACCGACGGCACTTATGAGCTGGCGCGCGATCTGCGGCAACCGGTCTACTCCCGCCCCTTGCTGCTCAAGGAGGCCAATGGCCACAGCTCACCTTCGCTGCAACTGCAGGTGCCACTGGACGATCAGGGCAAGTTTGCCGGTGTCATCATGGGTGAATATTCGATCGACGGGTTGCTGCGCTTTGGCGTGCCGACCGAGGTCACGGCCAAATACGCGGTGGCGCTGGTTGACGATCACAACGTGGTGCTGGCCGGCAACCTGCCGCCGCCACGCAACCGTGCTGCGCGCCTGCTGCCCTGGACCGAGGGCGCGGCCAAGTACGAAATTCCGGTGTCCCCGGTGGGCAATGGGCTCTTGATACGGGCCGAAGGCTACCGCGCCTCGCTGGGCGTGGTGGGCAGCGGTTTTTTCTGGCTGGTCAGCGCCCTGAGCGCGCTCACCGTCTGGATGCTCCTGGGCACCTGGCGCCACACCCGCCGCCGGGTGCAGGCCCAGCAGGCGCTGATCTCCGAGACCAATTTTCGCCGTGCCATGGAAAACTCCATGCTCACCGGCATGCGCGCCCTGGATCTGCAGGGCCGCATCACCTATGTCAACCCGGCCTTTTGTCAAATGACCGGCCTGAGCGAAAGCGAGCTGGTGGGCCGTACACCGCCCTTCCCGCATTGGCCTGAGGCCGAACTCGACACCCTGATGGCCAGGCTGGACGACGAATTGAATGGCCGCACGCCGCCCGGCGGTTTCGAGGTCAGGGTCAAGCGCAAAAACGGCGAGATCTTTGACGCCCGCATGTATGTCTCGCCACTGATTGATCCGCGCGGCCAGCAAACCGGCTGGATGACCTCCATGACCGACATCACCGAGCCCAAGCGAATCCGTGAGGAGCTCTCGGCGTCTTACGAACGCTTCACCACGGTGCTTGAGGGGCTGGATGCGGCCGTCTCCGTGGCGCCCCTGGGCAGCGAGGAACTGCTGTTTGCCAACAAGCTCTACCGCGCCTGGTTTGGCGCCGAGGTCTCTGGCCATGTGAACCTGATCGCCCAGGCCGGTGAACCGGTCGTCGTACCGACCGAAGACACCTTTGACGCGGTCGATGGCCTGGCCGGCCTGCCCACCGACGCACTGACCGCGGCCCAGGCGGCCAATGCCGAAATTTTTGTGCCCGAGCTGGGCAAATGGCTGGAAGTGCGCTCGCGCTACCTGACCTGGGTCGATGGCCGGCTGGCGCAGATGGTGATTGCCACCGACATTACGCCACGCCGCCATGCCGAAGAACAGGCGGCCCAGCAAAACGAACGCGCCCAGACCGCCAGCCGGCTTATCACCATGGGTGAAATGGCCTCCAGCGTGGCACACGAGCTGAACCAGCCGCTGACGGCCATCAACAACTATTGCAACGGCATGGTGTCGCGCATCAAGGATCAGAAAATCAGCAACGAAGACCTGTTGCAGGCACTGGAAAAGACCGCCAAGCAGGCCTATCGGGCCGGACAGATCATTCAGCGCATTCGCGCCTTTGTGAAACGCAGCGAGCCCAACCGCACCTCCTCCGAGGTGGCCACCATCGTCAGCAACGCGATGGAGCTGGCCGAGATCGAACTCAGGCGTCACCATGTGCGGCTGAGCCACTACATCGCGGCGCGGCTTCCCACCATCATGGTCGACCCCATTCTGATCGAGCAGGTGCTGATCAACCTGATGAAAAACGCCGCCGAATCGATTGCCCAGGCCCACCGGCCCACGGCCAGGCGCAGCGTTGAATTGCGCGTGGTGCCCAAGCACATCGACGAGCAAAGCGGGGTGGAGTTTTCCATACTCGACACCGGGCGCGGCCTGTCCCCTGAAGTCATGGGTCGCCTGTACGAAGCCTTTTACTCCACCAAGGCCGAAGGCATGGGCATTGGCCTCAAACTGTGCCGCAGCATTGTCGAGTCTCACCAGGGCCGGATGGAGGCCGAGAACCTCTACAATGGCGACGAGGTGGTGGGTTGCCGGTTTACTTTCTGGATTCCTGTGACACCCCTGCTTTTACCATCGCCTTCTGCTAGCGATAATGCAGCGCTCAAGGACGCTGGCGCTCATTGAACGATTCAAAAACTGTTCCCTGAAAAACGTTTACGAAGAAAGTAAGGCATGAGCTTGATTCCGAAAAAAGGTACGGTCTACGTCGTTGATGATGACGAGGGCGTGCGCGACTCCCTGCAATGGTTGCTCGAAGGCAAGGACTACCGGGTGCGTTGTTACGATTCGGCCGAAACATTTCTGAGCCGTTATGACACCCGCGAAGTGGCCTGCCTCATCGTTGATATCCGTATGGGCGGCATGACCGGCCTGGAGCTGCAAGATCGCCTGGTCGAGCGCAAATCACCCTTGCCCATCGTTTTCATCACCGGCCACGGCGACGTGCCCATGGCGGTGAACACGATGAAAAAAGGTGCGATGGACTTCATCCAGAAGCCTTTCCAGGAAGAGGCTCTTGTCGGCCTGGTCGAGCGCATGCTGGAGCAAGCCAAGGATGCCTTTAGCGATCACCAGCAATCGGCCAGCCGTGACGCCCTGCTCGCCAAGCTGACCTCGCGCGAAGCCCAGGTGCTGGAGCGCATCGTCGCCGGTCGCCTGAACAAGCAGATCGCCGACGACTTGGGCATCAGCATCAAGACGGTGGAGGCGCACCGCGCCAACATCATGGAAAAGCTCAATGCCAACACCGTGGCGGACTTGCTCAAAATCGCTTTGGGCTCCAACGCTCCCAAAGCCTGAGCCCGCCCCTCAAAAGCTATCTTTTTGATAGCTCATTGCGCCCGTGGTTCCTGGACTAGCGGGCGTTTTTAATTGAAGAAACTGAAACATGACAGCCCAACTCATAGACGGCAACGCCCTTTCCAAACAACTGCGCGCCGAGGTTGCCCAGCGCGCCGCAGCGCTGCGCGCTCGCGGCATCATGCCGGGTCTGGCCGTGGTGCTGGTCGGTGAAAATCAGGCCAGCCAGGTCTATGTGCGCAACAAGGTCAAGGCCTGCGAAGACAACGGCCTGCACTCGGTGCTGGAAAAGCATCCGGCCGATCTCAGCGAAGCCGCGCTGCTGGCACGCGTCGAGGCCCTTAACAACGACCCGACGATTCACGGCATCCTGGTGCAACTGCCCCTGCCCGCCCACATCGATGCACAAAAGGTGATCGAAGCAATTTCCCCAGCCAAGGATGTCGACGGCTTTCACGTTGCCAGCGCCGGCGCCCTGATGACCGGTTCAGCCGGCTTCTGGCCCTGCACGCCCTATGGCTGCATGAAGATGCTGGAATCGATAGGCTACGAGCTGCGCGGCAAGCATGCCGTGGTCATAGGCCGCAGCAACATCGTCGGCAAACCTATGGCGCTGATGCTCTTGCAGAAAAATGCCACCGTGACGATTTGCCACAGTGCCACGCCTGACCTCAAGGCCATGACGCTGCAGGCCGACGTGATCGTGGCCGCCGTCGGCAAGCAAAACGTGCTGACCGCCGATATGGTGAAACCCGGCGCGGTGGTGATAGATGTGGGCATGAACCGCAATGCCCAAGGCAAGCTCTGCGGCGACGTGGATTTTGCGGGTGTGAAAGAGGTGGCCGGCTACATCACGCCGGTACCCGGTGGCGTCGGCCCCATGACCATCACCATGCTGCTGGTGAACACCCTGGAAGCAGCCGAACGCAGCTAAGCGAAGCCGCTAAGGACGGGCGGCCCGCAGGCCGCTCAATCCGGGTTGCCGGGTCTTACGCTGCTCAAGCGCCAAAGACTCAGGCCGGCGCACAGCCATTGGCCAAAATACATGGCGCTGCCCAGGCCATGCCAGAGCTTGAGATTGCCACCTTCGGCCCGCGCGCTGACGATGCGCGGCGCCACGCCAAACTCGACCAGCAAGGCCAGCAACAAGCCAGCCACTACAAATTTCATAGCTGCTCGCGCATACAGCATAAGGCCTGGATCGTCTTTTTGATTAAAAACCAGCAGCATCAGCATGGCGCAGCCTATGCTCAGCCAGGTTTGGGCGCTAAAAAGTTTGGCGGCCATGGCACCCGCCATGGCGGGGTTGCCCAGCTGCATGAACAGCAAGGGCACCACCACAAAACCCAGCCCGCTCAAGCTGCCCCACCAGAGCGCAGCGGCCAGCAAGCCAATGCGCGGGCGAACTGGCTGACGCGGCGACTGAGCCATCAGAGGTAGTGAACGGCGACGATTTCGTAACGCTTGATACCGCCGGGCGCCACCACTTCGGCGCTGTCACCCTCGTCCTTGCCGATCAGGGCGCGAGCAATCGGTGAGCCGATGTTGACCAGGCCCAGCTTGATATCGGCCTCGTCTTCACCGACGATCTGATAGGTCACGCTGTCGCCAGTGGCTTCATCTTCCAGCTTCACCGTAGAGCCAAACACGACCCGGGTGCCGGGCTCCAGCGACGAAGGATCGATCACCAGCGCCGCCGACAGCTTGCCTTCGATTTCCTGGATCCGGCCTTCAATAAAGCCCTGGCGATCCTTGGCAACTTCATACTCAGCGTTTTCGCTCAGGTCACCCTGGGCTCTGGCCTCGGAAATTGCATTGATGACCCAGGGGCGGTCAACGGTTTTGAGCTGATGCAATTCGGCCTTGAGCTTTTCCGCGCCGCGCTTGGTGATGGGTAAGGTTGCCATGTTATTTCGTCCTGCAAAATGCGAAACCGCCGCCAGTCACCTGGCAGCGGCATGTTGAATCCACTTGAAGTTTAATTCAAATCCGGCCTGATCGGCCGGATGAAGACACCGATTGTCAGGTCGCCTGGGCTGTCAATTGGGCGTGCAATTCCTGAATCGAATACACGCTCAGGTTATCCAGGTACTTCATGCCCTCCACTGCCGCCTCGGCACCGGCAATGGTGGTGAAGGTGGTGACGCGGGCCAGCAGTGCCGAAGTGCGGATCTGCCGCGAGTCGGCAATCGCATTGCGGCGCTCTTCCACGGTGTTGATGACCAGTGCGATTTCATCGTTCTTGATCATGTCCACCACGTGCGGCCGGCCCTCGGTGACCTTGTTGACCACGCCGCAGGCAATGCCGGCGGCCGTGATGGCCGCCGCCGTGCCCTTGGTCGCGACCAGTTCGAACTTGAGCGCTGCCAGGGCGCGCGCCACGTCGACCGCACGCGCCTTGTCGTTGTTCTTCACCGTCAAAAAGACCTTGCCGGAGGTCGGCAGCTTGGTGCCGGCGCCAATTTGCGACTTCACAAAAGCCTCGCCAAAGGTCTTGCCCACGCCCATCACCTCGCCGGTGGACTTCATCTCGGGGCCGAGAATGGTGTCCACACCAGGGAACTTGACGAAGGGGAAGACGGCTTCCTTGACGCTGAAATAAGGCGGCGTGACTTCGTTGACAACGCCTTGCGAAGCCAGCGACTGGCCAACCATGCAACGCGCCGCCACCTTGGCCAGCTGGATGCCAGTGGCCTTGCTGACGAAAGGCACGGTGCGGGAAGCGCGCGGATTGACTTCCAGCACGTAAATCACGTCTAGGCCATCAATGTTCTGGATCGCGAACTGCACGTTCATCAGGCCAACCACGTTCAGGGCCTGAGCCATGGCAGCGGTCTGGCGCTTGATCTCGGTCACCGTCTGCTCGCTCAGCGAATAAGGCGGCAGCGAACAAGCCGAGTCGCCGCTGTGCACGCCCGCCTGCTCGATGTGTTCCATCACGCCGCCTATGAAGGTCTTGCCTTCGGCGTCGCGGATACAGTCGACATCGCATTCGATGGCGTCGTTGAGGAAGCGGTCCAGCAACACCGGCGAGTCGTGGCTGACCTTGACCGCCTCGCGCATGTAGCGCTCCAGATCGCGCTGCTCGTGCACGATTTCCATGGCCCGGCCGCCCAGCACATAGCTGGGGCGCACCACCAGCGGATAACCCAGCGCGGCGGCTTTTTCCAGCGCTTCCGGCTCGGTGCGGGCCGTGGCATTGGGCGGCTGGCGCAGGGCCAGCTCATGCAGCAGTTTCTGGAAACGCTCGCGGTCTTCGGCGGCGTCAATCATGTCGGGCGAGGTGCCAATGATGGGCACGCCGTTGGCTTCCAGATCCAGCGCCAGCTTCAAGGGGGTCTGGCCGCCGTACTGGACGATCACGCCGAAAGGCTTTTCCTTGTCGACGATTTCCAGCACGTCTTCCAGCGTCAGCGGCTCGAAGTAAAGACGGTCGCTGGTGTCGTAGTCGGTGGAAACCGTTTCCGGGTTGCAGTTGACCATGATGGTTTCATAACCATCGTCGCGCATGGCCATGGCGGCATGGACGCAGCAATAGTCAAACTCGATGCCCTGACCGATGCGGTTGGGTCCGCCGCCCAGCACCATGATTTTTTTCTTGTCGGTGGGCGCGGCCTCGCACTCGCTGCTGGTATTGAAAGGATGCGCAGCCTCGTAGGTCGAGTACAGGTAGGCCGTATTGGTTTCGAACTCGGCGGCGCAGGTGTCCACCCGCTTGTAGACCGGACGCACACCCAGGGCTTTGCGCCGTTCACGGATGGCGGTATCTGTGGTTTTGAGCTGGCGCGCCAGGCGGCGATCGGAAAAGCCTTTTTGCTTCAAGGCGCGCAAGGTGGCCGCGTCAATCTTGTCCAGCGAGGTAGTTTCCAATTCCAGCTCGATCTTGACGATCTGCTCGATCTGCACCAGGAACCAGCGGTCAATCTTGGTCAGTTCGAACACTTCATCGACGGACAGGCCCATGGCGAAGGCGTCGCCGACATACCAGATGCGGTCAGGGCCGGGCGCGCCCAGCTCCTTCTCCAGCACTTCGCGATCCTGGGTTTTTTCGTTCATGCCATCGACGCCGACCTCCAGGCCGCGCAAGGCTTTCTGGAAGGACTCCTGGAAGGTGCGGCCCATGGCCATGACCTCGCCGACCGACTTCATCTGCGTCGTCAGGCGCGAGTCTGCCGTCGGGAATTTTTCAAAGGCAAAACGCGGAATCTTGGTGACCACGTAGTCGATGCTGGGCTCGAAGCTGGCGGGCGTGGCGCCGCCGGTGATTTCGTTGCGCAGCTCGTCCAGCGTGAAACCCACGGCCAGCTTGGCGGCGATCTTGGCGATCGGAAAACCCGTGGCCTTGGAGGCCAGCGCCGAGGAGCGGGAGACGCGCGGATTCATCTCGATGACGACCATGCGGCCGTCTTTCGGGTTGATGGAGAACTGCACGTTGGAGCCGCCGGTATCGACACCGATTTCGCGCAGCACCGCCAACGAGGCATTGCGCAGAATCTGGTATTCCTTGTCGGTCAGGGTTTGCGCCGGCGCGACAGTGATCGAGTCGCCGGTGTGCACGCCCATGGGGTCCAGGTTTTCAATCGAGCAGACGATGATGCAGTTGTCGGCGGTATCGCGCACCACTTCCATCTCGTACTCTTTCCAACCGAGCAGCGACTCTTCAATCAGCAACTCGTTGGTGGGCGAGGCTTCGATGCCGCGCTTGCAGATTTCCTCGAACTCTTCCGGGTTGTAGGCAATGCCACCACCGGTGCCGCCCAGGGTGAAGCTGGGGCGGATGACGGTGGGAAAACCCAGCGTCTTCTGCACGGCCCAGGCCTCGTCCATGGTGTGGGCAATGCCCGAGCGCGCCGAACCGAGACCGATCTTGGTCATCGCATCCTTGAACTTCAAGCGGTCCTCGGCCTTATCTATGGCCTCGGGCTTGGCACCAATCAGCTCGACCTGGTATTTTTCCAGCACGCCATGGCGCCAGAGGTCCAGCGCGCAATTGAGCGCGGTCTGGCCACCCATGGTCGGCAAGATGGCATCTGGCCGCTCTTTGGCGATGATTTTCTCGACTGTCTGCCAGGTGATGGGTTCGATGTAGGTGACGTCGGCCGTGGCCGGGTCGGTCATGATCGTCGCCGGATTGCTATTGATCAGGATGACCTTGTAGCCCTCTTCGCGCAGCGCCTTGCAGGCTTGCACGCCCGAGTAGTCAAACTCGCAGGCCTGGCCGATGATGATGGGGCCGGCGCCAATGATGAGAACCGATTTGATGTCTGTACGCTTAGGCATGTTTGTGTTGCTCCATCAGTGCCGTGAAGCGGTCAAATAGATACGAAATATCGTGCGGGCCGGGTGAGGCTTCCGGGTGGCCCTGGAAGCAGAAAGCCGGCTTGTCGGTGCGGGCCAGGCCCTGCAGCGTGCCGTCAAACAGGCTGACGTGGGTGGCGCGCAGGTTGGCTGGCAGGTTGTCGGCGTTGACCGCAAAACCGTGGTTCTGGCTGGTGATGCTGACGCGGCCGTTGTCCAGGTCTTTGACCGGGTGGTTGGCGCCGTGATGGCTGGACTGCATCTTGAAAGTGGTCGCACCGCTGGCCAAGGCCATGATCTGGTGGCCCAGGCAAATGCCGAAGGTCGGGATGCCGGTTTCGATCAACTCGCGCGTGGCGGCAATCGCGTAGTCGCAGGGCTGCGGGTCGCCAGGGCCGTTGGACAAAAAGATGCCATCGGGCTTGAGCTTGAGCACGTCGGCGGCCGGGGTTTGCGCCGGCACCACCGTGATGCGCGCGCCGCGTTCGGCCAGCATGCGCAGAATGTTCTTCTTCACGCCAAAGTCAAAGGCCACGACGTGAAAACGCGGAGTGATCTGCACACCGTAGCCCGAGCCGAGCTTCCACTCGGTCTGCGCCCACTCGTAGGTCTGCCTCACCGACACGACCTTGGCCAGATCAAGCCCGGCCATGTTGGGTGCGCCCCTGGCCGCCGCCAGGGCCTTGTCAATCGCGGCCTGACTGACCGCTTCGCCTTGGGCGAGCGCCAAAATACAGCCGTTTTGCGCGCCCTTGGTGCGCAGGTGACGGGTCAGCTGACGGGTATCGATACCCGCAATGGCCACCGTCTTTTCCTTGACCAGATACTCCGACAGCGTCATGGTCAGGCGGAAATTCGAGGCCAGCAAAGGCAAGTCCTTGATGATCAGGCCGGCTGCATGGATTTTTTCGGCTTCAACGTCTTCGGCATTGATGCCGTAATTACCGATATGGGGATAAGTCAGCGTGACGAGCTGCTGGCAATAGCTGGGATCCGTGAGGATTTCCTGATAGCCGGTCATGGCGGTGTTGAACACCACCTCGCCGATCGTGGAGCCCGCAGCTCCAATCGAATGACCGATAAAGACCGTGCCGTCTGCGAGCGCCAAAATGGCGTGAGGGCTTGTTTCGCGTGTTCCCTGTAGAGACAAAAGCACTGGGTTCTCCGGGTTGGTTACGGTTCGCCCAAGCGCGCACAAGAAACGTCTTTGGCAAGACTCTTGTAGATTGCTTTTGTAAGGGTGTTTGCTTTATGTGCGCTTGGGCGAAGCTGTGTTTTGAAAAGCCACTGATTATAGCGTGCGGGCGCCAGTTTTAGCTTGCACTCAAGCCAGTTATGCGCGAACCAGTGTGCTGGCATACAGGCAGATGGCAGCAGCAGCCGCGACATTGAGCGACTCCTCGCCACCGGGCTGGTCTATGCGCACCTTCAGGCTAGCGCGCTCCATCAGGTGGTCGCCAACGCCCTGCCCTTCGTGGCCCATGGCCCAGGCGCAGGGCATGGGAATCGGCTGCTGGTGCAGAAAGTTGCCATGGTGCGAACTGGTGACAACGATGGGAATCGTCAAGTCGGCCAGCACCTCGGGTGCCACACCCTCGACCAGGCGCAAGGCAAAGTGCGCGCCCATGCCGGCACGCAGCACCTTGGGCGACCAGAGCGCGGCCGTGCCCTTGAGCGCAATGATCTGGCTAAAACCGAAGGCCGCCGCGCTGCGCAAAATGGAACCCACGTTGCCCGCGTCCTGCACCCGGTCCAGAATCACCGAGGCCGCATCGGGCAACAAGGCCGGCGCGCCCGGCAGCTCCAGCACAAAACCCATGCGTGCGGGCGACTCCAGGCCGCTGATTTCCGGCAGCAGCGCATCGGAAATGACTATGTTTTTAGTAGCTACCTGCGTCCATTCTGTGGGCGCCAGAGGCCAAAAAGACTCTGAAAAAATGGCCACAGCAGGCTTCAAGCCACGAGCCAGTGCCGCGCGGCAAAGATGATCACCCTCCAGCCAGACCCGGCCCTGCTTGCGATAAGCCGTGCTGTCTTGCGACAGCTTGCGCAAGTCCTTGATGAAGGCGTTGTCGCGCGAAGAAATATGCGTGACGGGCACTGAAAATTCATGGCTCATGGCAATACCGCCGCAACAGGAGAAAACGAGCGACGGTGCTGGGGGCAGGCACCGTGTTCACGCAGGGCGGCCAGATGCGCGGCCGTGCCATAACCCTTGTGGCCGGCAAAACCATATTGCGGATACTCCAGGTGGAACTCGGCGCACCAGCGATCGCGCGAGACCTTGGCCAGAATCGAAGCGGCCGAAATCGACTGCACCAGCGCATCGCCCTTAACAATGGCTTCGGCCAGGATATCCAGCGACGGCAGCCGGTTGCCGTCCACCAGTACCTTATTGGGCTTGAGTCGCAAGCCCTCTACCGCCCGCTTCATGGCCAGCATGGTGGCCTGCAAAATATTCAGCCGGTCAATTTCCTCGACGCTGGCCATGGCCACAGAGCAGCACAGCGCCTTAGCGCGGATTTCGTCATAAAGTTTTTCACGCTTGAGGGCCGTGAGTTTTTTGGAGTCGGCCAGCCCAGCGATGGGATTCAACTCATCAAGAATGACGGCGGCGGCCACCACCGGCCCGGCCAGGGGGCCACGTCCGGCCTCATCAACACCGGCTATCAGTCCGGGCACATCCCAGGACAAAGCCGTTTGTTCAGGCTTGGAGAATTTTTTGGATCGCATCACTTGCTAATTGAGAGGTATCGCGCCGCAACTCGGCATGCAGCTGGGTGAATCGTTGTTGAACCGCGGCTATTTTGTCGGGCGCCGAGGACTTGGCCTCTATCCATTGCAGCAGCGCATCTGCCAGCGCCGCGGGCGTGGCCGCATCCTGCAGCAATTCGGGCACGACAAACTCACCACAAAGAATATTCGGCAAGCCCACCCAGGGCTGCAGCTGCTTGCGCCTCATGATCTGCCACGACAGCCAGGTCATGTTGTAGGCAATCACCATGGGGCGCTTGAACAGGGCCGCTTCCAGCGTGGCCGTGCCACTGGCAATCAGGGTCAGGTCGCACGCGGCCAGCACGGTATGCGACTGGCCTTCGACGATCTGCAGGTCAGCGCGCACACCAGCCTTATCGGCCAACTGCTCTATCCACAGCTTCAGCGCGGGAACCGCAGGGACTACAAACTTGATAGCAGGCTGCGCCCCCTTGACAAGGGCTGCAGCCTTAAAGAAGCGCATTGCCAGATTCTGGATTTCGGATTTTCGGCTGCCCGGCAGGATGGCCACCACCGTATCTTCGTCCTGCAGGCCCAGCCGCCGCCTGGCCGCAGCCCGGTCCGACTCCATGGGAATAACGCTGGCCAGCGGATGGCCGACATAGGTCGCCGCTATCCCGTGCGAGGCCAGCAAGGCCGGCTCAAAGGGAAAAATACACAGCACGTGATCCACGCTGCGCCTGATTTTTTCGACCCTATCGGCGCGCCAGGCCCAGATAGAAGGGCAGACAAAATGCACGGTCTTGATGCCTTGGGCCTTTAGCGCGGCCTCCAGATCAAGATTGAAATCGGGTGCATCGACACCAATGAAAACATCGGGCCGCATCCCGGCTTGGTCAAGCAAACGCTTTTTCAACTGTTCGCGTATGCCGACGATTTCACGATAACGGCGCAGCACGTCCAGACCATAACCGTGCACCGCCAGCTTCTCGCTGGGCCACCAGGCCCGAAAACCCCGGCGCATCATCTGCGGCCCGCCTATACCGACAGAGGCCAAGGCCGGCCAGCGCGCCTTCAGGCCATCGAGCAGCAAACCCGCCAGCAAATCGCCCGAGGTTTCACCCGCGACCATGGCCACGCTGGGAGCTGCTTGAAGTTCTGGCTTGTCGGCACCAGCCTCTCCACGGCTGGGCAGAGAGTTTGGCTGCACAGACATGGACACCTAGCGGACGATACCGCGCTGGGGCGAGGTTCGCTCTAAAAAAGAGAGCATCATATGCACATCCGGCGCGGATTCCGGATAGGTTTCCGACAAGCCGGCAATGCGTTTCTGGGCCTGTTCCAGCGTCAGATCCTCGCGGTACAAAGCCTTGTGCATGGCCTTGACGGCGGAAATCCGCTCGGGCGAAAAGCCCCGGCGCCGCAGCCCTTCGAAGTTCATGCTCCGCGCCGCGGCCGGTTGGCCTTGCGACATGACGAAAGGCGGCAAATCGGCAAACAGCAAGGCGCACATCGCCGTCATGCTGTGCGCGCCCAGCCTGACAAACTGGTGCACAACGGTGAACCCGCCCAGAATGACCCAGTCGCCCACCTGTACGTGACCGGCCAATTGGGTGTTGTTGGCAAAAATCGTGTGATTGCCCACCACGCAGTCATGCGCCAGATGGACGTAGGCCATGATCCAGTTGTCATCACCCACTCGGGTCACGCCGTTGTCACCCGGCGAGCCGATATTAAAGGTGCAGAACTCGCGAATGGTATTGCGGTCACCAATCACCAGCTCGCAGGGCTCGCCCGCATATTTTTTGTCTTGCGGAATGGCACCAAGCGAGTTGAACTGGAAAATGCGGTTGTCGCGGCCAATCGTGGTGTGGCCCTCGATCACGCAGTGGGCGCCAATCGTGGTGCCCGCCCCCACCTTCACATGCGGTCCAATGACGGTGTAAGGTCCAACACTGACCGTGCTGTCAAGCTGGGCCAGAGGATCAATCAGCGCCGTGGCATGAATGCCGGGCGCAGCGACTTGCAAGCTCATGGCATCAAGCTCAGGCAATGGTGCGCATGGTGCACATCAGTTCAGCCTCGCAAACCACATGCTCGCCGACACGGGTCACGCCCTTGAACTTGAAAATGCCGGCCTTCATGCGATCCAGCGTCACATCCATGATCAGCTGATCGCCAGGTCCCACCGGGCGCTTGAAACGGGCGCCATCAATGCCGGCAAAGTAGTACACCGTCTTGTCGTCAGGGGTTACGCCCAATGTATTGAAGGCCAACAAGGCCGCAGCCTGCGCCATGGCCTCCAGCATCAACACGCCAGGCATCACGGGATGGTGAGGAAAGTGGCCGGTGAAAAACGGCTCGTTGATCGTGACATTTTTAAGCGCCTTGATGCGCTTACCAGTTTCGATTTCCAGCACGCGATCGACCAGCAAAATGGGGTAGCGGTGTGGCAAGGCCTTGAGAATTTGGTGAATATCCATCATGATTTTTCTTTGAATGTGCCCTGGTCGCGTGCCAGGGTCTTTTCAGTCTGTTTGAGCCTTTCGCGCAAGCTGTGCAGTTGCTTGAGCGTGGCAGCATTTTTTTCCCAGGCCGCATTGTCGTCGATGGGAAACAGGCCGGTATAGTGCCCGGGCTTCGAAATGGAGCGCGTCACCACGGAGGCCGCCGAAACATGCACATGATCTGCCAGGCTCAAATGGCCCAGCACAATAGCGCCGCCACCTACCGTGCAATGTGCGCCAATCGTGGCGCTACCGGCCACGCCGGCGCAACCTGCCATGGCACTGTGCCGACCTATACGCACGTTATGACCTATTTGCACGAGGTTATCAAGCTTGACGCCATCCTCCAGCACGGTGTCTTGCAAGGCGCCACGATCAATACAGGTGTTGGCGCCAATTTCCACGTCGTTGCCAATTTGCACCGCGCCAAGCTGCTCTATCTTTACCCATTCACCATCGTGCGGCGCAAAGCCAAAACCATCCGCACCGATCACCGCTCCCGGATGAATCAGGCAGCGCTCACCGACACGGCAACCATAGGCCACGGTGACCCGCGCCGAGAGGCGGCTGCCCGCGCCAATGACGACATCCCGCCCAATGACGCAATGCTCGGCGATCTGCGCTCCCTCACCGATCACGGCACCCGCAGCAATGCAGGCAAACGCACCGACGGAAACACCGGGGGCCAGGATGGCGCCGGGATCGATATAGGCAGCGGGATGGAGGGACGGCGCGGGCGCCGGGACAAGTCGCGCTTTCCAGAGCTGAGTGATCAGTGCAAAGTAGTGATAGGGGTCGTCGACCACGATGCAGGGACCACGGCTCAGGGCAGCTTCGCGGGCAGCCGGCCCCACCACCACGCAAGCTGCGCCCGATTGGGCAAGCTTGCCAAGGTATTTGGGGTGGCTAAGAAAACTCAGATCCTGGGGGCCGGCGGCCTCCAGGGTCGACAGGCCCTGGATTAGCAGCTCGGGGTCACCCAGCAACTCAGCCTGGGCCTTGCCCGCCAGGGACTGGACAATATCGACCAGACGAAGTGTCACACTGCGCCTGCCATGTCTAGAGGGATGCTGCTGCGCACACCCTGAATTAACGGGCAGCGTTCAGCGCTTTGATCACCTTGTCGGTGATGTCATGCTTGGGGTTGACATAGACCGACTCCTGCAGAATCAGGTCGTATTTCTCGGTTTCTGCGAGCGTCTTCACCACTTTATTCGCGCGCTCGATGACCTGCTGCAGCTCCTCGTTTTTACGGGTGCTCAGGTCCTCCTGAAACTCGCGGCGCTTGGTCTGGAAAATTCGATCCTGATCAACCAGTTGGCGCTGACGCACGATACGCTGACTTTCTGCCAGCGTAGGTGCTTCGCGCTCAAACTTGTCGGATTGAGCTTTCAACTGACTGGCAAGATCAGCAAGCTCTTTTTCGCGCTTGCTGAATTCCTGCTCCAGCTTGGTCTGTGCAGTCTTGGCCGAGTTGGCTTCGCGGAAAATCCGATCCAGATTCACCACTCCAACCTTGAACTCCTGCGCGCTGACAGTAAACCCGGCCAATGCAATAGCGAGGCCGACGAGGATTTTGCTTGAATAATGCTTCATTAGAATGATGTACCAATTTGGAATTGCAACCGCTCTATTCTATCGGTTGACTGTTTACGTATAGGTACCGCATAGGCGATACGAAGAGGCCCCACCGGGGAAATCCAGCTAATACCAAGGCCAGTCGAGACACGCAAGCCATCGGGGCCATTCAGCTTGTAACTTTCCTTGAACACGTTACCTGCATCGACAAAACCGTAAATTCGCAGTGTCCGGTCATTACCCGCGCCCGGAAACGGGGCAACCAGTTCGGCATTCAGCGTCAGCTTCTTGGGCGCACCAGTTGCCAGATCCGACGTGTCACGAGGCCCTAGCGAACTCTGCTCAAAACCACGCACAGAGCCCAGGCCGCCCGAATAGTAGTTCTTAAAAAGCGGGTAAGGCTGGCCGCTCAGGCCTTTACCCCAGCCCAATTCGCCATTCAGGGCGATGGTGAATTGCTTGTTGAGCGGAATGTACTGCTGGATCTGGTAATTAACCCGCACAAATTTAATGTCACCGGCCACACCCCAATCGCCATAAACACGCTGATAGCGCCCCGAGGTAGGCACCAAAGCACTATCCCTGGTATCGCGCGACCAGCCTACGGTCAGGGGAATGGAGCTACTGGTGTAACCAAACTGATTCGCATAATCTAAATAGCTGACAGGCAAAAGCGTACCTGGCACGATTGTCAGACGTTCGTAGCCGCTGCCGAAATAAACCGTGTCAGTTTCAGTAAAAGGTACGCCAAAACGAATACTGGCGCCGCGCGTTTTCAATTTGTAGTCACCGCCCTGCCCCGTCAATGGCGAGGAGGTACGGTCGTAAACATCAATGCTGCGGGAAATACCGTCGGCCGTGAAATAAGGATCAATCGTGCTCAAGACAAGCTGGCGATTGGATTTGCTGGTGTTGACGTCAATACCCAGATAGTTACCCGAGCCGAAAACATTTTCCTGCTTGATGCCAAACATCAGGGAGACGCTGTCGGCGCTAGAGTAACCGGCGCCCAGTTGCAAGTTGCCGGTAGGTTTTTCAACCACATTGACTGTCACGTCAACCTGGTCCGCCGTACCAGTGACCTCTTGCGTGTCCATGCTGACTTCATTAAAGAATCCGAGACGGTCAACACGGTCGCGCGAAAGGCGAATCTTGTCGCCGTCATACCAGGATGACTCAAACTGGCGGAACTCCCGGCGCACAACCTCGTCACGCGTGCGATTGTTACCGGCCACGTTGATACGCCGCACATAAGCCCGGCGCGAGGGCTCTGCCTGCAACACAAAAGCCACCCGATTATTGGCCCGGTCAATTTCCGGGGTGACTTCGACCTTGGCGAAAGCAAAGCCAAAAGTGCCAAAGTAATCGGAGAAGGCCTTGGTTGTTTCGGCCACCGCATCGGCGTTATAAGCCTCACCTGGCTTGATGGTCACCAAGGACTTGAACTCCTCTTCCTTACCCAGGTAATTTCCCTCAAGCTTGACGCCCGATACGATAAAGCGCTCACCCTCGGTGACGTTCAGCGTGATCGCAATGCTCTGCTTGTCAGGCGATATTGCCACCTGGGTCGAGTCAATCTTGAACTCAAGATAGCCACGCGACAGGTAGTAGGAGCGCAGCGTTTCGATATCCGCATTGAGCTTGGCTCGGGAATAGCGGTCAGACTTGGTGTACCAGCTGAGCCAGCCGCCGGTATCCAGATCGAACAGGTTCAGCAAGGTTGACTCGCTGAATGCCTTGTTGCCGGTGATGTGGATTTCCTTGATTTTGGCGACATCGCCTTCTACAACGCTAAAAGTCAGATTGACCCGGTTGCGCTCTATCGGTGTCACGGTGGTGATCACCTCAACGCCATAAAGACTCTTGTTGATGTACTGGCGCTTGAGCTCTTGCTCTGCCTTGTCGGCCAGCGCCTTGTCAAAGGGTTGGCCGTCCGCGATGCCAACCTCGCGAAGCGCCTTCTTCAGCGCCTCCTTGTCGAATTCCTTGGTACCGACAAAATCCACATCGGCGACGGTAGGACGCTCCTCGACAATGACCACCAGCACGTCGCCACTGACTTCAAGCCGTACGTCCTTGAACAAACCCAGGCCGAACAAGGCACGAATTGCCGTCGAACCCTTGTCATCGTTATAGGTTTCACCCACACGAAATGGCAGCGATGCAAAAATTGTTCCGGGCTCGACGCGTTGCAAGCCCTCTACCCGTATGTCACGAACCGTGAAAGGATCAACGGCCCAAGCTGAATTGACTAAAAACAAACCGGCGGCGATAGCGCTGACTGCACGAATTTTGAATCGATTGAATTGCTTTTGCATGAATTGTTGGAGTTAGCCCACAAGCCGGGTGACATCATTGAAGAGGGCAATACACATCATGCCCAGCAGGATCGCAACGCCTGCGCGCTGCAACCGGTCCATCCAGACGTCAGACACGCCTCGGCCGGTGATCCACTCCCAAAGATAATACATCAGGTGCCCACCGTCCAGAACTGGCAGCGGCAGTAAATTCAGCACACCCAGACTCACGCTGATCAAAGCCAAAAACACCAGATATGAAGACCAGCCCAGACTGGCCGATTTACCAGCGTAATCGGCAATGGTCAAAGGGCCGCTCAGATTCTTCAGCGAGGCTTCGCCGATGAGCATTTTTCCCATCATCTTGAGCGTCAGAACGGAGACCTCCCAGGTCTTGATACCGCCCTGCCATAAGCCCTCAAAGAGGCCGTAACGCACCGTCACGAACTCTGGCAGCGCGCCCACATAAGCGCCAATGCGCGCCACGGCCAACCCGCCTTCCTGCTTGAGCTCAGGAGTGACCTGTAGAACCAAGGGCTGGCCTGCGCGCAAGACCTGCCAGCTTTGCGCGGCCATGGCAGTGGCGCTTGCACCTGGCGAATGCGCAGAAGCGCGTATGACTTCACGCAACTGCTGACCATCGACGATAGCGGTATCACCCACGCGCCTGACCACATCGCCCGCACGCAAACCCGCTTTTTCTGCCGCACTGCCCGCCATGACCTCGCCCATCACGGGCTGAGTCCAGGGCCCAAGAATGCCGATCTTCCTGAATAACTGGGCATCGGCTTCCGCGCTACCCAATTTGCCAAGCTCCAGCAGAACCGGTCGCGCAGAGCGATCCGAGTCACCTTGCACCATGAGCGTCAGATTGCGGCCATCCAGCGCAGCCTGTGTCAGCCGCCAGCGCAGATCTTCAAAAGAACGGACGGGCTGCAGTGCCTCACCCTCGAAAGCCGCCTGCTGGACGGTTTCCTGCCCGCGCAGGCCGGCTTGCTCGGCGACAGAGCCTGCGACTGGGCTGGCCAGAATCGCCTTGGGCTCCTGCATGCCGCTCCAGTTGACGATGGCATAGAGCAGTACCGCCAGCAACAAGTTGGCCAGGGGGCCTGCGGCCACAACTGCCGCACGATACTTTAATGGCTGGGTATTGAAGGCCAGATGACGCTCACTGGGATCCACCGGCGCCTCGCGCTCGTCCAGCATCTTGACGTAGCCGCCCAGCGGCAGCATGCCGATCGAGAATTCGGTGGGTTTATTCTTCAACCGCCAGCTATAGAGCGGTTTGCCAAAACCTATGGAGAACTTCAGCACCTTGATACCGCAAGCCACCGCCACCCGGTAATGGCCGTATTCATGCACGGCGATCAGTATGCCCAGGGTCACGACGAAGGAAAGCAGTGTCAGCATGTCACATCTCCAGGCGGTCGGCTATTTGAGCGGCCACGAGGCGGACCCTTGCATCCAGCGCAAGCAAACCTTCGATATCGTTCACCTCGGAAAGCGCTACGGCGTCCAAGCTTGCCTGGTTGACATGATGAATATGGTCAAAGCGGATGCGCTTGTCCAAGAAAGCCGCCACGGCCACCTCATTGGCGGCGTTCAGCACCACCGTGCTGCCCGCAGGCCCATCCAGTACCTGCCAGGCCAGCGACAGGCCAGGAAAGCGGACCTTATCGGCAACCTCAAACGTCATATTGGCCAGTGAGGTGAAATCCAGCGCCTTGGCGCCAGAAGTGATCCGCTCCGGCCAAGCCAGGCCATAAGCGATGGGCACCCGCATATCCGGGGTTCCGAGTTGCGCCACCACCGACGTGTCGCGGTACTGCACCATGGAGTGGATGATGCTTTGCGGATGAATCACCACTTCGATTTGTTGCGGCCTCAGGCCAAAGAGATACTTGGCCTCTATGACCTCCAGGGCCTTGTTCATCATGGTGGCCGAATCGACGGAAATTTTGCGCCCCATGACCCAATTCGGATGGGCGCAAGCCTCATCGGGCGTGACATGGCGCAGGCTGGCCGGCTCACGCGTACGAAACGGCCCGCCCGAGGCGGTCAGGATGATTTTTTCAATGCGCTGATCCCACGTTGCAGGATCGTCGGGCAGGGACTGGAAAATAGCCGAATGCTCGCTGTCAATCGGCAGCAGCTGCGCACCGCCCTGATGCACGGCCCGCATGAACACGTCGCCGCCCACCACCAGCGCCTCTTTGTTGGCCAGCAGCAGGCGCTTGCCCGCCCGGGCTGCCGCCATGCAGGGCGGCAAACCAGCGGCCCCCACGATAGCTGCCATCACGGTGTCCACGAGCTCGTGAGACGCTATCATTTCAAGAGCATCTTGCGCCCATAGCACCTGCGTAACAAGCCCGTTTTGCTTGATTTTTTCAGCCAGCAGGCGAGCCTGCGGCTCCTTCACCATCACCGCATACTGCGGCTTGAACTGTGCGCACTGCGCCAACATCAGGTCGACCTGGGTCGCAGCACTGAGCGCAAATACCTCAAAGCGCTCGGGATGACGGGCCATCACATCCAGCGTGTTGACGCCTATGGAGCCGGTAGAGCCCAAAACCGTCACACGCTGCTTCTTGATCGACATGCAATAACCCCAGAAAAAACTAAAAAGAAGCCAGCATCATGGCCAGCGGCAAGGTAGGCAGCAAAGCATCCACCCGATCCAGCACCCCGCCATGACCGGGCAACAGGCCGCTGGAGTCCTTCACCCCTGCACTGCGCTTGATCAGCGACTCGACCAGATCGCCCACTACACTCATGGCAGCCAGAAAGACAACCGCCAACAGCATCACGACCATGCCATGGTGCTGGGCCAGCCGGCTGTAAAGCGTTTCACCGCCCAAAACCACCCAGCTCAGCGACAGCAGCAGCACACCAGCCATCCCGCCCCATACCCCTTCCCAGCTTTTGCCAGGGCTGATGGAGGGCGCCAGCTTGCCCTTGCTGAGTCGACCGCCGAAAGCGCGCCCGGCAAAATAGGCAAAAATATCGGCCACCCAGACCAGCAGCAGCAGCGACAGCAAGAATTGCACGCCGATCACACGGGCCTGCGCCACGGCCAGCCAGGCCAGCCACAACACCAGCAGGCCGCCCAGCAAGCGCAAGATTTTTGGGATGCGCGGCCAGCCAGCCACGCCATTGCGCAGCAGCCAGCCACCGGCCAGCACCCAGACCACACCGGCCACGGCCCAGAGCAAAGGTAGCGGCTTTTCAAGCAGGCCGGCGTACCAGGACAGGCCGCAGGCCAGCACGCAAACCGCTGCAAGCCCGACCGAGCCCATGGACCCAAGGCTATTCAGGCGACCCCATTCCCAGGCGCCCGCAGCCATCAGCAGCAAAGCCAGAGCGGTGAAAGGCATGGGAGTCTTGTAAAACAAGGCTGGCAACAAAATCGCCAGCAATACGACGGCCGTTATCACGCGCTGTTTAAGCATCAGGCAACCTTGGAGTTTGGGTTGTTGTCAGGCCCCGCCACCTGGGCCGAAGTCTGACCAAAGCGGCGCTCGCGGGTGCGGAACACCGCAATTGCGGCATCCAGTTCGCTATCGTCAAATTCGGGCCACAGCTTGTCGGAGAAATACAGCTCCGAATAGGCCAGCTGCCAAAGCAGGAAATTGCTGATGCGCAATTCACCACCGGTACGAATCAGCAAATCGGGGTCAGGCACATGCGCCAAGGCCATGGCCCGGTCCAGCGACAACTCGGTGATGGCCTCGCCCTGGCTGGCCAGCTTTTGTGCCGCCTGGGCGATATCCCAGCGTCCGCCGTAGTTGAAGCAGATATTTAAAACCAAGCGCTGGTTAGCGGCGGTACTACGTTCGGCCTGCATCAAGCCGCGCTGCACTTTTTCGGAAAACCGCAAGCGATCGCCGACAAAATGAAGCCGAACACCATTGCCGCTCAGACTGGACACTTCGCGCGACAGGGATAGCAGCAGCAGATCCATCAAGCCAGACACCTCATCGGAGGGTCGATTCCAGTTTTCGGAGGAAAACGCGAACACCGTCAGGACAGCAATGCCGCGCTCCAGGCAAGCCCGGACGCAGCGATTGAGCGCATCGACTCCTTGCTTATGACCGGCAATACGAGGCAAATAGCGCTTGGTGGCCCAACGGCCGTTGCCATCCATGACGATGGCAACATGCTTAGGAACGATGGGAGTTGTAGTGGCCATGGTCTATTCAGGCCAGCGGCGCGGCAGTTTTCTCAAACCGCCATGATGTCTTGTTCCTTGCTGGCGACCAGTTTGTCCACCTCAGCAATGAAACGATCCGTAAACTTCTGGATCTCGTCCTGCGAACGGCGCTCGTCATCTTCGGACGCCAGCTTGTCCTTGACCAGCTTCTTGATGCCGTCATTGGCATCACGACGCAGGTTTCGAATCGCCACCTTGGCATGCTCGCCCTCGGAGCGAACCACCTTGGTGAGCTCCTTGCGGCGCTCCTCTGTCATGGCCGGCATGGGGACGCGGATCAGGTCGCCCTGAGAGGCCGGATTCAGACCCAGATCAGAGTCGCGAATCGCCTTTTCGATTTTGGCGCCCATGCCTTTTTCCCAAGGCGAGACGCTGATGGTGCGCGCATCCAGCAGTGCCACATTGGCCACCTGGCTGATGGGCACCATGGAGCCGTAATAGTCCACCTGCACGGTATCCAGCAACCCGGGGTTGGCGCGACCCGTGCGAATCTTTGTCAACCCGTTCTTGAACGAATCGATCGACTGCTGCATTTTTTGCGTCGCCTGCTGCTTGATCTCAACAATACTCATGGTCGAATCTCCTGATGATTTGGTGCAAAGAAATGCCTGCCTTGCACAAGATGCGGCCCCGTGCCAAGACAGGGGCCTCGTGGCCAACTCAGACGTGAACCAGGGTTCCCTCGTCCTCGCCCTGCACCACGCGCTTGAGCGCACCATGCTTGAAAATGCTAAAGACCTTGAGCGGTAGCTTCTGGTCACGGCACAACGCAAACGCTGTCGCATCCATGACCTCGAGATTGCGGCCCATGGCTTCATCAAAAGTAATGCTGGTATAGCGCGTGGCCGTCGGATCCTTCTTGGGATCTGCGCTGTACACGCCATCTACCTTGGTCGCCTTGAGGACGATTTCGGCACCGATTTCAGCGCCGCGCAAGGCTGCAGCCGTGTCGGTGGTGAAGAAAGGATTGCCAGTGCCAGCCGCAAAAATAACGACCTTGCCCTCTTCCAGATACTGCAGGGCCTTGGGCCGGACATAAGGCTCGACCACGCGCTCGATGGCGATGGCCGACATGACACGGGCAATCAGCCCGGCCTTGTCCATGGTGTCACCCAGGGCCAGCGCATTCATCACGGTGGCCAGCATGCCCATGTAATCGGCCGTGGCCCGGTCCATACCGACAGAACCACCGGCCACACCACGAAAGATGTTGCCGCCGCCAATCACCACCGCCACCTCGACACCCATGCGGGTGACCTCGGCGATTTCTTCCACCATGCGCACAATGGTGGCGCGGTTGATGCCAAAGGCATCATCCCCCATCAAGGCCTCACCTGACAGTTTTAACAAGATCCGCTTGTAGGCTGGCATGTGAGAGCTTTCGTGGTTGTGTTGGTTGTGAAGTTTAGCGGCCTTCCGGCTGGACTGAAATGCTTACGCAGACTTGGCTGCGGCGACCTGGGCGGCAACTTCGGCAGCGAAGTCGTCGACCTTTTTCTCAATGCCCTCGCCCACCACGAACAGCGTGAAGGACTTGACCTTGGTGGCCTTTTCTTTAAGCATTTGCTCAACCGTTTGCTTGTCGTTCTTGACAAAGGTCTGGTTGTTCAGGCTGACTTCCTTCAGGTACTTCTGAACGCCGCCTTCGATGCGCTTGGCAACGATTTCATCGGACTGAACCGGCTTGCCAGCAGCTTGCGCCACGGCAGCATCTTCAGCCGCCTTTGCAGCTGCCACCGAACGCTCTTTGGCGACCAGCTCAGCAGGCACGTCGGCGCTGGACAGAGCCACAGGCTTCATCGCTGCCACATGCATGGCCACATCTTTGGCTGCCGCTTCGTCGCCCTCAAACTCAACGACCACGCCGATACGCGTGCCGTGCAAGTAAGAAGCCACAGAGCCGCCAGCGAAACGCTTGAAGCGACGAATGCTCATGTTCTCGCCGATCTTGCCGATCAGACCCTTGCGCACGTCTTCCAGCGTCGGGCCAAAACCTTCCATGGCCAGCGGCAGGCCACCAACGGCCTCCACATCGGCGGGATTGTGCTTAACGATGCTTTCAGCGACTGCATTGGCAAAAGCCAGGAAGCTGTCGTTCTTCGTCACGAAGTCGGTTTCGCAGTTGATTTCGACCAGCGCGGCGACATCGCCTTCGCGAGCCAGCGTCACAACGCCTTCAGCGGTCACGCGGGAAGCAGCCTTGCCGGCCTTGCTACCGAGTTTCACTCGCAAAATTTCTTCGGCTTTTTCAAAGTTGCCTTCGGCCTCGGTCAGTGCCTTCTTGCACTCCATCATGGGGGCGTCGGTCTTGGCGCGCAGTTCAGCGACCATGCTTGCAGTAATTGCCATTTTTGATTCTCCGTTTGTCGTGTTGACTTCAAGATGCGCTAGCGTTACGCATCTTTCATATCGTTAACTTGTGAAAAAGGGGCTACGCGAGCCCCTTTTTCGCGTCTGGCGCAGCGCCGAAACTATCAGGCAGCGGCGTTATCCACTTCCACAAATTCGTCGGAACCTTCAGCCGAAACAGCCTTGACGACTTCGTTCATGGCGCTGGCACGGCCTTCCAGGATCGCATCGGCGATACCGCGAGCGTACAGGGCCACAGCCTTGGACGAGTCATCGTTACCGGGGATGACATAGTCAATGCCGATAGGCGAATGATTGGAGTCGACCACACCGATCAGCGGGATACCCAGCTTCTTGGCTTCCAGAATCGCGATTTTGTGGAAGCCCACATCGATCACGAAAATGGCGTCTGGCAATGCATTCATGTCCTGAATGCCGCCGATGTCTTTTTCCAGCTTTTCGATTTCGCGCTTGAAGGTCAGCTGCTCTTTCTTGCTGATGGAATCCAGGCCGGCTTCTTGCTGGGCCTTCATCTCTTTCAGACGCTTGATCGAGGTCTTGACCGTCTTGAAGTTGGTCAGCATGCCGCCCAACCAGCGCTGGTCAACGTAAGGCACGCCGGCGCGCTTGGCTTCCATGGCCACGGTCTCGCGAGCCGTGCGCTTGGTGCCCACCATCAAGATGGTGCCGCGATTGGCGGTCAATTGCTTGGCGAACTTCATCGCGTCCTGGAACATCGGCAGCGATTTTTCCAGGTTGATGATGTGAATACGGTTGCGGTGGCCGAAGATGTATGGAGCCATCTTGGGGTTCCAGAAGCGGGTCTGGTGACCAAAGTGGACGCCAGCTTCCAGCATTTCACGCATATTTGTCGACATATAAAACTCCAAAGGTTGTGTCTAAAATCAACGCTTATCCCCCGGAAGAATTCCCGGGCGACACCTTGAATGGTTGATTTGCGAATTGCCTTGCCAACAACTAAATCGTCATTCGCAAAGCCAATCGAGTATAACACCCTCCCGCCCCTCCTCATGAGCCAGCAGCACTCCCCAAGCGATCTTCACGCGACCCGCCAGTCCCTTCTTGCCGGCCAAACCCACCTCCAGGAAATTTTTGAGCAAGCGAGCAGCATCGCTCAAAGCGAAGCCTGTCGCCACGTCTTCATGCCCGGCTCAGCCGAAAGCCCGTTGCTAGGCGCCCTGGAGCCCGAAGCGCCGCCCACCAGCGTCTTTGGCGACCCGGCCTTGCCTTTGGCTGGGATTTCCGTTTCCATCAAGGATTTGTTTGACGTGGCCGGCCAAACCACGGCCGCCGGCTCCACCGTGCTGGCAGGCGCGGCGCCAGCCAAGGCAGATTGCCCCGCCGTGGCACGGCTGCGAGCGGCCGGGGCGGCCTTCGCCGGCCGCACCAATATGGTGGAGTTCGCCTTTTCCGGCGTCGGCCTCAACCCGCACTACGGCACGCCCGTCAACCCGGCCGAGCCCGTCGCGGCCATTCCTGCGGGTCGCTCCGAAGGCCGCATTCCTGGCGGCTCGTCGTCGGGCGCCGCGGTGTCGGTGGCCACCGGCGCGGCCCTGGTCGGCCTGGGCTCGGACACCGGCGGCTCCATCCGCATCCCGGCCGCGCTGTGCGGCATCGTTGGTTTTAAAAGCACGGCGCGCCTGGTGCCGACCACAGGCACCGTGCCGCTGTCGAGTAGCCTTGACACCGTCTGCGCCCTGACGCGCTCGGTCCGCGACGCCATCACGGTGCACGAAGTGCTGGCGGCGCGCAGCGTACAACTCACCGGCAAGCCGCTAAGCGCCTGCCGCCTGGCCGTGGCGCGCACGCAAATGCAGGACGGGCTGAGCGGCACCGTGAGCAAGGCCTTCGAACGCAGCCTGCGGGTGCTGCGCCAGGCCGGCGCGCGCATTGAAGAAATTGCGCTGGAGGAAATCGGCGAGTTGGCCGCCATCAACGCCAGCGGCGGCTTGTCGGCCGCCCAGAGCCATGCCTGGCACCGCACCCTGATCGCCGAGCACCAGACCCAGTACGACCCGCGGGTGGCGCAGCGCATTTTGCGCGGCGCCCGCATGAGCGCCGCCGACTACATCGACCTGCTGGCGGCGCGCCAGGCCTGGATAGCCCGCATGGAAACCCGCCTGAACGGCTTTGACGCCATACTCTCGCCCACCGTGCCCATCGTGGCGCCCTCGATTGCCAGCGTACTGAAAGATGATGATGAATTTTTTCGCATCAATGGCTTGTTGCTGCGCAACACGGCGGTGGTTAACATGCTGGACGGCTGCGCGATCTCCCTGCCCTGCCACACCCCCGATCAGCTGCCGGTAGGCCTGATGCTCTGGCAAGCCGCGCTGCACGACGATGCGCTGCTTGACCTGGCGCTCCAGGTCGAAGCGGCGCTCACCCAGTCACTACAAAAAGAGTAGCGCATTGCGCCCTATGGTATTGGGCTAGCCGCCTGTTTTACTTATAAAAATAATGCCTTACCCGTTTTTTCAATGTCCGCGCCGCGCCGCTTTACCGGGCACTGGCGCATGAAGGTTGCCGTTATTGGTGCCGGCATCATCGGCATCACCACCGCCTACGAGCTGGCCGCAGACGGCCACGAAGTCACCGTCTTTGAACGCCGCAGCGCCGCCGCCGAAGAAGGCAGTTTCGCCAATGCCGGCGTGGTTGCGCCCGGCTACATCACCCCCTGGGCCGCACCCGGCATGCCGGGCAAGGTGCTGGGCCAGCTGTTCAGCCGCCACGTGCCGGTCACGCTGAGCCTGCCGCTGTCAGGCCGCGAACTGGCCTGGCTATGGCAATGGCGACGCGCCTGCCAGCTTGAAACCCATCTGGCCAACCGCGCCCGGATGCAGCGCCTGGCGCATTACAGCCGCAACCGGTTGCAGCAACTGAGCACCGAGCTGGAGCTGGACTACGAATGCAGTCCCGGCTACATGGTCTTGCTGCGCTCCGAAAAAGACAGCCGCCAGATCACTCCCAGCCTGCAAGTGCTGAGCGATGCCGGCGTGAGTTTTCGGCAGATCAGCGCCGAAGAAGCCCGCCAGATCGAGCCGGCGCTCAGCCCCGACACCGCCTTGCATGGCGCCGTGCACCTGCCCGACGATGGCGTGGCGAACTGCCGGCAGTTTGCACTGCTGCTCAAGAACGAAGCCCAGCGCCTGGGCGTGAGTTTCGAGTTCAACAAGGCCGTAGCCCAAATGGACAGGGCGCAACCAGCTAGCTTTTTAATAGCAGGCGAAGCCTCGCCGCGACACTTCGATCAAGTGGTTTTGTGCGCCGGCCAGGCTTCGGCCGAACTCCTCAGGCCGCTGGGTTTAAAGCTCCCCCTGGTCGCCGTGTATGGCTACTCGCTCACCGCGCAGATTCGCGATCCCCTGAATGCCCCCTGCAGCGCCCTGATGGACGAACGCTACAAGGTGAGCATTTCCCGCCTGGGCCATCGCGTGCGCGTGGCTGGCGGCGCCGAAATCGGTGGCTCGCTGGAAAGCCGCAGCGCCAGCGCCATCCAGACGCTGTACAAGGTCTTGCAGGATTGGTTTCCAGGCGCGGCACAGCGCTCCAGCCGCCAGGGCAACGCGCAGCTCTGGAAAGGCGCGCGGCCCATGCTGCCCGACGGCCCGCCCCTCATAGGCAGCAGCGGACGCACCGGTCTGTGGCTCAATCTTGGCCACGGCGCCAGCGGCTGGGCCCTGAGCTGCGGCAGCGCACGGGCACTGGCCGACCTGATGGCGGGCCGGCCTACCGACATCGACATGGAAGGCCTGGGTCTGGGCCGCCTGGCTTGAGCTGCCATGGCGAACCGGTATAGTGAAAGCGCCCGGGGCATTTTGTACCAGGCACTCAACTTCTAACTTCCGATTGGAGTTCTCATGGGTATGTTCAGTTTCATCAAAGAGGCCGGCGAAAAGCTGTTCGGGCGAGGCGAAGCCAAGGCAGCCCAGGAAGCCGCCGCCGCCAGCCCCACGCCAGAAAATCTGGCAGCCCTGAACCAGGCCGCAGGGGATGCCATCAGCAACTACATCATCAGCATGAAGCTGAACGTCGACGCACTCGCCGTCAGCTTCGACGGGTCCAGCGCGACCGTCACCGTCGCTGGCGTGGCGCCCGACCAGGCGACCAAGGAAAAAGTATTGCTGTGCTGCGGCAACGTGGCCAATGTGGTGGCCGTCAATGACATGATGACCGTGGCCGACAGCACGCCTGAATCACAATGGTACGCGGTGATCAGCGGTGACAACCTGTCCAAGATCAGCAAGCAGTTCTACGGCACGCCCAACAAATACACGCTGATATTTGAAGCCAACCAGCCCATGCTGACGCACCCGGACAAGATTTACCCGGGCCAGCTGCTGCGAATTCCGGCCGAGGCCTGAAACCGCTGCGCGGCACCTGACTGAAAGCCCGGTTCACCGGGCTTTTTTACGCCTGCGCCCAACCCCTCATACAGATCAAGATCAGCCGAAAGCGCCATAACAAACCACAATCAGGCCATGCAAAGAATCTCCAGCAATTTCAGCCAGCCGCTGTATAGCGTGGCCGCCACCCGCCAGCTTGAGCTGCAGGCTGCCGCCAGCCTGGCGCCGCATACGCTGATGCAGCGTGCCGGGCTGGCCGTGGCCAGGCTGACCCTGGCGCTGGCACCCCACGCCCAGCACATCTGGGTGGCCTGCGGGCCTGGCAACAACGGCGGCGATGGCTTCGAGGCGGCGCTGCAGCTGCATAGGCTAGGCAAAACCGTGGTCGTGACCTGGACCGGCTCGTCCGCCGGCCCAAGCAGCTTGCCGCCGGACGCCGAGGCGGCGCGCCAAAGAGCCCTGGCCGCCGGCGTTGCCGTGGCAGCGCATCCGCCGCAAGGGTTTGACTTTTGCATTGATGCGCTGCTGGGCATTGGCGGCAGGCTGGACCCCAGACGCTCCGGCACGGCGCTGATGCTGCAATGGCTGGCGCTGATGCAGGCCAGCCCTGCTCCTCGGCTGGCGGTGGATGTGCCGACCGGACTGGATGCCGACACAGGTTGCTTCAACCTGGGAAATACTACCAAATCAATAGCTGCCAGCACCCATCCATCAAGCGCTGCAGCCACTTTTACCTTAAGCCTGCTGAGCCTCAAGCCAGGCCTGTTCACGGCCAGCGGCCGGGACTGCGCGGGCCAGGTCTGGCTGGATGATCTGGACGTCCAGCCCGTCAGCAGCGTCGCCCCCAGCGCCTGGCTGCTGGGCGCAGACCGCGCGGGCCAGCCACCACGTACCAGCGCCCCTCACGCCAGCCACAAAGGCACGTTTGGCGATGTGGCCGTGCTGGGTGGCCAGTCTGCCGGCAGCAGCCACATGACGGGGGCGGCGCTGTTGGCCGCCCGCGCGGCACTGCATGCGGGCGCGGGCCGGGTCTTTGTCGCCTTGCTGGGCGATGCCGGGCTCACCGTCGATACGACGCAAGCCGAGCTGATGTTCCGCAGCCCGGCGGCGCTGGACCTGCAGCAGCAAGTCGTGGTCTGCGGCTGTGGCGGCGGCGACGCGATCCGCAGCGTGCTCGCCAAAGTGCTGTCCACGGCGCCGCGCGCCGTGCTGGACGCGGACGCGCTCAATGCCATCGCCACAGACCCGCAGCTGCAAGCCCAACTACTAGCCCGCCAGGGCCGCGGCTACAGCACGGTGCTGACACCCCACCCGCTGGAAGCCGCGCGCCTGGCTGGCGTGACCAGCACCGCGGTGCAGGCCGACCGCCTGACGTTCGCCCGGCAGTTGGCCGAGCGCTTTCAGTGCGTGGTGGTACTCAAGGGTTCGGGCAGTGTCATCGCCGCCCCGGGCCAGCCCGACATGATCAATGCCTCGGGCAATGCCCTGCTGGCCACGGCAGGCACCGGCGATGTGCTGGCGGGCATGCTGGGAGCCTATCTGGCCAGCGGCCTGAGTGATTTTGAGGCGGCCTGCGCTGCGGTGTTTGCCCATGGCCGCATCGCCGATGAATGGGCCAGCGAGCGCCCCGGCCAGGCGCTGACGGCGTCAGCGCTGGCCGAGTCACAGCGCCGTTAAGAGCCGCCATCAAAACCCAGCGCAGCGGTCCTGGCTAGGCGTGTGGCCGCAGACAGTGCTGCAGCACGGCAAGGCGGCACAACGACGCCAGGAGGGTTTTGTTTGCGGCTCTAAGCCAGCACCATCATGCCGATCTGCAGCACCAGCAGCAGCACCAGTGCCGACAGATCGACGCCGCCCACCGTCGGAATCACGCGCCGCAACGGCGTCAGCAAGGGCTCGGTCAAGCGCCCCAGCAAGCCGTAAGCCGGCGAGCCAGGTTGAATCCAGGACATCAGGGCATAGCCCAACACCAGGATGAACAAGGTTTGCAGCGTCACCCGAACCAGCATCTTCAGGGCAAAAGCCAGCACGCCCAGCCAAGCCACGGGCGAAGAACCCATGAAGTTGGCAGCGCCCAGCAACAGGCCGAACAACAGCCACCACAGCAAGGCATAGGCCAGCGCCAACAAGGCGGCGGCCAGCACGCTGGCCCAATCCAGTCGTGACCGGGCCAGGGATTTGGGCAAAATCCGACGTAGCGGCTTGACCAGCCAATCGGTCAAGGCCATCACAAAACTGCCGGGCTGCGCCACCATATTGATGCGCACCCAGTTCATCCAGGCTCGCAGCAGCGCTGATGCAATCAGCAAAAAGAAAACCGTCTCAAGCAAAAAGCCAAGAATCTGGATCAGCATAACGTTCCGAACAGGCGCACCGCCAAGAGTTGAAAAAGAGGCGTCATGAGCATCCTAGCGACGCGGCTTTTTGCCTGGCTTGCGATCGGGTTTGCCGGCTGATTTCTTGGCCGCGGCCTTAGCGGGCCGAGCCAGCGATTTAGCAGCATTGTCAACACCGACAGCACGGCTGCCGGCATGCGACTTGGCGTGCTTGCCCGCCCCCTTGCCTTCGGCACGACGCGCGGCGCGGCCCTCGTGGACTGGCAATTCAACGGCAGAGCCACCGGCCTTGTCCCTTTTGGCACGGCTCAGCACGCCGGCCGCCTTGTCCTCGCCCTCGTGCACCAGACGAAAGTCAATTTTCCGGCCATCCAGGTCAACCCGGCTGACCTGCACCCGGACCCGCGTGCCAATGGCATAGCGAAGGCCGCTGCGCTCGCCGCGCAGTTCCTGACGCGCTTCGTCAAAACGGAAATATTCACCCCCAAGCTCGGTGATGTGCACCAGGCCCTCCACATACATGGCGTCCAGCGTCACAAAGATGCCGAAGCCGGTGGCAGCCGTTACCACGCCGCCAAACTCCTCGCCCAAATGTTCGTGCATGTATTTGCACTTGAGCCAGGCTTCCACATCGCGACTGGCTTCATCGGCCCGGCGCTCGTTGGCGCTGCAGTGCAGGCCGGCTGCCTGCCAGGCCAGTTGATCTGGCGTCGCCTTTTGGGGCTTCTCATCCGGACTCTTTACTCGGGCAGCCAGCCGCTTGGACAGCTTGGCCTCGGCCTCGCCCGGCGTGGGCAGGACAGGCAACTGATATTTTTTCTTGTTCAGGATCGCCTTGATGACGCGATGCACCAGCAAGTCGGGATAACGGCGGATGGGACTGGTGAAGTGGGTGTAGGCCTCGTAGGCCAGGCCAAAATGGCCGTTATTCATGGGCGTGTAAATCGCCTGTTGCATGGAGCGCAGCAGCATCGAATGAATTTGCTGCGCATCCGGCCTGTCCTTGGTGGCCATGGCAATCTGCTGGAACTCACCCGGCGTTGGCTCGTCGCTAATGGTCATCCCCAAGCCTATCGCCTTGAGGTAATTGCGCAGCATCTCATTTTTTTCGGGCGTCGGGCCCTCGTGCACGCGAAACAGACCCACATGCTTGCTCTGCGCAATGAAGTCGGCCGAACAGACATTGGCGGCCAGCATGGCTTCTTCGATCAGGCGGTGCGCCACGTTGCGGGTACGCGGCACGATTTTCTCAATGCGTCCCACTTCGTCACAGACGATCTGGGTTTCGGTGGTTTCGAAATCAACGGCACCGCGGACGCCCCGGCCCTTGAGCAAGGCCTGGTAAACATCATGCAAGTCCAGCAAATTCGGCACCAGCGCCTTGCGCTGCGCGGCCTCCGGGCCACGTGTGTTGGCCAAAATGGCGGCCACCTCGGTATAGGTAAAACGGGCTTGGCTGAGCATCACGGCCGGGTAAAACTGGTAGGCATGAACCTCACCCTTGGCGTTGACCAGCATGTCGCAGACCATGCACAGACGCTCTACATTGGGGTTGAGCGAGCACAGGCCGTTGGAGAGTTTTTCCGGCAGCATGGGGATCACGCGGCGCGGAAAATACACGCTGGTGGCCCGGTCGTAGGCATCAATATCGATGGCGCTACCGGTTTCCACGTAATGACTGACATCGGCAATGGCGACCAGCAGGCGCCAGCCCTTGCCGCGCCCCACCTTGGCGGGCTCGCAATAGACGGCATCATCGAAATCGCGGGCGTCTTCGCCGTCAATCGTGACCAGGGGGACATCGGTCAGGTCTACGCGTTGCTTTTTGTCAGCCGGACGTACTGCGTCTGGCAAAGTGCGGGCCAGGGCCAGGGCAGCTTCGCTGAACTCATGCGGCACGCCATATTTGCGCACGGCGATTTCAATTTCCATGCCCGGGTCATCCATCTCGCCCAGCACTTCCTTGACTCGGCCCACGGGCTGGCCAAACAGGGCCGGCGGCTCGGTCAGTTGAACCACCACAATCTGCCCGGGCTTGGCCGCGCCAATACCGCCCTTGGGAATCAGCACATCCTGGCCGTAGCGCTTGTCTTCGGGGGCGACCAGCCAGACGCCACTTTCCTGCAGCAAGCGGCCAATGATGGGGTTGGATGAGCGCTCGATGATTTCGGTGACGCGGCCTTCGGGTCGGTTTTTGCGGTCATGCCGCACGATGCGCGCCTTGACGCGGTCCTTGTGCAGCACGGCACGCATTTCGTTGGGCGGCAGGTAGATGTCAGCCTCGCCGTCGTCGCGCAACACAAAACCATGGCCATCGCGATGGCCTGAAACGGTGCCCTCGAATTCGGCGAGTAGTCCGGACGAGGTGCCTGAGGTTTGATGAGTTGTTTTGATAAGAGGTCTCTTTTCGTCAGATGCCGGGAACAACAACACGTTGTTGATGCACGGACTTGAATATAGGGGATTGGCCCGCCGGGATGCAGTTTTGCAGGAGCATACTGGAACAGATATTAGCCGCGATCCATGAAAACCATGTGTCGCTCCTTGACGCGATCCTTCATGCAGGCCGGAATCACCAGGCGAAGTCACCGAAGAATCAGCGAATGCCATCACGTCGCATTGAAATTCTGCAAGAAATATGGAAATTAGAGCAGACCTCCCTGAAAAGGCGCTCCGCTAATGGTAAACTGCATACATGCCCGGGTGGCGGAATTGGTAGACGCGCACGGTTCAGGTCCGTGTATCGCAAGATGTGGAGATTCGAGTTCTCTCCCGGGCACCAAAAAAATAAAAGGCCTCTGTGAAAACAGGGGCCTTTTTTATTTTCCGATCTACGAATGTAGAACCATTCGTCAACGCATCATCATCGCAACCGAGCTGTCGAAAAATTCTCGGGATCAACACATCGCCAGATTGGACGCACAATTTTTTGTGCCCGATGTCAGGCAAAAATCCATCCGAACCGGAATCACCCCCCTCGCACAGTGGTAAACTACGCGCATGCCCGGGTGGCGGAATTGGTAGACGCGCACGGTTCAGGTCCGTGTATTGCAAAATGTGGAGATTCGAGTTCTCTCCCGGGCACCAGAAAATAAAAGGCCTCTGTGAAAACAGAGGCCTTTTTTGTTTTCAGCCCAAACTTGCGAAAGGCGACGCTGACATGGCCGCAAAAAAGCTTCGCACTACCCCGTCACCAGTACAGGGCTGCCGAAGCCTTTTCAGCACCAAGCAAGTTCTATATGGGTAGCGCCACCAAATCATGACCCTGGACACCAACAATGCGGGCCCGGGTAAATTCGCCGACCTTCAGCGTTTTGCTGATCTTCTCAGGCGGCAGCAGTTTGACCACGCCATCAATCTCGGGCGCATCGGCATAAGAACGGCCGGTGCCGCCCTTGCGCCCCAAGGCTGGTGCCGAGTCCACCAACACCTGCATGGTGGCGCCCACGCGCTGTTGCAGCTTCTGGCTTGAAACGGCTTCGGCAACCGCCATAAACCGCGCACGTCGCTCTTCACGCAACTCCAGAGGCAGCATGCCGGGAATGTCGTTGGCCGTGGCGCCTTCCACGGCGCTATAGGCAAAACAACCAGCACGGTCAATTTTGGCTTCGCGCATGAAGTCCAGCAAATGCTCGAATTCGGCCTCAGTTTCGCCCGGGAAACCGGCAATAAAGGTACTGCGGATCACGATCTCGGGACAAATCTCGCGCCAGCGTGCAATGCGCTCCAGATTTTTCTCGCCACTGGCCGGGCGTTTCATGCGCTTGAGCACATCCGGGTGACTGTGCTGCAAAGGCACATCCAGATACGGCAGCACCTTGCCCGTGGCCATCAGAGGAAGTATTTCGTCCACACTTGGGTAGGGATAGACATAGTGCAAACGCACCCAGGCGCCGTAAGGCTCGGCAATCTCGCCCAGCGCCTGAACCAGCTCCAACATGCGCGTCTTGACCGGCTTGCCATCCCAGAAGCCGGTGCGGTATTTAACATCGACGCCATAGGCCGACGTGTCCTGACTGATCACCAGCAACTCTTTGACGCCACCCTCAAACAAGGCCTTGGCCTCACCGAGCACATCGCCAATCGGACGCGACACCAAATCACCCCGCATCGACGGGATGATGCAAAAGGTACAGCGATGGTTGCAGCCTTCGCTGATTTTCAGATAGGCGTAATGCCTGGGCGTCAGCTTGATGCCGGCCACGCCAAAGGAATTGGGCACCAGATCCACAAAGGGGTCATGCGGCTTGGGCAAATTCAGATGAACGGCATCCATCACCTCCTGCGTGGCATGCGGGCCAGTCACCGCCAGCACGCTAGGGTGCATCTGCCGCACTAGGTTGCCGCCGCCCTCACCCGCCTTGGCGCCCAAACAGCCGGTCACGATGACCCGGCCATTTTCTGCCAGCGCCTCGCCAATCGTGTCCAGGCTTTCCTTGACGGCATCATCGATAAAGCCGCAGGTATTGACGATCACCAGATCCGCGCCCTCAAAGGTTTTGGAGGTCTGGTAGCCCTCGGCGTTGAGTTGCGTCAGGATCAACTCGGAATCGGTAAGCGCTTTGGGGCAACCTAGCGATACCATACCTATACGTGGGGCGCGGTCTAATTGTGTGGTCATAAGGGGTTCGTTATGGGTGGTCTGGTTTATAGCTATATGCGGTTTTCTGATCCGCGCCAAGCAGCTGGTCATAGCGGCGAGCGGCAGCGCGCGTATGCGGCGCGCTGGGCAGAGGAGCACGGCCTGCAGCTTGACGACTCGCTCTCCCTAAAGGACGAGGGCCTCTCGGCCTATCATCAGCAGCACATCAAATCGGGCGCCCTGGGAGTCTTTTTGGCGGCGGTTGATGCCGGCCGCGTACCAGTTGGGTCGGTCTTGATCGTCGAGGGACTGGATCGACTCTCCCGCGCCGAGCCCATCCAGGCCCAAGCGCAACTAGCCCAGATTGTAAATGCAGGCATCACCGTCGTCACGGCCAGCGACGGAAAGACCTACAGCCGCGAGCACCTTAAGGCCAATCCCATGGACCTGGTCTATTCGCTGCTGGTGATGATTCGAGCCCACGAAGAGAGCGACACCAAGAGCAAGCGGGTGCTGGCCAGCATTCGCCGGCAGTGCGAGGGCTGGATGGCGGGCACCTACACCGGGCTGATCCGCAATGGCAAAGACCCGGCCTGGCTGGAGCTGGTGGACGGCAAATGGCAAATTGTGCCGAGCCGAGTAGAAGCGGTGCATGCCGGCCTGGATCTGTACCGGCGCGGCCATGGTGCCAGCAGCATTGTGCGTGAGTTGCACACTCGTGGCCTGTCGCTGACCGGGCGCGGCCCCCAGGCGCTGCAGATCTACCGCCTGATCCACCAGCGCGCCCTGATAGGCGAAAAAGAGCTATTGCTGGCCGGCGAGCAATACAACCTCCCCGGCTACTACCCTGCCCTGCTCACACCGGCCGAGTGGTCCGAGCTGCAGGCGGTGGCTGGCGGCCGTGGCCGCCGGACTGCCAAGGGGCCAGTGCCACACATCATCACCGGCATGCGAATTACGCTGTGCGGCTACTGCGGCCGCGCGCTTTGCGGCCAAAACATTGGCACACGCAACCGCCTGCCCGGCGGCCGCATCCAGGATGGGCACAGACGTCTGCACTGCACCAGTAAAGCCTACGGCGACGGCTGCCCGGTCGCTGGCTCCACGTCGGTCGCGCCCATCGAGCGGGCGCTGATGTCTTATTGCTCTGACATCGTCAACCTGCAGGCACTTTATGGCGCCGACCGTGCGGCCGCGCCCCGTGCCCGCCTGGCGACGGCACGGGAGCGGGTCGCCGACCTGACGGAAAAGCTGGAGCGGCTGACCGACGCCATGCTGGCCAGCGCGGGCAGCGTGCCGGCAACATTCGCCAAGCGCGCCCGCGAACTGGAGGCTGAGCAGCAAATACAACAGGCCGAGATCGTCGCGGCCGAGCGCGACCTGGCCGCCAGCGCCCGCACCCACCTGACGGGTGCGGACGAGATCTGGCGCAAGCTGAGTGAGGGTGTCGAGGCGCAGGATACCGATTCGCGACTACAGACGCGCCAGCTGGTCGCCGACACGTTTGAGCGCATCGTGATTTACCACAAGGGTGTGCGGCCCAGCGAGACGCCACCCGGCATGATGGACATGATGCTGGTCGCCAAGGGGGGAACGGCGCGCGTGCTGCGGATCAACGCCAAGGGCGAGTGGGTTGCGGCCGAGAGCATGGCGGGCGCCTGCACATGAGTCATGGCGCCGGCGGATGCCGCCTGTCCTCGATGTCCAGTATCTGATTCAGTTGGCTTTCAATTTCCCCGTACCCAGCTCGACAGGTGGCAATGGCTGTGCTGACATCCCGATCAGTGGCAGCTGCTTGGGCCGTACCCGCAGGTTCGCGGGCAGCGGCTCGCATTGACTCACGACCGATGGCGTTGAGCATGCCGACAGTGCCAGCATCAAGGCAAGAGCGGCCAGACAGTTGGGCAATTTTTTCACGGGCGTTTCCGAGTTGGTTTGAGATGGTGGCCACGGCCGTGGCGTGCTTGCCGGCGGCCGTGTCATTGAATTGGCGCTGCTGCCTGGCATCGCTTTCGCGCAAGTCCTTTGCAGCCAGCTCGCGCTGGGCATCCACGCCGACGTGATACTTGATGCCGGCCGCGCCGCCGGCGGCGAAGATGGCCAGGGCCAGCACCAGCTGCAGGGGCCAGCTCATGCCAACTCCTGAATGCCCAGCTGCGCGCCGGCGTCGGTAATGGTGATGACACGGTTGACGGTCTTGTCAGGCACGCGGGTGCTGACGTGCACCCACTGCTTACCCTTCACGCCCTCCAAGATCAGCTGGCCGATACCCAGCGTGGCCACCAGCGGCGCCAGCAGCTTGGCGATCTGGTAGGGCGAGCCGTAGCCTGGCGCCACGATGTCGGCGGCATGTCCCTGGGTGTGGTCTGAACTGGTGACGCCGCCCACGGCCCGATTGAGCGCCTGACCACGGTAGCCGCTCGTGACGACGATGGGGGCATTGAGGGTGGACCGGATGCGCTCCAGCATCTCGGCAGTGCGCACCAGGCGTGGCACGATCTCCTCGGCTGGCATGTTGTCCAGGCCCAGCTGACTGGCCTTGCTGCTGGCCGTCAGTTCGGCCAGGGTGAAATGGGGCGTGAGTTTCATTCCTTGGATTCCTTCAAAAATTGATGCGGCACCCCTCGGCGCCAGTGGTGGCTGGTGACGATCTGGGTGTAGGTGATGGCACACACCAGGGCGGTGGAAATCAGATCCGGCCGGTACGCGAACAGCCAGGGCGCGGCCGCGCACCAGGCCGAGACGATGGACAGCCCGGTGAATACCCAGCGCACCGAGGGCAGCGTATTGGCCTTGGAGGTCTTGGCGAGCCGGCAAAAGCACGACATCAGCAGCGCCAGTGCATGCACCTGAAACAGCACAAGCAACAGCTTGGCAATCATGGGCCGGCCCCCTTGCGCCCGGCCAGTGCCGACAAGCCACTCAGGGCGGCCCCCAGCACGCCCTGCCAGCGGCTGCCGATCCAGCCGATCAGGAAGGCCACCAGCGCCAGGACTTCCATCGCTGGAATGCTCCAGTAAATCTCGACCAGCGCGCTGAGCGTGCCGGCGATCACTACCGCCATCAAGACGTAGCGACCCACATACTTGAGCGCATCGAGGCGGCCGGTGGTGGCCACCTCGCCCAGCGAAATCAAGGTGCCGACAAATGCCGCAAAAGCCACAGTGGCGATGGCGCCGTACTTGGCGCCAACCAAGGATGAGGAGATGGCCACCAGGGCCGCGCCAGCTGCGCCGGTAGTGGACGTGGGCTCAGGCATGCGCCACCTCCTCGCCATGACCGCAAGGCCGCGACAGCGCCGCATAGAGCGAGCAGGGGTCGAAACGCCAGGCATCAGGCATGCCCAACATCGCGGCCACGGCCTCACTGCAGACCCAGCGGCCTTTGTCGTGGCCCAGCACGCGGGCGACAAAACCCAACAGGCCCAGGTAGTCGTAACCCTGGCCTTCACGCTCAGCCAACCAAGCCCAGGCAGCCGCTGCATCGCCGCCGACCTCGATCACATCCCAGTGAGCCGGGTCCAGTCGCATGTGTTTGATGCGCACGCCGCCGTCCATCATCGAACTGCTGGCGCAAATGGCCAGGCCTGCCGCATCGGTGCCCAGGATGATTTCGACATGCGAGTAGTCGCCACGCAGCCACCAGGCCGTCAGCCGGTTAAACAGGCGCTTGCGCCCTTTGTAAAACGCGACCTTCACAGCGGTCGCTCCTCGGGCTGCACGGGCGCATCCAGAATCTCCAGCGCGCGGCCCGGAGCCAGCAGCCCGCCAGCCTCAAGCTGCTCGACGCCTGCACGGGTATCAGCGCGACTCAGGTCAATGTAAGTGGCTGCAGCCATATCGGCCAGACTCGCCCGCAGCGCTGCCGCTTGCTGGCGCTGGAGAAGCGGCGCCGTCGGGTCGTCAAGGGCGGCCATTTCTAGCCCGACCTTTTCCGTCTGGGTAAAGCGGCCACGGAACGCCAGCCGCGTCAATCGGGTCGCCACAGCCAGCGTCAACACGCCTTCGGCATAAACATACTCGCTCAGTCGTGTGACGTCGAAATCGTCAGGCGCTGCAATGTATTCGCCTGGTCCGGCGTAAGCGTCGGTTGCCGTGGCCGCAATGCGGCCGCCTTGGATGATCAGTTTCATTTCAAAAATACCCTTTCTGCGTGTGATTCATGGGAATGCCCGAGCAGTCTGCAGGCCTTGACCAGCTGCGCGCGGCGGTGAAAATCCTTACCCTGGCGCATCAAGCCCAGGTAGCTGTTGGCCACGCTGCGGCGCTGCGCGGCGTCAGGCTCACGCTCCAGGGAGCGCAGCGCGTTGCCCAACAGGCGCTTGCGGGTGCGTGTGTGATGCGGGCGCACGATGTGCCCGACAAAATCAACACCGCGATCCACCGGCTGCAGGATGGTTTTCGTTGGGTTGAGCCGTAGCCCAAGGCGCTCTTGTGCAAAGGCCTCGATGCGCGCCAGTGCGGCCACCAGCCGGGCCGGATCGCGCTCCAGCAAAATGAAGTCGTCCACGTAGCGCACGTAGCCCATGGACCTGATCTCGTGCTGCGCAAACTGGTCAAGCGCATCCAGATAAATGTTGGCGAAGAACTGACTGCTCAGATTGCCAATGGGCAGCCCAAAGCCCGCGCGCTGATTGAACAGACTTTTGTACGGCGGCACGCGGGCCATCAGCTCGGGCGAAGATCGCACTTCGACGTCGGCACGCGGATCGTGGAACAACACGACATCGGCGAGCCAGAGCCACCAGGGCTCGTGGATTTTTGCGGCCAGCTGGGCGCGCAGGATGCTGCGGTCGATGCTGACGAAGAAATTGGCAAAGTCGCATTTCAGGTAGTGCGCGGGCACGGTCCAATTTTCTGTAACGCGCCGGATCTTGGACTCCAGCCGCCTGGCGCCGTAAAGGGTGCCGCGCCCAGGCAGGCAGGCGCACGAATCGGTGCTGAAAGCTCGCACGAAGCGCTCGGCCACGCGGTTGTAGAGCAGGTGATGCACAACGCGATCGCGAAAGTCTGCCGCCCACACCTCGCGTGGCTTGGGCTTGAGGACGACAAAGCAGATGCTGCGGCCTGGCGCGTAGGTGCCGTCATGCAGCTCAGCGTGCAGCTGCATGATGTTGCGCGCCAGGTGCGCGCCAAACGCTATGGCGCTGGCGCTGTTGCTCTTTCTTTTACGGCAGTCATGCCACGCCTGCAGCAAATCCTCCACGGTGACATCGCATTCGGTTTGATTTGCGGACAGCCCGAGCCCGATAGCTGTTGTTCTTGTTGTTGTTGGTGACAGAGCCATCGGAGAAATTGACATACCACGCGTTGGTCGTGTTGCTCGGGTGCTGGGGAGGTTCTCGCTATCTACGTCGCCGCGCGGATTGCTCCCTGCGGAAACTGCGCCCGTCCTGCCGCCCGGCTGGGCAGTGGTTACGGTGGGTACGCATGGCCGTGGGCTTGTGGCCCAGGGGCGAGACCAGATCAAACTCATGGGTGTGGTGGCCTTGACCATCACACAACGGGAGCGCGGTGTGCTTTGCGCCACCCGCCCGCCTGGCGCCCGATGGCGTCAGTCAGAGCGATGGTGCGCGCGTGTTGGGGGATGCTGATCAGGCGCAGGTCTGCGCTCAGTTGCAACAGTAACTGCACCACTTGCAGCCGCTCCAAAAGAGCGCCTATGAGCTGCCGCTTGTCTTGTGCGGCATTGGCGCGGTAGATCCAGGTTACAAGTCCCACGCACTCGGTCTTGATTTGGGTGCCGAGTGAAGATTTGTAGTCCTTTGGCATCGACCGCGTTATTTCCGCTGTGACGCGAAGCAGCTCATAGGTGCTCTTGTAGATGGGCAAGTGGTTGGACATGGCAAATTCCGTCGCCCTGCCCGGCTGTGCCGGGCAGGGTTAAAGATTAAAAATTAAAGTTTGATCCTGCGGACAGCCCGAGCCCGATAGCTGCCGTTCTTGTAGGTGCTGGCGACAGAGCCATCGGAGAAATCGACATACCACGCGGTGGTCGTGGTGCTCGGGTGCTGGGTTGCCGACCAGTATGGGACGGCCTCGTAGGCCTGCGCGCCCCCAGCCTTGAATGGAGTGCTATCGGCGACCCCGGAGCGGAGTTTTGCCGCGATGGCCTGGATGACGTTATAGGCCGGCGGCGCCCAGTCCGTGTAGCCACCGATTCCCAGTCCACGCGCCCACTGGAACAGCGGATGCGCCGCGTTGTTCTGGGCATTGGCATTGACCAGGCCGTCATCGTTGTTAGCGGTGTTGGCCGAGTCGTCTTGCGAGGTTTTCCACAAAACGCCTGCATGCTCCCCCGCCTCTTTGGGCGCCTGCACCACCGCGTACTTGTCTGCACCCACTGTGTTGATCACGCCGAAATACCCACCCGCCAGCGGGGCGCCATACACCGAGGAGCGCAGTGATGCGCTGGCGTCCACGGCGGCCATCTGTGGCGCGCTGCGCAGCAATTCAAAAAACACAGACTCAATAGAGATGGCCCCAGCCACGGCGGCGGCCGATGGTGCGGCAAAGACGGCAGCCAACACGGATGCCGTGGTCGCATGGGCCGCCGGATCAAGCCCGGCGCGGGCGGCGGCCAGCTTTGCTGTGGCCGTCGGGTTCGCCAGCAACAGACCTTTGGCCAGGGGATTGGCCTCCACCTCGCGCACAAAGACGGTGTTTGTCACCAGCGCATTCAGGGCGCTGGTGCCGCCCAGCAAGGCACCAAATGACGTGGGCGAGGCCGTCATGCGGCGCGCCTGGCCGCGCATGCCGAACATGACGGACAACTCCGACACGCGGGCCGGATCGGCCACGAGCAAGGCCTGGAGCTGGGCGCCCGTGAGCGTTCCAGCCTCCAGGGCGTTGAATAAGCGCACAGCGCGTAAGAGAGGCATGTCAAAACTCCTTGAAAACAGTGATCTGCCAGTTGGCAGGAACGCCGCCGGCAGTGGTTGCGGCGGCGGATGGGTTGTTGAGGGTGATGGTGACGGCGCCCGGGGTCGTCACGCGGGCTGTGACGGCCAGCCTGGCGTCGAGCGCAGCCAATGGGCTGGCTAGCACGGCGCAGCCCACCGTGGCGCCTGCAACGCTGGCCATGAATGCCGCGCTGGATGTCGCGGCAATGGTGGTGAGCGGGCAGGCTGCCGTGGCGCGCAAGATGCTGCCCAGCTCGTCGCGCGCGTCGTCGTCGGGCAGCTCCCACGCAGCCAGCAGGTCGGGGTGAGCGGATTCCAGCAGCCATTTGCCGGCGGCATGGGCAAAACAGGTTTCGTCGTCGTCGGGCTCGTCGCTGGCGGCCGTCAGGACAAACAGGCCCAGGCCGGCCACTATGGCCTGGTCGCCAACCGCAGTCTGCGCAGTCCGCAGCGTGGCGCGGTCATCGTAGGCAATGTGCGGCACCTCGCTGCCGACCACGCTCCAGGCGGCAGACACGCCAGGCTCTGCGGCGGCCACATCGGCCAGCGCATCGAGCAGCACCCAGAATTTGCCGCCATGCCAGGCGGTGGCGGGCGGGGCCAAGGGGCCGGCGAGATCGGCCCAGCGGCCCACAAAATCGGCGGCGCTTTGCGCGGCCTGGGCGCTCAGGGCGGCCTCGTCGCGGAAGCCCTTGGCCTGATCCTTGATGCCCGTGGTTTCGTTGACTGCGGCGTTTTTGATCGCTGTGGTTTCAGCGACTGCGGCGTTTTTGATATTGGTGACATCGAACACGGCCTGCTCGTGCGTGGCCTGCCCAGCCAAGGCCTGCTCCTTGGAGGCTACGGCGTTGGTATAGGCCGCCTGCCCGATCTCCTGCTGACGCTGCGTTACGGCGGGCATGGACGAGCCGTAGGCGTAGGCCTCGGCGTTGAAATTAGGGCTGCCCAGTGCTGGGTAAGGCGGCACCACTGGCGCCTCTGGCGGTGCGACGATGTCTGTCATACGTTTCCTTCGATCTTCAGGTTGACACGGGCCGTGGCCCAGTTTTCGGCCGTCACCGATCCGGTGACAAAGCCCACGGTGGAGATGTGCGAGTAGCGCGGCAGGCTGCTGGCCTCGATGGGCACGGGTATATCCAGGATGCGATCCAGCAGGCTTTTGGCGGCGGGCGCTTGCGCGGCGCCGATCTGCACCGACGCGCTGATGTTGGTGGCGCGCCTGCCGGCAATGCGGGCGTAGGTGCCATCGTTGTTGCGCTTGTAGTAGCTGTAGCTTTTGGGCGCCACGTCGGCGCCATACTCGGTGCCGCCCTCCGTGCTGCTGAGCGGCGACAGCAGCGTGCGCCACTGGCCCGGCTGGATGTAGCCGACGGCCACTTTTTCGGCGGGATTGTTGCGCGAAAGCTTGATCGTGATCTCCGCGTTGGGGCGCATGGGCAGGCCTTGCAGCGTGTGCTTTGTGGCGCGCTGCAGGTCGCCAAACAGGTATTCAAACTCGCCATAGGCTTGGCTCCACAGATCCTGGTCGATCGGGTCGATCAGGTCCACGCCGTCTGGCTCGTCCTTTACCCATAGTTGCAGCCGGTCGGCCTCGGCGGCGTAGATCGCCAGGCCCGTCACAAACCCCGGCTGCAGCACGTAGGTCAACTCACCCACGGCCTCGGCCTTGGTGTAGAGGTACTCATCAAACGGGGCCATGCGGTTGCTGGGCCGTTCGCGCAACCAGGTCGCCGCAGCCGCGCCCGTGCCGGGCACCAGCGTGCTGGCGGGCGCATCCTTGGTGCACTCGTAAATCCAGCCTTCCCACACGCGCCGCGCGCCGACGACATAGCTGCCGCCCAATACCCACTCCACCTCGCCGGCCGCTGCATCGACGGCGGGAATGGTGGTGCCGGCGCCGAACATGGCGGGCGTGACCAGCGTTGGAAGAAGAATATTCATGCGACCAGCACCCCTCTGCGCACGGCGTTTCCGCCTTCGCTGACGTCGTCGAATTGCTCCACCAGTTGCGGCAGGCCTGCCGTATTGCGCTCGATGGCTTCGAGCCGGCCCTGCAGCTGTTTGTTTTGTTCGGTCAGGGTCTCCACCAGCGACTCCAAGCGGGCGGTGTTGCCGCCACTGCCAGAGCCAGAAAGGATGGAGCGCGTCTGGCTGGCATTGAAGATGCGCGACGGGCCGGTGGACTCCAGCTCGGGGCCGTTTTCGCCGACGATGCGCAGCCCGCCCATGTGATCGCCACCACCGGCAAACGCTGGCAGGCCGTTGGCCGCCGCCCAGCCGGCAGAAGCGCCAGACTCCAGGCCCAACAGCTTGTCAAGGTCAGCAGAACTCAGGCCACGGTCAAGGGCCTCGGCATAAATACCCGCTTCGTTGCCGGCGGCCAGCGCAGCCTGACCTTGCGCCGCCAACTCGGCAGCGAGCGCGGCCTGGTTGCCGCCGGTGACGGGGCCGCTGGCGCCGACCATGAAGTCCCAGCCAGCGTTAGCCTGACCGGCTGCGACACCGTGGATGCCCTGGCCCTGCAGCATTGCCAGATCGGCATCACTCAGGCCGACCAGGTTTTTCAGGCCCATGTCGCTCAGGCCGGCTTTGTTGATCAGGTCCTGCACCTTGGCGTAGTCGCCGGCCGCATACGCATCGGTCAGCGTGTACTTGTCGATAAAGGACTGGTAGTTGCTGCCGTCTTGCTGCGCGCTGCTGTAGCCCTTGAGCTGGTCCTGGCTGATGCTGGCGGTGTAGCCGCTGCCCGCACCCGTGCCGCCCAGACCCACGCCGGCAGCCGCTGTCTTGGCGCCCAGGATGGCGTCGGCGAGTCGCTGCACCGCGTCGGCGACGCTGAGCACGCTGGTGTCGATGCCGTGCAGGGCGTCGATCTGCAGCTTGGCGGTTTCCAGCACACCGTCCAGCGCCTTGAGCTGGTCTTCGGCGGCCTTCAGCGCCAGCTCGGCGCTGCTCAGCTGTTTGCCGCCTATGGTCTGCAGCTGGCTCAGCTTGCCGGCCAGCACCAGCTGGTCGCGCTCAAACTCAAACTGCGAGGCGTACTGATTGGGGTCCAGGCCGGCGCGCGCGCCGCTGATGGCCTCGGCCAGTGCGGCGGCGTCGGGCATGCGGCCAGTGCTTTGCGCGGCCGAAAGAGCCTGCGTGATGAAGGCGTTGGCCTGGTCGGCGGCCTGGAGGCGCGTGCTATCCACCGCGCCATACAGGTCTTTGACGTTGCTCTTGAGGTTGTCAAAGATGGATTTGAGGCTGCTGACCTGTTCCTGGGCGACCTGACGGCCGACATCGATGATCTTTTTCTGGGCGTTGACGGCCCGCTCCAGGGTGCTGTAGGCGGTGTCGACGGCGGCATTGGCCGCGTCCACCACCGCCTTGTGGGCGGCTTCCGTAGCCGCTTTGCTGGCGTCCTCAGTGGCCTTGCGTGCCGCCTCGGCACTGTTGGCCATGGTGGCAAAGGCCCCATTGACCGACAGCAGCGCGGACACCACGGGCGCACCCGCGTCACCCAGCGCAATCGCCGCGTCCATTTGCGCGCGGAAGGCTTCGCTGGTCTTGGGCATGGCGACATTGACAGCGGCCAGGGCCTCGGTGATCTGGCGCGAGGTGTTTGCGGTTTTTTCGGCCTCGCTGTAAAAGTTGTCGTAATAGCTGGTCAGATTGGCACCCAGCTTGTCCAGTCCGCCGGCCGCCGCGATCAGGCCTTGCGTGGCGGTAAAACTCAGATCGGCCAGTTGGGCAAAGGGCAATTGCAGCAACTGGTCGTGAAAGACCTTGAGCGCCTGGGCACCGTTCAGCGCGGCGGTGATCTGGTCTTGCGTGGCGCTTGATGCCGTGATGCCGTCGAAGACGCCCGCGAGATGCTTGGGCAGCTCGGAGCCTTGCAGCGCGGACAGCACGGCGCGGCTAGCTTCCAGGCTGTAGGCCTCTTTCGAGTAAACGGTGTTGTCGGCGGTGCTGTAGGTGCGGCCACCCACTGCGCTGGAAAATCCGAAGTGGGCGGTTTCGCCGTCACTGTTGCCGCCTGCACCGAAGGCTGCGGCCGTGCGGCCAATGCCCAGGGATGCAGCAAGCGAGGCGTAGGATGCCTGCAGGCCGGCCACAGCGGTATCGGCAGATGCGGACTCACCAAAGCGGCCGCTGCGGCCGACCTGGTTGCCAGCCGCGTCATAGTTGATCGTGCTCTCGCCGGTGTTTTTGGAGGCGGGCTTGCCGCTGTCAAACAAACCAAACATCTGAGCCGCCACCAGCGCGGCGCCGATATAGGGCATGGCCGTGCCGATGGTGGACAGGATGCCGGCAGCACCCGCACCAGCGGCAGCCGTGGTGCCGGAAGCCAGCGCCACGCCAGCGCCAGCCTCTGCCGCCAGGTTGGCCGCAATCGCGGCCTGCGCCGCCGAGGCTGACCCGGTAGCCACGCCCGCCCATTGCGCGTTAGCGGCGATCAGCGTCCCCAGGCCATCACCGCCCGCGAACTGAGCGGCATTGGCGGCCATCAGCGATGAGGTGGATGCGCCCGCCGTCATGCCGGCACCGAATGCGCTGGTCAGGCTGGAGAGGTTGCTGAGATTGGCGATGCTGCTTGCACCGCCGGACGCGTTGGCGAGCCCCGGCAAGCCCAAGGCGGCAGTCGCGACGCCCGCCACCAGCTGCACACCCAGCTTGAGCGTGGTTGTTTTGAGGGTGTTCTTGATGCCGTCCAAAAATGACTTGAAAAAGCCCTTGCCGGACTCAAACCCGCGATACAGGGAGTCGGTCAGGCCGTTATAGAGGGAGTCGGTGAATTGCTTCCAGCCGGCGGCGGCTTCCTGCGCGATGGCATTGGCGCCCTTTTGCCCTGCGATCTGGCGCAGCAGTGCGGCCTGGCGCTCCAGCTGATCGGATTCGGCATTGTTGCCGTCACGGGCACGCAGGGTGACAGCCAGGCGCTCCTTGGCCGTGGCCATCTCCTCGGTGCGCGCCATGTCGAGCACGCGCACCTGCTCAGCAGTCTTGCCGATGGTGGAGGCTTCGAACTCCATGTCGCGCAGCTGCTGCTCAAGCGCAGTGGTGTCGCGGATACGGGCGTCGATGCGCTTGTCGGCCTCGGCATTGACTTCTGCATAACGCTCGGACAGGTCGCGGTTGAGCTGCTTTTCACGCGCGCCTATCTTTTCTTCCTGCTCGGCAATCTTGGCTTTTGTGGCGGCCACATCCTTCAGGCCGGCTTTCTTGGTCGCATAGACCGCCAGCTCGTCCTGCAACAGGCCCTTGCTGACGGTCAGGGACGCAATCTCAGCGGCGGCAACCTGCTCGATGGCGTCGATCTCGCCGAGCAGCCCGCGCTTGCGCCGGGACTGCAGGTCTGCGGTGGACTCTTTCGTTTGCGCAGCCTGCAGCTTGTCGAGGCCACGCAACCGCTCGATCAGTGCACCAATGGCGTCGGCGGCGCCGTCGGCGCTTTTTTTGTCCTTGTCGAGGATATTGGTGAAATCGAGATTAGGCTTCCCCGTACTGGCAGCCTCAGCGCGCGCGCGTAAGTCTTTGGCGTCAGCGTTTACCGCAAAGTCTCTTTCCGCCTTGCGTCCTGCAATGCGGGCAGCCATCGCCTTTTCAGTAGCATTTCCCTCTATGGCCATCAGCTTTTCGTAACCGGCATTTGCGTCTGCAAGTGTCTTGTTCCGGTCTTTTAGCTGCGCCTTGAATTCAGCGAAGGGATTCTTACCACTCGCCACCGCGACAGATAAGGCGACTGGATTCAGAAGCGTTGCCGCCTTGTCAGCCGTCTCGACATCAGCCCAAACAACCTTAAAGCTACCCGCCAAGGCAGACAACAAGGACGGCAGAATTTTTGCGACGTCGATAAGCCGAGCCAGGCCCATTGCAGCATGGTCGGCCCAATCCTCTACGCCATGATCACCAGCCAGGGTCTTCTGCACGCCATCAAGATCACTGCCTTTTTTTGATGCCTCCAACAGGACCTCGACAAAATCCGCCATGGTAGGCAGCATGTCCAGGGCCAATTTCTTCTTCCAGGCATTGCCGCTTACCTCCAGCCGCATCAGGTTGTCAGAAAAATCATCAGCCATAGCTGACTGCTCGGCCGTAACCTTGGCCTGCAATTCGCCTGCTGTCGCCAAGTCCTTAAAGAAGGGCAGCATCTTGAACCCCTCTTTGCCATAGAGCGCCATAGCGACGGCAGCTTTTCCGGAGCCATCGGCAAAACCATCCATGGCCTTGGCCACAGTCTGCATCTGCTGATCCGGCGACATCTTCTTGAACTTATCGAAGTCGATGCCTAGAGTTTCCAGGGCTTTGCCGGTGCCTTTACTCTCCTCACTGGCACCCGCCATGTTTTTGGCCAGCTTACTCATAGCGCTGGAGATGGCATCTGCGCTTTGCTCGCTGTATTTCCCAATGCTTGCCAACCCCGACAAGGCCTCGACCGTGACGCCGGTCTGGATGGCAAGGTCGTTGAGCTTGGCGGCGCTTTCGATCGTGTCGTGGATCAGGCTCTTGAAGGCCGAAATGGTGAAGCCCGCAGCCAATCCGCCGGCGATGGCGCCGACCGTGGTGGCGATCTTGCGGCCCAGGCCATCCATGGTGTCCTGGATGCGCTTTCCTGCCGCGAGCGCGGCCTGCTCGGACTTGTCGAGGCCGCCGGTGAATTGGGCGTACTCAAGCCCGAGCTTGACGACCAGTGATCCGAGTGCTGCCATGGGTTATTCCTCTTTTTTTCTTTGCTCGTGGTCTGCCGCCAGTACGGCGGACTCCATCAGCTGCAGGTCGGCCATGAGCGCGCGGCGGCGGCGCGGTCGAAAATTCAAAGCCAGCCAACTGATCACGCCGGCATAGTTAAAGCCCATGCGCTGGCCGGCCATGCCGGCGTATTGCCACTGGGTGCGCAGGCTGAAAAAGGCATTGACCACGGGGATGTTTTCGGCATAGACGCCAAAGGTTTCGGCGTCCGCCACCGGCTCGGCTTTCGCCATCTGCTCGCGCGCCTTGGCCAGCTCTTCAGGCGGCGCGCCCCAGGCCTGCATACCCTCGATGACGCTTTCGTCGACATCGAAGGCGCCGGGCGCGTCATCGCGCACACCAGCCCACCAGCGCGCCGCCTCTATCAGTTTTTTTCGCGTGAACCCGTGTTGGCGCGCCAGAAGGACATGACGGTTTCGCGCACGGCCCCGGTGAGCTTCAGGAGCCCTTCGAGGTTTTCAGGGGTGAAAGGCACGTCCTGGCCTTGCGCGTCTTTCATCTGCCAACCGACCAGCTTGCGGCGCACCAGCTCCACATGCTTGAGGGCCAGCAACTCTTCGCGATCATCTTCGGACGCACGGTCAAAGACGGCGGTGAAGGATTCTTCCTTCCAGCTGCCGTTTTCCTGCTTGACGCTAACGGTGACGGTTTCTTTGAAGGTCTGGGTGGGGGCGAGATTGAACATGGTGTTTTAAAAAGGTAATGGGCAATAAAAAAACCACCGCAGGGGTGGCTCAGGAGGACAAAAAGGGGTATCGGAACTAGCGAACGACGATGCGCAGCTCGTCGTCGCCCAGCAAGGGCAGCAGATCGAAGGGCATGGACATCATGGCCACGCCCTGGTCGTCTTGCAGGGTGAAGGGACCGCACTGGATCTGGGGCAGGTTGAGCTCGATGATGTTGCCCGCCGTGGTGCCATGCACCAGCTGGCAGGCGCCCACGGTGCCCTCGCGCACGACCTCGGCCCAGTTCTTGGTGGTGACGCTGGGGAGTTCCATCGTGACATTGCCGGTGGGCTGGCGGTCCGGGCTGTGAGCGCCGGCGCAGTTGATCATCTCGCGCCAGCTCATGCTGTTGCCCCAGGCCACGCTGAAGGCCGACGTGCAGGCCGACAAGCCATGGAAGGTGAAGGTGGGCGTATTGGCCTTGCCCACGGTCTTGGGCTGGGTGAAGGCGCTGTAGTCGACACCCACGGGCATAACTGCCTCTTCGGTGGGGGTGCTGTAGGCGCCTATGAATTCGAACTTCATGACCGGGATGCCCTTGGCATTGGTCTCGAAACTGACATTGCCCTTGGCGCCGGTGACCATGAATTTGGTTTTGTCCAGGTAGCCATACAGGGTCAACGTGGGCTCGCCTTCACTGACCGGGTCGTAGGTGACGTCGGTGGCCGCCGTCACGGTCTCGGCAAAGCCGCAGGCCTCAAGCAGCAGACCCCAGGCCGGTGCGGTGCCGGCGGCGCCGCTGCCGGCCAGCTCGACTTCAAAGGTGAACTTGCGGTGCTCGCCGACCGTCAGCTTGCCGCTGTTGCCCTTGTAGGGCCGGATCAGTTCGCGGCCGACCTGCTCGGCCGTGATGGGCTCGGGCATGAAGGCCCGACACAGGATGGCATTCAGGACGGGCGTGGGGGCGCTGTCGGTGCCGCTGATGGCTTCAATTTTCGCCAGCAGCAGCATTTTCTTCATGGATTTGGCCATGGTGGACCTTTCGAAGTTATCGGGATTGCAGGGTTACGGGAGGGTGGTGCTGCCGCTTTCGGCTTCGGCGGCAAGGGGGTCGACAGCTGCTGCCGGCGCCACCGCATCGGGCACGCGGGTGCGGATGCCGGTGGCGGGATCGCGCACGTAGCGTCCGCCCTCGCCGGTGTGCGCATCGCGTGGGTGCGGCGGTGTTGGCTGGTGTGCAGACGTCTGCACGGTGGCTGCAGGGGCGGACGCGGCTGCGCCCGCCGCCGCTGGTGTTGCGGTGCGTTTGGTCATCAAGTGGCTCCAGGTGGTTAGTAACGGGGGGTGCGCAGGCGCACGGTCAGGAAACGGGCATAAACGGCGGGATCGGGCTCATAGTCCGCATCGCCGCAAGCATCCTCATACTGGTAAGAGTCCAGGCCTTCCAGGGCCGGGCGAAGGGTGCCGCCAGCGGACATGGGCAGCAGCACATCGAGCTCCTCAATGGTGCGCGCCAAGACGATCAGGTTGACGTCGTGCTGGGTGTAGCCGCCGCCGCTGCACCAGGCCTCTTCCGGCGCACTGTCGATGTCAAACACGGCAGCAGGCCAGACCGGGATGGGCGGCAGCTCGACAGCCCAGGCATTCGGGAAGACGGCCGAGAGCGCGGCGGTCACGGTTTCGTGTACGGTGCTCATGCTTGGGCTGCCTTGTCGAGTTCTTTTTGCAGGCGCTCGCCCATGGCGGTGATAGCCTGCTCCCTGCCTTGCTCTGCTGCTGGACCGATAAAGGGCTTGGCGGGCACACTGCCCGTCACGCCCTGGCGGCGTGCGCGCAGAGAGTCTGTGCCGCGCTTGCGCGTGTACGTCACCATCTTGCCGCTGCGGCCTTTGCGGGTGTAGGTAATGACCGTCTGGCCTGTTGCGCCCGTTTCACCCGCTTTGCGCGGCACGATCTTGTGCCCCTGCTCAACCCACTTCCAGTAGTAAGGATCGTCGTGGTAGCGGACCGAGATACGGCCGCCGCCGGTGACGGCCAGGTGCTTGCCGCCGGTCTTTTGCTTTTTGGTCAGATCCCGGCCATGACGCACGCCCAGGTTGTACTGGGTGGTGCCGCTTGGCGCCTGAGGCTCGCGCTTGATGACGATGTTTTTGACCATGGCGCCGGTACGTACCGAGCCGTTGGCCTGCGCGATGGACTTGGCCTTGGCCTTGAGTACTCCGCCGGCAGCGACCACCATGAGCCGACTGGTGCGCGTTTCCATGCCGCTCTTCAGCTGGCCGAAGCGCTGTTTCAGGTCGCCAATGCCCATGACTTCGGATTTAGCCATTGTTGACTCCGGTGTAGCTGGTGAGGATGAGCCAGTCGCCACCCTCGTTCAAAGGGTTGACATGGTCGATGTTGTAAATGGCCTCGCCATGCTTGATGCGCATCAAGCCAGTGATGCCTGGCCGGAAACGGATACGAAATTCGGTGCGCGCCACGGCGACCTGCCCGCCCGCCGCCGAAGTGGCCTGCCGTTCGTTGCCACTCAGGTGGCGCACCGCCGCGTACACGGACGGCAGGAACACGCCCCAGTTCTTGACGATGCCGCCAGAGCGGCCTTTGCTCACCTGGTGCTGCTGGATCTCGATCAACTTGTCGAGTTGCTGTGAGTGCATATCCTTCAGACCCCCATGCGACGGTGGGGGCGCAGCATGTTGCGCGCGGCTTCTCGCTTGCTTTCTCGGTCCTGTAGGCTGTTGTTGCCCACGAGCGCGTCGGTCAGCAGCAGCTGGGCGGCAATGATGTCCGCAGTGGCCACAATACCGCTGGCGTCCGCCGCAGCAGCCAGGGCCGCGTCATCGGCATAGAGGCTGAGATCCAGAAAGGCCAAGGCTTCGGCATGCGCCTGGTCGATCGCCGATTCGAGATCGGCCGCCAGGTCAGCGTCGATACGCAGGCGGCGCTGGGCCTCCTCGACGGTGGGTTTGATTGGCATGGTGTGTTCGTTTGGGGATGATGGGCGTCGCCATGCAATGCGCCCCGAGGCCGGGGCGCATCACACAGAGAAGAGTCAGGCCGCCGGATCGGCGTCAGTGTTAACTGGCGCCTTGGTTTCATCGGGGCCGGCAGGCTTGGTTTCGGACGGCCCAAAGGCGCCGATCTGTGCAGTTGCCTGCACGGTGTCAGTCGCCGCCGGATCAGGGTTGCCGGGCGAACCACCCTTGGCCTTTTCACCTTTAGCCGCTTTGGCAGGCGACCCTTTCACAGGCTTGGCAGTTGCCAGCGCCTCGCCCACCATGCCATAACGCTGGTAGTGCTTTAGCGTGACGCTGTCGTAGTCGGTAGGCAAATCCGCGCCTGGCTTCATTCGACGACCCTGGCCATCAACAAAAGATTTCAGTACTTGCATAGGGGTTCACTCCTATACAGCGACCCCGCAAAGGGGGCCGCTGCGGGGTTAAAAAATCAGGCGAAAGCGCCTGACACGATGGCTTGAGGGCGCTCGACCGTGAAGCCCAAGCGCTCTTCGCACAAGATGGCGACCATGTTCTTGATGAAGAAATCGGCGTGCTGCTCGGCCACGCGCACCGTGACGTCTTCGCGGTCCCAGATTGTGGCGGCCAGGCTGGAGCCCACGAGAAAGTCACCCGTTTCAAGGCCGTGGCTTTCAACCACGCTTTTGCCCCACAGGCGCGGGGCGGTGCCATTGGTCGGACTGCCGAAGATGTAGGCGCCGTCGGTGGTCTTCATGGTCTCGATTTCGGCCCAGTCTTCCAGGCTCAGTACCTGGAAGGTAGCCGGGTACTGGGCTTTGGCTACCTGCAGGATGGCGCGGCGCAGCATGTCGATCTTGGTGTCGCCGACCTTGCTCAGCAGAGCGTTGAACGCGGTGGCCTGGGGCACCAGGCCCAGCAAGTTGCCATTGGTGCCGTCGCCAAACATCAGGGCGGCATCTTCCTTGAGCTTCAGACCGGTGCGCAGCTTGCCATCGATGATGCCGCTGAGCTGGGGCACATCGGACAGCACTTGGCGGCTGGCCGGAATCCAGTGGGCGATGGTTTCGACCGGGCTGGTTTTTTTCTCGAAGGTCAGGCCGCTTTCGTTCTTGGCTGTACCTTCGCCGTTTTGCGCGCCGGCGGCGTTGGTGAACAGCAATTCGCGCACCCATTCGATGGCGTTGCTGCTGATCGATACAGCCATGAAGAGGTCGCGGATGGTCAGCGGCGCGTCAGGGCCGACGATGATGCCGGGCACGCGGTAGGCCTCTATCAAGGCGCCCGCGCTGGCCGCGCCCGAGGTGACTGCGGCCTTGCCAAACAAAGGGGCGGCCATGGCGCACAGCTCGACCGTGCCGCCCTTGTAGCTTTTGGCAGCGTCGGATGCAGCGGCCATTTGCCCCAGGCTTTTGTGCTGGTTACCGCTGCCCAGCAGATTGGCCGACTTTTGGGCCAGCTCGGTCAGCTCAGCATTCGTCTTGCTCAGCATGGCCTCAGCTTTCTCCACCCGAACCACGGCATCCTGGAATGCAGACTTAGTGACGGAATCCGCCTTGCCAGAGGCGATTTCCTCGTGCAGCTTGGCTACCCGGCCGTCCAGATCAGTGTGTGATTTTTTAACCTGGTCAATGGCATCCTTGGCGGCCTTGGCAACATCGGTCAATTGCTCCATTTGCTTTTTGACATCGATTTCGCCCGACATGGCCATAGGGACCATGCCCAAGCCCGCGAAGGCCTCGGCAGGGATGAGCGGATGCCCCATCAGGGCTAAGGCGGCAAGGACAGCAGCGGCCAGCAAAAACACGATGGTGACGTGTTGGCGGGTAATGGTGAATGATTTTTTCATGGTGTTTCAGTTCCAGTTAAATGATTGACGAAGGTCTTGAAGTGCGTCTGCCAGCGTCCCGCTGTCCGAGCCACCATCCCGGTGGCCCAGCGACTTGTAACCGCCAGACGCCAGGCTCTTGGCCTCGGTCTGGCTGTATCCGAGGCCCCGGAGCTGGGACTCGAAATCTCGAACGGAAGCGGCCTTGACGGAATCGACAAGGGCCTCCGGGTTCATGCCAAAGGGCACAAGTGAAAACTCCCAAAGCTCGGCGGCCCTGATGATGCGAACGTGTTTTCCGCTGCGCTCTTCGTAGTCGGCGCCATCTCGAAGAATGTTGAAGCCGACCGACAAGCCATCAAGAACGCCGTCTTTCATCAGCTCGTACTGGTCTCGCACGTAGCTGACGCCCAGACTGAGCTTGCCCTCGACGTAGAGGCCGCGATCATCCTGGCGAAAAGTAGCCTTGCCAGCCAGCTGGTCGAGTCGGTGGCCGATGGCGATGCGCAACATGCCGTCGCGGGTGGTCTTGGCCTGCACGAATGCGCCAGGCTCGATCACGTCATAGCCCAGATCGATGTTGCCAAAAACGGCGGCGTAGCCGGTAAAGGTGCCGTCGCTACCTGCGCTCTTGATTTCAATGGGTGCAGTGATGCGTTCCATGTTCAATTTCCTTTGTTCTTGTCGCCAAGGATGGAGGCCAGCATGTCGCTGGGCGCCATGTTGAGAGGGACGTGCAGGTCATCTGCGCCTTCGATTTGTGGCATGTTTTCCAGATCACGGATTTCGTTTTGGGTGATGGCGCCAGCGTTGCGCATGGTCACGTAGTACGCGGCGCGCTGGGTGCTGTCGCCGCGCAGCAGGCCGCGCACATCAAATTCAAAATAGTGATCGACCCGCTCAGCCGCCGTTAACAAGCAACTGTTGAGCGCTAGCTCGATCCGCTTGAGATAAGACAGCAGCGTGTAATCCAGAAAATGCTTATTGGCCTGCTCGGTGTTGGCGTAGCTGGCCTTGTCCATCTCCATCAGCATATGCAGGGGCACGCGGTAGATGCGGGCCATTTCCGCGATCTGCTGCTTGCGTGTCTCGATGAACTGCGCCTCGTTATTGGGCGTCGTGACCTGCTGGTATTTGGTCCCGTTTTCTAGCAGTGGGAGTCTGTTGGTGCGCCAGCTGTCAGCCAGGTATTTCTGGAAGTTCTCTCGAATCGAATCCCGCTGGACCGCTTTGAACTCTTGGTCTGTCGTCAAAATGCCGCTGGGACGGCCACCACTTCCAAAGAATTCAGCGCCATATTTTTCCACCGCAATCGTCAGCGCCATGCTGTTGGCGTGGATCTTGTGCGGCGCGTACCCTTCCAGGTCTCCCACACCCCCGAAGCCGCGAATTGGGCAAATCTGGGGGCGCTTGAGCCGCAGGCGCTGGCCGTTGCGCATGGTCAACCAGTAGGTCAACCCACCAGCCATATCAATCTCTGGCTTGACGCGGTTCTTGTGCACCGGCTGAATACTGATGATTCGGCCCGTTGACTCAAACTTGTCAACATAGTTGTAAGACTGGCCCATGGTGGTCAGACTGACCACCATGGCCTCTTTCCACTCGACCGCGGTCATGTACTCATTAGGCTGATCGTGCACCAGGGCATAGAGCGGGTGATCGGTTGCACGGACCCGGCCTTTCGAGGTCTTTCGGTACAGATGCAAGGGCATCGTGCCTACCGTTTCGGCGATCAGACGGATGGCTGAAAACGCTGCTGAAATTTGCAGCTGCGTGACCTCATCAACATTGACCTTGGCCCACGTTTCACCACCCCCCAGGAACTTCCAACCCTCGGGCATCGAAGGGGATAGTTCTACCCCCTTCAAGGCCAGGCGAAGCATCGTGCGACGGATTACATTCATTTTGCAAAGCTCTCAAAATAGGTATCGGAACCATCCGTCAACACACACCGGCTCAGCGCCATCGTCAAAGCGACGATGCCGTCGATACGGCCGTTTAAATTGCTCTTCTTTTTGTCGGGCCTGAAGTTGCCGTTGGTGTCAAACAGCAGCGCCACATTCATGGCGCAATACCTGAGCACGGGGTTGCCGCCGTGCTGCAGGTGCTTGCCGTAAACCAGCTCTTCCAGGCACTTGGAGCCGGGGTACATGCCCCCGGTGTTCTGCGGCACCTCGACCAGCGGCACGCCGTTATCGAGCAACTCGTTGCACAACTGCTGGGCGTTCCAGCGGTCAAAGCCGATGTCCTGCACGTCATAGTCCTGCATGGCCTGCTGGACGGCGCGACGCACCGGACCGTAGTCGGTCACATTGCCTTCAGTGGCGGTCAGCCAACCCTCGGTTTCCCAGCGCCGGTAGGGCGCAACGTCGTCGTGCTCTTGCGTGGTGACTTTTTCTTGCGGGCACCAGAACTGCACCAGGACGTACCACATCCCACCCGGTTCATCGGGCGGAAACACGAGGGCGAATGCCGTCAAGTCGCGGGTGCTGGCTAAGTCCAGGCCACCAAAGCAGCGCCGACCACGCAGCATGGCGGAGTCAAACTTGGCACCGCCTTTGTTCCACACGTCCAGGGCAAACCAGCCATCGGCGCCGTTGCACCAGATGTTTAAATCCTTGGTCAAAAAATTGACCAGCGCACCCGGCAGGGCTGCGGCCTTGCGAGCCACGCCGCGCATGTAGTCGAGCGTCTTGGACTTGCCCAGACCAGGATTGGCCTTGATCCAGTTGCGCTCATCAAAGTGATCGTCGCCCTCGTCCAGGGTGTAGACGTAGCCGAAAAATGAATCGTCGATTCGTTTTCCTTCAAGCACGGAGATCAAGTAGCCGCGCACCTCGGTGCAGATGCCGTCCAGGATGAAGCCGGCTGTGGTGATGGCGGACAGCAAAGGCTGGGCGCGTGCACCAAACGCAGACTCCATCACGTCCCACACGTCCCGTGTTTTGGCGGCATGGAGTTCGTCGTACAGCACGGCGGATGGGTTGCGCCCGTCCTGGTTCTCGGCGTTGGATGGCAGTGGCTCGAAGACGCTGCCATCGGTCATCTCGATCTTTTCCTGATTCAGCCCGGCGTACACCTTGAATGAGCGGGCAATGCCTGGCGAGTTGCGCACCCAGCGCTTGATGTTTTCAAATGCGGGCTTGAACACCGTCATGGCCTGGGCGCGCGTCGTGGCCATGGCGTACACCTCGGCCCCCACCTCGCCGTCCATGGAAAAAAGATAGGCCCCTTGCGGGGCCTTCCATGTACTCTTGCCGTTCTTGCGGGCCACCTCTTCGTAGGCCCTGGTGAATCGGCGCAGGCCGGTATCAGCCTTGCGCCAGCCGTACAACACGGCGGTCCAGAACTTTTGCCACGGGTCCAGCAGCATTGGCTGGCGTGCCAGCGGCCCCTTGGTATGAACAAAGAACTTTTCGATGTAGCTGATGACGTGCCAGCCATGCGCTGCACTGAACACCAGGCCGCGCTTGGGGCCGTCGATCAAGTCCTGGTAATGCCGAAGCACCGCAAGATAAACCAGCTTGCCGGTGACGATGTCACCACGCAGCACGGGCAGTCCGTAGCCGTCATCCCACTCTTCAAGCGCTGGAGGTGTCAGTGCCTCGATGCGCTTGCGGGTAAGGTGCCAGCGTGGTTTACGAGATCGGCGAACAGGTCGTCCTGCCCGCCCTTTTCTCCCGTGTCCTTCCTCACCCTGGCCAGCGACGGTATCGTCAAGCAAGCTTTTGGTAGCCATTGGCCGAGCTCCATCTTCAGTCGTTTTTCGTCATCGGCCCAGGGCGTTGGCGTGGCCCACCCGGTCTTTGACGTTTGAGTGCGGCCCTTTTCTTCGCACTCTGCACTGGCTTTGAGCCAGTCGGCAAAAGTGCGGACGATGATCGCGATCGGCATCCCTGCCGTCATGTGTTCGACGCCTGCCAGGCGAAGCGTCTGGCAAATGTGGTCGTACAGTCCCCGCTCATCAGCAGACAGCCCAAACATGGGCGGCGGCTTTGGCGACACGATCTCAGCCGAGGCGGATGCGATCCGCTCCCCACCAACAGCGGGAAGCGCAGCGGCGAAGTTTGGTTTTTGCTCCATCTCACTACCTCTCGTTAACCCCCAGGGGGTAGTTTTCACGCTCCATAAAATAACAGTTAAGCGTTCGGTTTCCGGTGGGCGCACCCAAACTTCTCACCCCCCCCTACCCCCTCGGCGCTGCTGAAAAATTCAGGCAGTTCTCAGCGGTCAGCGACTACGGCCACGCTTAGCTTCAGCCTGACTTTTTTCTTCGTGGCAGGCATCGCATAGACCCTGCACGTTGCTGTCGTCGTCCAGCCCGCCCTCGGAGAGCGGCTTGATGTGGTCACGCTGGGTGGCAGCAACCACAAAGCCCTTGGCATCGCAAGCCACACATAACGGGCACCGATCAAACAGCGCGGCTCGCATTGCTTGCAGCCGTCTGCCTGTGATGCGCTTGGTGGCAAAGGGCTTTTTGCGCCACTGCTCACGCTGGTGATCGGCACACCGGCCACCAGCTACAGACAGTGCGCGGCAACCAAACATCGAGCAAGGACGCGGGGCAGCTTTCGGCATAAGCTCACCCTCCTCTCCGGTGCATGGACGCAAAAAAGCCACCTCGGTGGGTGGCTATAAATTCGGGGCGAGTTTATCCATCGACATCTACCGCACAGGACTAACCTGTTTGGACATTGGACAGAGATTCCAGGTACGAGAGGCTAAGCAGCCTCTGCAATCCTTGGCGGCAATGATACAGCCTATTTTGTGTTTCGCAAGCGTGATCGAAGTGATTGCCGAGCCCACATCACACAATCATCGATGTAGTTGCACAGCCGCTTGCCATCCTGACCATGCGGCACAGCACCAACCCCCGAGCCATGGCAACCGTGACACTGCCGATTGGACAGAGTCGGCGTACCGGAAACTGGCTTGAACTTCAATCCAGAACACACGCTGCAATTCTGCTCAAGCCAGTATTTGATGACCGACGGCACCACCTCCGGAGCATTGGCAATGCGCCACTTGCCAGCCTGCCGAAGCAACTCGCGCCGCACATCCGGCAACATCCCGAGCTTGTCGATCAGCTTGTACAACTCGCTCAAATGCCATTGCCCAGCCAGTCGCGTCGCACCGGCAATATCCACAACCGTGTTAGCCTGCCTCGTCATCACGCCATCCTTGCCTTTCTTCGTAACCCGCCCTTTCTCGATGCGAGGCATGGTTTCCGCCAGCAACCGGATGGCCTGCTGCGTAGGCCTCACAGGTTTTGCTGCCGCGTCCCACTCCGAATGCAGCCGCAACAGAGCCATACCCACCCGGGATGCAGACCAACCAGCCGCCACCAGCACATCGGCATTGCTGCGCCGCTCCGCGTCGGCCTCCATGCGCAGGTTGGAGGAATGGATGGCTGACAAATATTTCTCTTCGGTGGTTGGCGTATCGCTCACGGTATTCCTTGTTGTGGTTTTGAAGTTGTCTTGCCTGCCTGCGCTCACGTCAGGCCCGCGCCTGCCGTGCCACCTCGGCATGCACCCGCGCCTTGTAGACGTGCCATGGCCCATCCAGCGAATCCCACGCCGCGATGCCGAGCTGTGCCGCCGTTCGCTCGACACTGGCCCGGCTATCCCCGTCGCTGGCCGCGCCGTTGGCGTCACCACCCTCGGCCACCTCGTCCTGCCAGCGCTGGTCACGCAGCCACGACGACGCCAGTGGCACCCACCGGCCGCCATCGCGTTGCCAGGCATCGCTGGCCGCCTGCGCCCGCACCGCATCAACGATCCGCAACCGCAGCGCCGCATCAGGCGCCAGCTCAGCCCATTGCCGGCGAGCCCGGGCTTCCGCCGATTTCTTTGGAAAGGTTTTCCAGAAGTCATCAAACCCACTCGCATCCCCCTTGGGGGGTAGGGGGGTGTTCAATTCAATGGTGTTAATTGATACTAGTGTCCGGCTGGCGGACGGGTCGGGTCCGGCTGGCGGACGGGTGGGGTCCGTTTGGCGGACGGGTGGGGTCCGGCTGGCGGACGGGTGGTAGTCCGTTTGGCGGACCCGTCCGGCTGGCGGACCGGTCCGGGTGGCGGACGGGTCTGTATCCTTTTCCGGGTAGATTTCACCCTCCCAGTTGGCGGGCGTGACCCAGTATGTGGTGTTGCGCCCGCTGGCCCGGTCCGGCCAAATGACCTTTTTTTCCTCAAGATATTTCAGCGCCTCAATCACCGCCGAACGACCCCAACAGGTGCGCATGCACAGGTAGTCAATCGAGGGAAAGGCAAACCCATGATCATTGGCAATTTCTGCCAGCTGCATCAGCACATTTTTGGCAACGCCGGGCATCTTCAGCCGGACGCATGCGGTCGAGATCATGAAGCTCATGCGAACAACCCCGCCTGCTCCGACGGCACGCACACAGGCCTCACCGCGCTACCTGTCACGCTGCACGCCCGGATATCGTCAAGCCGCACCAGACGCTTGGCCGCCACCAGCTCAGACACCCGAGCACTGACAAAGCCCAGCTCAATGCGCCGGCCCTGGCGGCTCTCATAGATATCCCTGATTTCATTCAGACTCATGTCCTGCGTGCCACTGCGCTGGCTGTCCAGCACCACGTCAAAGATTTCACGCTGTTTGCGGCCCATGTCGCGGGCGGCAAGGCCCTTCAAGGCCTGCGCCGAGGTATTGAGTACGCTCATGCTGCCGCCCTCCACTGCTGCCCTGCCTTGCTTGCACCCCGCGCCGCCTGCAGCAACGCCTGCGTCACTTCGTTAACGGGCCTCACAGCGCACCATCCTTCTCCACCCGCTTGCCTTCAAGGTGGCACTTATTCACGGCCCCCATGAAAGCCGACACCGAACTGATCATTTGTGCGCAAATGCGCTCAAGACGCGCACGCTCATTGTCAGTAAGGGCTTTATCCTCCAGGTCGGCCATCGACTCCCGCACCAACTCGCTCGAATCGCGAAGCACATCGCTCAAGCGCACCATGCAGCTGTCACCCTTCAGCTGCAAAGCCGAGGGCAGCGGCAACACCATGCAATCCATCTGGACGGCAAAAGCTTCCAGAATGCGCTTGTCACCCGAGATGACGGAAATCTTCACCGCCGTCTTCAGGCCCAGTTTTGCCGTACCGACCTCTGCCACCTCATGGCACAACGTGGTTGCGCTCTTACTGATCCTAGGACCTAGCGAATCCGCCCCCCCTTTGTAGTCGTGTACCAGGTTGTAGGCCGCATCAATTTCATTCATCACAGACTCCAGGAAATGTTGTTACTGACAGGGCCGAAGCTGCAAAGCAAACTACGGCCATGGCGAAAAAGAAAAAACCCCGCACCATCCCGACGCACGAAACACCGCACGCTTGCCTGCATGTGGCGGCCATATGGGAAGGAGTGAAACCACGCCGTGCGGCGGTTGGGCAAGTGGTGCGGGGCGGAAAATGGCGGGCGTCCACAGCCAGTGGAGCGTGCAGCTCTCACACAACAATGGCCACTGAAAGGGATGCCCATGGAAAACCAGATATCGACAGACAAATTGCAGGGGTAGTCCCACTAAACGTCCGCCGCCCCCGGCCCTGCGGCATCGATATCCGCCTGCTCACGGTCAACGGAACGACGCTGGACAAGTGCCGCGCGGCGCTCGGCACCGTTCCAGATGGGGGCCCTCTTGGGAAGGTGAACCAGGCCGGCCTGCTCGGCCTTTTCGAGGTCGGCCTCCAGGGCAACGTCGGTGGTCAGAGGGGCTGCGGCCAGGGCCTCGATGGCGCGGGGGATGGGCGGGGAGGTGGCGGGAACGGCCAGCTCGGGCCAATGTATTTCCCAATCGTCGGGGCGAAGTTCCTTGCGCGTAACGGCGCCAGAAAATGCCGTTTCAATTGGCGCGCAATGCTCAACCGGAACCAGTCCACCGCGCTTTATCCAGTTCGCCACCGCCGTTTGGCCAAGGCCTATCGCCTCAGCGAGGGCTCGCTGGCTTCCAGCGATTGCAATTGCTTTGTTTAGTCCATCCATGACCCTATTAAATCACGTTCGTGATAATGAATCAACCACCAACGTGATTGGCTTGTCTGGTTCAATCACTAATGTGATTACAATTGCAGACCGACTCAAATCAGCTCGCGAAGACGCCGGGCTCACACAAGAAGAACTAGCCAAAGTCGCCAAGGTGACACAAAGCACTATTGCAAACGTTGAAGGTGGCCTAAGAAAAAAACCAAGGGAACTCCTGGCCATCGCCCGTGCCTTGAATGTGCATGCCGAGTGGCTGGAGAGCGGCAAGGGAGAGCGGCGCCTATTCCCCAACGAATTACCAGACGGCGCTCGCCCAACCGAAGTCAAGTACGCCTTTCGCGTCGGCGTCGTCCAGGGTGGCGACAATGGCTTCATCGAAGCCTATACCGCACCCACCGCCCAGGAGGCAGAACCCGTCTATTACGCCTCTACCCTGCTCGATGACCAAGCCTACGCCGTCAAGGTGCGCGGCAACAGCATGGAGCCCGCCATCATGGCCGGCTGGGACGTCGTCGCCTCACCCAACCGCCCAGCCGACCCCCCTGACTTGTGTGTCGTCCATTTCACCGATGGCCGCAAGGCGATCAAGAAGCTGACGTGGCTGCGAGGCGGCATGGTGTGCCTGGAGTCCATCAGCGCCCTGCATGAAAAAATCACCGAGCCAGTGGAAAACATCATCCGCATGGACAAGGTGATATCGATTGTCCCGAATTAAAGGAAAAGCATGGAAGTGCTGATTTTTTGGTTTGCCGCCTCAATTGTGGTCGGCATCATTGCCAGCAGCAAGGATAGGCATGGATTCGGCTACTTCGTTTTGTCCATGATCCTATCCCCGCTCATTGCCGGCATACTGGTATTGGCGCTACCCAGCCTCAAAGAACAGGCGGCCCTAATTGCCGGTGAAGCCATAAGCCCGAAAACACATGTCCGATGCCCGGATTGCCGGGAGCTGGTCAGGATGGACGCACGAGTCTGCAAACACTGTGGAATTGCCCTAAGGCCCCTGGGCGCGACACCCGATTGAGATCAAAAGCACACCACAGAGCACCATTCCCCATGGGGCGACGAGAAATATAAATCAACTGGGAGTACAAATGGCTTTAGTCAAGTGCCACGAATGCGGCAACCAGGTCAGCACCGCAGCCAAGGCATGCCCTCAATGCGGAGCCAAAATCAAAAAACGCCACAGCAAAGCCCAGTGGCTATTCATCGGCCTGGCAACCGTGGGCATCGTCTCCTGCATCGCCAACACGCAAGACGCTGCGGACAAACGCGCTACCAAACTCGCCGCCGTAGAAGCCGAAAAGTCGCCAGAGCAGAAGATTGCCGAGGCGGCAGAAAAGGTGAAGAAAGAGGCTGAATTTCAGCGCATCGTCGCAGGCGCCAAGGTCATCAAACAAGGGGCAAAAAACCCCAACTCATTTAGCCTCAATTCAGCCGTCCTGATGGCTGACGGCTCCATTTGCTATGAGTACCGTGCAACCAATAGCTTCAATGCAGTGGTTCCTGGCAAGCTCGTCATCACCCAAAACAACAAGGCCACGCAAGAAGGGCGCGACTGGAACAAGTTCTGCGGCGGCAAAACCGGCACGGACTACAGTCATGCGCGACAAGCCTTGTGACACGACACAACTCTGAGCAGCTGTTAAAAATGACCCCCACCGCCACCCAACCCGCAGCGCCGCAACCTGCGCCGGAGCGCCGCGAACAAGCCAGCGTACCCCCAAAAAAATGGAGATAAACATACCCTATACCCACGCCACGCTACCCGACTACCCCGGACCACAACCCGAGCGCAAAGACCTGCCGCAAAACCCTCCACGGCGCGCCCAGCCGGCCCTCAGGCGCAGCGCTTAACCACCACAACAACGAGGATGCCGACCAGCGCCCAAACAGGCGTCGCGGCGGCACATAGGTAGGCCCTGTCAAGGCGGGCCGCCACCGTCATATTATTTTTCACATAGCCGTCGATCCGGCTTTGCCGTGATAACAATTCGCTGCGGCGCAGCATCACCAGGGCCGACTCAGGCTGCCGGCCTTCGGCAGTCAGTTCCGCGCGGTAAACCTCCAGCGGACCCTCCATGTACTCAAGCAGTTTTTGGGGCTCATTAGTGGGCGGATAAAGTTCCTGCGTGCGGCATATCTTCACAGCTACCCAGGCGGCAAGCCCAAACCACCACAGTGCCACCGGCACCAGCGCGCTGAAAGACCATAGCGCATCAGGCTGACCCAGCCGGCCCAGCGCATAAGCACCCGCAGCGCCCGCGCCACCCAAAAGCAGCGCCAGCATGGCATGGCCCCGCTTGTTGAGCAGCTCCATCGTCTCAAGCCTGAAGGCTGCATTCTTGCCCGCCTGCGCCTCAATGTAGTCAAGTGAATCCATTCCGCCTTGTACCACCCCCGCCCCTTGAGGCGGTTTTTTTTCGTCCTTCATTTGCAATTCCCTTACCTCACACCATGCGGGCAGTTGCATTATTGCAAACAAATATCACGTTCGTGTTGACACGATAAATCACATTAGTGATAATTCACCCATGCCGCAGAAACCCTCTGCGCCACCCGTCAGTCATCGCACCGGCGGCCCGCATGGCCCCTTAACAACACACAGGATTCACGGCCCACCCTGCACGCAGGGCGCCCTGCTCCCGCAGCGTCGGCAGATCAAGACGCTAAATCCCGAACTCCCTGGGCGAGCATGCCGCGTGGCATGCGCTGACCCCAGGGGCCGGGCTCCCCAACAAGGGGGACGCCGATATGTCGTGGCGCGGTAACGACTGACCGCCTCAGGGCGTCATAGCCTGGGCACGAATGCTTCCTGAATGGACACGGATTGAGTACCCGTGACGGCCTTCGCAAGAGGGCCAAAACTTCAGCATCGTGTGAGGGTGCTGATGTTTTTCACCCCTTCCGGCGAAGCGCCGCAAGCCAACCAGGCGCCAACAACAGGAGCACCCATGCACAAATAACCCATCACTACAAGCCACTAAAGCCCGTCTGATCACGGGCTTTTTCATTCAAGAGCGCCCACGGGGCGTTGCTGAATGTGAATGACCACCGCCGCGCCCTGATGCGGCTTTTTTACGCCAACTTTTCACCAGGAGGCCGAATTGAACACGCTCACCCACAGTGCAGACGCCTGCACAACTCTGATGCCCATATGCGACGGGCGTTTACGCTTTCATAGCGCGTTTGGCGGCCACAGCATCGCAATGATCATTGAGGGGTCCATGGGTGAAGCGCGCCTGTACCGCGACTACCAGCCCGTCGATGAGATAGATTTCCGCCCGGGAACCTGGTGGGGCTCGGAAAGTCGCGTCGATCAGCAGGGCAGAAGCTGGTCGTCCTCTGTCGGCAGATTGGTTTGCGACGATTTCGGCAATCTGGTCGAGGTGCCGGCATGAGTAATACCAAAGCCGCATTTCACATCCTGCGTCAAATGCACCGCGACCCGCGCCTTGCCTACCTCATTGGCCCCGGCTCGGAGTCGTTCGAGCTGCTGATCGAAGAGGCGGCGCAGGACCAACACATCGATATCGACGTCATGCGCCGAGTGTGCAGCAAAGGCCTGGCCACGCAGCCGTGGCCGTCAGAACGCTCCATCCAAATCCGCATCGATGAGGCCGTTGAAAATGCGCTGGCCAAAAAGCCGGAGGGCACGACATGCTGACCTTTCGCATCATCGTCCCCGGCGTGACCACCTACATCGGCGTCTTCCCCGGCCAGCTGCAGGCCGCAGCCGACGCAGAACGCCGCTTTCCTGACGCACCACCCGCCACCACCATGCATGTGGCGCTGAAAGGCCTGCCATGAATCGCCTCAACACCCGCCCAGGCTACTACCGCGTGGACACGCGCCGGCAGATCACCATAGAGGGGCCTTTCCGCCGCGCCCCCGGCCCGATCCGCTCGGCCATCTTTACGGTGCTGACCGTCCTTTTTTGCGTACTGGTACTGGCGCCACTGATCGCCCTGGTTGTCTTCCAAGTCGCGCAGTAAGGGGCCCGCCATGTCTTCGCTAGATGCCGTCATCAAACTTCGGGCCTTTCTGACCATGGGGCCGGCCAACTGCACCACCGGCCCAAGCCTTGATGCAGAGCGAGGCTTCGTGCTGGTAGGGCGCGATATCGCTGGCCGCATCTTTCCACAAGGCTTTAGCGCCCAGTGGCTAGGCGCCGAGGCCTTGCAGTTCCTTGAGGCACACCGCGCAGAGCTGATACCCGGCCGCTGCGTGGACCTTGAGATTTACCACGTCCGCCCCGTCAACACCGAGCTGCGCGCACGCATCAAGTCGTGCCAACTCGCCCCCCTCGCCCCCAGCTGGATCGCCCACGAAGAAAAGCGCCAGCAAGCAGCTACCCCTACCACCCCATCCATCCCCACCACCGACCAGGAACAAGCTTCAGCATGAAGACCATCACCATTGTCTTGACCGATCTACCCAAGGGTGCAGGCGTTGCAGTCATCACCGATGCCGACTCCCCTTGTATCGGCCAGCCGCGCACCCCTGCCCAAAGCCTGGCCATGGACCTGTTGCGCACATGCAGGGCCCAGGCCAACAAGGTACAGCACAACACGCCATGCACCAACCAGGTCAAGCAGTTGCTCAATGACATGCTGCACCCTGAGGAGCTCGGCCATGCCGTAACACCCGAAGTCCGCGACCGCGCCAGGCTGTGCCTGGGCATGCCCGCCGTCGAATCGCATCTCATCTCCCGCAACAGGTCGCGGTCATGACCGCCGCCGCCCTCCTCCTATTGCTCAGCACCTTTGCCCTGGTGTTTTGCCTGGGCTTGCAGAGCCAGCTGGTCAACAACGGCCACGGCATCGCAGCCTTTTGCAACTCACTAGCCATCGGCGCCGCCAACCTGGTGCTTTTCAAGCTCGCGCCCAATGCCAGCGGCTGGGAAATTGCCGCCTACCTCGCGGGCGGGCCATTCGGCATCGTCGCCAGCATGTTTGTTTACCGCCACCCCATCACCGCGCAGCTGCTGCGCACAACACGCCATAAAAAATGAGCCTCCACACCCCCTACATCCCACGCTCCGACAGCCTCGCATCCAGCTGCATCGGCTTTTTCAAAAACAACCCGGACGAGCACCTCACGCTGGAAGACATTGCTGAAAAATTTGACTGCGTACGCGGCAACATCCACAGCATGCTGCGCCCCGCCATGGACGCCGGCCTGCTGAAGCGCGACCGCGACATAGACGGCGACTACACCTACAGCGCCGGCAGCGCCATCCTGCAGCACCAACAGGCCAAGGCCGAGCCAGCACCAGCAGCGCTCCAAGCCGCCCGCAAGACCGCGCCCCGTGGTTTTAAAAGCCCACGCCACATCATCGACGCGGACACCCTCAAGGTCGAGCACAACGTGCCTTACGCGCCCAAGCAAAAAGTCGGCGTATGCAAGTGGGAGCCCGTTTTCCTCAAACTCAACCAAGCCGGCCAAAGTGCCATCGTTCCAGACCCCATCAAGGGCGCCCTGGCCGCCGCAGCACTCAGCCGCAACAAGCTCAAACAGGGCACCTACAAGGTCGGCATTGACGCCGTAGGCAAGACCCGGATCTGGCGCACAGCCTGAGTCCGCAGCGCCCCACCCGCCACCTCACCGGAGCCATTCACCATGTCCAAAAAACTCGCCACCGCCCTCATCGGCAAAACCTTCCGCCTGCTGCACAGTCTGCTCGACATCAGCGGCGAGCCACACCCCCATGCAGGCCAGGAAATCACCGTCATGGACCGCTCCGGCAAGAGCAGCTACAAGGTCAGCACACCCGATAACACCGTGATCGTGGTGCACGAGGAGGACTGGGGTCCCACCGAGGCCGACATGCTCAAGATCATTGCCACACCGCAATCCGGCGCATTAGCCGGACTCACCGAGCAGCTGCAGACGATCAACCTCTACACCGACCCGGCGCTAAACGTTGCTGAGCTGATCCCACTCGATCTGATCGACGACTCCCCGTCGCAGCCGCGCACCCACTACCCCGAGGCCTATATCACCGGCCTGGCCGAAGCCATGAAGGCCGTCGGCATGATCTCCCCCATGCTGCTGCGCCCCAAGGCAGATGGCCGGTATGAGAACGTTTTCGGCCACTGCCGCAAGCGCGGCGCCAGGCTGGCCGGCATGACGCACGGCCCGGCCTTCGTGCGCGACCTGACCGACGCCGAGAGTGCCCAGCTGCAGGCCGTTGAAAACCTGCAGCGCAAAGACCTCGACGCCTTCGACGAAGCGCAAAGCTTCGCCGCCTACATCAAGGCCCACAACGTCACCAAGGACGAATTCTGCCGCCGCACTGGCTTGAGCCGCACCTTGGTTTACAACCGCCTTAAGCTGGCCACGCTGCACGACGCTGGCGTCAAGGCACTGCGCGACGGCAAGATCAAGCAGGAAGTGGCCACGATGCTCGCCCGCGTGCCCGGCGAAAAACACCAGGCACACGGCCTGAAACTTATCCTGGACGGCACCTACGGCAGCGGCGCATCCGACGAACTGATGACGACGCGCAAGGCACAAGGCCTGCTGCGCGAAAAGTTCACCCTAGGCCTGAAAGACGCCTTGTGGGCGCTCGACGACGCCACACTGGTCGAGAGTGCAGGCGCCTGCACGGCCTGCCCCAAGCGCTCAGGCGCAGACCCGGTGCTTTTCGTCGACTTGCTGGGCGAAAAAGGCCACTACGGCCCGCCACGCGGAGACAACGTCTGCACCGACCCCGCCTGCTTCGACACCAAGAAGACCGCCCAGCTCAAGGCCAACCAGGCCGCGCTGGAGGCCAAAGGCAAGACGGTGATTGCCGGCAACAAGGCGCGTCAGGCTATCAGCGCGTATGGCCAGCTCAAGGGTGATTACATCCCGCTCAAGGACGTCAAGGCTGAGCTGAAGAAAATCGGCGCAAATGGCGGCACCCAGATCGAGACCGTGACGATCCAGAACCCAAGGGATGGCAAAACCATCGAGGTGGTGAAGCGCCAAGACCTGCAAGCCGCTGGCGTCAAGGTCGAGGAAATGAGCAGCAGCAAAGACAACTCAAGTAAGGCCTACGAAGCCCGTCGCCTGGAAGACGAGAAAGCGTTGGCACTGGAAAACTCTATTCATGCGGAAGCATTCCGCCTGGTGCGCGAAAAAGCTGCGAGTACCCCACGCAGCGCCCCAGAAATGCTGCTGATCGCACAAAGCGTCTGGGCCAACATCAATTGGGATGACGGGGAAGAGATCGAAGCCCTATACAGAGTGGAAGACATCGACGAACGAATCATCGAGATGAGCCTGCCCGAGCTTGAGCTCTTCATGCTGGATTGCGTGCTGATCACCAACGTCAGAGCCTCGTACAGCAATCAAAAACCAGACGATCTGCTGACCGCAGCCGAGCACTACGGCATCGATGTAGCCGCCATCCGCAAGGCGCACACCGCCGCGGAAAAGTCCAGCACCGCAACCACCGCGCCAGCACTGGCCGCCTGATTTTCACCTCAACCCGAAGGAGTCCCCATGCAAATGCACATCGCCAACGCCACCATCCACCTGACCCTGCCGCAAGGCATGGCCGGCATCCCCAGCGAGCTGCTGAATTTCGAGCCGTTCACCACGGCCACCATCCAACCGGCCGCAGCTGGAAATACCCTGACCCCACCTGCCCACGGCGAGTACTGGCTCGGCCAGGGCGGCTACTACGTCTGCACCCTGCCCGCCCTACTGGACGCGCCTGCGCGCCACCTGATTGCCGGCGCCGCCGAATCCGAAGACCGGATCACCTACGGCCCCAGCATCGATGTGCCTGGCGCCCGCAGCCAGCTCAACGGTCGCACCAACACCGCAGCCCTGCTAGCCACCGGCAAAGACCACCCTGCCGCAGAGTGGGCCACCGCCTACGCCGCCGATGGCCACACCGATTTCTTCCTGCCCAGCCGGTTAGACCTGGTGATGGCGCATATCTGCGCACCGGAGCTTTTTGAGAAAAGCAGCTGGTACTGGAGCAGCACGCAGAGCTCGCGCACCAACGCCTTTGTCCAGGACTTCGAGGGCGGCGACAGCATCTGGGACGGCAAGGGCAGCGAGCGGCGCGTTCGTGCTTTCCGCTGGGTTCAGGACTTGAACGCTTGACCACTTAAACACTTTTCCCACTCACGCCGGCGCAGCCGGTCCGCGATTTTTTTACCCAAGGATGAATATGGAATCAGCTACCGCAACCACCCAGGCCATCGCATCAAAAGCCAACACCCCGCCCGCCCACGGTGAAATATGGCCGGGCCAGGGCGGGCGCTTTATCTGCACCGTCGCCGCCTCGGCCGGCCTGCCCGAGCGGCACCTGATCTGCAGCACGGAAGAGGCAGAAGACCTGGCCTTTGGACCCTACCTTGACGTGCCCGGCGCCACAAGCCAGCTCGATGGCCCGGCCAATACCGCCGCGCTGTTGGCCACCGGCAAAGACCATCCCGCCGCCGCATGGGCCGCCGCCTACACGGCCGACGGACACACCGATTTCCACATGCCTAGCCGGCACGACCTGCTGCTCGCCTACATCCACGCCAAGGACCATTTCAGCGAGGACGACTACTACTGGTCGAGCTCGCAGGACTCGCGCTTCACCGCCTTTGTCCAGGACTTCGAGAACGGCAACGGCACCTGGGACGACAAGGGCAACGAGCGGCGCGTTCGTGCTTTCCGCTGGGTTCACTTGAACGCTTGACACCTTGAACACTTCACCGGCGTTCGCGCCGGTCGACGATTTTTTTTTCACCACCCGAGGAGCACCCCATGAAAGTACACCCCAACACCTTGCCGGCCGTCTTGCCAGCCTTTGGCAGCGTCATCGCTGGCCAGGGCGGCATGCTGGCCGCCATCCTGCGCGGCCCCATCGTTGATGGCATCGAGCAACCGCCTTTTGCCCTGCTGGTGTCCGACGCCACCGAAGGCGAGTTTGAAGACATCGCCTGGGGCGAGTACGGCAAGGACGTGCCCGGCACCAGCAGCCGCACAGACGGCAAGGCCAACACCGAGGCCATGGCGCTGACCAACTGCCCAGCCGCCCTGCGCGTGCGCGAACTGGTGATCGACGGCCACAGTGACTGGTATCTGCCCAGCCTGGGCGAGCTCAATTCCGCCGCAGCCAACGTGCCCGAGCTTTTCAGCACCGAGGACTACTACTGGACCAGCACGCAGCACTCGCGCCTCACCGCCTTTGTCCAGGACTTCGAGGACGGCAACAGCACCTGGGGCGACAAGGGCGGCGAGCGGCGCGTTCGTGCTTTCCGCCGGACTCCACTTGACGCCTTGACCACTTAAACCCTTCACCAGCGTGCGCGCTGGTCCGCGATTTTTTTTGAGATTGACATGGCCCTCTACTCCGACCTTCCCATTTACAAACACGGCTGCGATCTGCTCTCGCTGGCGCTTGACGTGCAAACCCAGATGCCGCGCATTTTCAAGCGCAGCCTGGGCGAGAAGATCCACGCCCTGTGCGTGGACATGCTGGAGGCGATGGCCATGGCCAATGCATCGCGGGGCAATGACAGGGTGCAGCAGCTCGACACGCTGCTGCAGCACCTACGCGCCACCACAGCCATGCTGCGAGTCAGCCACAACAAGCGGCTGATCTCACCCAAGCTCTGGGCCGAGTCGGTCGAACTGCTGGACGCCGTCGGCTCCCAGGCCGGCGGCTGGCGCAAGCAGACCGTTGGCAACCTTTCCGCAGCGCCTGCTGCATGACGGTCAAGGCCATCATGCCCGTGCGTTTATTGAATCCGGTCGAGCCGCTGGGCCACACGCCCACCGCCATGCGCATCGCAGATACCGGCGAGCAACACCAGCTCGCGTTATGGTCTGGCGCAGTTTCCGGGCTGATCGGCACTCAAAGCAATTTGAACCTTTGGCCCGGCGACGTCGATAGCTCGGCACCCCGCAGAACTCGCGCAACAACGCCTTTGTCCAGGACTTCGAGAACGGCAACAGCAACTGGAACGACAAGGACAACGAGCGGCGCGTTCGTGCTTTCCGCGGATTCAATCGCCCCCTCGGGGGCACCCCACTTTCCCTTTGCGATGGCCGACCTGGTACAGGCCTGGCTGGACTGCCGCCGCAACAAGCGCCAAAGCGCCAGCGCCCAGGCCTTTGAGGCCAATGCCGAGCGCAACCTGTGCGCGCTGCGCGCCGAGCTGCTCAGCCAGACCTACCAGCCGGGCCGCTCGATCTGCTTTGTCGTCACCCACCCCAAGCCACGCGAGGTGTGGGCGGCCGACTTCCGCGACCGCGTGGTGCACCACCTGCTCTACAACGCCATCGGCCCACGCTTTACGGCCAGCTTTGACGTCGGCAGCGCCGCCTGCATCCCCGGGCGCGGCACGCTGTACGCCGCCCAACGCCTGGAGCACGACGTGCGCAGCATCACCCAGAACTGGAGCCGGCCAGCCTTTTACCTCAAGATGGATTTGGCTAACTTCTTTGTCGCCATCGACAAGCCGGTGCTGCAACGCCAGCTGCACGCCAAAGTGCGCGAGCCCTATTGGCGCTGGCTGACCGACACGGTGCTGATGCACGACCCGCGCACCGACTTCGAGCTGCGCGGCGATGCCCGACTGCTGCAGCGTGTGCCGGCCCACAAGCGGCTGATTAACGCGCCCGCAGATACCGGCCTGCCCATCGGCAATCTGAGTAGCCAGTTTTTCGCCAACGTCCACCTCAACGCTCTGGACCAGTTTGCCAAGCACCAGCTGCACGGGAAGTACTACGGCCGCTACGTTGACGACTTCTACCTGCTGCACGAATCGGCCCAATGGCTGAATGACGCGCTGGCCAGCATCAATGCTTTCGTGCCGCAGCGCCTGGGCGCCCAGCTCAACCCACGCAAGACCATCCTGCAGCCACTGGAGCGCGGCATCGACTTTGTCGGCCACGTCATCAAGCCCTGGCGCAGGACCACCCGCAAGCGCACCGTGGCCACCGCCGTGCGCCGGCTGCAGGACATGCCCGCAGCAGACCTCCACACCGCAGGCAATAGCTATCTAGGCCTGTTACGCCAGGCCAGCCACAGCCACCACGACCAGGCCGCCGTAATCAATGTGCTGCGCAAGCGCGGCCACTGCTTTAAACCGGATTTGACGAAGATTTTTAGGATGAAACCAGCATGAGACCCACCCAACATCAGACAAACAACCGCGTGCTTGGCGCACCTGAAGGCTGGAAGCAAGGCGAAACGCCTTGCGGTGCCCTGCCCATCACCGACGCCCAGCAGGACGGCGTTAACTGCGTCATCTCATTCTGGCGGCCTGATGCCAGCGAACTGGCGCTACTCAATGCCGGCGGCCTGGTTGCCCTCTCCATCGTCGGTCGCACCATGCCGTCCGCTTCAGTCAATGCCTGGAAGGAATAATTATGAGCAACACCACTGACCTCAAACAGAAAATACGAGCCGTCGCACATGTCCAGGAGGCGGTACGCGGGATGTTAATCGACGAGATCATGGCCGAGATCGACACCCTTGCAGCCACTCCCGCACAGCCAACCGAGGCGCCAGACGATGACCCCACATCGAAGGCACAGTACCTTAACTGTGGAGACCTGACTGACCTGAGGCACCTCGATGAAGTCTTTAGTGATGGCGAGGGCTGGGACTTGCCGAAGGAGCGCATGGCGCGGCTGTGTGAGCTTGGCGTCATCCGCCACAACGGCGGTGGCCGCTACAGCATTACGTCCTTCGGTTGCCTCGCCCTTGGAAACGAGCTTATCAGGCTTCCACTGGAAACTTTCTATGAGTTCAATGCCCGTATCGGCCAAGAACACAACGCCAAGATGAACGCACAGGGGAGTCAGGCCAATGACTGATACCAACACCGAACTGGAGCCTGTAGCCACTTTGGCATGGGATAAGGCAGATGACGGAACCTACAAAGCGCAGATGACCATCAGCGGACTGCGATCAGAGCAGCAGGCCCAGGCAGCAGTTGCGCACATGCAGCGGCTTTTCTGTGGCCACGAACAGGAGCCTTCCCAATGACTGATAAACAATTTCCACCGCTGCCGGTCAGCGAGTGCTGGGCCATCGGAGGAATTCACGGCCTAGGCAAGGAGTGGTACACCGCCGATCAAATGAAGGCCTATGTTGAAGCTGACCGCGCATCCGCACCAGCGCAGCCGGTGGGAAGATCCGCCTTGAGTGGAGAATACGCGCTGCTGATGCGCTGGGGCGAGCGCGCACTCGATGCGCATCCAGCCGACGCCATGCTCATCAAAAGACACGCCCGCGAACTGCTGGAGGTACTTGCTGCCGCCCAGGGCATCACTGCAACGCAGAAGGAATCATCATGATCGGCCAGCAGCCTATAGGGGCGCTCGCCGGCGTCGTCATCAGCTCCGTGTCTCACGAGGGCTTGCGTGTCCTAGTCAACGGCAAGCCAGCTCGTCTGGCCATCGTGACGGATGACGGCCAGGTCGTGGCCAGCGGCGACCAGGTAGCCCGCGAGGCCGAGGCAGTGGCCGTTAATGCCTATCGCGGGTTCTTACAGGGAAAAGGATTTTTGAAGGTGCTGAGTAAGCCCATCATCCCCGGCTGACGCTGTGCAGCGTCAACAAAAAGCCCGCTAGTTGCGGGCTTTTTTTACGTCTGTCAGAGCGGTATATATAAACTATCACTCGCGCAGCCCAAACTCACAAAGCCTACGCGCGGCGCAGGCTTGGCAGGGGAGGCAGGGGCAAGGGGGGTCGGGGAGAAAACATCGCTCATAGCCCCTATTGTCTCAGAGCAGACAAAACCGCGAATAAAAGCCCTCAATACCCCAAGTCCAAGAGACTATAAAAAAGAATTTTTTAGCGCTTCAGGCCAAAGGCCGACAACATCTGTTCACTTTGTTTTTGCATTTGCTCCTGCATTTGCGTAAACACATTTTTGGACTGTTCCACATAATTTCCCATCATTCCCTGCATCATGGGCGACTTGGTATTCATGAATTGCGCCCACATTTCAGGCGTCAAGCCTTTGGATTGCTCCGCCATGCTGACTTGCAAATCCATGAAGGTCTGGACGTTTTTCTCAAGATAAGCGCCCATGAAACCCTGCATCGCATTGCCGTAAAAGCGGATGATGTTGGCTAGCACAGCCTCGGTAAACATAGGCACGCCACCCGTTTCCTCCTCCAGAATGATCTGCAGCAAGATGCTGCGCGTCAGATCTTCATTGGTCTTGGCATCGCGGACCACAAACTGCGCGCTAGCCATCACCAGTTGCCGGACGTCAGTGAGCGTGATGTAGGTCGAGGTTTCGGTGTCGTACAACCGCCGGTTCGGATATTTTTTGATAACACGGAGCATTTCAGCCGGGCCGCCCTTTTCGCCCGGATTAGCATCCGCAGACGAATGCCCCGATGAGGGCTGTTCGCCGGATTTCGAACTAGCGGATTTCTTTTTTTGCACTGATAACTCCTCTGAATGGCCGCCTGCGTCAAAGCGCCAGGATTGACTACATTCTATGAAGTATGCGGACGTGCACCTCCCTTGGTTTACCCTGTCCGAAACAGTGGTATCACAACAAGCTACTGCAAGCTGCCACGAAAAGGCCGGATATCAGAAGAGCAGCAGTGGATCGCAGCCCAGTCAAATCAGGAGCTTGTCCCGACCCGATCAGGTACGCGAGACACGCGCGGGATAGACCACCACAGACTCAGTCTTGGGACGCTCATCTTCTTCGGGCGCTGGTCGCGTCACCAACGAGCGCGGCTGCAGCGCGCTATTGATTTCGGCTTCAATTCTGGCGATTCTCTCGACATACATTTGAGCCAGGGCGGCATGGTGCTCTGCCGCTGCCTGGTGCTCGACCCGGGCCAGATTCGCTTCTTCCAGATACTCACGGGATTTGCGAAGATGAGCGTCAGCGTGTTGTTCAAACAGATGAAATCTCATGACAACCCTCCATGGTTGTGCCGCCAAAGGATTGCAAAAACCGAAATCATCCAAAAGCTTTGGCTTGGCACGCTGACATGATCCACCCAAATCTTGCGCAGTGTCAATAATGAGCTGAAGCAGTTGTTGCGTTGCTGGCATGGATCCAGACTCACCTCAACATCGTCGACAAAAACCAAAAAGTCCTGTCATTTGTTGAGAATCAACAAATGACAGGACTTGATATTTGGTAGGCGCGATTGGACTCGAACCAACGACCCCCACCATGTCAAGGTGGTGCTCTAACCAGCTGAGCTACGCGCCTAAGGACTGTTCGATCTAGCTATTGTAGCAGGGCAAAACGCCTGTCTGAGCCTGCTCATGAAATTTTCGAAAAATAATCAACAGCGCCCATCAGCGCCTTCGGGCTGATCGCACCCCGGGCACTTCGGCGACGATACCCAACACTTGGTTAAGCCGTCCCGATTGCGCCACTTCCACGGTGAAGGTCATCCATGCCGTGCCGCCACGGTTGTCCTTGACCGATTGCGTCTGCACACCGATCACGTTCATCTTTTCCTTGGTGAATACTTCGGAAATATCACGCAACAAGCCTTGCCGGTCAGCGGCCTCCACCGCGACGTCGACCGGATAGACCGAGCCATCCGGCGCCTTGGGTGAGCTCCACTCGACCTCGATGACACGATCAGGGCTCCCGCTGGCCATGTTGCGAAAGTTGCTGCAGTCGCTGCGATGAATGCTCACGCCCTTCCCTTTGGTGACAAAACCGAGAATCCTGTCTGGCGGCGCTGGCTTGCAGCACCTCGCCAGTTGAGTCAACAGCGAATCGATGCCGACCACCAGGACGTTGCCCTTGCCACGCTGGCTGGAGCGATCGGCTTGCCGTGTTTTTTTTGCCAGCAGATATTCATCTGGCGTCTGCACCGGCTCGGGGGGGCGCAACATGTTTTCAATGGTGCGCAGGGACAACTCGTCCTTGCCGACAACTTCAAACAAGTCATCGGCGGTTTTAAAACCCAGCTGAAGCGCCAAGTCGTGCAGCTTCATGGCGGTCTTGCCCTCGCGCTGAAGCAGCTTCTCGACCGCCTCCCGCCCCTTGGCCACGGTTTGCTCCATGGCCAGCGCATTGAACCAGGCCCGCACTTTTGATTTCGCCCTGTGGCTGGACAGAAAGCCCAGCTCCGGGTTGAGCCAGTCACGCGAAGGGCCGCCCTCCTTGACGGTGATGACCTCCACCGTCTGGCCGTTTTGCAGCGGCGTGTTGAGCGGCACCATGACCCCGTCAACGCGCGCGCCGCGGCAACGGTGGCCCAGGCTGGTGTGCACGCTATAGGCAAAATCAACGGTCGTGGCACCCTGCGGCAGTTCCACAATCGCGGCGTCCGGCGTCAGCACATAAATGCGGTCCTCAAACAGCCCCTGATTGGCATCGCGCGCCCGCTGCGCCGCCGGCCCCGACAAATCGCGCTCCCAGGCCAGCAATTGACGCAGCACGGCGATCTTGGCATCGTATTCACTGCTGGCCGATACGCCGCCATATCCCTTGGTGCCTGCCTCCTTGTAAGCCCAGTGCGCCGCCACGCCGTGCTCGGCATGGTCATGCATGGCCTGGGTGCGTATCTGCACCTCGACCGCCCGACCCGCCTCATCGCGCACCACGGTGTGCAATGACTGGTAGCCATTCGGTTTGGGCTTGGCGATGTAGTCGTCAAACTCGCCCTCTATCGGCGTGAAGCGCGAATGCACAAAACTAAGCGCGGCATAACAGCCGCTGACATCGGCGGCAATCACGCGCAGGGCGCGTATATCAAACACCTGCTCGAAGTCCAATGACTTGCCGCGCATCTTCTTGACAATGCTGTAGATGTGCTTGGGCCGGCCCTGCACCAGGGCGGCAATGGCATTCTGGTTGAGTTCGCGTTCGAGCTGCGCACGCAAGGCTTCCATGAAACCCTCGCGCTCCACGCGCTTCTCATCGAGCAAGCGGGCCGTGTTCCTGTAGGTATCGGGCTCCAGAAAACGGAAGGCCAAGTCCTCCATTTCCCATTTGATCTGCCAGATGCCCAAACGGTTGGCCAGCGGTGCAAACACATGCAGCGATTCGTGTGCAATGGCTGCGGGGGCGGCCTGCCGGGTAGTGGCGTAATAACGCAAGGTCTGCAGGCGCGATGCCAGACGCAACATGACCACGCGCAAATCGCGCGAAAACGCCAGCAGCATCTTGCGCACGTTTTCCGTCTGCACCGCCGAGCCGTCCAGCAGCTGCGCCTTGGCGTTAGCGCTGCGCGCCTGGCGCTGCACCTGCACCAGCTTGGTCGTTTCTATGGCCAGCGCGGCATAGTTGGCGCCAAAAGCCTTGGCAATCACCTCTTGAGGCTTATTCAGGTGCTGGCACGAATACACCAGATAGGTGGCGGCCTGCATGGCGGGCGAGCCACCTATCAATTTGAGGATGGCCGCCACCGCATCTGCATGGGCCAGGATGTTTTCGCCGGTGTCCAGGGTTTCACTGGCAATCAGTGGCTCGGCAAAGGCGCGCGCGCGCGCCAGGGCATGGGGCTGCTCCGGCAGGCTGTCGGCCGTGGCCGTCACAATGGAGGCATTGGGCTCTTGAGAGGCTGTCGGGCCTTCCGGTCCGACCATATTGCTTTTCATGAAATCTCAGTCAAATTTTTGCGTGCGTCAGTCCAGCAAAAAACTAGTCACTGCAACGACCTGGTCTTGCGCGATCAGCGTGGGCACATGCCCGACGCCGGCAAACTCAAGCAGCTTGGCCTGCGGGCCACGCTGCGTCATGGCCCGGGCCGTTTCGGGGCTCAGCAAATCGGACTGCGCGCCGCGTAACAAGAGTGTGCGGGCCTTGATGTTGTCGTAAAGCTGCCAAAGCATGGCCTCGCCCTGGCGCGTCGACTCCTCGGTCGCCAACTTGAAGGGCACGGCGATCGCCGGGTCGTAATGCAACCGCAGCGGGCTGCCAGCGGCCGTCGACACCGGTTTGAGCATGGGGCGCGACAGCGCCAACCATTGCTCCGGCGTGTGGGGGCCAAAGCTTTTGGAGATCGCCCACATGGCGTCGGCGGCCTCTTTCAGATTGCTGAAATGTCCGGCCTCGCCGAGATAGGCGCCAATCCGCACAATCGCCTGCCACTCGATGGTCGGTCCGACGTCGTTCAGCACCAAGCGTCGCACAGTAACAGGCAAAGGCAAGCCCGGCTGTCCACACAGCACCATGCCTATCAAGCCGCCCATGCTGCTACCGACCCAGTCCAGGCTGGCAATGGGGGCCTGGGCCTGCAGCTGCGCCAACAAAGCCAACATGTCGGCCGCATAGTCCGGCACCTGGTAACCCATGGGATCTTTCAGCCAGTCGCTTTCACCACGGCCGGCCACGTCAGGGCAGATCACACGAATCCCGCCCGGTTGCCGGGCCGCGAGTTCGCACAGCGCCTGCGCCAGCACATCGAAATCACGCCCCTGGCGCGACAGGCCATGCACACACAACACCACATGGGCGCTGTCAGGCTGTCCCCATTGCCAATAGGCCATGCGGTGGCCGCCAGCGGCGTCGGGGCAGCTCACGTAGTTCAGGCTGGGTTGGCTCATGGTGCTGGCAGTCGACATAAAAGACCTGATAAGGCTTGATAATTGTTTAGGAATTTTCTGGAGCGCACTGTCCGCAGTGCGCTGATGGCATCGTAAATCATTCGGAGAAACTTCATGCTCAAAGGTAAAACAGCCCTCGTAACCGGCTCAACCAGTGGTATCGGCCTGGGCATTGCCAAAGCCCTGGCCGTGCAAGGCGCCAACATCGTTCTGAACGGCTTTGGCGATGTGGACGGCGCCAAGGCCGAGCTTGAGGCGCTGGGCGCCAGGGTCGCCTACCACGGCGCCGACATGAGCAAGCCCGCCGACATCGAAGACATGATGCGCTATGCCGCCGCCCAGTTTGAGCGGGTCGACATTCTGGTCAACAACGCCGGCATCCAGCATGTGGCCCGCATCGAGCACTTTCCAACCGAGAAATGGGACGCCATCATCGCCATCAACCTGAGCAGCGCCTTTCATGCCACCCGCCTGGCCTTGCCCGCCATGCAGGCCGCCGATAAGGGCAAGGGTTGGGGCCGCATCATCAACGTGGCGTCGGTGCATGGCCTGGTCGGTTCGGCCGAAAAATCGGCCTATGTGGCCGCCAAGCACGGCATTGTTGGCCTGACCAAAGTTACCGCGCTGGAAAACGCAACCTCCGGCGTGACCTGCAACGCGATCTGCCCGGGCTGGGTGCTGACGCCACTGGTGCAAAAACAGGTCGATGCCAAAGCAGCTGCCGGCGGCATCTCCAACGCCGCGGCCACGCAACAACTGCTGGGTGAAAAAGAGCCCTCGCTGCAGTTCACCACCCCTGAAGAACTGGGCGCACTGGCGGTATTTCTCTGCTCGCCGGCTGGCAACAATGTGCGCGGCGTGGCCTGGAACATGGACGGCGGCTGGGCCGCGCAATAGGTTGCTTTTTTACAGCAGCCGGCCGACGTGCTCGCCTATGGCCAGTGAACTGGTCAGGCCAGGCGATTCAATCCCAAAAAGATTGACCAGCCCGGCCACACCGTGCTGGGCCGGACCCTGAATCAGAAAATCCCTGGCCGGCTCATCAGGCGCCTGTAGCTTGGGGCGTATGCCGGCATAAGCCGGGGCCAGCGCGCCGTCCTGCAGTGCCGGCCAGTACTTGCGAACCTCGGCATAAAAGGCGTCGCCCCGCGCCGCATCGACCACCAGGTCATCGGACGAATCGACCCACTGCACATCGGGGCCAAACTTGGCCTGCCCGGCCAAATCGATGGTGAGGTGAACGCCCAGGCCGGCGGCCTCGGGCACCGGGTAAATCAGCCGCGAAAACGGTGAGCGCCCCGACAGGGTGAAGTAACTGCCTTTGGCGTAGTAGCTGGGCGGCACCCATTCCGCCGCCAGTCCCGCAAAGCGCCGCGCCAGCGCTGGCGCCTGCAGGCCTGCGGCATTGACCACGCTCCTGGCCTGCAGCTCCGTGCCATCAGCAGCTACCAAAACAATAGCGCCTTGCGCGCGCCTGGCATGGGCTAGAGGCGAATTTAGCACCACAAGTCCGCCAGCGGCCTCCAAATCGCCCTGCAGCGCCAGCATCAGGGCATGGCTGTCCACAATGCCGGTGCTCGGTGAATGCAGCGCCGCCACGCATTCCAGCTGCGGCTCCAGCGCCCTGGCCTGCTCACGCGTGAGCCAGACCAGGTCATGCACGCCATTGGCGGCCGCCTTGGCAAGCATGGCTTGCAACTGCGCCAGTTGCGCCTCGCTGTTGGCCACGATCAGTTTGCCGCAGCGGCTATGGCCAATGCCGCGCTCGGCACAGTAGGCGTAGAGCTGCTGCTTGCCCGCCACACAAAGCCTGGCCTTGAGCGAGCCCTGCGGGTAGTAAATGCCGGCGTGAATCACCTCGCTGTTGCGCGAGCTGGTGCCCGTGCCTATGGCATCGGCCGCCTCCAGCACCATCACCTCCCGGCCCTGCAAGGCCAAAGCCCGCGCCACCGCCAGCCCCACCACGCCGGCGCCTATCACCACGCAATCGACCTGCTCCATTCAAACCCCCTCGAAACCGTCAATCACATTGACCGCGTTGCTGCCCAGGGCCGCAGCCGCGTAGCCGCCCTCCAGCACAAACACCGTCGGCAGGCCGAGCGCGCCCAGGCGTTGACCCAGGCGGCTGAAGTCATCGGGCTGCAGGGAGAATTTTGAAATCGGATCTTCGGCGAAGGTGTCCAGGCCCAGAGAAATCACCAGCGCGTCGCTACCAAAGCTGCTGATGCGCAAGCAAGCCTGCTCCAGCGCCTCGAACCAGCGCGCCGTGGAGCAGCCAGCCGGCAGCGGCAAATTCAGGTTGAAGCCGGCGCCCGCACCTGCCCCGGTTTCATCGGCATGACCCAGGTAAAACGGGTATTCGGTCTGCGGATCGCCGTGCAAGCTGACAAACAGCACATCGGAGCGCTCATAAAAAATGCTTTGCGTGCCGTTGCCGTGGTGGTAGTCCACGTCCAGAATGGCGACCCGCGCCGCGCCGCCATCGCGCAAGGCCTGGGCCGCCACGGCGGCGTTGTTCAAAAAGCAGTAACCCCCCATAAAGTCAGCGCCGGCATGGTGGCCAGGCGGGCGGCTGCAGCAAAACGCCGCCCGCTCAGCGCCCTGACCTCCGGCCAGCAAGGCCGCGGCGCTGGCGGCGGCGTCGGCGCCGGCCTTGGCCGCCTGCCAGGTGCCCGCGGCCAGCGGGGAACCGTTGTCCATGGAATACAGGCCGAGCCGGGCGATGAAATTGACGGGTTCAATATCACTGCGCAGGCTGCGCACCGGCCAGACCGAGGGGAAAGGCTGGCGCTGCGCATTGCCGGCCTCCAATGCGCTCCAGTCGCGCCAGGCATTCTCCAGAAAGCTCAGGTAGCGCGGCGTGTGCACCTTGGCCAGGATGTCGCGGCTGTCAATATGCGCCTGGCGCAGGCTATGGCCGCGCGCGCTCAGGCTGGCCTTGACGTATTCGGCGCGTGCCGGGGTCTCAAAACAAGGCACGCGCTCGCCCCGGAAAAACTCGAATTCAGGGGCGTGCGCCTGGTGGCTGTCGTTGAAAAAAGTAATCATATTGGGCAATCAGCGCAGGCTGGTAAGCGTAAAACAGCGCCGATTGTCCCGCATGCCTGCGGCCTGACAACACAAAACTCAAACTTCAAAGCCTGCGCGTATCGGTTTTTAGCAATAGTTCGATGAGCGAGCGCAAGCTGGCCTGGAGCGACTTGAAATTCGGCGTCATCGCCAGCGTTTCTTCGTTCATGTAAAGCTTGCGATTGATTTCCAGCTGGATGCTCTGCCGCTGCTCAGTCGGCTTGCTATAGCGGCGCACCAGCTCCACGCCCTTGTAGGGGTGGTTGTAGGCCACCCGGTAGCCCAGCCCCTCCAGGTGCTGGCACACCAGACGTGACAAGGCCGGGTTGGCGGTGCTGCCGTCACGATCACCAACGACAAAATCCGCATGCTCCTCGCCCGGAAAGTCGGTGGCATGGCTGGACGCAAAAGCCGGCATGGAGTGACAGTTGATGTGCAGGCTGTAGCCATGCTGAAGGTAGGCCGCATCAATGGCCTGCGCCACGGCGGCGTGATAAGGCTCCCAGCATTGCTTGATGCGCGCCTGCACCTCGGCCACCGCCAGCTTGCGGCCATAGATAGGCACGCCCTCATCAGTGGTGCGCCAGATCAGCCCCTTGCCCAGACGCACCTTGGAAAGTACCTTGGGATCGGTGGCTATGGCGTCTGGCCAGGGCGCGTCAAGCAGCGAGACGTCGATCTCGGTGGTGTTGCGGTTGGCGTCAAGATAGCTACGCGGGAAATAGGCTTCGATCCAGTGCGCACCCAATGCCGGTGCAAAGTCATAGAGTTTTTCAACATGCGTGTCTTCGGCATGCCGCAACACCGACAAGTCGCAGGCATATAAAAAATCGGCCGGATAGTGAGTGCCGCTATGCGGCGAATCCAGCACCAGCGGGCTTGCGCCCGGTAAATAGCGAACGAGTGAGGTCATGGCTTTCATTGTGACCGGGTCGGCGCCCTGCGCAGGCCGGCGGGCGCGACCTGGCCAGATCAGACACCGAAATAAACCATCCTTACATGTCATTTCATATCAGCCCCATGAGGGCCGCAACCAGCTTGAATTCAGCCTCGACATGATGTAAAACGAAGTCATATCACTGTGCAGATCAAAGGAGACACCATGAAACCGTTGACCCGAATTGCTTCAGGTTCCGCCGTGGTAATCGTTGCGCTGACGCTTGCTGGGGCTGCACGAGCCCAAAGCAGTGGCTCCGCTTGGTATGCGCCCGGCTCTACCTACTTTGGGTTTAACGTCGGCAAGTCTGACTACTCCTTGAGCAGCGGTGCCGCGGCCTTTCTTAACGACAGTAAACACACCAGCTACAACATTTACGGTGGCGGCTATTTCAACAACTACATGGGCCTGGAATTGGGCTATACCGATTTCGGCCGCATCAATCGCGCCGGCGGCACCACCAAGGCTGAAGGCTTCAACCTGAGCCTGGTCGGCAAAGTGCCGCTCGGCTCATCGGTCAATCTGCTGGGCAAACTGGGCACCACTTATGGCCATAGCAACGTGTCCGCAGATCCTGCCTCGGGCATTGCCTCGGGCAGCGAAAACGGCTTTGGTCTGTCTTACGGCATAGGGGCCGAGTATGCCTTTGCCCCCAGTTGGTCGGCTGTGCTGCAGTGGGATGAACACAAGCTGAAATTCTCCGGTACTGGCCGCGACCGAGTTAGCTCCACTACCGTAGGCCTGCGCTACCGCTTCTAAATAGCAGCAGCGCCCAAGAAGCGCACGGCACGATGGCTCAGCACCAACGCCCAAACCGCTACAAGATCCATAGCTACCAGCGCCCGTCCCTGTTGCGCCAGAGCCCGATTTTTCTTAAATTTCTGGCTTACTTGGCGGCGCCAGCATCTCCTCCAGCAGCCAGGTACCGGCACGACCCAAAGGCTTTTGCCGAGACCAGACGGCATCCACCGGAACGCGTCGCGGCCAGCCGCGCGCCTGCAACTCATGCAGGCTGTCGGCGGCAAAGCGCGTCACCATCCAGCGCGGAATCGCGGCCCAGCCAAAGCCCAGCACCGCCATCTCCAGCAGCATCAGATAACTAGGCGCCGACCAGGCGCGGCGCGACGCCGGCATGGCCTGACCCACCCGCTCCAGATAAGTGTCCAACCGCAATTCGCGGTAATGCGCGAGCAACTCGGGCGTGATGTCTTGCAGACCGGCCAAGGGATGGTTCTTGGCCACGAACAGCGTGATTTCCGACTGCTCGGCGATCGTGGCCGAACCGACATCGGGGGGATAAATGCTTTGGGCGGCCACCACACCAATATGGGCGCGTCCGGTTTGCACCAGCGAAACCAGATCGAGGTGTTCGGCAATCAGGCACTCGAACTCCAGGTCGGGAAAGCGCTGCTCAAAGGCAATGAGTATTTCCTCGAAGCGGTCAGACTGGTAGGTATCCGACCAGACCACGCTGAGCTTGGCCTCCAGGTCGCCGCCTAATTGGCTGGCCACGCGGTCGAGCCGGTCGCTGGCGGCGAGTATTTCCTGCACCTTGCCCAGCACCACCCGGCCCTGCTCGGTCAGCCTGGGCTTGCGACTGCTGCGATCGAACAGGCTCAGCCCGAGATCGATCTCCAGATTGGCAATGGCGCTGCTGATGGTGGACTGGCTTTTGCCCAGTTTTCGGGCCGCCGCAGAAAACGAGCCCAGGGTGGCGGCTTCGGCAAAAGCGGTCAGGGCTTCCGGGGAATGACGCATGATTCGCCTCAATCTATCGATTTTTTAGATGGTTATTGATTTTAATCTATACAAATAAACGATGAAAATAGACTCAATTTCCAAATTTCCATCAGGCACCTCACCATGAGTCTCCAGAAATCAGCCAAAGAACGTTTTTTCCATGCCCTCTGCTTCGAGGTACTGGCGATTGCCATTTGTACCCCCCTGGGCGTCTGGCTGCTCAACCAGTCACTGGCCCAAATCGGCATGCTGACGGTGATGATTTCCCTGGTCGCCATGGGCTGGAACATGCTGTTCAACGCGCTGTTCGACCGCGCTCAGCTCAGAATGGGCTTTCAGCGCACGATGGTGGCCCGCGCCGTGCACGCCGTGCTGTTTGAAATCGGCCTGCTGCTGGCCATTGTTCCTCTGGCCGCCTGGTGGCTGGGCATTGGCCTGTGGGAAGCTTTTTGGCTGGACATCGGCATTGCGCTGTTTTTCATGCCCTACACCTTTGTCTTCAACTGGAGCTACGATCATATTCGCGCCGCAGTGGTCGCTCGCCGGGCCGGCAAAAAACGTCTGGCCGACGCTTGAAGGCCTGAAAAAGAACAGGGCATGGACCCCGCGCTCCATGCCCTGCTCTTAGTGCGGCAAGCCTTACTTCATCTGCACCGAGCCGCTCACATTCACCACGACCGTGCTCTTGCCTGCCTCCACGGGAATCGGTGACTCCGCCATGTCAGCCTTGGCACTCATGGCCATCATGCGGGGACGCGGGCCATAACTCTGGTCGTTGGCGTTGATGCTGACCTGGCGCAGGCTGTAGTCGGCAAAGCCAAAGCTTTTGGCGATCTCGCCCGCTTTGAGCTTGAAACTCGCAATCGCCAGGGTTTGGGCTTCGCCCTCCACTTTGGCGCGCTGTTCACGGCTCAGGGCAAAGCTGACATTGGCCAGCGTGAGGGACTGAATCTTGCCGGCCGTGCTGGTGATACGAGAAAAATCCTTGCCTTCCAGCACCAGTTCGGTGGAGCCCTGCCAACCATTGATCTTGCCGTCCTTGCCATAGCGCGGATACAGGCTGAAATTGCCGGTTCGCACCTCCATCTGGCCCGGGCTGGCCGCCTGCTTGGCCTGCGCCAGCGCGCTATCGAGCGCCTGCTTGAGCTGGGCCTGCACCACGCTCGCATCGCTGCCGTCGCGGCTGGTGTTCATTGAAATCGACAGCAAATCCTGCTGCACTTCGACCGAGCCGCTGGCCGAGAGCTGGGCCACGTTTTGCAGCTTGGCGTTTTCAATAGTTTGAGAAAATACGCCTGTAGCGCAAGTAGCAAGGACGCAGGCAGCTATCAATTTTATAGTACGCATGAAAAATTCACCTTTCGGGCAGTCAAAAGAAAGCGGTTGAAAAAACGGGGTTCAGGTTTTCAGAAATTTGAGGGGCTCAAAGTGCCCTCTTGTCACGGTGTCGGGTTTCACACCCCACCAGTCTTTGGCCACGCTAGCATAAAGCTGACGAAAATCAGTGCTGTAGCTGACATTTTGCGTGCCGTCCAGGCGGCTCAGGTCTGGTGCTTGGCCATAAAGCCCGCCGCGCACGGCGCCGCCCGCCACGAAGTGAGGCGCCGCCGTACCGTGGTCCGTGCCATTGGAGTTGTTCTGACGCGGGCGCCGGCCAAACTCGGAAAAAGTCATCACCAGGGTACGATCCCAGGCGCCCAACTCGGTCAGTGCACCCTTTAACGCGGCCAGGCCCTCGGCCAGTTGCTTGAGCAGATTGGCGTGCGTTCCCGGCTGGTTTTGGTGGGTATCAAAACTGCCCAGCGTGAGCGTGATGACGGGCACGCCGCCCTTGCCCTTTTGCGAGGCCACCACCTGGGCGGCAGCCTTCACGCCATTGCCAAAAGCGCCCGGCGAAAAAGGCGTGAGGAAGCTGTATTTTTCGCCGCGCAAGCCCTGCGCCGCCTGGTTGATGTCGTTTTCAACCTGCAGCACATACTGCAAAGCCGCATTTCCTTTGGCCTGCGCCTGATCCATGCCGTGGGCCAAGCGTGACTGGTTGACGAAGGCTTCGGGATTGTTCAGGCTGACGGCGCGGGCGCCCGCCAGCGCGCCAAACTCGCTGCTGCCTATCAGCACGCCTTCGGTGCTGAAGTTGGCGCTGCCCGCCAGGCCGGCCTTCAGGCCGCGCGTCACCCAGCCCTCTTGCAGATATTCGCTGGATTTGGAGCCGGTCTCCCAGATCTCGATCGAGCGGAAATGCGACAGATTGGGCTGCGGGTAGCCAACACCCTGGACAATGCCCAACTCGCCTTGTTCCCACAGCGGCAGCAGCGCCTGCAAGGCCGGGTGCAGGCCGGCTTGCGCATCGAGTTTGATCACCGCATCAGGCTTGATGCCTATGACCGGGCGCAATTGGTAATAGCTGGCGTCGGCATAAGGCACGACGGTGTTCAAGCCATCATTGCCGCCCTTGAGTTCCACCAAAATCAGAATGCGGTCGGCGGCCAAGGCCGCGCGCTGGCTCATCGCCTGGGCCCAACCGGGCGCATGGGCGGCCAGTAGCGCCGCGCCGGTGGCGCTTGAAATCAGGCTGGTGAAGTGTCGGCGTTGCATGGCGGCCTTTCTTATTTGAGCTGGTAAGCCGGGTCTAGCGTGAGATTGCGCAAATAAGCCACCCCCACCGTTCCGCTTGCTATCGTTTGCGTAGCAGGTAGCGCAAGCAGTGTCTGGGCCAGGCGAGCTTTTAGCTCATCGGATGGCTCGCGATCGGCGGCCCCACCATATTGCGCCAGCCAGCGCTCGGGATCAAAGCTGATAGTGGCCAGACCTTGGGCCACCCGTATGACGCCTTCACGGCCCAGCAGCCTGAGCGCCTGCTGGTTGCTGCCCGCGCCACTCTGGCCGCCGGCAAACTCGGCTTGCATTTGGCGCAAGGGACGCATGGTTGCCATCGAAGTGACGGCCTCGTCAGCCGTGCGGCCGCCCGGCGCCATAGCGGACTGGCCTTTGAACTCAACAGCCCTAAAGAGTTGCTCGGTAAAACGTTTGCGTTCCAGCAAAGTGGTGGCGTTGATCCAGTCGTTCTGGCCGGGCCAGCCCTTGACGTTGGGCGGCACCAGCAGGTTCTGGCCGAGTTGCGCCGCCTTCAGCACAAAGGGCATGGCATCGCTATAGCTGAAGTCAAACTGCCGCACGGTGCCAACCACCAGATCGACCGGTGACTTGATCAGGCTACCGCGGTTGCTGTCGGCCCAGAAGGCATCGCTGAGCAGCAACTCATTCAGGGCCACGCCGATGTCGTAGCCGCTGGCACGAAAACGCTGGGCAATGCGCTCGATCTGCGCGTTGTCGGGCTGCGGCGAGACGAATTCCTTCCAGAGCTTGCCAACGATAAAGCGGGCCGCTTCAGGCTGCTCCAGCAAGATGTCCAGCACGGCGTCGCCATCCAGATTGCCGCTGTGGCCCAGCACCGTCTTGTTGCCGCCATCATGAAAAACGGGACGGAATTTGAAACTGAAGTCTTCGCGATCCACACTCCAGCCGGTGAAGGCTCTGGCCGCCTCACGGATGTCCTGCTCGGTGTAGTGGCCGCCCTGAGTCGCCTCGCCCAGGGTGAACAGCTCCATTACCTCGCGCGCAAAATTTTCATTGGGCGACTCCTTGCGGCTGTTGGCGCCATCCAGATAAACCAGCATGGCCGGACTCTTGGCGACGGCGTGCAGCAAGCTGCGGAAATCGCCCAGCGCATCGGCCCGCAGCAGCAGTTGCTGGCGCCACATGGCCTGGGCGTTATAGACTTTTTGTTGCGAGGTGGCGAAGTGGTTATGCCAGAACAGTGTCATGCGCTCTTGCAGCGGCGTGGGCGACGCGATCATCTCGCGCATCCACCAGGTCTTGAGCTCCAGCCCCTCAAGCAGCTGCTGCTGACGCCAGGCTTGCTGCTCCTCTTTGCTCTTGAGCGAGCGGTAAGGAACTGGCGGCGGCTGCGCCACAAAAGTAGGCGCGGGATAAACCGGCTTGGCCGCTTTCGCCTGACGAATCAACTCGGAAATTGCCTGCCGGCTTGGTCGTCCTGTCAAGGCGTCGACCTCGGCCTGATCCGGCGAAAATCCGGTACGCGTCAAAAAATACCGGGCCTGATCCGCCGAAAACTGCTCCGGGACGGCCGCCTGGCTACACACCGAGGCCAGCAGCCATGCGCAGGAAGCAATAATTTTGAGGGGCGTCATAAATGCATTCCGTGTGGCGGCGTTTCGAGGGCGACCGGCACCGCGCCAGGCCCGAACCGAACCAGGTCGCGGGGTCAAGACGCTGACTTTCAAATAGCAACGTATCGCGATGATGCAGCGCATACATCCCGCTTGTAATTCGCTTGCATTCTTACGAAATGTTTGTAACAGTGTGTCAAAGTGACTGAAAAATGCGACATATTTGGTTTTCAGCGCTCAAAATGGCACTGTTACAAATCAACCGACGACTATGACCCAAGCACAATCCACCGCCCGCCCCGACAAGATTTTGATTCTTGACGATGACGCCCGCATTCGCGATTTGTTGCGCCGCTACCTGGCACAAGAAGGCTTTGAAGTCATCCTCGCGGAAGACAGCAAGGCCCTGAACCGCATCATGCTGCGTGACGCGGTCGATCTGATCGTGCTCGACCTGATGATGCCCGGCGAGGACGGCCTGTCAATTTGCCGCCGTCTACGCGCCGCCAACGACCGCACGCCCATCATCATGCTGACCGCCAAAAGCGAAGATGTGGATCGCATCGTCGGACTGGAAGTCGGCGCCGACGACTATCTGTCCAAGCCCTTCAACCCACGCGAATTGCTGGCCCGCATCCACGCCGTGCTGCGCCGCCGGCCCACGGCCGAAGTGCCGGGCGCGCCTTCCAGCGACCAGGAAGTGATTACCTTCGGCCCCTTCTCCTTTGACATGGGCCTGCGCACGCTGCACAAAAATGGCGAAGAATTACCTCTGACAACGGGCGAGTTCGCCATGCTGAAAACCCTGGTGCGCCACCCGCGCCAGCCACTGTCGCGCGAAAAACTGGCGCAACTGGCACGCGGACGCGAGTTCGAGCCCTTTGACCGCAGCCTTGACGTGCAGGTCTCGCGCCTGCGCAAGCTGATAGAGACCGACGCCGCCGTGCCTCGCTACATCCAGACTGTCTGGGGTATTGGCTACGTGTTTGTGCCGGACGGCAACAACTAAGATAGAGGGTTCGCGCACCATGGACACCGACGACTGCCGGTGTCCATGGCTAGCGCACACTCCAAGCACTTTTACTACTTTGCCGCCACGGCCGGCTCACTTCTGCGATGCAAGATTCCCATACGACGCAACTTGAAACCGCGCCGGCACCGCTGGAGATGCGGCCACGCCGGGGTATCAACCTGTTCTGGCGCACTTTCTTTTTTCTGGCCTTGCTGCTATTTGGCTCCATCGTCGCCTGGCTGCAAACCTTTCGCGCACTGGAATCCGAACCGCGTGCCATTCAAAGTGCGCAGCAACTGGCTTCCATGGTCAACCTGAGCCGTGCCGCCCTTCGCTACTCCGACTCCATCGCACGCGTTTCGCTGATCAAGACGCTGGCCGATGAAGAGCGTGTACGCATCACGCCCCGCGAGCCCAAAGACAAATTCGAGCCCTATGAGAACGACGAGTTCGGCGAGCGCATTGCCGAGGAACTCAAGGCCAGACTGGGCGATGACACGGTGGTCGCAGGTTCGGTCAATGGCAACAAAGGCTTGTGGGTCGGCTTCGCCATTGACGGCGACTCCTATTGGCTGCTCACTGACCCGTCCAGACTAGGCCCCTCGCGTGGCAGCACCTGGCTGATCTGGCTCATCATCGCGGCGGCCTTATCCCTGACCGGCGCAGCCGTCATTGCGCGCCTGATCAACCAGCCACTAAAGCAACTTTCATTTGCGGCCAGCCGCATGCGCGACGGCGACTTCGATGCCAGCTTGCTGGACGAAAAAGTTTCCACCAGTGAAATTCGCGAGGTCAATATCGGCTTTAACCGCATGGCCGAGCAGCTGTCAAAAATCGAACAAAACCGCGTCATCATGATGGCCGGCATTTCCCACGACTTGCGCACGCCACTGGCGCGCCTGCGCCTGGAAACCGAGATGAGCGTGGCCGACCCCGATGCGCGCCTGCACATGGCCGCCGATATTGCCCAGCTTGACGCCATCATCGACAAATTCCTCGACTACGCCAGACCCGAGCCGGCGCGCCTGGAGCCGGTCTCGCTCAACGCCGTGATCAATGCTGCGGTGTATGCCGTGGCCGACTATCAGGACATGCATGTGGCGGTCAACATTCCCGAAAACATCGAAGTCATGGCCGATGAAGTCGAGTTGTCCCGCGTCATTGCCAATTTGCTGGAAAACGCCAGGCGTTACGGTAAAACACCAGAAAACGGCATCGCCCAGGTGGACATTGTTGCCAAGACCCGCGACGAATGGGTGCTGATCAAGGTGCGCGATCACGGCGAAGGCGTGGCGCCAGCGATTTTGTCCAAACTCACGAGCCCGTTTTTCAGGGGCGATACGGCCCGCACCGAAGCCACAGGTGCAGGCCTGGGCCTGGCCATCGTCGACAAAACGATTCAGCGCATGGGCGGCATGTTCAGCCTGTCCAACACGACCTCAGGCGGACTGGCCGCGCATATCAAGCTGCGTAAAAGCTGAAGCGCTGGATGGAAAAGGTCACGGCCATTGCGGCTTTGACCCGGCTCTTTCCGTAAATCAGATGAAAAAGAGGCTCCAGCTCAATCAGGGAAAGCGCCGCCAGCTATTAAAATAATAGCATCAAAACAGCAGCACCACGGCTCTGGCTTCCATGCTCAGGCCCTGCCCGACCGGCCCCAGCTTCTCCGCTGTCTTGGCCTTCACATTGACCCGTCCCACCTCAAGGCCCAGAGCCTGCGCGATACGCGCACGCATCGCGGGAATGTGCGGCGCCAGCTTGGGGGCCTGAGCCACCACGGTGCTGTCAACATTGCCAATGCGCAGGCCGCGTTCGGCCAGCAGGCGAGCAACCTCCGTCAGCAGCAGTATCGAGTCTGCACCCTTGAAGCGGGCATCGGTATCGGGAAAATGGGAGCCGATATCCCCCAGCCCGGCCGCGCCCAGCAGGGCATCGGTGATGGCGTGAAGCAAGACATCGGCATCCGAATGCCCGAGCAGGCCCAGCGCAAAGGGAATCTCGATGCCGCCAATAATGAGCTTGCGCCCAGGCACCAGTGCGTGCGTGTCCCAGCCTTCGCCAATACGAAATGGGGGGAGCGGTACAGAATTCATGTCATGGGCTTTCGCGTGTAAAAAAATTAAGGGTTGCCGGCATCAACTCAGCTGACGCCGGTGCAGAAGAATCGCCTCGGCCAGCGCAAAGTCTTCCGGGTAAGTCACCTTGAAATTTTGTGCGCTGCCGGCCACCAGCTTGGGCGCTAGGCCCAGGGCCTCGATGGCACTGGACTCATCGGTGACGCCGGCGCCCGCCGCTGCCAGTGCCTGCATCAGGATGCCGATGCGAAACATCTGCGGCGTCTGAGCCAGCCATTTGTCGCTGCGGTCAACCGTGCCGCCAACGCGCCCGCCGGTTTCGCTCTTCAAGGTATCCGGCAGTTTGTGGGCCAGCAGGCCGCCCACCTCGTCGTTCTCGCAGGCCGCCATGAGCTGGCGGACCTGCGCCGGGGTAATCAGGCAGCGTGCGGCATCGTGCACCAACACCCAATCCTGGGCGCTGGCGCCGGCCTTGAGCAGCGCGTCAAGCCCGTTACGCACGCTGTCGGCCCGGTTGGCACCGCCGCAGGCCGCCACACTGAAGGGCTTGTCCGGCAACTGATCAAAAAAACCATCGCCAGGCGCCACCACCACCAGCGTCAGTGAGAGCTGCTCCAGCGCAGCAAAAGCCGCCAGCGTGTGCAGCACCATGGCTTGCCCGCCAACTGGCTGGTATTGCTTGGCCAGCCCATCGGGCCGGGTGCCGGCACGGCTACCCTGTCCGGCGCAGGGAATCAGGGCAAAAAAACGGTCATTGGAACGGATATTGGCGCTCTTGGTCATCATCGCTTCATCATAGATTCTAAAATCGGGCCGATGCACCTTCCCTCACTTGTTACCGGCAAGCGCTACACCCTGCCCCAGCCTGTCGGTTCCGCCGATGCATTGCTACTGGCCCGCCTGGGGCAACGCGAGAAAGCCGCCGGCAAACTTAGCGCCATCGTCACCTCGGACGCCAGCACGGCCCAGCGCCTGATGGAAGAGATCGCATTTTTTGCGCCCGATCTGCGTTGCGCGATGTTCCCGGACTGGGAAACCCTGCCTTACGACACCTTTTCGCCGCACCAGGATTTGATCAGTGAGCGCCTGGCCACGCTGTGGCGCATCTCGCAACGCGACAAGGAAACCGGTGCCGACGTGGTCATCGTTCCCGCCACCACCGCGCTCTACCGGCTGGCGCCGCCGGCATTTCTGGCCGGCTACACCTTTGAGTTCAAGGTCAAGCAAAAGCTTGATGAGGCGCGGCTCAAGGCCCAACTCACGCTGGCCGGCTACAGCCATGTCTCGCAGGTGGTCAGCCCGGGCGAATATGCCGTGCGCGGCGGCCTGATTGACCTGTTTCCCATGGGCTCGCTGGTGCCGTTTCGGGTGGACCTGTTTGACGACGAGATCGACAGCATCCGCACCTTTGACCCGGACAGCCAGCGCAGCCTCTACCCGGTGCCCGAGGTGCGGCTGCTGCCGGGCCGCGAATTTCCGATGGACGACGACGCGCGTGCCAAATTTCGCAACCGCTGGCGCGAGCTGCTCGACGGTGACCCGACCAAAAGCCGCATCTACAAGGACATGGGCAATGGTGTCGCCACCGCCGGCATCGAGTACTACCTGCCGCTCTTCTTTGAAGACACGGCGACGGTCTTTGACTATCTGGGCAAGAACGCGACGATAGTGCTGCATGGCGACCTGGAGCCAGCCTTTCAGCGCTTCTGGCAAGACACCAAGGACCGCTACCGCCTCGTCAAGGACGCCCCCGACCGCCCGGCGCTGCCGCCCGAGTCGCTGTTCCTGAGCAGCGAACAGTTTTACGCGCGCGCCAATGACTACGCCCAGCTGGCGCTGCGCGGCACGGTCGAAGACGTGGCCGACAACGCTCAGTTCCAGAAACTCGGCGAAATGGCCGTGGTGCGCGGCGCCGAAGACCCGCTGGCGCGCTTCAAGGAGCATGCCCGCAATACCGCCCACCGCGTGCTGGTGCTGGCCGAAAGTGCCGGCCGGCGCGAAAGCCTGCTGGACTTCCTGCGTGCCAGCCATGTCAGCCCGCCGGCTTTTGACTCGCTGGAAGATTTCCTGAGCAGCGACGAAAAGCTGGGCATTGCCACGGCGGCGCTCAATACCGGTTTCAGCTGGCTGGAAGAAAGCATCGATCTCGTCACCGAGACCGAGCTGTTTGCCGCCGGCATGACCACGCGAAGGCGCAATAAAAAGCAGGAACAGGTCAGCGATGTGGAAGCGCTGATCAAGGATCTTTCCGAGTTGAACGTCGGTGATCCGGTGGTGCACAGCGCCCACGGGATTGGCCGCTATCGGGGCCTGATCAATCTGGACCTGGGTGAGAAAAACCCCGACGGATCACCCGCACTGCAGGAATTTTTGCACCTGGAATATGCCGACAAGGCCACGCTTTATGTGCCGGTCAGCCAGTTGCACCATATCAGCCGCTACACCGGCGTCAGCGCCGAAGAGGCGCCCTTGCACAAGCTGGGCAGCGGCCAATGGGAAAAAGCCAAGCGTAAGGCCGCCGAGCAAATCCGCGACTCCGCCGCCGAGCTGCTCAACATCTACGCCCGCCGTGCGGCCAGGGAAGGCCACGCCTTCCGTTACTCTCCCGGTGACTATGAGGTGTTCGCCAACGATTTCGGCTTTGACGAAACGCCCGACCAGCGCGCCGCCATCCATGCCGTGATCCAGGACATGATCAGCCCGCGCCCCATGGACCGGCTGGTCTGCGGCGACGTCGGCTTTGGCAAAACCGAAGTCGCGCTGCGCGCCGCCTTCATCGCCATCACGGGCGGCAAGCAGGTGGCCCTGCTGGCGCCCACCACCTTGCTGGCCGAGCAGCACTACCAGACGCTGGTGGACCGCTTCGCCAAGTGGCCGGTCAAGGTCGCCGAGATGAGCCGCTTCAGGTCGGGCAAGGAAATTACCGCCGCCATCAAGGGCCTGGCCGACGGCACGGTGGATATCGTCGTCGGCACCCACAAGCTGCTGAGCCAGGACGTGAAATTCGAGCGCCTGGGCCTCTTGATCATTGACGAGGAACACCGTTTCGGCGTGCGCCACAAGGAGGCCATGAAGGCCATGCGCGCCGAGGTCGATGTGCTCACGCTGACCGCCACGCCGATTCCGCGCACCCTGGGCATGGCGCTGGAAGGCCTGCGCGACCTGAGCGTGATTGCCACCGCGCCGCAGCGTCGCCTGGCCATCAAAACCTTTGTGCGCAGCGAAAACAACGGCGTCATTCGCGAGGCCGTACTGCGTGAGCTCAAGCGCGGCGGCCAGGTTTACTTTCTGCACAACGAAGTCGAAACCATACAAAACCGCCGCGAGAAGCTTGAAGAGCTGCTACCCGAGGCGCGCATTGCCGTGGCCCACGGCCAGATGCCCGAGCGCGAGCTGGAACGCGTGATGAAGGACTTCGTGGCCCAGCGCTACAACATCTTGCTGTGCTCAACCATCATTGAAACCGGTATTGATGTGCCCAGCGCCAACACCATCTTGATCAGCCGCGCCGACAAGTTCGGCCTGGCCCAGCTGCATCAGCTGCGCGGCCGCGTCGGCCGCAGCCACCACCAAGCCTATGCCTACCTGATGGTGCCCGACATAGAGGGCCTGACCAAGCAGGCCAACCAGCGCCTGGACGCGATCCAGCAAATGGAGGAACTGGGTTCGGGCTTTTACCTGGCCATGCATGACCTGGAAATTCGCGGCACCGGCGAGGTGCTGGGCGAAAACCAGAGCGGCAACATGCTGGAGATCGGCTTTCAGCTCTATAACGAGATGCTGGGTGAGGCCGTGGCCTCGCTCAAGGCCGGCCGCGAGCCCGACCTGCTGTCGCCCCTCAGCGTGACCACCGAAATCAATCTGCACGCTCCGGCGCTCTTGCCCAACGACTACTGCGGCGACGTGCATTTGCGCCTGTCCTTTTACAAAAAGCTGGCCACCGCCAAAAAGACCGACCAGATCGACGCCCTACTGGAAGAAATCGTCGACCGATTCGGCAAGCTGCCGGCCCAGGCGCAGACGCTGATTGACGTGCACCGCCTGCGCGTAATTGCCAAGCCCTATGGGGTGGTCAAGGTCGATGCCGCGCCTGGCGCCATCGCGATCACCTTCAAGAAAGACCCGCCCATAGACTCGATGGCCATCATCCACCTGATCCAGAAAAACAAACACATCAAGCTGGCCGGCAACGACAAGCTGCGCATTGAGCGCGCACTCGAAAACCCCAAAGACCGCGCGCAAATGGTGCGCGACGTGCTGCGCTCGCTCGGACAACCCAAAACAGAAACGACTCCCGCATGACTGCTGCAGAAATCTCCCCCGGCCTTGTCACCAACATCGCCACGCCAGACCTCAAACTCGGCGACTTCAAGCTGATCGCCTTTGACATGGACTCCACCCTCATCAACATCGAGTGCGTGGACGAAATTGCCGATGCTGCCGGCCGCAAGGCCGAAGTGGCGGCCATCACAGAGGCCACCATGCGCGGTGAAATCGCGGATTTCAAGGAAAGCCTGCGCCGCCGCGTGGCCCTGCTCAAGGGCGTGAGCGTGGCCAGCATGGACCAGGTCTATCACGAGCGCCTCAAGCTCAACCCGGGCGCGGCCGAGCTGGTGCATGCCTGCAAGGCTGCTGGCATGAAGGTCTTGCTGGTCAGCGGCGGCTTCACCTTTTTTGCCGACCGCGTGCGTGACGAGCTGGGCATAGACTACCTGCGCGCCAATGTGCTGGACATCGAGAACGGCGTGCTGACCGGGCGCTTGGTGGATCAGCCCTGGGGTGACATCTGCGACGGCGAGGAAAAACGCAAGATGCTGCTACAGACCTGCGGCCAACTCGGCATCAACCCACTGCAGGCGATTGCCGTGGGCGACGGCGCCAACGACCTGCCCATGATGGGCGTGGCCGGCCTCTCGGTGGCCTATCACGCCAAGCCCAAGGTGCGCGAACAAGCCATGGTCGCCATCAACCAGGGCGGGCTGGATCGCCTGCTGGAGCTGCTTCGCTGAGGCGAAGAGTGACGCCCCCCATGGCCTTATTCAAGACCTTCGAAACCCGGCTACACCCCTACCCCGACGCCGAGCCAGCACTGCCACCCAAGGGCTTTGTCGCCTTTATCTGGGCCTGCAGCCGAGGGGCGCGCGGCTACATTTTGCTGATGGCTCTGCTGTCAGGTCTGCTGGCCGCTTTCGAGGCCATGCTGTTCGCCATGCTGGGACGCGTGGTGGACTGGCTGGGCCGCACACAACCGGAGCGCCTGTGGATTGAACAGGGCACCACGCTTAAGGTGCTGGCCGGTATTGTGGTGGCCAGCATTGCGGTGGTGGCCTTTCAAACCATCATCAAGCACCAGACCCTGGCCATCAACTTTCCCATGCGTTTGCGCTGGAACTTTCACCGCCTGATGCTGGGCCAGAGCATGGCTTTTTACCAGGATGAGTTTGCCGGACGCCTGACCACCAAGGTCATGCAGACCGCCCTGGCGGTGCGTGATACGTTGTTTGTGCTGGCCGACGTGCTGGTGGCCATGGTGGTTTACATCGCCACCATGACGGTGCTGGCGGGCGCCTTTGACATCAAGCTGGTTCTGCCCTTTCTGGTCTGGCTGGCGCTCTACCTGGCTTCGCTCTTTTTCTTCGTGCCCCGCTTGGGTCATATAGGCAAACAGCAGGCCGATGCCCGCTCGCTGATGACGGGCCGCATCACCGACGCCTATACCAACATCACCACCGTCAAGCTGTTTTCCCACACCCACCGCGAAGCCGCTTTTGCCCGCTCGGCCATGCAGGAGTTCATGAACACCGGCTATCGCCAGATGCGGCTGGTCAGCTCATTTGAAATCGTCAACCATGCACTGAGCATGGGCCTGATCCTGGGCATGGCCGGAACCTCCCTGTGGCTGTGGCAGCTTGGCCAGGTCGGCCTGGGCGCGGTCGCTGCGGCCACCGCCATGGCGCTCAGACTGCAGGGCATGTCGCACTGGATCATGTGGGAAATGACCAGCCTGTTCGAAAGCGTGGGCACGGTGCAGGACGGCATCAACACCCTGTCCCGGCCCCGCGTGATTGAAGACAAGCCGCAGGCCAGCACGCTCAAGGTGCCGCACGGTGAAGTGCGCTTTGAGGACGTGAGCTTCAGCTACGGCCAGGGAAAACCGGTGATCGACAGACTCAATCTGACGGTCAAACCCGGCGAAAAAATCGGCCTGATAGGCCGCTCGGGTGCCGGAAAATCCACGCTGGTCAATCTGTTGCTGCGCTTTCACGACCTGGAAGCCGGGCGGATTCTGATCGACGGACAGAACATTGCCGAGGTCACGCAAGACAGCCTGCGCAGCCATATTGGCATGGTGACGCAAGACACCTCGCTGCTGCACCGCTCGGTGCGCGACAACATCACCTACAGCCGGCCCGGCGCCAGCGACGAGGACATGCAGCTCGCCGCCGAACGCGCCGAGGCCGACGGCTTTATTGCCGGTCTGAGCGACCTGCAGGGCCGCCAGGGCTATGACGCCCATGTCGGCGAACGCGGCGTGAAGCTCTCTGGCGGTCAGCGCCAGCGCATTGCGATTGCCCGCGTGATGCTCAAAGACGCACCCATCTTGCTGCTGGACGAGGCCACCAGCGCCCTGGACTCCGAGGTGGAGGTGGCGATCCAGAGCAGCCTGAACACGCTGATGAAAGGCAAGACCGTGATTGCCATTGCGCACCGGCTGTCCACCATCGCGGCCATGGACCGCCTGATCGTGCTGGACCAGGGGCGCATCGTGGAAGAAGGCGATCACCGCAGCTTGCTGGCCCACGGCGGTGTATACGCGCGGCTTTGGGCCCACCAGAGCGGCGGTTTCCTACCCGACCAGATCGAGGAATAAGGGCGCGGCAGCGCCCTAGCCGGCGGCCTTGCGCCCGACCTGGCCGGGCGCGCTGGCCGACACCGGCACCCGGCCCTGGGCATGGCGCTGACCATTGCAAACCTCGTGGCTGATGGCCAGGTTTTCGGCGTGGCTGTTGCCACCGTCGCTCAAGGCTTGAATATGCTCCAGCGTGGCCGCCTGCGGCATCACATGCTGGCCGCAAACCCAGCAGGGCACCTGGCCGTGAAGCTGGCGCGCCACGGTTTTATAAATCTTGTCGCGGGTCAGGCCCAGACGGCTCATGATGGCATTTCCATAGTGATCGCTTTCATTCCTTTTCAAGCACCGGCCGCCCGGCCTGCACCGTAAAACTCGCCAGGGTTTGCAGCGTCGCGTGCGGCTGCCTGACATCGCTGACCACGCGCAAGCTGGTGGTCAACCGCCCCGGCGTCAGCTCCACCACGCCATAGCCCTTGCGCTCGGCATCGGCAAAAACAAAATGCGGATTCTCGGCCAGACGCTCGGCGGTTTTCTCGTTGCCGCCCGAGCGCGAGGTGATGCTGGTGCCGCAAAACTCGACACCGACCGCAGGGCTGGCCGCCACTCCGTAGTCGGCCTTGATATGGCCAACCCAGTTTTCATGCACATCGCCGCCCAGCACCACCGCATTGTTCACCGCATGTTTGCGCTGCGAATCCGTCAGCCGGGTGCGCGCGGCACTGTAGCCGTCCCAGCCGTCATTCCACAGCCGCCGGCTAGGCCCCGGGCGAAAATCGCGCTGGCCCAGCAGCGATTGCTGGCCCAGCACATTCCATTGCCGGCCGGCCCGGCCCAACTCGGCGTCCAGCCAGCGCTCCTGCTGCGCCCCCAGCATGCTGCGGCCAGGATCTGTCCACGCCGCACATCCGGCCGGATCCAGCGTACTGGAGCCCCTCTGACCATCCCGGGTGCAGGCCTGCGGGTCCTTGTACTGACGCGCATCGAGCAAATAAAACGAGGCCAGCCGGCCAAAGTGCAGCCGGCTGTAGATGCGCATCTCGGCCCCGCTGGCCAGCCCGGCAACGGCCCGTGTCAGCACAGCGGCGCGCAGCGGCATGTGCTCGTAATAGGCCTGGTAGGCGGCGGCGCGGCGGGCGGCAAAGTCGGGCACGGCAGCGCCGCTGCGCCCCTCATGCAGGCCGGCGTAGTCGTTTTGCACCTCATGGTCGTCCCAGGTCAGCAGCCAGGGGCAGGCCTGATGCATGGCCTGCAGATCCGGGTCGCTCTTGTGCAGGGCGTAGCGCTGGCGGTAGTCGTCCAGCGTCACCACCCAGCCGCCACTCACCGGCCGCACCGGGTTGCTGCTGTCGGGGTACTCATAGATGTAGTCGCCCAGAAACAGCACGGCATCCAGGTTTTCGCCCTGCATGTGGCGGTAGGCGCTGTAGTAACCCTGCTGCCAGTTCTGGCATGAGGCATAGGCCAGGCGCATGCGCGCCACCATCGCATCGGGTGCCGGAAAGGTGCGTGTGCGGCCGGTGGCGCTGACGGCATCGCCCAGCATGAAGCGGTAAAAATACCAGCGATCCGGCGCCAGGCCCGCCACCTCCACATGCACCGAATGCGCCAGTTCGGCCAATGCCTGCGCCTGGCCGCTTTGCACGATGCGGCTGAACTGCTGGTCATGCGCGACTTCCCAGCGCACCGTCACGGGCTCCCGGCGTTGCCCCAGCTGTTCTGACAGCAGCCGCGTCCACAGCACCACCGAGTCCTGCGTCGGGGAACCGCTGGCCACCCCCAAGGTGAAGGGATCGCTCTTGAGGCTGGCCTGGCTCCAGGCGCTGCGTGGCAGCCACAAACTGCTGGCGCTGGCCGCAGCCAACTGCAGCAGGCGGCGACGCGCCGGGTCCAGCTTAGTCATTTTCAAATCAGCACTCCTTGCAGGCCGCATCACAAAGCGACCATTCAACAGCGCTTTTACCATGAAAAGCGGGCTTTGGCGGCGTACAATGGACGCCGACAGCTATGTTAATCATAGCAATTGCCTGGCCTTGTGGCCTTAACCCCAGCCCCTGAAAAACGGCCCGCTATCGGCGAGCTCTGCCTTTGGCCGCTCACCGGCCGGCCCGTCACCGCGGCGGCACAGAGGCGCTCAGGCGTTACCATTGGCGTACTTCAGTTTTGTCCTTCTTTAGGACTTGTAAGCGCTTTTTCTCACTTACTCTTTGTGGATGTCATCATGAAACTCTTGCACAAAATCGTGGCTTCGGCCGGCTTTCTCGCCTTCGCACTGGGCAGCGCCCAGGCTCAAAACAAGGAGCTGGTGGTCGGCTCCAGCGCCACTTACCGCCCGTTTGCCTACGAAAGCCCCACCAAGGAAATCGTCGGCTACGACGTGGACATGATCAAGGCCATCGCCCAGAAGGCCGGCCTGAAGATCAAGATCGTCAACACGCCTTGGACCGGCATCTTCGCCGCCCTCAACAACGGCGACCTGGACCTCGTGATTTCCGGCGTCACCATCAATGACAAGCGCAAGCAGTCTTACGACTTCACCGCGCCCTACTTTGAGGCCCGCCAGCTGATCGCCGTGCAAAAAGACAGCCCGATTAAAGGCCTGAAAGACCTGGCCGGCAAGAAAATCGGCGTCGTCAACGGCAGCACCGGCGACGACATCGCCTCGCGCGAATTCGGCAAGACCAACCCCGACATCCGCCGCTTTGAAAGCACGCCGGTGGTGATTTCCGAGCTGGTCAACAACGGCCTGGATGCCGCCATTGGCGACAACGGCGTGATTGCCTTCCGTGTCCAGGAACACAAGCAGCTGAAAACCGTGAGCGATGCCAGCTTTGCCAAGGAATACTTCGGCATCGTCGTCAAGCAGGGCAACAAGGCGCTGCAAGACAAGCTCAATGCCGGCCTGGCCGCCGTCAAGGCCGACGGCAGCTACGCCCAGATCTACAAGAAGTGGTTCCAGGCCGAAGCACCAACGCTGCCAGCCCAATAATCAGCGGGCAGCACGTTTCTTATGGAACACGTTCTTTGGTTCGGGTGGTTCCGCCCGGACATCATTTCAGAATACGCCGTTCTGTTCTGGCGCGGCCTGCAGATGACCATCATGGTCACCCTGATCTGCATCGTGCAGGGCACGGCGCTGGGTCTGGCGATCGGCATGGCACGTGTGGCCGAAGCCCGCCACGCCCCAGCTCGCCAGCTTTGCAAGTACGCCTTGCGCTGGCCGGCCACGGTGTATGTCAGCTTTTTCCGCGGCACGCCGCTGTTTGTGCAGATCTTGCTGATTCACTTCGCGGTACTGCCGCTGTTCATCAACCCGACCGACGGGCTGTTGATTTCGGGTGAAACAGCGCGCGACCTGAAGCAAAACTACGGCGCATTCCTGTCTGGCGTGGTGGCGCTCACGCTGAATTCGGGGGCCTATATCTCCGAGATATTCCGCGCCGGCATTCAGTCGATAGATCGCGGTCAGGTGGAAGCCTCACGCTCTTTGGGCATGTCGTTTCCGCGCACCATGTACCACATCATCTTGCCGCAGGCGTTTCGCCGCATGCTGCCGCCGCTGGGCAACAACGCCATTTCGCTGCTCAAGGATTCGTCGCTGATTTCAGCGATCGGCCTGGCCGAACTGGCTTACGCCGCGCGTACCGTGGCCGGCGCCTACTCACGCTATTGGGAACCCTACCTCACGATTTCGCTCATGTACTGGGTGCTGACGCTGGGCCTGGCCTATGGAGTAAAGAAATTGGAGGCCCGTTATGGACGAGGTGATTCGCGTTAATAGGCTGACCAAGCAATTTGGTCTGCTGCCGGTGCTGCGCGGTATTGACTGCAGCATCAAGGCCACCGAGGTGGTGTGCGTCATCGGGCCTTCGGGCTCGGGCAAAAGCACCTTCCTGCGCTGCCTCAATGGCCTGGAAGATGCCTCCGCCGGTGAAGTGCTGGTGCATGGCGTGTCCGTGCACGACCCCAAAACCGACGTCGATGCCCTGCGCTCGGAAATCGGCATGGTGTTTCAGCGCTTCAACCTGTTTCCGCACAAGACCGTGCTGGAAAACATCACGCTGGCACCCACCAAGGTGCGCCATCTGACGGCCGCGCAAGCCCGTACCCGCGCCAGCGAACTGCTGTCCAAGGTCGGCCTGCTCGACAAGATTGATGCCTATCCGAATCAGTTGTCTGGCGGACAGCAGCAGCGCGTGGCGATTGCCCGGGCCCTGGCCATGCAGCCGCGCATCATGCTGTTTGATGAGCCGACGTCGGCGCTGGATCCGGAAATGGTTGGCGAGGTGCTGGCCGTCATGCAAAACCTGGCCGAGGAAGGCATGACCATGGTGGTCGTCACCCACGAGATGGGCTTTGCACGCCAGGTCGCCGACCGGGTGCTGTTCATAGACGAAGGCCTGGTGGTCGAAGAAGGCTCGCCCTCCGACATCTTTGACCGGCCACAGGAAGAGCGCACGCGCAAGTTCCTGAGCAAGGTACTGTAAGCAGCCGGGCGGGCCTGGCGCCCGCCCCTGTTCGCTTAAATTCTCATAAAAAAGGCCTGTAGCGCAATAGCAGCGGTCGCTACCAGCTACTTATTTCATAGCAAACAAACCCATCACGGCGTCAGCTCAATACGTCGTGAGATGCAGACTCCTGGCCAGGTAGTCAAAAAAGAGGCAGTACAAGGCAATCGGCAAGGGCAGGCCCAGCGCGCTGCCCAGCAGGTAGTTGCGAAACTTCAGGCCGGACATGGCCAGGGCGTAATTGAGCGCCGGCACGGTCTGGAACAGGGTTCGCAAAATCACCACGCTGCGCACCGGATGCTCATCGAGCTGCGCCAGCAGCCGGCCGGCCCACCGACCGCGCAACTGGCGCAAGGCATCGCCGCCCAGCAGACGTATCACCCAGAAGGTCAGCGCGCAGGACAGCAGCGCCGCGACATAAGTGGCAACGCCACCCCAGAACTGCCCCAGTGCCAGCACGGCGGCAGCCAGAAAAATCCAGCCCGGAATCTGGATCAGATTGCCCAGTGAAAAGAGCAGGATGAAGATCAGCATGCCACTGACCACGTTATCCAGAAATTTCTGGTGCAAAAAAGCCAGGCTGAAATGCTCGCGCAGCCCCGAAAACTGAAACAGCGCGAACAACAAGGCCAAAAAGCCGGCCACGGCGAACAGTCGCTTATAGCGGTACATCTTGGCTTGCAGCTTGCGCTCTTAAATCCATTGCGGGAAGCATCCCGCGTAACCAAATGCAAGGCAGCGGTAAGAAGTCGGCCACTGCGCCGACCAATGCTCAACACGCCAGGAAATGGACGTGAAATTCCTGAAAAAACCAGGTTTTGTTGATAGCCCCAAGGAGCAGCCATGAAGGCAAAAAAAGCACTCATACACCCAGGCTGGTTGCGCATCATGCACTGGGTCAACGCCCTGGCCGTCATCGTTCTGATGATGAGCGGCTGGAGAATTTACAACGCCACCGCCTTCCTGGGCTTTGCCATTCCCAAAGACATCACGCTGGGCGGCTGGCTGGGTGGCGCCATCATGTGGCATTTTGCCGCCATGTGGGTGCTGGCCATCAACGGCCTGCTCTATCTGGGCTTGAACCTGGCCACAGGCCGGCTGCGCCACAAGTTCTTCCCGCTCTCGGCCAGGGCCCTACTGAGCGATGTGCGGGCCGCACTCAAGGGCCAACTGGCCCATGCCGACCCACAGCACTACAACATGGTGCAGCGCCTGGCTTATCTGTTCGTCATGGTCGACAGCGTGCTGCTGGTGCTCTCAGGCCTGGTGCTGTGGAAATCCGTGCAATTCCCGTTGCTGCGCGAGCTGCTGGGCGGCTATGAAGGCGCCCGGCTGGTGCACTTTTTTGCCATGGCGGCACTGGCCGCTTTTATCCTGGTTCACCTGGTCATGGTGGCGCTGGTGCCGCGCACGTTGCTCTACATGGTTCGTGGTCGCTAAGGAGTCGGAAAAATGATCATCAAACCACCTCCACACATGGCCATGGACAGCCGCGGATGGCTGGACGAGGCCGTCGCCCGCATCAGCCATGCAGGCCAGCTGCAGCCGGCGCGGCGCGAATTCCTGCGCCGCTCGCTGACCCTGGGCGGCCTGTCCATGCTCACCGGCTGCACGCTGGTGGATGAAGACAGCATGGAGACGGTGCTGAGCCGGGTTTCCCGCATGAATGACAAGGTGCAGGCCTGGCTCTTTGACCCGCATCGCCTGGCGCCCACCTATCCCGAGTCCATGATCACCCGGCCCTTTCCCTTCAACGCCTATTACAGCGAAGACGAGGTGCGAGAAGTCGAGGAAAGCGGCTACCGGCTGGAAGTGACCGGTTTGGTCGCCGACAAGCGCAAATGGACCCTGGCCGAGTTGCGCGCCATGCCGCAGATAGACCAGGTCACGCGCCACATCTGCGTCGAGGGATGGAGCGCCATCGGCAAATGGGGCGGGGTTTCGTTTGAGCGCTTTCTGCGCCAGGTGGGCGCCGACTTGAGCGCCAAATACGTGGGCTTCAAGTGCGCCGACGACTACTTCACCAGCATAGACATGGCTACCGCGCTGCACCCGCAAACCGTACTGGCGCTGAGCTACGACGGCCAGCCGCTGCCGCCCAAATACGGCTTTCCCATGAAGCTGCGCATGCCGACCAAGCTGGGCTACAAAAACCCCAAGCACATACAGGCGATTTTCGTCACCAACACCTACCCTGGCGGCTACTGGGAAGACCAGGGTTACAACTGGTTCGGAGGTAGCTGAGCCCGCTCAGAGACCCTGAAACACCGGCCTCGCTGCCGTTCGACTGAAGACTTCAACCCTCACCACCTAAGGAAATCATCATGAAGAAACTCACAGCAACTCTGTTGTCCGCCTGCCTGCTGGTCGCAGGGGCCAGCGCCATGGCACAAGACGCCATGAAAAAAGATGCCATGGGCAAGGACGCCATGAGCTCGGATGCCATGGCGAAAGACGGCATGAAGAAAGACGCCATGGGCAAAGGGGCCATGAAGAAAGACGCGATGAAAAAGGATCACATGGCCAAGGACGGTATGAAGAAAGATGGCATGGCCAAGGACGGTATGAAGAAAGATGGCATGGCCAAAGACCAGATGGGGAAAGATGGCATGGCCAAAGACCAGATGGGGAAAGATGCCATGGGCAAGGACGAGATGAAAAAATAAGCCCCTCAGATCAAGCCTTCAGGGAGGGAGCTCACACCCGGTAGTTGCGCCGCCAAGCCGCCCAATGCAGATTCGCTGGCATCAAGGCCCGGCGGCGGCTTCCCTGAAATAACTCACGCGATCGGCATCGGGTGGATGGGACGCAAAGGCAATGCCCAGCCACGAATCCTGTCCCAGCGCTTTGTCATCGCCCTTTTCCGCCTTGCGCCTTTTGGCCTCCAGCCGGTCAAACAGGGTCAGCATCACCGCCGGTGAGATGCCCGCGGCCTTGAGAACGCGCACCGCCTCGCGGTCGGCCTCACGCTCGGCCTCCCGCGAATAGCTGGCTTGCCCCAGCAGCACAGGCATGCCTGCCAGCACGCTGCTGAAGTCTCCCAACACCACGCCAGCCAGCCCGCTCAGCGCCGCAGTCTGTATCAGCATGCGTAAACCGTGACGGTGCCGCACATGACCAAGCTCATGCGCCAGCACGGCCGTAATCACTTTGTCATCTCGCTCCACCAGTTCAACCAACTCATCGGTCATGACCAGCGTGCCGCCCGGCAAGGCAAAGGCGTTGGGGCCTATGCGGCTCTGGCGAAACACCAGTTGCCATGTCGGCACACTGCCCGCTGGCATGGCGCTGACGGCCTGCGCCAATGCAGCCTGCAGCCGCGCCTGCTCGGCAGGCAAGAGCTTGCTGGGCCGCATCAGCTGCCCGTCGATCAGCGCCAAAGACGCCTCGCCCAGCGACTGGTCCACGCTCAGAGGGGTCGCGGCCACCAGGGCGCGAGAAAGCACAGGCAAGCCCCATTGCTGCAGCAGCACCAATAGAGCTACCAACATCAGCGTGCAGGCCAGCACCCAGCGCCAGCTTTGCTGCAGCTTCACCACCAGCGGCTCGCGAGCCCCGCCGAGACGGCGCCAGTGGTCCCAGGCTGCGCTGTCGGCACACTGCACGGAGCCGCCATCTTTCAGGTAAGCCACCCGCCCGCCGTGGCGGGTACGTTCCGGCCATTGCACATCACTGAGCGCCAGGCTGCGCTGAATACCGTCGCCGCTGATCAGCAAAAAACCGTCCTGAAGCTGCAGCCTCACGGCATGCGCGCGTGCGCTCACGCCGTCAAAATAACGGGCGGGCAGCAGGCTAGACTCAATCGCTGGCATGCCGCGTCAAAGGCCGATATCAAGGCCAAACAGGTCGCCGGCAGCATCGCCTGCGGCGTCGCCTTCGCTTGCACTGACCTGGCTGACCAAGGTGTCCGGACTCTCCCGGGTCTTGACTGTCACGGCCTGCAGCCGCAGACGCGCCAGCGCCACTGCGGCAAAGGGCCAGTAAAGCCCCAGCGTCAGCACAATCAGCAGCCAGTTTTTGAGCGTTAGCCAGAGCAGCGACCGAAAGCGCAGCTTGCTCTTGAAACGCAGGGATGCATTACCGGTACGCGTCCACACCAGATTCTGCAGGCGCGACGTCAAGTAGGGTTTGAGCACCACCAGCATGGCCAGTATTCCGACCAAGGGGCCAAGCCCCGCCATCAGGGCAAACAGCACCCCTGAAGATGGGTTCAGCGTGCCGCTGGTTTTCAGCGCAAACATGGCCGCCACCACCACGCCAACCGGCAATACCAGCGATAGAAGCATGATGCCGAAAGCCTTGAAAAAGGTCTGATAGAAAGACCCCAGCGTAGCCGTGAAGGTCGTTTGCAGGGAAGCCAGCGCGTAATGATTGTGCTGATACTGCTTGAAATTCCAGAGCAGCCAGGGCAGTACGGCCAGGGTCAGCAGCATCACGCCGGCCACGATGATCAGATACCAGCTCGGCGGCTTCTGGGGATCGGCGACGCCCGTCACCGCCCCAAGAATCAGCAGGCCGGGCACAAACAGCGGCAGTGCCGCACGGTAGGCATCGCCCAGCGAGCCCTTGAAGCGAAAGCGCAAGCCACGCCAGCTGGTATTGGCGAGTCGGAACTGCATGGATGATTTCAGCAGCGCAGGCCAAATCGCCGTGACGATCAAAAAAGCCACGAAACCCGCCATAGGCGAAAAGTTGCCAGCGACGGAATACAGCACGAAAAGCAGCCCCACCAACAAGTAGCCTTTGAGCATCTTCCTGGGGTTTCCATGAAAGCCCAACGGCTCGCCGCCCACCAGCGTATTGCCATGAAAGTAGCGCAGGCGCCGCACCTTGGCCCAAGGGTAATAAATGCCCAGGGTCAGCAGCAAGAGCAGCAGGTTGACCAGCCAGATGCGGAAGTACTCGCTGCCGGAACCGGTGAACTCGATCGGCAAACGATGGGCCTGAGGCTCCATGCTCGGCGCGGGGGTGGCCAGCAACAAAGAATTGCGCACGAAATCATTCACAAGAGTCTCCCTGAGTGACTGTTTTTTTTCTACTGGATGCCTAGCACAGCACTCAGTTGTCAAATAATGTAACGTCAAATCAAGAAGACCCGAGCGAGCCCCCAAAGCCAAGTCGGCGTCAGGCGCTTAAAAAGAACGGAACATGCCTTTAACCCAATAGCAATAGGCAAAGAATGCTACCTTTATGGTAGCAAACCACCTTGCTTGAAATCTTAAACGGGGAATCCCCTTAAGGCTTGCGCAGCGGATCGAGCAGCGCACTCAGGCCGTTGTGGTCGATTTCGTGCATGAGCGCCAGCAGCCGTCCAATTTCTCCCTTGGGAAAACCTTCGCGGGCAAACCAGTTCAGGTAGTTGCCGGGCAAGTCGGCAATCTTCTTGCCCTTGTATTTGCCATAAGGCATTTCACGGCTCAGCAGCAACTGCAGGTCTTCAGGATTCACGCTAGCCACCCGCTCGCTTGGCCGTGTAACCATGCTTTTGCAGCGTCTGCATCACCTGATCGCAATGGTCGCCCTGCACTTCGATCACACCGTCTTTCACCGTGCCGCCCGAGCCGCACGCCGCTTTGAGCTGCTTGCCAAACTGGGCCAGAGCCAAGTCATCGAGCGCCAAGCCGGTGACCAGCGTCACGATTTTTCCGCCACGCCCCTTGCTGCTTCTGGAGACGCGCACCACGCCATCGGATTTTGGGAGGGGTTTGGACTGCTTGCAAATGCAAGCGGCCATGGGCTGGCGGCAGTCCGGGCACATTCTTCCGGCCTCAGTGGAATAGACAAGGCCGCTGCTTGAAGTATTTTTTCTCATCCCGGCGTTATAGCGGATATTCGGGCCACCGCTAACGACAGTGGAACTCAAGCGTCCTTCAATAAAAAGGCCATTTCCGTGCCCGCCAGATTCAGCACATCGTTGTGGTTCAAGGGTATCGCACCGGGGCCAATGAGTTGCCCATTCAAGGTGGGGGGCTGCTGGCTGCTCATGCGCGCCACGTAGTAGCCGTCGCGCCGGTGCGAGATCGAAATGACGGCCACCCCCGGCCGGCCGAAAGTCGTCACCGCCTTCACCACCGGCACCTCCAGCCCGGCCGAGGTACCTGACAACACCCTCAGGCTGGCCTGCATCGCACCGTTAGTCCCTGGAAAACCCAGTGAGCCCAACACCGTAGCCCTGGTCTCCAGCGGAGAACCTATGGTGTCATTCCCCGAGTCAGCGATGAAAAGAACCTTGAAATTGCCTATGGTGATGACGTCCTGATCCTTCAGCACGCGGCGCGACTTGATCATCTCGCCATTGATGTAAGTGCCATTGGTGCTGCCCAGGTCTTCTATGCTGACCTCGGCCAGGCCATGCAAATCAAAGACGCAGTGATCGCCACTGACCACCAGGTTATCCAGCACGATGTCGTTATGCCGCTTGCGCCCCAGCGTTGTCCTGTTATTTTTCAGGTAAACATGCTTGACTTCGACGCCTTCGACCGATGCAATGAGTTGCGGCATGATGGTTCCTGCAGATTGGCTCGCCGCACACGCCCCATGCAGTGATCGGCCAGTTAATCGTAATCGGCCTTCGTCAACGGCACAAGGCTTGGCCCAGACGGGCGATGCCCTCTTCGATCTTGGCGACATCGGCCGTGGCAAAACTCAGGCGCAGGGTAGAGCTGTCCGGGTTGAGCGCATAAAACGGCGCCCCAGGCACAAAGGCCACGCCTTTTTCGATCGCTCGCTTGGCCAGCTCACCCGCATCGCTGATGGCGCCGCCAGCACCCGTCAGGCGAACCCAGAAGAACAGACCACCGCCAGGCTGCACAAAAGCCACAGCCTCGCCCAGCTCGCGCCCTAGCGCCTCGCCCATCGCCCTGGCGCGCTCGGCATAGACCTGACGCACATGTGCCAAGGTAGCAGGCATGCGGCCGGCCTTCAGGTATTGAGCCGCCGTGGCTTGGGCAAAGGTGCTGGTGTGGGCGTCGCTGAACTGCTTGCACATGGTGGCATTGGCCAGCAAGGCAGGCGGGGCGATCAGCCAGCCCACACGCAGGCCGGGCGACAACACCTTGCTGAGCGATCCACAATGGGCCAGCCAGTCGCGGCTGCCGGGCACGCTATCGCTCAAGGCCAGCAAGGACGGTGGCGGCGGTGCATCAAAGAACAGATCGCCATAGGGATCGTCTTCCACGATCAGCGTCTCATACTTGACGGCCAGCTCCAGCACTTTTTTGCGCCGCTCCAGGCTCAACATGGCACCGCTGGGGTTGCCAAAAGTGGGAATCAGGTAAACCAGCTTGGGCTTGTGCTCGGCAATCAGCTGCTCGAGCTCGTCCGTCTTGACACCGTTGGCATCGATGGGGGCGCTGATGAGCTCGGCCCCGTACAAGCGAAAGCACTGGATGGTGGCCAGAAAGGTCGGGCCCTCCACAATCACCTTGTCGCCCGGTGAAATCATGGTTTTACCCAGCAGGTCCAGCGCCTGCTGGCTGCCGGTGGTCACGATCAGTTCACTGGCCGCCACGGTGGCGCCTTTGGTCGCCATGAAGGCGGCAAGCTGTTCGCGCAACGGCTGATAGCCTTCCGTCGCGCCGTATTGCAGGGCCGCGCCTGGCTCCTCGCTCAAGGCCTTGTTGCTGGCCTCCTGAATCCCCTGCACGTCAAACATGGCGGGGTCGGGAAAACCTCCGGCAAAGCTGATGATGCCGGGCTTGCCCAGCAGTTTGAAGAGCTCGCGGATGGCGGAGGTTTCGACATTGTTCAGGCGATCGGCAAATTGAAGTGGCATGGGAGAATTGGTCCATGAAGAAGGAAAACATCGAGCCATTCTTTGCCACTTTGAAGGCAGCCAATCCACAGCCCGTAACTGAGTTGGAGTATACGAGCGTGTTTGAACTGCTGGCCGCCGTTCTGCTCTCGGCACAAGCCACGGATGTGGGCGTGAACAAGGCCACGCGCAAACTATTTCCGATCGCGGGCACGCCGCAGGCCATCCTGGATTTGGGGCTGGCCGGACTGGAAAGCTATATCAAGACCATAGGCTTGTACCGCACCAAGGCCAAAAACCTGATGGCGACCTGCCAGATACTGATGGAGCAGCATGGCGGCCAGGTGCCGCGCACCCGCGAAGCCCTTGAAGCCCTGCCCGGCGTCGGCAGGAAAACGGCCAATGTTGTGCTGAATTCGGCGTTTGGCGAAGCCACCATGGCGGTGGACACGCATATTTTTCGCATTGGCAACCGCACCGGGCTGGCGCCTGGAAAAACGCCGCTGGAAGTCGAGCTGAAACTGCTCAAACGCATTCCACCTGAATACCTGGTGGATGCCCACCACTGGCTGATCCTGCACGGGCGCTATGTGTGCATGGCGCGCAAACCCCTGTGCTGGCAGTGCGCCGTGGCGCCCTGGTGCGACTTCAGCCCCAAGACGCCGGCGCCGCCCGTCTAAGCAGCGCTACAAAGGTCTGACCTATCGGGCAAAAGAGCCGTCGGCGCGAATCATGGTCAGATTGACGAAGCGCGAGCCGAGATTGCTGTGCTTGCCATAGGTCAGTGCAAAGCCGCCCAGGTCTTCGTTGGTGAAAGACTCCAGCGTGCTGATGATCTTGGCGCGGCTGACCGGCCCGGATATCTTCTGCATGGCCCGGGCCACCAGCTTGGCATTGAGGAAACCCTCCATGCTGTTGTAGCTGAACTTTTTGTCGCCACTGGCCGAAATGACGGTCTGGTATTCGCGCACCACGGCGTTGCCCAGCTCGGTAAACGGATAAGGCACCACCTGAACCGCGATCACACCGGCTGAAGGCTCCTTGAGCTCTGCATACAGGCCAGAAGACACGCTCAGGACAAAAAACTGCGGGCTCACCCCCTTCAGGCGCAGGCCCTTGATAAAGGCGGCATTCGGTTTGGCCTGACCAATCAGCAGCACGGCCTGTGGCTGGGCCGCGGCGATGACATCGATGGCCTTGCTCACGTCCACCGTTCCGCGTGGCACCGGCGCCACGGCCACCGGCTTCGCCCCCCGCTTTTGCAGGGAAGCATTCAGCGCCTCCAGGCCCTCCTTGCCAAAGGCATCGTCCTGGTAGAGCGCCGCAATTTTATTGATGCCTATGGTCCAGGCGTGATTGACGGCCGCTTCGACCTCATCGGTGGTGCTGGCACGGACATGGAACAAATTCGGGACATAAGGGTCGCGCAGTGATTTGGCACCGCTGGTATTGCCAATTTGAGCGATGCCCGCCGCCTGCACAATCGGCACGATCTTCAGCATATTGGCCGTACCGCGAAACCCCACCAGGGCCACCGCCTCATGTTTTTCTATCAAGGCCTTGGTGTTTTCAGCCGTCTTGTCGGGATTGAAACCATCATCAAGACTGATCAGCTTGATCTTCTCGCCCCGAATACCGCCGCGCTTGTTGAGATCATCGAAGTAGGCGTTCATGCCGCGCACATAGTCGGTCGTCAGAGCCGCGGTATTGCCGGACAAATCCCCCGAGTGCCCAAGCACGATATCTGCCGACGCGGTGGAACTGGCCACGGACAACAACAAGCCGGCCAGCAAGCTGCCAGCCCTGGAGAAATCAACAAGCTTCATGAAACGGTTTCCTTGTCTTTGCGATTAATTTTTTATACAGGCCGATGTCAAGGGCCAGCCGGGACCGCTCCAGTATCATCTTCGGCCTTGCGCCGATAGCTGGCATGTCCTGCATCTGATTTTTTGCGGCATGTACCGCGGCTCGCAATCCGGCTAAACCCCAGCCCAGGCGGGACGCCGCTTGGCGACAAAGGAGGCCACGCCTTCACGAAAGTCAGCGCTGCCGTAGCAGCGGCGAATCAGGTCTTCGTCAGCCGGCAAGCCATGAGCATGCAGCCGGCGCAGGCCTTCCTTGCTGACGCTCTGGGTAACTGGCGCCAGCGCGCTAAGGCGTTCGCACAGAACCACCAGGGCCGCATCAATCTCGCCAGCCTCGCTGACCTGTGTGAGAAAACCACAGGCCAAGGCCTCGTCGGCCGCAAGAATTTCCGCCAGCATCAGCATGCGCTTGACACGAGACATGCCGAACACGGCACTCAGTCGCGCCAGGTTGGCCACCGAAAGACAGTTGCCCAGGGTCTTGGCAATCGGCACGCCAAAGCGCGAAGCCGGGGTGGCGAGACGGAAATCACAGCTATTGGCAATGGCCAGACCGCCGCCTATGGCCCAGCCCTCGATCACGGCCACGGTGGGCATGGGCAGCGACTCCAGCCGCTGCAAGCATTGGTCGATCTGCCGCTCATAGGCCACGCCGTCCTCGCCGCTGTCGCGGTTTTGGCCGAAGGCCTTGAACTGCTCTATGTCCGTGCCGGCCACAAAGGCCTCGCCACCGGCACCGCGAAACGTCACCACCCGCACCGATGCGTCGGCGTGCAACTGCTCGCAGATCCGGCCAAGCTGCTCATACATGGCCCAGGTCATGGCATTGCGCGCCTGCGGGCGATCGAACAGCACGGAGGCGATGCCGCCCGCCACGCTCAAGCGAACCGTGCCCATCTTGTCCTCCTCGCTCATACGGCAAACGCGCCCAGCGCTTCAAGTTCGGCGCGTTCGCCCGCACCAATGCCCAATTCGGCCAGCACTTCCTCGGTGTGCTCACCCAGCAAGGGCGGGTGCCGCCTTACCTGCTGCGGTGTGCCCGAGAGCTTGACGGCAAAGCCGATGTTGGGCACCTTGCCCTCCACCGGATGATCAATTTCCATGCGCATGCCGCGCGCCTTGGCGTGCTCGCTGTCAAACGCTTCCGGATAGCTCAAGATGGGGCCCGCCGGAATACCGGCTTCAAGCAAAGTCTCGACCCAATAGGCCTTGGGCTGCTTGATAAAGCTCAGCTCCAGTTCGGTCTCCAGCGCATGGCGGTTGGCAAGTCGCAAGGAAATGGTCGAAAACCGCCCGTCTTCCAGCAGTTCCTGCCGATTCAACAAGAGGCACAGCTGCTGCCACAGCTTCTGGTTGTTGGCGCCCATCACGAAATAGCCGTCCGAGCAGGCCATGGCCTGATAGGGAGCGGTCATTTTGTTGGAGGTCCCCAGCGGCTCGGGCGCTTTTCCCGTGCCCCAGTAATCGCAGATATCCCAGACCGAGAAAGCCAGCGCCGAGTCGAACAAGGAGGCATCCACATGCTGGCCCTGCCCACTGGCCTTGGCCCCAATGTAGGCGGACAGCGTGGCGTAGACGGCAAACAGCGCGCAACCGATGTCGGCCACCGGCACGCCGGCCTTCACCGGCGGACCACCGGGATAGCCGGTCACGCTCATAACGCCCGACATGGCCTGCGCCATCAGATCAAAACCCGGGCGGTCGGCCCAGGGTCCGGTCTGACCAAAACCGGAAATACTGGTGTAGACCAGACGCGGATTGATCTCCTTGACCACCTCGTAGCCCAGGCCCAGCCGCTTCATCGCGCCGGGGCGGTAGTTTTCAAGCAGGATGTCGGCGTCCTTCACCATGCGCAGCAGCACCTCGCGCCCGGCCTTGGACTTCAGGTTGAGCGTAACGCTACGCTTGTTGCGGTTCATGTTCAGGTAGCCCAGGCTGTCGGCCCCCTTCATCTTGAAGCCCATGGCGCCGCGCGTCTGGTCGCCGCTGCCGGGCGGCTCTATCTTGATCACGTCGGCGCCCAGATCGGCCAGCAGCATGCAGGCATAAGGCCCAGCCATCACCTGGCTGATGTCCAGCACGCGGACACCCGCCAGGGGAAGTGGCCTTTTGGCGGCTGGCTCGGTCACGCGTCGGCCTTCACGCCACCGTCCTTGATGATCTTGGCCCACTTGGCCTGCTCGGTGCGCATGAAGTCGCTGAACTTCTCGGCGGAACCGCCACCGTCCTGCGCGCCCGAGGCCGCCAGCTTTTCCATCACGTCGGGCATCAGCATGACCTTGTTGACATCCTCGTTCATGCGCTTGGCCATGGCCGCGGGCATCTTGGCAGGGCCGACCAGGCCGTACCAGGTGGTTGCCTCGAAGCCGGGGAAGCCCGACTCGGCCATGGTCGGCACGTTGGCGTAGGCACCCACGCGCTGCTGGCGCGTCTGCGCCAGGGCAATGGCCTTGCCGCTTTTCACATGGGGCGTGGCCGCCGTCATGGTGTCAAAGCTGTACTGGATGTTGCCGCCAATCAGGTCGGTGAGCATGGGGCCCGAGCCCTTGTAGGGCACGTGGATGGCCTTGACCTTGGCCGCCAGCATGAACATTTCCAGCGCCAGGTGCTGCGCGCTGCCCGTGCCGGCCGAGCCGAAGCTGATCTTGCCGGGGTTGGCGCGGCACAACTCGACCAGGTCCTTCACGGTCTTGGCCGGTTGGTGCTCGTTGCAGATCAGCAAGTTGGGCGTGACGCCCACCAGCACCACCGACTGGAAGTCCTTGGCCGCATCGTAATTCACCTTCTGCAAGGCCGGCGTGATGGCCTGGCTGTTGATGTGGGCCATCAGCAAGGTGTTGCCGTCGCCGGGCTGCTTGGCCACGTAATCGGCGGCGATGGTGCCCGAGGCACCCGCCTTGTTTTCGACAATGACCTGCGTCTTCCACATGTCGCCGAGTTTTTGGCCAATCACCCGCGCCAGAATATCGGTGCCGCCACCGGGCGCGAAGCCGACGATGATGCGCACCGGCCCGTTAGGCAGGGTTTGCGCTCTGAGCATGGGGGCCGCTAGTACGGCGGTGGTAGCGGTAGTGGCGTTGAGAAAGGTTCTGCGTTGCATGAGTTTGTCTCCTCTTATAAAAATAGGTTGGTAGCCCGCACTCTTTATGGGCAGTTAGCTACCTTATTAATAGCAAACGATTCGTCTCAAGCGGCCTTGCGCTGTGGCACGACGGCCGCGTGGCTGGAAAAATGGTCCATCGCCGCCTGCACGCCCGACCCCGCCAGCTTGACGCCAGCCAGCTTCAGACCCATCTCGCAGCCCGACAGCGCCGCCATCAGCGTCAAATCATTGCAGTCGCCCAGGTGGCCGATGCGGAACATCCGCCCCTTGACCTTGCCCAGGCCGGTGCCCAGCGAGCAATCGAAGCGCTCGTAAATAATCCGCCGCACCGCATCGGCGTCTATGCCTTCGGGTGTCATCACGCCGGTCAGCACCGGCGAATACACGGCGGCATCGGCGCACTGGATCTGCAAGCCCCAGGCCCGCACGGCGGCCCGCACCCCGGTGGCCCAGCGCTGGTGGCGCGCAAACACGGTCTCCAGCCCATGCTCGAGCAACATGTCGCAGGCTTCGCTGAGCGCATAGAGCAAATTGGTATTCGGGGTGGACGGCCAGTAGCCCGTCTTGTTCATCTCAATGATCTCGTCCCAGGCCCAGAAGGCCTTGGGCAGCGTGGCCTTTTTGCTGGCCTCAAGCGCCTTGGCCGACACCGCGTTAAAGCTGATGCCGGGCGGCAGCATCAGGCCTTTTTGCGAGCCGCTGATGGTGACGTCGACACCCCAGGCATCGTGACGGTAATCGGCCGAGGCCAGGCCGGAAATCGTGTCGACCAGCAGCAGCGCCGGATGTTTGGCCGCGTCCATCGCCTGGCGCACCGCCGCAATATTGCTGGTGACGCCGGTGGAGGTTTCGTTGTGCACCACGCACACCGCCTTGATGCTGTGCTGGGTATCGGCGCGCAGGCGCTCCTCGATCAGGCTGGCCTGCACGCCATGGCGCCAGACCTCGGCACCGGGATGCGACATCACCTCGGTTTTCAGGCCCAGCCGCGCCGCGAGCTTTTGCCACAAGGCCGCAAAGTGCCCGGTTTCGTACATCAGAACATGGTCGCCCGGGCTCAGAGTGTTGGCCAGCGCCGCTTCCCAGGCGCCGGTGCCCGAGGCCGGATAGATGATGACGGGCTGCGTGGTCTGGAAAATTTTCTGCACATCGGCCAGCACCTTCAGGCCCAGCGCGCCAAACTCGGGGCCGCGGTGGTCAATGGTGGGCAGGCTCATGGCCCGCAAAATGCGATCCGGCACCGGCGAAGGGCCGGGAATCTGCAAGAAATGACGGCCGGTGGGATGAAAGTCAAGTGTCAACATATCAGGTGGTCTCCTCAAGTAATTGCTCATTTTTTGCATACAAAAATTATTTGTCAACGAAATAAAACCATTACTAGGGTTAACGATCGATTTGACATAGGTTTTTTTTGCATACAAAATATAGACATGTCAGCCGAAGTCATACTCATTCCCCGCTCCGCCCTGCACGAGCAAGTCGCCCACCGTCTGCGCCAGATGCTGATAGAAAACCGCATCGCTCCCGGCGCCAAACTCAACGAGCGACAGCTCAGCGAAGAACTCAATGTGTCGCGCACTCCGCTGCGCGAAGCCATCAAGATGCTGGCCGCCGAAGGCCTGGTCGAACTCCTGCCCAATCGCGGTGCGATTGCCGTGGAACTGAGCGAAGCCGATGTACTGAACACCTTTGAGGTCATGGCCGGGCTGGAGGCCCAATCCGGCGAGCTGGCAGCCCAGCGCATCACCGAGGCAGAACTGGCCGAGATCAAGGCCATGCACTTTGAAATGCTGGCGGCCTATACCCGCCGCGACCTGCCGGCCTACTACCGGCTCAACTCGGCCATCCACAACGCCATCAATGTCGCCGCCAAGAACCCGGTGCTCACCGCCACCTACAACCAGGTCAATGCACGCTTGCAGGCACTGCGTTTTCGCTCCAACCAGGACGAAGACAAGTGGAAGTTCGCCATGGACGAACACGAGCAGATGATCAGCGCCCTCACCGCGCGCGACGCCGCGGCCATGCGGCGCGTGCTGCAAAGCCACCTGGCCAACAAGCTCGATGTGGTGATCCAGCAGCTGCGCGCCGCCGGCCAGGCCTCGGCCTGAGTCCCAAGCCTGCCCCTTCAAGCCTTCAACACCAAAACCCCGATGAACGCTCCCCTGCCCCTGAACATCACCCAGGAAAATGCCGACCGAGCCTACGACGACGTGGCGCGCGTCAGCAACGAAGTGGCGGGCCGGCTGGCCGCCAGACTGGCGCAGGAAACCCAGGGCGAGGTGCTGTTCAGCGCCGCCGACCGCGGCCGCTACGCCACCGATGCCTCCATCTACCAGGTGATGCCGGTCGGCGTGTTCGTGCCGCGCAACGCCAACGACGTGAAGCTCGCCATGGATATCTGCCGCGATCTGGCGGTGCCCATCGTGCCGCGCGGCGGCGGCACCAGCCAGTGCGGCCAGACCGTCGGCGCCGGCCTGGTCATAGACCACGCCAAGCATGTGCGCAACATCCTGAATGTGAACGCGCAAGAGCGCACGGTCGAGGTCGAACCCGGCATCGTGCTGGACCACCTGAACGCCGCGCTGAAAAAACACGGCCTGTGGTATCCGGTGGACGTCTCCACCAGCGCCCAGGCCACGCTGGGCGGCATGGCCGGCAACAACTCCTGCGGCAGCCGCAGCATCGCCTACGGCAACATGGTGCACAACGTGCTGGGCGCCACTGCCTGGCGCTCGGACGGCAGCCTGCTGACGCTGGGCCGCTACGACGCGGCCACCGGCGAAGCACGGGCCCTGGGCGACTACGTCAAGGCCTTGTCCGACCAGCTCAGGCCCGAGCTGCAAGCGCATTGGCCCAAGGTGATGCGCCGCGTGGCCGGCTACAACCTGGACATCTTCAACAACCAGAACGAAAAGCCTTACACGGCAGACGGCTCGGTCAACCTGGCCCACCTGCTGATAGGCAGCGAAGGCACGCTGGCCTTGACCCAATCGCTCAAGCTGCGCCTGGCCGAACTGCCGCGCACCAAGGTGCTGGGCGTGGTGAACTTCCCGACCTTTTACCAGGCCATGGATGCGGCCCAGCACATCGTCAAGCTGGGCGACGGCACGCTGACCGCGGTCGAGCTGGTCGATCGCACCATGATTGAGCTGTCGCTGCAAAACCCGGCCTTTGCGGCCACGGTGCGCACCGCTTTGATAGGCCAGCCCGATGCCATTTTGCTGGTGGAGTTTTCCGGCCAGTCCAAGGCCGAACTCACGCCCAAGATCAAGCAGTTGGTGGAGTTGATGGGCGAGCTGGGCCTGCCCGGAGCCGTGGTGGAAATGATTGAGGACGCGCCGCAGAAAAACCTCTGGGAAGTGCGCAAGGCCGGCCTCAACATCATGATGAGCCTCAAAGGCGACGGCAAACCGGTCAGCTTCATCGAAGACTGCGCCGTGCCGCTGGAACACCTGGCCGAATACACCGACGCGCTGACCCAGGTCTTTCGCAAGCACGGCAGCAAGGGCACCTGGTATGCCCACGCCTCGGTCGGCACCTTGCATGTGCGGCCCATCCTGGACATGCGGCGGGGCGGCGCCTCAAAAATGCGCGCCATCGCCGAAGAAGCCTCGGAACTGGTGCGCCACTACAAGGGCGCCTACAGCGGCGAGCACGGCGACGGCCTGTGCCGCGGCGAATGGGTCGAGTGGCAGTTTGGCCCCAAGATCACGCACGCGTTTTCGCAGATCAAGAGCTACCTCGATCCGCTCAATCTGCTCAGCCCCCAGCGCATCGTCAATCCGCCCAAGATGGACGACACCCAGCTGATGCGCTTTCCACCCAGCTACAAGGTCATCCCGATCAAGACCGCGCTGGACTGGAGCGCCTGGAATGTGCAGAACGACCCGGTCACCGAGCAGACCAGCGCGCCCGGCAGCGGCGGCGATGCCGCCCAGGGCTTTGCCAAGGCCGTGGAGATGTGCAACAACAACGGCCACTGCCGCAAGTTTGACGCCGGCACCATGTGCCCCAGCTACCGCGTCACGCGCGACGAAAAACATGTGACGCGCGGCCGCGCCAACACGCTGCGCCTGGCCTTCTCGGGTCAGCTCGAAGGCATGAATGCCGAACAGGCTTTCACCAGCCCCGCCGTCAAAGAGGCGCTGGACCTGTGCGTGGGCTGCAAGGGCTGCAAGCGCGACTGCCCGACCGGCGTGGACATGGCCAAGATGAAGGTGGAGTTTTTGCACCACTACAAGGCCAGGCACGGCTACACGCTGAAAGACAAGCTGGTCGCCTATCTGCCGGACTACGCCCACTGGGCCAGCCGCCTGGCGCCGCTGCTCAATTTGCGCGACAAGGTGCCCGGCCTGGCCGTCTGGAGCGAAAAACTGCTGGGCCTGTCGGCTCGCCGCAGCCTGCCGCAATGGACCAGCCAAACCTTCTGGAAACGCCTGAGCACGCCCGGCACAATGCTGCACGAGCGCCTCAAGACCGCCAGCCGCGAGGAAGTCCTGGCCGCCACCCGGCCGGTGGTGCTGTTTGTCGATACCTTCAATGGCTACTTCGAATCCAAAAATGCCGTTTCAGCGCTCAAAGTGCTGCAGGCGGCCGGCTACACCGTACACATCGCCAGCAAGACCGTGGCAGACGGCAAAAGCCTGTGCTGCGGCCGCACCTACCTGGCCAGCGGCATGGTCGACAAGGCCAAGGCCAAGGCGCGCGAAGTGGTCGATGCCCTGCTGCCCTTTGCCGAAAAAGGCATCGCCATCGTTGGCCTGGAGCCCTCCTGCCTGCTGACGCTGCGTGACGAAATGCTGGTCATGGGACTGGGCGAAGCGCCCCAAACCATCAGCCGGCACGCGTTGCTGCTGGAGGAGTTTCTGGCCCGCGAAGCCGCTGCCGGTCGGCTGGAAACCCTCAAGGCCAGGCTCAAGCCCGCCGCACAGCCGATACTGCTGCACGGTCATTGCCACCAGAAAGCCTTTGGCGCGGTCAGCCCCATCATGGACGTGCTCAAACTGATTCCGGGCGCCCAGCCCGAGCTGATTGAATCGAGCTGCTGCGGCATGGCCGGCAGCTTCGGCTACGAGGCCAGTCACTACGAGGTGTCCATGCAAATGGCCGAACTCAGCCTGCTACCGGCCGTGCGCCAGCAGCCCGACGCCATCGTGGTGGCCGACGGCACCAGTTGCCGCCACCAGATCAAGGACGGCGCGCAGCGCGAAGCGATTCATGTGGCGGTATTGCTGGCCAGGCAGCTGCAAAGCTAAGCGCCTGTTGACGATCTATGCGGGGTCGCGCCCAGCGCACAGGCCGCCCCGACGTTACTTCTAATTTAATAGCTGGCTACGCCCGTCCCTATTGGGATAGCGGCCTTTTTTCTCTAAATTTTCAAGCGTGTTGCCGGAAAACCGCGCAACACCGCCACACCCGCAGACCCGGGTGACTTCTGGAAATGCGGCGCCCGGCGCAGAATGCGGACTCAGCCACTTCAGAAGCGAGACCCCATGTTCAAACACATCCTGATCGCCACCGACGGCTCCCCGGCCTCCGAACACGCCGCACAGCTGGCCGTCAACCTGGCACGCATACACGGCGCCAAACTGCTGGCCGTGTATGTCATCGATCCCTATCCTTTTCTGGCCATAGGCGAGTCCAACCCGCTAGGCTTTGAAACCTATATGTCAGCGGCCCAGGCACACGCCGCGCAAGCCCATGCCAAGGTGGCCCAGCTATGCAGCCAAGGCGCAAGCCTGGTGAGCATGCAGGCGCGCATGGTTGAAAACGTGGCGGCGGCCAGCGGCATTGTCCAAACCGCCAAGGATGAAGGCGTCGACCTCATCGTGGTCGGCTCGCACGGCCGCAGCGGCATAGCCAGGCTGATGCTGGGCAGCGTGGCCAGCAAGGTCGTGGCGGAGTCCCCGCTGCCGGTCCTGGTGGCGCGCTGAAGCACCAACGATGAATGAACTGATCGCTCCTGTGCCACCGCGCAAGCTGTGGCTGCGCCTGGTGTTGATGCTGCTGATGGCATTGGCCTTTCAGCTGGCCGTTTGGCTGCTCAGCCTGGTGGCGCTGTTGCAGTTGCTGCTGGCAGTGGTCACGGACGCGCCCAACGCCCGTCTGCAGCAACTGGGGAAAAGCCTGGGCCGCTACTTGGCCCAGATTGCCGTCTTTGAAAGCTTTGGCAGCGAGGAGCTGCCCTTTCCCTTCAGCGAATGGCCTGCGGACACCAGCCAGACCAAGCTCTAACCCCGTCAGCGCAGTCGCACCAGCGGCTCCGGCTCGCCCTCCCTGACTTCCAGCAGGGTCGCCAAGGCCTTGAGCATGGCCGGAAAATCGGCGTAGCCATGCTCCCTGGGCTCAAAGCTGGGATCCAGGCGCTTGATCATCTGCCAGGTCGCCGTCTGGCCGACCCAGCCATCGCCCAGGCTCGGCGCCAGCAGGCGCAGCGCCCGCTGCAGGAGCTCGGCCGCCGCGTCGACCTGCAGTGCCGTTGCTGTGGGCGCCGGGCTCTCCAGCAAACTCTCGTAATAGCGAAATTCGTGGCAGCTCTTGGCCCAATGGCGATTGGTGAAGGGACGCGCGCCCACCCCCACCAGAGTGCGCCCGGCCGCCTTGATTTTTTGTGACAGCGGCATGAAGTCGCTGTCGCCGCTGACGATGACCACCGTGCCTATGTGGCCAAAGCGCCCTATGTCTTCCATGGCATCCAGGCACAGCTTGATGTCGGCCCCATTCTTGGCGCCGCCGCCGGGTGGAAACAGCTGTATCAGCTCTACCGCGTTTTGCAGCAAGGCATCGCGGTAGCGGCTGAAATACTGCCAGTTGCAGTAGGCCCGGTTGATGGCAATCGGGCCGAACGAAGCCGCCAGCTCAACAATGGCCTGCACCTCGATCAGCGGCTCCTGCACCCGGAAGCGGTTGTCCTGCTTGCTGTAAGCGCCCTCTTGCTTGGCCTCGCACAGGCTGGCGTGCAAGTTCTCAAAATCCCAGTACAGGGCAACCGATGGCTCTTCTTCTCTGTCGCGCTTGCGCATAAAGTCTCCGTGGATCAAGGACCGATCCTAACGCGCCGGCCAAGCCGACTTGACGGATTTTTTACGCCCGGCGTATGCTGCGTTTTTGCCAAGGAGTCCCCATGCCACCACGCCTGAGCGCCCAAGACTTTGACCAGGAACTGTTAATCCTCTTCGACGCCTATGTCCATGGCCAGCTGGACCGGCGCGGTTTTCTGGCCCAGGCACAAAAATTCGCCAAGGCCGGCATCACGGCCGCCGGCCTGCTGGCCGCCCTCAGCCCCGACTTCGCCGCCGGACAGCAGGTGACGCCCAATGACCCGCGACTGAAAACCGAACGCCTCAGCCTGGCCTCGCCCGCCGGCCACGGCAGCATCACGGGCTATCTGGCGCGGCCCGCCGGCGCCGGCACAGCCAAGCTGCCGGCGGTGCTGGTGATTCATGAAAACCGCGGCCTGAACCCGCACATCGAAGACATCACCCGGCGCCTGGCGCTGGACGGTTTCATGGCCTTTGCCCCCGATGCGCTGACCCCGCTGGGTGGCTACCCGGGCGACGAGGAAAAGGCCGTCGCCGCCTTCGCCACCCTGGACCGGGCCAAGACGCTAGAGGATTTCGTCACCGCCGCCCGCTGGCTGCAGGCCCGCAGCGACGGCAACGGCAAGCTAGGCGCGGTGGGCTTTTGCTATGGCGGCGGCATCGTCCATCTGCTGGCCACCCGCCTGCCCGAGCTCAATGCCGGCGTGCCCTTTTACGGCAACGTTCCGGCGCCCGCCGAAGCCGCCAAGGTCAAGGCCCCGCTGCTGGTGCAGCAAGCGGCGGTGGATGAACGCATCAATGCCGCCTGGCCGGCCTATGAAGCGGCGCTCAAGGCCGCCGGCGCGAGCTACACGGTTTACCGCTACCCCGGCACCCAACACGGCTTTAACAACGACACCACGCCGCGCTATGACGCGGCCGCCGCCAAGCTGGCCTGGGAGCGCACCATCGCTTTCTTCAAAACCCATCTGCAGGCTCCGGCCAGCGTCGCGACAGCCCAGGACTCACCGGTAGTGCGCCTGCGCGGCACGCTGCAGGCTGTCGGGCCCGACAGCCTGATGCTGAAAACGCGCGGCGGCGAAGTCATCACACTGGCGCTGCCGGCCAAGCTGGTGGTGATGGAGGTCTACCCGATCGCGCTCGCCGACATCCACGCCGGCAGTTTCGTCGGCGTGGGCGGCCAGCCCCAGGCCGACGGTTCGCAGCGCGCCGTGGCCGTGACGGTATTTCCCGAATCGGCGCGCGGCAGCGGCGAAGGCCACAGGCCTTTCGATCTGGCGCCCGACAGCACCATGACCAATGCCACGGTGGCCGATCTGGCGACGGCGCCCCAAGGCCGCAAGCTGCAGCTGAAATACCAGGGCGGCGAGCAAACCATCATCGTGCCGCCAGGCACGCCCATCGTGAGCTTCAAGCCGGCCGACCGCAGCCTGCTGGTGTCTGGCGCCAGCGTGTCGCTGAGCGCCCAGGCGCTGGATGGCAAGCCGACGGCGCTGCGCATCAACGCCGGGCGCGATGGCTTTGCCTTGCCTTACTGAATTGAGCGCCAGGCCCGCCGCGGCCTGCGGGTTTGCTCGATTTTTAATCAAAATTAGGCTCTAGCCCAATCAACACGGCCGCATAACGCTATCAATTAAATAGCAGGCAACGCCCATGACTCGCCTCTTTTTCGCCCTCTGGCCAGACACGCCACTGCGCGAGCAACTGGCCGATTACTCGGCCAGCTGCGTCTGGCCCAGAGAGGCCAAACCGGTCGCCGCAGCCGATTTTCATCTGACGCTGCGCTTTGTCGGCAACCTGGACTTGGCGCAGGTCGAGCCGCTGCAGGGCCTGCGGGCACCCGATTTTGTGGCCTTCCCGCTGCTGTTTGGGCAACCCGAACTCTGGGGTGAGGTGGCGGTACTCAGGCCCAGCATGGCATCGGCCGCACTGCTTGAGTTGCAAGCGGCGCTGGATGCGCAGCTGAGCGCGCTGGGGCTCAGCGCCCACAACCGCAGTTTCCAGCCCCATGTGACGCTGGCACGCCGCGCCAGCGACGCTTTGTTGCCCCCGCCAAGCGCCATAGCCTGGCAGGTAAAGGCGTTTTACCTCGCGGCGTCCCTGCCTTCAGCCACCGGGCGTTACCGCATCCTGCAAACCTATGGGGCGCGGGAATGAGTCCGCCGGCTTTTCTGCGGCACCGCCTTCGCCGGCGGGTGTCGACCGGATCCACACGTCCAGGGCATCATCCGGCGGCGCAGGCGGAATTTGGGGTTGAGCAAGGGCCGGGAACTGGGCTGGCGCGGTCGGAGCCGGCGGCAACTCAGGCACACTGACGGCCGGGCTAATCGGACTAATCGGACTGACCGGTGCCACCGTGACGGCTGCCGGCCGCGTTACGGGCTCGGCCTCAGGCTTGGCCACCGCTTCCGGCGTGCTGGAGAACAGGCCGCTCAACCAGTTGCCCAGTTGGGTCGGCAAGCTGTCCAGCGCCGTGACATCGGGCGCTGCGGCCAGGCGCGCATTTGGATCAATCACCCGGGCATTCAGGGACTGCGCAAAGAAGTCGCCCACCATGGGCAGTGCGCTGTGCGCGCCCTGGCCCCAATAATTGCTTTGTATCGTCACCCGGTTGTCGTTAAAGCCGACCCAGGCGCCCGCCACCAGTTGCGCATGCATCAGGATGAACCAACCGTCGGTGTTGTCCTGGGTGGTACCGGTCTTGCCGGCCACATCGGCGCGTATGCCGAAGCGGTTGCGAATGCCGGCGCCGGTGCCGCGATCGATCACGCCGCGCATCACGTCCAGCAGGGTTTGCGCACCGGCCACCGACATGGCCTGCTCGGGCGCCTGACTCTGGAAGGTCTCCAGCACCCGGCCGTTTCTGTCCTCTATGCGCGTCACCAGCATGGGCTCGATATAAGCACCGCTGTTAGCGATGGTGCCGTAGGCCGAGACCATTTCCTTCAGCGTCACCGGACTGGTTCCCAGCGCCAGCGCGGGCACGGCCTCCAGCTTGCTTTGGCGCACGCCCATGGCTTGGGCCAGCTTGGCCACCCGCGCCGGGCCTACGCTTTGCATGACCTGGGCGGTGATGGTGTTCTTGGAATAGACCAGGCCTTCGCGCAAGCTCATGCTGCGCCCGCTGGGCTCGCCGCCATCGGTGGGGCGCCAGACCGCGCCATGGCCCAGGGGAATCGCCACCGCCTCGTCCATAAAGCTGTCGTCGGGATGGGCGCCCTGCTCAAAAGCCGCGCCATAGACAAAGGGCTTGAAGGTCGAGCCGGGCTGGCGGCGCGCCTGCTGCACATGGTCAAAGGGATCCAGGTCGAAGTCGCGGCTGCCGACCCAGGCCATCACATGGCCGTTTCTCGGATCCAGCGCCAGAAAACCGGCCTGCAAACGGGTCTTGTCCTGACGCAGCGTGCGCATGAAGTCGGCATCGGCCTGCAGGGCTTTGAGCGCCTGCGCATCGCTCTGGCCGGCGTTGCGGGCGTTTTTGTACTCGCGGGTCTCACGCACAAAGGCACGCACCAGCTCTTTTTTGGCGGCCCAAGCGCGTGGCCCCCACTCCACATTCGCCACGCCTTGCAGCCGGTCGGCCTGGCGCGCCACCGCCTGGTTGGCCAGCTTTTGCAGCCGCGAATCCAGCGTGGTGTGCACCACCAGGCCGTCGGCATAGATGTTGTAGCCCTTGCGATCGGCCCATTCGATCAGCCAGCGGCGCAGATACTGGGTGACATGGGGGGCGCTGCCCAGCGGCTCGCTCTGGCGCTCGAAATCGACCTTGAGCGGGCGCTTCTTCAGCGTCTCAAACCTGGCCGTGCTCAGCTTGTCGCGCTTGACCATCTGGGCCAGAACGGTATTGCGGCGCTGCAGCGCGCGCTCGGGGTTGAGCACCGGGTTGTAGTAGCTGGTGCCCTTCAACATGCCTATCAGCGTGGCGCTCTCCAGCTCATCGAGTTCACTGGCCGACTTGTCGAAATAGGTGCGGGCCGCCATTTCTATGCCGTAGGCGTTGTAGAGAAAGGGCACGGTGTTGAGATAGGTCTCCAGAATCTCCTGCTTGCTGTAGACCACTTCTATCTTCAGCGCCGTGATGGCCTCCTTGATCTTGCGCGTCAGGGTCTGGGCCCGGCCAATCTCCTCGGGGTAGAGGTTGCGGGCCAGTTGCTGGGTGATGGTCGAGCCACCCTGCAGATCGCCGGAAAAAGTGTGCAGCGCCGCCGAGGCGGTACGCCTCAGGTCTATGCCGTGGTGCTGAAAAAAGCGGTGGTCTTCGGTGGCGATCAGGGCGCTCACCACAGCGGGCGAGATCTCGTCCAGCGTGGCCCAATCGCGGTTGGCGCGCTTGAGCAGGGCCAGCTCCTTGCCGTCGGCCGTGAGCAACTGGGCTGGCTTTTCGGACTTGGCCTTTCTCAGGTCGCTGATGCTGGGCGTAAAGGGAATCAGCACCAGCACATACAAGAGCACCAGCGTCGGCACGGCCGCCAGCGCCAAGGCCACGCCGCGCCGGGTCGGATGGCGCAGCCGCCCCAGCATGTGAGCGGCAAAGGTTTTGACACGGGCCAGGGCCATTTTCATCAGATGGGAGTCCGGAGTTGAGCGAAATTGAGCGAAATTTAGCGGCTTCAGCAGAGGCTGCTGGGCTGCGACGGCGCTGCCCTGGCCGGTAAAACCGCGGCAAACAATGCGCTTGCCATCATGAATGCCAGGCTCGCAGGCCTGGCGCAGAAAGCCGCAATTTTAACCAAACCGGCCCGCCAGCGCTCAAACCGCTGGCCCGGGCCTCGCCAGGCCGCGTTGGCTCAGGCCTGGCTCAGCGCCAGCGTGCGTTGCGCCAGACGCATGACAGGCGCATCCACCATGCGGCCGTCCAGGCTGAACACGCCGCCCCCGGCCTGCTCGAAAGCCGACTGCACCCGCCGCGCCCAGTCAAGTTCCGCCGCGCTGGGCGCAAACGCCGCCTTGACCGGCGCCACCTGTGCCGGATGGATGCAGAGCTTGCCGCCAAAACCGCCACGCCGGCTGCGCGCGGCATCCAGGGCCAGCTGCGTTGTGTCCTGCGTACCGGGCGAAATGCCGTCCACCGGCGCGGCCAGTGCCGCACGGCGCGATGCCAACACCAGCGCCAGACGCACAGGCACCAGCTCGGACTCATCGGGGCCGCAGGCCAGACCGGCATCGGCCTGAAAATCCAGATGGCCAAAAACCAGGCGCAGCACCTGCGAACAAGCTGCCAGCGCATCCACGGCATCCAGGCCGGCCACCGACTCGATCAGCGGCAGCAGCGCGCAGGCCGGGCCCATGACGCTGGCCACCTGGGCCAGCGTAGCGGCCGATTCGGCCTTGGATACCATCACCGCGCCCATGCCCTGATCACGCAGTGCCGCCAGATCGTCGGCATGCCAGGGCGTCCCGGCGGCGTTGATGCGCACCACCAGGCGGCGGCGCTGCAAGGCATCCAGGCCGTTCACCGCCTGAACCAGGGTTTGCCGCGCCGCCTGTTTGTCGACAGGGGCAATGGCGTCTTCCAGATCAATGATGACGGCGCCTGCCCCCGAAGCCAGCGCCTTGGCGTAACGCTCGGGCCGGTTGGCCGGCACAAACAAAAAGGTGCTGGCCGAAGCAAGTGCCGCCAGCGTGGTTTCATCCGTGTTCACACAAGACATTTTCATGAGTTAAAACCGGGCTTGGCCCTTTAAAAATAAGCGCATATAGCTATTGTTTGAATAGCAATTCAAATATCGCCAGATGCGTCCCGGCCAGCTCAAACCGCCCCGCTGCTACGCAAGTTGGCAATGGCCTCGTCATCCTGGCCCAGCTCGCGCAAAATGGCCTCGGTGTGCTGGCCAACGGCGGGAATGGCATCCATGCGGTAAGCAAAGCGGTTGTTGCGGCCAGGCGGCAGCAACGCAGGAATATCGCCGGCCGGTGAGCCCACGGTCTGCCAGCGCTCGCGCGCCTTGAGCTGCGGATGCGCCCAGACTTCTGCCATGCTGTTCATGCGGGCGTTGGCAATCTGCGCCCGGTCCAGCCGCGCCGTGAGCTCAGCCGTGGTCAGCCCGGCAAAGGTGGCAAGAATAAGCGTCCTGAGTGTCTCGCGCTGCTCATTGCGTCTGGCATTGCTGTCAAAACGCGGGTCGTCGGCCAAAGCAGCATCCTCCAGCACCACCGCGCAGAAAACCTTCCACTCACGCTCGTTCTGCAGGCCCAGCATCACCGTGCCGCCATCGCCCGCCTGGAAAGGCCCGTAGGGATAAATACTGGCATGCGACGCCGCAGTGCGCGGCGGCGGCGGCGCGCCGTCGAAGGCGTAGTACAGGGGATAACCCATCCATTCGGCCAGCGACTCCAGCATGGACACATCTATATGGCTACCCTGCCCGGTCTTGCCGCGCAGCAGCAGCGCCGACAGTATGCAGGTATAGGCGTACATACCGGCGGCAATATCGGCCATGGAGCTGCCCGCCTTGGAAGGCTCGTCGGGCGTGCCCGTGATGGACAGCATGCCTGCCTCGCTCTGGATCAGCAGGTCGTAGGCCTTCTTGTCGCGGTAGGGGCCGTCATCGCCATAGCCTGAAATATCGCAGACGATCAGTTGCGGATGGGCCTGACTCAGCGCCTCGAAGGACAAGCCCATGCGCGCCGCTGCGCCGGGCGCGAGGTTTTGCACCAGCACGTCGGCCTGGGCCAGCAGCTGTTTCAAGGCGGCCAGCGCGCCTGGCTGCTTGAGATCAAGCGTCAGGCTTTCCTTGGAGCGGTTGGTCCAGACGAAGTGCGAAGCCTGGCCCTTGACGCGGCTGTCGTAGGCGCGGGCAAAGTCGCCAGCGCCCGGGCGCTCGACCTTGATCACGCGGGCGCCCAGATCCGCCAGTTGCCGGGTGCAGAACGGCGCCGCAATCGCATGCTCCAGCGAAACAACGGTAATGCCTTCAAGCGGTCTCGTCATGTCTTGTTCCTTGTATCAAATAGAGCGCGAACTTCAGTCCACCGCCGCCCCGGAAGACTTCACGATGCGCGCCCACTTCGCAATGTCTTCATTCAGCAAGGCGGCGAACTGGTTCGGGGTCACCGGCTTGTCAGGCGTGCCTGCCAGCTCCACGCCCTGTTTTTCCAGCGTGGCACGCAAGTCTTTGGAGGCCAGGGCTTTGGCCATGCCGTCCTGCAGGCGGGCAAACACCTCGGGCGGAATACCGGCGGGTGCAAACAGGCCAATCCACAGCGTGCCGTTGTAGCCAGGCACGGATTCCGCCAGCGTCGGCACATCGGGCAGCACCGGCGAACGGGTAGCGCCGCTGACCGCCAGCGCGCGCAGCTTGCCGGCCTTGATATTGGCCAAGGAGGAAGGCAGGCTGGCAAAGAGCATAGGCAACTGACCGCCCAGCACATCGTTCAGGGCCGGTGCCACGCCTCTGTAGGGCACATGCTGAAGAGACACACCGCCCATATTGTTCAGCATCTCGCCCAGCAAGTGGTTCAGGGTGCCGTTGCCGGCTGAAGCGTATTGGTAATGGTCCGGCTTGGCCTTGGCCAGGGCCAGCAGCTCGGCCACGTTTTTTGCCGGAAAGGACGGATGAACCAGTAACACATTGGGCACCGAACCGATCAGGCTCACAGGCCGAAAATCCTTCACCGGATCGAAGCCGGGATTTTTGTAGAGCGCAGGATTTATGGCCTGACTGCTGCTGATGGTCATGAGCAGCGAATAGCCGTCCTTGTTGGCCTTGGCCACCACCTGGGTGCCAATATTGCCACCGGCGCCCGGCCGGTTCTCGACCACGACGGAGCCGCCAAGCACTTCGCCCAGCTTCTGGCTCACCACCCGGCCCACGATGTCGTTGGTGCCACCAGCCGCCTGGGGAACCACCATCACGATGGGACGGCTCGGATAAGCCGTCTGGGCCTGGGCCAGGCCGGCGCAGGCCAGGCTGGCCAGAGCGCCCGCCATCAGGGTGCGGCGCGGAAAACCTGCAGAGAGGGAAAGAAGCGAAGAAAGGGAATTGAACACGTGGTATCTCCTGTTGTGCCGGCATGGTCACAGCATCGGGCGCCAAAAGCAATCACAGATTTCAAGACCAAGCCTTCGGTATTTCAGAAGGCTTGACGCCCAAGACGCTAATATCAAGCTATGCACTTCGACCTGACCGACCTGCGCCTGTTCGTGCTCACCGCCGATGAAGGCAAGCTGACCCGCGCCGCCGTGCGGCAACACCTCTCACTGGCCGCCGCCAGCGCACGCATCAAGACCCTGGAAGCGCAGGCCGGCATGCCCCTGCTCTACCGCGAAGCGCGTGGCGTGCGCCTGACGCCGCCCGGCGAAGCCTTTTTGCACCACGCGCGCGGCGTATTGCGGCAGGCCGAGCAATTGCGCACCGATCTGCAGGAGTACAGCGGCGGACTGCGCGGCCATGTACGGGTGTTCGCCAATACCACGGCGGTGACGGATTTCCTACCGGAAATCCTGCCAAACTTTCTCTACCACAACCCACGCGTCAACATAGACCTTCAGGAAAAACCGAATGCTGACATTGCCCGCGGCGTGCTCGACGGGCGCGCAGACCTCGGCATCGTGGCCGGCCAGGTCGACACGCTGGGGCTGCGGGCTCTGCACTTCAGCACAGACAGACTGATGCTGGTCACGTCGCGCCAGCACCGCCTGGCCGAACGCCAGCGCATCGCCTTTGCCGAAACGCTAGATGAAGATACCGTGGCCATGCAGCCGGACAGCACGCTGCAGAAATTTCTGGCACAGGTCACGGACAAGCTGGGCAAGCCGCTCAAGCTGCGCATACAGCTAAGCAGCTTTGACGCCATGTGCCGCATGATTGGCGCCGGCGTAGGCGTGGGCATCTTGCCCGAGAGCGCGGCCCGGCGCAATCAGGCCAACATGAGTCTGGCGCTGATTGAGCTGATAGAGCCCTGGAGCGTGCGCGAACGCTACATCCTGGTGCGCGAGCATGAAAGGCTTCCGGCCTATGCGCAGTCGCTGATCGATGCGATCTGCGCGCATTACCAGGAAGACAAGTCGCAATAGCGGGTTTACACGAGGTCTTCATAATCCTTCATCCCCCCAAACACCGGACCTAAGCCATCAGGAGCGACGATTTGCGACAGCTATTTCTCTACACCGCCCTAATCTGCGGCTTTGCCCAGGCGCAGGCGGCAGCGCCTTCAGCAGCGGCTACCCTGCCGGCAGCGCACCCGCTCATAGGCAGCTGGAGCTGGACACTGCCGGGCAAGCAATGCGCGGAAACCTGGAAATTTCGCGCCAATGGCACGCGAACCAGCCGCAGCGGCGAAGAAATCACGCAAAGCCGTTACGAGCTATCGCCCGTGCCCAGCCTGCTGGGCTACTACCGACTGGTCGAAACGGTGAGCGAGAGCAACGGCAAGCGCGACTGCTCGGGCGACTTGCACGAGGTATCGGATGAAGCCGTCACCCACTATATCCAGCTCAGCCCCAAGCGTGATCAACTCATTGTTTGCAAGGAAGAGTCCCTGAAAGCCTGTTTCGGCCCCTTGAAGCGCAAGCCCGAATAAGGCTGTCGGCCTATACCCATCCATCAGGCAATCAGCGACTGCAGCAGGCCGGGCTCAAAGTGCTCGTCAATATAGTCGGCCAGGCCCTCGAACACCTTATCCAGCGTCGGCACGGCGGCGCCAAACAAGGCTTGCAGCACGCGCGGGTCTTCAAACAAGCCGTGTAAATACAGGCCCAGCACATTGCCGCTGGGGTTTTGCCAGGCCAGGCCCTCGGGCATCACCGCATGGGCGATGTCGCCGGCCGCGGCCATGGCGGCATGCGGCGCGGTCTGGCCGTGGTGGATTTCATAGCCCTGCACAGCCACGTCCGACAGGGCGGACCACGGCCCGCCCAGCTTGGCAAATGCCGCCTGCCGGTGGCGCACGGTCTTGCTTTCGTCAAACACGGTGACCACCGGCAAGAGCCCCAGGCCGGGGCCGTTGCCGTCTATGCCGTGCGGGTCTATCAGCGCTTCGCCCAGCATTTGCAGGCCGCCACAAATCCCCAGCACCGCCCCTCCTCTGCCGGCGTGGGCGGCAATCGCCTGGTCCAGGCCTTGGGCGCGCAGCCAGAGCAGGTCGTCGCTGGTGTGCTTGGAGCCGGGCAGGATGATCCAGTCGGCCGGCGCCAGGCCAGCCAGCTCGGCCGGGCTGCGCACCCACTTCAGGTGCAGGCCCGGCACGTTTTTCAGCGGCTGGAATTCATCCAGGTTGCTGATGCGCGGATAGGCAATCACGGCGACGGTTCGGGTCACCGCACCCGTGGCCCGGCTGCGGTCGTCAAACACGCCGTCCTCCTCCGGCAGGCCGTGCTGCCACCACATCGGCAAGGTGGCGACCGTGGGCACGCCGGTCAGGTCTTGCAGCATTTGCGGGCCCGGCGCCAGCAGGCTGGCATCACCGCGAAACTTGTTCAGCACAAAGCCGCGTATCAACTGACGCTCGGCTTCGCCAAGCAGGGCCCAGGTGCCATAGAGATGGGCAAAAGCGCCGCCACGGTCTATGTCGGTGACCAGCAGGCAGGCGGCGTTGGCATGTTGCGCCACCCGCATGTTGACGATGTCGCTGGCCGACAGATTGATTTCTGCCGGCGAGCCTGCGCCTTCCATCACCACCACGTCGTTTTCGTCCAGCAACTCGTCCAGCGCACTCGCCACCACGGGCCAGACGCTGGCGCTGCGGCCACGCCACTCCATGCGCGAGAGCCCGGCATTGACCTGGCCCATCAGCACGACCTGGCTTTGCGTGTCTTTCTCGGGCTTGAGCAGCAAGGGATTCATGCGCACGTCGGGAACGGCGCGCGCCGCCAGCGCCTGGAAATATTGGGCGCTGCCGATTTCTCCGCCCGCCACCACCCGGGCGTTGTTGCTCATGTTCTGCGCCTTGTAGGGCGCGACCTTCAAGCCCTGACGGGCGTAATAACGGCACAGCGCCGTGGTCAGCCAGCTCTTGCCGGCACCGCTGGTGGTGCCCAGCACCATGACGCTTTTTGCGCTCATTTCATGTCCTTAAGAAGTTGTTGCGAGGCATTGTGTAAAGCGTCCTGAGCGGCGGGCGGCTGCACGCTCACGCGCACATGGCCGGGCAAGCCGAAGGAAGCGGTATCACGCAGCTTGATACCTTGGGCGCGCAGCCCGGCCAGCGCCTGCTGCAGGCTCATGCCCTGCGGCAGCAGCGGCCTGGCGCAGAAAAAATTGGCATCGCTGGGCAGGTAGACCCAGCCCAGCGCTTGGCACAGCGCGATCTGCCTGGCTTTCCAGTCGCGCAAGCTGGCCAGACTGGCCGCCAGCCAGGCTTGCACCCCGGCGCTCGTCCAGGCCTGCAGCATGGCCACGCCGTGCGCGCCCACCGGCCAGGAAGGGCACAGCTGCTCCAGGGCGGCCACGCTGTGCTGGGCCGCCAGGGGCGCGATCGCATAGGCGGCGCGCACGCCGGTCAGGCCCAGGGCCTTGTTGGGCGTCCAGAGTTGCCAGACGCTTTGCAGCTGCGTGTAGCTCAAGCTGGGCGCAGCCTGCAGGCGCAGCGGCTCGTAGGCGCAGTCCAGCACCAGCATGGCCTTGGCAGTCTGCGCATCCACCAGTTCAGCCAGTCCGGCCTGCGCCGCGCCCAGCGGGCTGGAGGGCTCGCAAGCCCAGAGCAGTTGGGCCTCGGCGGGGCCGGCCGCCAGCGCCAGGCGATGCGCGCTGGCGGCCTGGGCATAGTCGCCATAGCTGTGCGGCGGCAGCCAGACGCCCTGCCCGCTCTGCGCCGCCACGGCGCTGATGCGAAAAATAAACTCGCTGGCGCTGGCCGCCAGCAGCACGCGCTGCGGCTCCACACCATGAAACTCGGCCAGCTGCCGGCGCAAGGCGCTGTAGCTGGCGTCGGGGTAAGGGCCGGGGTCGGCCTGCTGCACGGCGGCCAGCGCGGTCGGGCATGGCCCGCAGGCGTTGCTGTTGGTAGAAAAATCGTAGCGCGGCACGCCATGCTGATCGGGGCCGCCGTGAACACGCGCCGCGGCCGGCTGCTCTGAACTCATGAAAACACCCTAAATACTACAAAAACAATAGCTGATAGCGCACACGCCACAAGCGATACAAGCACTTTTGATGCCAAAACCACAGCGCGCTGCATATCACCGGGCTGCACGGCACGGCCCGCCTCATTCAGCACATAGACCCCGGGCTTGGCCAGGCGCACGCCCAGCGCCAGCGCCATGGCAGCCATGGGCCAGCCGCTGTTGGGCGATGGGGTCTGGCGCGCCTGCTGCCGCAGCGCGCGCAGCGGCAGGCCACGCGCAGCCAGGGCCAGCAGCAGCGCGGTGATACGCGCCGGCAACCACGACAGCACATCGTCGGCGCGCGCCGCCCATTTGCCCGCCCATTGCCAGTAGCGCCCGCCGCGCATGCCGGGGTAGCCCCACATGGCGTCGGCCGTGTTGGCCAGGCGGTACAGCGCCGCGCCCGGCAGGCCCAGCAGCACAAACCAGAACAGCGGTGCCACCACCGAGTCGTTGAGGTTTTCGGCCAGCGACTCGATGGCGCTTTCGCGTACCTGCGCTTCGCTCAGATTGATCACGTCGCGGCTCACCAGCCAGGCCAGACGCGCGCGTCCGGTCATCAGCGATTGCGCCAATGCCGCCTCCACGGCGAGCACCTCGTTGCGCAGCATGCGCCAGGCCAGCAGCGGTTTGAGCAGGCAACCCAGAACCAGGCCGGCCAGCAACGGGTGCCAACCGGCCACCGCCTGCTGCGCCCAGCAGGCCAGGCCCATCACCAGCGCCGCCCCCACGCACCAGGCCAGCGCGCCGGCGCCAAAGGCGCGCCAGTCTGGCCCGCTGCCCGATTCGGCGGGCGCAATGCGCTTACCGGCCCAGCCCAGGTAGCGCCCCATCCACACCACGGGATGCAGGCGCGCGGGCGGCTCGCCCAGCAGGCGATCAATGGCCAGGGCCACGAGCAGGCCCGCGGCAATAGTCAATACCGGCAGCACCGCGCTCAATATCCGCCGGACCAGCGCAGCAGCGCAGTGAGAATCAGCGCGTTGGCCGTGTCGGTGAACAGCGACGCCGCCAGCGTGATCGCCAGCAGCGCGCGCGGCGTGTCGCCAAACTGGGTGTTCAGGCGGCGCATCACCGCCAGCCCCACGGGCATGGCGCCCATGCTGAAACCGATGAAACCGCCGCAGGCCGCAGCCCCTTCACGGCCGCGGCCAAACAAGGTGTAGACCACCAGCAGGCCCACCGCCACTGTGACCAGCACCTGAACCAGCGCCCCGGTGAGCAGCAGCGGCAGTTTGGCCGCCAGCGCCACCCAGTCGAGCGACAGCATGGCAATCGCCAAGAAGACGCGCAGCGCCAGCGTGCCCACCAGGTCGGTCGCCTCGGTGTCAAAGGGCTTGCGCAGCGCATCGGCCGCATTGGTCAGCAGCACAGCCGCCAGCAGCACGGTCAGAAACAGCGGCACATGCAGGCCCGCCTTGGCGGCCACCAGGTCGCGCAGCAGCGGCCCCACGGCCATGCAGGCCACCAGGCACAGCAGAGGAAACAGCCAGCGGTCCGAGGAAAACGGCGACTCGCGCGGCCGTGTCGGCGGCGCTTGTTCCTGTTGCGCCTGGCCCACCACGGCCCCGCTGTGCTCGCGCCGCATCAGCCAGGATGCCACCGGACCGGCAATCAGCGCGCCCAGCACCAGGCCCAGCGTGGCACTGCCCAGGCCAACCTCCAGGGCGCCCTTGAGCCCTTCCACCTGCGGCGCGCCGGCCCAGGCCGTGGCCGTGCCGTGGCCGCCCAGGTAGGCGGCGCTGCCCACAAACAAGCCCAGCACGGTGGGCTCACCAAACAAGTAAGCCAGGGCCATGCCGGCCAGATTCTGGCCCAGCGCCACCAGGGCGACGGCCAGGCAGATCACCAGCGCGCCGGTGCCGGCGGTAGCCAGCCGCCCCAGGTGCGCGCCAAAGCCCAGCGAGGCAAAAAACACCAGCAGCAGCACATCGCGCGGCGCCGTGTCCAGGCGCAGGTCCAGCACACCGGCGATGCGGAGCAGCGCCAGCAGCACCGACAGCAGCAGGCCCGCCGACACCGCCGGCGGGATGCTGGCCCGCTCCAGCACAGGCCAGACCCGGTTGACACCCTGGCCCAACATGATGGTGGCCAAGGCAGCCACCAGCGTCCAGGCGCTATTCAATTCCAAAACAATCATAGGCAAACCTCCACCATCGAATGTACTGTCAGTCCGCGCTACGGCGCGGCGCAGGAATGCCAAGCTTGGGAAACACCTGCAACGCTACAAATACAGTAGCTGACAGCGCATATACAACAAGGGCCAGAAGCACTTTTTATGCTATTCGAATGGTTTCCTGGGCAGGCGCGGCCCAGTTCGCCGAGTTGGCTGATCCGCATGGCTGCTCACGGCTTCCCGGCTAAGGCCGCGGCCATGGGCTGACCCCAGCCATCTTCATAAATCAGCTCGTCCAGCGCGCAGCGGCTGGCCCAGCGTTGCTGCTGCAGCATGGGCTGCTCATAAAAGTCGCTCACCGGCCCCAGGCACAGCAAGGCCACCGGCTCGGCGCCTGGCGGCATGTGCAGCAAGGCGCTGACGGCGGCCGGATCAAACAGCGAGACCCAACCCATGCCCAGGCCTTCGGCGCGGGCCGCCAGCCAGAGGTTCTGGATCGCACAGGCGGTGGAAGCCAGATCCATCTGCGGCATGGTGCGGCGGCCAAACACATGCTTTTCACGGCCCTCGGCCAGGGCCACGACCCAGACTTCCGCCGCACTCAGCAGCCCCTCGACCTTGAGCCGCATGAAGGCGTCCTCGCGCTCCCCCAGCGCCCGTGCCGTCTGCACGCGTTCGACCTCTACCAGCGCATGCAACTGCCGGCGCAAAGACGGCTGCGCGATACGCACAAAGCGCCAGGGTTGCATGAAACCGACGCTGGGCGCATGGTGGGCGGCCGTCAGCAAGCGCCGCATCAACTCGGGCGCGACCTCGCCGCCACAAAAATGCCGCATGTCGCGCCGCTCAAAAATCGCGCGGTACACCGACTGCCGTTCAGCGGCGCTAAAGGCGTGAGCGGCCGCGGCCGGATCAACCGGACCGGCCCCGTCGCTGGAAACAACGCCGGACACATCACTCACTGCGTGGCCTGCACAGCGCCCGCGGCAGGCAGGTCCGCACGCTGCAGCACCGCCAGCAAGGCCGGGCGCACCCAGCGCTGAAAGGCCAATCCGCCCGCCAGAGCCATGCTCACCCAAAACGACAGGGACACCCAGGTGGTTGCCCAGATGAATTGCGTACCCAGGTGGCGCAGAGTCGCCTGGGCCTCACCGCTGAAACCGGCCAGGGGGTCGGCCGTGAGATGGGGTGCGCCCACGACAAAGGGCAATGCCAGCCAGGCAGCCGCTGCCGCCCAACGCAAGGGGCTGCGCAGCATGGCCAGCGACACGCAGGCCAGTGCCGCACTAGCGGCCGCCAGCACCCACCAGCCCTGGCGCGAGCCCAGGCGGGCGGCATCCATGCCGGGAATTTCCGCATGCAAGCCCAGCGAAGGCCAGAAATGAAAGGTCAACCAGCCCGCTGCGGCCACCCAAGCGGCCAGCGGCAGGGAGCGCAGGCTGCTGCCGCGCATGAGGCAAAAGCCCATCACCACAAACACCAGCAGCGCCATGCTGAAAGCATGCAGGACATTGGCCGCCCAGGTCCAGAACGCACGCTCCACGCCGTCGGCCGGGGCCCATTCTTCGGCGGCCTCGTCTGCATGGGTATGCGCAGCCGCATCGGCATGCGTATGGGCAGTGGCCATCGCGGGAGCGGCAGCGGGCTTGGGCGTTTCCACTTTCTGCCCCTCAAACACCTCTGCGGCCAGGATGATGGGCACGGCCTGCAACTGCTGCACGCCCGACTGCACACTTCCCACCAACAAGGCAGCCGCCAAAGCGGCCCAAATCAATCGTTGAAAAATCATGGCAATCTCCTTGTGAAGTGCGCAGCGATCAGTGGCAGGGTTTGACGGTCACGTGGCGCACGTCATGCGCCGCGTTGTGCGCCAGCGGGCTCTCGGCAAAGGCCACGCCATACAGCACGACCAGGCCCAATGCGGCGGCGCCCAGGAGCGGGCGCAAAAGGGCCAGGCCGGGATTTTGGGTATCAGATGGGCTGTGGGTCAGGGTTGTCGGTGCAGTCATAGCAATCTCCTTGGGGTTGGTGGATGAAAAACAAACGAAATGGATCAGGCGGCTCATGTCGCGCCCAGGCCTGTAGGGGGCAATCGCGCCAGGATGCCGCTGCGCAGGCGCTCGGGCCGTGCGTTGCGGGCCAGGTTGCCGTCGGCGCTCTGCTTGTGCAGCTGCGCGCAGGCAATCACCTGGGCTGCGGTCTCGGCGTTGGGAAGCAGGTCGCCAAAGTAGTAGCTGAATTTGCCCTGGGCTTGCAGCGTCACTGTGCAGGCGCGGGAGCAGCCGCTCATGCAGGCCAGGCCGCGCAGTTGCAGGCCCTTGTGCTGCCCGGTGTCCAGCTCGCACACCAGCAGCGCTTCCTGCACCGCTTCGAACAAGGCCAGGCCTTCGGCCGGCAGCTCGCGCGATGCGCCCGGTGGGCGGCAGGTGGTGCAGACAATGATTTCGGTATCGGACATCGGTAGGGAGTTCGTTCTAGGGTTAACAAGTCATGACGCAAGCGCCAGGCGGTGCTCCGCGCCCCAGCGGGAGGCCCAGGCGGCACAGCGGCCCAGGGTCTTGTGCGGATCGTCAAAGTCCACGATCACCAGGTGCTGCGCGGCCTGCGGCGCCTGCGGCTGCTCCAAGGTACGGCCATCGGTCAGCAGCCACAGCCAGCACTCGGTGGGGCCACTCTTGCGCAAGCTGCGCTGCAGCAGACGATCGGCCTGGGCCAGTGCCTCGGCCAGCGGCGTGCCACCGCCACCGCCCACCGGGCGCAGGCGCTGGCTGGCGGCGGCGCGGGCGCGGCCCGGTGGCAGCAGCAACTCCACGCCCTGCCCGCCAAAGCACAACAGCGCCACATCGTCGCCCAGGCGCGCTGCCTGCTCAATCATCAAGGCCGCATGGCCCTTGGCCAGGGCCAGGCGACCGCGCTGGCGCATGGAGCCCGAGGTGTCGAGCACGATGCAATGCAGCCGGCTGGCGCGCAGCGTCACCGGCTGGCGGCGCAGGTGCTCGCGCTGCAGCGGCGCGGGCCCCTTGGCCAGCACCGTGGGCTGCCAGGCAATGGCTGCGCCGCGCTGCGGCGCACTGTGGGCGCGCGCTGCGGCACCTGATGAAGGGATGCGTTGGGGTGGAGGCCACCGCCAGCTGCCGGGCCCGTTGCGCGGGCGGCCGCCGGGGTGGCCTAGGCTTTTTTTGGCGGCCACCCTGCTATTCGCTGGACCTTGGTCGTCCCTTCGGGCTGGGCGGGCAGCGCGCCCCAGTCGCCTTGAGGAACGGGCGGCGCAGAGGCGGCAGACGGCTGGTCTTGCAAGCGCTCGGGATTTTGCCTGGGCTGCGATGCGCTGGCCTTGCCCGGTGGCTGCGCCGCGCCGCCCTCAGGCCGGCGGTGCGCCAGCGCCAGTTCGGCCACGGCATCCACATCGTCCACGGTCACTTCGCTGCGCCCTTCCAGCGCCGCCAGCGCACGTGCGGCGCGCAGCATCACCAGGTCGGCACGCATGCCGTCCACACCCGCCGCCATCGCGCAGACTGCAGCATGGTGCAGCACCGCGTCAGACCAGCTCAGGCGTGGCAAGGCGGCGCGAGCCGCCACCAGTGCGGCACTCAGCGCGCCTTGTGCCTGGGCATGCTGTTCACCCAGGGCGGCGGGGTTTTCGTCAAAGCCCAGGCGTGCGCGCAGGATGTCTGTGCGCTGCTGGGCATCCACCGGATTGGCCAGCACCAGCGAGAGGCCGAAGCGGTCCAGCAGCTGCGGGCGCAGCTCGCCCTCCTCCGGGTTCATGGTGCCCACCAGCACAAAGCGCGCGGCATGCTGCTGCGAGATGCCATCGCGCTCCACCGTATTCACGCCACTGGCGGCCACGTCCAGCAAGGCATCCACCAGCGCATCGGGCAGCAGGTTGACCTCGTCCACATAGAGCACACCCTTGTGGGCCCGCGCCACCAGGCCGGGCGCCAGGCGCACCTGGCCGTCGCGCAGCACGTCTTCCACGTTCAGCGTACCCACCAGTTGCTCCAGGCTGGCGGCCAGCGGCAAGGTGACAAAGGGCGCGCCGGGCAGCAGCGCGGCCAGCGCACGGGCCGCCGTGGACTTGGCCGTGCCGCGTGGGCCGCTGATCAGCACACCGCCAATGCCGGGGTCTATGGCCGCCAGCTGCAAGGCGCGCTGCAAAGCGGGCTGGCCGACCAGCGCGGTGAAGGGAAAGGCCGCGCGGGTGGCGGGCTCCATGGAAATGTTCAGTTCAGGATTACTCATGCCAGGGGTCCTTCTCCGTGTTCTTCGAGTCGGCGCTCCAGCGCCAGCAAATGGTCTTCGATGCGTTCGCGCTGATCGCCCGGTGACTCCCACAGACCACGCTGCATGGCTTCGAGCAGGCGTTCGCCAATGCTGCGCAAGGCCAGCGGGTTGTGCTGCTGCAGGAATGCGCGGTTGGTGTCATCGTGCAGATAGGCCTCGGCCACCAGCGCGTACTGGTGGTCGCCCACCACGCCGGTGGTGGCGTCAAACGCAAACAGGTAGTCCACCGTGGCCGCCATCTCGAACGCGCCCTTGTACCCGTGGCGGCGCACGCCCTCCAGCCACTTGGGGTTGACGGCGCGCGAACGCACCACGCGCGCCACTTCCTCACCCAGAGTGCGTATGCGCGGCGCACCGGGCACACTGAAGTCGCCGTGGTAGAGCGCGGCTGGCGCGCCCGCCAAATGTTCTACCGCCACCGCCATGCCGCCCTGGAACTGGTAGTAGTCGTCCGAATCCAGCACATCGTGCTCGCGGTTGTCCTGGTTGTGCAGCACGGCGTCCAGACCGGCCAGGCGCTGCTCAAAACTGCCGCGCGCGGCCACACCATGTTCGCCCTGGCCGTAGGCAAAGGCACCGGCGCGCAAATAGGCCTGGGCCAGGTCGGCGCCGTCGTTCCAGCGACCACTGGCCATGAGCTCTTGCAGCCCGGCGCCGTAGCCACCGGGGCGCGGGCCAAACACGCGCCAGCTGGCCTCGCGCTCAGCGTCTTCCGCACTCAATCCCTTGGCCTGCGCCTGCTCAGCTTCGCGCTGCACCCGGGCGCGTATGGGGTTGACGTCGTCGGGCTCGTCCTCTTCGCTGATCGCGGCCACGGCCCGTACCGCGGTGTCGAACAGGTCAATCACATTGGGAAAGGCATCGCGAAAGAAACCCGACACGCGCAGGGTCACATCCACCCGGGGCCGGTTTCTGATGGCCATGGGCAGCACTTCAATGTCCACCACCCGGCTGCTGCCATCGGCCCACTTGGGCCGCACACCCAGCAGCGCAAAGGCCTGGGCAATGTCCTCGCCACCGGTGCGCATGGTGCTGGTGCCCCAGACCGACAGGCCCAGGCAACGCAGCATCTCGCCATGGTCCTGCAGATGCCGTTCGATCACGCGCTCCGCCGCCGCCGCGCCCATGGCGTAGGCGGTCTGCGTGGGCACGGCGCGCGTATCCACCGAATAAAAGTTGCGACCCGTGGGCAGCACATCGGGCCGGCCACGCGAGGGTGCGCCGCTGGGGCCGGCCGGTACAAAGCGGCCTGCGAGGCCGCGCAGGCACTGCGCAATTTCCTGCGGGCCGCAGGCGTCCAGGCGCGGACGCAGCACAGCACGCATGCGCTGCAACACCGGTGCGGTGTGCGGCCAGGCTGCCGCATCCCAGGTTTCGTCGGCCACCACATGGTCAGCCACCAATTGCCGCGCCAGCAGTTCCAGCCGTTCCCGCGTGTGGCCAGCATGGCGCCAGGCTTCGGTACTCAGTTGTTGCAGCACGGCGGGGTACGGGCCCTTCCAGGGCGCGGCCCACTCGGGGCTCAGCGCGCTAAAGCCGTCCACACCGTCCAATTTCAAATCTTGCGCCAATGCCACCAACAAGCTGCCCTGGCCCGCGGCCTTGCCACCGGGAAAGCGCGCCAGCGCCACCAGCGTATCTATCTGCTGGCGGCCTTGCGGCGAGCTGCCCAATATGTGCAGGCCGTCGCGGATCTGCGATTCCTTGATCTCGCACAGGTAGGCATCCAGCCGCTGCAGCAACGCGTTGCGCCCGGCATCGTCGGCGGGTTTGGCAAAGCCCAGCTCGGCATGCAGGCCTTCGCTGAGCACGCGCTCCAGAATGTCTTCGCGCAGGCGCTGCGCACGCCGCGGGTCCAGCGACAGAGCCTCGTAATACTCGTCCATCTGCCGCTCCAGCTTTTGCAGCGGGCCGTAGGTTTCGGCACGGGTCAGGGCCGGCATCAGGTGGTCGATGATGACCGCCTGCGTGCGGCGCTTGGCCTGGCTGCCCTCGCCGGGGTCGTTGACGATGAAGGGGTAGAGATGCGGCAAGGGGCCCAGGATGGCATCTGGCCAGCAGGCCGCGCCCAGCGCCACGCTTTTGCCGGGCAGCCATTCCAGGTTGCCGTGCTTGCCCACATGCACCACCGCATCCACCGCAAAGCTGCGGCGCAGCCAGAAGTAAAACGCCAGGTAGTTGTGCGTGGGCACCAGGTCAGCATCGTGATACGTCGCGACGAGATCCAGATCACGCCCGCGTGCCGGCTGGATGCCGACAAACACCTGGCCATAGCGATGGCCCGACACCATGAAGCGGCCGCTGCGCACCATGGGGTCTTGCTCGGGCGGGCCCCACAAGGTATTCACGGCATCGCGGCTGGCGGCATCCAGGCGCATGAAGTCTTCCAGGTAATCGGCCATGGCCAGGCTTTGGCCGGCGGGCCTGGCATTGTTGGCGTCCAGGTTGTTAGTCACACCGGCCACCAGCGCTGCAATCAGTGCGTCACCACCTTCGGGCAAGGCGCCGGTAGCGTAGCCCGCCTCCTGCATGGCGCGCAGCAAGGCTACGGTAGAGGCCGGTGTATCCAGGCCCACACCGTTGGCCAGGCGGGCATCGTCGTTGGGGTAATTGGCCAGAATCAGCGCCACGCGTTTGTCGGCGTTGGGCTTGTCACGCAGCACGCACCAGCGGCGCGCCAGCTCGGCGACAAAGGCCATGCGCTCGGGTTCGGGCTGGTAGCGCACCACGTCCACCTGCGTGCGTTCGTCGCGCCAGGCCAGGCCCTTGAAGCTGATGGCACGCGTGCCTATGCGGCCATCCACCTCGGGCAACACCACCTGCATCGCCAGGTCGCGCGGCGCCAGGCCATGCGGGTCGGCCTGCCACTGCTCTTGCGAGCAGCCGGCGGTGATGAGTTGCAGCACCGGGGCGTCGCCGGCCAGCGGGGCCATCTGCGCGCCCGCCACGCTGTCGCCATCGGCACCGTCCAGCGCGGTAACCGCAAAGCTGGTGGCGTTGAGCACCACGCCCACCTGATGCTCAGCGGCCAGCGACTGCAGCAGCGCCAGACTGCTGGGAGTCTTCAGCGAGTCCACCGCCACCGCCACGGTGTTCAGGCCCGCGGCACTGAGTGCGGCCAACATGGCGTCAAACACCGCCGTGTTGCCGGCCTGCACGTGGGCGCGGTAAAAAACCAGCAGCGCCACCGGCGCGCCATCTTTCCAGGGCAGGCATGCATTAGCCCCCTGCGGCTGGTAGACCATAGCGGGTGGCAAGGCCCTAGGCGGCGCGGGGCGCGGGCCCAGGCCAAAGGCGGCGTGGCCAATCAACTCGAAGAAGATGCGTGCGTTGCCCTGGCCGCCTTCGCGCAGACAACGCCAGAGCTGGCGGCAATCTTCATGCGGGACGGTGCTGCGCAGCAGCAGCTGCAGATCTTCCACCGAGTCGCCCGAAAACAGGGCCAGCCACTGGCCGCGCGCTCGGGCCAGGTCTTGCACCCGCTCCACCACATAAGCCCAGTCACTGGCTGCCCCGAGGTGATCTATCACCACCACGCGTGCATGCTGCAGCACGTCGTCCACATACATGTCTGCCGATGCGGGCTGGCGCAGCCACATCAGATTCGCCAGGCGCACGCTGGGAAAGTCACTGCCCAGTTGCCCGGCCGCATCGGCCAGCAGCGCCAAGGTGGTGTCGGCGGCGCTGAGCACCACGATGTCGCCCGGCGTTTGTTCCACGCGCACCACGCCCTGGCCACCGTCTTCTACGTGGCCGCCGGGGCGGGTGGAGAGCAAATGCATGGCGTGCTTTCGGTCGCGTTAAGCCGCCACTGGCACGGCCAGCGCCGCGCTCAGCTCGGCTTGCAAGGTGGCGGCATTCAGCTCAGAGCCAATCAGCACCAGGCGCGACTGGCGGACTTCATCAGCGCGCCAGGGGCGATCAAAGTAGCTGTCAAAGCGCGTGCCAACGCCCTGCACCACCAGGCGCATGGCCGCACCAGGCAAGGCCACAAAGCCCTTGACGCGGTAAATTTCATGGCGCTCCACCAGGCTGCGCAATGCGGCCAGCAACGCCTCGCGGCTGGACACGTCCAGCGTCACCTGCACCGAGTCAAAGGCGTCATGGTCGTGGTCCTCCTCCTCGTCGTGGTGGGTCTTGCGCTGGTCGATCTGGTCTTCCACCGCGCGCTCCAGGCCCAGCAACACGCCGATGTCAACGCGGCCATGCTGCGCATGCACCAGCTTCACGCCGGGTGCGGTCTCTAGACGGATGGCGGCTTCCACACCCGCCAGCGCGGCTGCGTCCATGCCATCGGTCTTGTGCACTATCACCAGGTCGGCCGTGGCCAGCTGGTCTTCAAACAGCTCGTGCAAGGGCGACTCGTGGTCCAGGTTGTCGTCGGCGCGGCGCTGGGCGTCCACAGCCACCGGATCATCGGCAAAGTCCCCCGCAGCCACAGCGGGCGCGTCCACCACGGTGACCACCGCGTCCACGGTAAAGGTGTTGCGCAAGGCGGGCCACTGAAAGGCCTGCACCAGCGGCTTCGGTAACGCCAGGCCCGAGGTCTCGATGATCAGGTGGTCAATCTGGTCGCGACGCGCGGCCAGCTTTTCCATCACCGGCGCAAACTCTTCCTGCACGGTGCAACACAGGCAACCATTGGCCAGCTCATAGAGTTGTCCGTTTTCCTCCCCGTTTTCATCACAGCCAATGCCGCAGCCGCGCAACAGTTCGCCGTCGATGCCGAGTTCGCCAAATTCGTTGACGATGACCGCGATGCGGCGGCCCTGCGCGTTGGCCAGCAGGTGGCGCAACAGCGTGGTCTTGCCGCTGCCCAGGAAGCCGGTGACGATGGTGGCGGGGATTTTTCGGGTTTGCATCGGGTGGTCCTTGAAGAAAAGAGTTAACGGGGTGGCAGCGCCATCAGGCAGTCCACCAGCATCTGCGCGGCCTCGCCCAGGCGCGGACCGGGGCGCGACAGCAGGTCCATGCGCTCGGCGTCCAGCAGGCATAGCTGCTGCTGGCGCACCGCGGGCAGCGTGCTCCAGCCGGGGCGGTCCATCAGATTGGCCAAGGTGGCGCGCGGGCCGATGATGAGATCCGGCGGGCGGCGCAGCAGCAGCTCGGGATTGATCTTGGGAAACAGGCCCAGCTCGCCACTGACGACGTTGACCAGGCCCAACCTGGCAAGGGTTTCACCAATAAAGCTTTTGTCGCTGGCTGCCGTCGGTGCGGGCCCCACTTCCACATACACGGTGCGTCCGCGCAAGGCGACAGGCACGCGGCTTGCTGCGGCATCCATCTCTGCATTGATACGGGCCACCAAGTCGGCAGCGCGGACGGGTTCACCCAGCGAGTCGCCCAGCTTCAAAAGCATGCGCTTTAACTCGGCATGGGTGCGGGCATCAAACACCATCACAGGCACACCCAGGGACTGCAGGCGTTCACCGGCGCGGCTGCGTGGGCCCAGCAAGACCATGTTGGGCCGCAGGGCCACGATGCGTTCGATCTGCGCGTCTTCCAGCCCGCCCACCTTGGGCAGCACCTGCACCGAGCCGGGCCAGGTGGAATGGCGGTCGGTCCCCACCAGTTGCGCGCAACGGCCCAGCGCGCACACGGCCTCGGTCAAAGATGGCGATAGCGTGACGATGCGCGACACGGGCTGCTGCGCCACGGCCAGGCTGGAAAACAGCCCCAGAGTTGCCAGCAACGACGCCGATGGCAGCATGCGCAGCGCTTTACGCGCAAGGACAAGCGCGGGGGATGCATCTTCACCAGCCGGGGCCGCGGAACCGCTTTCGTCGGGCCGCAGGCGCAGCGCCCCAAACCCCATAAAAGGGGCAGCGCGCCGTAGGCTCGAAGCGACAAGCGTGGGGGCCATGTCTCTAGTCTTCGATGCCGCGTTGCGCCGGCACGCCGGCCTTGAAATGGTGTTTGATCAAGGTCATTTCAGTGACCGTATCGGCCAGTTCCACCAGCTCGTCGGGTGCGTTGCGGCCGGTCAGCACCACGTGCACGTGCGGCGGGCGTTCGCGCAGGCAGGTGAGTACGGCTTCCAGCGGAATCCAGCCGTAGCGCAGCGGGTACATGATCTCGTCCAGCACCACCATGAAGTGTTCGCCGGCGCGTATGGTGGCTTCGGCCTTGGCCCAGCCATCGAGTGCCAGCTGGGCCGAGTGCTCCAGGTCACGGCTCTTCCAGCTAAAGCCGTCGCCCAGGCCTTCAATAGGAACGCCCAGTTGTTCAAACAGCCGATGCTCGCCAAAGCGCGCCGTAGGCACTTTCATGAACTGGTAGACCTTGACGGCCTTGCCCCGGCCATGGGCGCGCAGGGCCAGGCCAAAGGCCGCCGTGCTCTTGCCCTTGCCGTGGCCGGTGTTGATCATGATGAGGCCACGGCGCTCGGCCGTCGGGGTGACACGTTCGTATTCGGTGGGTGGGGTTTCGATTTGCATGGGAGCCTTTTTTGCAGGATGGTTTACTTTGGGCAGCGCAATCCACTGCCCTTGCAAGGGGTGGACGGCAATGCGTCCGTCAAATACGTCTTCCAGTGCCCGGTGGGTGGCCAGGTCGGCGCAGGCGCCCTGGTGGGTGACACGGCCTTCGGCCATCACCACCATGGTGTCGGCTTGCAGCGCCATGGTGATCTCGTGCAGCACGCTGACCACGGTTTTTCCTTCGGCCACCAGCGCACGCACCACGTCCAGCCAGTCGGCCTGGTGCGGCGGGTCCAGATTGGCCAGCGGCTCGTCCATCAGCAGCACCTGGGCCTGCACCGCCAGGGCACGGGCCAGCAACACGCGCTGGCGCTCGCCGCCCGAGAGTTGGCCCAGGGCGCGCTGGCGCCAGTCCCAGGCGCGGGTGGCACGCAGGGCCTGCTCCACCGCTGCATGGTCGGCCGCGCTGGGCGGCGCCAGCCAGGCCTGGTGCGGCAAGCGGCCCAGCATGGCGACATCCCACACGGTCAGGTCATCGGCCGAGGTTTCACTCTGGCCCAGCCAGGCCAGCTGACGGGCGCGCTCGCGGTGCGGCAGGCTGTGCATGGGCTGACCCAGCAGCGTGACACTGCCGCTGTGCGGCAGCACGCCAGCCAGCGCCCTGAGCAAGGTGGACTTGCCGGCGCCATTGGGACCGACGATGCTGGTCCACCGTGCCGCGGCAATGTCCAGGCTGATGCCGTGCAGCACGCTTTTCTTTTGCAAGCCATTTCCGAGGCTGGCCCCGATGGAATGTGCGCCAATAGCTACTGAGTTCATAGCATCCCTCATACCGCGCGCCCTCCGGCCAGGTTGCTGCTACGGTGCATCAGCCACAACAGGTAGCCGCCGCCCAGCACCGCGGTGAGCATGCCCACGGGCAGCTCCTGCGGGGCCATCAGCCCGCGCGCCAGCGTGTCGGCCGCCATCAGCAGCACGCCGCCCATCAGGCTGGACAGCAGCATCAGGTGGGCATGGGTGGTCTTCACCACCGAGCGCACCAGGTGCGGCGCGGCCAGGCCGACAAAGGCAATCAGCCCGGTCTGCGCCACCGCCGTACCCGTGGCCAGCGCCAGCACCGCCACCAGCGCCGCACGCATGGGCGCCACCGGCAGGCCCAGGCTGACGGCAGTGGCGTCGCCCAGGCTCAGGCCGTCGAGCACGCGCGCCAGCAGCCAGGCCGCCAGCCCGCACACGGCCCACACGCTGGCCATGAGCACGCACGAAGTCCAGCCGACAAAGGCGGTCGAGCCCAGCATGAAGGCCTGCATGGCCTGCAGCGATTCGGGCGAAAACAGCAGCACCAGGTGCGTCATGGCGCCCAGCACCACACCCACCACCACACCGGCCAACAACAGGCGCAAGGTGTGGCCCACGCCGCGCGACAACACCAGCGTCAACATCACCGCAAACACGGCGCCCAGAAACGCCGCGCCGGTCAGGCCCAGGCGCACCCAGACACTGCTGGAGAACACGCTGACGGCCACGCCACCATTCATCATGCTGCCGCCCAACATGCCCGCACCACCGCCCAAGGCGGCCAGCGCCAGCGCCACGCCCAGCGAGGCACCCGATGCACTGCCCAGCAAATACGGATCGGCCAGGGGGTTGCGAAACAGGCCTTGGGCCACCGCACCCGCCAGGCCCAGCAAGGCGCCGGCGGCCCAGGCGCCCAGCGTGCGCGGCAGGCGAATTTCCCAAATGATTTGCTGCGCCATGGCAGTCTGCGATGGGTCTTGCGCAGGATTGAGCAGCGGCCCAATTAAATTTTCCAGCCCGGTGCTGCCCACGCAAATGCCCAGCGCCACCAGGGCCAGCGCGCCCAACACACCGGCCCACACCAACCACCACACGCGGGCCTGCATCATGGCTTGGCTCCCTTGGCTGCCTTGTCTATAAGGCAACGGGCCATCAGACGCGCGCCCTCGGCCATGCGCGGGCCGGGACGCACCAGCATGTCGGCCTCATCGGCAGGGAAAATGCAGACCCGTTGCTCACGCAGCGCGCGAATGCTCTGCCAGCCAGGCCGCGTCAGCAAGCCATCGGCGCTACGCTGGCCAATCATGATCAGATCGGGGTTGGCGCGCACGATGTACTCGGGGTTGAGCTTGGGAAAAGGCCCGAGCTTGGCCGGCACGATGTTTTTGACGCCCAGGCGGGTCAGCGTCTCGCCAATAAAGGACGACTCGCTCGCCGCATACGGGCCCTGGTTGACCTCAAAATAGACCCGCGTGCCGCGCAGACTGGGCGGCAGCGACTGGGCCGCGGCCGAGACGCCGGCGTCAATCGCGCGCCAGATGCGTGCGGCATCGCGCACCTCCAGCAACTGGCCCAGCTTGAGCATCACGCGCTGCACGTCGGCGTGGCTTCTGGGCTCCAGCGCCACCACCTTGATGCCCAGCGCCTGCAGCCGCTCGCCCACGCGCGACGAGGTGGCCATCAGCACCACGTCGGGTTTAAGCGCGACGATGGCCTCGATATTGGGGTCCAGTCCGCCGCCCACCACCGGCAGGCTTTTGATGCTGGCCGGGTAGTTGGAATAGCGGTCCACGCCGACCAGGCGCTGGCACTGGCCCAGCTCACACACGGTCTCGGTCAGCGAGGGCAGCAGGCTGACGATGCGCTGCGGCGCTTGCGCCAGAGTCACCACCACGCCCCGGTCATCGGTCAGGGTCAGGGCCTGCGCAGAGGTCAGCGCCGCGATGCTCAGCAGCCACAGTGCGAAGATTTTTTTCAAGACTGGTCTTTCAAGGTAAGCGGCAAGCCGGCCGCCATGAAGGTCACGCGCGCGCAGGTCTGCGCCACCTCCTGGTTTAGCCGGCCCAGGGCATCGACAAAGGCGCGGGTTTCACGGCCCATGGGAATCACGCCCAGGCCTATCTCGTTGCCGACCAGCAGCACGGGGCCGGCGGCCTTTTTAATCGCTACCAAAAGCATAGCTGCTTGCGCACGACCCATATGGGCTAGCGCCTCATTTTGCTTAAGAACATCAGTCGGCATGAGCCAATTGGTCAGCCATAAGGTGAGGCAGTCCACCACCACCAGTGTGTCGGGCCGGCTCTGCAGCTCGATAGCCCGCGCCAGTTCGAGCGGCTCCTCCAGCGTACGCATGCCGGGCACGCGCTGCGCCCTATCCTGCTGATGGCGCGCAATGCGTTCGCGCATCTCATCGTCCCAGGGCTGGGCCGTGGCAATCAGCACGGCTTGATGCTCTGGCGACTGCGCCAGCCAATCGCGCGCCAGCAACTCGGCCCGTCGTGACTTGCCGCTTCTCTGGCCGCCCAGGATCAGCTCGCTGCGGGCGACTTCCAAGGGCTTAGTCATGTTGACGCCCCGCCGACAGGCCGCCCTTAGGCGGGGCAGCCCCCTCGGGGGGCAGCGCAGTACGCGAAGCGACAAGCGTGGGGGCCATGCTCCAGGCCATGATCAGCTTGTGCAGTTTTTCCACGCCATCGGTCAGCGAAGCCGGTCCCGGTTGCAAAATTTCAGACGACTTGATCTCGAACAATTGCTGGTTTTTGACCGCCGCAACGTTTTCCCAGCCTGGCCGCGCCACGACCATTTCAGGCCTGAACTTCTTGCCGCACCAGGAGCCAAAAATAATGTCCGGGTCGCGCCGCACGATCTCGCCACCATCGGCAATGATGCGGCCCTTGCCCATGGGCTCTTTGGCCAGCTCGGGGAAACAGTCGTCCCCACCAGCAATGCCTATCAGTTCGGAAACCCAGGCAATGCAGCTGATGTGCGGGTCATGCCACTCCTCGAAATAGACACGCGGCCGGCGCTTGAGCCCGGCAGCGGCCCGCTCAATTTCAAGCAGCCGGTTTTGCATGGCCTGGATCAGCGCCAGGCCGCGTTCCACCTGGCCGACCATGGCGGCGAGCTGGTACATCATGGAAAAAATCTCGGCCACGCTGCGCTGGTTAAAGATGGTGACCTGAATGCCCTTTTTGATCAGCTGCGAGGCAATGTCGGCCTGCAGGTCGGAAAAGCCGATCACGCAGTCAGGCTGCAGCTCCACGATCTTGTCTATCTTGGCGCTCAGGTAGGCGCTGACCTTGGGCTTCTCATCGCGCGCCCGCGGCGGGCGCACGGTGTAGCCCGAGATGCCGACGATGCGGCGCTCCTCGCCCAGCAGGTAGAGCCACTCGGTCGGCTCTTCGGTCAGGCAGACGATGCGCTGCGGGCCATAGGCGGATCCACTTGCCGGGCCGCCTGCGCTGGCGGCCAGCGCACGCCAGTCGAGTCTCATGTCAGTCATGACTTTCCTTCAGAAACAGGCTTGCCGCCGCTGCCGGATTGGACGCAAACCAGGCATGAAAGTAACTCGCCTGGATCGCCCCTGATACATACAGCGCCTCGCCCTCGCCGCGCAGGGTGCGCCCCGGCGCGGCCTGGCTGCGGCCCGCCACCGGCAGTTGGGTGACGCAGGTGGAGTAGTGAAAGGTATGGCCGCGCAAGCTGCCACCGGCCACGTCCAGCTGCTGCGGCCCCAGGGCGGCCAGGCGCTTTTGCATGGTCACGCTGCCGGGCAAGATGCCCCACAGGCTGTGGCTGGCGCCGTCCAACGTGCTGAGCTGCGCAAACAAGGCCATCATGCCGCCGCACTCGGCCCAGACCGGCTTGCCGTCCTGCACGTGGCTGATGATGCTCGACTTCATGGCTGTGTTCGCGGCCAGGGTATGGGCATGCAGCTCGGGATAGCCGCCCGGCAGCCACAAGGCATCACAGTCAGGCAGTGCCGCGTCCGCCAGCGGTGAAAAGTACACCAGCTCGGCGCCCATGGCCTGCAGGCAATCGAGATTGGCGGCGTAGATAAAACAAAAGGCGGCGTCACGCGCCACGGCAATCGTCTGCCCCTGCAAGGCGCCGGTCGGGAAGTCCTGCCTCGACCCAGGCGCGGCCTCAAAGCTGACGGCCCAGGCCTGCAAGGCCTGCTCGTCCATCTGCCCCAGTTTTGTCTCGGCCAGCGCGTCGGCGGCGGCGTCCAGCCGCTGCATGGCGTCGCCCAGCTCCTGGGCCATGACCAGGCCCAGATGGCGTTCGGGCAAGACCAGGGCCTCGTTTCGCATCAGCGCGCCCAGCCATTGCGCGGGGTCACGCAGGCCGTCTTCCAGCATGGCCGCATGGCCTGGCGAGGCCACGCGATTGGCCAGCACGCCGGCAAAAGGCAAGCCTTCGCGGTAATGCTGCAAACCCCAGGCCAGCGCACCAAAAGTGCCGGCCATGGCGCTGGCATCTATCACCGCCAGCACCGGCAGACCAAAGCGCTGCGCCAGATCGGCGGCGCTGGGCTGGCCGTCGAACAGGCCCATGACGCCTTCGACAATGATGAGGTCGGCGTCCTGCGCCGCCTCATGCAGGCGCTGCGCGCAATCGGCCTCCCCGGTCATCCACAGATCTAGCTGGTGCACCGGTGCACCGCTGGCCAGCGTCAGCCAGTAAGGGTCCAGGAAGTCCGGCCCGCACTTGAAGGCCCGCACCTTGCGGCCCTGACGGGCATGCAGGCGGGCCAGCGCGCAAGCGACGGTGGTCTTGCCCTGGCCCGAGGCCGGAGCGGCGACGAGCAGGACCGGACAACGTGCCGTGTTTACTTCGGCGCCCACTTCACACCCACGTAGTACGAACGGCCGGCGGTTGCATAGGTGCTCGCCAGTTCGTACTTCCTGTCGCTCAAGTTGTCGACGCGCGCCAGCAGGGTCCAGTCTTTTGCAATCGGCGTACTGGCGCTCAGGTTCAGCAGGGTGTAGCCGCTCAGCACCTGGGTATTGCCCGCATCGTTAAAACGCCGGCCCGAGAACTGCGCCTCGGCGCCCAACAGCCAGCTGCTGACACGAGTATCGGCCGCCAGCGTGCCGTGCTGCTTGGCGCGCCGGGCCAGTTGCTTGCCGGTGCCCAGATCGCGCGGGTTCTGCAAATCCAGCGAGGCGCTCAGGTTGACGCCGCCGATCGCGTGGGTCGCCGACAGCGTGGCACCGGAATATTCGGCGCGCGCGGTGTTGGCATAGCAACCAAAGGACGACTTGCAGGGGCCGGCAGCGGCAAAGGTGATCAGGTTGTCCACCTTGTTACGGTAGGCCACCAGACCGGCGCTGCTGGCGCCTTGCGTCCAGTGCAAGCCCAGCTCGACGTTGCGGCTGCTCTCGGGCACCAGCGTCGGCACGCCGTACTCACTAAAGCGCTGGTAGAGCGTGGGCGCGCGGAAGGCGGTGCCGGCCGAAGCCGTCGCGCGCCAAGCCGGCGTGAAGGCGTAGGCGTAGGCAGCGCTGCCGGTGGTCTTGCCGCCAAACTCGCTGTCCTTATCGTGGCGCAAATTGAGCTGAAGCGTGTGTGCCTGGTGGCTCAGGCCGTAACCCAGCGCCACGGCGTTCTGCGAACGGCCCTGGTTGATGGGCGCGTTTTCCAGGTGGTCTTCCTTGCGCTCCAGGGCCGCGGTCAGCAGATGCTCGCCGACGCGAAACTCATTTTGCAGGGTGTAGCCGCGCAGCTTGGTGAGGGTCAGGTAGGGCGAAGGTTTGGTTTCATAGCGATCACTGGATTCATTCACCGACAGGCGCGTGCTCCAGGCTTCGGTCCACTGCGCCTGCCAGTTCAGACCCAATGTCTGGAGTTTGTGCAAATTGCGGTCGTCCTTGCCCAGGCCGTTGTCATAGCCGGAGTTGCTGTCGCTCGTCAGGTAGGTCGCCTCCAGACGATGCGCCTTGTTGAGCTGAAAGCCCAGCCGCAGGTTGGCCGACTCGGTACGGTAGCCGTCAAGATCGGGGTTTTGGGTGGGAATCGTGCGGGCGTTGAAGCCATCGCTTTTTTCATACGCCAGACCCAGGGCGTAATCAAAAGCACCGCTGGCGCCGCTAAAGCCGGCGCCCAGCTTGCGCGTGTCGTAAGTCCCAAAACCCGCATCGGCGTAAGGCGCAAAGCCGGTTTCGCCACGTTTGGTGAATATCTGAATGACACCGCCCAGCGCATCGGAGCCATAAACGGCGCCGGCCGGACCGCGCAAGACTTCAATCCGGTCTATCAGCGCCAGGGGAATCGCCTCCCACGCGGCGCCGCCAGTGGCCTGCGAGTCAATCCGCACGCCGTCGATATAGACGGCCGTGAAGCGCGATTCAGCGCCGCGCAGAAAGACGCTGGTGGTGCTGGCGGGGCCGCCGTTGCGGGAAATTTCAATGCCGGGGATGCGCTTGAGCACATCGGCCAGGCCGACTGCTCCACTGCGCTCTATACGCTCGCGGTCAATGATGGTGACATCGGCCACCACATCGCTCAATGGCTGCGCGCTACGCGTGGCCGTGACGACCATTTCCTTGAGTTGCGGCGCTGCCTGGGTTTGGGAGAAAGACGGAAATGCAGCAGCCAAAGCCAGGGGCAATACAGCCAGGCGTACAGTGGAAACACAGGTTTTCATGGGTCGAACTATCAACAAAATGCCCTCACCAGCTTCCCCGCCAGTGCCTGAGCGTTACAAATGCGCCGCCTCCTAAAAAAGGACGCACGCACTCACCTTGTTGGCCGGTATCCGGGCTGACGGAACTGCTCTCATCGCCTTCCCAAGCGCGTGTTCAAAACGCTCAGTGGCTATTGATGAAAGCTGAATGGCTTCTTTCGTTGGAGAAAAAAAACACACTCGTCCGTTTACCGTTGCGGGGGCAGCGCAGGTTAGGAGTTTCGGCGCTTGGCAAGACCGGGCTGACCCGGTCCAGATGGCGTTGACTCCCTCCTGCTTCCCGTTGAACTGCAGCGTGTGAACCACACTGCGAGCACCAACAAGCGAGATTCTACGCGGCAAAATGCCGCAAACCCTACAATCGGCCTTGCCATGTCGAACCAAACTCAAATCGACCAGATCGCCGAACGCGTTGAACGTCTTCTGTTGCGCTATGAGGAATTACAGCGCACCAATGCACTGCTGGGCGACCAGATCAGCGCACTCACGCATGAACGCGATTCGCTCAAATCACGACTCAGTGCCGCACGTGCCCGTGTGGACGCCCTGATCGAACGCCTGCCCGACAGCCTCGGTCACGCCGACCCAACCCCTGTGGACACCGCGCGATGAAACAGCTCGAAGTACAAATCATGGGCCAGAACTATTTGCTGGGCTGCCCCGAAAACGGCGATGCCCGCCTGCTCGAAGCCGTGGGCAGAGTGGATACAGCCATGTGCAAAATTCGTGACGCTGGCAAGATCAAGGCGCGCGACCGCATTGCGGTGCTGGCAGCGCTGAATCTCGCCTTTGAACTGCCAGAGCGCAGCAGCCTGGCCGAACCAGAAGCAGCGCCCCAGCCGATCCCCGAAGCAGCGACGCCCGCACCTCAGCCCCAGCTGACGCTCTTGCTGCAGCGCCTGGACGGCGCACTGGGCGTCGACGGTCAGTTGCTCTGAGCACAATTTAGCAGGCGCAGATCAAACGGTCCGCTCGCAAGGGCCTACAATTGGCAGGTCTGCGATGCGCACTGGGCTTTATATTTCCTTGAACCAATGCTCTACGAGCTCGGGCTTGGTAAATTGTCCGGCAGGCGTGATCGTCTCGCGTTAGACGAACCCGAAACCTGACTGCCCTCGCCCACCTGAACCCCGGTTCAGGATGACGGTCCAGTGGTACTCGCAGACACCTTATTTCATCCCCCTCCCTCGGAGCATCCGCCCGTTTTAACGGGCTGCGATAAAAGACTCTGAGCCACTTGCTCGTCCCTCATGAATCTCGACCCTTTGCTGATCCTTGAACTTGCCGCGCTGGGTCTGAGCACCGGCTTTCTTGCCGGCTTACTCGGCATTGGCGGCGGCATGCTGATGGTGCCCTTCATCACCATCATCATTGGCTCCCGCGGTGTTCCCCCTGATCTGGCCGTCAAGATGGCCATTGCCACCTCCATGGCGACCATCATCTTCACCTCGCTGTCCAGCGTCCGGGCGCACCACAAGCGCGGTGCCGTTCGCTGGGACATCGTGAAGCGGCTGGCGCCCGGCATCGTGATAGGCAGCTTCATTGGCAGCTTGGGCGTGTTCTCCCTGCTCAAAGGCTCTTATCTGGCCATTTTCTTCGGCCTGTTTGTGAGCTTCTCCGCGACGCAAATGTTTCTGAACAAGAAACCCAAACCCACGCGCCAGATGCCTGGCACCGCGGGTCAATTGGCGGCCGGCGGCTTTATCGGCTTTCTGTCTGGCCTGGTAGGCGCGGGCGGCGGTTTTATCAGCGTGCCCTTCATGACCTGGTGCAACGTGGCGATTCACAGCGCCGTTGCCACTTCCGCGGCCCTGGGTTTTCCCATCGCCCTGGCCAACGTGGCGGGCTATGTGATCAGCGGGCAAAGCGTACAGAACCTGCCGGTTGGCTCCTTTGGCTACATCTGGCTGCCGGCACTGGCCGTGATTGCCGTGTGCAGCGTCCTGACCGCACCGCTGGGCGCCCGGGCTGCGCACAACATCCCCATTTCCAAGCTCAAACGGGTCTTTGCCAGCATCCTCTACTTGTTGGCAGCCTATATGCTGTACAAGGGACTGACAGGCTGAGCGACGCCCGGGAACAGACCGGGCGCTTAAGCCAGGCCTGGCGCCGGCATCACCACCATGCCATCTTCATCGGCATACAGCCAGTCGCCCGGGCGTACCCAGACGCCCTGAAGTTGCACGGCAATATCGCGCTGGCCTTGCTGGCGTTTTTCGGTGGGCAGCGGCATGGCTGCCAAGGCGCGTATGCCGGTATGGCACTGAGCCAATTCGGCCACATCGCGCACGCAGCCGTCAATCACCACGCCAGCCCAGCCATTTTTGGCGGCCGCCGCGCCCAGATTGCCACCCAACAAGGCACGGCGCAATGAGGACCCACCATCCACCACCAGCACACGGCCGTCACCCGCAGAATCCACGGCGGCCTTGACCAGCGAGTTGTCTTCAAAGCATTTGAGAGTGACGACCGGCCCGCTGAATTTTTTCACACCGCCAAAGTCCCTGAGAACGGGCGGCAAGACCCGAAACGCGCCCGAATCGTCATTCTTGTGGACGTCGCAAAGATCACCGGTGGCGAAGGATGCAGTAGCGGCAGGGTTCATTTTTCAGTCACTTTCTTGATGGCAGCTTGGATGTTATCCCGGCGCGCCGGTCGCACCACGGCGTTTTCACGGGGAGTGTTGAGCGCTGAACTGAGCCCTGAAATTTCCTCCCATTTCTCAAAGCAACGCATCAACCCATATCGGCTTCAAGCCGCTCGACGTCTTCATCAGGAAGTCTTCGCAATGGCCTCCGCTTACACCCGTACAGGCGTGCCAACGCACTTCCTCCAGGCACACGATTCACCAGGAAAAGCACCACGGCTAGCCAGTGGCTGGCATGCGTTGTGATTTTTGCTGCTGTTTTTTTGATTTTCAGAGGCGAATCCGCAACAAGAATGCGTAAATAAAGTGCTTTCTCCCTATGAAACCGCGTTTTTCTCCAGTAGCATCCGCAATGCCACAAGAAAGTAGTTATTTCAGTGGTGATTAGTCAACTTCTAGAAGGAAAATCAATCATGGCAACTGCGAAAAAAGCACCGGCAAAGAAAGCACCTGCAAAAAAGGTCGCTCCGGCAAAGAAAGTCGCTGTGAAAGCAGCACCGGCGAAAAAGGTGGCAGTCAAAGCTGCCGCGCCAGCAAAGAAAGTAGCTCCCGCGAAAAAAGTTGTAGCCGCCAAAAAAGCAGCTCCAGCCAAAAAACGCACGCCCAATGCAGCCTTCATGAAAGCGCTGACCTTGAGCCCCGCACTGGCAGCCGTCGTTGGCGACAAGCCTTTGCCACGTACCGAAATTGTCAGCAAGCTGTGGGTTTACATCAAATCCAAAGATCTGCAGGACAAGCTCAACAAGCGCATGATCAACGCCGACGAAAAACTGCGTGCCGTGTTCGGCAAGGCGCAAGTGTCGATGTTCGAGATGGCTGGCCTGATCGGCAAGCACGTCAAGTAATCGGATCTTCCGATTTTCAAAAGGCCGGTATCCACCGGCCTTTTTTTATGCCCGTGACCCGTCCTGAATTGGGTTGACACCTTTTCCCTAAAGAAAAGGCAAGTCAATGGATACAAGCGTCAAACGCACACAGCGCGACTACACGCTGGCTTTTAAACTCTCGGTGGTTGATCAGGTAGAAAAAGGCGAGCTGACGTACAAGCAGGCGCAGGAGCGCTACGGTATCCAGGGTCGCTCGACCGTGCTGGTGTGGCTGCGCAAGCACGGCCGGCAAGGCTGGGGAGATGCGGCATCATCATGGCTACCTATGCCAATGCCGATAAAAAAATCCTCCTTTGCGCCTGCGTCGCTGACCCCCGAGCAGAAGATCAAAGCCCTTGAAGTCCAACTTCAGGAGGCCAACGAGAAGGCCCGGCT
>NZ_FOKZ01000032.1 GCF_900112285.1 Polaromonas sp. OV174 | reverse complement strand
TACGAGACCGAGGCGCGTGAAGGCCTGGTGCTGGACGAGGGCGTGATCGTGGAGATTGTTCGCCCCGGCACCGGCGACCCGGTGGCCGACGGCGAGGTCGGCGAACTGGTGGTGACCACGCTCAATCCCGACTACCCGCTGATCCGCTTTGGCACCGGCGACTTGTCGGCGGTACTGCCCGGTGCCTGTCCCACCGGGCGCACCCATAGCCGCATCAAGGGCTGGCTGGGCCGGGCCGACCAGACCGCCAAGGTGCGCGGCATGTTTGTGCATCCCGAGCAGATCGCCAACATCATCAAGCGCTTTCCCGAGGTGCTCAAGGCCAGGCTGGTGGTCAGCGGCGAGATGGCCAACGACAGCATGACGCTGCAGGTCGAAACCGCCTTGTCTGTAGCCGGCCTGGAGCAGCGCATAGGCGAAGCCATACGCGACGTCACCAAGCTGCGCGGCACGGTGCAACTGCTGGCGCCGGGCAGCCTGCCCAATGACGGCAAGGTGATTGAGGATGCCCGTAGCTACAAATAGCCAGGCGATGAACGGGATTGCCCTTACGTAGTTCCCGCGATGCGGGCCAGGGCAGAGCTCCGTAAACTTCGAAGCCTTATTACAAAGCAAAGGGATACCTATGAAACGTCTGCTCGTCTTGGCTGTCGCGGTGACCGCGCTCTTCGCTAACGCCCAAACCTTCCCGGGCTCCAAGCCCATCACCTTTGTAGTGCCTTTTGCCGCCGGCGGCCCCACCGATAGAGTGGCGCGCGACTTGGCCGAGGCGATGCGCAAGTCCATGGGTGGCGGCGCCAACTTCGTGGTGGAAAACGTCAACGGCGCCGGCGGCACGATAGGCGCCAACAAGGTCGCCAAGGCTTTGCCCGACGGCCACACCCTGCTGCTGCACCACATCGGCATGGCGGCCGCACCCGGCCTGTACCGCAAGCTGCCCTACAAGCCGCTGGAAGACTTCGAATTTCTGGGCATGATCAATGAAGTGCCCATGACCATCATCGGCAAGCCCCAGCTGCCTGCCAACAACTACCGCGATTTTGAAAACTACATTCGCGCCAACTCCGGCAAGCTCAACATCGCCCATGCCGGCCTGGGCTCGGCCTCGCACCTGTGTGGCCTGATGTGGCAGTCGGCGATCAACGCCAAGGAGGCCATGACGACCATTCCCTTTGGCGGCACCGCGCCGGCCATGAATGCGCTGGTTGGCGGCCAGGTCGACATGATGTGCGACCAGACCACCAACACCACCGGCCAGATCGAGGCCGGTCGCGTCAAGGCCTTTGCCGTGACGACCGCCAAGCCGCTGTCCGGCAACAAGCTGCTCAAGGATTACCCAACGCTGCAGGAAATGGGCTTGAAGGGCTTTGAGCTGACGATCTGGCATGGCCTGTACGCCCCCAAGGGCACGCCACCGGCGGCACTGGCCCAGATCAACGCGGCCCTCAAGCTGGCCTTGAAAGACCCCGACTTCATCAGGAAGCAAGAAGGCCTGGGCGCCGTGGTGGTGGCAGACAAGCGCGTCGAGCCGGCGGCCCACAAGGCCTTCGTCGCCGCCGAGATCGCCAAGATCAAGCCGGTGATTGAAGCCGCTGGCAAATTTGCCGACTGACCCACCAACTTTTGTTTTTTGTGCAGCCGCCCGGTCAGCGCCGGGCGGCTTTTTTCATGCGGGGATTAACCCTCTTGAAGCGCCCACAGCGCAGCGGTATGGTGCAGCGCTACCCACCGGAGAGCCTCTTGAACCCATTTCTTAAGAAAAATCGCCGCTCAGCCCTTATCTACTGTGCGCTATCAGCTATTACTTTTATAGCAAATTCAGCAACAGCCCAAAGCCCCTGGCCGACCAGACCAGTGAAAATCGTCGTGCCTTTTGCGCCCGGCGGCACCACCGACATTCTGGCCCGAGCCGTGGCTCCCGAACTGTCCAAGGCCTTTGGCCAGCCCTTTGTGGTGGAAAACCGCGGCGGCGCCGGCGGCAACATCGGCGCCGATGTGGTGGCCAAGTCGGCGCCCGATGGCTACACCTTGCTGATGGGAACCGTAGGCACCCACGGCATCAACAAGGCGCTGTACCGCAAGATGAGCTTCGACCCGCAAAAAGACTTTGCCTCCATCACCCTGGTGGCCGGCGTGCCCAATGTGATGGTCGTCAACGCCGAAAAAGCCAGGGCGGCAGGCATCCAGAACGTGAGCGATTTCATCCGCGTGGCCAAGACCAAGCCGGGCCAGTTCAACATGGCCAGCAGCGGCAATGGCACCTCCATTCATCTGGCCGGGGAGCTGTTCAAAACCATGAGCGGCACCTACATGACCCACTTCCCCTATACCGGTTCCGGCCCAGCGCTGCTGGCGCTGGTGGGCGGCGACATGGACGTGATGTTCGACAACCTGCCCTCATCGATGCAACTGATCAAGTCCGGCAAGCTCAAGGCGCTGGCCGTGACCAGCTCGCAGCGTTCCGCCGCGCTGCCCGATGTGCCGACGGTGGAGCAGGCCGGCGGCCCGGCGCTCAAGGGTTTCGAAGCCAGCTCCTGGTTTGGCCTGCTGGCGCCTGCCGGCACGCCAGCCGACATCGTCAACCGCATCCAGCAAGAAGTCGCCAAATCGCTGAACACGCCGGCCATCAAAGAAAAGCTGCTGGCGCAAGGCGCCATTCCCGGTGGCAACACGCCGCAGCAATTTGGCGCCTTCATCAACGCCGAGCACGCCAAATGGGCCCAGGTGGTGAAGACCTCGGGCGCCAAGGTCGACTGAGGCCAGTCACCAAGCCCCCCCTTCCTGCGCTAGCGCTAGCCAGGCAAAAAAAAGCCCCGTCAATCGGGGCTTTTTGCGTCGGCAAGGGTTGCCGGCGAAAGACCTAAACGCCCCAGACCACTTGCTGGCCAGCCTTGAGATTGGTGCGCAGCATGGCCAGGAAAGGCAGGGCGCGCTGATGCAGGCCCAGGCCTTCGGCGGTCTCATTGACATCCACCTCATCGTTTGCGGCTTCCAGCGCAATCGCGGCTTCCAACGCCTTGATCGCCGCCTCCATCTGCTCGGGCAGGATGATGCCCTGCGGACCGGGCTTTTTGCCGATGATTTCCAGAACCTGGCGGCCGTTGGGCTCCAGCATGATGACGTCACCCATATCTTTTGATTTGAACCGATACAACATTGCACGCTCCTTGATAAAACAGTAGCAACTTCATTATCAGCAGCTTTTGATTCGCTTTGGTAAAGCTCGGTTCAATCTCCTTTACATGGCCGCCGCCGTGCCGGCCCCGCCGCCAGCCAGCGTCCGGCATCAAGCAAAATAGCAGCATGTTCAATATCGCCACTGTTCAAAAACCGGCCGCCCAGGCGCTTCGCCAGGACGGATTGAGCCTGCTCTACCCAGCCGATCTGACGGCCAGCCTGCAACTTCCCACGCCGCAGTGGCTTGATGGCTGGAACCAGTTAAGCGAATCCTGGAACCGGCTGCCGCCGGACGCCCACCTCAAGGATGGCGGGCATTACCGCAAGCGCCGCCATGCCTGCTTTATTCAGGAATTGCCCAGCGGCGAGATGACGCAAGTCCCACACCGGGCGCACTGGCAACCCACCGATTACAACGCCCTGCATGGCGGCTTCGAGCGCTGGTTTGAACCGGTCGAACCGGCGGTGGCCCGGGCGCCGGAATGGACCGCCCTGGTGGGCCGCCTGGGAGAATTGTTTGCACAGGTAAAAGCCGTGCCGCGCTGGTACATCGAGGCCCACCAGTTCCGCATAGACACCGCCGGCGGCGTGGGCCGGCCCACGCCCGAAGGCGCGCACCGCGATGGCGTCGATTTTGTGGTGGTGATGTTGGTGGGGCGGCATGGCGTCAAGGGTGGGGAAACCCGGGTGTTTGACGCCAATGGCCCTGACGGCGTGCGCTTTGTCATGCAAGAGCCGCTGACGGCGCTGCTGCTGGACGACGAGCGCGTCATTCACGAAACCACGGCCATACTCCCTGCCGACGGCCACGCCGGCAGCGGCCTGCGCGACACGTTGGTGCTCACTTACCGGGCCGACGGCTTTCAGGCGCCCTGAGCGCCAAGTCTTTTCCCGCCTGCTGTTTCCCGCCTGGGCCCAATTTTGGCTAGCGGGAAAACTCCGCTTGACGAATTTAGTTTAAACCTCAACAATTAAGACTCGATTAATCTATGGAGCACCCATTCCATGCAAATTCTTTGTCTAGGCGGCGGTCCCGCCGGCCTGTATTTCGCTCTGCTGATGAAGCTGCAAAATCCGGCGCATCAGATCACGGTGGTCGAGCGCAACCGCCCGTTTGATACCTTTGGCTGGGGCGTGGTGCTGTCCGACCAGACCCTGGGCAACCTGAAAACCGCCGATCCGGCCAGTGCCCAGCTGATTGACGACGCGCTCAACCATTGGGACGACGTCGAGATGTTTTTCAAGGGCCGTAGCGTGCGCTCGGGCGGCCACGGCTTTTGCGGCATTGGACGCAAGCGCCTACTCAATATTTTGCAAGAGCGATGCATGGAGCTGGGCGTCGAACTGGTGTTTGAAACCGACGTGCAGGACGACCAGGAGATCGCCGCCCGCTACCAGGCCGACCTGGTGATTGCCAGCGACGGCCTGAACAGTCGCATACGCACGCGTTACGCCCAGACCTACCAGCCCGATGTCGAGCTGCGCGAATGCCGCTTTGTCTGGCTGGGCACGCGCAAGACCTTTGACGCCTTCACCTTTGCCTTTGAGCAGACCGAGCACGGCTGGTTTGCCGCCCATGCCTATAAGTTTGACGACAACACCTCGACCTTCATCGTCGAAACCCCAGAGGCGGTCTGGAAGGCGCACGGCCTGGACCAGATGAGCCAGGAGGACGGCATCGCCTTTTGCGAACGGCTGTTTGCCAAATACCTGGACGGCAACGCCCTGATGAACAACGCCACCCATGTGCGCGGTTCGGCCATCTGGATTCGCTTCCCGCGCGTGGTCTGCGAGCGCTGGGTGCACCACGAAACCATTGGCGGCAAGGACGTGCCCATCGTTCTGATGGGCGATGCGGCGCACACCGCGCATTTCTCGATCGGCAGCGGCACCAAGCTGGCGCTGGAAGACGCGATTGAGTTGACGCGCTGTTTTGCCCAGCACCCCGACACCGACCAAGCGCTGCAAGCCTACGAGGCGGTGCGTTCGGTCGAGGTGCTGAAGATCCAGAACGCGGCGCGCAACTCGACCGAATGGTTTGAAAACGTCAAGCGCTACAGCGGCATGGAAGCCGAGCAGTTTTTCTATTCCATGATGACGCGCTCGCAGCGCATCAGCCACGAAAACCTGCGCGTGCGCGACGCCTCCTGGCTGCAGGGCTATGAACAGTGGCTGGCAAAAAGCCAGGAGCAGGCCCCGCCGCCGCCCATGCTGTTGCCCATCAAGGTACGCCAGCTGCAGCTGAAAAACCGCATCGTTGTCTCGCCGATGGCGACCTATAGCGCGATCGACGGCGTGGCCCAGGACTTTCACCTGGTGCACCTGGGCGCGCGCGCCCTGGGCGGCGCGGCGCTGGTGTTTGTGGAAATGACCTCGCCCAACCCCGAGGGTCGCATCACCCCGGGCTGCCCCGGCCTGTGGAACGAGGCGCAGATGCTGGCCATGCAGCGCATCGTGAACTTCGTCCACGCCTCGGGCGTGGGCGCCAAGATAGGCATGCAACTGGGCCACAGCGGCCCCAAGGGCTCGACGCAAGTCGGCTGGGAATCGCCCGATGAGCCGCTGGCCGAAGGCAACTGGCCGCTGCTGGCCGCCAGCGCCATCGCCTACGGCCCCAGCAACCAGCGGCCAGCGGCTATGACGCGCGCCGACATGGATCGCATCAAGGCCGAATTCGTGCAATCAACGCGCTATGCCGTGCAAGCCGGTTTTGACTGGCTGGAACTGCACTGTGCGCATGGCTACCTGCTGTCCAGCTTCATCACGCCGCTGACCAATCAGCGCAGTGACGAGTACGGCGGCAGCCTGGAAAACCGCTGCCGCTACCCGCTCGAAGTGTTCCGCGCGATGCGCGAAGTCTGGCCCGCCGAGCGCCCCATGAGCGTGCGGATTTCGGCCCACGACTGGGCGCCCGGCGGCAACACCGCCGACGATGCAGTGGAGATGGCCAAGCTGTTCAAGGCCGCCGGCTGCGACCTGATCGATGTCTCCTCGGGTCAAACCACGCGCGCCGCCAAGCCGGTCTATGGCCGCATGTACCAGACGCCGTTTGCCGACCGGATTCGCAACGAGGTCGGCATACAAACCATGGCCGTGGGCGCGATTTCCGAGGTCGATCATGTCAACAGCATCATTGCCGCCGGCCGCGCCGACCTGTGCGCGATTGCCCGTCCGCACCTGGCCGACCCGGCCTGGACGCTGCACGAAGCGGCCAAGCTGCAAAGCCGGCATGTCAGCTGGCCCAAGCCCTATTTGAGCGGCCGGGATCAGCTCTACCGTGAAATTCTTAAGCAAAAAGAGGCTGCAGCGCAATAGCTGCAAGCGCAAGCAGCTACCAAATAGGTAGCAACACAATGACAAAGGGAACCCCATGGATCTGGAAGCACGCGGTCACAGCGAACACCCCGAGGCCTTGCGGCTCTGGTTGCGGCTGCTGACCTGCACCCAACTGGTGGAAAAGCAGGTGCGCAGCCAGCTGCGCGAGCAGTTTGACACCACCCTGCCCCGCTTTGACCTGATGGCCCAGCTCCAGCGCAACCCCGACGGCCTGAAGATGAACGAGCTGTCGCGCCGCATGATGGTGACCGGCGGCAACGTCACCGGCATCACCGATCAGCTGGTGGCCGAAGGCCTGGTGGAGCGCGTGGCGGTGGAAGGCGACCGCCGTGCCTACCGCGTGCGCCTGACGCCGCACGGCTGTACCCAATTCGACGACATGGCGCGGGCGCATGAAGCCTGGATAGTGACTGCCTTCGAGGGCTTGTCGCTGCGCGAAGTCGAGTCTTTGCACAAGCTGCTGGGCAAGGTCAAGCAGCATTACCACGCCACCGAAAAGGAACAAGCATGAAACACTACATTCGCCCGACTAATCCCATGCACGCGCAGTTTGATGCGCTCTCGAACTACCAGGCCAAGCACTTCGCCTATGCCTATAACGACGGCGTGGCCACGCTGACGCTCAATCGCCCCGAGCGCAAGAATCCACTCACCTTTGACTCCTATGCCGAGCTGCGCAATCTGTTTCGCGCCCTGTGCAGCGCCACCGATGTGAAGGTGGTGGTCTTGACCGGCGCAGGCGGCAACTTCTGCTCCGGCGGCGATGTGCACGAGATCATTGGCCCGCTCACCAAGATGAGCATGCCCGAGCTGCTGGAGTTCACCCGCATGACGGGCGACCTGATCAAGGCGATGCGCTTGTGCCCGCAGCCCATAGTCGCAGCGATTGACGGCATTTGCGCCGGCGCCGGCGCCATGATGGCCCTGGCCGCCGATATGCGCCTGGGCACGGCGCAAGCCAAAACGGCGTTTCTGTTCACCCGCGTGGGTCTGGCCGGCGCCGATATGGGCGCTTGCGCCTTGCTGCCGCGCCTGATCGGCCAGGGCCGGGCTTCGGAGCTGCTCTTCACCGGCCGCGCCATGAACGCCCAGGAAGGCCTGCAGTGGGGATTTTTCAACGCGCTGCACGAAGCCGATGCCTTGCTGGGCGCGGCGCACAAGCTGGCGCACGAGCTGGCCAGCGGCCCCACCTTTGCGCACGCCATGACCAAAACCATGCTGCACCAAGAATGGGCCATGACGCTGGACCAGGCGATAGAGGCCGAGGCGCAGGCTCAGGCCATCTGCATGCAGACGCAGGACTTCAGCCGCGCTTACGAGGCCTTTGCGGCGAAACAAAAGCCGGTGTTCCAGGGCGACTGAGCGCCGTCCCCAAGCACCGAGAACGCACAGAAAGCCTGAGCCATGAAACCCACCACGACCCACTTGGGCCTGCCATTTTTCGACACCGTTCACCGTGAACTGGGCCAGCGCCTGGCCGACTGGATTCCCGACCAGCACCTAGACGAAAGCGACGACCGCCAGGCCTGCAAGGACTGGGTCAAGCTGCTGGGCGAGCAGGGCTGGCTGCGCTACTGCGTGCCGGCCGGCCCCAACGGCGCCCTGGGCGGCGCCCTGGACAAGCTCGATTCGCGGGCGCTGGTGATTCTGCGCGAGACCCTGGCCTTTCACTCACCGCTGGCCGACTTTGCCTTTGCCATGCAGGGCCTGGGCAGCGGCGCCATCACGCTGGCCGGCACGCCGGCGCAGCAGGCGGCTTATCTGCCGCTGGTGGCCAGCGGTGAAAAAATCGCCGCCTTTGCGCTCAGCGAGGCCGATGCCGGTTCGGACGCCGGCGCCATGGCGACCAGCGCCGCGCCAGCGCCAGGCGGCTGGACACTCAACGGCAGCAAGACCTGGATCAGCAATGGCGGCATCGCCGATTTTTACGTCACCTTCGTCAAGACCGATGCGGCGGCCGGCACGCGCGGCATCAGCGCCTTCATCGTCGATGCCGACACGCCCGGCCTGGACAGCAGCGAGCATATCGCCGTGATGGCGCCACACCCGCTGGCCACGCTGCAGTTCAGCGACTGCCGGCTCGCAGAAGCAGCCAGGCTGGGCCCGCTGCACGGCGGCTTCAAGCTGGCCATGCAAACGCTGGATATTTTTCGCGCCTCGGTGGCCGGGGCCGCGCTCGGCATGGCGCGGCGCGCCCTGGCCGAGGCGGTGCAGCACGCCAAAACGCGCAAGATGTTCGGCCAGACGCTGGCCGACTTCCAGCTGACGCAGGCCAAGCTGGGCGAAATGGCGGCACTGGTCGATGCGGCGGCGCTGCTGACCTACCGCGCCGCCTGGCTGCGCGACGAAGGCGAGCGCCTGGGCCACAGCGTGCGGGTCACCGCGGAAGCGGCCATGGCCAAAATGACGGCCACCGAAAACGCCCAGCGCGTCATCGACATGGCGCTGCAAATGCACGGCGGCCTGGGCGTGAAGGTAGGCACCAAGGTGGAGAGCCTGTACCGCGACATTCGCTCGCTGCGCATCTATGAAGGCGCCACCGAAGTTCAGCAACTCATCATTGGCAAGGCGGTACTGCAATCATGACTTCCTCCCTCTCTGCACAAACCGACCGCTTCGTTCACGACCGCCTGCCGCCGCCAGACCAATGGCCCAAGCTGGTGTATTCGCTGCCCGAGCTGAACATCCCTGAGCAGGCCAATCTGGTCGACGCCCTGTTCACCAAGGCCTTCAACCATGGCCATGCCGACCGCCCCATGCTGCGTTCGGACAAGATCACGCTGAGTTATGCCGAGACGCTGGAGCGCGTCAATCGCATCGCCCAGGTGCTGACGGAAGACTTCAAGCTGATGCCGGGCAACCGGGTGCTGCTGCGCGGCGGCAACTCCATTGGCATGGCGCTGTCCTGGCTGGGCGTGGTCCAGGCCGGCCTGGTGGCGGTGGCCACCATGCCGCTGCTGCGCGCCAAGGAGTTGGGCGAGATCGTTGACAAGGCCCAGCCCACCGTGGCCATCTGCGACGCCACGCTGCTGGATGAACTGGAGCAAGCCCAGGCTGCGCATCCGGTACTAGGCGCCATTTTGAAGTTCAATGCCTTGGGCGATCCGCAGGACCTGGGCGCCTTGTGTGCGGCCAAATCCGGGCAATTCACCCCCTGCCCCACCGCGGCCGACGACATCGCCATGATGGCCTTCACCTCGGGCACCACCGGCAAACCCAAGGCGGCCGTGCACACGCACCGCGACGTGCTGGCCGCCTGCGAAGCCTGGCCGCGCCATGTGCTCAAGGCCAGGGCCGACGACATCGTGATGGGCTCGCCACCGCTGGCCTTCACCTTTGGCCTGGGCGGCATGCTGGTGTTTCCGATGTGGGCCGGCGCCTCGGTTTATTACCCGTCCACGGGCTACACGCCCGAGGCCATGGTCAAGCTCATCAATCAGGTGGGCGCCACCATCTGCTACACGGCGCCGACGTTTTACCGCCAGATGGCCGCGTTTGCCAAACAGCATGGCATACCCAGCTTGCGGCTTTGCGTGAGCGCCGGCGAAAGCCTGCCCGATGCCACTCGGCAATTGTGGAAAGGCGCGACCGGCCTGGAAATCATCGACGGCATAGGCGCGACCGAGATGTTTCACATCTTTATTTCTTCAACGCCTGAGGACGTGCGCCGCGGCGCCATTGGCAAGCCGGTGCCCGGCTATACCGCCAAGGTGGTGGATGAGCAGGGCCAGGAACTGCCACGCGGAAGCGTTGGCAAGCTGGCGGTGATGGGGCCAACCGGCTGCAAATACCTGGACGATGCGCGGCAGCGCAATTACGTGAAGGACGGCTGGAACTATCCGGGTGACGCCTTCACACAGGATGCCGACGGCTACTTCTTTTATCAGGCGCGCGACGACGACATGATCATCACCTCAGGCTACAACGTGGCCGGGCCGGAAGTCGAGGATGCCCTGCTCAAGCACCCGGCGGTGGCCGAGTGCGGTGTGGTGGGCCTGGCCAATGAAGAGCGCGGCATGATAGTCAAGGCCTTTGTGGTGCTCAAGCCCGACTACAGCGGCGACGCCGCCATGGTCAAGGCACTGCAAGACCATGTCAAGGCCACGCTTGCGCCCTTCAAATACCCGCGCCAGATCGAATTTCTGGCCAAGCTGCCGCGCACCGAAACCGGCAAGCTGCAGCGTTTCAAATTGCGCTCCTCATGAAATTCACCACACGCAAGCAAGTCCGGTTTCATCACTGCGATCCGGCCGGCATTGTTTTTTATCCGCAGTATTTCTATCTGCTGCATGAGGTGCAGGAAGACTTCCTGAACCACATCGGTTTTCCCGAGCATGCGCTGATTGCCGCCGGAAAAGGCGTGCCGATTGTGGATCTGAAAACCGAATTCCTCGGCATGTGCCGCCATGGCGACGAGCTCAGCATCACGCTTGAGCTGACCAAGGTGGGCGGCGCCAGCCTGGGCATGCGCTACGAAATCCACGGCAGCCCCAAGCGGCCCGGCGAAACCCCTGCCATCAAGCTAAGAGCGCATGGCGTGGTGGTGTATTCGGAAATCCCTCATGGCAAAGCGCTGGCCATTCCCGACGACTTGCGCCAAGCCCTTCTGCCCTATCTTCAACCTAATCCGGAAACAACATGATCCAGAAAATTCAACCACCCGACTGGGCCGAACCCAAAGGCTATGCCAACGGCATACTGGCACGCGGCAGCCTGCTCTTCGTGGGCGGGCAGATCGGCTGGAATGCCCAGCAGCAATTCGAAAGCGACGACTTCATCGCACAGACGCGCCAGACCCTGCTAAACATCGCCGCCGTGCTAAAGGCTGGCGGCGCCGGGCCAGAACACATGGCGCGCATGACCTGGTACATCGTGGACAGGGTGGAATATCTCGCCAGGCTCAAGGAGCTGGGTGCGGTTTACCGCGAAGTCATGGGCCGGAATTTCCCCGCCATGACCTGCGTGCAAGTGGCTGCGCTGGTAGAGGAGCGCGCCAAGATCGAGATTGAAGTCACGGCCGTTGTGCCTGACTAAAAGAGTAGAAGGGAAAAAGGACACCAGGGCTTGCTGCGATTTGCTCGCTCAAGCCCTGAGTCCTGCTGCTGTGGCCTGGAGGTTTAAAAACCCTAGGCTCACAGTGCTGAAGATTAACGCGAGGTCTTGTCGCGGTTGGTTCGCTGAATGGCGGCCACATCAATAATCAGCGCCACATTGCCATCGCCCAGAATCGTCGCGGCCGAAATGCCGGGCACCTTGCGGTAGTTGGTTTCCAGATTTTTCACCACCACCTGGTGCTGGCCGACCAGTTGGTCCACCAGCAAGGCAAAGCGCGTTCCTTCGGCCTGCACGATCACGACAATGCCCTGCGTCGGGTTGGTCAGCGCACCGGCCACGTCGAACATCTTGTGCAACTCAACCAGCGCCAGGTATTCGCCGCGTACATGCAGCACCTGCTCATCGGCGGTGATGGCATGGATGTCCTTGGCGTTCGGCTGCAGGGACTCGATGACATAGTTCAGCGGCAGGATGTAGACCTCTTCGCCCACCTTGACCGACATGCCGTTGAGTATCGCCAGCGTCAGCGGCAGCACGATGCGAATGGTGGTGCCACGGCCCTGGCGCGAAGAAATCTCCACATGGCCGCCCATTTCCTGGATGTTGCGCTTGACCACGTCCATGCCAACACCGCGACCAGACACATCGGTCACCGCTTCCGCCGTGGAAAAACCCGGTGCAAAAATCAGTTGCCAGACTTCATCATCCGAGACCGTCTCGCTGATGGCCATGCCTTGCTGGTTCGCCTTGGCCAGAATTCTTTCCCGCACCAGGCCGCCGCCATCATCCTTGACCTCGATCACTATGCTGCCGCCCTGATGCTGGGCAGACAAGGTCAGCTGGCCGACCGGATCCTTGCCGGCAAAAGCGCGCTTTTCGGGGCTCTCGATACCGTGATCCAGGCTGTTTCGTACCAGGTGGGTGATAGGGTCGATGATGCGCTCGATCAGGCTTTTATCCAGCTCGGTTTCCTTGCCGACGGTCACCAGCTGCACCTGTTTGCCCAGCTTGGCCGACAGATCGCGGATCAGGCGCGGGAAGCGGCTGAACACATAGTCCATGGGCATCATGCGTATAGACATCACCGATTCCTGCAGGTCACGGGCGTTGCGCTCCAGGTGGCCCATGCCGCTCAGCAAGCGCTCATGCAGCACCGGATCCAGGCTGGCGGCAGTCTGTGTCAACATTGACTGGGTAATCACCAGCTCGCCGACGAGGTTGATGATCTGATCGACCTTCTCCACATCCACCCGGATCGAGCTCGACTCCTTGCCTGCCACCGCTGCTGCCGCGGCAGCCGGCACCGCCGTCGCCACCGCGGACACGGGAGCGGCAACCGGGCTGGGCGGCGGAGCCTCGCTGACGGCTGGCGGCTCGACTGGCGCAGCCTGGGCCGGCTCAGCTTCGATCGGCTCAGCCTCGGGCGCCGCTGCCGACTCCCTGCTGATATCAATCTGGTCGGTTTCGATAATGAAGCAGCACACGGCAATCACATCGTTCTCATCGCAAGCGGTTTCCAGCCAGAGCGTCAGGCTGTCACCGGTTTCGATGTGCGCGCGCACCGTGCCCAGGTTTGCCAATTCTTCTGCCAGCAGCTTGCGGTCACTTTCCGAGACCCGGCTAAAGCACACTTTCAGCGCTGCCGCCGCACCGGCCTCTGGCGCCGCGTCGGCTTCGACCTTGGTCACCGCAACCGGCTGCGGCGCGGGCACCGGCGCAGCGGCCGGCGCTGCAGCGTCGCCGTTGCCCTCCAGCGCCAGTTGTTTCAGCACGGCGCAGATTCGCGCCACCGTTTCTGGATCTGGCTCAGCGCCATTGCGATAAGCGCTTAATTGTTTTTGCAACACGTCTTTAGTCTCCAAAAAGGCATCCATCAGTTTCAGGCTCAATTTCAGTTCCCCATGACGGGCCCGATCCAGCAGGTTTTCCAGCAGGTGCGTGGTATCGGTCAGGGCCAGAAAACCAAAGGTGGCCGCACCGCCCTTGATTGAATGCGCGGCACGAAAAATGGCATTGAGGTGCTCGATATCCGGCGCCTGCAGATCCAGCCCCAAAAGCAGTTGCTCCATTTCGGCCAGCAACTCATCGGCTTCTTCAAAAAATGTCTGATAAAACTGAGTGATATCCATCTTGTTCAAATCTCTGGTTGGGTTGCTGTCGAAGGCATCAGGACTTCAGGCCTGCGTCAGTGTCATCAGGCTAGTGACCACCGCCAGCAGCGCTTGCGGCTCGACCGGCTTGCCGACCCAGCCGCTGGCGCCAACGCTTCTGGCCTCGGCCTTGCTGGCTTCACTGCAGACCGTACTCACGACCAGGATGGGAACATCCATACCCTGGTCCAGCAGCCGTATCTGGCGTATCAACTCGCCGCCGGCCATGGGCATCATGGTCCAGTCGGTTAACACCAGATGAATCTCGCCCTGGCGAAGCTGGTCAAGCGCGCCCTGGCCGTCTTCGGCCAGCTGCACCCGATAGCCACCGGTCTCAAGAATGGCCGCGTTCAACTGCCGCATGACAGTGGAATCATCGACCACCAAGATCGTTTTTTTCTTCATCAAATCGGCCGTCCTGCTTGAATGGTTGACAGAACGGGTGCGGCGGATCCGGCCATGCCCGATGGCGCGGCACTCAGCTTGGTGCCGCTCTTGACGGCTGAATTGGCCGCATTGGCACGCTCTATTTCCGCCTGGGCGCGGTGATTCAGCACCACGATGCTGATGCGGCGATTGACGGGCGCGAACGGATCGTCTTGATTCAAATGCATGCTTGATGCCACGCCCATGACCCGCAATACTTTCGTGTCCTCCATGCCGCCGGCAATCAGCTCGCGCCGCGACGCATTGGCCCGATCCGCAGACAGCTCCCAATTGCTATATGACTTGTCGCCCTGCGGATACAGCGTCGCATCGGTATGCCCGGACAGGGTGATCTTGTTGGGCTGCTGATTCAGCGCCGGGCCGATCTCGCGCAAGATGGTGCGCATATACGACACCACCACCGCGCTGGAGCGGTCAAACATGGGCCGGTTGCTGCTGTCGACAATCTGAATCCGCAGTCCTTCGGGCGTGATGTCTATCAGCAGCTGTGGCCGAAACAGCTTGAGCTCGGGGTTGGCCTCTATCATCTCGTCCAGCTGCTTTTTCAGCTGGCTCAGACGATTCTCGTCATCGGCATCGCTGTCAGATGCCTTGACTTCCCCCTTGAGTTCAACCGGATCGGCGCCGCCGCCGGGAATCATGCTGGTACTGAGACTGCTTTTATCGCCCCCACTCATCGCTACCTTGAGTGGCATCTTGAAATGCTCGGCAATGCCCGCCAACTGCTTGGGCGTGGAGATGGCCAGCAGCCACATGACCAGGAAAAAAGCCATCATGGCCGTCATGAAGTCGGCATACGCGATCTTCCAGCCGCCGCCATGATGGGCTGCGGCCTTGATCGGGCGCTTGATGATGATGCGGGGTGAAGCTTGACTCATGACAAATCCGTGCGGCGCACCTTAACGGCTCTTGACTTCACGGACGTGGCCGTCCAGCTCGATAAACGAGGGTCGCTCGGTCGAATACAGGATTTTCCGGCCGAACTCCACCGCCAGTTGCGGCGCGTAGCCATTCAGGCTGGCCATCAACGTGACCTTGATGCACTGGTAAACCTTCAGCGATTCAAGCACCCGGTGCTCAATCAGCGAGGCCAGCGGAGAAACAAAACCATAGGCCAGCAAAACCCCCAGAAAGGTACCCACCATGGCATGGGCAATCAGCTCCCCCATGACGGCAGGCGGCAAGTCGGCAGAGGCCAGCGCATGCACCACCCCCAGCACGGCAGCCACGATACCCAGCGCCGGCAGCGCATCACCAACCCGCGCCAGGCTGTGCGCCGGCACTTCGGCCTCATGCTTGTAGGTTTCCAGCTCGTGCTCCATCAACTGCTCGATCTCGAAGGGGTCGGTATTGCCGCTGATGATCAGGCGCAGGTAGTCCGTCAAAAACTCCATCACCCGGGCATCCGCCAGGATTTCCTTGTAAGGCGCAAATAGGGCGCTGCCCTGGGGATCATCAATATCCGCCTCCAGCGCCAGCATGCCGTCCTTGCGCCCCTTGGCCAGCAGCACATAGAGAAGGGCCAGCAGCTCCATATAGAGCGCCTTGTCGTGTTTTTTCGAATTGCGCAGCAGTTTTGGCAATTCCTTCATGGTGGCCCGTATGGTCTTACCGTCGTTGCCGGCAATAAATGCACCCAGCGCAGCGCCACCAATCATCAGCAATTCAAGCGGCTGAAACAGCGCGCCAAAATGCCCGCCCATCAGCGCATATCCGCCAAACACGGACGCAACCACCACCAGATAGCCAACAATTACCAGCACTATGCACTCCCTCTGAAAAATCTCTGACCAGAATAAAAGGTCCAAGCCGCCCTGTGGCCGCTCACACCCGCACCCGATTCATCACCTCGGCCAGCCATTGCGATGACGAGGCCTCGCGGCGGCTCCCGCCAACAAGGCGCGGCCCCTCACGCGGCTCGATCACCTCGCTGCCGACCTTGCGGGTCTTGCCAGCACGCGACGGCGGCCGGCACAAAACACAGACGAAATTGCCTTGCGGTTCATGGGCATGCGCCACGAACAGCCCGGTGCAACGCGTGCAAGGACTGAGCTGCAGCATGCCGCTGTCAAAAAATCGCACCAGTGTCCAGGCCCGTGTGAAGTCCAGCACCGGCTCGCTGCCTTGGCGCGCGACCTGCTCCAGATACAGCTGATAGCTTTTCATCACACCGCTGATCCGCGTGCACTCTCCGTGCGTAACCATGAAGCGGTAGATGTTGTAGAACATCGATGAATGAATGTTGGCCAGCCAGGTCATGAACCAGTCGGTGGAAAACGGCAGCAAGCCCTTGGGCGGCGAGGCGCCCTTGATCTCCTTGTACAGCTTGATCAGGCGATCCCGGCTCAAACTGGTTTCCGCCTCAAGAAACTGCAGCCTGGCCCCCAGCTTGATCAGATCAATCGCCAGATGAATTTCACGCGCCTCCGCCATGACACTTTTAACTGCCATGACGCGCCGCCCCGAAAAACCTGCCTACCGCCACGGCGGCACCTGCCAGAACCAACATCACTGAGCCATCCCGATCTGCTGACCGGACAGCAAAATGGCGGCATGCGCCTGCTGCAAGGCCTGGCTCTTACCGTCATGCATCAGCGCCGACAGCGTTGGATGGTCATCAAATCTGAAACGACACAGCAGAAAACTGGAAGCGGCCAACTTCACAATTTGCGAAATTGACAGGTTGCCCAGCAAATCAGCCAGTTCCCGGCTCAAACCCAAGCGAAACATGGCGGTGGGGACGTCTTCCTTCACCAGCCGCTGCGCCAGCAGCAAATAAGCCAAATTCAAATCACCAATCTCGTTGGTATTAGCAGTCTCAAGCAATTCGCACTCCTAGATAGTTGCTGTTCTGGACGCCGTCAAAGACTAAGAGTCCTCGACGTCAGGCAAGGATGAAGGGATACCCACCCTCGGGTCCGCAGAGCGATTATCTATATGATTTCATCAATTTTTTACACAATTTAAACAATTTCATTGAATTTGTTTCTTTTCAACATCAATGACAATTGTCAAGTTCATGTAAGACAAATTCATGTATTTTGTTTAATTTGATTTAATTGATTCCCATCCGAAGCTGCATCAGCCTCCAGTCGATACAGCCATGCCAGCACTTCGGCAACGGCCACATACAACTGAGGCGGGATCTGCGTATCCAGGTCCACATGCATTAACAACTTCACTAAATCAGGGGACGAGTGGACATACAGGCCACTCTCACGGGCTGACTGAACAATGGCATCTGCCACATCCCCATAACCTTTCGCCACCACGATGGGCGATTTGTGCTTGTCGGCATAAGACAGCGCGACGGCACTGGGCCGATCCGGCCGCCCCTGGGCTCTCAGCGCTTTGTCTATCGCGTTATCCGGCATCAGGCGCCTTCCGCAAGGCTTGCGACGCAGGCGTTGCCGGCAAAACGCCAATCTGCAGACCCGTGAGTTGCAAGCCCGCATCGTCGAGGCATTGGGGTAATTCTTTGCGCCCTTTGCCAAGCAAAGCCACCGTAGTGGCGTCTTTCGCCGCCAAATGCACCTGCAAGGTGTCACTCACCAGACTCAAGCGAACCTCGACTTCCTTGAGGCTGGGCAGAGTAATCGCCAGACGCGTGCTCCAGCTACGCTGGGCGCTATCCACGTCCGCTTCGGCAGACGCCTCGGGGTGGTCCTCATGGACTTCCCATTCCATGGGCGTGCCAGGCCACGCCTCGCCGCCCCAGCGAAAAACCGGCATGGCCAACACCTCTAGCTGCTGGCGCACCAGAGAGACGGCTTCAGGGTGAATGATGGCGCTGCCGTGTTCGCTGCTTCGCACCGGGCTTGAAACGGTTGCCTGAGGCCTGCTCCCCTGCTCAGGCGCCTCTTCCAGTCCTTCCGGCAACACGCGCCCGCCGGCAGCGAAGCCAACATCCGCAGCGCGCTGCACACCATAAGCAGCATCCACCCGACCCGCCGGTCCGGAACGCGGCCCATCAAGGTGCGCTTGCTGCTCTGGCATGCCCGCGCGGGCAGGCTGCGGACTGCCCGGCGCCGGCGCAGGCTCACTCCCCTTTGCCGTCACGGGCGCCGCTGCGCCGTCCACACCGGAGACCGTGCCAGCCAGAGCTGAAATCACCGTCGCAGCCGCCGTCTTCGTCCCCGGGTTCAACCAGGCATCCATGTCGCCTGGCGCGGGCGTCAACAACTCAGGGCGGGTAGAGGCCAGAGGGCCTAAACGTGCCTGTGGCTCCTGCGCCAGCAGCGCCAGGGGCCGCGTCCTCGCGGCAAACTGCTGCAGGTGTGATTCGTAAAACAAACCGCTGCCCGCCACCACCCGCGCCAGGGCGCCCGCCAGTTGCGCAGGCACGGGCGCAGAGGATGCCGTCCACACCGGTGACGTGCCGCGTATCCCGACCGCATCGTCAGGGGCGGCGCCGAGAATCGCACTGATGGCGCGCGCCGCCACACTCAACGTGGTGGCTTCACCAAAACGCGCAGCCTGCTGGGCAGGCGCGGATTCGCGCGTCGCGCCAAAATCCGCACCCAGCAACTGCTGCAGCGCGGCACGCGAAGGCAGTCGGACATCATTGGTGACCGCCGCTGTCCCTGGCACGGCGCCGGGCGCCGCCACATCCGCGGGCAGCTTGAGCGCCAGCAGGGTGTCAACCAAGGGAGGAACAACATTCATGCCAACTGTCCGCGTTATTGGCTGTAAGCCTGGTTCAGGCCGTGGCTACGCCGCATGCTCTCCAGCGTGGCACCCAGTTGCGCGATCTGGGGAGCGATGATGCCCACGATGGCCTCGCGATCGGCCAGCAAGCGGTCAAGCAGCCGGTAGGTGTACAAACGCTGCTGTTCATCCAGCTTTTCAAGCGGCTCGATAATTTTCAGACGCGCAATGAAGGCGCTGCACTGGGCTTCGAGCTCAGGCAAGGCGCCCCACTCTTTTTCCCTGGCCAGGGTCAGCATACGGGCCGCCAGCGGCAGCAGCTGCTCATAACAATGAATGACTTCGCTTTGTGAGCTCATGTCAGGCTCCTGCCGAAAATCGCTGCATTGCAGGGCCATTCGCGGCGTCAGGCATCAGGCCTGGTTTGTGAGGGTCGATTTCGCGCCATGCGGAACTGATGTTGTCCAGCAAGCGATCAGCCTCATCCAGCAAGGTCGGATCGTTGCGCAGATTGGCATACAAAAGACGCTGGGCGATGTAGTCATAAAGCGCCGACAAATTCGCGACAAGTTCAGCGCCCGCCTGCCCCCCCGCTTCCGCATCCAGGCTGGCTTTCAGCCCGTTGGTCACGATATTGATGGCCTTGGAAATGGCGTTGCCTTTGGCCCCAATTTCCTGGCGTGCCATATGGTGGCGCGCCATGGTGATGGCCGTTTTGGCGCCATCAAACAGCATGGTGATCAGTTGGTGCGGCGACGCACTCATGGCGGCCGACTGAAGGCCTATCGTGGCATAACTGCTGGCGCCCGTGCTGGCCGCCGCTTGGGGGGTGTACATAAGGAGACCTTATTTGGAGTTGTTATTCAAGGCATCGAATTGCTGCGTCAGATAGCTGCTGGTCTGGTTCATGCTATTAATCAGCACGTCAAGTTGCGTGAATTGCGCCTTGTAGCGCGCCACCGTGGCATCGACCCGGTCCGACGTCGCCGTATATTGCTTCGCTAGGGAATCCAGCGTCGTATTGATACCCTTGGTCGCCATGGCCAAGGAACCACCCGTGGTATCGGTATAACCGGTAATCAGCGCCGCCATCTTGGCGCCGTAGCTGCCGGCGCCACCCGAAAACAGATGGGCCACGCCGCTCATTTTGCCGTTCAACGCGGCCGTCAGCTTGGTCGAATCCAACGCCAGCGAGCCGTCCTTCTGAAACGAGACGCCGATCTGCGACAAGGTCGTCAGACCGCTGCCATCGTCCGATTGCGCGGCGGTCAGCGCCGAGCGGATGCCCACCTGGATATTGCGCAAGGTCGAGTCCCCCATCAGGACAGCCCCCGTCTTGCTGCTGGCATCAAACGCAGTCAACTGCTTGGCGACACCCTGCAAGCTGTTATAGGCATTCACAAAAGCAGCGACCGCGTTTTGCACGATGCCTGCATCCTGTTGCACTGACAGCGTGCTACTACCAAGCTTGGACACGGTCATGGTGACATCCTGCACCGCTCCCGCCACGCTATTCGTGGCGCTGGTAATGGCAATGCCGTTCACCGTCAATTTGGTATTTTGCGCGGCAGCAGTTTGCTCCAGCTTCGGTCCTGCCGGATTGTTGGTCAGCAAGCTCGACAGGGCAGCGTCACCGGCAGGGTGATCGGCGTCGCCAGAGACCGTGATCCGCATGCTCGACGCCTCACCGGTCTGCTTGGAGGTCAATACCAGCCGGTAGGGCGAGGCACTGCCATCATTGACGATAGAGGCCGTCACACCGATGGCTGCGTCATTGATCTTTTTGGCAATATCCGCCAGCGAACTGTGCGCCGGATCAATGTCGATCGACTTGGTGCGTGTGGCATCAGCATCAGCGGCAAAAGAGGCTCCGGTCGTCGTGCCGAATTCAAACGTCACCGTGGTCGGCGTCGCCGCCGCAACCACATCGCCAATATTGGTGTTGCTCGTGGCCACGCCAGCCGCCGCCAGCGACTGCGCTTGCGACATTTGCGTCACATTGACCGCATAAGTGCCGCTCTGAGCGGTAGACAGGGCCGTCGCCGTCAGTACATCGGAAGCCGTCGAGCCGGCCTTGACGCCCTGGAACAGGTCTGGCTTGGCCAGTGCCGCCGCAGCAGTCTGCAGCGCACTCAAGGCACTGCCGAGCTTGCCATAGGCCGTCAGTTTGGTGGTGTAGCTGGTTTGCTGTTGCTGAAGCGCGACCAGCGGCGCCTGCTCGCCTTTCTTGAGGTTGGCCAGCAAGGTATTCAAATCAAGGCCTGAGCCGATGCCGAGGGAGGAAACTGAAGCCATATTAATTCCTGTTCTTTCTGTTCTGAAGGACCCCGACAACCCCGTAGGTCGGGTTAGCCGAAGGCGCAACCCGACATCTGCGCTTGCTGCGGCTTCGGGGACATGTCGGGTTACGCTCCGCTAACCCGGCCTACAAAAGCCCGCGCAACATCACACAGACTGCGCAAACAACAAGCCTTTCAGGTTGTCCATGGCCTTGGAAATGCGCACCACCTCCTCGGTGGGAATCTGGCGCACCACCTTGCCGCTGTCCTGGTCGACCACCTTGACGATGACATCCTTGTAATCGGGGTCTATCTGGAACTGCACGCTGATCGACATGCTGGCCAGCATCTGGTTGATCTCCTCCAGCGATTGCCGGGTCTGCTCACTGCTGAGTTTTGCGGCACCGCCGTCCCTGGCATCGGCAGCAACGGCCGTCGCTGACGCAGCGGACAGCGCACCATGAGCCTTGGCGTCCGCCTCGGACTGGGTTGTTTTCTGGTTCTGAGGCAGTGGCTGCAAGCTTGTTCCGGCACTGACTGGATCGGTTGAAATTGACATTTTCTACTTCCATTTAAAGCGCTGCCCGCTCACGCCTGAAAAAATCAAGCGTGAGCGGGCAGCGCAATCGGATCATTTCCAATCCAATTGGCTGACCATTTTGCAAGCGGCGGCCCGAAAGCCGCCGCCCCTCCCGCGTCAACGCCCGGCCTTAGGAGGCCGGGCGTTGACGAATGCGCCGACTTATTGCAGCAGCGACAACACGCCTTGCGTCGACTGGTTGGCCTTGGCCAACACAGACGTACCGGCTTGTTGCAGGATCTGCGAGCGCGTCATGTTGGACACTTCGGTCGCGTAGTCGGCATCTTCAATGCGCGAACGCGAAGAAGACAGGTTGGTCACCGTGGTGCCGAGGTTGGAGATCACCGAGTCAAAACGGTTTTGCACCGCACCCAGATCGCCGCGCAGGTCGTCGACTTTTTTCAGCGCGGCATCGATGGCGGCCAATGGGTTGGCGGTACTACCCGAGGCTGTGACCAGGCTGGCGGGCGTGATCTTCGACGTGTCGACAGCGAAGGCAGCGGTGCCTGCAGTCGTCGTCGTGTCAGCTGATTGCGGGTCAATCGCCACATAACGGTACATCGCGGTGCCATCGGTTGCACCGGTAAACCCTTGATTGATCAAGGACGCCGTCTCACCCGCGCCACTTGGTACGATTTTAACTTCAGCATACAGGGTGCCATTTTTGTCGGTAACGGCAGTTCCGGTGAGCGTTGCGCCGCCTGCGGCCAGGCCCAGGGCGGTCGACAGGTCATCGGTGGTTTTTTCCGTGACGGCAGTCAGCGTGATGGCGGTGGTCGCACCGTAAAAGCCTTGCAGCTGAGTCGCTGAAGGTGCGTCGGACGAAGAAGCAGCAGTCACACCGTCAAAGGCAGTTGTCGCGGTGGCAACAGGGCCACTCACGTTGAAGTTTTGCATGCCCAAGGTCTTGATGCTGATTTCCTTCAGGCCGATGGAAATGGTTTCGCCGTCGTTGGCGCCCACTTGAATGTTCAGGGTCTTGGCGGAGGCCGACAGCACCTTGGTGCCGTTGAAATCGGTTTGCGCGGAAGTGCGGTCGATTTCAGCCATACGCTGGGTAATTTCAGCCTGGATCGAAGCCTTGTCAGCGCCAGAGTTGGAGCCGTTGGAGGCCTGCACCGTCAACTCGCGCACACGTTGCAGATTGGTGTTGATTTCGTTCAACGCGCCTTCAGTGGTTTGCGCCAGCGAGATGCCGTCGTTGGCATTGCGCTGGGCTTGCGTCAGGCCCTTGATGTTGGCGGTGAAGCGGTTGGCGATGGCCTGACCGGCGGCATCGTCCTTGGCGCTGTTGATGCGCAGGCCGGAAGACAGGCGCTGGATCGAGGTGGTCAACGACGACTGTGATTTGTTGAGGTTGTTCTGCGTGAGCAGTGAGAGCGAATTGGTATTGATGATTGATGACATGAGAGACTCCTGAAGACAAAGGTTATGGACTCCGGCTAAACCGCCGTCACGCTGGCCTTGCCTGCAGAAACAGTTTGCAAGCCACCGTTATTCAGGTTATCGGCCAGGGTTTGGAAAACCTTTAGAGCTGCGCGTGAAAATTTTTTCTTGCTGTTTGAAAATCTGACTGTATCGGCTTCGTATCTTCGTAGGTCGGCTTAGCGCAGCGTAAGCCGACATCGGCGCTTGCTACGGCTGCGGGGGGGGGATGTCGGGTTACGCCTGCGGCTAACCCGACCTACGGGAAAGGGGGGGCATGGCTCGGTTTGATTACGGCTACAAGCGTATCAAGAAATGGGCCGGCGACATGGCGGCAACTGGCGCTGAAAGGCGCGGTTGTTTGGTGCATTGCGGGGCGCATTTATGCATGAAATACGCCTCAAGCGCCCAATGTTAACGTGCGCTTATAGCTATAAATAACATAGCGTATTCGTAGGTCAGGTTAGCCCAAAGGGCGTAACCCGACATCAGCGCTTTCCGCGATGTTCACCGGGAGTGTCGGCTTACGCTGCGCTAACCCGACCTACGAGACGGGTGTATCAGGAGATGCCTCTAATCTTTAGACAGCGGCGATGACAACTGAAGAAACAAGGCACTCCCCATCACGAAGGCGACATCGATTTTGTCCTGATGTTCGGCCAAAAATTCATCGCCTACCCTTTGCGGACCATCGCCATACGGCCAGATATAGTCGTCCACAACAATCCACCCGCCGGCCACCACCAAGCCGCCCCAAGCCGAAATATCGGCCTTGGCTGCGGCATAGCTATGATTTCCGTCTATATGCAGAATCGCGATCTCCCCCTCATAACGTGTGGTTCCAAACGATGCTGTCGTGACATCCCTGTGCGCACGATAATGCTGCGCGCCGTCGGTCGACGGCATCCGTAAATAATTCACCTGATTGGCGTTGTAAGGCAGCAGGTTCATTTCAAAAATGGCCAGCGCCTCCTCCGCATCCATCTGTGCGGACGCGATATCCACCATGCCTGTTTCATCGTTCTGCACCAGATGTGCATTCGACCAGGGATCGACGCACAAAAGCTTGCCAATAGCGTAACAACGCGCCAGTCTGGCCAGAATGAAGGCTGATTTGCCCCACCAGCTGCCGATCTCGACGACGTCTCCGGCTGGGCTGCGACGGGCAATTTCGCACAGGACGCAGAATTTCTCGTGGTCACACATGCCGGGAATGACGTCTGCATGCCGAAACAAGGCCGCCAGTTCAATCGCTGACATGGACGGCGTGGCAGCAACATTCGAAGCCAGCGGCAACGGCTTGTTGCGTAGCCTGTCGGCATGACTGCGGGCGGCACGGTAGCCGCTCAACTCCACATTGACCGGAGAGCCGTTCACCAGAGTCACGCCTGGAGCCAGTTCATTCAGAGCGCGATTCAAATAATCCCAGACCACTGGGTTGGGCGAATAAATTTCCTCAATATTGAATTCTGAAATCGCTTGTTTCAATGCCTCATTAAACTCCGGCTGGGTGACGAAAGGAAGCGACAACCATGCCGGATATTTTTCCCGCGAAGCATCCAAAGCCAACGACGAAGCGCCGATCACAGCCTGCCCTTCGTGCAGACATTTTTGTAGATATTCAAGCGAACGCGGCATACCACCTGGGAAAATCAAGATGGGTTTTTCACCGCTGCCATCATTTTTATTACTCGATTTCAATTTTATATCTCAATGTGAAATTCAACGCATTTGGCTAATGCCTTGAATAAGTTAGCGGACTGGCAAGCCACCTCGTGCCGATGCTATTTCGTTATTTCTTCACCAACTTCAAACACAAACCATATAGAAGTTTTAACAGTTAAACGACATCAATGTGTAGATGTACCATCAAGTGTTGGACCAAATTTCTCTACTGTTGTGACGATCTTTTCTTGATCCAGCCTGGCGTTAAAGGGACGTATAGTTAGTATTTTTTCAACTTTTAGAGCCAGCGCCACATCAAATTGAGCAGGGTTATCAAAGGTGGCTAACCACTTCAGGCTTGGCAAGGCTGAGAGTTCATTCGGATAGCTCTCAAACTTGTTTCTGGCAATGTTGAGTTTCTCTAAATTTTTTAATTTAGAGAAACTAACAGGAAGTGAACTTAATTCATTTTGATACAACGTAAGCTGCTGTAGGCTTTCAAGATCGCCTATAGAGGCTGGCAGTTCACGGAGCATATTTTTATGTAGCCTTGTTGCTTTTAGTTTTTTTAGCTCACCAAATGCATCGGGTAATTCCTCAATCTTATTACTTACAAAAGTTAAGTATTCAAGATTCTTTAAGTTGGCAATTTCAGGCGGAATCAGTTTGACATTTGAAAGCCCCCAGCTAAAGGCGCGCAGACTATGGAACTGCCAAATGAAGGAAGGAATTTCCCGAATACGATTGAGGTAAAGATTGAGGTAGTCCAAATTCCTCATTCCTGAAAAATCTGAAGGAAAACTACTGATCTCATTCTTATGCACTAGAAATGTACGCATATTGGAAAACTTGCCAATAAAGCTGGGCAAAATTTGCAACTTGTTAACCGCAAGATTTAAATACCGCAAATCGCTAATTTTCTCTACCCATTGCGGAACTACTTTCAAGAAATTTGAACCGAGATCAAGGTGGGTTAGCTGTACCAAGTCTCCCATTTTTGCAGGCGTGCTCAATACCATACATCGCCGCAAATCGAGAACCCGTAGCGAGGTAAGACGTGAAATCAGTGCAAGGATTTCTTCTTTCTCTTGCGTCGTGTGATGACGTATGAGCCCTTCAAAAATATATTCGCTCGATGTCAAATGCAGTTCAACAACATTGTCATTTTCAAGTGAATAACGAAACTCGCGCCCCACCTTGCGCTTGAGTTCCCGCAGGATGTCGAGATCGTTCATTGCATCTCCATGACTGCGCGATTAAGCAGGTCACACCAGCGCGTCAGACCACCCCAATCCTTGCGAGGAAGGCTATCCATCGAAAATGGCTCGACAAATTCACGCCCATTCCATAATTTTAGATGGTGCTGCATTATTCGCAGCGCGCCAAACTCGAAGTCGTCATACCCATAGTAATTCCCAAGTTCACAAATGGCGTATGGCTTGCCTTGCAAGTCAAGTTGATATCGAACGAAAAAATTCTCCATGTCGACTTGGAGCTCCCCATCACCCCATGTTGAAGCGAGAAATATCAGCAGGTCGTATTGTCTGAGCAAGGTCTCATCGAGAACGGTGCTGATATCAATCACGGCAACCGCAAACTGCAAAAGCTCCGGCAACCGGCTTGCAACAAGGCGTGAGTTACCAAGGTTCGATCCATAAAGCACCAATCCCCTCATGCTTTTACCCTGCATACGCAATAAATAGCACTCGTAAGGTCAGGATATGCGAGTCCTAGCTGATACAAGCCCTCAATGTGTTGGTCACCAAGAATACCGGCTGTATAAAGTTCATCCATCTGGTAGTCAGCCAGAACTTTTAGCATGAGTCCGCCTTGATCAATACATTCGAAACCAGCCAGCTCCAGCTCACGGTTAAGACGCTGCCGATCATATGCACGAACGTGGCCATGATTTTTATCGTTCTGAGTTAACACATAAAGGTCGTCGATAAGCCCCATATGTAGAGCTAGTTGGCGCGAAAGCACCCGCACATTGGGCACAGTCACAAACAACAGCCCCCCCTCCGCAAGCAATGAGCGTACTCTGCGTAATACCAATTGCGCATCAACAAGATGGGTGAGTATCCAGGTCGCAATTATTCGATCAAACCGCTCGTCCGTAGAAAAATTCTCAATCATTGAATGGTGCAAGGTCACCTTTCCAAGATTGCGCGAGCGTACTTCATCGAGAAAACATTCAGTGGCTTCAACAACCATTAGGCGATCCAATCGTTGGACCAGCATTTCAGTCATTTGCCCATCTGAGCAGCCAATTTCTAACCCGCTATGCGTGCTTTGCAGCCATGGTTCAATGGTGCGGATGCAGAGTTTTCGCATCACATCATCTTGCGGGGAGCGACGTCTGTACGTGGCGGTCACCTGCTCCAATAGAGCTTGCTGACTCTGCAAGTCTTGTTGCCTATTACCCATGTTGGATCAAACCGATTTAGGACGACAGACAGAAAAAAGCGCACCACACAAATCTGGATATTCCAGCCCAAGCTTGTACAAACCATCAATTTGCGGATCTTTAAGCATGCCATCATCTATTAACTTGTCTAGCTGGAAGTCTGCCAGAATCTTCAACATAAGCCCTCCCTCAGCGACTGTATTGAACCCTGCACGCTGCAACTCACGATTTATGTTGATGCGGTCATAAACACGCCGATGACCATTTACAAGATCATTTTGCGTGAGAGCCTTGAGGTCTGAAATCAGGCCCATATGCATTGCAAGTTGTCGCGAAAGCGCCCTTGCATTTGGCACGGTCACAAACAAAATTCCATCTGGCTTCAACATTTTTTTAACCATATCTAGTACCAATGATGGATCAAGTACATGCTCTAGAATAAAGCTGGCAAAAACATAGTCGTATCGGATATTTGATGAATATTCTTCAAATAATGAAAGAACGTAATTGACGTTCGTAGCCTCCCGTTTTTTTGCCTCTTCCAGAAAACTGGATGAGCCGTCCACTACGTCAAGGGAATCGAGTTTGCCTGCAAGCATCTGAGTCATATAACCATCAGAACAACCCAGTTCAAGCCCCTTTCCTCGGCAGATGAAGGGCTCAAAAGTACGAAAGACAAGCTCTCGCATCACCCGAGTCTGCGATGAATGATCAACCGTATAGGTCGAATAAACTTTGTTGAGAAATACCTTCTCTTCCTGTAAATTAGATGGCAATAGGCTATTTTGGGACATTACATTTCTTTCAAAAATTGAATACGCTAGTTGATGCCATTCACATCGTGCATTACGCTCGCTTCACTAAATCCGCCTTCCACCAAATGCACCATACGAATCAAATCTGAAGTGCTATAGCGCTGGTCGCAGGGTAAAGGCAGGCAGTTATTAACCATAAGATACTCAATTGAATTCACCTTTACTCTTGCCATTACTTCAGGCCAGTATGCTGCAATGAATATGCGCTCTGCAATTAGTCGTTCACGCAAGCCGTGACCCTGAATAAAAAACGGATAACATAATGGGCCATCGATTTTTGTAAAATCAACATCAAAACCGTTTAGACGCTGCAGCCTTTGATGCAGAAAGTTAAAATTTGTATTTCGACGATGTTTGATCGTCTCATCGTCAATGCTGGCAAGTAAACGCTTTGACAAACTCGACATCCTGCGTGGCAGGGTATCGTTCAAACTTTCCTCTGCCCGCTGAAAATCGGCATAGCCGTCTTCAGCGGTCGTATCGAGTCGTTGTAGTAAATGGGTGCAGCGGCCTACCGATTCGCTGTCTAGCTGTTCCGGCTCGCTGACGTTTAAGTCGGTATGCAGCAGTCCGCCATCTGGCAAGCCAAAAAATTTTCTGGGTGAGTAGATAGTTGCCAGACAATTTTGGGGGCTGGCGAAAAAAGCTTGCGAGTGATCCATGATCAATTGCGATGGATTGAAGCGCTTTAACAGTTGCCCCTCCTGTTCGCCGCACAAGCCAAAATAATTCACGTAAAGCAGCCAGTCCTGCGGCGCCAAGGTGACCGACTCCACCACGCCAAGACGCTGGTCCAGATCGTAAAAAATGATCTCAATGCCAAGCGCATGCAGCGGCGCAAGCATGGCGTCGCAGATGTACTTGGGCATCCAGACCCGGGGCGGCTGCCCCACATTTAGCAGCGCATGAAACGCCGCACGGGCCGATTGAAAACGGATCGCATGCTGGGGTAGAGGATAGACAGCCACCGGCAGTTCCAGCTCAAAATAACCGCCAATGGCTTTGCTCATTCCGTTACGCATCGCGCTCTCCCGCGCTGACATGCATAGGGTTGTTCCTAGGCGACACCAAATGAAAGGCATCAAGGTGCTGCCTGATCGCCATCGGCCCTACTGCCATTAGCGCATCAATGATCGACAGATAGGGCACAAAGCTGTCGGCTCTTTGTTGGTAAAACACAGGCTGCATGACGATGAAACGAAGGTCTAAGCCGGCGCTGCGAAAGGCATCGCCAGCGTAAAGGGTTTGACCACCCTGCAGATTGATGTAATTGCTGGCGTCTTCTTTTTTACAGATATCCAGCACTCGCGCCTGTCCTGACAAGTCCGCATTTTCATAGCAACTACTACTCAGCACGAACTCGGTTTTAATTCCCATGAAAGCAGCCAATGTCTGAAGCTGGTTCGCCAGATACTCTGACAGCGTGTTCGTTTCGTGCCGGATCAGCTGTTCAACAACGGGGAACACCTCTGCAAAACAGGCAGCTTTGCGATAGGTGGTTGCCACCGTTTTGACCAGTTTGTCTCGCCACAACGGTGCAGGCTGCAAGCTCGTGTCGCAAATCCGTTTATACGGAGACGCTTGTTGCAGCGGCGCCGTGAAAAAGACAGGTTCACCATTGATCAACAGACGATTACGGTTGATCCATCCGCCCTTGATGTAATTGACATCGTCATAAATGACGAAACGATCCACGGCGTGGATCAATTGCCAATAGCCGATATAGGGGAAGAAGTACGGCTGCATGACCGCCAGTCTGCTCATGCGCCCCTCTGCCCCGCAATGATGCGCAGAACAAAATCGATCTGTTCGCTGGTGAGCGTCGGATAAATCGGCAGGCAGATCACCTCGCTCGCCGCCTTGCTCGCCACCGGCAAATTCGACCTCGCCGCCGATGGTAGGCCGCGATACATGGGGAAATCGCTGATCAATGGATAGAAGTAACGCCGCGCATACACGCCACAGTCGCGCAGTTTCTGGAACAACGCATCACGACTCATCGGATATTCAGGCCGCACCAGGATTGGGAAGTAAGCGTAGTTGGCGACCTGTTCGCCCACATCCGGCAGGCAATGAATGCCGGTGACCGCCGCCAAGCCTGCGCGGTAGCGGGCATCTACCGCTTGCCGTTGCTGCAGCGCTGCGTCTATGCCTTTGAGTTGCAGCAAGCCGAAGGCGGCATTGACCTCGCTCATTTTTCCGTTGATGCCTGGCGCCACAACCGTGACTTCATCCACAATGCCAAAATTTTTCAGGTTGTCGATACGCTGTTTGGTTTTAGCATCGTGGCAAACAATCGCCCCGCCTTCGAAAGTATTGAACACCTTGGTCGCATGAAAACTCAGCACCGACAGGTCGCCGTGGTTGAGCACGCTGACGCCATCGGTTTGCACACCAAACGCGTGCGCGGCGTCATAGATCACCTTCAGGCCATAGTTGTCGGCAATTTTCTGGATGCGCGCCACATCGCACGGATGTCCGTAGCAATGCACCGGCATGATGGCGGTGGTTTGCGGCGTAATGGCGGCTTCGATTTTGGCCGGGTCAAGGTTGAGCGTGATCGGGTCGATGTCGACAAACACCGGCCGAATGCCATTCCATAACAGGGAGTGACTGGTCGCGACAAACGAATAAGGCGTGGTGATCACTTCGCCCGTGATGCGCAGCGCTTGCAGGGCGGTCATCAGCGCCAATGTGCCGTTGCTAAACAGCGCAATGTGTTTTACCCCCAAGTAATCGCACAACGCCTGTTCCAGTTGCTGGTGAAACGGGCCGCCATTGGTCAGCCACTTGTTCTCCCAGATTTTTTCCAAATAAGGAATGAACTCTGCGAGTGGCGGCAAGTGGGGTTGCGTTACATAAATCGGCGGTATTTCGTGGGCGGCTGTCATGCCTTTTCCTCCTGCATCGCGTTGTGCATGTTCTGCGCACTCGCACAGTTCGCGTCAAAGGATTCAGCCGGCAAGCCGGCACACCAGCGCTGCCACATGGTGCGCAAGGCGCGTTCCATACCGGTGGCGATGATTTCAGGCTGACCTGGCGCCGACTGCGCAAAACGCTCGCGCAGCCCGCTGCGCAGGTTCGCCAACGTCGAGAAATCAGCCGCCAGCGACAAGCCCTGCCGCACGAATGCCGCTGCGTCCTGCGCGACAAACACTTCCAGCCCGACATGACCCAGAATCCCGGCGCCGGTGCGGCCCGCGACTGTACTCCCGGCCAGGGTCAGCGTCGGCACGCCCATCCACAGCGCATGGTAGGTGGTGGTACCGCCGTTATAAGGAAAGGTATCCAGGCAGACATCGACCTGGTGGTGCAGCGCCAGATAATTTCGCATGCCCGAACGTGGATGAAAATCAAGCCGCTCACGAGCAATCCTCTCTTCGGCAAACCAGGCTGTCAGCGTGTCGTATTGATCGTCCTCGCGCATCGCCCCCAGCACCATGCGCGAGTCAGGCAAAGCGCGCAGCAGCTGCGACCACAGCGCGATCACGGCACGGCTGATTTTGCTCGGACGGTTGAAGCTGCCGAAGGTCAGATA
>NZ_FOKZ01000030.1 GCF_900112285.1 Polaromonas sp. OV174 | reverse complement strand
TCCTGAAGTTGGACTTCAAGGGCTTTGATCTTCTGCTCGGGGGTCAGCGACGCAGGCGCAAAGGAGGATTTTTTTATCGGCATTGGCATAGGTAGCCATGATGATGCCGCATCTCCCCAGCCTTGCCGGCCGTGCTTGCGCAGCCACACCAGCACGGTCGAGCGACCCTGGATACCGTAGCGCTCCTGCGCCTGCTTGTACGTCAGTTTTTTTTTTTCTGCTTGGTCGACCACCGAGAGTTTAAAAGCCAGCGTGTAGTCGCGCTGTGTGCGTTTGACGCTTGTATCCATTGACTTGCCTTTTCTTTAGGGAAAAGGTGTCAACCCAATTCAGGACGGGTCACACTTAATAAAAAAGCCTGGTACCGATTTGGTAGCGGGCTTTTTTATTTTCGACTCACGCACAAAAAGTTTGTTCTGAATGAACACGCCACGCCACGTCAAGCGTAGCGTGGCGAGTAGCGGCTCATGCCGCCCTTCTCTTTGCGCAGAATCTGGAGCACAGATCACTTAATTGGCCATAGGTGGATAAGGGTTGCTCGCACTCCCTGTGTAGCCCTGGCGCTGCGCTTGCTGCAGTTCGTTGATGACCTCGGCGCGGGTCTTAGGGGTTCCGGTCACAGTCTTGGGTGGAAACGGGTCGTTCGCACTCCCTGTGTAGCCCTGGCGCTGCGCTTGCTGCAGTTCGTTGATGACCTCGGCGCGGGTCTTAGGGGTTCCGGTCACAGTCTTGGGTGGAAACGGGTTGTTCGCACTCGCTGTGTAGCCCTGGCGCTGCGCTTGCTGCAGTTCGTTGATGACCTCGGCGCGGGTCTTAGGGGTTCCGGTCACAGTCGTGGGTGGAAACGGGTTGTTCGCACTCGCTGTGTAGCCCTGGCGCTGCGCTTGCTGCAATTCGGCCATGACATCTGCGCGGCTTCTTGGGCCGGATGTCATCTCTTGGGCAAAACTGCCGACCGAGGCCAGCGCGGCAAGGCTAAGAATGGATAGCGGAAGAAGTTTTGATGCCATGATGAATTCCTTTGAGCAGATTGATAAATCGCGATCAAACAGGCTGATTGGCCCTTAAGCCCGGCATCGGTAAGTTGTGCCAACAGGCCTTATCGACGAGCCGGGTTGTCGCTGTTCTTTGAGGGGCGGGCATGCCTTTCCTGTGTCCTCCAACTCACAACAGCAACAAGAGCCATGGATGAATCAATCTCGTTGTTTGGGCGGGATATTCATCTAGCAGATGGACTGGAGATCAGGGTTTTCGTTTCCTTAAATATGTGCCCAACCGTAAGCGGTTCGCACGCTGATGTGCATGCTCACTGGCGGTGAAGCGGCGATCCATCTCCATGCTTTTTAGGCAGGTCGTGGCGCCATGTCGCCCGGGCGCTGGCTGGGGTTTTATGGCCCTGGCCCAAGTTGGCAAAACTCACCGCTGCCTGCAAAAAAGCCTGTGAACCAGGAGCTCACAGGCTTTGCACACCGGCGTCATCGGCGCCGAAAAATGCGTAGTTTTTTGCGCGCCACGCGCATGGCGGCTAATGAGTTGCAGGCCGCCTCAGGTCTGCTGCGCTTCCAGTCTTTTGATTTCGGCTCGCGTGTGTTCGGTCAGGAACTCCAGGAACGCGCTGGTTCTGGCAGGAATGAATTTGCGGCTGGGCAGCGCGGCGTACAAGCTGTTTTTGCCGGTGACCCAGGGCGACAGAACGCGCTGCAATTCGCCGCTGTTGAGCAGGTGGCTGACCAGTGCCAGTGACTGGTTGATGATGCCTGCGCCGCTGACACAGGCGGCCACCAGGGTGTCGGTGTGGTTGGCCAGCAGCGCCGGCTCTATGGGCACTTCCAGCGTGCGCTGAGGCTCTTGCGGATGGATCAGGCGCCAGCTGCGGTGCTGCTGGCCCGGCGACTTGACTCGCAGGCAGCGGTGCTGGCTCAGCTCCTGGGGCTGCTGCGGCTGACCGTACTCGCGCAGGTAGCGCGGCGAAGCGCACAGAATGCCGTCAGACGATGTGATGGGCCGGGCGATGATGTTGGCGTCAAAGGTCTCGCTGGCGCCCAGCAGGGTCAGGTCGTAGTCTTCCACGGGCGGCACCAGCGGCGTGTCTACATGGATATCCAGCACCACCTTGGGATAGCGCCGGCCAAACTCGGTCACCAGCGGCGCCAGCACATGAACAGCAAAAACGGGCGGCGCGAGGATGCGAATCACGCCTGACATTTCCTGCGCATGGGCCTGCGCAGCCGCATGCGCTTCGTCAATGTCGTCGAGGATGTGGCGCACGCGGGTCAGGTAGGCTTGACCGGCATCGGTCAGGGCCAGGCGCCGGGTGGTGCGCTGCAGCAGCCGCACGCCCAGATGGGCTTCCAGGTCGCTGACCAGCCGCGTCACCACGGCCGCGGACAGGTCGAATTTGCGCGCTGCCGCGGCAAAACTGCCGTCGTCAACCACTTGCTGAAACACGCGCATGGATTGGAGTCTGTCCATGGGTCACTCCTCTATTTTCTAAATTATTGCTGATTTAGAAACAATGCATTGTTGCCAATGCTATTTTTTGTTTAATTTGATTGTAATAAAGTTCATACATCGATGAGACGAAACCACAAAAGGGACTCACCGAGGTTGGTCAGACGGGGAATGATGCCCGCCATGCCCGAAATGTCATTAACTTTGAGAGGATCTTCATCATGAAATCAAACTTCATTACCGCTGCTGTTATTGCCGTCGCCGCCCTGACTTCCGTTGCCGCCTCGGCTGACACCTACGACAAGTACCTGTTCGACCAGGTCCAGGCCACTTCGACCAAGACCCGCGCCGAGGTCAATGCCGAATTGGTGCAAGCGCAGCGCCAGGGCTACACACTGAGCTCGCGCAACCCTTTCCCGCCGGCAAATACACAGGCCGTGGCCTCTAAAACCCGCGCTGAAGTGCGCGCTGAAGTCACGCCTTCCAGCATCGCCGGCGCCTCGGCTTTCGAGCGTAACTACCCGGTTATTGTTCAGTAAGCGTTAGCGCTGTTCATGGGCGGCTATCCCAGCCGCCCTGACCGCAACTAAACCCCGTAGCGCTGTGGCGTTGCGGGGTTTTTTCATGGCTGGCCGAACGGGCTGGCAGCTACCAGTCCACCAGACTCAGGCCCAGACTCAGCACGGTGCGCTTGCGGTTGTAGTCCACCAGGCTGTCGCCGTAGCCGCTGAACAACTGGATGTGGTAACGCAGGCCGGTGTAATTGGGCGATGAGGTGGGCGCCATCATCCAGTCCAGGCGGGTCGAGCCGCGCGCCTCAGAGCGCAGCGAGTGCCGCACGGTGATGCCCACGGTATGGGCCTTGCTGATTTGCCAGCTGCCGCTGAGTTCGGCCCGGCCCACATAGTTTTGTATGCCGGGGTTGTCGTCTTCGGCGATTTTCTCGCGCAGCCGGTGCCAGACCCGGCCCTGCAGCCTCAGGCTGCTGTCCTGGCTCAGGGTTTTTTCGGCCGCCCCCATCAGGTAGACGCGGTTCCAGCTGCGCGACAGCGGCAGCGACTGCCCATTGGACTGGTGCACCAGTCCCAGGCCCGAGAGCCGGTAGTTCCAGCCGCCGGCCAGCGGGATCTGGTGCGGGTAGATGTATATCAGCTCGGGTTCGTGGTCGGTGGTGCGAAACGGCCGCGACAGCCCGGCGTTGAACAGCTGCCAGTAGCTTTGCTGGGTATAGCCAAACCACAGCGAGTCGTGGTCGTCGTCGTCATTGGCGCCGTCTTTCAGCAGGCCCTTGGCGAGCTTGGTGCGTATCGACAACTGGATCTTGTTTTCGCTGCGCTTGTAGGCCAGCGGCGCCGCCGCCGTGTGGCCGACGGCGGGCGATGAGGGCTGCAGGTTCACGCTGTCGGAGGCAATCACGGCCAGCGAGATCGGCCGGTAGCCGCGCAGGCCAAAGTTGTCGCAATCGGTGCCGCGCTGCAGCTCCCAGAACTTGGACAGCTCGGAGTACTGGTCGTTTTTGCAGCCTATGGGTTTACCGTCAGGCGACTCGGTGTTCAGGGTGGGCAACAGCAGCAACTGGGTGGCGGGCTGGCCGGTGGCCGGATTGGCCGGCACCGGCGTCACCGAGGGCGGCGGCAGCTGGTCGTGCAGCTGGGACTCCGCCCATTGCTGAAAGCACGCCAGTTGCAGGCCGGGGTCATGCCTCAGGGTCTGGCACAGCTGCCAGTCCTTGTTGGCCGGCGGGGCGGCCGCAGGCGGGCTTTGGGCTTGGGCCAGGCCGGCCAGCAGCAGGCCGGCTGCCAGCGGCAGGCGCTGGGCCAGGGACGGGAGCGTGGGCGCCATGGGATTTGCCTCAGGGGAGTTTGGTTAGGGGAGCTTGGTGAGGGTAAAGGCCAGGTCGGGCGCATCGGGCGCGGCGCTGCTGCTGGTGTCTTTCCAGAGGCCTTGAAACACCTTGCCGCAGGAGTCCTTGACCATTTCACCATTCCAGGTGCCGGTGATGCTGACATTGTCGGAGGACTCGTCGAGCAGCAGCATGCCGTCTTCCAGGTCACCGGCCAGCGCCGCCTGGGGCGCATGGGCCAGCGGGGCTTTGGCGGCCGCGGCGCTGGCCAGATCGCGGGTCACGGTGCCGGCCAGGCTGTCTGAAAACTCGGCGTGGCGCTCCAGCAGCAGGGTGGCGCGCTCCGGCAGGCCGGCAGGCGGCTGGGCAAACTGCACGCTCCAGCGGCCAAACAGCTGCTCGGCCTTCATGCCCTGGGCTTGCGGGCACGTTGTTTCAGGCTTCATTTGGGCATTAGCCCAGGTGGGTATTGCGCAAGCAGCTATCAAAAAAATAGTAATCTGGAGAAATTTTGACATCGTGAAAATGACTTGGAGGCCTAGAACTTGTTGGCCGCAGCGGCGGCCAGGGCATCGGCAGATTTTTTGGCGAACTCGGCGCGCAAGGCCTTGAGCTTTTCGCGCGGGTCTTCCTTGATGGTGGTTTGATCCAGCCCCATTTCGGCAATGAAGCGGCTGGGCACGCCGGGAATCATGTCGCGGCCTTTTTTGCGCTTGCGCAGCCAGTTCACGGCCAGTGTGCGCTGGGCCCGGGTGATGCCCACGTACATCAGGCGGCGCTCTTCCTGCAAGCGCACGGCGATGCTGTCGGCGTTGCTGCCGTCCTCGTCTTCGAGCTTGAAGGGCAGCAGGCCCTCGTTGACGCCGGCCAGCACCACATGCGGCCACTCCAGCCCCTTGGAGGCGTGCAGGGTGGACAGCGTCACCACGTCCTGGTCGCCCTCGCGCTCGCTGATGGTGGACAGCAGGGCAATGGTTTGCACCACCTCCAGCATGGTCTTGGTGGGTTTTTCGACCGTGGCGCCCGAGGTGTCGTCAATCTGGCCACCGCAGCGCTGCGCCATCCAGTCGCAGAAATCCATCACATTGCTCCAGCGCGCGGCGGCGACTTTTTCGCTGTCCTCGCCCTCGTAGAGATGCTTTTCGTAGTCGATTTCTTTCAGCCAGTCGGTGAGGAAAACACGGGCATCTTCCGCGCCCACGGTGCGCTTGGCGCGGTATTCCAGGTCGTTGAGGTAGCGGCCAAACTCCTGCAGCGAACCGACCGCCTTGGCCGGCAGCACCGAGCCCAGCGAGTGGCTGAACAGCGACTCGAACAGGCTGAGTTTGAAGGTGTCGCCAAAGTTGCTCAGAGCGCCCAGGGTAGTGTGGCCTATGCCGCGCTTGGGCGTCTTGATGGCGCGTATGAAGGCCGCGTTGTTGTCGTTGTTGACCATCAACACCATCCAGCTGCACAGGTCCTTGATTTCGGCGCGGTCAAAAAAGCTCTGGCCGCCCGAGACCTTGTAGGGGATTTGCGCCTTGCGAAAGGCTTTTTCAAAGGGCTTGGCCATGTGGTTGGCGCGGTACAGCACACAGAAATCTTTCCACGCCTTGTGCTGGGCGCCCACCGCTAGCAGTTCACCCTCGGCGCGCAGGCTCAGGATGCGCGCCACCGTGCGTTCGGCCTCGTGCTCTTCGCTGTCGCAGTCGACCACGCGCACCGGATCGCCCTCGCCCAGTTCGCTGAACAGGGTCTTGGGAAACAGCTTGGGATTCGGGCCGATCACGTTGTTGGCGGCGCGCAATATGGCGCTGGTGGAGCGGTAGTTCTGCTCCAGCTTGACCACCTTCAGATTCGGGTAGTCCTGCGGCAGCTTTTTCAGGTTGTCCAGGGTGGCGCCGCGCCAGCCGTAAATCGACTGGTCGTCGTCGCCCACGGCGGTGAAGCGGCCGCGCTCGCCGACCAGCAGCTTGAGCACCTCGTACTGGGTGGCGTTGGTGTCCTGGTATTCGTCGACCAGCACATGGCCCAGGGCGGCCTGCCATTTGTTGCGCACCTCCTCGTGCTCCCTGAGCAGCTTGAGCGGCAGGCCCACCAGGTCGTCGAAGTCCACGCTCTGGTAGGCGCTCAGGCGCTCTTCGTAGCGCGCCATGACGCTGGCCACCAGCTCCTCTTCGCTGCCATTGGCCTGAGCGGCCGCCTGTTCGGCGTTCAGGCCGCTGTTTTTCCAGGCACTGATGGTCCACTGCCACTGGCGCGCCGTGGCCGCGTCGACGCTGCCGCCAGCGTCCTTGATGATGCTGGTGACGTCGTCGCTGTCCAGAATCGAAAACTGGGGTTTCAGGCCCAGCACGGCGCCGTCCTGGCGCAGCATGCGCACGCCCAGCGCGTGAAAGGTGCAGATCAGCACGCCCTTGGCCTGCTTGCCTATCAAGGCCTTGGCGCGCTCACGCATTTCGGCGGCGGCCTTGTTGGTAAAGGTGATGGCGGCAATCTGCTCGGGCTTGAGCCCGGACTGGATCAGCCGGCCGATTTTCTGCGTGATCACCCGGGTCTTGCCCGAGCCGGCGCCGGCCAGCACCAGGCAAGGGCCGTGCATGTAGTTGACGGCCTCCTGCTGGGCCAGGTTGAGTCCGGATGGGGCGGGGGAGGCGGGTGGGGAAAAAGACATGCAGGCGGAAATACGGGGTGGGGAAGTGGGCCGGTCAGAAAAACCGGCAGCAGTCATCATAGCCAGTCGCCTGAGCGCCTTCCGGCCCGGTGACAATAGGCTTTGTGTTAAGCATTCTCCTCGTCACCTTCCCCTTCTTTGCCCTGGTCCTGTGTGGTTATGTCGCGGCCCGCCGCAGCTGGCTGCCGCAGGCCGCGATTCCCGGGCTCAACAGCTTTGTGCTGTATTTCGCGCTGCCCTGCATGCTTTACCGCTTTGGTGCCGGCACGCCGATTGCGCAGCTGCTGGACCCCAGCCTGGCGGCGGTCTACCTGCTGTGCGCCCTGCTGATGGTGGGGCTGACGATAGCGCTGACGCGCCGCGGCCCCGGCCACCACATGGGCTGGAACGACGCCTCGTTTGGCGCCCTGGTGGCGGCCTTTCCCAATACCGGCTTCATGGGTGTGCCGCTCTTGGTGGCGCTGCTGGGCGCGCCGGCGGCCGGGCCGGTGATTGTCACCATCATGGTCGACATGCTGGTGACCTCCTCGCTGTGCATCGCGCTGTCGCGCCTGGACGGTGCCGACGAGCACGGCGCGGCCAAGGCGGCGCGGCTGGCGCTCAAGGGCGTGCTGGCCAATCCGCTGCCTTGGGCGATTGCCCTGGGGGCGCTGGCCTCGGCGCTGGATTTTGCCCTGCCCAAGCCCCTCATGAGCACGGTCGGCCTGCTGGCCGATGCAGCCTCGCCAGTGGCCCTGTTCACGATAGGCGCGGTCCTGGCGCGCTCCCAAATGAATAGCGCGGTACGCACACCCCTGGCTGACTACGTGCCTGTAGCGCTTATAAAGCTGGTGCTGCACCCGCTGCTGCTGGGGCTGCTCGGCCTGGGCGCCATCGCGCTGGGCCTGCCGCTGCAGCGCTCCACCCTGACGGTGCTGGTGCTGGTGGCGGCCCTGCCTAGCGCCAGCAATGTGGCCATGCTGGCCGAGCGCTTCGGCGCCGACAACGGGCGCATCGCCCGCATCATCCTGCTGTCAACGGTGCTGGCGTTTTTCAGCTTCTCAGCGGCGGTGGATTTGCTGACCGGCTAAGTCCAGGGTGGCCGCTATAGTGCAAGCGTGTCCGGCGCTGCCCGCCGGTGTTGACGGGACTGCCAAGGGGAAACGCCATGAAAGCATCGCCATCCACGCCTGTGACCTCTGCAAGCGATCAAGCCCCTATCGACCACTTGCGGTTTCATCGTCCCCATGCCCACCTGGTGCCCACATTTGGCGAGGACAGATTTGCGCTCAAGGCCGAAGCGTTTGCGCGTTTCTTTGGAACGCCGACCTTCCTGGGGGCGCAGACGCTGATCGTGGCGCTCTGGATTGGCGCCAATGTGGCCGGTTTCGTGAAGTTTGATGTCTATCCCTTCATTCTTCTGAATCTGGCTTTCAGCCTGCAGGCGGCCTATGCGGCGCCGCTGATCCTGCTGGCCCAGACACGTCAGGCGGCGCGGGACAAGGCGCACGCCGATGCCGATGCCCAGCACCGGGAGGCCCTGGCCAGTGCCAATGAGCAGCGTCAGGCGATTGCCGCGCAAAACGCGGCGCAAGTCCTGGCCTTGCTTGAGCAAAATACCCGGCTGACCGAGCTCATCAAGCAGTTGACCGAGCGTATCGAGGCGCTGACGGTGGAGATGCACGGCCGCCTGACGCAGCCAGACGCCAAACCCTAGCCACGGCCTGAGGCGCTGGCCTCAAATCGCGATCGGGTCGACGTCTATGGCCCAGCGCACCAGGCTTTTGAACTCGCCCTGCTTGCGCGTTTCAGCCAGCAAGGGCTGCCAGGCCGTCAGGAAGCGCTGCAGCGCCGCCCGCGAGGGGCTTTCCACCAGCATCTGGGCGCGTTCGATATTGGCCACGCGCTGTATCGTCATGGGCACGGCCGGGTAGGGCGTGACATTGTCATGGCCCGGCAACTGCCGCTCCTGGGCAGCTGCGGCGGCGGCGTTCAGAAAGCCCTGGGCCACCGCCTGCTCCCTGGCCTCGGCGCGCAGCAGGGCGGAGTAGCCAAAAGGCGACATGCCGGCGGCGCGGCGCTCGGCCAGCTCCTGCTCCGCAAAGCCTGGGTAGTCGTGCCGCTTGAGCGCCTCGAACAAGGGGTGTTCGGGGTGAAAGGTCTGTACCCACATTTCGCTGGCGGCACTGTGCCTGGCATCGCGGCCAGCCCGGCCGCCGACCTGCATCAGCAGGCTGAATAAGCGCTCGGGCGCGCGGAAGTCGCTGGAAAACAGCGCGCCGTCCGGGTTGATGGCGGCCACCAGCGTGATGTGGCGAAAGTCGTGGCCCTTGGCAATCATCTGCGTGCCGACCAGTACATCGACTTCGCCGGCATGCACCTGGGCCAGCTGCGCCTGCAGCGCTCCCTTGAGGCGGGTGCTGTCGGCGTCTATGCGGGCGATGCGCACGGCCTCGCCATCGGGCCGCTGCACGCCGGCCAGCAGCTCGGCCAGGTGCTCTTCCAGCCGTTCGGTGCCGCGGCCCACGGGCGCGATATCTATGTTGCCGCAGCTCGGGCAGGCGCGCGGTACGCGCTCGGAGAAGCCGCAATGGTGGCAGCGCAGGCTGCGGTCTATCTTGTGAAAGACGCGAAAGGCGCTGCAATGCGGGCACTCGCTTTTCCAGCCGCAGTCGTGGCAGGCCAGCACCGGGGCGTAGCCGCGCCGGTTGAGGAAAATCAGCGACTGCTCGCCGCGCGCCACGCGCCGGGCGATGGCGTCGAGCAAGGGGGGCGCAATGGTGCAGTACTTGGGCTGGTGGTTCATGTCCACGCGCCGCACTAGCGGTAGGCCCCCACGTTCGCCCACTGCCTGTGGCTCTCTGCCCCCCGCGGGGGCGCTGTGCCTGCGGCCCGGCAAAGCCGATTCCGCGGCCCCTGCTGGTGGATTCGCGGGCGGCCGGGCGGAAAACTGCGGCGCTTGCGTCTCAATGGGTGATAAAGCGCCGATACGTTCGCTCATGCTCAGGCGCTGGTAGCGGCCGCTGAGGGTGGCTTGCCAGCTTTCCAGCGAAGGCGTGGCCGAACCCAGCATGACACGGCAAGCCATGGCCCCCACGCTCGCCACTGCGTGTGCTTCGCTGCCCCCCGAGGGGGCGCTGCGCCTGCGGCCCGGCAAAGCCGGTTCCGCGGCCCCGGCCGGTGGATTCGGGGGCGGCGCGGCGGAAAATTGCGGGCCGGCGTTTTCACTTTCCAGCTTGGCGCGATAGACCGCCAGATCGCGCGCCGAGTAGCGCGCGCCTTCTTGCTGTTTGTAGCTGGGGTCGTGTTCCTCATCGACCACGATCAGGCGCAAATTGGGCAGCGAAGCCAGCACCGCCATGCGCGTGCCCAACACCAGCCTGGCTTGGCCGACATGCGCGGCCAGCCAGCTTTTCAGGCGCTGGGCCGGCGTCAGGCCGCTGTGCAGTGCCACCACCCGTTCCTTGCCCAGATGGGCAAAGCGTTCCTCAAAGCGGGCCTGCAACTGCGGCGTCAGGTTGATTTCGGGCACCATCACCAGCACTTGCGCCGTCGGGTCTTGCTCCAGCACCTTGGCGGCGGCGCGCAGATAGACCTCGGTTTTGCCGCTGCCGGTCGCGCCAAACAGCAGGGCCGGCCGGCTATCAGCATCAAATTCGGCAATGGCCCTTATCTGCTGTGCGCTAAGTGCTATTAAATCAGTAGTGTCTTGGGGCCGACTGGTGTCTTGCACCGGCCGTTTGAGGCGGCGCGCCAGCTGTACGCCAGTGAGCTCGCGCAGTTGCGGCGGCAGGGCGGCCAGCGCCACCTCGCCCAGCGAGCGCTGATAGTAGCTGGCGGTAAAGCCCACCAGCCGGCGCCAGGTCGCCGACAGCGGGCTCAGGCCCTCAAGCACGCCGGCGATGGGGCGGATCTGCATGTCGGACAGGCCGCCGTCTTCGGGCTGCCCATCCCAGACCACGCCCAGCACCTCGCGCCTGCCCAGGGGCACACGCACCAAGGTGCCGGGGCACAGCGGCAGCTCACTGGCATAAGTCAGGGGCCCGGCGATGGCGCTGTGCGCCGGCGTGGCGACGACGACCTGTAGGCAGGTCCTCATTGAGGGCTGCCAGTTAGGAGTACTTCTTCCGTACTACATCCAGATATGACGCTAAGCCCTTGATTCGTCAATGATTTACAGATCTTCACATTTTCTGTGGATAACTTTGTTGATAGCTTGCCTGTCAAGGCTTCCAGGCCTTGTAAATCAAGGCTTTCTCTAGATTGCCTGGAAAAAAAGCAATTTAAAGAAGCCTTATAAATCAACAGCTTACGATCGCTATGGCTTTGATAGCGCGGTGCCCGCTGCAAGCCGCGTAATGCGGCAGTGCAGCAAGGATTTTGTGCATAAGTCTGGACGGACAGGCCGGCTAGTGTGTTAGTCATGCTTGAAATCAGGCCGAAATCAGCCCATTTCTGGCCTGGCAGACCCGGCTCAGAGCCGGGCTGCGCGCATGCTGCGAGAGTGAGCGTGCACTGCTTTAACCAGTGCTTCGACACTTTCGGGCGGCGTGTGCTGGTTGATACCGTGGCCCAGATTGAAGATATGGCTGGGTCCGGTCTGGCTGGCATCGGTATGGGGCTGGCCAAAGCTGTTCAGCACCGCCGCCACTTCGGCCTCGATCTGGGCCGGGTTGGCAAACAGCACATTGGGGTCCAGATTGCCTTGCAAGGCCTTGGCGCCAGGGCCGTTCTCGCCGACGCGGGCGCGTGCCTGCGCCAGGTTGACGGTCCAGTCCAGGCCCAGCACCTCGCAATCCAGGGGTTTCATGCTTTCCAGCCACTGGCCGCCGCCCTTGGTGAACACCAGGCGTGGGATCTTCACGCCGTTGTGCTCGCGTTTGAGCTGGGCCAGCACGCGCTCGGTGTAAGCCAGGCTGAACTCATGGAAGGCCGCATCGGCCAGCACGCCGCCCCAGCTGTCAAAAATCATCACGGCCTGGGCGCCGGCCTCTATCTGCATGTTCAGATACAGCGCCACGGCGTCGGCGTTGGTGGCCAGAATCTTGTGCATCAGGTCGGGGCGCTGGTACATCATGGTCTTGACCAGGCGGTAGTCGCTGGAGCCCGCGCCTTCGACCATGTAGCAGGCCAGCGTCCAGGGGCTGCCGGAAAAGCCGATCAGTGGCACCCGGCCGTTGAGCGCCTTGCGGATGGAGGTGACGGCGTCGAACACGTAGCGCAGCTTGTTCATGTCGGGCACGGCCAGCTTGGCCACGGCGGCTTCGTCGCGCACCGGCGTGGCGAACTTAGGTCCTTCACCGAGCGCAAACGACAGGCCCAGGCCCATGGCGTCGGGCACGGTCAGGATGTCGCTGAACAAAATGGCGGCGTCCAGCGGGAAGCGCTCCAGCGGCTGCAGCGTCACTTCGGTGGCGTAGTCGGTGTTGGTGGCCAGACCCATGAAGCTGCCGGCCTGGGCGCGCGTGGCGCGGTACTCGGGCAAATAGCGGCCGGCTTGGCGCATCAGCCAGACGGGGGTGTAGTCGGTCGCCTGGCGCCAGCAGGCACGCAGGAAGGTGTCGTTTTGAAGAGGGGCAAACATGGCTAGATTGTCTCAGGTGTTCGGACCTGCCTGTCAACGCCCGCTCATCGCCGATTTGCGCCGTGGGTGTGAACAGGCCCTAGGCGTGGCCTGGTTTCGGCTCTACCATGGAGCCAGGTTTGGGCTTCACTCTAAAAGGGTACGACCATGCGCATGAATGACCAGGAGTATTTCCGCAGCTGCATCGCCAAGGAACGGCATCTGGCGCAGCTGCTGGGCCACCAGCATATTGAGGAATGCTATGAAAGCGCGGGCACCTTATGGGACAAGGCCCAGGCCCTGCCAAAGTGGACGCGTGACTGGCAAGCCTGCGGGCCGCTGATGACCGAGTACCGGATTGCGCTGGCGTACGCGCAGGCTGACGATGTGGAGGATGGGAGCGGTGAAGGCGCTGCTGGCGACGTCGTCAGTGCCGGCGCCACCACGGTCACGCTGTCCGACCACCCCAGTCGCGATAGGGCCGTGATGTATGCCATCGTCAAGGAAGTCATTCACCGGCTAGAGCACCACCATGCGGCCCGGCCCGAGCAGGCCGCGCCGCTGCATCCGCATCCCTAGGCCTCAGGCCGCCTTGGCGTCGGCCAGAGGATGGCGCAACAGCAGGCGCTCCAGCGCATTCAAGGCCTCGAATGAGGCGGCAAAGTCGGCGAACAGGACTGTGTTGTCGGGCGCTGCGGCCTGGCCGCGCCAGTCGGCGCGAAACTGCTCAAAGATGTCGCCAAAGCTGCGCTGCCCATCGATCAGGCGCAGGATTTGCGGCCCGTATTTGCCGGGGTTGACCATGACAGACACGCCGCTGTGCTGGTGCCTGAGCATGAAAGGCTGGCCGCGCTGGCTGTCAAACACCTGTGCAGCCATCTCGCCGGTCAGCGGCTCATGGTAGAAAAATGGGATGTAGTCGGCGTCGCCGTAGGGCGCGGTGCAACTGGCGTCGCGGGTGACATAGAGCGAGTGCGTGATGATGTCGCCAATCATCAGCTCGGCCATCTCATACTGCTGGCGGCGCGGCAGGCGGCGCAGCTGTGCGGCCATGGCCGGCGGCTTGCTGCCCAGCACCATGTGCGGCAGATAGGGCGAGCGGCCGCGCTGCACATCGCTGAAGGCCAGGTGCAGGCCATGGCCTTGGGGGCTGTCGCTGCCCAGCCAGTCAAACAGCTCGCCCACGCTGTAGGAGCGGTCTTGCGAGTGCAGCAGCAAATCGTAAATGCCGGCGTCGCCCGCCTTGTGGTCGTGGTGCAGCGCTTCGCTGCGCGCAAACCAGTTGCTGGCCGGCAGGCTGGCCAGCATTTCGCGGGTGTTGGCGATCTTGCGCGTGTCGTCGGCCTCCTGGCTATTGACCAGGCGCATCAGTTGCTGCATCTGGTAGACGCCGGTGCGGCCTGTGGTGGCGTACAGCATCAGCCCGATGGCGCCGTCTGCCTTGAGCACGCTGCGCAAGGCCTTGAAGCCCAGATCGGGGTCGGCCAGATGGTGCAGGACGCCGCTGCAGTTGATGTAGTCGAAGGCTTCGAGCTGCAGGCCGGGCAGGTTCAGCAGCGAGTCATGCACCCAGCTGATGTTGCTCAGCCCGCGGATCTCGGCCCGTCTTTTGGCAATCGCAATGCTGGCCTGGCTCATGTCCAGATGCACGATGTGCGCGTCGGCCGCGCCAATGGCGCGCAGCTGCTCGGCTAGAAAAATCGTCGCGTCGCCGGTGCCGCCGCCCGCCACCAGCGCCCGGAAGCCGTTTTGAAACGACTGCCTGCCGGCAAAGCAGTAGTGGTTGATCATGGGCAGGTCTTCCAGCCAGGTCAGCACCAGGCGCCGGTGGTCGTCCTCCGGATCGCAGGGCGGGTAGGGCAGGGCTTCGTACTGGCTGCGAACCTGGGGCAGGTAGTTGTCTGGCATGGGCATCTCAAAAAGTGAGCGGGTAAGCGGGTCAGGGTTGGCCTGATTTTCAGGCCTGATTGTCCATGGCTTGCCGGCTTGAGCCCCATTCGCTGTCAGGGTCTTTTCCCGCCCCTGCGCTGCTGCTGCGGCGTAAACTGAAGATGCACGCGGCACGTTCCGCGCTGCGTTGCTGTACGGACCATCCGTCCGTGGCTTTCTCCAAGGAGCTTGCCATGTCAATTCCCTCCCCCTTATCCAGTTACCTCGAGCAGCGCGGCACGCTTTACGAGGTCTGCCCTCATCCTCACAGCCGTACCAGCTTCGAGACCGCCCGCAGCGCCCATGTGCAGCCCAGCCAACTGGCCAAGTCCGTGCTGCTCGAAGACGATGCGGGCTGGCTTATGGCGCTGATCCCGGCCGACAAGACTGTGATGGTGGGCGAGCTGGCGCGCCAGCTTGGCCGCAAGGACCTGCATCTGGCCCACGAAGACAGCATTGGGATGCTGTTCGATGAGTGCGAGCGTGGCGCCATCCCCTGCGTGGGCATGGCCTGGGGCATAGAAACCGTGGTCGATGACGAGCTAGAAGCCTGCGAGGTGGTGTACATGGAAGGTGGCGATCACGAGCGCCTGCTGCGCCTGTCGCACGACCAGTTCCATGCGCTGATGCGTTCGCAGCCGCACGGGAGCTTTAGCCGGACCCCCATGCATTGAGCCGGCTTGCCACCTTGGGCCGGCGCGGACTCAGGCCTGCGCCGGCAGCAGGCCGCTGGACAGCAGCACCCGGTGGTCAACCTTGATGCAGTGATCCTGCACCACCAGCAGGCCGGCCGCTTCGGCCTTGGCGGCGGCGGCGGCATGGCGGATGCCCAGTTGCATCCAGACTCCCTTGACGCCCAGGCTGATGGCGTCATCCACGATGGGCGGAATGTCTTCGCTGTTGCGAAAACAGTTCACCAGCTCGATGGCTTCGTACTGCGCCGCTTCCAGCAGCGTGGCATAGGCTTTTTCGCCCAGCACCTCGGTGGCATTGGGATTGATGGGAATGATGCGGTAGCCGTGGCCCTGCAGATAGCGCGCCACATCAAAACTGGCGCGGTGCGGCTTGGGCGACAGCCCCACCACGGCGATGTTGCGGCAATGCCCGAGCAGGAAGGGAATGCGCTGGGCGGCGGGGACGGGGTTCATGGGGCTTCCCTTCAAAAATGCGGCAACAAAGTGTCAAAGTTTGGCCAACTCGGCCCTGACATCATCCACCGAAAGGATCTCCGACAACACCACGGGGGCACGGCCGGCTTTGTAAATCACATACACCGGCACGCCGCTGCGGCCCAGCTGGCCCAGCGCCGCCGTCACTGCCGGGTCGCGGCGGGTCCAGTCGGCGCGCAGCAGGGCCACCTTTTTGGCGTCCATATCGGCCAGCACCGCTTCATTGGAGAGCGTGGTTTTCTTGTTGTACTGACAGGTCACGCACCAGGCGGCGGTGAAGTCGACAAACACGCTCTGGCCTTGCGCCGTCAGTTGCTCGACGCGGCCGGGCTCCCAGTTTTGCCAGCGGGCCGACGCGGCGCTCGTCGGGGTGCTCGCCATTTTGGTGATGTTTGGGCCAATCGCCCAGAGGCCGAGCGCCAGGAGTGCTATTGAAAACGTAGTAATCAGGGTGCGGGCCTGGCCACGCAAGCCAAAGGCCCAGATCGCCAGCGCCATCAGCACCAGCAGGGCCAGCAGCGCGCCCGCGCCGTCTATGCCGCTTTGCTGGCCCAGTACCCAGACCAGCCAGGCCACGGTGGCAAACATCGGAAAGGCCATCAACTGCTTGAAGGTCTGCATCCAGGCGCCGGGGCGCGGCAGCAGGCGGGCCACGGCCGGCACGGCGCTGGCGGCCAGATAGGGCAGGGCCATGCCCAGGCCTATGGCGCCAAACACCGCCAGCGCCTGCAGCGCGGGCAGGCCGACGGCATAACCGAGCGAGGCGCCCATGAAGGGAGCGGTGCAGGGCGAGGCAATGGCGGTGGCCAGCACGCCCGACAAAAAGGCGTTCGTGGTCGGACTCTTGCTCTGCAGGCCGGCCAGGCGGCTTGGCAGCAGGCTGCCAAACTCAAACAGCCCCGCCAGGTTCAGGCCCAGCAGGGTAAAGAGGGCGGCCAGCGCCGCCACCACCACCGGGCTTTGCAGCTGAAAGCCCCAGCCGAGTTGCTCGCCGGCGGCGCGCAGGCCCAGCAGCAGGGCGCCCAGCGCCAGGAAGGACAGCACCACGCCCAGGGTATAGGCCAGCCCGGAGCGCAGGCGCGCGGCTTGACTATTCTCGTGCACAAAACCCACCACCTTGATCGCCAGCACCGGAAACACGCAAGGCATGAGGTTGAGGATCAGCCCGCCCAGCAGGGCGCCGAACAAGGCGGCCAGGAGGCTCAGGGAGGTGGCGGATGGTGCGGCGGCGGGCGCTGGCGCATCGGTTGCGGCATTGGCGCGCAAGGCGGCTTCCAGGGCGGGCGGCACCACGGCCAGGGGGGCCACGGCCGGCCATGTGCCCCGGACCGGCGCGTCTATGAGGTAGGCCTGCTCCTTGTAGGCCACGACCAGCGGCAGTTGCGTCGGGCTGTCGCTGCGCTGGCCGGACATGGGCAGCTGCGCCGTCCACAGCGCGCCTTCCCAAGCCTGCTGCCAGGGCGCGGCGGGCTCTATCACGCTGCCGGTTTCGGGGTATAGCTCCAGGGTTTTGCCTTGCAGGGCTGGCGGCAAGCCGGCCAGCGAGACCTTGAGCGACTGGCTGCCGGCATCGACCTGGACCTGGCTGGTACCGGCCGGCAGCGGCTTGGGCGTGGCCTCGAAGGCGGCCTGAAAGGCCTGGCCATGGCTGGCCGTGGAGCTTTTCACCGGAATGCTGAGCGCGAATTCACCTTCTTGCGGAATGCATTCCTTGCGGCAGATCAGCCAGGCGGCCTTGAGCTTGATGTCCAGGCGCGAGCCGCTAAAGCCGGGCGCCACCGCGAGCGGCACCGGCAGCAGCACGGTGTTTTCGTAGCCATAGTTGGCCAGCGTGCCCACCGGTATTTTTTTCGGTGTGGGCCAGGCAATCTCGCCCGCCGTGATGCCGGCCGGCAGCTGCCACTCCAGCAGCGTGGGCAGGCCGGAATCGCCGGAATTCTTCCAGTAGGTGTGCCATTCGGGCTGATGCGCCAGTTGCAGCCCCAGCCAGACCGGCTTGCCGGCCTCCACGCCCTCGGGCGCCCAGGCCAGCAGTTCGGCGCGCACCTGCTCGGTGCTGACCACCGGGGTGTTGCTGCTGCCAGCGCCTGATGCCAGCAAGTTTATTGAGCTATTTTGGGCGTTTGCCGTTGTAAACAGGGCGCATGAAGCTATTAAAACAGTAGCGAGGAAGGTGGAAAATACGGGGCGCTGGGATTTCATGATGGAAGTGTGAGCGGGCAGCGGGGGCAATAGTTCCGAAAGGGCTGGCTGGTGGCGCGTAGGGCGCCTGCCCTGACGACGGGCCAGCTCCGATAATAGGGGCTATGCCACCCATCGCTTGCCCCATTGTTATTGCCACCCTGAACGCCAAGTACATTCACGCTTCGCTGGGCCTGCGTTATCTGCTGGCCAATATGGACAAGCATGGCGGGCCGGGCTTGCGTGAGCAGACCCAGTTGCGCGAGTTCGTGATCCAGCAGCGCCCGACGCAAATCGTCGAAGAGCTGCTGGCGCTCAATCCCCGGGTCATAGGCCTGGGCATTTACATCTGGAATGTGGTGGAAACGACCCAGGTGGTGCGCCTGCTGAAAACCCTCAGGCCTGACATCAAGATCGTGCTGGGCGGGCCCGAGGTCAGCTACGAAACCGAGAGCCAGGAAATTTGCCGCCTGGCCGACCACGTGGTCACCGGCTGGGGCGACGTCAGCTTTCCCAGGCTGTGCCGGGCCTTGCTGCACGGTCCCCAGCCGCTGATGAAGGTGATTGCCGGCGAGCAGCCGGCCCTTGGCGAACTGGCCCTGCCCTACGGCGAGTACACCGGCGAAGACCTGGCCAAACGCCTTTTATATGTCGAGGCCTCGCGCGGCTGCCCCTTCAAGTGCGAGTTCTGCCTGAGCTCGCTGGACAAGACGGCCTGGGCCTTTGACCTTGATCTGTTCATGGCCGAGATAGCAGCGCTGTACCGGCGCGGCGCGCGCAACTTCAAGTTTGTCGACCGCACCTTCAACCTGAAGGTGGAGAACTCGGTGCGCATCCTGCAGTTTTTCCTGGACCGCATGACGGACGAGGCGGGCGCGATCCAGGCCGCCCCCGATTTATTCGTGCACTTCGAGGTCGTGCCCGACAGCCTGCCGGAGCGGCTCAAGCAGCTGATCCGACAGTTTCCGGCCGGCTCGCTGCAGTTTGAGGTCGGCATACAGAGCTTTAATCCCGAGGTGCAGCAGCGCATTTCGCGCAAGCAGGACAACGCCAAGACCGCCGAGAACCTGCGCTGGCTGGTCAGTGAAAGCCAGGCCCATGTGCATGCGGACCTGATTTTTGGCCTGCCCGGCGAAACACTGGAAAGCTTTGCCGACGGCTTCGACCGCTTGCACGAACTGGCGCCGCACGAGATCCAGTTTGGCATCTTGAAGCGCTTGCGCGGCACGCCCATCACGCGCCACACGGCCGAGTTTGCGATGGTCTATGACCCGCAAACGCCCTACACCATTTTGCAAACCTCGACGATTGATTTCGCCGGCATGCAACGCATACAGCGCTTTGCCCGCTACTGGGAAATGGTGGCGAACTCGGGGCGTTTTGCGCTGGGGCTGCAGCTGCTATTGGTACCGGGTTCGGCCTTCCATCACTTTCTGAGCTTCAGCGACTGGCTCTGGAACACCACCGGCAAGACGCATGAGTTCGCGCTGGAAAAGCTGGTGGATTTGCTGTTTGAGCATTTGACGGCCGTGCGTGGGATGCCTGAGAACGAGGTGCGCGCCGCCTTGCTGGCCGACTATGTGGCCAGCGGCGCGCGTGCCAGGCCTAAATGCCTGGCCGAACTGCTGGACGCCAGTCGTATCGCCTTGCCGCGAGCGACGACCAAACAGCGCGCCGAACGGCAAGGTCGGCATCTCAGCCAGCAAGTTCACCGTGATGAGATTCAGAAGGCGGCTGCTGCGGCTTGATGTGGTTTGTTGGTCTGGTGAATGGTGGTGTAGACGGCTATTGAGTTGATCTTTGGTGGGTTTTTCTGAGGGTGGAGGCCGGGGGTAGCCCGGCGGCTACTTACTTTCTTTTGCTTCGCCAAAAGAAAGTAAGCAAAGAAAAGGCGACCCTGCTGTCTGCGACCCTGCGCTTCGCTACGGGCACCCTGCGGTGCTCGGTCCAGTCGGGGTCTCGTGCAAACTCGCCTGCGGCTCAGACAAGCACGAGCCCTGATCCGTCTGGCCCTGCGCTCCTCGGCGCAGCCAGAAGGGCTTATACAAACAGCCAAATACGCAGAACGCGCTTTGCGCGTTCTGCTCCCCGATTCCGATTTCTTTTCCCCCAACCCGTCCTGGCTGGGCCGAGCAGCGCAGATGGAGGCGGGATCAGGGCCGCAGTTGTTTGAGCGAAGCGAGTTCTGCGGACCCCCGCCGGAGTCGAGCAGCGCAGGTTGCCCGAAGCGAAGCGCAGGGACCCAGACTGCGGGTCGCCTTTCTTTTGGGTACTTTTCTTTGGCGAAGCAAAGAAAAGTGCCTCGCCCGCCGGGGCGAGACCCGGCCAGCCATCCTCAGCAAAACCAACTTGCTATCAATTAAATAGCGGCTTGCGACCGTCCCAATTGCCCTAGATGCCAAAACAATCAAAAATTCAAAGACAAGCCCCGGAATAGCCTGAAAATACCTTCATGTCCTCTGCGCCACCCAAACTCACTGCCCCGTCCCGCTTCTGGGCCGACCTGAAAAGCCCCGACTTTTCCGGTCTTGACCTGGCTCGCTGTATCGCCGTGCTGCCGGTTGCGGCCATAGAGCAGCATGGCCCGCACCTGCCGCTCAATGTCGATGCGACCCTGGTTGATGGGGTGGTGACGGCGGCCCTGCCGCATCTGCCGGCAGATTTGCCGCTGTTGTTTCTGCCCACGCAATCGGTCGGTTTCAGCCCCGAGCACACGCGCTTTGCCGGCACGCTCACCTTGAAAGCTGAAACCATCATCCGGCTCTGGACCGAGCTGGCCGAGTCTGTGGCGGCCACTGGCGTCAAGAGGCTGGTGCTGCTCAATTCGCACGGCGGCCAGGTGGGGCTGCTCGATGTGGTGGCGCGTGATCTGCGGGCGCGCCTTGGCATGCTGGTCTACAGCGTGAACTCCTTCAACCTGCCATTGGGCGATGCGGTCACGGGGCTGTTCAGCGCGCATGAGCACCGCTTCGGCATTCACGCCGGCGAGATCGAAACCTCCATGATGCTGGCGCTCAAGCCTGAACAAGTGGACATGGCCAAGGCGCAGAGCTTTCATTCCACCTCGCAGGACCGCTCTGAGAGGTTCAGCATCCTGGGGGATGGCCGCAGTGCCAAGCTGGCCTGGCAAATGCAGGACTACAACCCGCAGGGCGCGGTCGGCAATGCCGCCGCCGCGAGCGCCGAAAAAGGCCGGGCGCTGCTGGACGCCATGGGCCGCAGTTTGGCGCTGCTGCTGCAGCAGGTAGACCAATTGCCGGCCGATACGCTGAGTCAGCACACCGCGTTCTGACTGCCGGGCGTATCGTCCATCTCAAAAAACCAAAGCCCCCAGCTGGCGGTAACCTGCTGGGGGCTGTGTGCTGTCAGGCGGGCCGGTAAGTCCGCTGCCATGACTGAAAGTATCCGCCAGAGGGGCTGGAAGGATTTGCTTGATTTGCTGCTTAATTTCTGAATTGAAGATAAATATTCTTTAAATTGAGAAAATTCAGATAAATTATCCAAATGGATTTATTTGATCGAAAAATTCTTCAGGTCTTGCAGGCCGACTCGCGCACCAGCCTGCAAGACATCGGCCAGGCCGTCGGCCTGAGCCCATCGCCGTGCTGGGGCCGCATCAAGAAGATGGAAGAGGCCGGGGTGATAGAGGGCTATACGGTGCGCCTCAATGCCCAGGCGCTGGGTCTGGGTGACACCGTGATGGTGCAGGTCACGCTGGACAGCCACTCCGACAACACGCTGGAGAAGTTTGGTGAAACCCTGGCCGCCATTCCCGAGGTGATAGAGGCCTGGCTGCTATCGGGCGAATACGACTATTTGCTGCGCATCGCCGTGCATGACACCAAGGACTATGAGCGGCTGCTGCGCGAGCGGCTCTACAAGATCAAGGGCATACGCCACAGCAAGTCCAGCTTTGTGCTGCGCACGCTGAAAAAAGCCGACCTGCCGCTGCTGCCGGGCTGAGCCGCAGCCGCAACCCGGAACTTCGGCTTTTTTGTGGGAGGCCCAGGTGGGCTTAACCCAGGGCGAGGGGCTTGCCCGTGCTGGCGCCCGTGTGGTGCGTGCCGTTCGGTCCGTACAGCGGCTGGGTCTTGGCGTGCAGAAAGCTGATGGCTTGCCGGGTGTAGTCCAGATGGGTGTGAATCATCACGCCATTGCGGTGATTCCGCTCATGGGCCTGCGCCGCGAGGTCGCGTAAATCCCGCCAGGCTTTCTGCATGGCCTCTCCGCCAGCGGCGACGACCGCCTCGGCACCGCTGCGGCCAGCCGGATAACCCAGGGTCTCTTGCTCTATCTCGCGTTGACGGCTAAAGAAGGTGATCTGGTCGGCCAGTCGCGACTTGCGATCCACCAGCCCGGGCAGTTTGGCGAAGTCGCCATGGGTCATGGCCTCGGCTTCCTGGTCCAGCAGTTCGAGAAAATCCCCGATCGCCGCGTGTTCCCGGGTCAGGTGATTGAGCAGTAGCTGGCTCATGGCGCTTTGGGATTCAGCAAGTCCTGCACGGTAGCCAGCAGGCCATCGGCAATTTTGGCGGGATTGATCTGATAACGACCGGCGCTGATGCTCTCGCGGATTTCGGCAACGCGGGCGGCATCAAAATCGCCATGGGTCGATGGCAGCAAGGGAGTCGGCGAGGACGCGCGCGGCTGGCCAGCCGCAACGGGCAGCGCCTGGGTCAGCTCGCTGGTGCCGTCCTTGGCCGCCACCGGGGCTGGCGTGGTTGCCACTTTTTTAATAAAAGTAACGTTCTGATCGATTTTCATGATGGTTTCCTCGGGGACTCTCTTCGCTATAACGGCGCTTCAGGTCGAAACTTTAGGCTGGCGCAGCAAACTGGCCAAAATCAATTCGACCGTTCCACGCTGCCGTCCGGGCGAACGATGCCGCTGAGCACTTGCCCACTCTGCATTTTCACCTGAACAAGGGCGCCGACGGCCGCATGGGTCATGGCCTTGCCTTCGCCGCTGACCATATAGCCGGCGCCTTGCGTCAGCACTTTGACGGTTTGCCCTTGCCGCAGCAGAAACACCTCGCGCAGCAATTCCCGCCGTATCGGCATGCCCGAGGCGATACGGTTGGAGGCGATCACGCCGTTCAGTTGTGCCGGGTCGACGACAACGCTGTGAGGCAAAAGGGTGAGGTCGCCTTCGCGCATCTCGGTATCGCCTGGCGCTAGCGCTTGACCCGCGTCTATGGCGCGCGCCGCGACATAGTAGCTGCCCTGCACGGCGATGTAGGCCTGCACATAGCGGATCCATGGCGGGCCGCTGTTGCAGCGCACGCCCACCGACACCTTGCCCCACAAACGCGCGCCGCTGGGTAAAAAGGGCTCGGCGGTTTCGCAGGGCGGCAGCTCGCCAGAGCGCGGCGTGCTCAAGCTGATGCTCACCTTGCCCGGCAGGCCCGCCGTCTGACGGACTAGAAACTGCTCTATCACCGGCGCCACCTTGCCGCTCAGCGGTGCGGCGCCGTGCGCTGGCGTTGCCAGTACGGCCGCAGTCGCTAGGGCCATGAGCAGGACGGCCGACGCCTGCCTGTGCAGTGAGATGTGCGTGGACATTTGCAGGGCTCTCTTGTGAAAAATAAACACGCCCAACACGCCTTTGTTCGCATCGGTCGGCGGCGCTGTCGCGCCCCTCGCGTAGCTGCATTTTAGAAAGCTCAAGGCCGGCACCTCGGCTTGAACTGGCGGGCAATCCGGGCGCTGTTCGGCCTATGGAAATCGTCGACTCAAGGCTTTAATTCCTTTTGCTGAGCATCCGCGAAAAGCGTTGAACTGGACCTTGAAAGTCCATCTGTTCAGGCGATTGTTTGGGGGGGGCCTGCCTAAAATTGTTTTCAATCAAAGATGCCTGGTCGGCCAGGCCAGCGATGTGAATTAAGGCGACGGAAAAATGATCGACAAGCTGGATTCTGCCCTCCGCTTCCATCAGGAGGCGATCAACCTGCGCGCCCGTCGGCAAGAGGTCTTGTCGGCCAATATTGCCCATGCGGACACGCCCAACTTCAAGGCGCGCGACTTCGAATTCAGCAGCGCCCTGACGCAAGCGGTGGAGCGCGGCAGGCAATCCCAATCCGTGTCGCTGGCGACCACATCCTCCCGGCACTTGCCCGGTGAGGCGAGCGCGGCTGGCAGTGCGGATTTGATGTATCGAACACCCAATCAGTCAAGCCTGGACGGCAACACTGTGGAGATGGATGTAGAGCGCGTCAATTTTGCCGATAACGCCCTGCGCTACGAAGCCAATCTGACGATTCTTGGCGGAAAAATCAAATCGCTGCTGTCGGCGATACAGCAGTAACTATCCGGAGTCAGCACGTGCCGTTTTCCAATCATTCAGTGGGTATTTTTGACATTGCGGGTTCCGCCATGACGGCGCAATCCCAGCGCATGAACACCACCGCCAGCAACCTGGCCAACGCCGACAGCGTCGCCGGCCCCGATGGCCAGCCTTATCGCGCACGTCAGGTGGTGTTCGAGATGGCGCCGTCCGGCGGTTCGGATATTGGTGGCGTCAGGGTGGCTAGGGTCATGGAAGATCCATCGCCCCTGCGCATGGTGCATGACCCCAAGAATCCGCAAGCCAATGCCGAGGGTTATGTCGCCATGCCCAACGTCAATGTCGTCGAGGAAATGGTCAACATGATCTCTGCCTCGCGCTCCTACCAGGCCAATGTCGAAGTGCTCAATACGGCCAAAACCATGATGTTGAAAACGCTGTCGATCGGGCAGTAAACCGTCGACCTACTAATTACCGGAAAGATTTTTTATGGCAGTGAATGGCGTGAACGCAACGAAAGACACCAGTGGGCTGGGTGCGTTGAACCCTGGCGGAACCACGGGTGCAGAGAGTGAGCAGCGCTTTCTGAAGTTGCTGGTCTCACAACTCAATAACCAGGACCCTCTCAATCCTCTGGACAACGCGGAACTGACGTCGCAGTTGGCGCAAATGAGCACGGTCAGCGGCATTGAAAAACTCAATGCCGCGTTTCAGTCGCTGCTTGACCAGAGTGGGACCAACCAGGTCTTGCAGTCCGCGGCCTTGGTGGGGCGCCAGGTGCTTGTGCCGGGGTCTGACCTGAAGCTTGAGGCGGGCAAGGAGATGCCGTTTGCGATTGAGACGCAAGGCGCGGAGTCGGTGAAGGTCACTATCACCAATGCAGCCGGAGAAACGGTTCGCACTTTTGATTTGGGCAGTTTGTCAACCGGTCTCAAGACGCTGTCGTGGGATGGCCTGGCCGATGACGGATCCGTGGCGGCTGAAGGGGGCTACACCATCAGCGTGAAATCCATGAGTGGGGATGTGGCGGTGCAATCCCGTGCGCTGACCTATGCGGCGGTGACGAGTGTTGCACAGGGTCCCCGCGGTGTTGAGCTTGATCTGGGGGCTGGCCGTATCGCCACCCTCGATGACGTTCGTCTGATTCTTTAAATCTGAGTCTGGGCCGCAAGTGGCGGCTTCTCTCTAAACCTTAATTTCACAAGAAGGACATACCATGGGTTTCGCACAAGGGGTGAGCGGTCTGAATGCCGCCGCCGCCAACCTCGACGTCATCGGCAACAACATTGCCAACTCGGGAACATTTGGCTTCAAGTCGGGTGGCGTGCAGTTTTCTGACGTCTATGCGGGTTCGAAAATCGGCCTCGGCACCAAGGTCTCAGGTGTGGTGCAGAACTTCACCGCAGGCTCCATACAAACCAGCACCCGGGCACTGGACCTGGCCATTCTTAACGGTGACGGTTTTTTCCGGCTGGCCAGTGCCGGCGGCGAGATCGCCTACACCCGCAACGGCCAGTTCGACATGGACAAGGACGGCTTCATCGTCAACTCGTCCGGCTTGCGGCTGACGGGCTATCAGGTGGGCGCCAACGGTGCCGTGGCCGGTGGCAGTCCTGCGCCGCTGCAATTGCCCACGGCCTCCATGCCGCCAAGTTCAACCAAGAATATCACGGCCCAGTTCAACCTTAACTCGGGCAGCAAAGCGCCGGGGGTCCCCTTCAATGCCTCCAACTCGGAGACCTACAACTATGCCAACTCGGTCACGGTCTATGACTCGCTGGGCAACTCTCATGAGTTGACGACCTACTTCGTCAAAGACCCCGCGCCGGCCATCAACTCATGGACGGTTTACGCGACGGCCGATGGTTGGCCGCTCGATGGCACCACCGGCGCCAAGGTAGCGCCAGATGTCGTCGATCCGACCAAGCCTGCCAATGGTGGTCTCAGTTTCGGCCAGGCCGCCTTTGATTCGAACGGCGCATTGGCAGTCAATGCGGGTGTCATTGTCAACCCACCCAACGGCAAGATGGATTTCGGCACTCTTGACTTTGGCAATGACTCGTCGCCCATGGTCTACAGCATGGACTTCACCGGCACCACCCAGTTCGGCAGCCCCAATGACGTCAAGAAATTGACCCAGGATGGCTACACGGCGGGCGTGCTGAGCGCCATTGCCATCAATGAAGACGGCACCATCACCGGCAAGTACTCGAACGAGCAGCCCAGGACGCTGGGCCAGGTGGTGCTGTCATCCTTTGCCAATCCGACCGGATTGCAATCCAAGGGCGACAACGTCTGGGCGGAGACCGCCGTATCCGGCCAGCCTTTGACGGGAACGCCTGGCGCCGGCACCAAGCTGGGTGGCCTGGCTTCCGGCGCGCTGGAAGCCTCCAACGTCGATCTGACTTCCGAGCTGGTCAACCTGATCATTGCTCAGCGCACCTACCAGGCCAACTCGCAGACGGTGAAGACGCAAGACCAGGTGATGCAGACCCTGATCAATATGCGCTGATGGCGGCATGGCTCGCCGGGACGGCGAGCCCATGTGACAAGTCAATCAAGAAAATCAAGGAAACGTATGGACCGGATGATTTATGTCGGCATGACTGGTGCCAAGCAAGCGCTGGAGCAACAAGCGGCGGTGGCCAACAACATGGCCAATGTATCGACGCCCGGTTTTCGTGCCCAGATCAACAGCTTTCGCGCCGTGCCTGTGGTGGGCCAGGAGGCCACCACGCGCGCCATGGTGGTTGCCACCACGCCGGGCGCCGACATGCGTGCCGGCCCCCTGACTCAAACCGGCCGAGCGCTGGACGTGGCCGTCCGCGGCGATGGCTGGCTCACCGTGCAGATGGCCGATGGCAGCGAAGCCTACACCCGCGTGGGCAACCTGCAAGTGGGTGCAGACGGTCAGTTGCTGACCATGGACTCGCGGCCCGTGGTGGGTGAAGCCGGTCCCCTGGTGGTGCCACCGGGTTCGTCTCTGACCATTGCCGATGATGGTGTGGTCACGGCGATTGGCGCGGGCGATCCGCTCGTCGGTGCGGCAGAAGTCGGGCGTTTGAAGCTGGTCAACCCGCCGGCCGGGGATATGGTGCGCGGTGACGACGGGCTCTTTCGCATGCAAGCCGGCGCAGAAGCTGCGCAAGCCGATCCTGCGATGCGCGTGCTGACTGGCGCGCTGGAGGGCAGCAACGTCAATCCCGTGGAGGCCATGGTCGACATGATTGCCAATGCGCGGCGTTTTGAAATGCAAATGAAGACCTTGCAGACGGCCGAGAGCAACGACCAGCAAGCGAACAAGTTGCTGTCAAGCAGCTGATCAACCCATTACCGACTCTCCTTGAGTTGAATGAACACGGCTTAGGCCATCCCGCAGGAGTTTTCCCATGATTCGTTCCCTATCCATCGCCAAGACGGGTCTTGATGCCCAGCAAACGCAGCTTGATGTGGTTGCCAACAACCTGGCCAACGTCGGCACCACCGGCTTCAAGCGCAGCCGCGCCGTGTTTGAAGACCTGATGTACCAGAACATGCGTCAAAGCGGTGGGCAGACTTCCGATCAGACACGTCTGCCTTCAGGCCTGCAGCTGGGAACCGGGGTTCGCATCGTCGCCACCGAGCGCATTCACACCCAGGGCAATCCGACCAAAACCGAGAACGCCAAAGACGTCGCCATCAATGGCGACGGCTTCTTTCAGGTGCTGATGCCGGACGGCTCGACCGCCTACACCCGCGACGGTTCATTCCAGTCGGATGCCAATGGCCAGCTGGTGACCGCCAGCGGCTTTCCGGTCCAGCCAGCCATCACCATTCCGCAAAACGCCACCAGCATGACCATTGGGCGTGACGGCACGGTATCGGTCGTTCAGGCCGGCAACACCGCCAGCGTGCAGATTGGGCAGATCCAGCTGGCGACCTTTCTCAATGCAACCGGTTTGCAAAGCAAGGGCGAAAACCTGTATGTGGAGACCGATGCGTCCGGCGGCGCCAACCAGACAGCACCGGGCCAGAACGGCGCCGGCATACTGGCCCAAGGCTATGTCGAGTCATCCAATGTCAACGTGGTTGAAGAGCTGGTCAACATGATCCAGACGCAGCGCGCGTACGAGATCAACAGCAAGGCGGTGCAGACTTCTGACCAGATGCTGGCTCGCCTGGCCCAGCTGTGATGCGTCGGCTGTTGGTGGGCGATGGCGCTGTATGGCTGCTGCTGGCGGCCAGCCTGCTGCTGGGCGGTTGTGCCCAAGTTCCGCGCGAGCCGCTGGTGCAGCAGCCCATGAGCGCGCGTGCCGACATGCCGCAACGCCCCGCACAGGCCGCGAACGGGTCGATTTATCGCGCCGGCTTCGGCGCGCAGGCCTTGTTTGAAGACAGGCGCCCGCGCCATGTGGGTGACATCCTGACCATTGTGGTGAGCGAAAACATCAATGCCAGCAAGAATTCAGCCGCCGATGTCAGCCGCAGCGGCAGCGCCAGCTCCGCACTGGCACTGGTTCCCAAGCTGATTGACGGCCTGATTAACAGCGACCTGGACGCCAGTGCCAGTGGCAAAAATGTCATGAGCGCCAAAGGCGGGGCCAACTCCAGAAATACCTTCAACGGCGTGATCACCGTCACGGTGGTGGAAGTCCTTGGCAACGGCAATCTGCTGGTCAGCGGAGAAAAACAGATGCTGATCAATCAGGGCACCGAGTTCATTCGCTTCTCCGGGGTGGTGAATCCGCGCACCGTGGGCGGGAACAATACCGTGGCTTCAACCCAGGTGGCTGATGCGCGGATTGAATACAGCGCCAAAGGCTATATCGATGAAGCACAGACCATGGGCTGGCTTCAGCGCTTCTTCCTCAATGTGCTGCCGTTCTGATCATGCAAGCTAAATCCATTTCGCTCCAACACCGTCACCCGGCAATATCGGCGGCCATCCAATTTGGCATGCGCCTGTGCCTGCTGCTGGCGGCCTTGATGGCCCTGCCTTCGCAGGCCGAGCGCCTGAAAGACCTGGCCAGCATTCAGGGCGTGCGGGACAACCCGCTGATAGGTTACGGCCTGATGGTCGGCCTGGATGGCAGTGGCGACCAGACCATGCAGACGCCCTTTACCACGCAGAGCCTGAGCAACATGCTGGGGCAGCTTGGGGTGACCGTGCCTCCAGGCACCAATATGCAGTTGAAAAATGTGGCGGCAGTGATGGTGACGGCGACCTTGCCGCCGTTTGTCCGGCCGGGGCAAAACATCGACATCACCGTATCGTCCATGGGCAATGCCAAAAGCCTGCGCGGTGGAACCTTGCTGATGACGCCCTTGAAAGGAATTGATGGCCAGGTGTACGCACTTGCCCAGGGCAATATGGTGGTCGGAGGCGCGGGCGCATCGGCCAATGGCAGCCAGGTCAAAGTCAACCAGCTCAGTTCCGGCCGGATTCCGGGCGGCGCCATTGTCGAGCGCGCCGTGGAGTCCACTTTGGGCGGGGACGGCACCTTGATGCTCGAATTGAATAGCACTGATTTCGGCACGGTTCAAAAGGCCGTGGAGGCGATCAACCGGAATATGGGGCCGGGTACTGCCACGGCGCTGGACGCCCGGGTGATACAGGTCAGGGCGCCGGCTCTGCCCGAAGAGCGTGTCGGCTTCCTGGCTCGCATCGAAAACATCGATGTCGCTCCGGCGCAGTCGGCGGCCAAGGTGGTCATCAACGCGCGCACCGGTTCGGTCGTCATGAACCAGAACGTCCGAGTCAATGACTGCGCCGTGGCGCACGGCAATTTGTCGGTGGTGATCAATACCGAGCCCGTCGTCAGTCAACCCAATCCGCTTTCCGGCGGCAAAACCGTGACGGCCCAACGCTCGCAGATCGAGCTCAGTCAGGGCGGAGGCGCCCTGCAGGTGGTGCGCGGCGGCGCTTCGCTGGCCGATGTGATCAAGGGGCTCAACAGCCTGGGGGCCAATCCGCAAGACCTGGTGTCGATTCTGCAGGCCATGAAAGCAGCCGGCGCCCTGCGTGCCGAACTCGAAATTATTTAAGGTAAGCCATGAGCAGCTCGGGTCTTCCAAGTCTCAATAGCATGACAGCGCCACCCGCTGGCGTGCTTGACCAGCGTTTGTCGCTGGACGTGCAAGGCGTTGACGCCTTGCGACGCACGGTCAGAAGCTCACCCGAGGAGGGCATGAAACAGGCCTCCAAGCAGTTCGAGGTGATGTTCATGCAGATGATGCTCAAGAGCATGCGCGAGGCCACACCATCGGACGGCATGTTTGGTGGCCAGCAGGAGAAGATGTACACCTCCATGCTGGATCAGCAGCTGTCGCAGAATCTTTCCGGTCGAGGCCTTGGTCTGGCCGAGGCCATGCTCACGCAGCTCAAGCGCACGATGGGTAGCGAGGCCGACAAGCAGAGCTCTCCCGCCGGGCTGCCGGCCAAGTCTTTTCCTCTGGATGCCACCAAGCCGCTTCCCAATGCCATGCCGGCGTCAACGCGTGCCACTGACCTCTCGTTTTACGAAGCCGCGACGGGGCAGGCGACGCTGAGTCGGAGTGCCTTGCCGCAAGCGCATGTGGAGCAGTTCGTGACACGCATGCTGCCCGCGGCACAGCAGGCCAGTCAGGCCAGCGGCGTGCCGGCGCAGCTGATCATGGCGCAGGCTGCCCTGGAGTCGGGTTGGGGTCGGCGCGAAATTCGCGCTGAAGACGGAAAAACCAGTCATAACCTGTTCGGCATCAAGGCCGACAAAGGCTGGAAGGGGCCGGTGGTTGAGACCACCACCACCGAATACGTCAACGGCGTCGCCCAGAAAACACAGGCCAGCTTTCGCGCCTATGGCTCTTATGAAGAAGCATTTTCAGACTACGCCAAGTTCCTCACCACCAACCCGCGTTATGCCAACGTGTTGGCGACACAAGACCCGGCCGAAGCCGCTCATGGTCTGCAGCGGGCCGGCTATGCCACCGATCCGCAGTACGCCGGAAAGCTGGTTCGCATCATGAAGCAGATGAGCTAGTTGCGGCGTGAAGAAAGCCATGAAGAAGTCCAGTCGTCAGTGCTGCAGGTGAGCGAGTCTGCTGTGCTGCAACCTATTTTCTGAGTACTTGTTATGTTGGAAAACGAATCTCTGATCGGTTTGGGCGCGCTGTATGAAGGCATGCTGAATCTGGTCGAGAACCCTCCCGCCTGAAAGCCCGTCATTCGCGATCCGCAGCATTTTTCTAGGAATCTCCATGTCATTCGCAAACTTGAAAATAGGCACACGCCTTGGTCTCGCCTTCGCCCTGATTCTTGTGATCATGGCCGTCATTCTGGGCCAGGGCTTGAGCTCCATGAGCAGTGTCCAATCTCGCTTGAACCTCATCGTGGACGAGTACAACGCCAAGAGTTTCGCGGCCAATGAGATGGTTGACGGCTTTAGGGACATCTCCCTGATCGTCAGCACCATCGTGCTGCTGGAGGACGAGGCGGCCATGCTGGAGCAAAAGAACAAGCTGACGGCAACCCGCGAAAAATACGGCAAGGCCAAGAAAGTACTGCTCAGCATCCGGATGGACGAGAAGGAAAAAGAACTTCTCGAAAAGCTTGATCAGTCCATCAAAGCCGCCTCTCCCCTTGTGAACCAGGTCGTCGAGCTAGGGCTGCAAAACAAGAACGCAGAGGCTCTTGAGTTGCTGATGAAGCAGTCCGCTCCGGCCACGCGCCTGGCCATTGGCGTCATCGATGAACTTGTGAGCTATGAACGGGGTATGGTTGAACATGCCTCCGAGCAGGCCAAGGCCGATTACGTCAGCGCACGCACCCTGATGCTGGTGCTCGGTGGTTTGGCAATCGCGCTGGGTGCGCTGGTGGCTTGGTTCATTACCCGGTCTATCACCGGGCCGATCAATGATGCGGTGAAGGTAGCCGAGACTGTGGCCAGCGGCGACCTGACCTCAAGAATCGAGTCCAGTGCAAGCGACGAAACCGGTCAGCTGATGCACGCCCTCAAGGCCATGAACGACAGCCTGGCCAAGGTGGTGGGCGAAGTCCGTCTGGGCACGGACACCATAGCCACGGCATCCAGCCAGATCGCCGCCGGCAACCAGGACTTGTCCTCGCGCACCGAAGAGCAGGCCAGCTCGCTGGAAGAGACCGCTGCCTCCATGGAAGAGCTGACCTCCACCGTCAAACAAAATGCCGACAACGCCCGCCAAGCCAATCAGCTGGCGGTGTCCGCCTCCAGCGTCGCCGTGCGCGGCGGTAGCGTGGTGTCCCAGGTGGTGGACACCATGGGTTCCATCAATGCGTCCTCCCGCAAGATCGTCGACATCATTGGCGTCATCGATGGCATTGCTTTCCAGACCAACATCCTGGCGCTGAACGCCGCCGTGGAAGCGGCGCGGGCCGGTGAGCAGGGCCGAGGCTTTGCCGTGGTCGCAGCAGAGGTGCGCAACCTGGCGCAAAGAAGTGCGGCAGCGGCCAAGGAAATCAAGACCTTGATCGATGACTCGGTCAGCAAGGTCGAAGAAGGCTCCAGTCAGGTGGCCGAGGCCGGCAAGACCATGGACGAGATCGTGGACAGCGTCAAACGCGTGACCGACATCATGGCCGAGATCACCGCCGCCAGCCAGGAACAAACCTCGGGCATAGAGCAGATCAATCAAGCCATCACCCAGATGGACCAGGTGACGCAGCAAAACGCCGCCCTGGTGGAAGAAGCCGCTGCGGCCGCGCAATCGCTGCAGGAGCAAGCCAGCGGCCTGTCTCAGGTGGTGAGCGTGTTCAAGCTGGGCCAGGAGCCCTTGGACTACAGCAGTAGCCACCGGGACAGCTCGGCCCCGGCCAGGCGCGCCACTCCCCAGCAGCCGCCCTCGGTCAAGCCGGCGATTGCCGCGCCGCAGCGCAAGCGCACAGCCAAGGCGGCAGCACCCCGGCAACTGGTCGCCGCCACCCCTGCTGGAGCCGGCGACTGGGAAGAGTTTTAAGGGCTGGCGTTTTAACGCCCTGCGCAGGACGCGTCCTCACGGCCAATCGACGTGTGGGCTGCGTGCTGAGTCAAGGGTTCATGTGAATCGTTTAAAGGAGTGCTCATGCACGCGACAACAAGCAATCCCCATTCATCCATGGCCTCGGAGATGTCCAGAGGTGCTGGCGCCACCAAGGCGCTGGAATTTCTGTCCTTCACCTTGGGCCAGGAGGAGTACGGCATTGACATCCAGAAGGTGCAGGAGCTGCGCGGCTATGACGCGGTGACCCGCATCGCCAATGCGCCCGAGCACCTCAAGGGCGTGGTAAACCTGCGCGGCATCATCGTGCCCATCATTGACATGCGCATCAAGTTCAATCTTGGCACGCCGAACTATGACCAGTTCACGGTCGTGATCATTCTGAACATCGCCAACCGCGTCATGGGCATGGTGGTCGACAGCGTGTCGGATGTGATCACCTTGACACCCGAGCAGATCAAGCCGGCTCCCGAGATGGGGGCGGTGCTTGACACCGAATACCTGATCGGTCTGGGCACGCTGGACGAGCGCATGCTGATTTTGGTGGACCTGGAAAAACTCATGTCCAGCGCAGAGATGGGGCTGATCAGGGAACTGACGACTTGAATCAAGCACAAGGGGCGACAGCCGCGCTCAGCGGAGATGCTCTTGTAAAGGCATTATTAGATGGGACATTCGCGTGAAACTTAGAACCAAAATGATCGCCGTCATGGCGTTGGTCGTCACCTGCTTCACCCTGGCCATTGGCGTTGCCTTGTCAGGCATGCAGAATGCAAAAAGCCAGTTTGAGAATTTTCTCGAAAAAGACCAGGCACTTCTGCAGGCAGGAACCAATATGTATGCGCAGGGCTTGCAGATGGGGCAGGCTTTGCGCAACATTGTCCTCGACCCTGCAAACAAGCTGGCCCATGACAACCTGAATGTCGCCAGCCGCGAGTTCAAGGTCGCTCACCAGACGGCGCTGACGTTGGCCAGTGGCGATGCGCCAACTCTGAAAATCTTGCAAGAGGTGGGTGAACTGCGCGAACGGCAGGCGCCTTTGCAGGCAAAAATTGTCAGCCTTTCAGTTGGAGATATGAGCGAAGCCATGCGCGCTCTGAATACGGAAGAAACACCGGTCTGGCGCGAGATGCGAGTGCGCTTGCAGGAGTTCGTCAAGGTGAAAAATGCGGCAGCAAAAATCACCGAAATAGAGTTGAAGGCTTTTACGAAAAAGATGCTGGTCGCCAGCTTGGTTCTGGCAGCCATGGCCATACTTTTGGGTGGCGGCATCACCGTCTGGTTGACCGGCAATGTCATGAGGCAGCTCGGTGGCGAGCCGGATGCTGCGGCAGCGATTACCGGGAAAATCGCCGCCGGCGATTTGACGGTGTCTATAGCCACCGCGGCTGAGGACAGAACAAGCTTGCTGTTTTCCATCAAGACCATGCGCGACAGCCTGGTCAAGATAGTCGGCGAAGTGCGCCTAGGCACAGACACCATAGCCACGGCATCCAGCCAGATCGCCGCTGGCAACCAGGATTTGTCGTCCCGCACCGAAGAGCAGGCCAGCTCGCTGGAAGAAACCGCCGCTTCCATGGAAGAGTTGACCTCCACGGTCAAACAAAATGCCGACAACGCGCGCCAGGCCAACCAGCTGGCGGTGTCCGCCTCCAGCGTCGCCGTCAAGGGCGGCAGCGTGGTGTCCCAGGTTGTGGACACCATGGGCTCCATCAACGCCTCCTCGCGCAAGATCGTCGACATCATTGGCGTCATCGATGGCATTGCTTTCCAGACCAACATCCTGGCGCTGAACGCCGCCGTGGAAGCGGCGCGGGCCGG
>NZ_FOKZ01000039.1 GCF_900112285.1 Polaromonas sp. OV174 | reverse complement strand
GAGCGCAGGGCCAGACGGATCAGGGCTCGTGCTTGTCTGAGCCGCAGGCGAGTTTGCACGAGACCCCGGCTGGACCGAGCACCGCAGGGTGCCCGGAGCGCAGCGAAGGGCCGCAGACAGTAGGGTCGCCTTTCTTTTGCTTACTTTTCTTTGGCGAAGCAAAGAAAAGTGAGTAGCTGCCGGGCTACCCCCGGCCAGCAGGTGCAAGCAGTTGGCGCTCAAATCAGCAGCAATAAAGCCTGAATTTCAGGCCCAACCTCACCCCGCCCCGTGGCACTTCTTGTATTTCTTGCCGCTGCCGCAGTAACAGGGATCGTTGCGTCCGGGCGTGGCCTCGACCCGCACGGTTTCCACCCGCGGGCCCATGTTTTTCCATAACTCGCGCAGGTCGTACACCGCCCAGATGGCTTCGCCAAAGGCATTGAGCCGGGCAATGCTGGTGCTGGGCGTGCCTTCTTCGCTCAGAGGCGAGACTTCTGGCGTGGCGGTGTCGTCTTCGGTCATGGCGACCACGGCCTGCAGGGCGCCGTCCAGCCATTTGGCGGCGTCCTTGTCGCGCGGTGCCATCCACTCGTCGGGCCAGCTTTCCACGGCAAACATGAAGCCCAGCGCCCAGACCTGGGCAAAGGCCGGCAGGTCTTCGCCCTTGAAGGCGGCCTGCTCTTCGGGCGGCATGTCGGCGACGGCGCCGCGAATGTCCATCACCTCGGGGTGGTAGCAGTTGTCGTCTTCCAGCGAATCCACCTCGGAGTCCAGCGCCGTGGCGACTTCGTTCCAGCGCTGGTTCCAGAGTTCCAGAAAGCGCTCGCGTTGCGCGTCGCTGGCAAATGAGCCACCCTCGTCGTCGGGCGCTTCGCCCTCGGCGGGCGTGGCCAGCAGCACCGGCAGGTATTCGTCGGCGCCAATGGGGCGGCGCGAACACAGCACGGCGGCCATGAAGCCTTCACAAAACTCCCATTGCGGCGTTTCGTCGTAGCGGCTGCGCAGGTCGTCAAGAATGGTGTCGAGCTCGTCAAAGGCTTCGGACTCCATCAGGGGCTGCTCCAGCGCGGCGGCGGCCGGCAATTTGGCGGAGGTGGAGGGGGGAGTGGGGGGAAATGGCGTTTTCATGCGATACGGTCCTGAGCCTCCCGTGAGGCTCTGATAAGGTGGAAAGTGTATCTGCCTGGCTGCGGTCGCTGGCAGTTTCAGCGGCTGCAGGTCATCAGATTGCTATTGTTTAAAGAGCTGCCTGCGCTTGCACATCAAGGGCTAGCAGCCTTTTTTTCATAGAAAGAACATGTCTGTCCTTGCTCAGCAGCCGGCATTGCAGCGAGACCGCCAGGTCGATGAACTTCTGGTCGTCGGCATCGCTGCAGGTCACGCTGGCCTTGGGCGCCACCTCCGTCAGGCGGGCATGGCGGTCAAAACCAGCCAGCACGTCGTCCGCGCTCAGCTGGTAGAAATCCAGCCGCGGTGCCAGCTGCTTGTAGGCCAGCACGCGCTCCAGCTCGTCGCGCATGGGCTGGGTCGCCACCCAGTCGAGCTCGCCGGCGGCCAGCGCGGCCTTCAAGGGCAGGGAGGCCGCGTCGCTGAAGATGAACACATCGAGCACGATGTTGGTGTCCAGCACGATGGGCTGGCGTGCCTTGTCCGGCATCACGCTTGGGCGGGAGCGGCGTCGGCAGGCGGGCCTGCGGGCTTGCCCCGGGCCGAGCCGGCCACCATGTCAAAGCGGAACAGCCGGCATTCGATGGGGCCGTTCCACATCGGCACGCGGCGCGATTCTTTCAGGCGCATCTTGCTCGGCAGTTTGAGGTCTGGCGTCAGCACATGGGCGGTCCAGCCGGCGTAGTTTTTCTTCCAGTGCGCGGCCAGCTGCGGGAAGAAGTCATTGGCCTCTTCGCCCCAGGCGTTTTGTGCCTGCTCGCGGCCGGGGTTGGCCGAGCGGTCGCGCGGCGCCTCGTTCTCATAGCCGGCCTGCGTGCTCAGGGGCTGGCCGAACTCGTCCACGGGCTGGCGGCGCTCATCCCTTTGATGGCGGCCCTGCACACCGGTGATGCCGGCCACGCCCGCCACGTCGATGCGCTCGCCGTAAGGCGGGTTCACCAGCATCACGCCCGAGGGCGCGGGCGGCATGCGCTGCAGCGCATCACCGCCGCGAAACTGCACGGCATTGGCCACACCCGCGCGCTCGGCATTGCGTTCGGCGAAGTCCACCATGCGGAAAGACACATCGCTGCCGAACACCGGCGCCGTCGGCTCGGTGATGGCGGCCTCGGCCTGGTCCAGCAGGCCGTCCCAGACATGGGCCTGGAAGGGCAGGTATTTCTGGAAGGCGAACTTGCGGCTGATGCCGGGCGCGATGTTGCAAGCCATTCGAGCCGCCTCGATGGCGATGGTGCCGGAGCCGCAGCAGGGGTCGTAGAGCGGCACGCCCTGTTTGCATAGCTGGTCCCAGCCGCTGGCGGCAATCATGGCGGCGGCCAGGGTTTCCTTCAGCGGCGCATCGCCCTTGTCTTCGCGCCAGCCGCGCTTGAACAGCGGCTCACCCGAGGTGTCTATGTAGATGGTGACGGTGTCCGTGGTCAGGTGCACATAGATGCGCACATCTGGCCAGCGAGTGTCGACGCTGGGCCGCACGTCGTTGAACTTGTGGCGAAAGCGGTCGGCGATGGCGTCCTTGATCTTCAGCGCGGCAAAGTTCAGGCTTTGCAGCGGGCTGTGCTGGGCCGTGATCTCGATCTTGAAGGTCTGCTTGGGCGTGAACCAGATTTCCCAGGCCACGTTGGCCGCTGCGTTGTAGAGGTCTTGCTCGCTGCGGTACTGGTTGTGCTGCAGCTCGATCAGCACGCGCTGCGCCAGGCTGCTGTGCAGATTGAGCTGCAGCGCGTCGCGCCAGGAGCCCTGCAACTGCACGCCGGCGCGCCAGGCCTTGCCCTGAATGCCGGTGACACGCTGCACTTCGGTGGCCAGCAAGGCCTCCACGCCGGCAGCGCAAGGCAAAAATAATTGGAGTTGATTCATAAATAGGCTTTGAAAATTTGGCGTGAGGCCGGCCTGCAATGCTGCCGGGCGGCGACGTGAAAGTAAAGAGGGTGCAGGCGCTTACAGCGACTTGCGCAAGCTGGCGGGCGCGATGCGCAGGGCTTCGCGGTATTTGGCCACGGTGCGGCGCGCGCATTCAATGCCCTGCTCCTTGAGCATTTCCGAGATCTGATTGTCACTGAGCGGCTTGGTCAGGCTCTCGGAGCTGACAAACTGCTTGATCAGGGCGCGCACCGCCGTGCTGGAGGCATTGCCGCCGGTTTCCGTGCCCAGCGCCGAGCCAAAGAAATACTTCAGCTCAAAAGTGCCAAAGGGCGTGCTCATGTACTTGGCGGTGGTGACGCGGGAAATGGTGGACTCGTGCAGGCCCAGCTCGTCGGCGATCTCGCGCAGCACCAGCGGGCGCATGGCCAGCTCGCCATGGGTGAAAAAGTTTTTTTGCCGTTCAACAATCGCGCTGCTGACGCGCAAGATGGTGTCAAAGCGTTGCTGGATGTTCTTGATGAACCAGCGCGCCTCCTGCAGCCGCTGCTGCAGCTCCGCCCCGCCGTGGCCTCTGTGCTGCTTCAGGGCGCTGGCATAGATGTCGTGCACGCGCAGGCGCGGCATGACATCGCCATTGAGCGAAACCTTGAAACCCCGGCCCGACTTGACGACGATGACATCGGGCACGATCAGGTTGCGCTCGACGTTGGCAAAACGCCGACCGGGCTTGGGGTCCAGCCTGGCGATCAGGGCGATGGCACGTTTGAGCACGGCCTCGGGAAAACCGCACAGATAGGACAGGCGCTTGACATCGCGCTTGGCCAGCAATTCCATGGGCTGCTTGCAGATCGCGATGGCGGCGCGGGTGTCGTCGTTGTTTTTGCCGTCTAGCAGCTGCAGGCCCAGGCATTCGGCCAGGTTGCGCGCGCCGACACCGGCCGGCTCCATGTGTTGCAGCAGCTTGAGCGCCATGGCAAAGCGCTGCGCCAGCTCTTCGGCCGCTTCCAGATCGGCGCCGGCCAGGCCGGCGGCCAGTTCGGCCAGGCTGTCTTCCAGGTAGCCATCGTCATTGAGCGACTCGATCAGGAAGTACAGGGCCGCGCGGTCTTCCTCGGACAGCCGCAGGCTGAGCGCCTGGCGGTGCAAATGGTCTTGCAGCGACTCGTGCGCGCCGGTGAGGTCCGAGGCCTCGGCATCGCCCTCGTCCAGGTTGTTCTTGCGGGCCGGCGCGTCGCCGCCCCACTCGCTGTCGTCGGGCACGGACTCCACGGTGCCGTCACCGTCCCAGCTTTCCTCCAGCTTGGCTTCGGAGCTAGTCTCGACGCTGGATTCAGCATCATTTTGGCCTGTAGCGCCCGTAGAATCTGCGCCACCAGCTATCAGATCAGTAGCAAACTCCAATTCCTGGCTGTCCTGGCTGACCGGCGTGTCGGCCTGCTCCAGGCCGAATTCCTCGCGTGCGGCGCTCTCTTCGGCCAGCTCCAGAAAGGGGTTGTCGTCCAGCATCTGCTCGACTTCCTGGCTCAGCTCCAGGGTGGACAACTGCAACAGGCGTATCGACTGCTGCAGCTGCGGTGTCAGCGTCAGATGCTGCGAGATGCGTAATGACAGACCCGGCTTCATGCTGCCCCCACGCTCCCCGAGGGGGCTAGCCTGGCTTGGGGCGGCCCTGCGCGGCGTGCCCGTGAGTCCCTAGCCAGCAGGGGCCGGGAAACCAGCTTTGCCAGGCCGCAGGCGCCGTCCCCCGGAGCGGGAGAGGCCGCTACACGAAGCGAGCAAGCAACAGGGGGGAGCCAATCCTTCATCACATGCGGAAATGTTCGCCCAGATAGACCCGGCGCACATCGGCGTTTTCCACGATCTCTGAGGGCGTGCCGGTGGCCAGCACATGGCCGTCGCTGATGATGTAGGCGTGGTCGCAAATGCCCAGGGTCTCGCGCACATTGTGGTCGGTGATCAGCACGCCAATGCCGCGCGATTTCAGGAAACCGATGATGCGCTGGATCTCGATCACGGCGATCGGGTCAATGCCGGCAAAAGGCTCGTCCAGCAAGATGAAACGCGGCTGGGTTGCCAGCGCCCGCGCAATCTCGACGCGGCGGCGTTCGCCGCCCGACAAGGCCGGCGCCGGCGAGTCGCGCAAATGATCGACCCGCAAGTCTTTGAGCAAGGCATCGAGCCGCGCTTCAATGTCGGCGCGCCCCAGCGGCTTGCCAGCGGCGTCGCGCTGCAGCTCCAGCACGGCACGCACGTTTTCTTCCACCGTGAGCTTGCGAAAGATCGAGGCCTCCTGCGGCAGGTAGCTCAGGCCCAAGCGGGCGCGCAGGTGGATGGGCATGTGCTCGACCGACTGGCCGTCGATGGAGATTTCACCGGCATCGGCACGCACCAGGCCGACGATCATGTAGAACGAGGTGGTTTTGCCCGCACCATTGGGGCCCAGCAGGCCGACCACTTCGCCCTTTTTCACCGACAGCGAAACATCCTTGACCACCTGGCGGCGACCGTAGGATTTCTGCAAGCCCTGCGCCACCAGGCGGCTGGGCGTTGCGGCATCGGCCGCCGAAGTGTCAGTCACCACAGTCATCGCTTAGGGCTTCTTTCTATTTTTTCTCATTGCCCAGCGTCGTGCTGGAGCGCAGGCTGGGCAGCGGCCCGGTGGCAGGCGCGGCGGGCGGCGTGCCCGGTGCCGAGGCGGCTGCGCGTGGTGACAGCATGGCGCGAATCCGGCCGCTGGGGTTGGCCGCCGTGCGGTTTTGCGCGCCGCCATCGACGGTGAACACGTCGGTGTTGTTGTCATAAACAATCAGGCCGCCGGTGGTTTCGTCGACCAGCGTGGCGCCGTTGTAGCGGCGCACCACGGCCCGCTTGATGAACTTGACCAGATCGGCGCGGCTGTCGTATTCGATACGCTCGCCCTCGCCCTCTATGTATTCGTCAACGCCATCGCGCTTTTTGCGGTAGTAGGCCAGCTTGCCGGGCTCCGCTATGGCAATCGCCAGCTGGTAGCCCTCGGGGTCTTGCGAGACATCGACCCGCGCGCCGCGAACTATGGTCGTGCCCTTGGTGATAACCACGTTACCCGTGAAGACGCTGGTTTGCTTCAGGTCGTCATAGCGCAAGGCATCGGCCTCGGCATTCATGGGCTTGTCGCGGTCGGCTTTTTCGGCCGCCGCCGGAAACACGGCTCCCGCCGCCAGAGCGGCTGTAACGATCAGGGAGAAAAACAGGTGTTTCATAAGGCACGAATCTTGCTGGCTTGGAGAGTTTGACGATTGTAGCGATGCCGGCTGCGGGAATCGCCAGAAGGAAACATTTGATCCATGAAAAAACCCGCCGGTTGCGGGCGGGTTTTTGGATAGCACGGTAAAGCCAGCCGCCTGGCTCGGCTTACTTGGCCTTGCCGCGGGACTGCGCAATCAGCGCATCGGTGACCTGCAAAGCGCGCGCCAGGGTTTGTGCCTGTGTGCCGGAAGTGAAGTAACGGCCATCAATGCCCAGGGCCGGCACGCCGTCCACGGCATAAGCGTCTTGCAGCTGGGTGGCCTTGCGCACCTTGGTGCTGACCGAAAACGAGTTGTACATTGCGACAAACTTGGCCTTGGCAATGCCCTGCTTCTCGGCCCAGGCCGCCACCTGTTCGGCCGTGTTGAGCGACTGCTTTTCCACATGAATGGCGTAAAACACTTTTTTATGCAGCTCCTCGACCTTGCCCATGCCTTCGAGGACAAAGTACAAGCGCTGCTGCGGTTCGAAATCAGGGCGGAAGGCCACCGGCGCGCGCCGGATGCTGACATCCTTGGGGACTTTTTTCGCCCAGGCATCGAACTGCGGCTCAAAAGCATTGCAGTGCGGGCAGTTGTACCAGAAGAACTCCACCACTTCGACCTGACCCGCCGACGCCTCGACAGGCGCCCGTTTGCCAAGCGTCAGGTAGTCGCTGCCATCTTTGAAGGCGGCGGCCTGGGCTTGCGCTGCGGTGGGCAGCACAGCGGCGCCCAAAGTGGCAGCGGCTGCCACGGAAGCGGCCGAAAGCGAAAATTCACGTCGTTGCATCAATTTTTCTCCTGGAATTACGGGGGTAACTAAGTTGTTGGTGTCACAGGGGCCCTGCCCCGCCAGGGGTTGGATGCCCAAGTTGGAAAAAGTTCCGTCGGCTTAGCGCTGCACCCGGACCAAGGCCGTTTCTATGGAGATGTTGTCCAGCCGCTCCTTGACCTTGTCGGCATCGTCCTTCTTGTCAAACGGCCCCACCCGCACGCGGTAGACGGTGCGGCCCGATTGTTCGCGCTCACTGACTTTGGCCTGCATGCCCAGCAGCAAGAGCTTGGCGCGCTGCTGCTCGGCATCCTCCGGGGTGCGAAAGGCCCCCGCCTGGATGAAGTAGCTGAAAGGGTCGGCGCTCGCAGTGGACAGCGTAGCCTCTGCCTTGGTCTTGGCCTTGACCAGATCGCCCAGCGGGTCAGCCGAGACGGCGGGCTTGGCCGGTACCGCCGGTGCTGCCGGTTTGGCAGCGGCAACCGCAGACGCCGGCGCCTTGGGCACCGTCACCACCAGCGGGGGTGGCAAGGTGACGCCCTCGGGCACGGTCACAGGGCTGACTTCCGGGGTAACTACCGGTTTGGCGAGGGGTTTCCCGGCCAGCGGTGCATTCGGGTTCCAGTCCTTGTTTTTCTTGGCTTCGGCGGCATCGCTGTCGGGATTGCGCGGCTGGCTCTTGTTCATGAAGGGCACAGGCACCTTGGTGATGTAAACCGCCACGGCCAGGGCGGCGCCCAGGCCGACCAGCGCGCCAATAATCAAACCCAGCAGGGTTCCGCCTCTTTGTTTCGTCATACTTGCCCGACTTCCTTGCCGACTCTGATGGTGGGATGGGTGGATTTACATTTTGCGGGGCGCACTGACGCCCAGCACCGCAAGGCCATTGTGCAACACCTGCGCAGTGGCGGCGACCAGTGCCAGCCGCGCCAGCTTGACCGCCTCTTCGTCCACCAGAATCCGCTCGGCGTCGTAGTAGCTGTGATAGCAGGCGGCCAGCTCGCGCAGGTAAAACGCCACGTCGTGCGGCGCCAGGCCATTGGCGGCATGGCCCAGCATCTCGGGGTATTTGGCCAGCAGCAGCATCAGCGCCTGGGCCTGCGGGCTGGTCAGGGCCGACAGGTCCACATCCTTGAGGCGATTTTCGTCGCCGCCCTGGGCCGCCCAGGTGGTCAGGATGGAGCAGATGCGGGCATGCGCGTACTGCACGTAGTAGACCGGGTTTTCATTGTTCTTGGCCAGCGCCAGGTCAATGTCAAAGATGTACTCGGTATCTGGCTTGCGGCTGAGCAGGAAAAAGCGCACGGCGTCGGCGCTGGTCCACTCGATCAGGTCGCGCAGGGTGACATAGCTGCCGGCACGCTTGGAGATCTTCACCTCTTCGCCGTTGCGCACCACGCGCACCATGGTGTGCAGCACATAGTCGGGATAGCCCTGGGGAATACCGGCATCCGCCGCCTGCAGCCCGGCGCGCACCCGGGCAATGGTGCCGTGGTGGTCCATGCCCTGGATGTTGATGGCCTTGGCGAAACCGCGCTCCCATTTGGCCAGGTGGTAAGCCACGTCGGGCACGAAGTAGGTGTAGCTGCCGTCGCCCTTTTTCATGACGCGGTCTTTGTCGTCGCCGTAGTCGGTGGACTTGAGCCACAGCGCGCCGTCCTGCTCATAGGTCTTGCCGGCCGCCGTAAGTTTGGCCACGGTGGCCTCGACCCGGCCCGAGCTGTACAGGCTGGACTCCAGGTAATAGTTGTCGAACTTGACCGAAAAGGCCTGCAGATCCAGATCCTGCTCATGGCGCAGATAGGCCACGGCGAACTGGCGAATCGAGTCCAGATCCTCAATGTCGCCGGAGGCGGTGAATTCACGGTCGTCGGCGTGTACCGTCTTTTTGGCCAGAAAGTCGGCAGCGATGTCGGCGATGTAGTCGCCGTTGTAGGCCGATTCGGGCCAGGCCGCATCGCCCGGTTTCAGGCCTTTGGCGCGCGCCTGCGTACTGGTGGCCAGGGTGTGAATCTGCACGCCGGCGTCGTTGTAATAAAACTCGCGCCAGACCTGGGCGCCCTGGGTGGCAAACAGGTTGCAGATGGCATCGCCCAGGGCGGCCTGGCGGCCATGGCCCACATGCAGCGGGCCGGTCGGGTTGGCCGAGACGAACTCGACAATCATTTTGCGGCTGCTGTCGGCGGCTTGCTTGCCGTACTGGGCACCGGCTTGCAGCACCTCGCGCACGGTTTCCTGCTTGGCGGCGGGCTTGAGCCGGATGTTGATGAAGCCCGGGCCGGCGATCTCCACCGCATCGACCCAGTGCTCAAAGGCCGGGGCCTGCAACAGCAGGGCGCGCAGGTTTTCCGCCGTCTGGCGCGGATTGAGTTTGAGTGGCTTGGCCAGCTGCATGGCGGCGGTGCAGGCGAAATCGCCGTGGGCCGCCACCTTGGGGGATTCAAAAGCCGCCTTGTCGCCGGCGCCGGGAGAGAGTTCGTCAAGCGCGACGGCCAGGGCCGCAAGCAGGTCTTTTTTAATCGTGAGCATGGCCGGATTTTACGGTTAAGCCGGGCGCCGGCCTCCCCGCCCCGGTGGGCGGTCATCGGATTTGCCCGCCACGGCGTTATGTGTTGGAATTCCAGCCGGAACTCAATCCCTGTTCCTCAAACTCTTTATTGGAGCCACCATGACAAAGCTGCTGTCCCTGATCGCCGTCACGTTTGCCTTCGCTATGGGTCTCTCGCCCCTGGCCCAGGCCGCCGACGCACCAGCCAAAACCGCCCAGCAAAGCAAAATGACCACCTGCAACAAGGACGCCGAGGGCAAAAAGGGCGATGAGCGCAAGGCTTTCATGAAGGAATGTCTGAGCGCCAAAAAGGAAGTGGCCGCACCAGCGACCCAGCAGACCAAGATGAAAACCTGCAATGTTGACGCCAAGGACAAAAAAGGCGACGAGCGCAAGGCCTTCATGAAAGAGTGCCTGAGCAAATAAGCTTCTAAGGGTCAAGCGCCCGCACCGACAGCCTGCAAGCTTCTTGCAGGCTGTTGTCGTTTCAGCGCCGGCACCACCAGCCGGCCAAGCAAAACACTCTCAATTTAATAGCTGTCTGCGCCTGCTGGTATTACGCCAGAGCCTTGTTTTATGCCCAATCAGCGGCCCAACGGCCTCAGGGCTGCAGCAGACGCTCGCGCGCCGCCTGCTTGATGACTTGCGTCAGGCGCTGCGCCGCCAAGGGCTCGCGGGCCCAGTGCTGCCAATAAAGCATCACGTCCACCGGATGCCCCGCCCACACTTCCTGTAGCGCCAGGCGATCGGGGCGCGCCGCCGCCAGCACATCGGGCACCATGCCCCAGCCCATGCCCAGCTCCAGCGCCAGGTCAAAGCCATCGACCGCCGGCACGAAGTGGCGCGGATACTGGGCATCGCGCAGATTGAAATGCTGCGCCAGATAGGCATCTTGCAAGCCATCCTTGCGATTGAAGATCACCGCCGGGCTGCGCAGCAGGCGCTTGGCCAGCGCCATGCCGCCGGTGGCTGCGGCCGGCCCCCACTGGGCGATCAGCGCCGGCGCAATCATGCAGCGGTAGCGCATCACGCCCAGGGGCTCGGCGACGCAGCCCTGCATGGCCCGCGCCAGGGTGGTGACGCAACCGGTCACCTCACCGCTTTTCAGCGCGTCATGGGTGTGGTCCTGGTCATCCACCACGATGTCCAGCAGCAAGCGGTGCTGCTGCAGCGCCCCGACCACGCCCGGCAAAAACCAGCCCGTCAGCGAGTCCGCATTGACGGCCACGCTCAGGCTTTGCATGCGCCCGGCCCGGCCGGCGCCGCCGCCCTGCCAGTTGGCCAGCAGGTCGGCCTCCATCAGGCGCAACTGCTTGACGTGACCCAGCAGGGCCAGCCCGGCGGGCGTGGCACGCAGCTGTTTGCCGCGCACCAGCAGCCTTTGCCCCAGCGTGTCCTCCAGCGACTTGATGCGCAGCGACACCGCCGCCAGCGTCAGGCTGAGGGCTTTGGCGGCCGCGCCAAAGCTGCCGGATTCAATCACGGCGGCGAGCGCATCGAGTTGGCGGGCATCGAGCATGGACAAATCAAGTTTTTATTAATAAATGTTAATTCTATTTAATTTTGTTTAATTTTTATGCTTTTTTTATGACACTCATGGCAAGCCAGCAGACCCAAGCCCCCAGGGCTGCGGCCTTTAGTCCTCAACACCTTCCAGCCCATCTCCCATCCGCGTCATGAATCTGTTCACCGCTCCGGCCTTCTTCTCCGGCCTGGCTTTAAGCCTGTCTCTCATCATGGCCATAGGCCCGCAAAACGCTCACGTCATGCGCATGGGCCTGCGGCGCCAGCATTTGTGGCTGACGATTGCCGTCTGCGTGCTGACCGACATCGTGCTGATCACCCTGGGCATCGCCGGACTGGCGCAACTGGGCGGCCTGTCGGGCAAGCTGATGGGGGCGCTCACGGGCGCGGGCTCACTGGTGCTGATGATTTATGGCGCCCAGGCGTTTCGACGCTTTTTGCAGCCCGCCGCCCCGTCCGAGCTGAATGCAGATACGGCACAGGACCCGGGCATGTCGCGCCGCCAGGCCATAGGCGTGGCGCTGGCCATGTCCTGGCTCAATCCGCACGCCTGGCTGGACACCGCCGTGCTGATGGGCAGCGCCTCGCTGGCCTACGCCCAGCCCGACAACGCGGTGTTCGGCCTCGGTGCCATCACCGGCTCGCTGCTGTGGTTTAGCGCCCTGGGTCTGGCCATGTGGGGCCTGGGCGCCCGCCTGAACTCACCGGGCATCTGGCGCGCACTCGACGGCCTGGTGGCGCTGATGATGTGGGGCACCGCGCTGTGGCTGCTGGCGGGCCTGTTCTAGGTCGGGGAGGTGCCCCAGAACTCGGCCTGGCCGTAGTGATGCTTCAGGAAATCTATCCATAACCGCACCCGCAGCGGCAAATGCTTGCGCTGCGGAAACACGGCATAAATGCCATTCGGCGGGGCGGCGAAATCCTGCAGCAGCGCCACCAGACGGCCGGCGGCAATTTCCGACTCCACCTCCCAGGTGCTGCGCCAGGCAATGCCGTAGCCGGCCAGGCACCAGTCGTGCAAGACCTGGCCGTCGGAGCAGTCCAGCGGGCCGCCCGGTTTCAGGTACACCAGCTCGCCGTCTACCGTGAATGCCCAGCCCCGGGTTTGCGAGGCATCGCTAGACAAGGTCAGGCAATCGAATTTAGCCAGCTCGCCGGGGTGCTGCGGCGTGCCGTGGCGCTGCAAATAGCGCGGCGTGGCGACGCACAGGCGCCGGTTGTCGGCCATGCGCACGCTCACCAGCGAGGAGTCCGGCAGGTCGCCGACCCGCACCGCGCAGTCGAAACCTTCGCCGGCCAAGTCCACCACCCGGTCGCTCAGATTCAGCGAAATCGTCACCTCGGCATGCTGCTCGCGAAATTTGGTGACCAGCGGCGCCACATGGCGGCGGCCAAAGCCGGCCGGTGCCGTGATGCGCAAATGGCCGCTGGCCTTGACGCCGCCGGCGGAAACGCTGGCCTCGGCATTGGCCAGATCGGCCAGCAGGCGCTGGCAGTCTTCCAGAAAGGCGCTGCCCTCGTGCGTCAGGGCGATGCGCCGGGTGGTGCGCACCAGCAGCTTGACGCCCAGCCGCTCCTCCAGCGCATCCAGGCGCCGGCCCATGATGGCGGGCGCTACGCCCTCCGCCCTGGCGGCCGCCGTCAGGCTGCCACGAGCTACTACCGACACAAAGGATTCCAGCTGCTTGAGTTTGTCCATGGCCGATTATGGCAATAAATGTTTGGAATCAAGCCACATCAGCCCTTGATTCCAGCAAATCAACCGCGCTTGCCCGCCTTGCGAGCAAGCTCAGCCATTTTTCGATACACTCTTGTTTCGAAACTAAACCGTTCCGTATATCCAATGACCCCAGTCCCTGCAACACCCTCTCCCGGCCGCCCGCGCGATGCCGCGCTGGACGCCAGCATCCTGCACGCCGCCATGGAACTGCTCGGCGAGAGCGGCATGGCGGCCGTCACCATGGAGGCCGTGGCGCAGCGTGCCGGCGCCGGCAAGGCTTCGCTGTACCGGCGCTGGAAGTCCAAGGACGAATTGCTGGCCGAGGCGCTGACGCTGTACTCGCCCATAGATGTGGAGGTAGACACCGGCTCGCTGCGCAACGACCTGGTGCAGCTCTACGCGCACTACTACGGCATCGGCAACCATGTGATGCAGGCCGCGGTGCAGGAGATGCTGGGCAATGTGCGCCAGCACCTGGTCTGGACCGCCAAAGTGGCGCCGGAGCGGCTCACCGCGCGGCGCGCCAATGTGCTGGCCTTGTTCGAGCGGGCCATCGGGCGCGGCGAAATCGCTGCGCCGGCGGAGATGGAGGACTTGCTGGACGTCGTGCCGGCCATGATTTTGCACCGCTACAACACCCGCTCCCAGCAGGTCACGCGCGCTTCCATAGAGCACCTGGTGGACGCCATGGTGATGCCCATGCTGCGCCCCGCAGCGCCAGAAGAAAACGCCATGAAACCATGAGCGCTGCGCCCGTGGCTGCCACGCCGCCGGCCCCGGCCAGTGACCTGTGGCAAAGCCTGAGCTTTATCGCGGTGGCTTTGCTGCTGGGTCTGACCCAGGGCCTGGGCGTCAACCTGGTCAATTCCAACCTCAGCGGCATACAGGGTTCGCTGGGCGCCACCGCCACCGAGGCCAGCTGGCTCACCACCGCCTATTTCGCGACCAACCTCTCGGCCACGCTGCTGCTCACCAAGGTGCGCTACCAGTACGGCCTGCGCTGGTTCGCCGACATCGTGATCGGTCTTTACCTGTTGCTGGCGCTGGCTCATTTGTTCACGCAGCAGCTGGGCTCGGCGATGGTGGTGCGCGCCGCGCTCGGTCTGGCGGCCGCGCCCATCAGCAGCCTGGCGGTGCTCTACATGATGCAGGCCTTCCCGCCCGCCAAGGCCATCGTCGGCGCCTTGCTCGGTTTTGCCGCGCTGCAGCTGGGCGGGCCGCTGTCGCGCATCATTTCTGAAGACCTGCTGCAAAACGGCCAGTGGCTGGGGCTGAACTTTGTCGATGTCGGGCTGGCCTTTCTGTGCCTGGCCGCGATCAATGTGGTGCGCCTCAAGCCCATGCCCACGCAGCAGATGTTTGCACGCGGCGACGGCATCGTCTTCGCCCTGTATGCCACCGCACTGGCGCTGCTGTGCGTGGTGCTGACGCAGGGCCGGCTGCACTGGTGGAGCGACACGCCCTGGCTGGGCGTTTGCCTGGCAGGCGCCGTGCTGTGCTTTGGTCTTTACGTCGCCATCGAGCTGCAGCGCGACAAGCCGCTGCTGGATCTGCGCTGGCTGAGCAGCCCCTTCATGCTGCGCTTCATGGGCGCGATTTTGCTGTTCCGTGTTGTGCTCTCGGAGCAGACCATAGGCGCGGTCGGCCTGATGAACACGCTGGGCTTCACCAACGACCAGATGCACCCGCTCTTCGTCTGGGTCACGGTAGGCACGGGGGTGGGCTTTTTGCTCGCGCTTCTGGCCCTGCCCAAGCGCCGCTTCGCACTGCTGGGCGACATCGCCCTGGTGCTGATCATGGCCGCCGCCTGGATGGACGGCCAGTCCACCGTGCTGACGCGGCCGCACGATCTCTACCTGTCGCAAACCCTGCTGGCCGTGGCCAGCGCCATGTTCCTGGCCACGGCCCTGCTGCAGGGCTTTGGCCATGTGGTCGCGAGCGGCATGAAAAACCTCATCAGCTTCATCGCCGTGTTCAGCGGCGGCCAGGCGCTGGCGGGCCTGGTCGGCCAGGCTTGGCTGTCCACCTTGCTGGCCGAGCGCCAGCGCCTGCATTACGGCCAGCTGGTCGAGCACCTGCAGTTGTCCGATCCGCAGGTCGCGCAGCGCCTGGCGCAGCTGGGCGGCGCTTATGCCTCCACCCTGAACGACGCTGCCGCGCGCGGCAACCAGGCGCTCGCCCTGCTCAGCCAGCAGGTCACGCAGCAGTCTTATGTGATGGCCTACAACGACTTGTTCCACACGGTGGCGCTGACCTCCACGCTGGGCTTTCTGGTGTTTGCCGGCATCAAGACCCATCGCTGGCACCGCGCGCGGCGCCACACCACGGCGGCGACTGCCCTCTCTTCTTCCTGATCGACCTCTACCATGACTTTTCTAAACAAAACCCTGCGCGCCCGCGGCACCTGGATCGTGCTGGCCGCCACGCTCGCCTGCCTGGGACTGATTCTTTACGCCTGGCGCCTGCCGCCTTTCCACACCGGCACCGAGTCGACCGAGAACGCCTATGTGCACGGCATGGTCACCATCGTCGCGCCCAAGGTGGACGGCTATGTGGCCGAGGTCAGGGTGCAGGACTACATGGCGGTGAAGGCCGGCGAGGTACTGGTCAAACTCGACGACCGCAGCTACCGCCAAAAACTGGAGCAGGCGCGCAGCAGCCTGGCCGCACAGGAAGCCAATCTGGCCAACACCGTGCAGGCCAGGCGCGCCCGCGAAGCCGCCATAGGCAGCACGCAGGCCCAGATTGCCGGCGCCGCCGCCCAGTTGGCCAATGCCAGGGCCCAGTTGCAGCGCGCCCAGGCCGACATGCGCCGCGCCACGCCGCTGGCGCAGGACGGCTCGCTGTCGCAACGCGAACGCGACCAGACCGAAGCCGCGCTGCACCAGGCCGAAGCCAGCGTGAAGCAGGCCGAGGCCAGCGCCCAGCAGGCCCAGGCCGGCAAGGCCGTGGCCACGCAGGATTTGCAGACCGTGGTGGTGAACCGCGACGCCGTGCAGGCCGGCGTAGCCGCCGCCCGCGCCGCCGTCAAACTCGCCGAGATTGACCTGGACAACACCCAGATCCGCGCACCACGCAACGGCCAGGTCGGCGAGGTCGGCGTCAAGCTCGGCCAGTACGTCACACCCGGCACCCAGCTGATGGCGGTAGTGCCGGCGCAGGTGTGGATAGTGGCCAACTTCAAGGAGGCCCAGACCGCCCGCATGGCGCCCGGCCAGACGGTGCGCTTTCACGTCGATGCTTTGGCCGACGCCGAACTCACAGGCCATGTAGAGCGCCTGTCGCCGGCAACCGGTTCGGAATTCAGCGTGATCAAGCAGGACAACGCCACCGGCAACTTCACCAAGATCCCGCAGCGCCTGTCGGTGCGCATCGCCGTTGATCCGGATCAGGCCATGGCGCAGCGGCTGCGCCCCGGCATGTCGGTGGTGGTGGACGTGGACACTCGCGCCGAAGCCCATCCGGGCAGCACGGAAAATCACTCATGAAATCGCCGCTGCTGACCTGTGGCGCGCTGGGCCTGGCCGCCGCCCTGCTGCTGTCGGCCTGCGGCAGCACGCCCAACGCCGCCATGCCGGCACTGGCCCTGCCCACGGCCTGGCAAACCACGTCCAATGTGCCAGCCGGCGCGGCGCTGCAAGCCGGCTGGTGGCGCGCCTTTGGCGACCCGGCGCTGGATACGCTGGTGGAGCAGGCCCTGGCCCACAACACCGATTTGCACATTGCCGCCGCCCGCGTGGCCGAGGCGCGCGCGCTTGGCGAAGCACAGCAGGCCGCCAGCGGCCCCAGTCTGGACCTGGGCGCCGGCCTGCAGCGCAGCCGCAGCATCAGCGCCGCGACCGGCAGGCCTTATGACGCCAGCGTGTTCCAGCCGCAGTTCCAGGCCGCCTATGAAGTCGACCTGTGGGGCAAGCTGGGTGAGCTGAACCGCGCCGCCGCCGCCCAGTTGCAGGCCAGCCAGGCCGCACGCGACAGCGCCGCGCTGAGCGTGGCGGCCAGCACTGCTGCGGCCTACATCAATCTGCGCGGTCTAGATGCCCGGTTGGAAGTGGCGCAGCAGACGCTGGCCGCACGCGCATCGGCGCTGCAACTGGCGCGCTCACGCCAGCAGCGCGGCTACAGCTCGGCGCTGGAAACCCAGCAAAGCGAAGCCGAATACCGCGCCACCGCGCAAGCCATTCCGCAACTCGCCCTGGCGATACGCCGCCAGGAGCATGGGCTCAACGTGCTGACCGGCGCCGCGCCCGGCGCTGTGCCGCGTGGGCTGGCGCTGCAAGCCTTGCAGTTGCCGGCCCTGCCAGCCACCGGCTTGCCGTCCGAGCTGTTGCGCCGCCGCCCCGACCTGGCGGGCGCCGAAGCGCAGCTGGCCGCCGGCGATGCGCAATTGGCGGCCGCGCGCGCCCAGTTGCTGCCTGCGCTGCGCCTGTCGGCCAGCTTGGGCGGCATCAGCTCCAGCGCACTCACGGGCAACCCCTTCACCTTGTGGGGCCTGGGCGGCAGCGTGCTGGCGCCACTCTTTGATGGCGGCCGGCTGCGGGCGCAGGTCGGCGCCTCGGATGCGCGGCGCAAGCAGGCGCTGGCCGGCTATGAAAAAGCCGTGCTGACGGCCTTTGCCGAAGTCGAGGACCAGCTCACTGCTGTGGAAGAGCTGGGGCGCCAGGGCGTGGAGGTGCAGGCGCAGCGAACGGCGCTGCAAGAGACACTGCGCATCGCCAGCAACCGCTACCGCGAAGGTTATGCCTCCTACCTCGACGAGCTGGACGCCCAGCGCAACCTGTTCAGCGCCGAGCAAAGCGCGCTGCAGCTGCGCGCCGACCAGCTCGCGGCGCAGATCGGCCTGTACCGCGCGCTGGGCGGGGGTTGGTCGCCTGTTTATGCATCAAACAAGGCTCTATCCCTTGCCACACAAGCGCCAACAGCTATCAATTAAGAAGCAAAGCGTCACAGGGTGTCGCCTGACATGACCTTGCTGGCTTTGAGCCGGGCGATGTCCACCTCGCTGTAGCCGACTTCTTTGAGCAATGCCTGGCTGTGCTGGCCCAGCGTGGGCGGCTGCAGGCGGATTTGCGGGCGAGCGCCGTCCAGCGTGAAGGGCATCAGCGGCACCTTGGCGGTGCTGCCGTCGTTCATGCGCACGGGCGCCAGGCCGCCGGTGGCGTTGAGGTGCGGGTCGTCGAACAAGTCTTGCGGCTTGGTGATGGGCGCAAACGGCAGCTCGTTTTTTTCAAACACGGCGCTGAGTTCGGCCGCGCTATAGGGCGCCAGGTGCGAGCGCAGCTGGGGCATCATCCAGTCGCGCGCCAGCACGCGGTCGTTGTTGCTTTTGAGGCGCGGGTCGGCCAGCATCTCCGCCAGGCCGAAGGCCTTGCAGAAAATCGCCCACTGCTTGTCGCTCACCGCGGCCAAAAAGATTTGCTCGCCGTCCTTCACGGTAAACACGTCATACACCGCCCAGGCCGAGATGCGGCTGGGCATGGGGTCGGCGGCCTTGCCGGTGGCGGCGAACTGCATCATGTGCTGCGCCACCAAAAACACATTGTTCTCGAACAGCGCCGACTGCACCTCGCAGCCCTTGCCGGTCAAGTCGCGCTGGCGCAGCGCGGCCATGGCGCCAATGGCACCAAACATGCCGCCCATGATGTCGTTGACGCTGCTGCCGGCGCGCAGCGGATCGCCGGCGCGCCCCGTCATATAGGCCAGGCCGCCCATCATCTGCACCACCTCGTCGAGCGCCGTGCGGTTTTCGTAAGGGCCGGGCAAAAAGCCCTTGTGGCTGACATAGATGAGGCGCGGATTGAGCTTTTTCAGCGTCTCGTAGTCCAGGCCCAGCTTTTTCATGGTGCCGGGCTTGAAGTTCTCGCTGACGATGTCGGCGGTGGCGATCAGGCGCAGCGCGGCCTCCACGCCCTCGGGCTGTTTCAGATCCAGCGCAATGCTTTTCTTGTTGCGGTTAAAGGTCGGAAAAAAGCCCGAACCCGAGCCCAGCAGGCGGCGCGTGCTGTCGCCCTCCAGCGGCTCGACCTTGATGACCTCGGCGCCCAGGTCAGCCAGCAGCAGGCCGCAGGTCGGGCCCATCACCATGTGGGTGAACTCGACGACGCGCACACCGGCGTAAGGCAGCGGCACCGCGCCGCTAGCGCTGTGCGCTGCTGCAGGTTCGGCAGGCGCAGCTGGTAACGTGAGACTGGCGCCAGTCACAAAGCCCCTGGGCAAGCCGGCCTCTGGCGTCATGCCGTGCAGCGGCTCGCCCGGCAAACCCGCCCGTAGGGGCGCGCGCGCTGCCATGAGTTTTTCAAGATCGACCCCGGTGCGCACGCCCATGGCCTCGAACATGAACACCAGGTCTTCGGTAACGACGTTGCCCGAGGCGCCGGGCGCGTAGGGGCAGCCGCCCAGCCCGCCCAGGGAGGCATCGAAAGTGCGCACCCCCTCCTCGTAGGCGGCCAGGCAGTTGGCCAGCCCCAGCCCGCGCGTGTTGTGCATGTGGGCCGCGCCCGCATGGCGGCCAATTTCGGCGCGCAAGCGCCTGAACAGGCGGCGCACCTGCGCCGGATTGGCGTAGCCGACGGTATCCGACAGGCCGACCTCGTCCGCACCGGCCGCCACGCATTGCGCCGCCAGCCAGATCACCTCGTCCTCGGCCACCTCGCCCTGCAGGGTGCAGCCAAAGGCGGTGGAAATGCCCACTTCCAGCAGGGCGCGGGGCGCAACACTGGCGCGCAGCTCGGCGATGGCGCGCAACTCCTCCACCATGGCCTCGCGCGTCTTGCGCACATTGGCCAGCGAGTGCGCGGCGCTGGCCGACACCGGCATGGTGAGCTTGTGCGCGCCCGCAGCCAGCGCGGCCTCGGCGCCGCGGCGGTTGGGCACCAGCGCCATCACGTTGAGGCCGGGCAAGGTGATGGCGTGGCGCACCACCTCGGCGGCGTCCGCCATCTGCGGCAGCAGCTTGGCCGGCACAAAGGAGGCGACCTCGATCTCGCGCAGGCCAGACGCATAGAGCGCATCAATCCAGCGCAGCTTGTCAGCCGTCGGCATGATGGAGGCGACCGACTGCAGACCATCGCGCGGCCCGACTTCACTGATCAAGACCTGGGAGCTAGGGGTGCTTGCATTCACAAAAATAATTCCATAAGATAGAACAAGGTTCTTTAGAATGAAATATTCGCGGATTAGCCCGCGCTTGTCAAGCCTACCCACGCCATCCCAAGGACAGCCATGCCCCGCAAAGCCCAGACCGAATCCGTGGCCGACCGCCATGCCGCGCCCGGCGGCGCCGCCGCGGTAGACCGTGCCGTGAGCCTGCTGTCGGCCTTTCGCCTGGGCGAGGCCTCGCTGACGCTGTCCGAACTGGCCGCCCGCACCCAGTTGTACAAGAGCACGGTGCTGCGCTTGCTGGCCTCGCTGGAACATGCGCGGCTGGTGCGGCGGCTGGAGGGCGGCGGCTACGCGCTGGGCAGCGAAGTGGCGCGGCTCAACGCGGTCTACGCCGCCTCGTTTTCACTGGACCGCGCCGTCATGGCGGTGCTGCGCGAGCTGGTGGCCGTCACCCGGGAAAGCGCCGCCTACCATCTGGTGCAGGGCCAGGGCGCCGAAGCGGTGCGACTGTGCCGCTACCGCGTGGACTCGCCCCAGCCGGTGCGCGACCATCTCCAGGCGGGCGACCTGCTGCCGCTGGATCGCGGCACTGGCGGCCGGGTGTTGACGGCTTTTGGCCCCCAGACGGCCGGCACCCTGACGGCGCGGGACAAAAAACTGTATGCCGAGATCCGGGCCCAAGGCTATTTTTCGGCCACGGGCGACCGGCTGGCGGGCGTGGCCGGGATTTCCGCGCCTGTATTCAAGGCCGACGGCAGCCTGGCCGCCGCCCTGACCCTGACCATGCCGGCCGAACGCTACGACCAAGCGCATGTGCAAAAGGTGCTGGCAGCGGCCCGCCAATTGAACGGCCTGGCCTGAGCCGCTTACGAGTCCATGCTCTTAAATTACCTGCATAAATGTCACCAATAAAACGATTTGTCGTTAATCAATAGCGGTCCACATATCAAATAAAGTAGCGGGATGGAAAAAACCCGCGCCAGCTCGCCCCCAGCTATTCGCGCCGTGCTGTTTGACGCCTATGGCACGCTGTTTGACGTCTACAGCGTGAACCTGGCGGCCGAGCAGTTGTTCCCCGGCCATGGCCAGGCCCTGGGCCTGTTGTGGCGCGACAAGCAGATCGAATACACGCGGCTGGTGACCACCTGCGACCATGGCGCGCACTACCAGCCCTTTTGGGCGCTGACCCGGTCCGCGCTCGTTTACGCTATCAAAAAGATAGTTATCAGCGCCCGTAACGATTGGGTTGCAGCCGGATTTGATGCCAAAGTCGAGCAGCTGATGAACCAATACCGGCATTTGTCGGCGTTTCCGGAAAACCGCGAGGTGCTGCAGGCCCTGAAAGCACGCGGCCTGGTCACCGGCATTTTGTCCAATGGCGATCCGTCCATGCTGGCCGTGGCCGTCAAATCCGCCGGACTGGAAGGCCTGCTCGATCATGTGATCAGCGTCGACGCCATCCGCAAATACAAAACCCATCCCGACGCCTACGCGCTGGGCCCGCAGGCCACCGGGCTGGCGGCGCGGCAAATCGCCTTTGTCAGCTGCAACAGCTGGGACGCGCTGGCCGCCACCTGGTACGGCTACCAGACGCTCTGGGTCAATCGCTACCAGCTGCCCTTCGAGGAACTGGGCACCCCGCCCAGCTACAGCGGCAGCAGCCTGCGCGACGTGCTGGCCTTGCCCGGTCTGGCACCCCTGCCGGGAGCATCCGCATGACACCCCTAGACATCCTCCTGATAGGCGCTGGCGGCTTTGCCGCGGGCGCGGTCAACGCCATCGCCGGCGGCGGCACTTTTTTCTCGTTTCCAGCCATGCTGGCCGTCGGCTTGCCCCCGGTGGCGGCCAACGCCAGCAACTCGGTCGCCCTGTGGCCGGGCAGCCTGAGCAGCGCCTGGGCCTACCGGCTCGAGCTGTCGCGCTACAAGCGCTATCTGCTGCCCATGGGCCTGGCCTCGCTGATAGGCGGCGCCGTCGGCGGCATGCTGCTGCTGGCCGCCGGTGACGCGCGCTTTGCCGCGCTGATTCCCTGGCTGCTGGCCTTTGCCACCTTGCTGTTTGCCTTCAGCCCGCAGTTATCGGCCGCCCTGAAGCGCGTGCGTCCGGCCGCGGAAAAAATCGCCCAGGCGCAGCACGACGCCGGCTCGCCCATAGGCTGGGCGGTGCAGTTGCTGGTGTCGATTTACGGCGGCTTTTTTGGCGCCGGCATGGGCATATTGATGATGGCCAGCCTGGCGATTGGTGGCCATGAAGACGTGCAGCACATCAACGCGCTGAAGAACCTGATGTCGGCGCTGATTTACAGCGTCACGGTCATGACCTTTATTGTTGCTGGCGCGGTGAGCTGGCAGCACACGCTGGTGATGCTGCTGACCGCCAGCCTGGGCGGCTATTGGGGCGCCAGCATGGCGCGAAAAATCCAGGGCCCGTGGCTGCGCCGCATGGTGATTGCCGTGGGTGGCGCACTCACGCTTTATTATTTTTACAAGTCGCTGGGCTGAAGCCAGGCGTTTGCTTTTTACGCGCATCCATTTCCATTTTTAAAAGGAGTCTTTCATGACCAGCCCGACCCAACGCACCACCAGCCACGGCCTGCAGGTGGCGACCGAACTCTACCGTTTCATTGAAGACAAGGTGCTGCCCGGCACCGGTGTGGCCAGCGACAAATTCTGGACCGGCTTTGACGCCATCGTCGCCGAGCTGGCGCCGAAAAACCTCGCCCTGCTGGCCGAGCGCGACCGCCTGCAGAGCGAGCTGGACGGCTGGCACAAGGCCCATCCTGGCCCCATCACCGATATGCCCGCCTACCGTGCGTTTCTGGAAAAAATCGGCTACCTGGTGCCGCAGCCGCAGGCAGCCACCATCACCACCGCCAACGTCGATGCCGAACTGGCGCTGCAGGCCGGGCCGCAGCTGGTCGTGCCCATTCTGAACGCGCGCTACGCCCTGAATGCCGCCAACTCGCGCTGGGGCTCGCTCTATGACGCGCTGTATGGCACCGATGCAATTCCAGAAACCGATGGTGCCGAAAAAGGCCGGGGCTACAACCCGCTGCGCGGCGCCAAAGTGATTGCCTTTGCGCGCAACTTCCTGGATCAATCGGCGCCTCTGGCCAGCGGCTCGCACAAGGATGCGACCGGCTATAGCGTGGAAGGCGGCAAGCTGGTGGTGGCCCTGGCCAGCGGCAGCACCGGCCTGGCCGATGCCACGCAATTCATCGGCTACCAGGGCGACGCGATGGCACCTTCGTCCGTGCTGCTGCAGCACAACGGCCTGCACATAGACATCACCATCAACCGCAGCACCACCATAGGCCAAAGCGATGCGGCCGGCGTCAGCGACCTGGTGATCGAATCGGCGCTCTCCACCATCCTGGACCTAGAAGACTCGGTGGCCGTGGTCGATGCCGAGGACAAGGTGCTGGCCTACGGCAACTGGCTGGGCATATTGCAGGCCACGCTGACCGAGGAAGTCAGCAAGGGCGGCAAGACCTTCACGCGCGGCCTGAACCCGGACCGCGTCTACCTAGGGGCGCAAGGCGGCGAAGTCACGCTGCACGGCCGCTCGCTGATGTTTGTGCGCAATGTCGGCCACTTGATGACCAACCCGGCCATCCTCTATGACGGCGGCAAGGAAATCCCCGAAGGCATCATGGACGCGGTCGTCACCGTCACCATCGCCATGCACGACTTGAAGCGCCAGCACCAGCCCGGCATCAAGAACTCGCGCACCGGCTCGGTCTACATCGTCAAGCCCAAGATGCACGGCCCGGCCGAAGTCGCCTTTGCCGCCGAGCTGTTTGGCCGCGTCGAAGCGTTGCTGGGCTTGAGCCCCAACACCGTCAAGCTGGGCATCATGGACGAAGAGCGTCGCACCAGCGTCAACCTCAAGGCCTGCATTGCCGCGGCCGGCGCGCGCGTGGCCTTCATCAACACCGGCTTCCTGGACCGCACCGGCGACGAGATGCACAGCGCCATGCAGGCCGGCCCCATGATCCGCAAGGGCGACATGAAGACCAGCGCCTGGATTGCCGCCTATGAGAAAAACAATGTGCTGGTCGGCCTGAGCTGCGGCCTGCGCGGCAAGGCGCAGATCGGCAAGGGCATGTGGGCCATGCCAGACCTGATGGCCGCCATGCTGGAGCAGAAAATCGCCCACCCCAAGGCCGGCGCCAATACCGCCTGGGTGCCCAGCCCCACCGCCGCCACCTTGCACGCGCTGCACTACCACCAGGTGCTGGTGTCCGACGTGCAAAAAGAGCTGGAAAAAATCGACGCCAACGCCGAGCGCGACAACTTCCTGAACGGCCTGCTGCAGATTCCGGTGACGGCCACGCCCAACTGGAGCGCCGCCGAGAAACAGCAGGAACTCGACAACAACGCCCAGGGCATTCTGGGCTATGTGGTGCGCTGGATTGATCAGGGCGTGGGCTGCTCCAAGGTGCCAGACATCCACAACGTCGCGCTGATGGAAGACCGCGCCACCTTGCGCATCAGCAGCCAGCACATGGCCAACTGGCTGCACCACGGCGTGGTGACCAAAGAGCAAATCACCGAAACCTTCGAGCGCATGGCCGCCGTGGTGGACAAGCAAAACGCCGGCGATGCGCTGTACAAAAACATGGCCGGCAACTTCGACAGCTCGGCGGCTTACAAGGCGGCTTGCGATCTGGTGTTCAAGGGCTTGGTGCAACCCAGCGGCTACACCGAGCCCTTGCTGCATGCCTGGCGCTTGAAGGTCAAGGCCGGCACGGCCTAAACGGGGTTAGCCTAATAGCTATTAATTTGATAGCTTCTTGCGCAGACTCACCAAGGGCTAGCGCTTGATTTGATTCATAAATGCAAAAAACGGCGCCCCAGGGCCAATGCCAGTCAGTTAAGAGCTGACTGGCATTTTTTTGATGGGTACTTGCTGCGGGTGGATCGCTTGACCTCGCGTGGGAAGCTGCGATCAGGGCGGCGCGGCGGCAGCACAAAGTAACGAGCCTGATCGAGCAGCAGTTGCAAGTGCTTTGGCAAAGTGCCTGCTCGCGCCAGATGCACGGTGTTCAAGGCTCCCATGATGGCGTGCTTGGCCGTATGAAAGCTGATCCTCAGTGGTGCCACACCCACGTGCTCAGCCATCAAACGCATCCACCGCCGAAGCAGTGTATGGGCGAGTAACACGCCCCAGACCTCTTGCATCACTAATTCTGGCTGCTTGCTGCGCAGCACGCCT
>NZ_FOKZ01000024.1 GCF_900112285.1 Polaromonas sp. OV174 | reverse complement strand
GCCGTCGGGCTTTCACCCACGAGGCGAGATCTCCCCAGGTAAGAACGCACACCTTCATCGCACAACCGCCGCATCTACGCCACCTCGCCTTGGTCACAAGAGCTTTGCGGTTTTTGGCCCGCTCGCCCTGCTTGGCAACGCCTTCTATGCGGTTCTTGTTCATCGGCTCACGATTTACGCTCCACGCTTCCTTCCCACGTTCGGTCGCCCTCACGCAGTTGCGCTTCACTTCATTCACTGTGACCAGCTCCTGGCGGGACTTGCACCCGCAGGTGTGCGCCCATGCTGGGCGCACCAAAGAAAAGGCCTGGGCAAAATGCCCAGGCCTTTTTCAAATTCCAAACCCGGAATCTCTTAGTCGCCCCAACGCAGGGGGCCCACGTCCGGGCAAAACCCAAGCCTTACTTGGTGGCATCCTTGATTATTTCCTTGGCATCGCCAACGGCTTTTTGAACCCCGCCGTCCACCTGCTTGCCCAGGCCCTTGGCCTGCTGCTCCTTGCTACCGACCAGCTTGCCGGCGGCCTCCTGCACCTTGCCTGCCGCTTCCTTGAGGGTGCCTTTGACTTGATCCTTGTTCATGCTGAACTCCTGGTTGATTCGACGGAACTGACCCACACCGGGCCTGACGCCGCAAGCTCCAAAGCCTTGCCGCGACTCAACGGATCGTCGTGAACCGTTGACAGACCTTCAGCTTAAAAGCCGGCGCTCCACCCACGCGTAGGCCATGCGCCCTAGCGCCTGTGGTCAGGCCGCGCCTGACCCCGCCCGCCAAGGGCGATGGCGGCTGCAGGACAGTGGGCTTGGCATGCTTCGATTGCTACGCTATCAATAGCTGTCAGCGACCGTCAATCAAGGGCCACAGGCTTGTTTGATACATAAACTGGAGCGCCCGCATGCCGGGAAAACACCCACGCCAATCAGGCAAGCGCCCTGTCCTCACATGGCATGATCGTTACATACTGTTAATGAATGTGACAACCTGCATGGCGACTCTTATTCCTTGGATGGGGACATGTGTTTCCCGCATGACCGGTGACGAATGGCGACTGGCAGAGCCGCTAAGACCTCAATGCCAGCCTTTCTCTCAATTCTTGAGAAGGTAAACGGCAGATGGACTTGACCGCTTTCTCCACCATATCCGGTGCATTGGGAGTACTCGCTCCCTTATGTACTGTTGCGCTATTCCTATGGGTAATCTTGCGCACTCGATCGCGTCACTCATTGCTCTATCGCTTATGGCAACTGGTCCACGGCAATCAAGAGATCAGCGATCCTGAGGTTAAAGCATTTATCAGCGAGCAAAACAGCCTGATGTCGTTCCGGTTTATTGCTGGCGTTCCTGTAAGCACCCTGGAACATGCCCATCAACTCATTCAATGGACGAAGCGTCACAACGTGGAGATGTTCGCGCTTCGAATGGCTGGCGAATACTTTGATCCTGACTTGCGGCAAATCCGGGTTCAAAAATTACCTTCCAAATTAATGCAAGGAGCCAAACTTTTTTTGGCTACGCTCATAGGGCAGCTTGGCAGCGGTGGGCTGCAGGGTGCTGGCGGCAAGATCGTGCTTAGGCGTTAAAGTGCGAATCCCGCCGCTGAATGATTCCATGCCCCTGCTCCACAAGCGCTCCAAGCCCCTATTACCCCTCACGCGGTTAGCCGCCTGCGCACCACCCGCCTGGCGCGCAGCTCCAAACCCTTTCTTGCCCATGGCGGCCCGCGCGGGGAGCGCTGCGCGGGTTGCCGCCTGCTTCCCATCCATTGCCTGCGTGCCTTGCGCCCGATCATGGCCGACGTGGAGCCGCTCAAGCCCAGCAACACGGACTGGCTGATTGCCAATATGGTGGCCGAGCCGTTTCTCAATCGCAGCACCTTTTATGGTCGAGGCTCACCAGCAGCTGGAGATGCCCGCATGAGCAAGTCACTTCAAAATTAATAGCTTCTTACGCTTAATACATAAGCGCTAGCGGCCAATTTCACCCAAATACAGGCGCAACCCCTCCGTCCAGCCCCAAAACGGGCTGGCGCCAGCCCCACCGCGCAAGCCGGTCACAATCGACCGGATGAAAGCTCCCCCCAGACTCCAATCCCTTGTTGAAGAAGGCCTGATAGATACCGTGGTGCGTCAGCTCATGAGTGGCAAAGAGGCCATGGTCTTTGTGGTGCGCTGCGGTGATGAAACGCGCTGCGCCAAGATCTACAAAGAAGCGACCAACCGCAGCTTTCGCCAGGCGGTGGACTACACCGAAAACCGCAAGGTCAAGAACTCGCGCTCGGCCCGCGCCATGGCCAAGGGCAGCAAGTTTGGCCGGCAGGAGCAAGAGGCTGCCTGGCAAAGCGCCGAGGTCGATGCGCTCTACCGCCTGGCCGCAGCGGGCGTGCGCGTGCCGCAGCCCTACAACTTTCACGATGGCGTGCTGCTGATGGAGCTGGTGACCGATGCGCACGGCGATGCCGCGCCGCGTTTGAACGATGTGCTCTTTACCCAAGCCCAGGCGCTGGCCCACCACGCCACGCTGATCGCCGAAGTGGTGCGCATGCTGTGCGCGGGCGTGGTGCACGGGGACTTGTCAGAGTTCAACATCCTGCTGGCCCATGCGGCGGTGGAAGGCGACGCCGATGGCGTGCACTTCCCCGTGATCATTGACCTGCCGCAGGCGGTGGATGCTGCCGGCAACAACCACGCGCAGCGCATGCTGCTGCGCGATGTGGCCAATCTGCGCGATTTCTTTGGCCAGTTTGCCCCGGCACTGCTGAGCACCGACTACGGCCCCGAGATCTGGAGCTTGTACCAGGCCGGCTTGCTGACCAACGAAACCGCGCTGACGGGCCGCTACCAGCACGCCCATGCCAACGTGGACATGCAGGCCGTGCTGCGCGAGATCGACGACGCCCGCGATGAAGAAGCGGCGCGCAGGCTGCGCATGGCTGCGGCTTGAGGGCCAGTCCGAGACCAGCCCGGCCACATCGACTAAAAGCCGTCTACGTTGGGCACGGCGTGCGGCGGCACACCTGCCAACCCAGCGCCGCTCCCTTGAACCGGCTACCTGACCAAACAGTACGCCGTGTTGCGCCCGCCGCCTTCGAGCCTGCCCAGCACTCCCAGCGCCAACAGGTCGCTGATATCGCGCAAGGCGGTATCGGGCGAGCATTTGGCAAGCGCCGCCCATTTCGCGTTGGTAAGCTTGCCGTCCATGCCATCGAGCACGCGGTTGAGCACCAACGCCTGGCGCTCGTTCATGGGAGTGCCGGCCCAGCGTTGCCAAAACTGGGCCTTGTCCAATACGCCAGCCAGCAGGCCGTCTGCGCCCTGCACGGCGCGCAGCAGGCAGGCCAGAAACCAGCTCAGCCACGGCGTTACATCCAGCGTGCCGCGCTGAGTCGTTTCGAACTGGTCGTAGTAGTCCTTGCGTTCGCGCTGTATCTGGGCGCTAAAGCTGTAAAAGCGCTGGCGGCTTCCTTCGGCACGGGCCAGCGCCATGTCGCCCACGGCTCGGCTGACGCGGCCGTTGCCGTCGTCAAACGAGTGCAGGGTGACGAGCCACAGGTGGGCCAGCCCGGCGTGGATGAGTGCATCGCCCGCCACGGGGGCGTTGAACCAGTCCAGAAAGGCTCGGGTCTCGTGCTGCAGCGCTGAAGCAGGCGGGGCTTCGTAGTGCACCTTTTCGCAGCCCACCGGGCCAGAGACCACTTGCATCGGGCCTGCCGCGTCATTGCGCCACGCACCCACCTGAATGCGCAGTCGCCCGCTGTAGCCGGTGGGAAACAGTGCGGCATGCCAGCCGAACAGACGTTCGGACGTGAGCGCCTGGGCGTAGTGCTGGGTGGCGTCCAGCACCATGTCTACCACGCCGTCGACATGGCGGTCGGACGGGGCGAGCGCGCCAATGTCCACGCCCAGCCGCCGGGCGATGGAAGAGCGCACGGCATCCAGGTTCAGCGCTTCGCCCTCAATGGCGCTGGTAGTGATGACTTCTTGCGTAAGAGCCTGCAAGGTCGCTTGGTCGCGCTGTGCCAGCCCCAGCTCGGCCATGCGGCCCGCCAGATGACCCTGGGCGCGGTGCACCTGTGCCAGCGGCGCGGCCAGCGCAGCGGCGTCCCAGCGCCACTGGGGCCAGTCGGGGCGTTGCCAGAGGTAGGTGCGGTGGCGGGTTGGCTTTTCGGTCCACATGCGGTGATCATGGACTTATTCACCGCAAATTGTGCGGTGAATAAGCATCCCAATCGCCGCAAGGCTGCGCGCAGCTACTCGGGGCTGGATGCGTAGTGGACGGTGACGCGTCAGACGATACTCCTGATTTCATAGCTGCCAGCGCTCGCCCCATAAGCGCCAGAGGCCAATTTGATGTGGTTCCTTAGGCATACTCCGGCGTCGCGACTATGCGACATGAGCAGTATCCTGAAAAATGCGGCTCACACCTTCACCGACGCCCCTGTCGCATAAAACTGCCCGCCGGCCACGTAGTGCAGGGTGCGCAATGCCTCGGGTGCTTCGTCGAAATGCCAGTGGCCGTCTTTGAAGACGCGCTCATCGGCCCAGGCGGCCACCACTTCCCCGATAAACAAGTCATAGGCCTGCTGGTTGTGCGGCTCGGGGATGAGGCGACACACCAGCCAGGCGGCACAGCCGCGCACCAGCGGCACGCTGTGCTGGGGCGCGCGAAACAGTTCCACGCCGTGCTGGGCCAGCTTGTCGGGCAGGGTCTTGGCGCTGTCGGTGCCCACGGCAACGGTGAGCGCGGCCATGGGCACGGTAGGCAGTTGCAGGGCAAACAGGCCGCTGGCCTCGACCAGTTCGCGGGTGCGGGTGGCTTTGTCGAGCACCACAGTGACCTTGGGCGGGGTGAAGTCGAGCGTGCAGGCCCAGGCGGCCGACATGACGTTATCGACGCCGCCATGGCTGGCCGACACCAGCACGGTGGGGCCGTGGTTGAGCAGACGATAGGCTTTTTCGAGTGGGACGGGGGTGAAATGGCTGGGCTGCATGGTGTGAATGGGTGAGCTGAGTAAGGCTGATTCAAGGTGCCAGCTTAGGTGAAACTACGTGCTGCGGTTAGACCGGATGGTCAGGCGGTTGGCATCGCCGCTAACATGGGCCGGGACTTATTTCGCCCGATGTCGGGCTTTAACGGAGGATGAAAATGTTCAGTCATGTGATGCTAGGTGTGAATGATTTGGAAGTGTCGCGGAAGTTTTACGATGCGCTGCTCGGCACGCTGGGCATAGCCCCCGGGGTTGCCAACAAAAATCGCTATTTCTACCGCAGCGCGGGCGGCACCTTCGCCATCACCACGCCCATCAATGGTGAGGCTGCTTGCCACGGCAATGGCAGCACCATAGGGTTTGCCGCGCAATCGCCCGAACAGGCCGATGCCTTTCATGCCGCTGGCGTGGCCAATGGCGGCACCACTTGTGAAGACCCACCGGGCTTTCGCGAAGGCCCAGCGGGCAAGCTCTACCTGGCCTATGTGCGCGACCCCGACGGCAACAAGCTCTGCGTGCTGCACCGCCCGGCCAAATAAGGCGCTGTGGCCGCCATCGGCCGCGGCGGGCGGCAAAGGGCTGGCGGCTAAATTGAGCTTAGGCGTTAAAGTGCGTGTCCCGCCGCTGAATGACGCCATGCTCCACGCCTCTGCCCCCCAAGCCCCTCTCGCCCCTCAAGCCGTCCCTCACGCGCTGCCCCATGCGGTTTCCCGCCTGCGCACCACGCGCCTGGCGCGCAGCTCCAAACCCTTTCTGGCCCGTGGCGGCCCCAGCGGCGAGCGCTGCGCCGGTTGCCGCCTGCTGCCCAGCCACTGCCTGTGCGCCTTGCGCCCGGCCCTGCCGGTGCGGGCCGGGGTCTGCCTGATCATGGCCGACGTCGAGCCGCTCAAACCCAGCAACACCGGCTGGCTGATTGCCGATATGGTGGCCGACACCTTTGCCTTTGGCTGGGCGCGCACCGAGGTCGACCCGGCGCTGCTGGCCCTGCTGGCCGATCCGCAGTGGCAACCCTACCTGGTGTTTCCGGGGGAGTTTGTGGCGGCTGAGCGGGTGGTTACCGACACGCTGATCGCCTCAGCAAAAGGCCAGGCGGGCAAGCGCCCGCTGTTTGTGCTGCTGGACGCGACCTGGCCCGAGGCGCGCAAGATGTTTCGCAAAAGCCCTTACCTGGACAGCTTTCCGGTGCTCAGCCTGCAGAGTGAACAGCTGTCGCGCTACCGCCTGCGCCGCTCGCAGCGCGACACTCACTTTTGCACCTCGGAAGTCGCCGCCCTGTGCCTGGAGCTGGCCGGCGAGCCGCATGCGGCGCAGACGCTGGAGGCTTATCTGGATGTGTTCACCAACCACTACCTGCGGGCCAAGAACCAGCAGCCAGTGGACCTGGAGGACGCGGCGCACCAGCGCCTGAGCGGCTTGCGTTGGCCGGCTGCTGCCAGCCCCTTGTGAAGGCGAGCCCTGGGCGGCCCGCCAATGCTACTGTTTTTATAGCTGCCGCCGCATGCCAGTAGAGCGCCAGAGGTCGATTGGGTTTGTAACAACCAGGCCTCTAGCGAGCGGCGACAATCAGACTCAGGGCGCCAAGCGCCAACTCATCCAGGCATGGCCCAAGGGCCAGCCGCCACCCAACCCAAAGAGCCACCCCATGACCGACGACCTGAACCGACAGAACGAACTGAAGAAAATGGAGTTGTGCGATTCCTGCGCCGGCATCCAGCGCAACTGGCGCAAGGCCCCCGGCCACCCCGAGCTGGTGCAGGGCAACAACCGCCAGGAACGGCGCGGCGGCGCGCTGGTCACCGTCACCAGCTACCGCTGCGACCGCTGCGGCACCGCCTGGGACTACGAGAACGACAAGGCCAACCTCAAGGCCGGCTGGTCGGTGGTGGGGCGGCGCTAAACCGCGCTTGGCGGCGCTGCTTTATTTATGCCTGCGCCTGCACCGCCCGGCGCAAGGCCGCCCGCGCCAGCAGGCGGGTGGAATCCAGCGTCGGCAGCACGGCGTTGGCGTCGTTGATGATGAGGGGAATCTCGGTGCAGCCCAGGATGACGGCGTCGCAGCCTGCGCTCTTCATGCGGCTGATCAGCTGCTGAAAATAAACCACGCCCTCGGGCTTGATGAGGCCGCACACCAGCTCGTCCATGATGATGCGATTGATCTCCTCGCGCTCCGCCGGCTCAGGCCGCAAATAGGCCAGGCCCTGGGCGGCCAGCTTGTCCGGGTAGACCTCGCTGTTGACCAGCCAGCGCGTTCCGGTGATGCCCAGGCGGCGATAACCGCGGCTGGTGGCTTCTGCGGCCACCACTTCGGCGATATGCAGCCAGGGCAGCGGCGAGCGCGGCGCCACATGGGCAAAGGCCTGGTGAATGGTGTTGTCGGGGCAGATCAAAAAATCGGCACCGGCGCTGGCCAGCTTGTGGGCCGACGCCAGCATCAACTCGGCCACGCCCGGCATGTCGCCGCGCTCCAGGCAATCCACATAGTCGGCCAGCGAGGGCGTGTGCATGGAAACCTCGGGATGGGCGTGCGGGCCGAGCAGCTGCGCGCCTTCGATGCAAATGGTTTTGTAGCAAAGCGCTGCGCCTTCGGCGGAGCAGCCAACGATTCCGATGTGCTGGGTCATGGCTTGATCTTAGCTATACACGGCTGGCGCACAATGCACGGCTGCCACCCAACACAGGAATGAAACGGATGAAGCGTAGACGCTTGTTGACCCTGAGCTGCCGGCTGGCGCTGGCCGGTGCCGGCTTGTCAGCCCTGCCCGCCGCGCACGGCCAGCCCAGCTTCAGCGTGTCGGCCGAGCAGCTGCAGCAGGCCGTGGCGCGGCGCTTTCCGCTGCGCTACCCGGTCGGCAAGCTGCTGGATTTGACCCTGCAGGCGCCGCGTCTGCGCCTGCTGCCCGAGCTGAACCGGCTGGCTGCCGAGATGGCGGTGCAAGCCGCCGGGCCGGCGCTGCGGCGCAGCTATAGCGGCAGCTTCGATGTGGATTTCGCGCTGCGCTACGAGGCCAGCGACCAGACCGTGCGCGCCTACCAGCTGCGGGTGAAGGCCCTGAATTTTCCCGACCTGGCGCCCGGCCCCAGCGAGTTGCTCAAGGCCTACGGGCCGGCGCTGGCCGAGCAGGCCTTGCAGGAAGTCGTGCTGCACCAGCTGCGGCCGCAAGACCTGGCACTGCCCGACGCCATGGGCCTGCAGCCGGGCAGCATCACGGTCACCGACAAGGGGCTGGTGATTGACTTCGTCAACAAAGCGCCATGACGCCCCATCCATCGACCTCTGCTGGCACGGCCGGCTTGCGCATCCGAAACTTTCGCGCTGGCGATGAGGCGGCGCTGCGGGCCGTCTTTCATGCCTCGATTCACGGCCTGGCGGGCCGGGACTACAGCCCCGAGCAGCTCAACGCCTGGGCGCCGCTGGACTACGACGCCGCGCCGTGGGGCGAACGCATGCGCGCCAACCAGCCCTTTGTCGCCGAGATCGATGGCGAGGTGGTCGGCTACGCCGACCTGCAGGCCTCGGGCTATATCGACCACTTCTTTGTGGCCGCGACCCATGCCGGGCGTGGCGTCGGTGCGGCACTGATGGCGCACATCCACCAGGCAGCGGCGCGTGGCGGCATCACGCGGCTGTTTGCCGATGTCAGCCTGAGGGCCGAGCCGTTTTTCAGCCGCCATGGTTTTGTGCTGGAGGCGCGCCAGCAGGTCGAAAGGCGGGGCGTGGTGCTGCGCAATGCGCGCATGTACAAGCTTCTTTAGCTATGTCGGAATACGAAAACGACAAGGCCATGCCCAAGGCGGGCTGGTCGGTGGTGGGGCGCTAGGCGCCCGGCTTGCGCCGCAGCAACGTCATAGGAACGCCGCCAAATCGGGCCTTGCTGCGAACCGCCGCCAGGTTCGCGTCCATTTCACTCACATGCTCCGGCAGCCAGTGCAGGAGTTCGAGCGAAAGACTGGAGACCAGTCGCTGCGCGGTCGCCGGTGTCGTCGCCGTTTCGCCGAGGATGAGATGCACTTCGTCCAGGGACTTGAGGACTGCGGCATGCTCGTCCAGATGGCACTCGGCGTTGTTGCCGCCCAGGCGGCGCAGATCCGCATCCTCGCGGCCAAAATGCTCCCGCATCTCGGTGCGCAAGCTGTCCAGGGCCGCAACCGCCTCGCTGCTGGAGGCATCGAACAGCGCACCCACCAGACGGAACAGCTCTGCGTGCTCCCGGTCCAGATGGGCATCGCCCAGATTCATCGGCTGAAATGATTGGATATTCATGTCGACGAGATCCCCTAGCGGCCCAGATTGAAAGCGGTGTTCGTCATGTTGATCCTCGTGAAGTGAATCGGCTGTGACGCAGTATTGGCTGCGCACGGGCTTACAGCAAGCGGCGAAGTGAGGACATTGTTCTGTTTGTTGCCTTTGGCGTTTGGGGCTCGGAGGACGCCGTGCAGGCTCGATCGGCCAATTGCAACTTTGGAAACGGTTGCGCCCTGTCTGGGTTGGACTAACGACTTCGCGTCGCCAAGAATGCTACTCATGAACACACTTCAAGCAAGGCTGCATTCGATCGAATGGCTCGCCTCCGGAATCCTCGGCTTCGATTTCAGGCCGGTAGGTGAACATCGGTGGCCCACCGCTCCGGCGGGATCCCACATCGACGTGCACCTTCCCAACGGGCTGGTGCGCAGCTACTCACTGGTCAATGCACCGGGTGAACGCCATCGCTATGCGATTGCGGTAAACCGCGACGAATCCGGCAGAGGCGGCTCCAACTACATGCACGAGCAGCTGCGGGTCGGGCAGGTGTTGTCCATCTCTGAGCCGCGTGACAGTTTTCCGCTGAACGAAGCGGCTTCGCATTCGGTGTTCATCGCCGGCGGCATCGGCATCACCCCGCTGTGGAACATGGTCCAGCGCCTGTCGCAGATCGGGGCGCCGTGGACCTTGCACTATTCAACGCGAACGCCCGAAGGCACGGCGTTTGTCGACACGATCGCCGTGCTGGCGTCGCAGGCGGGGGGCCGGGTGCACATGAACTACGACGGCGGGATGAGCTGCAAGCGGCTGGACCTTGGGGCCATCGTCGCCGCTGCCCCGCCCGATGCGCATGTGTACTGCTGCGGCCCCATCCGTATGCTGGAAGCATTTGAATCCGCCTGCGCGCAGCGGGACCCTGCCCTGGTGCATCGCGAGTATTTTGCCGCGCCGGCGGCGGCGCAGCCGGCGGCGGCGCAGCCGGCGGGCGTCACGGACCAGGAATTTACCGTGAAGCTGACGAGGACCGGCAAAACGATTCCTATCAGTGCCGACATGTCTATCCTCGACGCGGTCCTGAAGGCCGGCGTGGATGTTTCCTACTCCTGCATGAGCGGCATCTGCGGGGCCTGCGTGACCAACGTCCTGGACGGCGTTCCGGATCACCGCGACCTGGTCCTGTCCGATGCCGAGAAAAACTCGGGGGAGACGATGATGATCTGCTGCTCCCGCGCGAAATCGCCGGAACTGACGCTGGACCTGTAAACGGGCGATATGAACGAGGCTAGTTCGAGTCCGGCGCCATCTGAGCCAGCTTGTCGTTGTCGAGGATAGAAATCCGGCCGTACTCGACCCGGATCACACCTTCCTCCGCCATGTCCTTCAGCGCCCGGTTAACGACCTGCCTTCGCGTGCCCAGCATGGTGGCGATTTCATCTTGCGACAGATTGACCGCGGAGCCGCTGCGCCCACTCACGCTGCGGGCGTCGATGGATTTCAGCAGGCCCGCCACCCTGGCCTGTATCGTCTCGACGGCGGCGCTGGCATGGAGCCTCAAGGCCCGAAAATGGCGCTTTTCCTGCGCGGCGAAGAGGGAGAACGACAAGCGCCCGTTGCTGGCGATCATCTCGCGCAGGAGTTCGGCGGGGATTCGGACCAGCACGGTTTTTTCCTTGCAGGTCGCGTTGAAAAAATGCGGAACATGGGAAAGAACTGGCCCCAGCCCGTGGAATTCACCTGCCAGATGGAGCCCCGCCGTGAAAGTGCGCCCGGAGGACATTTCCCGGGTTAGATACATAGAGCCCGCAACCAGGATGGTCAGGTACTTGGCCGGGTCCGCGGTGTGATGGACGCAGGTGCCGGGCTCGACCACCAGCACCTCGGCGTGGGCGATGAGACGGGCGATCGCTTCGTCGGGCCAGTCGGAAAAAAGTTCGGACTGTGTGATCGCCAGCCGTACCAGGGTGTCATTCATTGGGCCCGGCCTCCTCGCCGGTGCGATTCAAAAGCAGCCCACCCCGACGCGAGGAGGATTTTTACTTTTTAACACAGCGGCAAAGCGGTGGCTTTCTCCCCTCCGGCCACGCAGGCTTGCGATGGCCCCGAGATCTACCAAACCCCTATCACCACGCCTTGATAAGCCATTGATTTTGTTCAATTTTTAAGCGGACACTACTAATGCAATATTTGCAATTTACTTCGATTTCACCGGGCGCTACAGTCGTTTTCCAGCCTGAGCCATTGGGGCGCGGGGAAGTCTACGAAAGTAGAAAAGGAATGAACCGATGAACAATGTAAAAACAGACAGCAAGGGCGCGGTGGTGGTAACAGGTGCAGCGCAAGGCATCGGCTACGCGATTGCCGAGCGTTTTGCGGCCCTGGGCCAGCGTGTGGTGATTGCCGATCTGCGTGGTTCCGAAGCCGCGGCGAAGAAGCTGGGCCACGGTGCGCTGGGTTTCGATGTGAACGTGGGCAATGCCGAGCAGGTCGATGCCATGATGGCATTTGCGGCCGAACAATGCGGCGGCGTGTCGGTCCTGGTCAATAACGCGGGCATCTACACCTCGCTCACCAAAAGGCCGTTCGAGGACATCGATCCCGAGGAATGGAAGCAGGTTTTCAACGTCAACGTCGAAGGCGTGTGGTTCTGCTGTCGCGCCGCGTCGCGCTACATGAAACCGGCGGGCAACGGCAACATCGTCAATATCGCCTCTGCGGTCGTGTCCAAAGGCACTGCCGGTTTCCTGCATTACGTGGCCAGCAAGGCGGCGGTGGCCGCGATGACGCGCACCCTGGCGCGCGAACTCGGTCCGTTCGGCGTGCGTGTCAACACCGTGTCGCCGGGCTTTACGCAAAGCGATGGCGTCCTGGCGGGTGGCGCGGCGCGTGAAAAGCAGAGCGCGGACATCCGCCTGCAGCGCCTGGTGCAGCGCGACATTTCGCCGGACGATATCGCTGGCGCGGTGCTGTACCTGGCGGGGCCGGATGCCGGCATGTTGACCGGTCAAAACATAGTCGTCGATGGCGGCATGACCATGAACTGAAGGTAAGCGAAAAAGTAATGTGCTACGACTTTCGCCGTGTCGCTAGCGGCCCTGCGGCGCATGATATACGGCGATATTTTTGGAGACTCCATGTCTGATCGAATGACGACCGACTGTGACGCAAGCACAGCTCAAACTTCAACCCTTGCGCCTGCGGGAATGTCCCGTCGTGACCTCCTTGCCTTGGGGTCGCTCCTTGGCCTTGCTCCCTTCGCGGCATTCGCCGACACCTACCCAAGCCGCCCGATCGGCCTCATCGTCGGCGCCCCGCCCGGTGGGTCTGTCGACTTCGGTGCCCGGGTCCTGATGCGGCCGCTTTCGGAAGTACTGGGCGTGCCGATCATCGTCGACAACAAGCCAGGTGCCACGGGCGTCATCGGTGCGAAGTTCGTCGCCAAGGCGCCAGCGGATGGCTATACCCTGCTGATCGCCACGCCAACCAGCGTCCTCATCGGGCCGCAGACAATGCCTGGGGATTCCTACAATACCCTCAGGGATATCGTGGGCATCAACATGGTCGCGAAGAACCCCTTGGCCATCGCGATCAATCCGGCCTTGAAGATCGACAACCTGAAGGATCTGGTCGCGCTGTCCCGCACGCGCCCGGTCACGCTCGGCCAGTCCGGCTCCGGGGGCTCCTTCGATTTGTTGATCAAACAGCTGGCCAAGGTCACAGGCGGCAATTTCGACAGCATCCCTTACAAAGGCATGGGGCCCGCCATCACCGATGCGATTGGAGGCCAGCTCGATGGCGTGGCGTCGGACCTGGGCCCGTGTCTCCCCTTCCATCAGAGTGGGAAGCTCAAGCTCGTGGCGGTCACCTCGGACAAGCGTCTTGCATCGTTGCCGAACGTTCCCGCGGCCACCGAGAGCTATCCGGCCTTGGTCGCCTACAACTGGCTCGGCCTATTTGCGCCCGCGAAGACGCCCCCGGACATCATCAACAAGGTCAATGCCGCGCTGATGAAGATCCTCGCCCGCGACGACGTTAAGGCGCAATTCACTCAAGCCGCCAACATCGTCTCGTCGATGAAAGGGCCCGCTGAGTTCCAGGCGTTCGCCACGAGCGAGTACAAACGCATGGGGGCGATGCTGAAAGAGCAAGGCATGATCTAGAGCCAGGTGTAGTTGCCCAGGGGCTTGTTCACCCGAGGTGAAGGAGGATGGAGCTTCTGACCCCTCCCAAACCCCTTCAGGACACCCCGGATGAGCATCCACAAGAATGCCTCCATGACGCCTTGACGTCCAAAGGTCGAGCCCATTTGGCTCGATAAATTGATCGGATGGGGCACAAGTCAGCGGCTGCAGCTGCTGGCTTGTGCCCCGCACGGCTACCAAATGGCTATTGAAGCGAGCCAGTTCCGGTGAGCTGCTGCACACAAAAACCAAGAACCCGCACCGCGTTGACAGCCGGGCGACCTGATCCAGAACACGCCTAAGGCGGGATTACAGACCCTGCATGGGGCCATTGATGACTACTCGCAGCTAGGCTTTGGCCTGCTGCTGGCCGATGAGAAACCACCAGCGCCTGCGCTGTCCTGCTGGCTGCCTTGCGCTGCTACAAGGTGTTGGGCGTGCGCCTTGCCCAGATGATGACCGACAAGGTCATGCCAAATTTCACCGGCCACACTATCTACCCCCAGGGGTGCAGTCCAGCACCGGGAGTCTTTTGCCGCGCCAGCGTCAGCACAGACGGTGAAGGCCAGACCGAAAACCACGCCTCTGGAAGTAGTACTTATGGCTGACATTGAGGCAGACCGTCGCATCTTGGCTTCCTTCATTCATCGCCAATCAGGAATTCGCGCAGCAGCTTCCGAGAGTGGCGCCAAACCGAAACAAACCAGACAATCGCTCAATCTAGATCCTTGCAATGCTTGCAGGCGGTAGCAATACTAGCCTCCACAACTGCGAAAGAAAGCATCATGGACTTGACCTATCCTCGTATCGGGCTGCATATCGACGGCCAATGGATCTACGACCGCCCCGCCTGTACCGAGGTCGTCAATCCGAGCAACGAGATTGCCCTTGGTAGCGTACCGGGCGCGACGTCCGAGGATCTCGCGCTCGCGCTGTCCGCTGCGGAACGGGGATTTCGCGTCTGGCGCGACACACCGCCGCTGAAGCGGGCCCAGGTGATGCTGCGGGCTTGCGCACTGGTGCGCGAGCGTGCCGAGGCTATCGCACAAATCATCACCCTGGAGCAGGGCAAGCCCATCGCCGACGCACGCAATGAAGTGGCGCGTGCCACGGCCTTCATTGAATGGGATGCGGCGGAGGCGCAGCGCCTGTACGGCAGCATGGTTCCGGCCGGGCCGCAAATGCAGCAGATGATTCTGAAGTTCCCCATCGGGCCAGTCGCTGCCTTCACCCCCTGGAATGTGCCTCTGGGCTCTCCGGCGCGCAAGATCAGCGGCGCGCTCGCCGCGGGCTGCTCGGTGATCATCAAGGCCGCCGAGGAAACCCCGGGCACGGCCTGCGCCATCGTGCAATGCTTCATCGATGCCGGCCTGCCGCCCGGCGTGCTGAATCTCGTTTTCGGCAATCCCGCCTTGATTTCCTCGACGCTGATCGCCTCGCCGGTCATCCGCATGGTGACTTTCACCGGCTCGGTGGCTGTCGGCAAGCACCTCACCCAGCTGGCCGCTGCCGTCATGAAGCCCGTGCTGATGGAGCTGGGCGGTCATGCACCGGTGCTGATCGGCGCCGACGTGGATGCGGCGGCGCTGGGCCGGCTCGCCGGCAGCGCAAAAATGCGCCTGGCCGGGCAGGTCTGCGCTTCGCCAACGCGCTTCATCATTCACCGCAAGTCCTACGCCGCTTTCGTCGATGCATTTGCACGGGTCGCGAGCGATCTGCGCGTGGGCGATGGTTTCGAGTCCGGCGTTCAAATGGGACCGCTGATCAATGACCGGCGCCTCCAAGCCATCGACGCCCTGGTGCAGGATGCCGTGGCCTGTGGCGCACGCCTCGCTGCCGGTGGCAAGCGCGTGGGCGAACGTGGCTTCTTTTACGCACCGACCGTGCTCGCCGACGTGCCGGCCCAGGCCAAGGCCATGTCCACCGAACCCTTTGGCCCGCTGGCGCTGTGCGTTGCTGTCGACGACCTGGACCAAGCCATCGCGCTCGCCAACAGCCTGTCCGTAGGCCTTTCCGCCTATGCCTTCACCAATTCGCTGGAAGAGGCGGAGCGTCTGACGCGTGAGCTGGAGTGCGGCACCCTGTCGATCAACCACTTCGGCATGCCCGGCACCGACACGCCTTTTGGCGGCGTCAAGGAAAGCGGTATCGGACGCGAAGGTGGACCGCAAAGCCTGGAGGCTTACACCTCCACCAAAACGGTGTTGCAACGGACCGCGCGAGTTTGAGCGCAAGGGGCGCAAGGGAGGAAAAAACTTGCGCCGCCCATTCATGCCAAAGAAGAAGAAAGCAGAGCCGACGTTGGCAGACACAACGGTTTTGCTGCGAATCCCCCAGATCTGCTTGACCAGTTCGTCAAAGGCCTGATTGACCGCCGAGGCGGTTAACGCGGCATCGATGGTGTTAAAAAAGGAAATGAAAATGCTAGTACAAGGTTCCGAACCACAAACGACTTTAGGCCTCGACGACATCAATCTCGGGGATCCCGACTTCTGGCTTAGAGATGACTTCTATGGCGCGCTCGCGTTGTTACGCAAGGAACGGCCGATTTCGTGGCACGAGCATCCAGAGGCAGGCAAGGGCTTTTGGGCACTCCTTGACCATGAAGACATCTCCGAAGTTGACAAGGACTGGGAGGCATTCAGCAGCAAATATGGTGTGCGTGTGTACCATGATGCCGGCACCAAGGTCCGGCCTGGCACGGGCGCGTTGATCGAACTCGATCCACCCAACCATACCGTCAACCGCAAACGCGTGAGCAAGGCGTTTACGCCGCGCCAGGTGGGCAGCCTGGAGGGTTCCGTGCGGGAGCACGCTCGCCGGCTGGTGTCTCAACTGTCCGAAGGACAAGAGATCGATTTTGTCGACGATTTGGCGGCGATTCTTCCTTTCGAGATCATCTGTGACCTGGTTGGCGTCGACCCCGCAGACCGGTCGCATCTGCTTAAGTTGTCGACGATAGGCCGCTCCGAGCATGAACCGGAATATGTCGACAAACCTGAGATTCCACAGCAAGCCGTCAATGAGCTTCGCGAATACGGCGTCAATCTCGCAGCAAAGCGTTTGCTCGACCCCAAGGAAGATCTGATTTCAGAACTGGCTCAGGTTCAGGTCGACGGTAAACCGATCGACAAGGAAGAGTTGGGCGGATATTTCGGTCTGATGATCTCTGCCGGCAGTGGCACAACGCGTTCAGCGCTTTCGCACGGGATGCTGGCGTTCACGCAGTTCCCGGACCAGCGCCGCCTGTTCATCAGCGATCCTATGGGGCTCGAGAGGACGATGGCAGAAGAGGTCATTCGCTGGGCGACTCCGCTCAAGCATCAGGGTCGTGTTCTGACCCGGGACATCGACTTCAAAGGCGTCCAGATGAAGAAGGGGCAGAAGATCAGCATGTGGTTTGTCGCGGCAAACCGTGATCCAAGCCTCTTCACAGATCCGTTCAAATTCGACATCACGCGAGAAATCAATCTGCACCAGAGCTTCGGTGCAGGTGGCCCCCACTTTTGCATGGGTGCGCACATTGCACGCCGTGAAATCTGGGTGCTGTTCCAGGAGTTGTTTGCCCGCTTTCCCAACGCGGAGGTCATTGCAGACCCTGTTCGCGAACGGTCACTGCAATCGAATGGTTTCAAAAACATGAAAGTGCGTCTTTCGCGTTGAATCCGAGTAGGAGAAATATATGACCGAGCAAAAATGGACGGTGACCGTCGACCCCGAGATTTGCGACGGGTATGGCGTGTGCCAGCGCATCGAAAAATCGATCTTTCAGCCCGCTGAGGACGATGACGTCGTGCGCATTGTCTCTCAGCCTGAAACGCCGGAAATGCTCGAGCGTGTCAAGCTGGCCGTTCGCCGATGCCCAAAGCTGGCGCTGAAACTACTGCCGCGCGATAGTGCGGAGTAATTAACTTCATGGAAGTGAAATATCATGCCTAACGTAATTTTTATAGATGCCAGCGGCAAGTCGAAAACCATCGATTGCACGGTGGGAACCAGCCTGATGAAGTCCGCGCAACTCAACGGGGTCTCGGGTATCTATGCCGAATGTGGTGGCCAGCAGATGTGTGCGACATGCCATGTCTACGTTGCCGAAGATTTTCTGCATACTCTGCCAGAGGTATCCGTCGATGAAGACGAAATGCTCGAAGCCACGGCATCGGATCGACTGCCCAACAGCCGGCTGTCGTGCGCGATCATCGTCAAGCCGGAGCATGAGAACATGGTCATTCATCTTCCCAAGTTTCAGCGATGAACACCGTCCTTATCGTCGGCGGCGGGCATGGTGGCGTTGACGTCGCATTCGGCCTGCGCGAACGTGGTTACACAGGGCCCATCACCGTGCTGGACAAAAGTGGCTTTGTCCCCTACGAGCGCCCCCCCATGTCCAAGTCATGGCTCAACGGGGACGGCGGTCCGGCCGAGCTTATGTTGCGTGGCCATGACGCTTTCTCGGATGCCAATATCGAACTGATGCTTAACTGCGAGGTGTTGAGCATCGACAGGGATCGAAAGGTCGTAAAGACCAGCCATGGAAGCCTCGAATATTCGACGCTGGTGCTGGCTCTTGGCTCCAGTCCGCGACAACTCCGGCTTTCGGGCGCCACACTGGCTGGCATGCACCACCTGCACACGCTAGAGCAGGCCAGCGCGCTCAGAGACGAGCTTGCGTCCGCCACCAGCGTGGGCGTCATCGGTGCCGGTTTCATCGGGCTGGAAATCGCGTCATCCGTGGCAAAACGTGGGGTTCCCGTGACGGTCATAGAGACTGCGGGACGCCCGATGCCCAGAACCGCGAGCGAGGTCACCTCAGCTTACATGCGCGCCCAGCACGAAGATGCCGGCACGGCTTTCCGCTTCAACGCGTCTGTTCAGGAAATAGTCGGCCCATCAGGTCGAGTTTCTCGGGTCAAGCTATCGGATGGGACGCACGTAGAGGCAGACCTGGTGGTGATGGGTATCGGCGCCCTCGCAAATGGCGGATGGGTGACAGATTTCGGCCTCGATTTTGACAACGGAATCGTCGTAGACCGCACCCTGCGCACCAAGGATCCGGACATCTTCGCGATCGGCGACTGCGCGCGCTTCCTGGATGATGAAGGGGGCGCCACGCGGCTGGAATCCATCGGCAATGCCGCCGACCATGCGCGGCGAGTCGCAGCAAGCATTGCAGGCACGCCCGTGCCCGTACCGGATGTCCCATGGTTCTGGACCCTGCAAGCCGGCGTTCGGCTTCAGATGGCCGGCCGAGTCGACCGTGTGGAGGAATGGTTGCTGACGGGTTCTATTGAGTCGAACTCGTTCAGCGTGCTGGGTTGGAGGAACAGCCAACTGGTTTATGGCGAATCCATCAACAGTCCAAGCGATCACGTCACCATCCGCAAGCTCCTTGCCGAGAATACGGCCCCAACGCTGTCGGAACTGCGGCCTATCGCTGAAATGGGCTTGAAGGCTGCGATCAAGTCCTTGGCAAAAGATAAGGTAAGTCCTCCCCAAATGGCGCGTTAAACGCTTACCAATCCGGGCGACCCGTCCGGCCAGAAACGCCCGATGAAGCTCATCGGGCGCTTTCAATTGTGGGATTGGTACGGTCTTTCCTGGTTCTAGTACTGCAACCCGGAAGTAGCGGAACAAAATGAAAGTGATGGATTCGTGCCCAGGGCAAGCCGCAGCGAAGGCTACCATCGGCTATTTCTTGGCGTGTCGCCCATAAAGGAAAAATGCGGCCAAATCCGGCCGGTCGGTGTCGCGGCTTAGTAGCGGCCACTCGGCGCCGCTATCGACCCAAAGCAGAAATTCGTTCGCGTGCAAGAACTCTGAAAAGAACATTGGGCATTCTTGATGTACTGTATTAATATACAGTGCCGCATTCAAGATGAAAGATAAGCCATGTTTAAAGGTAGCTGCTGCTGTGGAGAAGTGAAATTTTCGGTCACCAGTCCACCAACCATGATGGGTACATGCCATTGCAGCCGCTGCCGAAAGATAGGAGCCAGCACCTTCGTGTTCGTCAAGCGTGACACCTTCACATTGCTTTCTGGCGCAGACTCCATCACCACATTCAAGCCGCAAGCCCCTTACAAATACAGCCGCTGCTTTTGCTCGCGCTGCGGCTCTGCGCTGGGCGAAGTGACCTCAAGCAGCGAGTCGTTCCCTGTTGCCGCCAATTGCTTTGACGACGAATTGCCGCTTAGCAACCTGTTCCACGAATTCGTCCAGGAAAAGCCCAACTGGTACGACATATGTGATGACGCTAAACAGTTCCCAGGACACCCTCACCAGTAAAAAGCGTGGCAACTCCATCATTGCAAATGCGCTGGCGATACCTTGCGCTCGCCTCTCAGGGGCTGGGGTCGCGCAAGAGGTTTAGCAAGGGCCTTGCTGGTACCTTGGCTGCGGTTGAGCATCTAGGCTATGTGCAGATAGACACGCTATCCGTTGTGGAGCGCGCACATCACCATGTTCTCTGGAGCAGGGTGCCTGGCTATTCACTCCAGGACCTGAACCAGCTAACCAGCGCCGGAAAAATTTTTGAATACTGGTTCCATGCTGCGGCTTACCTGCCTATGCGTGACTACCGGTATGCGCTGCCACGCATGCTCTCTTTTCGACGTGGTGAGAGTCCCTACTTCAAGAGCGTCGACAAGGAGCTAATGGCAGAAATTCTTGCTCGTGTGCGAGGCGAAGGTGCGCTGAAAACACGCGACCTGAAAGAAAGCACTAAAGGCAAAGGCGTGTGGTGGGACCATGGCCCGGGTCGGCGAGCGCTCGACAAATTGTTCATGCAAGGCGACTTGATGATTCGCGAGCGTAACGGTATGGAAAAGCTTTATGTCCTGCCGGAACAACTGCTACCCCCAAGCGTGAATCAGCAAGAACCTACCGTCGAGGAAATGGCTGCTTATCTGCTGGATAGCGCCATGCGTGCGCATGGTGTTTTTACCTTGGGTCAACTCCTTCATTTGCGTACCGGAAAGCCCTTGCGCAATGCGATGCGGGAACTGCTGCGAGCTCGTCTGGAACAAGGTGCTGTACATAAATTGGATGACCCAGCTCAGCCAGATACCTATGCCGTGGTGGGCGAGCCTCGAGCAGACCGCCATTCGCCAGCAGACGCTGAGGTACGCCTGCTATCGCCCTTTGACAACGCCGTGATTCATCGTGAACGTTTGATGCAGATGTTCAACTTTGAGTACCGGCTTGAGAGCTATGTGCCAGCGACCCAGCGCAAGTACGGTTATTTCTGTTTGCCCATTCTGTGGCAAGGAGCCTTTGTAGGCCGCATCGACTGCAAGGCAGACCGGGCAGCTGCTCGTCTTCATGTGCATAACCTGCATCTGGAGCAGGGTTGGGTGCCTGATGCACTTTTTCATCTGCGGCTGCAGGATGCCATCAGCGAGCTGGCACGCTTTTGTGGCTGCATTGATGTGCAGTAACAGGTTGCGCTGAAATTGTTTCATCTGCTTGTAGACGTTTCATCAAGCCTTGGACGTTGAAAAATGAACGCCCGGTTGAATCCAAGGCCCAAAGGAGACGTCGATTCTTCTCCGAAGCCGACATTTGATGGTCAAGACCAGCGAAGTGGTCAGCGTCTACCGGAATGATGGTCAATGATTATCAGCATCTGCAACGAGGACCGAGATCGCAAAGTCGGCCTCGCCGCGCAGCATCGCCGCGCGGATTTCGATGACGCAACGCGGTCGAGAACCTGGATGTTATTACTCGGCTAGCGCCGACCATGCTCGCGCGCGATTCCCGCGAGTCGACTGGCCGCGATCATTGGCAGGGCAGCCCATGACGACCTCGTCGGAATCCTGCGTGGCCTTGATTTTCAATTCGTCCAGAGCGCTGGCCAGCTCGCGCACAATGCGGATGGCCTTGGGCAGGAACTCCATGCCGACGCGCGTCACCGTCATCGATCGCGTGGTGCGCTCGATCAGCGGCAGCCCCAATGTGGCCTCCAGCTTCTGCAGCCGGCGCGTCAGCGCCGTCGGAGAAATGTAGAGATGGTGCGCGGCAACATTGAAGCTGCCGGCCTCGGCGATGCTGATAAAGGCTTGTACACCGAGCAGGTCTAGACGTTGCATACGGAAAGTTCCATGTGAAGTAGCCTCCTTGTCAAGCGCTGCGACAAAGTGCATCTCCGAGGTGTCAGGGTTCGTAAAGCACACATCGACAGGGTTGCCGATGCGCGTGTGGACAAGGTTTTCAGCGCCGTTCATAGGAAGCCTCTCGTTGCCGTAAAAAGCCTGCCTCACAGACGGGCACGGTGCCGCTCGACAAGCGGCGCCAACCCGTGCTGTGGGTACAGGCTTGTTTCCTCAGTCAGCGGCTACTGCTGCCGTGTGCTGAATGAGCGTGGACGCCTGGTTGATGCGGCTCCATTCCTTGGTCGGCGCCTCTGTGCGGATCGCCTCCAGCTCGCGCGCAATAATCCGGCGCAGCATCGCGATGCCCAGGTCGGACGCACCTAGCCGCTCGTGCACGCGGTCGGCGATCGCGCCCTGGCCTATGAGTGCCACGTAGTCCTGGGCACTGGTCAGACGCACCAGGGGATCGTCCGGGTAGTTGCCGGCGAACAGTTCGTCGTGGTAGTCCGTGGCGCAGTAGTCGTCGCAGCCGTCAAAATATTCCTGGAGCTTGGTATCGGCCTCCGGATTGGTCGATGGCGCTGCGCGCAGCGAGACCCGCAGGGTGTGCGTGTCATCAATGGGCACCATCCAGTTCGCGCTTTCCATCCACGGTCCGCCTTCGTACACCGCGGGCATGGCAACGTGGTTGCCATAGGGGAAAGTCCAGTCGCTCACCCGGACCTGGGACTTGCCGCCAGAAACACGCACGGCGGTCTGCTGGATGCCGGCGGAAGTTTCTTCGTATTTCAAGGTTGGGATATCGCTGGTGATGGCATCGCCGAAGACCCCGACCTTGCCCATCTGGTGGGCAAAGCTCACGTGCACGGCATCCAGGGAGTTTTCCGCATGCTGGAGCCAGTTGCAAGGCCAGATTTCCTGGCGCGGGAACAGCATGACGCCTGCCTCCTCGAACCTGGGCTTGCGCGGCAAGTCGAACACCGGCGCCTCACCCTCTCCCAGGTAGGCAAAGATGATGCCGCAGTACTCGTGGACGGGATAGGCCGTCACACGGATGCTGCCGTGGCTGCCGGGCCGCTCGGCCGGCCGTTCGACGCACTGGCCGCGGGCGTCGTACTTCCAGCCGTGGTACATGCAGCGCAGCTCGTCCCCCTGGACCCAACCGGTGTGCAGCTTGGTCAGCCGGTGAGCGCAGCGATTGGCCAGCAGGTGGGCGCTGCCGCCCTCGCCGCGGTAAAGCGCCAGGTCCTCGCCCAGCAGGCGAACTTCACGCGCCTTCCCAGGGGCGACGCTCTTGGAAAGAGCGATGGGATGCCAGAATTTGCGCAGTAGCTTACCCATGGGGGTGCCGGCCGAAGTTTCGGCCAGTTGAGCCATCCGGGCGGTCAACTGCTGGTGACGATCCTGTTCCATGGATGACTTTTGGATGTCATCCTGGACCGATTGATTCGATAGTGCGTTTGTCATGGTGATCCTCGTGTTGTGTGTGATGCTGTGCCGCGGCAGGGCAATACTCTTTACTTCAGGGAGATTTTTGATTCATTGACCACATTGGCCCATCGGACGATCTCGCTCGTCATCAGTTCGCGCGCCTGCGCCGGTGTTCCCCCAGGCGCCCTGATGCCCATGTCCGCGAAGCGCTTCACCACGTCCGGCTGGCGCAGAGCCCGAACCACCTCCTGGTTCAGGCGCTGGACCACGGGGCCGGGTGTCTGCGCCGGCGCTACGAACATGCCCCAGGACGACACATTGAAGTCGCTAACGCCCTGCTCGGCGACTGTCGGGACATTGGGAAGCACCTCGGAGCGCTTCGCATTGGCGATGGCCAGGGCCCTGAGCTGGCCGCTCCTGATCAGCGCCAGCGCGGGTGGAACGTACTCGAACGCGAGGTCGATGTCCCCTGCGGACAGGGCGGTGGTCACTGCGGAGGCCGTCTTGAAAGGCACGATGGTGAAGTCAACCTTGGCGCGCAGCTTGAGGAGCTCCGCACTCAAGTGCTGGGTGGTTCCCAGCAGGCTGACCCCGACCATCAAATCGCCTTTTTTCTCCCTGGCTTCGCGGATGAAGTCTTCCATCCGGGCGAATCGGGAGTCCTTGCGCACCAGAAGAAGGACGTCATTGCTGCTGACGGTGCATACCGGCGCGAAGCTCTCCAGCATGTCGTAGGGCTGGGGTTTGAACAAGGCCTGGCTGATGGCCACCCCGGCGCCGATGTAGAGCAGGGTATAGCCGTCCGGCTTCGCGCCTGCGACCAGTTTGACGGCGCCCACGCCACCAGCGCCAGGACGGTTATCGATGATGACCTGCTGCCCCAGGAAGCCACTCAGATGATGGGCCACCAGGCGTCCAATGGTGTCCGCTGCATTGCCGGCCCCGAACGCCAACACGAGGGTGACCGGCTTGCTGGGGTAGCCGTGGCTCTGCGCAGACGCAGTCAGGGGCGCGACCCCAGACCACGCGAGCGGCAGGGCGCCTGCGGCCTTCAGAATATCTCGTTTGTTGAGCATGTTCTTGTCTCCGCTTCTGGGTGCCTTAGCCGACCTTGACGCTCAACGCATCGAGGCCGCTGACCTGGATCTCCAACTGATCGCCGGTGGTCAGAAAGCGGTTGCGGGCCACGCCGACACCCGCTGGGGTGCCGGTGGCGATGACGTCGCCGGGCAGCAGGGTCATGTAAGAAGACAGCGTGGCGATGATCTGCTCGGTCGAGAAGATCATTTCCTTCATGCTCTCGTTCTGCACCTGCTCACCGTTCAGCCGCGTGGTGATCCTCAAGCTGCGCTCGCGCAGCGCCGTGAGGATGTCCGGTCCGCAAGTAATGGTGGGGCCCAGCGCGGAGCCGCCATCCAGGCCCTTGTTGGCGGTCCAGTCAGGCCAGAGGACGGTCGCGGTCTCGGGATTTCCGAGTGCGACTTTGCTGAGGTCGCGCGCACTGCCGTCGTCCAAGGCGCAGACGCCGGCCACGAAGCTCAAGGCATTTTCCAGCGTCGCGTTCTTGCAGGTGCGGCCTATCACCACAGCGATTTCGCCCTCGTAGTCGAACTTGGCGGTCATCTGCTTGTTCGGGTTGAGGGTTTCGCCATGGCCCACAAAGTTCGAAGGCGCTTTATAGAACATCAGGGGCCGCGAGGGCGGCAGCGCCTTGGCTTCGGCGCCGTGGGCGTGGTAGTTGATGGCGATGGCGAAAACGCGGGCGCGCGGATCAAGCGGCGCCAGCATCTTGGCACCGCCGGCCGGGATACGCCGGATGGCAGCAGCGGCGGCGGATTCCGGCGAGGCCAGCATGCGCGGAAGATCGTCGTTCTCACTCACGATGTCGATGGCGTCCTTGTCGGGGCGCCCGATAACGATCTTGCCATCGAACAGGTAGCGGCCAAGGTTGAAATTAGCATTCGTCACGTGGATCCTCTGGTGGTGATTGATTAGCGGCAAGTGTCATCTGCGCCACCACGCCAGGCAACGCTTAAAGCGCGGCGATTGTTGCGTTTGTTGCTATGCGCTGGCCTTGCCCCAGCACGTGGCCGCCGAGCCCCTCAAGCGCAGCATCTGCCACCGTGAAAAGCCGCCGGATTGTTCCCTTTGTTGCTATGGAAGTCAGAGCGTCGTTGTACGCGTCCCTGGTGAACCTGAGAATTCCGTCACAACAACATAAAGTGCAAAAGTAGTGACAAATCAACTTTTTTCGGGTGCCATCGGCATCCTGCTGCTCGCCAGCTCCATCCCACCGGCCGCCGCGCAATCCACAGTGCAGGTCTACGGCAGGATCATCACCTCGCTCAATCACACCAAGACCGGGAATGGCGCCAGCAAGATCGACGTGGAAGAAAACGGATCGAAACTGGGATTCCGCGGCAGCGAGAACCTTGGCGAAGGCTTGTCCACCCTGTTCGGCCTGGAGATGGGCTTCGACGCTTCCTCGGGTGCCGCCATCAGCCCCGCATACCGGAACAGCTATGTCGGGCTGAAAGGGGGATTCGGCACCGTGGCGCTGGGGCGCCTGGACTCGGGCACGCCGGTCCGCTCACCGATTTTTTCGCAAGCCTTGTCTATCATCAACCTGGCGCCCAACGATGCCGGAGCCACCCAGATCGGCCCCAACTACCTGAACTTGCGCAACCGGACCTCGAATGCGATCGGCTACGCCAGTCCGAACCTGGCCAACTTCGTCGTTCGCGCGCGCTACTACCTGCGCGGGCAGCCAGACAATGTGAACCTGGAGAGCGGCGGCAAGTCGCTCGATCTGGGAGTGACCTACGCCAACGGCCCCTGGCGCACCGGTCTCAGCCATGGTCGCGATTCCCGCCCGGGCGGACTCCTGCCCAACGAGTTTTCCAGCAAATGGCAGACCGGCCTGCGCTACGACATCGGTTGGGTCGCACCTTATGTCCTGGTGGGGCGTGACAGCTATGCGAACACGCCCGCCAGCCGGCGCAATGTGGACTACTGGGTGCTGGGCGTCAAGTTTGCGCACAAGGCGCACGCCGTGGTGCTCAACGTCATGAACCGCGACCTGCAGACTTCACTCACGGCCGACCGCCCAAAGCAGCAACTGGCCTACACCTACGCGCTGTCAAAACGCTCCGAACTGCAGGCCTTCTACGACCATGACAAAGTCGACTCCAGCAAGCCCGGCATGGACAAGCGCGTCTTCGGCGTCGGCCTGCGGCACGACTTCTGACAGGACGGGATGCGGCAAAAGCGGGGTGGCGCCGCAAGCGCGCCAACAGCTTGAAAGGCGGGGCGTGACGCTGCGCAATGCGCGCATGGACAAGCTTCTCTAGCTCTTTTTTTAGCTATTGTTTTAATAGCTTATTGCGCCCGTCCACCATGGGCTAGCGCCCTGTTTGGCCCTCAAACCATCAATTCCCCGCGGCATCGGCCTCGCGCAGCAGGCGCATGCCGACCAGGGTGTAGCGGGTCTGCGGCGAGTTCCAGTTGCGGTAGCTGCAGCGCGCATACAGCGCCCAGGTGTGCCAGGAGCCACCACGGCGCACGCGCACGCTGCCGTCGGCCGGTCCGGGCGGGTCGTTCAGCGGGGCTTTGGCGTAATAGTTTTCATCGTGCCAGTCGGCCGTCCATTCCCAGGCATTGCCCAGCATGTCGTAAAGCGCAAAGGCGTTGGGCTCAAAGCTGCCTACCGGTGCGGTGAAGGCATAGCCGTCGCGGCCCGGCAGTGCATAGGGCTGCCAGGCCGGCCAGTTTTTGGCGGCATCGGCATCAAAGGTGTTGGCGCTTTGCAGCAGCGCGCTGGGGGCGTTGCCGCCAGGGTAGCGCGTGGTTGAGCCGGCGCGGCAGGCGTATTCCCATTCGGCCTCGGTCGGCAGGCGGTAGGTCTTGCCTTCCTTCTGGCTCAGCCAGCGGCTCATGGCGACGGCGTCGTTCCAGGTCACATTGAGCACCGGATGCGTGTCGTCCTGCGCAAAGCCGGGCTGGCGCCAGGAATACTTGGGGTCGCGGCCTTCAAAGGCATCGCCGCGCTGCGACTTGGCCGGGTCGTAAGCCGGGTTGTAGCCATAGCCGCCAGTGCCGTCGGCAATGGATTCCGGCGTGTAACCCGAGGCCGCCAGGAACTGGCGAAACTGCCCTACCGTGACCTCATGCTGGCCCAGATAAAAAGGCCGGCTTATGCGCACCTTGTGCACCGGAGCCTCGTCGGCCAGCTCGACAAAACGCTTGCGCTCATAAGCCGGGTAGTCACTGGCCAGGGCCTCGGGCGACTCATTGCTGCCCATCAGGAATTCACCGGCCGGCACCCGCACAAACTTCATGCCCAGCGAGTTTTCAATCACACGGGGCGGCGCAGCGCAGCCCGACAAAAACAGCGCCAAGGCCAACAAAGCGAGTAGAGAAAGCCGGCGGCGTAGAGGTAGTGGCATGGTGTGGGTGAAATGAGGTTGGGGTAGCCACACTCTAAGGCTGAATCGGTGCCGTCAAGAAACCGTCAAGCTTGTGGCCGGTCAGGCCGGTTTGGCAAATTCGGCCGCCAGAAAATCGATCAGCTCCCGCACCGCCGGCAGCAAGCCCCGGCGCGAGGGAAACACGGCATGCACGACACCGGGCCGTGGCCGCCACTGCGGCAGCAAATCCACCAGCCGGCCCTGCTGCACATCGTGTTGCACCATCATGGTCGGCAGTTGCACCACGCCCACGCCTTGCAGCGCGGCCAGGCGCAGCGCCAGCCTGTCATCACTGATCAGGCGCGGGCTGTGAGGCACCACAGCGGTGGCGCCGTCCGGGCCTTGCAGCTTCCAGGCGTGCTCGCGGTGCGGCGGCCCTTCATCCAGGCTGGGCAGGTGGCCCAGGTCGGCCGGCACCAGCGGCGCGCTGATGCTTTTGAGCAGCTGCGGGCTGGCGACCAGGCATTGCGTGCTGTCGCCCAGCACGCGCATCACCAGGCCGCTGTCTTCCAGCGGCGGAAAGCGCACGCGTATGGCGATGTCAAAGCCCTCGCCAATCACGTCGACGCGGCGGTTGGTGCTTTCCAGCTGCAGCTGCACGCGCGGGCAGGCGGCCATGAAGCGCGCCAGCATCTCACCCAACTGGTAGTCGAGCAAGGCGGTGGGGCAACTGATGCGCAGGGTGCCTTGCGGCTCGGCGCTGACGCGGTCAATCACCTCTTGCGCCGCCTGGGCCTCGACCAGCATCGCCAGGCAATGGCGGTAGTACTCCTGACCGACCTCGGTGACGGCAAAGCGGCGCGTGGAGCGCTGGATCAGGCGCACGCCCAGGCGTTCTTCCAGCAGAGCGATGCGCCGGCTCAGCTTGGACTTGGGCGTGTTGAGCGCACGGCCCGCGGGCGCAAAACCCTGGTGCTCGACCACCTGCACGAAGTAATAAAGGTCGTTGAGGTCTTGCATGGCGTCATTGTTCCTCAAATAGAACGCTGATGGCAAATTTGCCGGACTACCGGCTTCAGCGTTCCAGCCTTATCTTTGAGCCATGGCAGTTTTTCTCTGCCACCACGTTTGAAAAGGAGCTGATCATGAAGAAGGTTTTGGGCATTTACGGCAACCCTAATGCGCATTGGGTGGGTGACGGTTTTCCGGTGCGTTCGCTGTTCAGCTATGACAGCCTGGGCCAGCACGCCAGCCCCTTCTTGCTGCTGGACTATGCCGGTCCGGCGGAATTCAAACCCGCCAAGACACCGCGCGGCGTGGGCCAGCACCCGCACCGCGGTTTTGAGACCGTGACCATCGTCTACAAGGGCGAGGTCGAGCACCAGGATTCCACCGGCGGCGGCGGCGTGATTGGCCCGGGCGACGTGCAGTGGATGACGGCGGGCGCCGGCATTTTGCACAAGGAATACCACTCGCCGGCCTACACGCAGCAGGGCGGCCCGTTCGAGATGGTGCAGCTGTGGGTGAATCTGCCGGCCAAGGACAAGATGACGGCGCCGCATTACCAGGGCATTGTCGATGCGCAGATTCCCGCCGTGGCGCTGCCCGATGCGGCCGGCAGCCTGCGCGTGATTGCCGGCGACTACGACGGCCAGCGCGGGCCGGCCCAGACCTACACGCCCATCAATGTCTGGGACGTGAAACTGGGCCAGGGCAAGCAGGCCAGCCTGGCGCTGCCCGAGGGCCACACCGCCATGGTGGTGGTGTTGCACGGCACGGTGCTGGTCAACGGTAGCGAGGTGGTGCGCGAGGCCCACATGGCGCTGCTGGACCGCGCCGGCGACCGGCTGACGCTGGAGGCCAACGGCGACGCCACGCTGCTGGTGTTGAGCGGCGAGCCGATTGATGAGCCGATTGTTGGCCATGGCCCGTTCGTGATGAACACGCGCAGCGAAATCGTCCAGGCCATGGAAGACTTCAACGCCGGCCGCTTCGGCCAGATGGCGCAGTAAGCGCCGCGATCCGGCCTGCCACGGCAGGCTGGATCGCTCCTGTTTTGATAGCTTTTTGCGCCCATCCAGCATGGGCTACAACCACTTTTTTCATATAAACCGGGCGTTGGGCAGCCAATCACCGTTACAGCCCCTTTTCCACCATGTCCAGCAAACGCTGGCCGACCTGCTGCATCTGCGGCCCTATGACCGGGCCCAGCGGGCCGTCTATCACCAGCATGGCCAGGCCGTGCACCGCCGACCAGGCCAGGAACTCGGCGCCGGGGCGGCGCTCGGCGGGCATCAGGCCGGCCGCCACCAGCTGATCAAGCGCGGCCGTCAGCAACTGAAAGGGGTTGAGGCCGCTCTCGCCAGCCCGGGCCGGATCGGGCGTGGACTCTTTCAAATCGTTGGATGGGCCAAAGGCGGTGCGGAACAAACCGGTCTCGGCCTGGGCAAAACGCAGATAGCCGGTGCCGACCGCGCGCACGCTGGCGCGGGCCAGCTCGGCGGGCGGCAGGCCGCTGGGCAGGGCCGCCAGTTCGGCTTCCATGGCCCCGGCCACGGCCGACAGGGCGGCGGCGCGCACCGCCTGCAGCAAGGCCTGGCGGCTGGCGAAGTGACGGTAGGCGGCGTTGGGCGCCACACCGGCGCGGCGCGTGGCTTCGCGCAGCACCACGGCATCAGGCCCGCCGCTGCGCGCCAGCTCTATGCCGGCCTCTAGCAACACGCGCCGCAGGTCGCCGTGGCGGTAGGTGCTGCGGACGGCGGACGGCCGGGATGCATTTGTCATGACTACTTACTTCTTGATGTGGACACTGTCCATTGTCTTTGTTATTCTATTGTGGACGGTGTACACAATACCTTGGCACTTCCCCTCAGGCAAGCCACCCCAGGAGACTTTTGATGCAAAAGATCACCCCGTTTCTGACCTTCGGCCAGCAGGCCGAAGAGGCTTTTCACTTCTACATCTCGGTGTTCAAAAACGCCAAGGCCGGCGAGATCCGCCGTTACGGCGACACCGGGCCGGGCGAAAAGGGCTCCTTCATGACCGGCAGCTTCGAGATCGAAGGCCAGCAGTTCATGGTGCTCAACGCCGGCGCGGACTTCGGCTTTGCCCCCGGCCTGTCCCTGTTTGTTGACTGCCAGACGCAGCAAGAGGTTGATGAGCTGTGGGAAAAACTTTCCGCCGGCGGCACCATCCAGCAATGCGGCTGGCTGCAGGACAAGTATGGCGTGAGCTGGCAAATCGTGCCCAGCATCCTGGGGCCATTGCTGAGCGACCAAGACCCGGTCAAGGCCGGGCGTGTCATGAAGGCCATGATGCAGATGGTCAAGCTGGACATCCAGCAACTGCAGCAGGCCTATGAGGAGGCCTGAGGACCCGCCAGGAAAACCCATGAAACTTTCTTTTCAAACGCTCTGAGTGCGCGCCTAAACGAAACGGCGAAATGGCTCAGAGCCTCCAAGCGATCACTTGCTTCCCCAACCCCCTGTGTAAAAAAGGAGATTCCCATGCTAGTTCAGCCCTATTTGTTTTTTGATGGCCGCTGCGAGGAGGCCCTGAATTTTTACAAGGCCGCCATAGGCGCCGAAGTGACGGCGATGATGCGCTACAGCGACAGCCCGGAGCCGCCGTCGCCGGAGATGTGCGCGGGCGGTTCAGGCGCCAGCAAGATCTCGCCCAATCACATCATGCACGCCAACTTTCGCGTCGGCGACACGCAGGTGATGGCTTCGGACGGCATGGCAGAGGGCAAGGCCGAGTTCAAGGGCTTTTCGCTGTCCATCACCGCCAGCGATGACGCGCAGGCGCAGCGCCTGTTCAAGGCCCTGGGCGACGGCGGCCAGGTGCAGATGCCCATGACGGAGACTTTCTTCGCCACCAGCTTCGGCATGGTGGCCGACCGCTTTGGCGTGTCGTGGATGGTGATCAACCCGAAACCCATGTGAGGCCGCTGGCAAGCCAGCAGTTTCAAACCAAGCGGAAAGATGTCTGATGGAAACCGACAAAGCGCAAAAAGAGCATGTCTGGCTGCAGCAGCTGCTGGGCCAGTGGACCATGGAGGGCGAGTGTGACGGCCCGCCCGGCGAGCCGCCCATGAAGAGTTCGGGCACGGAAAGCGTGCGCGGCCTGGGCGACTTGTGGGTGGTCTGTGAAGGCAAGGGCACCATGCCCGGCGGCGGCCCTTGTGAAATGTTGATGACGCTGGGTTATGACACGGCGAAAAAAGCCTTTGTCGGCCACTGGGCCGGCTCCATGATGAGCGGCATGTTTGTCTACCGCGGCACGCTGGACGAAGCGGGCAAGGTGCTGACGCTGGACACCGAAGGGCCTAGCTTCAAGGGCGACGGCAGCACGGCGCATTACCAGGACGTCATCACGATCAAAAGCAAAGACGAGCGCACCCTGCATTCACAGGCCAAGCAGCCCGACGGCTCCTGGCAGCGCTTCATGACGGCGACCTACCGCCGGGTGAAGTAAGCCCTGCGGCCTAAGCAGTGGATGAAACACCTGTTGGAGAATGAGCATGAGCGCCCATCAGCAACTCACGCCGGCGAGCGAACTGGCGAAGAAAAACGGGGTTCGTTTCCCCAACGAAAGTGACGACTACCGGCGCGCGCGGGATGCGCTCCTGGTGGAGGAAATCGAACTCAGGCGCCACATCGAGCGGGTGGCGCAGCAGCGCCGCGCCCTGCCGGCCGGAGGCGTGGTGCCCAAGGAATACCGCTTCGAAGGCGAGAACGGTCCGGTGACCTTCTCCGAGCTGTTTGGCGACAAGCAGACGCTTGCTGTCTACAGCTACATGTACGGGCCCAAGCGCGAGCGGCCCTGCCCGATGTGCACCTCGCTGCTCTCCGCCTGGGACGGCGAATCTGCCGACGTCGAGCAGCGCATAGCGCTGGTGGTGCTGGCCCGCTCGCCCATAGCACGCCTCCTGGCATTCAAGAAAGAGCGCGGCTGGCGCCATCTCAGGCTGTATTCGGACACCATCGGCGACTACACCCGCGACTATGTGAGCGCGGACGACGCGGATATCCCGGCCTTCAATGTCTTCACCCGGCGCGATGGCAGCATTCGTCATTTCTGGAGCGGCGAGATGGGAGCTGTGACCGCCGACCCCGGCCAGGATCCGCGCGGCGCACCTGACCTGATGCCGCTCTGGACCATCCTCGACAGCACACCCGAAGGGCGTGGAAGCGACTGGTATCCCAAACTCAACTATCCGATGCAAGGCCTATAGTCCGATCGCCAGTCCGCGCTGTCATTGACGGCTTGCTGGTTCGGCGTCTTTCGCACATTGACGTTAAAGTGAGGCAGGCAGATACCCTTTCATCTGCCCCTTCACGACATCAGGACACCGAGTGCCAGTCATTATTTCCATTCACCAGCTCAGCAAAACCTACGCCTCGGGCTTTCACGCACTCAAGTCGGTCAATCTGGACATCCAGCAAGGGGAAATCTTCGCCTTGCTCGGTCCGAACGGTGCCGGTAAAACGACGCTGATCAACATCGTCTGCGGCATCGTCAAGCCGAGCTCGGGCAGCGTGACGGCGGACGGTCACGACATCGTTGGCGACTACCGGGGGGCGCGCGCCAAAATCGGGCTGGTGCCGCAAGAGCTATCGACCGATGCCTTCGAAACCGTGTGGTCCACCGTGAGTTTCAGCCGCGGCCTTTTTGGCAAGCCGCCCAACCCGGCCTACGTCGAGAAGGTGCTGCGCGATCTGTCGCTGTGGGACAAGAAAGACAGCAAGATCATGACCCTCTCGGGCGGCATGAAGCGCCGCGTGTTGATCGCCAAGGCCCTGTCGCACGAGCCGACCATTCTGTTCCTCGACGAACCTACCGCAGGCGTCGATGTCGAGCTGCGCCGCGACATGTGGCAAATGGTGCGGGATTTGCGCAGCAGTGGCGTCACCATCATTCTGACCACGCACTATATTGAGGAAGCCGAGCAAATGGCGGACCGCATCGGCATCATCCGCAAGGGCGAGCTGATTCTGGTCGAAGACAAGGCCGTGCTGATGCGCAAGCTGGGAAAAAAGCAGTTGACGCTGCAACTGCAGGCGCCCTTGCAGCGCATTCCGGATGCGCTGGCCGGCCTGCCGCTGGAACTGGCCGGGGAAGGCCACACCCTGGTCTATACCTTCGATACCCAGACCGAGGAAACCGGTATTGCAGCGCTGCTCAAACGGCTGGTCGAGCATGGCATTGGCTTCAAGGATCTGCATTCGAGCGAGAGTTCACTGGAAGACATATTCGTCAGCCTGGTCCACGCAGGCAAGCCGGCGATAGCGAAGGAGAACGCATGAACTGGCACGCCATCCGCGCCATCTACCGCTTCGAAATGGCGCGTACCTTTCGCACGCTGACCCAATCCATCGCCTCGCCGGTGCTTTCAACGTCCTTGTACTTCGTGGTGTTTGGCGCGGCCATCGGTTCACGCATGGGCGACATCGACGGCATCAGCTACGGCGCGTTCATCATTCCAGGCCTGGTCATGCTGGCGCTGCTCAACGAAAGCATCTCCAACGCCTCCTTCGGCATCTACATGCCGAAATGGTCGGGCACGATCTACGAGCTGCTGTCCGCTCCGGTCTCGTTCATCGAGGTGGTCATTGGCTACGTCGGTGCTGCGGCGACCAAGTCGCTCATGCTCGGCATCCTGATTCTTGCGACTGCCCGCATTTTTGTGCCCTACGAGATCGCCCATCCTTTCTGGATGCTGTGCTTTCTGCTGCTGACGGCGCTCACCTTCAGCCTGTTCGGTTTCATCATCGGACTTTGGGCCGACGACTTCCAGAAACTGCAGGTTATCCCGCTCATGGTCGTGACGCCGCTGACTTTTTTGGGCGGCGCCTTTTACTCCATCACCATGCTGCCGCCCCTGTGGCAGAAGATCACCCTGTTCAATCCGGTGGTGTACCTGATCAGCGGATTCCGCTGGAGCTTTTACGGTGTGGCGGACGTCAATGTCGGCATCAGCATCGCAGCCATTCTGGGTTTCCTGAGCTTGTGCATTGGCACGGTGTGGTGGATCTTTCACACCGGCTGGAAGTTGAAGGCTTGAGCCCCTGCGATGCGCCCTCATCTCTAGCTTTTGAAAGCACCACCATGACCCGACCTGCGACCCATCCCATCGTTCAGATCAAGCCCCTCGGGTTTCCCTGGGAAACCCTAGACCCGTTTCTCTTTTGCGTCTATCACGACGACGCCTATCCAGCGGCCAACGCCGACATGGGCCCGGCCGCCTCGCTGGCCGGCCGCGATATCGGCCAAGATTTCAGCCGCAAGGACGGCTGGAGCATGTACCACGGTGAGCAGGTGCCGGGTTTTCCGCCGCACCCGCACCGCGGTTTTGAAACCGTGACGATTGCCCGCAAGGGCCTGATAGACCACGCCGATTCGCTGGGCGCCCAGGCGCGCTTTGGCCAGGGCGATGTGCAGTGGCTCACCACCGGCAAGGGCATTGTTCACTCCGAAATGTTTCCGCTGCTCAAGCAGGACACGCCCAATCCGCTGGAGCTGTTCCAGATCTGGCTGAACCTGCCGGCGCGCAGCAAGATGGCCGAGCCCTACTTCACCATGTTCTGGTCGGAAAGCATTCCGCGCCGGGTCGACAGCGACGCACATGGCCGCACGACCGAAGTCACCGTGATCGCCGGGCGTCTGCAGGATGCTGGCCAGGAAGCGGACCAGCAAGCGCTGACGCCGCTGGCGCCGCCACCCGACTCCTGGGCCGCACAGCTGGATGCCGACGTGGCGATCTGGACCCTTCGCATGGAACCCGGCGCCCAGTGGACGCTGCCCCCAGCACTGGGCCAGGGCACGCGGCGCAGCCTGTATTTCTTCAAGGGCCAGTCGGTCAGCATCGCCGGCCAGGACGTCAGCATCGCCTCGGCCATAGAACTGCGCGCCGATGCCGAGGTGCTGCTTGCCAACGGCAATGAGGTCGCCGAGTTTTTGCTGCTGCAGGGCAAGCCCATAGGCGAGCCGGTGGTGCAGTACGGCCCGTTCGTGATGAACACCCAGGCCGAGATCGCGCAGACCCTGGCCGACTATCGGCGCACGCAGTTTGGCGGCTGGTCGTTTGACAGCGCAGCCCCGGTGCACGGGCGCGACCCGGCCCGCTTTGCCATACATCCGGGTGGGCATGAGGAAAGGCCGGGGGCCGAAGCCAGCCAAACCGCTCCTGAATAAATAGCAGCTTGCGCATACACCTAGGTCGTTACAGCCCTGTTTGGCTTAAAAACCAGAGCGGCTAAACGCCCCAGCCGCTCAACTCAATCCCACTGCGGCGCCAGACCTTGGGGATCGACCAGGCGCTCATTGCGCTCCAGCGCCGCGATCTGCGCCATGTCGGCTTCGCTCAGGCGCAGCTGTGCTGCCTGCAAATTGCTTTGCAGGTTGGCGCGCTGGGTCGATGAGGGAATCACCGCGTAGCCCAGCTGCATGGCCCAGGCCAGCACTACCTGCGCGGTGGTGGCTCCGTGCTGCCGCGCGATGGCTTGCAGCACCGGGTCTTGCAGCGCCTTGCCGTAGGCCAGCGTCATGTAGGAGGTGATGTGAATGCCCTGGCTGCGGACGAAGTCGGCCACCTTGCGATTCTGCAAATACGGGCTGAGTTCGATCTGGTTGGTGGCGATGTTGGCCGCGCCCACGATGCTGATCGCTTCCTGCATCAGGGCGATGTTGAAGTTGGAGATGCCAATCTGTTTCGTCAGGCCTTGTGCCTTGGCCTGCATCAGCGCGGCCAAGGTGTCGGCCAGAGGCACGGCGCCGCCCGGTGACGGCCAGTGGATCAGCGTGAGGTCGACATGGTCGGTGCGCAGCTTGGCCAGGCTGTCTTTCAGGCTGGGAATCAGCTTGTCGGCCGCCAGGTTTTCCGTCCAGATCTTGGTGGTCAGAAACAGCTCGCTGCGCGCCACGTTGCTGGCTTCTACGGCCTGACCGATCTCGGCTTCGTTGCCGTAGATTTGTGCGGTGTCTATGGCGCGGTAGCCGAGCTCAAGCGCGTTGCTGACGGAGTCAATAACGACCTGGCCTTTGAGGCGGAAGGTGCCTAGGCCGAATGCGGGAATAGTCATAGTGATGTCCTTCTTGATGGTTAAAAATTAGTGAATGGGCACGGGACGCTGGCTGGCAGCGCGGGCCGGCAGGCCCTCACGCTGATCCAGGCGACCGCTCCAGTAAGTCAGGGCCAGCGCGCCCAGCACCACCACTGCGCCTATCCAGGGTGTGTGCATCAGGCCCAGGTGGGTCACCACCAGGCCGCCGGCCCAGGCCGCAAAGGCAATGCCCAGGTTGAAGGCGGCGATGTTCAGGCCAGAGGCCACGTCCACCGCCTGCGGCGTGTGGCGCTCGGCCTGGCGCACCACATAGACCTGCAGGCCGGGCACGTTACCGAAGGCGACGGCGCCCCACAGCAGCACGGTGGCCACGGCCAGGTAAGGATGAGGCGCGGTGAAGTTAAACACCAGCAGCACGGCGGCAAGCAGCGCAAAAATGAGCTTGAGCGCGGCGATGGGCCCTTTGCGATCGGCCAGCTTGCCGCCCCAGATGTTGCCGGCCGCAACCGACACGCCATACACCAGCATGACCCAGCCGACGGCGCCCGCGCTGAAGCCCGACTGCATCAGTATGGGCGCGAGAAAGGTGAAGGGAATGAAGCTGCCGCCGTAGCCGACGGCGGTGGTGGCATAGACCAGCAGCAGGCGCGGCTGGGTCAGCACCTTGAACTGCTGCGCCAGCGAGGCCGGCGCCTGGTGTTTGATGTTGTTGGGGATAAACAGCAGGCTCACCACAAAGGCGATGGCACCGAGAACAGACACGGCCAGAAAGGTTTCGCGCCAGCCGAAATGCTGACCAATGAAAGTGCCCAGCGGCACGCCGGTGACCAGCGCCACCGTCAGGCCGGTGAACATCAGGGCAATCGCACTGGCGGCTTTGTCTTTGGCCACCAGGCCGGTGGCAATCGTCGAGCCTATGGAGAAAAACACGCCATGTGCCAAGCCGGTAAGAATGCGCGCCGCCGCCAGCGAGTTGTAGCCCGGCGCCTGCCAGGCCAGCAGATTGCCCAGGGTGAACAAGGCCATCAGGCCCAGCAGCAGGGTCTTGCGCGGCAGCTTGCCGGTCAGGGCGGTGAGCACCGGCGCGCCTATGGCGACGCCGAGCGCATAAAGGCTGACCAGCAGGCCGGCCGATGGCAGGCCTATCTGCAGGTCGGCGGCGACGGTGGGCAAGAGGCCAACGATGACGAACTCTGTCGTTCCTATGGCGAAGGCGCTGATGGTCAGCGCGAGAAGGGCAATGGGCATACGGGGCTCCGGGTTTCAGTAAGCCGGAAGTTTGCGCGCTTTGTCTTTGCAGAAAAACCCTGTGTCATGCAGAATATATTTGACTCACAAGCAACAATCAGAGAGCAGATATGAAGACCACCCTGGAAGAACTGCTGGCGTTTCGCGCCGTGGTCGACAGCGGCTCCATCACGGCGGCGGCCGACCAGTTGGGGCAGACGGTGTCCGGCATCAGCCGCGCCCTGAGCCGGCTGGAGAAAAAGCTGGCCACCACCTTGCTGCGCCGCACCACCCGGCGGCTGGAGCTGACCGAAGAGGGCCAGGGCTTTCTGGCCCGCACGCGCAGCATCCTGGACGCCATGGACGAGGCCGAGGAGGAGCTGGCGGCGCGCCGGCAAGCGCCCGCCGGCCTGCTGCGGGTGAATGCGGCCTCGCCCTTCATGCTGCACGCCATCGTGCCGCGCTTGCCGGAATTCAGCCGGCTCTATCCCAAAATCCAGCTGGAGCTCAATACCGATGAGCTGAATGTGGACCTGCTGGAGCAGCGCACAGATATCGCCATACGCATAGGGCCGCTGCGCGACTCCACCCTGCACGCCAGGCCGCTGTGCAGCAGCCGGCTGCGCGTGCTGGCCAGCCCCGCTTATCTGCAGGCGCACGGCCGGCCCAGGCGCGTGGCAGATTTGGCCCAGCATGCCTTGATCGGCAACAGCCAGCTGCCCTCGCTCAATCAGTGGCCACTGCGCGGCCCCCAGGGCGACAGCTACGCCGCCGCGCTGCAGTTCAGCGCCTCCAGCGGCGAAACCATGCGCCAGCTGGCGTTGGCCGGCATGGGTGTGGTTTGCCTGGCGGACTTCATGACCGAAACCGACCGCGCCAACGGCAGCTTGGTGCCAGTACTGGTGCGCAGCACCGTAGAGGTGCGCCAGCCCGTGAACGCGGTGTACTACCGCAACACGGCGCTGTCGTCACGCATCACGGCGTTTCTGGATTTCATGGCGGCGCGGCTGGCGGAGCCATGAAGCACAAGGCCCAACTCGCTTTGCTACAGTGCTGCGATGCACACCACCCGCCACACTGCTTCGTCCCGACTTGTCCGGCTGGCCCAGTTCTTTGCCGGCTTGGCCGTGAGCGCTGCTGCCTGCGCGCAGCTGCCGCCCCCCAGCATCAAGCCCGACAGCGGCCTGTGGCATAGCGGCGCAGGTTTTCACTTTGACCTCGGCAAGAAGAAGCTGCAAAAGACCCGGCAGTCCCTCAGCGGTATGGCCTGCAACCTCGACGCCAAACAGCAGCGCATTTGCCTCATGGTTTTTGATGAAGGCAGCGAGGCGCGCTACGCCTATGTGGGCCAGCAGGCATTGCGCATCGACGAGGAGCCCGTGGTGTTGCGCGCAGGCAAGGACGAACTCGATGCCGAAGCTGCTGCCACCGACGGGCGCTATTTTTACGTCGCCGGCTCGCACTCGGCCAAACGCGGGGACTGCGCCAGCAACCCCGCCAGCCGGCATGTGCTGCGCTTCAAACTGGACCCGGCCACCGGCCGCGCCTTGCGCTCACCTGCGGGCAGCGCCCAGGGAACGCTGGTGGACTATGCCGACAGCGGCAGGCTCTGGTCCCTCATGCAGGCGCAGCCCGAACTGGCGCCCCATGTGGGCGAGCGCAAATGCCTGGGCTCCGAAGCACCGCCCAAGGCGCCCACCTTGGCCGGGCAGCAGGGTGTGAACATAGAGGGCCTGGCGGTGCGCGATGGGCAGCTTTACTTTGGCTTTCGCGGCCCGGTGCTCAATGGTGTGGCCAAGGTGCTGGCCGTCGATGCCGACGCCTTGTTTGGCAGTGAAACGGCCCCTCTCCCCAAGGCAACGGTGAGCAGTCTTGCGCTGGGCCAGCGCCGCGGCATTCGCGACATGGTGGCCGTCAAAACAGGGTTTTTGCTGTTGGCCGGGCCAGACGACAGCAGCGCCAGCCAGAGCGTGGGCTGGACGGTATCGTGGTGGGATGGCAAGGCCGGAGCGGGCGGCGGCGTGGTTCAGCCCCAGCTATTGGCGGCGCTGGATTTGAGCGATGTCAAGCTGCGCCAGTGCGACAAAGAGCTCAAGCCAGAGGCCATCACGGTGCTGGAAGAAACGCCCGCGGCCTACAAGCTGCTGGTGCTGTCGGACGGCATGTGCGATGGCGGGCCGCTGAGCTTCACGCTGGCGCGCTGAATCAAAGCGGCAGCCCGGCGATGGCCGCTTAGCTTCGTACCAATTGCCGCGATAAAAAGCTGCAAGTCGCCACCAACAAGTTGGCACATTCGGCGACGTTGCCTTCGATGCGATGCCTCGGCCCGGCGACGGCGACGGCCAGGGTTTCATTGTTGATGGTGAGAAAGGTCGCGACCGCCCAAACGTCGCTGACGTTCTCGCCTCGCGTCACGAAATAGCCGATCCTTCGGCTTTCCAGGATGTCCTGGATCAGCGCCTCGTGCTCGGTTTTCGTGGCGGGGGTGATGGAACTCAGTTGCCGGCCTTCCAACCAGGTGCGCAGCTCGGACTCCTTGAGGCTACCCAGCAAGGCCTTGCCTATGGAGCTCGAATGCAGCGGCTTGAACTCGCCGGGCTTGGCTGAATAGCGGATCGAGTGAGACCCTTCTATGACCTGCAGGTAGATCACCGATTCCCCCTGGCGCTTGCCAAGAATGACGGTTTCGCGCGTGGAGTCGCGCAGCCGCTCCAACACCGGCGTGGCATGTTCGATGAAGGGGTCCTTGGCGAGGATGTCGTGCGCCACGTCGTACATGCGCTTGGTCGGATAGAGAGCGCGCGGCCGGTTCAGTGTGTAGAGATAGCCGCGCGCTGTCAGCGTCGCGACGATGGCGTGGCAGGTGCTCTTGGGCATGTCCACCGCCTCGGCCAAATCGGTCAGCGACAGCGGCCGCTGGCTCGCCTGGAAGGCCTCAAAGATATCTATCACTCTTTCGATCGCAGTCACGTTGGACATCGCACTTCCTTTCATGAACGTTTTCTCGGCCTAAGTTCGGCCCGCTGAACAAATCGACCCCATCCGTTTGATTTTCATCTTATTTTTTAATTATGTTCGTAATGCTGAACACATGTTCTTGTTTTTGAACATTTAAGTCCATAGCATGAACACGCAACACATTGATGGAGACTCAAAAACGTGCAAACAAGCAAGGACATCTCAGTGGAGGAACGTGCCGGTGGCGTCGTGTGGATCACGATAGACCGGCCGCAAAAGCACAATGCACTCGCCCGGGGCGTACTCCGCGATCTGGGGCAGGCCGTGGCCGCAGCCGGGACCAAGCCGGACGCACGCTTCATCGTTCTGACCGGCGCCGGTGATCGCTTCTTCGCCGCCGGCGGCGATCTCGTCGAGCTGTCCTCGGTACGCGACGAGCCCGCGACGATAGGCATGGCCGAGCAGTCGCGAGCAGCGCTAGACGCCGTGCGCTCATGCCCGGTGCCGGTGCTGGCCTACCTGAACGGAGACGCGATTGGCGGCGGCGCCGAACTGGCCCTGGCCTGCGACATGCGGATGCAGGCGAAACACGCGCGCATAGGCTTTATTCAGGCGCGGCTGGCCATCTCGTCGGCATGGGGCGGCGGACCTGACCTGTGCCAACTGGTGGGCGGCGCACGGGCCATGCGCATGATGGGCCGCGGCGAGCTGATCGACGCAGCGCAGGCGCTGCAGTGGGGCCTGGCCGATGTGGCGGTCTCGGACGGGCCGGCCGGCGAGGACGTGCAGGCCTTTCTTGAGCCGCTGCGCGCCTGCGCCCCCCAGGTGTTGCGCGGCATCAAGGCGCAGACCACCGCCTGGCGCCAGGGCGCTTCCTACGAGGCACGGCGCGCCATCGAGCGCCAGCAGGTGCTCAACACCTGGCTGCATGAGGACCACTGGCACGCATCAGACAAATTTCTTGCTAGGAGCGCTAAATGAGCGACGACGTGAAATCAGCCGTGCTTGATCTGGAGCCGCAACTACGCCCCGTCAGCCCGAGCGGCATCGAGGTGCCGACCAGCGTCGGCCCCGAGGCCGTCCAGTCCGCCAACATAGGCGCGCCTGGCCAGTACCCCTTCACGCGAGGCATCTTTCCCGATGGCTATCAGGGCCGGCTCTGGACCATACGCCAGTACTCGGGCTTTGGCACCGCCGAAGAATCCAATGAGCGCTACAAATTCCTGCTGGAAAAAGGGCAGACGGGCTTGTCGGTGGCGCTTGATCTGCCAACCCAATGCGGCCTCGATCCGGTTCATCCCATGGCGCGGCCGGAGATCGGCAAGGTTGGCGTGTCGCTGTCCAACCTGAGCGAGGCTGAGATACTGTTCAAGGACCTGGACCTGTCGAAGATTTCGACTTCGTTCACCATCAACGGCACGGCCGCCATCATCTATGCGATGTACCTGGCCGTGGCGGACAAGCAGGGCGTGCCGCGCGACAAGCTGACCGGAACGATACAGAACGACATCCTCAAGGAGTACGTTGCACGTGGCACCTGGATCTTCCCGGTGCGCCCCTCGATGCGCCTGATCGCGGACTCGATTCTTTATTCCAACGATGTTTCCCCGCGCTTCAATCCGATCAGCATAGCCGGCGCACACGTGCGCGACGCCGGTGCGACGGCCGCCGAAGAGATGGCCTACACCCTGGCCAACGGCCTGGCCTATGTCGACGAATTGCAGACACGCGGCGGTGATGTGGAGAAGTTCGCCAAGCGCCTGTCCTTCTTCTTCTACGTGCACATGGATTTCTTCGACGAGATCGCCAAGTTCCGCGCCGGCCGCAGGCTGTGGGCGCGCCTGATGAAGGAGCGCTACGGCGTGCAGGATCCCAAGGCACAGCACTTTCGCTTCGGCGTGGTCTGCGGCGGCTCGTCGCTGGTCGCGCCCCAGCCCTATAACAATGTGGTGCGCGTGGCGGTGGAAACCATGGCGGCGGTGCTGGGCGGCGCGCAGTCCATCTTCACCTGCGCGTTCGACGAGGCCTTTCAGATTCCAACCGAGTCCTCGGCCGAGCTGGCCGTGCGCACGCAACAAATCATCGCTTACGAAAGTGGCATAGGGCGCACGGTCGATCCCCTGGGCGGCAGCTACTTCCTGGAGCAGCACACCGACCGGATGGAGCAGCAGATCACCCAGGTGATGGGCGAGATCGATGCCTACGGGGGCGTGGTCCGGGCCATCGAGGACGGCTGGATCCAGCTGCGGCTGGCCGAGCGCGGCCTGGAGCGCAAGCTGGATACCGATTCGGGGCACAACGTGATCGTCGGCCAGAACCACTTCAAGAAGGCGGACGAGGAAATCAAGGTCGGCGAGGTGTTCAAGCTCGATCCGACGGTGGCCCAACGCGCGCTCGAAAAATTCCAGCGAGTGCTGGACACGCGCCAGCAGTCGGAGGTTGATCGCTCGCTGGCCAGGCTGTCCGCTGCGGCGGCCCAGGACAAGGAAAACATCATGCCCTACCTCGTGGAGTGCTGCCATGCCTACGCCACCGTCGGCGAAATGGTGGCGCGCCTGAAAGAGCAATGGGGCGAATTCAAGGAGCCGGTGAATCTATGAGCGCCCTACAGACTTCGGCCGCACTGGCGGCAAAACGGATCCTGATCGGCAAGCCCGGTCTGGACGGTCACGACATCGGCGCCAAGATCATTGCGCTGACGCTGCGCAACGCCGGCGCGGAGGTGATCTACACCGGCCTGCGTCGCAGCCCGCTGCAGATCGCGCAGGTGGCGGTGGACGAAGGAGTCGACGCGGTGGGCCTGAGCATTCTGTCGGGCAGCCACAAGGAGCTGGTCGCCGAAGTGATCGCACAGCTGCGCGAACTTAAGGCGCACGGCATCAAGGTCTTTGTCGGCGGCACCATCCCGGCCGAGGACCAAGCCTATCTGCGCGAGCTGGGCGTAGCGGCGATCTTCACCGCTGACATGCCGCTGGACGCTGTCGTCAAGTCACTGGCGAAGAGTCTGAAATGAACGCGCCGCTCGCGGGAATCCGGATTGTGGAAGTTGGCCACATGCTGGCAGGCCCGTACTGCGGTCTGATGCTGGCCGACATGGGCGCTGAAGTCATCAAGATAGAGACGCCCGAAGGCGACATCGCTCGCACCGTCAGCCCCCACTTTGTGGGGCCACACAACGCCTACTTCGCGAGCCTCAACCGCAACAAAAAGAGCGTCGTGCTCGACCTGGCCAGCGACGAGGGGCGCGCGGCGCTGGGCCGCATCGTCGAGACCTCACATGCGCTCATAACGAACCTTCGGCCCTCGGCGATCCGCAAGCTAGGCCTCACTTACGACGCGCTCAGGCGATGGAACGAGCGCCTGGTCTGCGTGGCCCTGACGGGCTACGGCCTCGACGGGCCGTATGCGGACAACCCGGCTTACGACTATGTGATTCAGGCGATGACAGGCGTGATGGCCTTGACAGGCGACCCCGAAGCGCCGCCCACCAAGGCCGGCTATTCAGCGGTCGACAACTCGGCGGGCTTGGTGGCTGCGGTAGGTTTGCTGGCCAAGATCGTGCAAGGCCAGGGCGGCCAGGTCGACGTCGCGATGTACGACGTGATGCTGTCGCAGCTCAACTACCTGGCGGGCGCCGCGCTCAACGCCGGCGAAACCATAGAACGCCTGGCGGATTCGTCGCACCCCTACGTTGTGCCGGCGCAGATCTTCGCGACCAGGGATGGCTGGCTCACGCTGTTCATCACCCACGACAAGTTCTGGAAGATCTTTTGCGACGAGATCGATCACCCCGAATGGGCCGTGGACCGTAAGTTCGCCACCATGGCCGGACGCCGCACGAACCGGACCGAAGTCATCAGCGCCGTGTCTGGCGTGCTGCGCCAGGCCTCGGCGGCCGATTGGGTGCGCCGCTTGAGCCCGCTAGGCGTGGTGGTGGCCGAAGTCGGTACCCTGAACGCGGCCCTGCGCAGCGACATCGCCAAGGCACGCTCGCTGGTCGTGCCCTTGGGCGACGGCCGCCTGCCCCTGCAGGCGGTGGCTTGCCCTATCCGTTTCCAGGGCTTCTCGCCGGTCTACAGCTTGCCGCCCCTGCTGGACGAGCACGGCGACGAAGTGCTGGGCAGGGTGACGACATGAACGCCGCAGCGCCCAGCGCGGAGCTTATCCAATGAGCACAGCACCGCTGGACCGCTGGACGCTGAGTCGTGCGCTGACGCGCATGGCCAACGCCAGCACGGCGGAGCTGGCGCAAGCTGCACCACGTGAACGGCCGGCGCATGCGGCCCGCCGCATCGGCATCACCGGGGCGCCGGGGGCCGGCAAGAGCACGCTGGTCGGGCATCTGGCGCTGGAACGCCTGTCCAAAGGGCGGCTGGGGGTGCTGGCCGTCGATCCCAGCAGCCCCAAGAGTGGCGGCGCGATCCTGGGTGATCGTGTTCGCATGGACGATCTGGCCGGATCCGCCGAGCTCTACATCCGCTCACTCGGCTCGCGTCGTACCTGCGACGGCCTTGCCGACAACCTGCCCGAGATGCTGGACATCATGGACGAGTTCGACTTCGACGAAGTGGTGCTCGAAACGGTCGGCATCGGTCAGGCCGAGTACGCGGTGCGTGCGCAGGTTGACACGCTGGTGCTGGTGCTGCTGCCTGAAAGCGGCGATACCGTGCAAGCTATGAAGGCCGGGATCATGGAGATGGCCGACATCTTCGTGGTGAACAAGTCGGACCTGCCGGGAGCGCAAAGAATGGCAACCGACATCCAGCGCATCGCCGCAGTGACCAGCCAGCCCGAGGGCGCATGGCGGGCGCCCATCTTGCTGACCTCGGCGTCGCAACCGGCCTCGATTCGTGCGCTGTCGCAAGCGATAGACAGCCATCAGGCCTGGCGCAGCGCCGACCCACAGCGGTCTCAGCACTTGCGCGCCCAGCGGGCCCGCTATCGGCTCAAGCGGCTGCTGGAGATGCGCGTCGCGGAGGCGATCGCCGTTCAGGCCGATGATTTTTTTGACGCCCCTCTTCAGCAGCAACTGGCGACTGTGCTGACTGCGGTGCGTACGGCACACGATCTCTGACTTACGCGGAGCTGTCATGTTCAAACGTCTTCTCTGGTCAACGCTTTTAGTCTGCACCGTCGCAGCGCCACTTGCATTTGCGGACACGGCCTTCCCGAGCAAGCCGGTCAGAATCATCGTGCCGCAGACGCCAGGCGGCGCATCCGACGCGCTGGCGCGTATCGTGGGTCAAAAGCTGGGCGAGAAATGGGGCCAGCCTGTCATCATCGAGAATCGTCCCGGCGCTGGCGGCAATGTGGGCATGGAAGCCGTGATCGCTTCGGCGCCCGACGGCTACGTGCTGCTCATGAGTTACGTCGGAACCCAGGCCATCAATGGCGCCTTGTATCGAAAACTGCCCTTCGATCCGGTCAATGATTTCGCACCGGTCGCCACGCTGGCCACCCTGCCCTTTGTCATGGTCGCCAAGGCGGACGCGCCATTCAGGACCGTTCCCGAGCTGATTGATGCCGCGCGTAAATCCCGTATCGCCTATGGCTCAGCCGGCAACGGTTCGGTCAATCACCTGCTGGGCGAGATGTTCAATGCCGCCGCCAACGTCAAGCTGGCGCACATCCCCTATCGCGGTGCCGCGCCGGCACTGCAGGATTTGATGGGCGGACAGATTCAGCTGGTGTTTACCAGCCTGCCTTCGGTCGCTGGTGCCCTCAAAAGCGGCGGCCTGCATCCTATTGCGGTGACGAGCGCGCGCCGGGCTTCGGCGTTCGCCGGCATACCCACCATCGCGGAAGCCGGTTTCAAGAATTTTGATGTCAATCCATGGTTCGGCCTGATGGCGCCCAAGCGCACGCCGCGCGAGCTGATTTTGAAGATCAACAAAGACGTGAACGAGATACTGCGGTCGCCTGAGATTGTGGCCAGCTTTGCGGCACAGGGTGCCGAGCCCTATGTCACGCCGCCGGACGACTTCGCACGCGTGCTGCAGGCGGACGCGGTGAAATGGGGCGAGGTAGTCCGTGCGTCCGGCGCGCAGGTGGATTGAGCCATGTCGCACGCACCGATCAAGTCGCTGGAAAAAACCCTGCGCCGCAACGTCGCGCACCAGGCGGCGGGAGGCTCGGGTCCGGGGCCGCCGAATGGCTTGATTCGCGCATAGTCGGTCGAGACAAGAATCATTTAAATAGAACATAAGGAGACAAAAATGAGGAATTCTTTCAACAGCGCTTTCTTGAAAAAATGGTCCGATTTGAGAAGCGGCGTAGCCGTGGCGGGCGCCTTGATTTCAATCGCGGCAAGCGCGCCGGCATGGTCGCAAATCAATGACGATGTGGTGAAGATCGGTGTTCTCGCGGACATGTCCGGCATTTATGCCGACATGGGGGGCAACGGAATCGTCGAGGCGGTGAAGATGGCGGTTGCCGATATGGGCGGCACGATCAACGGGAAGAAGGTAGAGATCGTGACGGGCAATCACTCCGCCAAGCCCGACATCGCGGCAACCCTGGCACGCGAGTGGTTCGATACGCGGGGCGTGGACATGATCATCAGCGGTCCCAGTTCGGGTACCAGCCTGGCCATCGCCAAGGTTGCCGCCGAGAAGAAAAAGATCGTTATCGTGACGGGGGGCGTGGCGGCCCAGCTGACCAACGAAGAGTGCTCTCCCTATACCGTCCACTATCTATACGACACCGTAGCGCTGGCGCGTGGAACCGGCGCGGCCATGACCCGGCAGGGCGGCAAGAACTGGTACTTTCTGACGGTCGACTATGCCTTTGGCCATTCCCTGGAAAAAGAGACCACCCAGGTGGTCAATGCAAACGGCGGAAAAGTCCTGGGCAGCGCTCGCCACCCGCTGGCAGCCTCCGATTTCTCTTCCTTCCTGTTGCAGGCCAAAGCCTCGGGGGCAGATGTCCTGGGCCTGGCGAACGGCGGCGGTGACACGATCAATTCGATCAAGGCGGCCAGCGAATTCGGTATTTCCAAGTCGATGAAGATCGCCGGCCTGATGTTGTTCATCACCGACGTGCATGCCCTTGGCCTCAACCTCACCAAAGGCATCAATCTGACCGAAGCCTGGTATTGGGATTCGGACGACAAGTCGAGAAAGTGGGCTGGCCGCTTCCAGGAAAAAATGAAGAAGATGCCCACCAGCATGCAGGCGGCCAGCTATTCGGCAGCGTTTCACTATCTGGGTGCGGTCAAGGCGCTGGGATCGGATCAGCCGGATGCAGTGATGACGCAGATGAGGAAGGCAAAAATCGACGACATGTATACCCAGAACGGCTACATCCGGCCCGATGGCCGCATGGTCCACGACCTGCGGCTCATGGAAATCAAGAGTCCTGCCGAATCCAAGGGCCCCTGGGACTACTACAAGCAGGTGCGGATGATTCCGGGCGATCAGGCCTTTGCTTCCAAAGCGGAGTCAATGTGCAAATCTTGGAACTGACGGGAACGCCATTCAAGCGTTTGAAGAGCAGATGATTTTTTCGGTAACCACTATTCAGGAGACATGAATCATGACGACTTCAGTAAGCGCAGAGATCGAGAAAAAAGTGGCGGCTTCCGCAGGTGTTCGGGCTTCCATTGCGGATGGCAAGGAGTTGCCCATTCTTGATGTGGGCCCTTATCTGGCGGGCGTGCCTGGCGCGCTCGAACAATTGGGGGCGGATGTGAAGTGCATCCAGGAAAACCTGGGCTTCTTCGCGATCATCAACCACGGCATTCCGCAGGCCCTGATCGACGAGTCTTTCCGTCAGACCGCGAAGCTCTTCGAGATTTCGATGGAGGAGAAGAACAGGCACCGAGTCGGCTTCCACCACCAGGGTTATCTTCCTCCCAAATCGTCCATTCTGAAATCGACCGCCATCGCCGAGAAAATCGCGGTTAACACCAAGAAAGATACCAACGCCGCCTGGCTGTTCATGCGCAACCGCACGGCCGACGATCCCAAGGTGCTTGCCAATGTCCGGCATCGCGGGCTGAACCAATGGCCTGAGAGTCTTCCCGAGTTCAAGAAGGCACTGTACGAGTACCAGACGTCAATGGAGAAGCTCTCCCTCAAATTGCTGCCAATCTATGCACGTGCGCTGGGCCTACCGGCCGACTACTTCGACAGCATGTTTAAGGCACCGGAGTACTACCAGCGCTGTGCCTACTACCATCCCGAAGAACACATGGAAGAGGGCCAATACGCACTGGCGCCGCATTCCGATGGCAGCTTTCTGACGCTGCTGCCCATGACACCAGTACCGGGGCTGCAGGTGATGACACCGTCGAAGGAGTGGCTCAAGGTCAGCTACGTGAAGGACGCGCTGATCGTGAACACCGGGCAGATCCTGAATCGCCTGTCCAATGATCGCTTCATCGCCACGCCGCACCGGGTGGTCAATCCGCCTATGAAGCGTTACGCGATGACCTTCTTCTTCTATCCGGACGACGATGCCAATGTGGGACCCATCCCGGCGTGTGTTGCTCCGGGCGAGAAGGCGAAGTACGACTCTCGCTCCTTCTACGACTTCTTCATTCCTTATCTGGACGATCTCTACCACTACAACGATCCCAACTTCATGAAAGAGGTCGAGCCTGCAGGGGCCACTTCCAAGGCTTGAAGCGTCGTCACTGCTGAAGGTATTTCGTTCGGACGAGACGCGCAAGGCGTCCCGCCTCCGGCGGTCCTGCGCGCTCCCGTCGCCGCAGGCCCGGGCGGACGCCATGCCATAGGCCCAACTTGAAGGAGCAACGCGTGAGCAAATTGTTGATCGATGGTCTATGGGTCGATGCACTGGATGGAGAAACCATCGACGTCATCGATCCATGCAGCGGACAGGTGTTCGCGAAAATCGCAAAAGGCCGGGCCGCAGATGTCGACCTGGCGGTCGCGGCGGCGCGCCGTGCGCTGGATGGCCCCTGGGGCCGCATGACAGCAACCGAGCGGGGCCGCATTCTGCAGCGCCTCGGGCAAATCATCATTGACCATGGAGAGGAACTGGCCGAGCTGGAGGCCCGCGATACCGGCAAGCCCATGTCCGTGGCCCGCGCCGACGCCAAGGCGGTGGCGCGCTATTTCGAGTTCTATGGCGGTGCGGCCGACAAGATTCACGGCCAGACCATTCCCTACCTGAACGGCTACAACGTGAGCGTCGTTCGCATTCCGCACGGCGTCACGGCCCACATCATCCCGTGGAACTATCCCGCGCAGATGATGGGGCGCACGCTGGCTCCGGCCCTGGCCATGGGGAACGCGACCGTGGTCAAGCCCTCGGAGGATGCCTGCCTGACCGCCCTGAAGCTAGGCGAGCTGGCGATGCTGGCCGGGCTGCCGCCCGGCGCGCTGAACATCGTCACCGGTTATGGCGCCGAGGCCGGCGCGGCGCTGACTGCGCATCCTGGCATCAACTTCGCGACCTTTACAGGTTCGCCCGAGGTCGGTATCCAAGTGCAGCAAGCCACGGCGCGCCACCATGTCCCCTGCGTTCTTGAGCTTGGGGGTAAATCGCCCCAGATCGTTTTCGACGACGCGGACCTGGCCAAGGCCGCGCCCATCATCGTCCGGGCGATTGTCCAGAACGCCGGCCAGACCTGCTCCGCCGGCAGCCGCCTGCTGGTTCAGAAAGGCATTTACGACCGCTTCGTCGCCACGATTGCCGCCAGCTTTGCGGCGCTCAAGGTCGGGACGCCGGAGATGGATCTGGACTGCGGTCCGCTGATCAACGCCAGGCAATATGACAAGGTGAGCTCCTTCATCGCCGAAGCCGCCGCCATGGGGGTGCCCAAGCTGGCCGAAGGCAGCCTGGCGCCGGGGATTCCGCGCGAGGGCTACTTCGTCAAGCCCGTGCTCTTTGGCCCGGTGCCGCGCGGGCATCGCCTGGCCTGCCAGGAGGTGTTTGGCCCGGTGCTGTCTGTCATGTCTTTCGAGGATGAAGACGACGCGGTGCAACTGGCCAATGCCACGGAATACGGCCTCGTCGCCGGCGTCTGGACCGAGAACGGAAGCCGCCAGGCGCGTATGGCGCAGCGCATCGCCAGCGGCCAGGTTTTCGTCAATTGTTATGGCGCTGGCGGCGGGGTCGAGCTGCCCTTCGGCGGCGTCAAGAAAAGCGGTTACGGCCGCGAGAAAGGCTTCCTCGCCCTGGAAGAGATGAGTACCACCAAGACCATTGTTCAGCACTACGAATAAGGAAATCAACATGTCCAGATTGAGCAACAAGATCGCCATCGTCACGGGCGCAGGCAGCGGATTCGGCGCCGCGATTGCCCGTGCCTACATCAAGGAGGGCGCCCGTGTCGTCCTCGCCGACCTCAACCTGGCGGCGGCCAAGGAGGTCGCCGCCGGCTTGGGCGACAACGCCAGCGCCGTGGCTTGCGACGTGAGTCGCGCCGACCAGGTGCAGGCCATGGTGCGCCACTGCGTGGATCGCTTCGGCGTTCCCGATGTGGTGGTCAACAACGCGGGCACTACCCACCGCAACCAGTCTATGCTGGAGGTCGACGAAGAGACCTTCGATCGCGTATTCGCGGTCAATGTCAAATCGATTTATCACATGACGCGCGCCGTGGTCCCCCTGATGAAGGAAAAGAAGGACGGCGTGATCATCAACATCGGATCGGTAGGCGGTATACGCCCGCGCCCCGGCCTCACCTGGTACAACAGCTCCAAGGGCGCGGTCAAGGTCATGACCAAGTCGATGGCCGTGGAACTGGCGCCGGATGGCATTCGCGTCAATCTCATTTCCCCGGTCATGGCGCCCACCGGCCTGCTGCAGGATTTCATGGGCGTGGCGGACACCGCCGAGAACCGGGCCCGCTTCGTTTCGACCATTCCGCTGGGCCGTATGTGCGATCCGTCCGATGTGGCGAACGCTGCTTTATTCCTGGCCAGCCCGGAGGCCAAATTCCTGACCGGCGTCGAAATGCCGGTGGATGGCGGCCGCTCCATCTGACAGCAAAAAGACCTGGCTGGCCCCGTATTCCCGGGGCCGGCTTACTCAAAGCGCCTGTGGCACGGAAACGCTAGGCCCCAGAGTGTTGCCATGGGGTACAGGCGAAGGACTTGCTACACACAAAGCCAGAAAACGGTCATGCGGGAGCGCTGGAAGAAAGGCGTACCTCTCGTCTGGAGCCGAGCACTTAGTCGGGGTGCATGACCACCAATAGCCCAGAGCCGGCAGTGCGGCCTATGTTCCGAATGCTGTGAGCAACGTCAGCCGGGTAACGGGCCGTTTCCCCCACCGACACCTTGGTCGATACAGTGCCTGCACTGACCTCGAAGCTGCCCGACAGCACTGTGAAATGTTCTTTGGTTCCAGGTTCGTGAGGTTGGGAAATCAAGCCACCGCCGGGCTTCATCTGCAGTTGATACCACTCAAAATGACCAGCGGTTTCTATCGGCCCCAAGATCTGTAGCTCGCCCAGCTCATCGCTCGTTCTGAGGGTTGGCGTCTGAGCAGCCGGGACCACAAGCACCTTGGGTTGCGCGTTCTGCACGTTGCCCGGCTCCAGCAGCTCCAGCAGCGGCACGCCCAGTGCATTGGCAAGACGCCAGACGACGGCGACCGTCGGATTGGCTTGGCCTCTTTCAATTTGCGACAGCATGGACTTCGAAACCCCGGCTCTTTGCGAGAGCGATTCCAACGACCAGTTGCGCCGCTCTCGAAGTTTTGAAAGCTGCTCGCCTACTGCTGGAGGTGCCTGAAGACCACCGGCTTCTTGCGGACTGGGGGCGGCTGATGTGGCGCGGGTCATTTTTGTAACTTGGTACCGAAAAATTTGTTTGGCGCAAATGCCAAAGCATGCTTGCTCGCTTCAAAAAAGTTCGATATAGTGCAAGTCATGTTCGATATGTTGGAAATTTCCAGCTAAAAGAGAGTTTACATGACAGCCACTGTATCCACAACCAGCACTTTCTATGCGTCCGTACGTCAGCAGCTTGACGACATCAAGGCGAGCGGCCTGTACAAGACCGAGCGGATCATCGCCAGCCCCCAGGGAAGTCAGATCCGCACCGCTGACGGAAAAGAGGTGATCAACCTCTGTGCCAACAACTATTTGGGTTTGTCTTCGCACCCGGAGGTGATCGCTGCCGCCGGCGAAGCCTTGTCTCAACGAGGCTTTGGCCTGAGCTCCGTTCGCTTCATCTGCGGCACTCAAGATATTCACAAAGAGCTGGAACAGCGCCTATCTCGGTTTCTGGGTACCGAGGACACGATTCTTTATGGCTCCGCTTTCGATGCGAATGGCGGTCTTTTCGAGAGCCTGCTTGACGCGCAGGACGCCATCATCAGTGATGAACTCAATCATGCCTCCATCATCGACGGCATCCGCTTGAGCAAAGCCAAGCGTTTTCGCTACAAGAACAATGACATGGCCGACCTGCGTCTGCAGCTTCAGGCGGCCCGTGAGGATGGCGCAAGGTTTGTCCTGGTCTTTACCGATGGTGTGTTCTCCATGGATGGCAGCATCGCAAAACTCGATGAAATGCGTTCCATCTGCGACGAGTTCGGCGCCTTGCTGGGCGTCGACGATTGCCATTCCACCGGATTCCTGGGAGCCACCGGGCGCGGCACCCATGAGCACCACGGCGTCTTCGGAACAATTGATTTGATCACGGGAACGCTAGGCAAAGCACTGGGCGGCGCATCGGGTGGATTTACCAGCGGCAGATCCGAAGTGATTTCCCTGCTGCGCCAAAAGTCCCGGCCCTATTTGTTCTCCAACACCATTGCGCCTGCCATCGCCGGAGCCAGCATCAAGGTGCTGGATTTGCTGGAAGCCGACACCAGCATGCGAGACAAGCTGGAAAACAACGCCAAGCATTTCCGCAGTGGGCTCGAGAAATTGGGTTTCGACCTCAAGCCTGGTAGCCATCCGATCATTCCCGTGATGGTGTACGACGCCGACAAGGCGCAGGAGCTATCCCGGCGTCTGCTCGAACTCGGGGTCTACGTCATCGGTTTCTTCTACCCAGTCGTGCCCAAGGGGCAAGCCCGGATTCGCGTGCAAATCAGTGCGCAACACACCACAGAACAGTTGAATTTGGCTATAGCCGCTTTTGCAAAAGCGGGCACAGACCTTGGAATCCTGAAATGAATGCAATACCGAAAATCCTGATCATCGGCTCCAACGGCCAGCTGGGGACAGAACTCGCAGCCGTGCTGGCTGAGCGCTATGGTGCAAAAAACGTCATCACCAGCGACGTCGCACCCCATGGACGCCATGAGCATCTCACGCATGAGATGCTAGACGTCACCGACGTTGGTCAGTTGAAGGCCGTCGTTGAACGTCATGGCATCACGCAGATTTACCACTTGGCCGCCGCGCTTTCCGCGACTGGCGAGCGCGCACCGGCATGGGCCTGGAATCTCAACATGACTGGCTTGCTGAACGTCCTGGAGTTGGCAAGGCAAAAGAAACTGGATCGAATCTTTTGGCCAAGCTCGATTGCAGCATTCGGCCCTTCGACCCCTCCCGATGACACCCCTCAACGTACTGTCATGGAGCCTACAACCATTTACGGAATCTCCAAGTTGGCTGGTGAGGGCTTGTGCCGCTGGTACTTTGAGAACCATGGCGTGGACGTCCGAGGCGTGCGCTTCCCGGGCCTCATCTCTTACAAGACAGCGCCAGGTGGAGGCACCACCGACTATGCGATCGACATCTTCCATTCCGCGCTCAAGGGAGAAGAATATGCGTGTTTCCTCAAAGAGGACGAAGCACTTCCGATGATGTACATGGATGACGCGGTTCGAGCCACCATCCAATTGATGGAAGCGCCAGTTTCCCAAATCTCCGAGCACGGTAGCTACAACCTGGCAGGCATCAGCTTCACGCCTGCTCAGCTCGCCGCCGAGATCGCGCAACGTGTCGCCGGTTTTCGCATCTCCTATGCGCCTGACTTCCGTCAGGAGATTGCACAAACCTGGCCCAACTCAATCGACGATTCTCTGGCACGCCGCGACTGGGCGTGGGCTCCCGAGTTTGGATTGGCTCAGATGACAGCCGAGATGTTGGTGAACTTGAAACGTTTGAAGGCGGCCGAGAGCAAGATGAGCGCCGCAGAATCGAGACTTGAGCATGCGCTCCAATCGTGATCAAAGAGGTGCCTATGTTCAAAACATTGCAATCGAATAGTGCGGAGCGCCTGGTGGCTTCGGTAGTGCCAATGGAGGAGGGCTACCACTTGATGTTAAGCACACGGAACGCGCTAGGGAAAAGCGGCGAGGAGTTCGTGCGTTTTCAACGCCAAGTCACGGCGACGGAGCTCAGGGAATTGCGGGACTTTCTCGATGAGGCTTGTCCGGCCAAGGGGTCGCCGGGATTCCCGGACTCGCATTGCCGTGCGTCACGCCGTCATAGCTTTAAGTAGGCTATTTTGCAGCGCTTGATTTCCTTGGCCCGACGAGCAAACAACAGCACAGCGAAATGGCTGAGATCAAACGTATTTGAGGCCTCTAGTACTTAAAAAGAGCCGCGTAAACCCTAGCTCCAACGCCCTATTTATTTCGATTTAGTGAAATAAAATTCGATTTACAGGAATTTTATTTCGCACCCTATGCGTTCGATTCTGTGCAAAGAATAAGTCCTCGTGTCGTCTGCCTCGTTGCTTTGCACTTAGGGTCACAAGCGATGAATATCGCTGACAAGGGCTGGCATTGAGCAACAGCTTGATCGTCTAAGTGATCACGTATTTTTTGATTTTCTTCTAACAACACCGACTAGAAAGGTCGATATGAATGTGAGTATTCTTGGCGCTGGCGGCGTCGCATTTGGCACCGCAGCTTTTCTACAGCAGGCAGGCCACACGCCAACGCTGTGGTCTCCTTCTGGAAAAGGTACGGCCCCGTTTCTGGCGGGTGAGCCGCTGGTCGCCGAAGGTGCCATTCAACTTGAATTCTCACCTCGCATCGCCAGTGATTGCGCGCAAGCTGTTTCGGACGCTGATGTCGTCATGATCTGCCTGCCGGGCTTTTGCCACAAGGCCACCATGGATGCCATGGCGCCCCACATCCGCAATGGTCAGCCAGTCATCATTAGTTCGCACAGTTCATTCGGCGCGCTGTATCTTTCCAAGCTCTTGGCCGTCCGCGGCATACGTGCACCCATCATTGTCTGGGGCACGACGCTCACCACGGGGCCTAAGAATGCCAACAAGGTCAAGGTGGGGACTGTCAGAAAGAAGATTGATGTTGCCGCAGTGCCTGAGAGCGAAACGGCGGCAGCTGTCGCGCTTTGCACAAAGCTTTTCGGAGACCGCTTTGTTGAACGCGATGGGCTCTTGGCGATTGCCTTGAGTAATCTCAATCCCCAGAACCACCTCGCCATTGCCTTGATGAACCTCACGCGCATGGAGCGTGGAGAGGTTTGGGGGCAAGGTGAGAATGTCACGCCAGCCGTCGGAAGATTGATTGAGGCTTTGGACCTTGAGCGGATTGCTATTGCGCAAGCATTAGGCCTCAAGGTAAGAACCGTGCAGGAGCATTTCTCATTGTCCTTCCACGTTCCACAGGCGAGCGTTTCAGAGATGAATCAGGAAATGCATCGCAACGGCAATGGCGGCTTCGGGCCCAGGACCGCGGAATCTCGTTACATCCTTGAAGATGTTCCATTTGGCCTGGAAGCAACGGCTCAACTCGGGCGCCTGGTTGGCGTTCCCGCCCCACTCCACGAAGCAGGCGTCGCGCTGTTCTCTGGCGCCTATGGACGTGACTTCACAAAAGAGAATGATCTCTTGCCTGCCATTGCCATGGAGTCGCTGTCTCTTGAGCAATTGAAGGCCTTGTGCCGAAACGGTGCGGCTCTCGCCTGATTGTCAGCAAGCGCTCGTGTCAGTGACACGAGTGAAGCGTGTTTTCCCCCCAACTAAAAGGACTCATGATGTATCGTCGATCACTATTGGCTATCGTTTCCGCATTCGGATTTTCGGCGCTGGCGGCGCAGGCCCAGACGGCCCCCTGGCCCAACGGACCCGTTCAGGTGATTGTTCCTTTTGGTGCAGGAGGGGGGACCACGGACCCGCTCGGTCGAATGGTCTCCGAGGAGCTTGGCAAGCAGCTAGGAGCAAGCTTTGTCGTGACCAATAAGCCCGGAGCGAATGGCAACCTGGGTGCAGTTTTTGTCAAGCGCTCAGCGCCCAATGGGCAGACTTTCCTGTTCACCGGTGCCGGCACACTGGCGACCAATCCCGCCATGTACAAGGATCCCGGATTCAACACAAAGGCAGATTTTGAACCGGTGGTTGTCGTTGGCAGCGTTGCCAATATCCTGGTTGTGAATCCATCGCTGCCGGCAAAAAACGTCAAGGAATTCGTCGACTATTTGAAGAAAAATCCGGACAAGGTGTCATTTGGCTCCACTGGAAACGGTAGCTCAATGCATACGGCTGGCGAACTCTTTCGGCAAAAGACTTCGACGTCCATGACCCATATTCCCTACAACTCCGCGGGGCCTGCGACCACTGACTTGCTGAGCGGCAATATTCAAGCCATGTTCCAGCTGTTGCCTGGAATCTCTCAGTTTGTTGGCAACAAAAAGGTGACCGCACTGGCGGTCATGTCGCCACGACGCTCGCCAACGCTTCCAGATGTGCCAACCATGGCTGAAGCCGGTTTTCCCGGTATGGAGTCCTACACCTGGCTATGTCTGATGGCGCCGAAAGGAACGCCAAAGGCAATCATTGATCGCATGAACGAGGCCGTGAACAAACTGCTTGCTCAACCAGCCTTTCGGGAGCGCTTGATTGCAATGGGCGTCGAGCCTATGGGGGGCACACCCGCAGAGTTTTCTACATTCCTCGATTCGGAAATCAAAAAGTGGGGTGATGTTGTGAGAAGTGCCCACATTTCGGTTGATTAAAACCGGCGCAACACACCCTGGGGCGCCGCAAGGGTAGCGACGCGCCCCGCCTTTCGAGGCGATCATTTGCTTGTAGTCGGGCCGCCACCCTGGCGGTCTGACTGGCGGTCTGACTGGCGAGTTGACCTTGTCCCTGAAAAGGGGATTTCTTGACCTTCAGGCTTGCACGCGGAATCAAGGTTGCAGCCCGGCGCTGATCAGCGCCTCATCCAGAACGGTAAACGTCATGTTGTGGCGCTCGGTCAAAGGGCCACCGCCCGGAACCAGGGCACCGTTTTCGTCATGGCCAATGGCCTTGAATTTCCATACGCCGCCAATCAGCTTGAGATTGCCTACATGCTCACCTTGGCTTGAGATCACGGCAAACACCTGGTCATTCACGCGTTGCAGGGTCAGTGGTTTCAAGGCGATTACTCCGGTTTTCAAAAGCAGGACAGCACGGGAATTATCTCCAGACATTTTGCGTCTTCTTCCCGGCACGGATTTCCTTCGGCGCGGCGTGGATGCGAAGCCCTGCAAAAGTGGTCACAGCATCGGCATAGGGGGGCCTCCATTCTTGGAGGCACCCCTGCCACACCACCCGGCATGCGGGTCCGCACCGGGCGATTCGAGCGCTTGAGGTCAGGACAGTCTTGGCACCCCCAGCCCATTGAAGTACGCAATCGTCAGCACGATCTTGATGACCCCATTGCTGTTGCGCCACCAACGGTGGCAGTTTCCCGCCACCTGCTTGGCAACGTCTTCGCTGGCACCCATCGCCTTAAGCCCCCGGTAAATCGTCCTCGGCCGCTTCCAATGCCACAGCTGGATCGCCCTCAGGCGGTGGCGCAACCATTTTTCCAACGTTCGCCAGACTTTTGGCG
>NZ_FOKZ01000033.1 GCF_900112285.1 Polaromonas sp. OV174 | reverse complement strand
GAAGAACTTCAACCCGGTGATGGTGGCGTTCAGCGTGATCGGCGAGACGCCCCGATCGATCATGTGCAACTGGAACCGTCGCAAATCCTCCGCAGTGGCTGTGTCGGGCGAGCGTCTCAGAAAGCCGGCGAGGTATCGCACCGCGCGAACATAGGCGGCCTGGGTCTTGGGTTCGAGTTTGCGCATGCGCATGTCGTCGAGCATGCGTTGGCGCAGCGGCGAGATGGCTTGGGTCAAAGGGATCATGATCGTGCTCCTGTCGAAGAACGAGGCCGATTGCCTCACTCGCCAACATAGACAGGGACGCGATGTTTACCCCGCGTCAGGGCCTTTGCGGCGGACTACCGCGCGAGCGGTTTAGTCCTTGGGCTCAAAGCTGCTCTGGACACTCCTAAAAATCAGACGCTAGGTGCCGCATCGTCCCCACTTATCGAAGCGGAGTACTAGCTTTTAGGCGAAGGTACATATGTGTTTCGTCATGTAGTTCGCCATCGATAAGCAGGGCACCTGGCTCACAACCGAATACCGTGAAGCCGGCTGACTGGTACAGACGAATAGCCGCCGCATTGCTGGCATTGACGCTGAGATTAATTTGCTGAACCGAAGGTACTGACCCGGCTACGGATATAGCCTCTTGCAACAGCGCACGGGCTATACCCTTGCCCCTTACCTCGGGCCCTACGTACATGCCCCAAACGAACGCCTTGTGGACGAGCTTTTTCATGCTCTCTCGGCCAAGACCGATCATGCCAACAAGTGTGTCATCCTCGAACGCACCGAAGATGCCTCGGTCGGGCTTCATGACCAGCCGTGCCTCAACTGTGGTGACCGGAATATCCTTCTCTTCATCGTAGCTTGAACCGAATGCCGAGGGACTGTCGCGTAACGCGGAGAGACGCAATGCTTGGAAGGCTGAGGCATCAAGAGATGTGAGACGGCGGATATGCATGGGAAGATGGTTGAGTGTCTGATTCGGGCCGAATTCGGGCAGGGGCCCAGGAAGGCCGCACGGCCATTGAATATTGGGTTTGAGGCGTGCCTTAAAACCCTCCGTACCTGTATGTAAAGAACAGCGCGGCCAGGACGCCAAGGATGGCAAGGATGGTCATAACTCTTCCCATGGTGACTCCTTAGTTAAAGCTCAATGCTACTGGGTTGGGCTACCAGTCTGCTTGCCCACTCTATCCCAGAGTGACCGGTCTCGCCATGTCACCGCCAGGAAGCAAGGGGGCCGCCGGGGACTGCGCTGCATACCCCTTGAGTTGAGTGTTCGCCCGATTGGCCGGCATTGGCCGCATGCTGCCTTGGTCGAAAAACGCAACGTGAGGATTGATTGGCCGGCGGTAGCCTCAGCTCGTCTGAAACTAACGTCGCTTCTTGGAGGTTTTGACAACGCGCTTTTCAGTTATCCCTAGTGAGGCACGAGCAAGTGCATCAGCTTCACTGTTGCGATGGCTCGGTATCCACACCAGATCTGCTTGGTCGAACGAATTGAGCAATGCTCGCGTTTCATCAAACAAGGAAGCCAGTCGGGTAATCGGCTTTGCTGTGCTGCTGCCGACCTGTTCTACAACGACACTGTTGTCGCAATGTATGAGAAGCGTATTCGCACCACGTGACTTCAATTCCTGAAGTGTCGCCAGCAACGCTCTTAGCTCCGCTTCATTGTTGCAGCCGACCCGATGCGCCGCTTGCGAAAAAGTGTGGCGCGTGCCATCAGGCTCGGTAAACACCGCTCCAAGGCCCATGCGACCTGGGTTGGGAACGGCGCTGCCATCACAGTAAACAACCCAAGGATTCATGTTCAATGTCCGTCGCAGATGGTCGTCATTCCTGCTCACAGCCGCAGCGCCTGCGCATATCCAGTCATCTCCAGATAGCCGCTGCCTGTAGGCTGGCCCTGGCTGTCCCTCAGCTCGCTCAGGCCTTCCCAGTAAATCGCACCGGTGGAGCTGCGGCTGTCCAGTTCCTGGTTGTCGATCACCGCCTTGACGGTGTAGGCGCCCGTGGGTGTTTGCAGCGCCCATTCCACCGGGTAAGCCGTTTGTGTGAGGGCGCTGGTCCAGCGTCGCAAGGGTTTGAACACGACTTCCGCGTGGCCGAAGATGCGCAGCTCGCCCTGGGGTGAGCGAAAGGAGCCGCCGCCCCACAGGGCGTTGCCGTTTTTGTCGCGCAGCCGAAAGGCGGTGAGGGCGCTGCCGTCCAGCAGGTTCATGCCAATCCAGTCCCAGCCCACGGCATCGGGATGCAGCAGCTCTTCGCTCCATTCATGGTCCAGCCAGGCCTTGCCGCTGACGGCAAAGCTTTGCCCCTTGAGTTGCAGGCTGCCTGTGGCGGCCAGTTGCGGCTGGCTGTAGTAGTAGCTGGCTTGTTTTTCTTGCGGGCCTTTGCGCGACAGGCCTTGCTGGCCCTGCAGCAGCACGGGCTGGGTTTCGTTGAATTGCAGCTTGAGGCCGAAGTCGGCGGCGGGCAGCTCGGCGGTGTATTGCCCACCCTGGCTTTTTAGCGACCAGTCGCGCAGCTTGATCTGCATGTCGTCCTGGCTCGCAAAGGCCACGCCAAAGCCATCGCGCGCGATGCGCTGGTCGTGCCAGAGTTTTTGGCCCTGCACGTCGGTGATGGCGGCATGGGCAAACAGCAGTTGCTTGGCCGCGAATTTAGAGGCCATGCCTTGCGTGCCATCGCCACGCGAGCGAAAAAATGTCAGCTGGAAACCGAACTGGCGCGCACCCGAGGTGGCCCGGCCGGTGATGTACCACCACTCGGTGCGAAAGTCCGGATGCGCGCCACGGTCGCGCGGAAAGGTCAGCGCCCTGGCGGGCAGGGCAAGCGCCGGGCTTGTCCAGCCGGCAAGGCCTGCCAAGCCGGCCAGCACCACAGGGCGGCGCCGGACATTGGCAGGCAAGCCATGCATGTCAACTCGCCAGCGCGGGCTGCATCAGTTGTTCGATGTGTTGCCGCGCTTGCATGCAATCTCCCATCTTGTCTTGCACCCAATCAGAGTCGTGGTAAGTGGGCAGGTAGCGCTCGCCCGAGTCGCACAGCAGCGACAAAATGGAACCCTGCTCGCCGCGCGCCAGCATTTCATGCGCCAGCTGCAGGCAGCCGACAAAATTGGTGCCGGTCGAGGGGCCCACCTTGCGGCCCAGCAGTTGCGATAGCGCCTGCATGGCGGCCAGCGAATCGACATCGGCCACTTCAATCATGCGGTCTATCACGGTGCGGATAAAACTGGCTTCCACGCGCGGCCGGCCAATACCCTCTATGCGTGAACCGACGCCGGTCAGGCTGGCATCGCCGGTGCGGTGGTATTCGCCAAACACCGAGCCGACCGGGTCGGCCACGCAGAGCTGGCTGTGGTGGCGCTGGTAGCGCATATAGCGCCCTATGGTGGCGCTGGTGCCGCCTGTGCCTGCGCCCACCACCACCCAGCGCGGCACCGGATGCCGCTCCATCGCCATCTGATTGAACATGCTTTCGGCGATGTTGTTGTTGCCGCGCCAGTCGGTGGCGCGCTCGGCATAGGTGAACTGGTCCATGTAATGCCCGTCGGTTTCCTGGGCCAGTTTGCGGGCTTCGTCGTAGACCTCGGCGGCGCTGTCCACCCAGTGGCAGCGGCCGCCGTAAAACTCGATTTGCGCGATTTTTTCGGGCGAAGTGCTGCGCGGCATCACGGCGATGAAGGGCAGACCCAGCAAGCGGGCGAAATAGGCTTCGCTGACGGCGGTGGAGCCGCTGGAGGCTTCGACGATGGTCGAGGTCTCATGAATCAGCCCGTTGCACAGCGCGTACAGGAACAGCGAGCGCGCCAGCCGGTGCTTCAGGCTGCCGGTGGGGTGGGTGGACTCGTCCTTGAGGTAGAGGTCAATGCCGCGCGCGGCAAATGCCGGCAGCGGCAGGGCGATCAGGTGGGTGTCGGCGCTGCGCTGAAAATCGGCCTCGATGCGGGCGATGGCGGCGCTGAGCCAGGAGTCGCTGAAAGTGGAGGAAGTGTGCGTAGAGGTCATGCGCCTGATTCTCGCAGCAAGATCGGGGGGCTGAATATGGGGCTTCAACCCGCGCCGGCAGTGCTGCGCCGGCTTCACAAGTTCTGGCTGGGGTCCGTGCTCCGGAACACCACTTCTCCACTGGGAACATGCACCACCCGTATTTCCTGGCGTGTCGGGTCGGCCACGCTCTTGACCGCGACGGCCACCGCCAAGGAGTAGTCGGCGTAGAGATGCTTGACATTGGGCGAGGGCAGCAAGCTGCCGCTGACCGGGTCCCGGCTTTCAATTCGGTAGTCGTGTGGCGGAGCGTTCTCAGATGCCATGGTGAAGACCTTATAAAAAGAATAATTCACTGATCGTAGAAGTCGATTGCTTCGCTCAGGTGACAAGCTTGCATCAAAAGCGTGAGGGACGTAAGCAAACGCAAATGGCCTGGTCTACCAGTCTTTACCAGTCTTCCTTGACGGCCAACACCGCCTCCTGGCCAGCCGCCGCGCGCCCGGCCAGCCAGGCCGTCAGCGTGCCGGCCACCACGACGGCGGCGCACAGCGCCAGCAAGCGTGGCCAGGGCAGCATCAGATCCATGCTCCAGTGAAAACTCTGCGGGTTCACCACAAACACCAGCACCGCTGATACGGCCAAGCCGAGCGCCAGACCGGCCACCGCGCCTATCACCGTCCAGGCCGCGCCTTCGCCCGCCACCACCGTCAGGATTTGCCGCCGGCTCAAGCCCAAGTGGGCCAGAAGGCCAAACTCCTTGCGCCGCGACAGCACCTGGGCACTGAAGCTGGCGGCCACGCCAAAAAGGCCAATCGCAATCGCCACGCCCTGCAGCCAGTAGGTCACGGCAAAGCTGCGGTCAAAAATTCGCAGCGAGGTGGCGCGCAGCTGGCTGACCGAGGCCATCTCCAGCAGCGCGCCAGCGCCCGACTGCTGCTCGGCCAGTCGGCGTATCGCCTGCTGTACCTCGGCCTCGCTGGCCTGGCCGTTCAGCCACAGCGCCAGCTCATTGACGCGCCGGTCGCCGCTCAGGCGCTCGAAATCGCGCTGCGCCACAACGATGGCGCCAAACTGCCGGGCATAGTCGCGCCACACGCCGGCCACGTAAAACTGCACAGGCGGCGAGTTTGCTATCGAATCAGGAGCTGTCACCGCATGTCCATACTGCCCTGCAGCACTAAAAGCCTGTGAAAGAGGGGCAAAAACGCGGCCCGGCCTGGCGCCATACAGCGCCACCATCGCTTCGCTGACATAAATGCCGACCAGCCCAGACGGCACCGTCAGCGCCTGACCGACCAGCGGCAGCGCGCTGGCCGGGTCGTCGATGGCGCGGGCTATCAGCGTGACGGCGGGCTTGTCCGGGTCCAGCAGCATGGGCGTGCTGCGCAGGGTGGTTAGCCTGGCCACGCCGGGCAGGCGCGTCGCCGCTTGCACAAAGAGCGGTGAGAAATAGGCCGCATCGCTGGCCGTGGCGCTCAGCGTGCTGCGCACATAGAGATCGGCCGGCAGCAGCACGTCCAGCCAGTGCGTGACCGAGTCGCGAAAACTCGCGACCATGACCGTCAGCGCCACGGCCAGGCTTAGCGATGCCACCACGCCGCTGACGGCCACGGCTGCGCTTTCGCGTACCCGGCGCGCGCGCTCCACCGCCAGCAGTGGCAAGAGGCTGTGCGCGACCCAGGGGCTGAGCCTGTCGTAGAGCAGCGTGATCAGCCAGGGCAGGGCGGTAATGCCGCCCACCAGCAGCAGTCCGACCGACAGATAAGCCGCCAGTGGAATGCCAAATACGGGTGGAAGCAGCGCCAGTAAAGCGCCACCAGCTATCAAAATAATACTTAACCAGCGTGGTGTGCCGGCGCCCGTGGCCAGGCCGAGGCCTTTCAGGGTTTGCGCCGGCGGCAGTTTTTGCGCGGCACGCGCCGGCCACCAGCCGCCTACGCCTGCAGCCAGTACGCCGAGTGCGCCATAGACCAACGCGGCTTCGCCATTCCACTGCAAGCTGGGCGCCACGCCGGCAAAGTAGCCGCCGCCCAGATCGCCACCCAGCAGGCGCAGCGCCAGCGCCGCCAGCGCCGTGCCCAGGGCAATGCCCAGCGCGCTGCCGAGCAGGCCCAGCAGCAGTGATTCGGCCAGCACCAGTTGCAGCCTCTCCCGGCCCGTGAGGCCCAGCACCCCTAGCAGTGCAAACTGCTGCGCCCGCTTGGCCACGCTCAGCGAGAGCACCGAGAACACCAGAAAGGCCCCGGTAAACAGCGCCACCAGCGCCAGCACCGTGAGGTTGACGCGGTAGGCGCGCGACAGCTTGCTGACGCGCTCGGCGTCGTCCCCAGGTGCGCTGGCGCTGATGCCGGCTGGCAGTTGCAGCGCTGCCAGCAGGCCGCGGGCATCGCTGCCGGGCTTGAGCCGCAGGTCTATGCGCGAGAGCTGGCCGCCCTTGTCAAACAAGTCTTGCGCCGCGCCCAGGTCCATCACGGCCAGCGGCCCGCCGCCCGCACTGACACTGCCCGCCACCCTGACGCTGCGCAGCTGCAGGCCGCTTTGCAGCTGCAACTGCGGGCTGCCGAAAGCCTGGCGTGCGGCCGGGTTCAGAAACACCGCATCGGGCGCAAACAAGGCCAGTCGGTCTGCGCCCTTGGCCGGCACCGGCATCAGGGCCGGCGCGATTTGCGCCAGCGCCAGCGCGTCCACGCCCATGACGCGCAGGGGCTGGCGTTCGGTCTTGCCGTTTGTCCCGGCCAGCGCATAGGTGGTGATTTCCAGTACCGGGCTGGCCATGGCGACTTGCGGGTGATTGGCCACGCGCTGGTAGACGGCTTCGTCAAAACTGCCTTGCACCGCCCGCAGCTCCAGGTCGGGCTGGCCGTTGACTGCGCGCACCGCCTGAGAAAATTCGCTAAGCGCCGAGGCATTGATCAGCTGCACCGAAAACGCCAAGGCCACGCCCAGCATCACCGCCGCCACGGCGGCGGCATTGCGCCAGGGATGGTGGCGAAGCTCCTGCCAGGAGAAGGTGCGAAGAAGTGCGCGCATGCCAGGATTGTGCAGGCTGCGGCAAAATGCCTTTCATGCACATTGACGTTGAATCCATAGAACGCGCCACGTTGGCCGCAGTGCCTCCCGCCGCCTTGCAGGAAATGCCCGGTTGGTTGCTGGGGCTTGATTCCGGAACCGTAGGCAGGGCGCACAGCGCCGTGCCTTTGCAGCATGCCGCGCCAGACCCCGCGGTGGTGGCTCAAATCGAGCAGTGCTACGCCGCGCATGGGCTCAAGCCGACGTTTCGTCTTCCGCTGGTGGCGAGTTTTGAAAGTTTTCGCGATGCCTTGGCGCGGCGCGGCTATGCCCCATCCCAGCCAACGCGGGTTCAAGTCGGCTCTTCACATGCCGTTCAGCAACTGCCTGGCGGCTCGCCGCAGGGCGCAGACCTGGAGCTCGCGGCGACGCCCGATGAAGCCTGGGCATCGGTTTTCCTGGGCGAAGGCTTTGATCCGGTTGATGGCGCCAACCGGGTGCGCTTGCTCGGGCGGGCGCAAGACGCGGTCTTTGCCAGCCTGCGCGTGGATGGCCGCGCGGTGGCCGCAGGCGCTGCCAGCTTCAGCCATGGCTGGGCCAGCATTCATGGCATGCGCACGGCACTGTCCCATCGGGGCCAGGGGCTGGCGAGCCGCATCCTGGCGTCCTTGTCCAGCCGGGCGCAGGCCCGGGGCATTACGTCGGTTTTTCTGCAGGTGGACGCGGAAAATACCAGGGCGCAGGACTTGTACCAGCGCGCCGGTTTTGCCACGGCCTGGACTTATGACTACTGGCGCAAGCCTTAGTCGCCATATTTAGCCGTCATGGGCCGGTGAGCGCCAGGCCGGCCATTTTTTCGAGTTTTTACCTTCCTTAACGAAAGCCCTGATCCCATGCAATTGCCTACTTACGAAGATGTAGTCGCTGCCGCCGCGCGGCTGGATGGCCATGCGCACCGCACGCCGGTGCTGCGCTCGGCCACCGCCGATGCGCGCTGGGGTGCGCAGTTTTTCTTCAAGTGTGAGAACTTCCAGCGCATGGGCGCCTTCAAGTTTCGCGGTGCTTTCAATGCCTTGTCCAGGTTCGATGCCGCGCAGCGCCGGGCCGGCGCGATCACTTTCTCGTCGGGCAACCATGCGCAGGCGGTGGCGCTGTCGGCGCAGCTGCTTGGCATGCCTGCCGTGATCGTCATGCCGCAAGACGCGCCGGCCGCCAAGCTGGCCGCCACGCGCGGCTATGGCGCAGAAGTCGTGCTCTACGACCGCTTTACCGAAGACCGCGAGGCGCTCACGCAGCGGCTGGCAACCGAGCGCGGCATGACCTTGATTCCGCCCTACGACCATCCGGATGTGATTGCCGGCCAGGGCACGGCGGCCAAGGAGCTGCTGGAGGAAACCGGCCCGCTTGACTACCTTTTCGTGTGCCTGGGCGGCGGCGGCTTGACCAGCGGCTCGGCACTCGCCGCACGGGCGCTGGCGCCGCAGTGCAAGGTCTATGGTGTCGAACCCGAAGCCGGCAATGACGGCCAGCAGTCTTTGCGCACGGGCAGCATTGTGCGCATCGCCACGCCCAAGACCATTGCCGATGGCGCGCAGACCCAGTACCTGGGTGACTACACTTTTGCCATCATCCGGCGCGATGTTCATGACATCGTCACCGTGAGCGATGCGCAACTGGTGGAGTGCATGCGTTTTTTCGCCGAGCGCATGAAGATGGTGGTGGAGCCAACTGGTTGCCTGGCGTTTGCCGCGGCCTGCGCGGCGGCTCCGGCGATCCAGGGCGCTCGCGTCGGCGTGATCGTGAGCGGCGGCAATGTGGATCTGGCGCGCTACGCCGAACTGCTGAGCGGGTCCTGAAGCGGCGCGGCGACGCGTGCGCCTGGCGCTTGTTGGATGCGGCGCCAACTACAATCTAAAACTCACCGGGGGTGTCCGCCAGCAGGCGGGCTGAGATATACCCCACTCACCTGATCTGGGTCATGCCAGCGTAGGGAGCGTGATGGACCAGGGTCCGCCTTTGCCGGCTTGCTCCCCTGTCATGCGCCCCCAGTCTGGCGTATTGAAAGGCGCAAGCAATGTACAGGCGGACTTTTTCTTTGGCGGCACTGGCGTTCGCCGCCACGGCGTTTTCGGCCGCGCCGGCACTGGCCGCCGATGAGCTGCGGGTCATGGTGCACAACTCCTTTTCCCTGCCCAAGCCGCTGCTGGCCCAATTCGAGGCGCAGGCCGGTATCAAGCTCAGCATCATCAAGGCGGGCGACGCCGGTGAAATGCTCAACAAGCTGATTTTGACCCGCGCACAGCCGCTGGCCGATGTGGTGTTCGGTATCGACAATGCGCAGCTGGTCAAGGCCCAGGCGGCCCAGGTGCTGGAGGCGCATGGTCAGGCCGGCGTCACTGGCAGCCTGCAACTGGGCCCCCAGGTGGTGGCCGTGGACTACAGCTTTGTCGCCCTCAATTACGACAAGGCCGCCGTTGCCAAAAGCGGCTTGCCTTTGCCTAAAACGCTGGAGGATCTGACGCAAGCGCCTTATCGCAACTGGCTGGTGGTGGAAAACCCGGCCACCTCCAGCCCGGGCTACGCCTTTTTGCTGGCCACCGTGGCCGGCATGGGTGAGGAAAAAGCCTTTGACTGGTGGGCCAGAATGCGGGCCAACGGCCTGAAGGTAAGCAAGGGCTGGAGCGAAGCCTATTACACGGAATTCAGCCGCAACGGCGGCAGCCGCCCATTGGTGGTGGGTTATGCCACCAGCCCGGCGGCCGAGGTGTTTTACAGCAAGGAAAAAATCACCGAGTCGCCCACCGCCAGCTTGTTTCTCAAGGGCGGGGTGTTCCGCCAGGTCGAGGGTGCGGCGCTGATCAAGGGCGGCGGCCATCCCGAGGCGGCCCGCCAGTTCATCGAGTTCATGCGCTCGGCGCCGGTGCAGCAGGCGCTGCAAACCAGCATGTGGATGTTTCCGCTGGACCCGCGCACGCCACGGGTGGAAGTGATGCGTCATGCGCCCGAGCCCGCCGCCTTTGAAAGCCTGTCGTCCGAGGTCATTGCGGACAAAGGCAGCCAGTGGGTCAGCCGCTGGACCCAGGTGGTGCTGAAGTAAACGCTATGGCTGCCAGGGCATGAAGCTTTCCGCGCGCTACTTGTTGCTGCCCTGGCCCCTGGCGGCGCTGCTCTTGCTGCTGCTGGCACCGGTGCTGCGCTTGGCTTGGGAGGGCTGGAGCGGCGACTCCGCTCTGTTCGGGGTGGCCCAGCCCTGGCGGCTGTGGCAGGACGATTACCTGCGCTGGCGTGTGCTGTGGTCTTTTACCCAGGCCGGTGTGACCTGTGTCGCCGCCCTGGTGCTGGGTTTGCCGGTGGCCTGGGTGCTGGCGCGCTTTGATTTTTGGGGCCGCCAGCTGGTGCTGCGACTGCTGATGCTGCCCTTTGTCGTGCCCACGCTGGTGGCTGCGCTGGGCGTGCTGGCGCTATGGGGGCCGCGCGGCGTGCTGGGCAGCTGGCTGGGTATCAATCTGCAGGACACGCCCTGGCTGCTGCTCTATGGCAACCTGTTTTTCAACCTGTGCTTGGTGGTGCGCGCCGGCGTCGATGCCCTGGCCCAGGTCAGCAGCCAGCGTGTGGCAGCGGCCCGCACTCTGGGCGCCACGCCCTGGCGCGCCTTCTGGCGTGTCGAGTGGCCGGCGATATTGCCCTGGCTGGCCTCCAGTCTGTGCCTGGTTTTCCTGTATTGCTTTGCCGGCTTCGGCCTGGCACTGGTGCTGGGAGGCCAGCGCTACGCCACGGTGGAAGTCGAAATCTACACGCTGGTGGCGCATGAGCTCAAGCTGGCAGAGGCCAGCGCGCTCGCGCTGTGGATGCTGCTGCTCACGGGCGCCGTGGCGCTGGCCTATGCGGCGATCGAAAAGCGGTTGGCCGCGCCTGGCCGCCCCGATTGCGTGCCCAGGCGGCGTCCGCAAGGTCTGGCGCAGTGGCTGGCGCTGGCGGCGGCGCTGGCTGTGCTGGTCTTTTTCTGTGCCGCGCCACTGCTGGCCATTGCCTGGCGCGGCGCTCAGGCCGGGGCTCAGGTCTGGGCACAAGTGCTGGATGAGGAAGTGCTGGCCGCCTTGTGGAATACCTTGCGCTTTTCCGCCATGGCGCTGTTCGCCGCCACGCTGCTGGGTTTGGCGCATGCGCTGGCGGCGCAGCAGTCGCTGGTCTGGCGCGCCGCCGCTTTCCTGCCCTTTGTGGTGTCGCCGGTGACAGTGGCATTTGGCCTGCTGTTGCTCTATCCGCAATGGTCGGCCAGCCTGGCTTTGCTGCTGGCCGCCTACGCCGTGCTGGCCTATCCTTTTGTGGCCAAGGCGGTAGCGGCCGGGCTGGATGGCCTGCCTACCCATTTGGCTTATGCGGCCCGCACCTTGGGGGCCAGCCCCTGGCGCCTGTTCTGGCGCGTGACCTTGCCGCTGCTGAGCCCGGCGCTGCGCCGCGGCATGGCGTTTGCTGCCGCCACCGCGCTGGGCGAGTTTGCCGTGACGCTGTTTTTGTCGCGCCCCGAATGGACCACGCTCACCACCTTGATTTATCAGCGCTTGGGCCGTCCCGGCCTGGCCAATATGGAGTTGGCCATGGTACTGGCTTGTGTGCTGATGGCGCTGGCCTTGCTGGCCTTCGGGCTGATCGAATGGCCAAGCCGTGAGCCGCAAGCCGCGCTTTCCCGGCCTTCCCAACCGTCTGCTTCCATCACCCAGGGTGCCAGCGCGCACGATTTACGCCATGCTTGAGCTCAGGAATATCAGCAAACAATTTGCCTCGCGCCAGCTGGCCAGCGACTTGAGCCTGTGTGTGGCGGCGGGCGAGATCGTGGCCTTGCTGGGTCCCTCGGGCAGCGGCAAGAGCACCTTGCTGCGCATCATCGCCGGCCTGGAGCCAGCGGAGCAGGGCAGCGTTTGGTTCGATGGCAAGGACATCACCCAATGGCCGCCAGAGCGGCGCGGCTTTGCCCTGATGTTTCAGGACTTCGCGCTGTTCCCCCACCTCAATGTGCGGGACAACGTGGCCTTTGGCCTGATCGAGCAGCGCGTGGCCAAGCGCGCCGCGCGTGAGCGCTCGCAAGAGATGCTGACCTTGTTCGGGCTGGCCAATCATGGCCGGGACAAGGTCTGGACGCTGTCTGGCGGTGAGCAGCAGCGTGTGGCGCTGGCGCGCGCCCTGATCACGGCGCCGCGCGCGCTGTTGCTGGACGAACCCTTCTCTGCCCTGGATGCCGAGTTGCGCAGCAGTCTGCAGCAGGAGTTTCGCCAGCGCATTACGGCGGCCGGCATGGCCACGCTGCTGGTCACCCACGACGAGGCCGAGGCCCGTGCCATGGCCGGGCGTGGTGTGCGCCTGGTTGAAGGCCGGCTGCAAGTGCTGTGGTGAGGCCCTGGCGGGGCGGCTTCAGGCTTGGCCGTGCTGGACTGCCAAGCCCGTATCTCTGTCCGCCTGTTTCGTGTCAGCTAATGGGAGGGGGCGTTGACATCCCCGCTCCCACCTACTTAACGCTGGGCGGCCTTTTCTGATTTGCCTATGAACTGCGTGGCCGCCAGCAAGATGGAAGTGCAGGCCACGATGAGCGTTGAGATGGCGGCAATGGTTGGGTCGACCTGATCGCGCAGCGCATTGAACATATTGCGCGTGAGCGTGGAGTAGTCGCCGCCAGAGACAAAAAGCGAGACGATGATTTCGTCAAACGAGGTCAGAAAAGCCAGCACCGCACCGGTCAGCACCGAAAAGCGGATTTGCGGGAAGGTCACCAGGCGAAACGCCGTCAGGCGCGAGGCGCCTAGGCTGCGGGCCACCAGTTCCTGATTCAGGTCGAAGGTCTTGAGTGCGGAACTCACCACCATCATCACCACCGGAATGGCGAGCATGCTGTGCGCCAGCACCAGTCCGATCAAGGTGTTGACGAGCTTCAGTTTGACGTAGGCATAGAACACACCGATGCCGATGAGAATGACCGGCACCACCATAGGCGTGAGCAGCAGCATGGTCAGCATGCCTGCATGGCGAAAGCGCGACGACAGCAGACCGTAGGCCGCCATGGTTCCCAGCGGCGTGGCGACCAGCGCCGTGAGAACACCGGCCTTTAGCGACGTTGCCGTGGCCTGCATCCACGATGCCGAGTTGAAATAGCTTTCATACCAACGCAGCGACCACTGACGCGGCGGAAACTCCAGGTATTGCGCGCCCGAAAAGCTCATCGGTATTACCAGCAAGGTGGGCACCACCAGAAAGATCATGACCAGCACGGCGACAACATAAAGCCAGAGCCGGCCACCGCGGCTGATCTGGGTTTCCGTGACGGGGGTAAGAAACCATTTCACGAGCTACTCCTGTCGCGCAAGGCATCTTCCAGACGAACCACGCGGGAGGCCGCCAGGATCAGGATTAGCGTGAGAGCCAGGAGCACCACGCCCAGCGCACTTGCCGCTCCCCAGTTGAAGAAGATTTCGATATCGTTGGCGATCCGGCTAGAGACCATGATGACTTTTCCACCGCCGAGCACGGCCGGCGTGATGTAAAAACCCAGGCACAGGATGAAGACGATCAGCGAGCCGGTGGCCAGCGCCGGAACCGAGAGCGGAAAGAAAATCTGCCAGAAGGTACGCGTGGGCGAGGCACCCAGATTGGCAGCGGCCTTGAGCAGGTCGCGATTGATGCCCCGCATGCCGGCGTAGAGCGGCAGCACGATGAAGGGCAGCATCACGTGGACGGTTCCTATCAAGGTACCGGTCAGGTTGTGCACCAGTTCCAGGGGCTGATCCCACAGGCCCAGCTCTATGCCCCAGTTGTTGATGAGGCCGCGCCGCTGCAGCAGTACCAGCCAGGCGTAGGTTCGTACCAGCAGCGAAGTCCACAGCGGCAGCAGCACCGCGATCATGCACAGATTGGCCGTGCGCTTGGGCAGCTCGGACAGAAAGTAGGCGAGGGGGTAGCCCAGCAGAATGCAGATGCCGGTGGTCAGCAGGCTGACTTGAAAGGTCACCAGGAAAGTGCGCGCGTAAGACGGCTGCTCCCACATGCGCTGGTAATGCTCCAGGCTGAACTGTCCTGCGTCGGAAAGCAGTGACAGATAAAACAGCCAGCCGACCGGCAGCACCATGATGACGGTCACCAGCAGCAAGGCCGGCGAGACCAGCGCCAGCAAGCCAGTGCGTTCACGGCTTCTGGCCTGCTGAAGTGTGAGGGCGTTCGGGGCGCTGTTCATTGCGCAGCCTCTTCGGGCAGCAGGAAGGTGTCTTCCACGGATAGCCCCAGCGTGATGTTGTCTCCGACGCGGGGACAGGCGTTGCCGACATGGCTGCCCGGTGCGCCGCGCACGCTGATCAGTTTGCCGTCAGTGAGCGCGGCCTGAACCAGGGAGCTGTCGCCCTGATACACCGTGGACACCACTTTCGCGTTCAGGGTGTTGAGGCCGGCGTTGCCGCTGTTGCCCAGAATTTTCAAGCGTTCCGGGCGCAGCATGAGCAGGCGCGGGCCGTCTCTACCTGGATGCGCGGGTGTCATCAGTGCCGCGCCGTCAAACCTGACCGCGCCTTCCTGAATGGTCACAGGCACAAAACTCGACTCGCCGATGAACTCTGCCACGAAGCGGTTGGCAGGGCGGTCGTAGAGTCCTCGCGGCGTGTCAAGCTGGACGATGCGGCCACCATTGATCACGGCAATCCGGTCTGACATCGTGAGAGCTTCGCGCTGGTCGTGGGTGACGTACACGGTGGTCATGCCCAGTTTGTCGTGCAACTGCCGCAACTCGATCTGCATGTGTTCGCGCAACTGCTTGTCCAGCGCCGACAGGGGCTCGTCCATCAGCATGATGCGCGGCTCGAACACCATGGCGCGCGCCAGGGCGACGCGCTGGCATTGCCCGCCCGACAGCTGGTGAACGCCGCGCTCGCCGTAGCCGCCCAGGCGAACCATTTCCAGCGCATGCTCCACCCGGCGCGCCACCTCGTTGGCTGAGACACCGCGCAGCTTGAGTGGAAACGCCACATTGCCTGCAACCGTCATGTGAGGAAACAGGGCGTAGTTCTGAAACACCATGCCGACGTCACGTTTTTGCGGCGGTGTGCAGATCACTTCGGTGTCACCGAATTTCAGGCTGCCGCTGTCGGGACGGGTAAAGCCGGCAAGCACGGTGAGCAGCGTTGTCTTGCCGGAGCCGGAGGGGCCCAGCAAGGTCAGAAACTCGCCGCTTCGGATGTCCAGGTCAATATGGTCGAGCGCGTAGGCGGAGCCATAGCGCTTGGTCACCTGCCGCAGTGTGATGGGCAGCGACGACTTGTTGCTCATGAGTAGGCCTTTTTATTTTTGAAATTTCATTCAGGCTGGCGCGTGCGGGCCATGATGGCCCGCACGCGTTTATTCCGTCAGCATGTTTTGATACAGCTCGGATGCCCTGGCCTCGTTCTTGGTGTACCAGTTGAGATCTATCATGATCTGCTTGGCCGCGTTGTCCGGATGGGACGGCAGGGTCTTGGCGTAAGCGGCGGGAATGGCCGGACCTTCATAGGCTTTCTTGTTTGCCGGGCCGTAGGTGATGTATTTGGTGAACTCGGCCTGGTACTGCGGCTTGCTGATCTCGTTCAGAAATTTCATGGCCAGGGTCTTGTTGGGCGCGCCCTTGGGGATGCCGAAGCAGTCATAGTCCAGAATGCCCTGGTTGAAGGTGTAGGCCACCTTGGCACCGTCTTTGGCCACCACGTCGAAGCGGCCGTTCCAGCCCGTGATCATGTCGACCTCGCCGTCCTTCATCAGCTGGGCATGCTGGGCGCCGGACGACCACCACACGGCAATGTGCGGTTTGAGTTCCTTGATTTTCTTGATGGCGCGTTCAATGCCGCCGGGAGCGGAAAGTACCTCGTACACCTTGGCCGGTGGCACGCCGTCTGCCATCAGCGCCGGCTCGAGCGAACCGGCCACACCCTTGCGGTAGGAGCGCTTGCCGGGGAATTTCTTGACGTCCCAGAAATCGGCCCAGCTTTGCGGACCCTTTTCACCATAGGTCTTGGTGTTCCATGCCAGCACATTGGAGAAGACATCGCCGCCGACGCAGAACTCTTGCGTCAGGCCGGGCGCGAAAGTGGAAACGTCTATGGTCTTGTAGTCCAGCGGCTCCAGCAGTCCTTCGGAGCCGGCACGGGCCGCACTTCCCGAGCCGCTGGCCACGATATCCCATGCCACGGCGCCGGCCTTGACCTTTAGGCGCAGGTCGGCGATGCCGGTATAGGTCTCTTCTTTAATGGTGATGCCCAGGGCCTTGGCGGCAGGCTGGAAGACCGCCTTGCTTTGTCCTTCCTGATAGGCGCCGCCAAAGGAGACCACGGTCAGCTGCGCCGCCGCCTGTCCGCTGAATAGCGTGCTCAGGGCCAGCAATGCCCCGAGTGTTGCGACACGATGATATTTTTTTTCGTTGGTCATTTTTGTCTCCGGTTGATTGAACACGTCTACGCAAGGGATGCGGCAATGGGCTGTCTGCCGCGCTTCAGTCTAGGAATAAGGTGGTCCTGTCAGTAGTGCCATTCTCAAAACATCGCCATACCACTCAGGGCGGCTCCGGGCATGATATTCGGGCCGCAACACTTTTGAGCTTGCTGTAACTACGCAGGGCCTCCAGTCCTTTTTCCCGGCCAAAGCCGGATTTCCTGTTGCCGCCAAACGGCACCGAAACGCCGCCGGCAAAGTATTCGTTGATGTACACCTGCCCGGCGTCTATGCGTCTGGCCAGCTGGTGGGCGCGGGAAAAGTCCCGCGTAAAAATTCCCGCGACCAGGCCGAAGTCCGTGCCGTTGGCCAGCGCGACTGCTTCGTCGAGGTCGCTGAAGGTCTGCACGCAAAGGACGGGGCCGAAGATCTCCTCGCGGATGGCTTCGTCATCGGGTGTCAGCTGGTCGAGTATGGTGGGCTGATAAAACCAGCCCTGACCGGTCTCGGGGTCGCTTGTTCGTTGGCCGCCGCAGCGTACGCTGACGCCGCGCGCGCGGGCACGCTCTACGTAGCCGGCGATTTTTTCCAGATGGGGCAGGGAGTTGACCGCGCCCATGTCGGGACGGCGCAATCCGTGTCCCAGCGTCATGGCGCTGGCGCGTTTCACCAGACGCTCAACGAAGTCCGCGTGTATGGTGCGGTCTATGACCAGCCGGGAGCCGGCCGAGCAGATCTGGCCGGCGTTCTCGTAGATGCCGCCCAGCACGTTGCTGACTGCGGCGTCGATATCGCAGTCGGCCAGGACGACCACGGGTGATTTTCCGCCCAGCTCCAATACCAGCCGCGTGACGTTGGGCGCGGCGCCTTGCATCACGTCAATGCCTGTGGGCACTGAGCCGGTAAAACTGATGTGGTGCACGCCAGGATGGCGAACCAGCGCGGCGCCAGCCTGCCGGCCGGTGCCGGTGACGACGTTGCACACGCCGGGCGGCAAGCCGGCCTCCAGGCAGATATCGGCCAGCATGAGCGCCGTCAACGGCGTTTGTTCGGCGGGCTTGGCCACCACGGTGCAGCCTGCGGCCAGCGCGGGCGCGATGCCGCGTGCCGCCGATGACAGCGGATAGTTCCAGGGGATGATGTGGGCAGTGACGCCGACCGGTTCGTTGATCGTGTAGGCCAGGTAGTTCTCTCCCAGCGGAATGCTGTCGCCGTGGTGCTTGTCGCAAGCGCCTGCGTAGTACTCGAAGGTGGCCGCTGCACCGGCGATATCGCCCAGCGCCTCCGTCAGGGTTTTGCCGCTGTCCAGTGACTCGACCACGGCCAGTCGCTCGCCATGGCTGCGTATCAGTGTGGCGATCTGCAGCAGCAGGCGGCCGCGCTGGGCTGGCGTCAGGGCGCGCCAGGGGCCGGTCAGGGCGGCCTGTGCGGCGGCAACGGCCGCATCGATGTCAGCGGCATCGCCGGCAGCAAATGTGGCAAAGGCTTTGCCGGTACCCGGGTCTATGGTTTCCATGCGGCCGCCGTTCTGGGACGGCAGCCGCAAGCCGTTGATCAGGTGGCCGTCCGGCAAGCCCGATAGCGTGCCAGTGGTCCGTGCCTCCTGCACCAGGGCGCTGAGTGATGAATGGGACATGCTCAAGAAACCTCACTGACTTGGTAGCGTGACTTTTCCAGCCATGCGGGGTTGACATCGACGCCCCAGCCGGGGGCGTCGGGTAAGGTCACGCAGCCGTCCTTGACGTCATACGGCGAGCGCACAAACAAACCTTCCTGCCACGGATAGTAGTCGGCGCCTTCGATGGAGAACTCCAGGTACTTGCCGGCGTTGGGAATGGCGCAAAGCATGTGCATGGTGAATAGAGTCACCATGGACTGATTGGCGCTGTGCGGGGTGCAGGGCAGACCGGCCGCCTCGGCCATGCGCGCCACCCGCAAGGTTCTGGTCAGTCCGCCCATGTAGCAGATGTCGGGCTGCACGATGTCGACCACCTTGGATGTCATCATCTGCTTCCAGACCGGCATGTAGAAATCCTGTTCACCGCCAGTGACATCCAGTGAGAGCGCCTCGCGCACTTCGCGTGTCTGGTCGAGCTCCCAATAAGGGCAGGGTTCCTCGAAGTGACTGACGCCATTGGCTTCTAGCATGCGCCCGACCTCGATGGCGCGGGCAGCGGAATAGCAGCTGTTGGCATCGACCAGCAAGGCCGCATCGTCGCCCATCGCTTGGTGCATGGCGGCCACGATCTCTTCGGTTCGGCCCGGCCATTCGTCCTTGTCATGGCCGTATTCGGCGCCCACGCGAAACTTGAAGGCGTCGAAGCCATATTGGTCGCGCACTCCGAGCATGCGGCGAACTTCGTCCTGCGGCGTGATGTCGCGTTTCATGGACGATGCGTAAGCCCTCAGCGGCCGTGCTGTGCCGCCCAGCAGATCACAGACGCGTTTGCCTTCGAGCTTGCCCCTCAGGTCCCACAGCGCCGTATCCAGGCCGCACATGGCGCGGTAAAGATAGGAGCACGGAAACTTGTGTTCGCGCTCCGGAATGGTGTCCACGAGATGGTCGATATCCAGCGCATCCCGGCCTAGCGACCAGGGCGCAATCTGGCGATGCAGCACCTGCACGGTGATGTCTGCCATGTAGGGAGAAACCTGCCCCCAGCCTTGTCGACCGTCGTCGGTGGTGATGCGAACAAACCCCACAAAGGAGTCGCAAAAGGTTTCGATTTTTTGGATGAGCATGGGCGGCGTTGGGATGGCTTGATGGGAGGGTTGTGTCATCATCCGGCCGAAGTGGATCGCACAACAGAACCATTTTGATTAATACGTCATACCATTTTTGAAGACAAACAAGAACGAGGCATTTCATGGTCAAGCGCGCCGGCGGCTCTTTATTGCTGTCGATCCAGATCGATCACGCCCACCATCACCCGGTGAGCACCCAGCTCTGCGTGGCCTTGCGCGAGATGATTCTCACGGGCGGTTTTGCCCCTGGCGACCGCCTTCCGGCCAGCCGCACCCTGGCGCGGGATCTGGGGGTGTCGCGAACCACCGTCGTTGAGGTTTTCAGCCGCTTGACCGCCGAAGGCTTGATAGAGTCCGCAACCGGCTCGGGTACCTTTGTCAGCGCCGTGCTGGGAGGTGATAGGCCCATGCCTTCCAGGGCCAAGGTCGCCGCCTCGGAGCCGCTGGCGCCCAAGCTGTCTGCCGTCATGCAGGAAGCGGTCAGCCACTTGGGGGAGCGGCAGCGCTTGCCGCATGCGCCGCGTGCCTTCACCACCGGCTTGCCGGCCTTTGACGCCTTTCCGCGGGCGCAATGGGCGCGCTTGTCAGCCAAGTGGCTGCGCGGCAGTCTCAGTGATGTGATGGGTTATGGCGACCCTTTTGGCGCGCTGAATCTGCGGCGGGCCCTGGCCTCACATCTGCGCGGAAACCGGGGCATCACCTGCGACCCGGAGCAGATCTTCATTCTGGGCGGGGCGCAGCAGGCTTTTCACCTGATCGGCTCCATGCTGCTCAATCCCGGCGACAAGGTCTGGTTCGAGAATCCGGGTGCCATTGGCGCACGCAACAGCCTGATTGCTTCGGGCGCCGACCTGATTCCCGTGCCAGTCGATGACCATGGTTTGTGCGTTGAGGAGGGCTTGCGGCTCGCCTCACGCTTTCGTCTCGCCTTTGTGACGCCCTCACATCAGCAGCCGCTGGGCAGCGTGATGAGTCTGGCGCGCCGCTTTGCCTTGCTGCGCGCCGCCGAGGATGCCGACGCCTGGGTGATTGAGGATGATTACGACGGTGAATTTTTCTTTGCCGGAAGGCCTCCGCCTACGCTCAAGAGCGTTGACACCACCGGGCGCGTGATTTATGTGGGGACCTTCAGCAAGTCGATTTTTCCTGCCCTGCGGCTGGGCTATGTGTTGGCACCGCCAGCACTGGTGGCTACCTTTCAAACCATCTTGAGCCGGTTTTTGCAAGGTGTTCCGTCGCATACGCAAGGCGTGGTGGCGGAGTTCATCGATGAAGGGCATTTCGCGGTCCACGTACGCCGCATGCGCCAGATTTACTTCGAGCGCCACGAAGCATTGGCCAGGGCCGCGCAGCAGCATCTTGGCGGCTTGCTTGAGGTTGTTCCCGCGAAAAGCGGACTACACACCGTGGGCTATCTTGCTCCAGGGCTGAGCGAAGCCAGCGTTTCGCGGGGGGCTGATGAGCGCGGCGTTACCGTGTCGCCCTTGGGGCGGTTTGCCATTTCACCCCTGGCGGTGAGCGGCCTGGTGCTCGGCTTCGGCAGTAGCGCGCCGCCGGCCATTGAGGCTGGGGTCAAGGTGCTGGCCGAGGTTTTGCGCGGCCAGCGGCGGGGCTAGGAACGCATCGCCCCAGCCGAAGGTGATTGAATTGGCATTGGCTGCTGATTTTTTCGACATCGGATTTTGAGAGTGGTCTGCCACTTTGTCCAAAACGGACCTGTTTGGCAGGCCACAGGCGTGAGATGCTTCATTTCGTGACAGAGTTTGATTTCATCATCGTCGGGGCCGGATCTGCCGGTTGTGTGTTGGCGCATCGTCTCAGTGAGTCGGGCGAGCACAGTGTGCTGCTGCTCGAGGCCGGCGGCAGTGATCAGCGTCTGTGGCTGCGTGTTCCCATTGGTTACGGAAAATCCTTCTATAACCCGACCGTGAACTGGATGTATCGCACGGCGCCTGACCCCGGCCTGGCGGGGCGCGAGGGTTACTGGCCGCGTGGCAAGGTATTGGGCGGCTCCAGCAGCATCAATGCCATGGTCTTTGTTCGTGGCCAGGCCAGCGACTTCGACGAATGGGCGGCGATGGGCAACCCCGGCTGGTCGTGGAACGATGTCTTGCCCTGGTTCAAGAAGCTCGAAGACAACCAGGCCGGGCCGGATGCCTGGCGTGGCAGCGGCGGGCCCTTGCGGGTGAGCGATGTCAGCGATCAGGTTCACCCCTTGTGCCAGATTTACCTGCAGGCGGGCAAGCAGGCGGGACTGGCGATCAACCGCGATCTCAACGGGGCGACGCAAGAAGGCGTGGGCATCTACCAGATCACGACAGACAAAGGCATGCGCGCCTCGGCCAGCAGCGCTTACCTGCGCCCGGCCTTGAAGCGGCCCAACTTGAGCGTGCAGACTCATGCCCATGTCAGCCGCATTCTGTTTGAAGGCTCGCAGGCCTGTGGAGTGGCCTATCAACAAGGCGGCGTGTCGCGGGTAGTTCGTGCCCGGCGCGAAGTGATTCTGTCGGCCGGGGCCATCAATTCACCGCAGCTGTTGCTGCTGTCCGGTGTCGGTCCTGCCTCACACTTGCAGGCCATGGGCATCCAGGTCGTGGCGGACCGTCCCGCCGTCGGGCAGAACCTGCAGGATCATCTGTGCATAGACCATCTCTATCGGTCTACCCGCCCCACGCTGAACAACCAGCTTGGCCCCTGGTACGGAAAGCTGTGGGCAGGCATGCAATATGCCGCCATGCGCCGTGGACCCTTGGCGCTCAGCGTCAACCAGGGCGGAGGATTTTTCCGCTCACGTCCGGATTTGCCGCATCCCAACATGCAGCTGTATTTTTCTCCCTTGAGCTATCTGCGGGCCACTCCAGGAAAAAGAGCGCTGATGGCGCCCGACCCTTATCCTGGTTTTCTGCTCGGTGCCCAGCCCTGCAAGCCGACCAGCCGCGGGCACCTGCGTTTGTGGACCTCGGACGCTATGGACGCGCCCATCATCGAGCCCAATGCACTGTCGACCGCCCATGACGTTCAGGAAATGCTGGAAGCGAGCCGGTTTCTTCGCACGCTGGCGGCAACGTCGGCCTTTCGCTCGGTGATAGAGCGCGAGCTGGTTCCCGGGCTGCAGGTGCATACCCACGAACAGCTGCTGGACGATCTGCGTCAGCGCGCCTCTACGGTTTTTCATCCGGTCAGCACCTGCCGCATGGGGCCAGACCCACTGACTTCCGTTGTCAATCAACGTCTGCAGGTGCATGGGTTGGGGCGTCTGCGCGTGATCGATGCTTCGGCATTTCCCTCGCTCACTTCGGGCAACACCAATGCGCCTACGCTGATGCTCGCGGAAAAAGGCGCTGACGAAGTTCTGCGCAGTGCGCGCCACTCCATCCCTTGAAGGAAATCTCTTGGATCTTCTTGAAAATTGCAAGTTGACGCCTTATTGGTGGGACGATGTGCCCAGGCCGGTGGTGGTCGATAACCCCTTGCCGGCGCAGGTCGATGTGGCCGTGATCGGCGCCGGCTATACCGGTTTGCATGCGGCCTTGCAAACGGCGCGCGGCGGACGTTCCACCCTGGTGCTGGATGCCGAGGAAGCCGGTTGGGGCTGCAGCACGCGCAATGGTGGGCAGGTGTCCACCAGCATCAAGCCCAGCTTCGAGCAACTGGCCCGGCGCCATGGCGCTGAGCGTGCTGGCGAGATTTTGCGCGAGGGACAGCGCTCGCTCGCCTGGATGGGGGAGTTTGTTCGCAGCGAAGGTATTGCCTGCGATTTTCATCAGGTGGGGCGCTTTCACGCCGCCCACAATGCGGCGCAGTATGCAGCCCTGGCCGCGCGCCTGGCCAATCAGCCCAAAGGGCTGGAGATCCCCGCGCATATGGTGCCGCGTGCCGAGCAGCATGGCGAGCTGGGCAGCGACGCTTACTGGGGCGGTGCGGTGTATACGCAGCACTGTTCGGTGCACCCGGCTCGCTATCACCAGGGCCTGCTGGAGCGGGCGCTGGCTGCCGGGGCGCAGGTGCAAGGACGTTGCCCGGTGGCAGGCATAGAGTGTCAAGGAGACAAGTTTTTGTTGAGCACGCCCCGCGGCCAGGTGCTGGCACGCGACGTGGTGGTGGCCACCAATGGCTATACGGGAAAGGCCACGCCCTGGCTGCAGCGCCGCGTGATTCCGATCGGCAGTTACATGATTGCCACCGAGCCGCTGCCCGACGGCTTGATGGACCGCTTGATGCCGCGCAACCGCATTGTGAGCGACACCCGCAAGGTGGTGTATTACTACCGCGCTTCTCCCGACCGGCGACGCATTTTGTTCGGCGGCCGGGTCTCCCATCAGGAAACCAATAACCGTGTGAGCGGCCCGCTGCTTCACGCCGATATGGTCAATGTGTTTCCGCAGCTGCGTGATGTGAAGATCAGCCACAGCTGGTCCGGCTTTGTCGCCTACACCTTTGATGAACTCATGCATGTTGGCAAACATGAGGGCATGCATTACGCCATGGGGTATTGCGGCGCTGGCGTCGGCACTTCTAGCTATTTCGGCATGCGTGTCGGGCAGCAGGTGCTGGGCCTGGCAGAAGGTCGCACGGCCCTGGACGGACTGGCTTTCCAGACCCGCCCCTTTTATACCGGCAACCCCTGGTTCCTCGCTCCTTCGGTGCGTTACTACCGCTGGCGCGACCAGCGACCCGTTTAACCTGAAAGTCCGCTCATGAGCATCCAGAAACTCGAATCATCTTCCGTGGCACCGACGCACACGCTGCCGGACTGGGGGGCGGTGGGTTTGCCGCTCGGCGAACCTGTCTGCCAGCTGCGGGGCCAGAAAATGGTCTTGCCGCTCAACAACCAGCCCGAAGTCGGCCTCTGGGAATGCTCGCCGGGCCGCTTTCGTCGGCAGGTGGTGTCTGCGGAAACCATGCACGTGCTCAGTGGCGATGCGGTGTTCACGCCGGATGGCGGGGCGCCAGTTGCTCTCTGTCAGGGCGATGTGTATTTTTTCCCTGCCAATACCACTGGCGAATGGGAAATACGCAGCACCATGCGCAAGGTCTACGTGCTGTTCAAGCAGGACTGAAACCGGCTGTGGCGATCTGTCGCTTATCCGCAGCCGTTGCACGGACGCTAACGTGGCTGCACCAGCAGCGCGCGCCCGGCGCCAAGGCCGCACCAGATCATCAGCACGCCGAGCACCACGAATAGCAGCGCCGAAGAGGCAAAGCTGCCGGTCCAGCCGCGCAGCAGGCCGACAAACAGTGGGCCACTGATAGAGATCAGATAGCCCACCCCTTGCGCCATGCTCGAGAGCTGAGCGGCCGCACGGACATCGGCGGCGCGCAGCACGATCAGGGTGAGCGCCAGCGAAAAAATGCCACCCTGGCCGCAGCCTAACAGCAAGGCCCAAAACCACAGGCTGGACAGAGGCGCGAACAGGAACGAAAGCATGGACACCACCACCAGCGCCGGCATGCCTGCGGCCAGGAGGCGCTGATCGCGCATACGCACGGCCAGCGTCGGTATCAGCAGGCAGGTCGCCACCTGCACCAGCAGCGCCGCCGAGACGACGTAGCCAGCGCTGCTTGCGTCTAGCCCGCGTTCACGCAGAATGGGTGCCAGCCAGCCCAACACCGCATAGGCCAGCGCCGACTGCAAGCCCATGAAGCCAGTGACCTGCCAGGCCAGACGGTCGTGCCACAGCTTGCCGGCTGGCTGGGCGCTGTGGCTGGGCTTGGGTTTCACGGGCAGCGCCTGCGGCGCCCACAGCAGCAGCACCACCGCAGCCGGCAGCGCCCAGGCCGCCAGCGCGAGTTGCCAGGAATCGCCGGCCAGGTGATGCTGGAGCGGCACGGAAAAGGCGGCGGCGCCGGCCGCACCGGCGCAGATCGCCAGCGTATACAGGCCTGTCATGAGCGCCGCCTGCTTGGCGAAGTCGCGCTTGACCAGCCCCGGCAGCAGCACATTGGCGACGCCAATGCCCGCGCCGGCCACGGCCGAGGCAAGAAACAGCATGGACAGGCTGCCGCTGCCACGCAGCAAAGTGCCCACGCCGACCAGCAGCATTGCCCCCAGCAGTGTGCGCTCGGCACCAAAGCGGCGTGCCAGCGCCGGCGCGGGAAACGCAAACAGGCCCAGACACAGCACCGGCAAGGTGGTCAGCAGGCTGGCGCCGGCCGGCGACAGACCGGTGGTTTTCATGATCTCAGGCAGCAGCACCGACAGGCTGCTGAATACCGGCCGCAGGTTGAGGGCAATCAGCACCAGGCTGGCCGCCAGCAACAAGCGGCGGGCACGGCTGGGAGCGGGTGTTGGGTCCGGCGCCGGCGTGCTGAGGATTTCGGCATCGACCAGTGGTGTTTCGGCTTCGTGGGCCAAGGGGGCGGTTTGGGAATTCATGGGTGCTTCACGAGAGATGGGCTTGGTGCGGGTGGGCCTCATGGCCTGACATTGGGCTGTATGCCCTCGGCCCGCAATTGCAGCACCCGGTCGGCGCAGCTGGCGGCGGCTTGCGAATGGGTGACCAGCACCAGCGAGGCGCCCTGTTCACGGGTTTGTGCCAGCAGCGCGTCCATCACTCTGGCGGCCGTGGCGGGATCGAGGTTGCCGGTGGGCTCGTCGGCCAGCAGCAGGCCAGGGCTGTGTACCAGCGCGCGCGCAATCGCTACCCGCTGCAGCTGGCCGCCGCTTAGTTGCTGCGGCAGGCGCTGGCCCAGGCCGGCCAGGCCGACAGCGGCCAGCATGGCTTGCACCCGGCCATCGTCGGGCTGGCCCAGCAGCAGCAGCGGCAGCGCCACGTTTTGTGCCACATCCAGATGCGGCAGCACATGAAAGGCCTGAAACACAAAGCCGACATGGCGGCGCCGCAGCAGGGCGCGCTGGTCCTCGCTCATGGCGCCCAGATCGGCACCGTTCAGCGTCACCGTGCCTTCGTCCCAGTGGTCCAGCCCGGCCATGCAGTTGAGCAAGGTGGATTTGCCGACACCCGACTCGCCGACGATGGCGACAAATTCACCGGGTGCCACGTCCAGCGAGACCTGGCTGAATACGGCGGCATCGCCATAGCGCTTGGCCAGGCCGCGTATGGACAAGCTCATTGAAGCGCCTGGCTATGCGCCTTGACCAGCGCCAGCACCTGTTGCAGCGCCGCCGGCTCATCGCAAGCCACCACCTGGCGTTGCGGCATGGAGCGCAGCCAGGTGATCTGTCGCTTGGCCAGCTGGCGGGTGGCGGCAATGCCCTTGTCGCGCAACTCGCTCATGGGGCTGCTGCCGTCAAGGGCCTCCCAGGCCTGGCGATAGCCGACGCAGCGCATGGACGGTAAATCCGGCCGCAGATCGCCGCGCGCGCGTAGCGCCCTGACTTCGTCCATGAAGCCGGCCGCCAGCATGGCGTCAAAACGCAGGGCAATCCGCTCGTGCAACCAGGCCCGGTTGGCCGGTTCCAAGGAAATAAGGGCTGCAGCGCTTGATGGACGGGTGCTATCAGCTATATTTTTAATAGCGTTTCGTTGGTGAAAGAAGGCCAGCGGCTGGCCCGATATCCTGAACACCTCCAGCGCTCGCGAGATGCGCTGTGAGTCGTTCGGCTCCAGCCTGGCCGCCGTCACCGGGTCCACCAGCGCCAGTTCGGCATGCAGCGCCGGCCAGCCTTTGTCGGCCGCTTCAAGCGCCAGCACGGCGCGTACCGCCGGGTCGGCCTTGGGCATGTCATCCAGGCCGTCAATCAGCGCCTTGAAGTAAAGCATGGTGCCGCCCACCAGCAGTGGCAGCTTGCCGCGCGCCTGAATGTCCTTGATCAATTGCTGGGCGTCATGCACAAACTCGGCGGCGCTGTAGGCGTCCAGCGGATCGCGAATGTTGATCAGGTGATGCGGCACGGCGGCCAGCTCCTCGGCGCTGGGCTTGGCCGTGCCTATGTCCATGCCGCGATAGACCAGGGCCGAGTCGACGCTGATGATTTCGACGGCGTGGTGCTGGGCAATGGCCAAGGCGGCGGCGGTTTTTCCCGAGGCCGTGGGGCCGGCCAGGGCGATGTAGGAAAGGCTCATCTTAGAGCCCGTGCGGTGGAGGGCATGGCGGTCAGGCAGGGCATGCCAGACATATTGGAAAGGGAAACGGACATGCGGCTTAGGCTACCAGAAAGCGCCGTGTCCCAACCCGTCACTGCGGCCCTGAATTTCAGTGGCCGGCCGCGCCAAACAATTGCGCCAGCGCCTCGCGGTATTGCGCTTGACCCAGGCTGTTGGTGTTGTGATGGGAGCCGCCTTCGACCAGCACAAAGGCCTTGGGCTGGCGGGCGGCTTCGAAGAGCTTGCGGCCCAGCGCCGGCGCAATCAGGTTGTCGTTGGAGCCGTGCACCACCAGGAAGGGCGAACCCAGCTGGCCGACTTTTTCCACCGACTCGAAATGCTGGGTGATGAGTGGGCGCAGCGGCAACCAGCCCCAAGACATGCTGTTGGCCACATCCACAATCGAGGTGAAGGTGCCTTCCACAATGGTGCCGGCCTCGTCGTCAACCTTGGCGGCCAGGTCTATGGCGATGGCACCGCCTAGCGAGTGGCCGAAGATGTAGCGTGGCAGCTGTGGGTAGCGTTTGCCCAGCCAGTCCCAGGCGGCATGGGCATCCTCATAGGCCATGGTTTCCGAGGGCAGCTCGGGCGAACTCTTGCCAAAGCCGCGGTAGTCAATCGCCAGCACCGAAAAGCCCAGCGCCTGCATGCGGCGTATGCGTGGCGCCGAGCCGGCCACATTCCAGCGGGCGCCGTGCAGGAACAGCAGCACCGGGGCCTGGGCCTTGCCGGGGGCGCCGTCATCTTGGGCTTGCCTCCAGCCGGGCCGTGTCGGATCGGCGGGCAGCCACAGGCCGTGCAGCTTGACCGGCTGGCCTGTGCTGCGGGATTCAAAATCAATCCAGACGTCTTGCATGTCCCTGGCCATGTCGGCGCTATTGCCCCAACTGCTGTCGCTGGGCTGGAAGATCCAGCTACGTTGCTTTTCGTCAAGGACGGCGCAACCGGCCGTGATGGCCGCCGTCAGCACCAGGGACAAGAGGAGGGGCCAGCGTTTCATCTGCAGGTTGAGTGTGGCGACGGGCAAAAAGTTCTCAAGCGGGTGTCGGGTAGAGCTTGCGCTCAGGGCAGCAGCGGCTGCTCGGCCTCGGCCAGATCACGGCGAGCTTCGTCAAGCTTGGCTTGGCGTTTGGCGATTTGGTCTGGATCACCTTTGCGTTGGGCCTGGGCCAGTTCTTTCTCGCGTTCAGCTACTTTTTTGGTCGCCTTTTGAATGGCGCGCTGGCGCTCGGCGGCCAGCGAGGCGTCGCTGCAATGGGTCTCGTTGGCGCGCAAGGCTCTGCGCAAGCCTGCCAGTTGCTGCTGGTTTCCCTCGGCCTGGGCGCGCTGGAGCTGGGCTTCTATGCGCGCACGTTGGGCGGCGCAGCCGGCAGAGGGCGGGTTCGCCGCCAGCAGAGGGGTCGCGGCGATGAACAGCGCGCTGGCGATGATGAGTCGCTTCATGGGGCCTCCCGAACAGTGAGTATGGTCCATGGTAACCCCTGCCGCGCTTGGCGCGCGCCCAAAGGAAAAGGGGCCTACAAGGGGCCGTTTGAGCCGACATTGCAGAGATTAGCTACGCCGACGGCGCGCAAAGCATGCACACAGCAAACCCAAGCCAAGGTGCGTCAGAGTGGCCGGCTCCGGAACTGTACTAGAGGGAGTGCTGGCCACGAAAATCATTTCGGGACCATCGTTTGCATCTCTGAAGCTGAACTGAACTTGATCGGTCGCGGAAAATGGGGGGAAGTTGCCCAGCAGGTAGTCTGCGTAGCCATTCCCGTTATTGATGTCAGGGACATTGCCCGTGAAGCCCGTGTACGTGTCGACGACGGTATTGTTCACAGACATGCTGACCCCTGTCAGCGTTTGTGCCGTACTAGGAGTCTGTCGGACTTTGGAGTCGTCGGCTGCAAATCGACCGCAGCGGCTCATTTTTCACCGCCTTTCTGCCCAATAGCTAGGCTATTGGGCCGCAAATCCGGCGAAAACTGCGCTCGCTGGGGCCGATTTCCGCTTTCGAAGCCCAAAGTCCAACAGACTCCTAGACGATCAGATTGACCTGCGCGATCCCATGAAGCCGAGGCCCATCAGTGCCAGGGCCAGCAGGCCAAGGGTGCTGGGTTCCGGAACTTGGTTGGGGCCTCCACAGCCATTATTGAAACCCGACAGGGGTTCCGTGGTCGTGCCATTGAATGTGGCGACGACGCAGTCGAGCCGTACCTCCGCGTCGCTCTGCGCCGAGAACTGTATCCAGGTGACGTCCTTGAACAAGTCGCCGAAGCTTACGATGTAGCCGGTCTGCTTCACCAAGTTGCCAGCCAGGTCACCCGCATTGAGGCCTGCATAGAACCTGACATCCGGTGGCCCAGCGGCATCCCAATTCGTTCCCTCCGCAAAGGTGTAGGTATGCAGCGGAGTCGAGTTCGGCAAACCCGTGCCACCCGTGACGGTGAGCCCATTCTCAGCACCTTCGGCTTTGCCCGTCAGTAGGAAATAGAACGAGTCCAAGGTGAACGTCTGATACCCGGAGACCACTGGAGCCTCGTTCGTTGATCCTTGGCTCTGCGGTCCCGTCGTCGGGCGCGTCATCAATGGCAGCACGCCTTGAGTGCTTTCGATCACGCAACTGCCGTTGCCGCCGTTCGTGGAGTCGGCGCAGAGTGTGGAGGATTGAAGGTTGGTGGGGTCGAAGAGGAAATTGAGATCCTTGTCGCTGTACCACTTCCAGCCGTTGCTGGCGTCATCGAAGTGAATCAGCTGAGTCACGGTGTCGGCCGTTGCGGCGATTGGCGCCGCCAGCACACCAGCGGCAAGTACCGCCATCAACATTTTCTTGAGCATGATCGCTCTCCTAGTGACTGGGGATTTCAGAATCGAACCCCTTCATTTAGATAGCACAATCCGTGCCGAACCATGTAAATCATTTGAAATCAGTGGGTTATGACGCAGTTGTAGCGCCATGGTCGGTCACTTGTAAAAAGGTTCGACAGTCGCGTCGATTACATCCGATCAGGTCAGGTGGGGAACGGTCAGATTCCAATTAATCCTGGCCCTTGCGCTTAACCTCTCCATCGAGAAGACATTGGGTTTTTGAAAATCGCATGCCACGCGACGACTTCTCTCGAACAACCAAGGACGCGCTAGCGAAGCGCGTGGGACTACGTTGCTCGAACCCTTCATGCAAAGCATCAACAAGTGGACCACACAGTGAGGCAAGCAAATCAATAAACCTCGGCGTTGCCGCGCACATAACTGCAGCAGCCCCAGGCGGTCCTCGATACGACCCAAATTCGACTTCGGAAGAGCGAGCATCCATAGACAACGAGATATGGCTGAGCCAAAACTGTGCCAAGCTAATTGACACAGACCCCGCGGCCTACTCCTCCGCGACACTGTCTCGCTGGAAGGCTGCCGCAGAGGATGAGGCGATGCGCGCAATGGGCAGTCCACAATATGAGTACCTTCCTCAACCTGCGTCAGCCATGCACGCGCCACTTCCGCGTATTCGAGACCATGACTATGACCACGCACGCGAATTGCTTATGCAAGCAGGTTGGCAGCCATACATGAATCACTGGTCGAAAGGCGCCGAATGGGACATGACCATTGGAAATGGTGAGTACTTCTGGAACAAGTGCTGCCACGAAATAAAAGCAGCAAGTCCCACGGGTCTAGCCCACTGTACGTTCGCGTTCAAAGATATCCGTATGCAAGGCCTGCCAAGCCAAGCGCCAGCGCACAAATTTTGGCATTCATGATTCATGACGCCTAAAGTTCGAGCAAGGGAATGAGCCGTAAAAGTCAAGCAATATGCGCGTCAAAATTTTTTTATCTATATCTGACAATGGCTTGCATCACTGCCTCTGTAACGTCTTCAGAGCGTTGTAAATTAATTCGACAAATGTTGTGAGTTGGTGGTGGGCGGCAGGCAAGCCAGCTCACCCGATTCCCAAGCAATCGAGTTACCCAAGCCATCCCGCTGCGCCATCGGCATAGGGGGCCTCCATTCTTGGAGGCACCCCTGCCACACCACCCGGCATGCGGGTCCGCACCGGGCGATTCGAGCGCTTGAGGTCAGGACAGTCTTGGCACCCCCAGCCCATTGAAGTACGCAATCGTCAGCACGATCTTGATGACCCCATTGCTGTTGCGCCACCAACGGTGGCAGTTTCCCGCCACCTGCTTGGCAACGTCTTCGCTGGCACCCATCGCCTTAAGCCCCCGGTAAATCGTCCTCGGCCGCTTCCAATGCCACAGCTGGATCGCCCTCAGGCGGTGGCGCAACCATTTTTCCAACGTTCGCCAGACTTTTGGC
>NZ_FOKZ01000014.1 GCF_900112285.1 Polaromonas sp. OV174 | reverse complement strand
AGGCGCTGGTGCATCACTCCGACAGGGGCATCCAGTATTGCTCAAATGACTATCAGGAAATCCATCGGCGTCACGGCATCAAGTGCTCAATGACCGACGGCTACGACTGCTACCAGAACGCGCTGGCCGAGCGGGTTAACGGAATCCTGAAGATGGAGTTCCTGCTGCATCGACCGGCCGACCTGAGCCAGGCCAGCCGCATGGTTCAGCAGGCCGTACAAATCTATAACCAGGAAAGGCCGCACCAATCCCTACAATTGAAAACGCCCGATGAGGCTCATCGGGCGTCTTTAGCTGGCCTCATCGGCTCGGCTATTTGTGCTTCATAGGTGTCAACCTATGGCAGGACGGGTCACCGCGCGCACCACCGTCAACGCCATCACCAGCCACCTCTGGCACGCTTCCTGCAATAGTTCTGTGCCTCGCAAACCGCCAGGAGGCCTGGGCGCACTAGGGGTAACTGGGTAGCGATTTGCCCACTTGCACGACCAATAATATGAAGCTCACTAATAAGACTAGAAATCCCTAGGGCATCCGCCGGGACCAGACCGACCAAACCAGATTTTTCATGTTCACGCTTTTAAAGACCGATGTTGCGACGCACCTCGCACACCCGCTGCGCCGCCTGGGCGGCGAACTTTCCACCGCTTGCATTGACGCCGGCTCTCGCATCTCATCCTAATGCTGCGCTTTATCTTCACCCGACTGAGCCTCATCATTCCCACCTTCCTGGGAATGACGCTGCTGGCTTTTTTCCTGATCCGCATGGTGCCCGGCGACCCCATAGAAACCATGGCCGGCGAACGTGGCATCGATCCGGTGCGTCACGCCCAGTTGCTCAAGGAATTCGGCCTGGATCAACCCGTGTTGGTGCAATACGGCATTTATATCGGCCGGGTACTCAAGGGCGATCTGGGCAAGTCCCTCATCACCCAGGAGCCCGTGCTGCGTGAGTTCCTGACACTCTTTCCGGCCACCATTGAACTGGCGCTCTGCGCCATCTTGTTTGCGCTGCTGATAGGCATTCCGGCTGGCATTCTGGCAGCCGTCAAACGCAACTCCATATTCGATCACGGCGTCATGGGCGTCTCACTGACCGGCTACTCAATGCCGATTTTCTGGTGGGGCTTGCTGCTGATCCTGCTGTTTTCAGTGGAGCTGGGCTGGACCCCGGTTTCGGGCCGCATGTCGGTGCAGTATTTCATTGAGCCCACCACGGGCTTTCTGCTGATCGACTCACTGCTCTCCGACGACAAAGGTGCCTTCTGGTCAGCCGTCTCACACCTGATCTTGCCCATGATTGTGCTGGGCACCGTGCCACTGGCGGTGATCGCGCGCATGACGCGCTCGGCCATGCTGGAAGTCCTGGGCGAAGACTACATTCGCACCGCCCGCGCCAAGGGACTGTCCAACCTGCGTGTGGTGGCCGTGCACGCCCTGCGCAATGCGCTGATTCCGGTGGTTACCGTGATTGGCCTGCAGGTCGGCGTCCTGTTCACGGGGGCCATCCTGACGGAAACCATTTTTTCCTGGCCGGGCGTCGGCAAATGGCTGATTGAAGCCATCAGCCGCCGCGACTATCCGGTGTTGCAAGGTGGCATCTTGCTACTGGGCAGCATCGTGATGGCGGTCAACTTGTTGGTTGACATCACCTACGGCATCATCAATCCACGCATCAGGCATCAGCGATGAACACGGCAACTGTAAAAACCCTCAACGCGCCGGCGCCGCCTCATCCGATACGGGAATTCTGGCACTACTTCAGCGCCAACCGCGGCGCCCTCATGGGCCTCATCATTGTGCTGGCGGTCCTGCTGATCGCCCTGTTTGCCCCCATGCTGGCGCCTCATTCGCCCAACATCACCGACAGCACGGTGTTCCTCAAGCCACCGGCCTGGTTGGCGGGAGGATCATGGTCTTATCCGCTGGGCACCGATGCCATTGGCCGTGACATCCTGTCGCGCCTGATGTACGGCGCCCGCCTGTCGCTGGTCATAGGCTTGGCCGTGGTCGCTCTGTCGGTGGTGGTTGGCACCGTGCTGGGCCTCCTCGCGGGCTATTTCCGCGGCATCTTCGAGATTGCCGTCATGCGCATGATGGACATCATCCTGACCCTGCCCAGCCTGTTGCTGGCCATCGTGATTGTGGCCATTCTGGGCCCCGGACTGATGAATGCCATGCTGGCCGTGGCCATCGTGGTGCTGCCGCACTATGTGCGTATTACCCGGGCGGCGGTGATCGCCGAAACCTCGCGTGACTACGTCACCGCAGCACGCATGAGCGGTGCCGGTCGCATTCGGCTGATGTTCAGCGAAATTCTGCCCAATTGCACGGCGCCGCTGATTGTCCAGGCCTCGCTGGGCGTTTCCACCGCCATTCTGGATGCCGCAGCCCTGGGTTTTCTGGGCCTGGGGGCTCAGCCACCCTCTCCTGAATGGGGCACCATGCTGGCCGATGCTAGAGAATTTGTTCTGCGCGCCTGGTGGGTAGTGACCTTCCCCGGCCTCGCCATTTTGATCACCGTGCTGGCCTTCAACCTACTCGGCGACGGACTGCGTGATGCGTTCGACCCAAAACTGAAAAGATGATGGCCCACCCCCTTCTCGGCTCACTGCGTGTAGCCGGATCCCCCCTCCGGGGGCGACAGCTGCGGCTCGGCAAAGCCAATTCCGCGCTGTTCCTTGACAAAACATCCGTGGCGTTTCAGTGCAAAACGCCTCTAAACAGAATATTGGGAAGGCCCTGATCATGGCCCTGCTTGAAATAGAAAACCTGTCCGTCGAGTTCCCCTCGCAAAACGGCATCATGCATGCCGTTGACGGCATCAGCCTGTCGCTCGAAGAAGGCGAAGTGCTTGGCATCGTCGGTGAATCGGGCTCCGGCAAAAGTGTCACCATGATGGCCCTGATGGGCCTAGTGGCTTACCCTGGTCGTGTCAAGGCCGACAAGTTGCGCTTTGCCGGTCATGACCTGCTGGCACTGTCGCCGCGTGAACGCAGCAAGCTCACCGGCAAGGACGTGGCCATGATTTTTCAGGAGCCCACGACCAGTCTTAACCCCTGCTTCACGATTGGTTTTCAGCTCACCGAAACCCTGCGCCTGCACCTCAAGCTCGACAAGAAAGCCGCCACGCGCAAGGCCATCGAGTTGCTGGAGCAGGTCGGCATCAACTCACCCGAAAGCCGCTTGAAGGCTTATCCGCACCAACTTTCGGGGGGCATGAACCAGCGCGTGATGATTGCCATGGCGATTGCCTGCAATCCGCGCCTGCTGATTGCCGACGAACCCACCACCGCGCTCGACGTCACCATCCAGGCACAAATCCTGGACCTGCTGCGCAGCCTGCAAAAAGAGCGTGGCATGGCACTGGTGCTCATCACCCACAACATGGGCGTGGTGTCCGAAATGGCCCAGCGCGTGGCTGTGATGTACGCCGGCCAGATCATGGAAGAGCAAAGCGCCCACGCCCTCTTCAACACGCCGCAGCACCCCTATACCGAAGCACTGCTGGCCGCCCTGCCCGAGCGCAGCGACGGCAGCGGCCGCCTGGCCACCATTCCCGGCATGGTGCCCGGCCTCTATGACAGACCTACCGGTTGCCTGTTTGCGCCGCGCTGCGCCTATGCCACCGAGCATTCGCGCAACGAACGGCCGCTGCTGCGCGCCTGGAAAGACGGCATGGTGCGCTGTCACTATCCGCTGGGAGACCCTGACCGGGAAGCAGCCATATTGCGCGACACGCCGGTGGCGGAGGCTGCACGATGAGCACCGTAACCATGAGCAAGGCCTCCGCCGGTCAGCCGGTGGTGGTGGCCAAGGATCTGAAACGCGTCTACGAAATCCGGCGCGGTTTCTTGCGTGCCCCCGACCATCTGCAGGCCGTGGGTGGCGTCTCCTTTTCGGTCGACGCTGGCAAGACGCTGGCCGTGGTCGGCGAATCGGGCTGCGGCAAATCAACGCTGGCCCGCATGGTGTCGCTGATTGAAACGCCCACCGGTGGCCAGTTGCACATCAAAGGTGTTGATGCCGTCAACGCGCCTCAAGAAGAGCGCCAGGGTCTGCGCAAGGCCGTGCAACTGGTGTTCCAGAATCCTTATGGCTCGCTCAATCCGCGGAAAAAAGTCAGCGCCATTCTGGAAGCTCCGCTGGAGATCAACACCACGCTGACGGCCGCCGAACGAGCCGAAAAGGCGCGCGCCATGCTGGCCATGGTGGGCCTGCGGCCCGAGCACTACGACCGCTACCCGCACATGTTTTCGGGCGGCCAGCGCCAGCGCATCGCCATTGCCCGGGCCTTGATGCTCAACCCCACACTGGTGGTGGCCGATGAGCCGGTGTCGGCACTCGATGTCTCTATCCAGGCCCAGGTATTGAACCTGCTGGCCGACCTGCAGCAGTCCATGGGCCTGGCCTACCTCTTCATCTCGCACGACCTGGGCGTGGTGCGTCATATTGCCCACGACGTGCTGGTGATGTACCTGGGCCATGCGGTGGAACAAGGTGAGAAAAGCACCATCTTTGCCCAGCCCTTGCACCCCTACACCCAGGCCCTGCTGGCGTCCACGCCAGGCCTGGCCGGCAGCAGCGCGGTCAAGCATCGCATTGTGCTCAAGGGCGAACTGCCCTCGCCGCTCAATCCGCCCAGCGGCTGCGTTTTTTCCACCCGCTGCCCGCACGTCACCGAGCGCTGCCGTGCCGAACGCCCGCTGCTGCGTGAAGTGGGCGATCGCCAAGTGGCTTGCCACTATGCCGAAAATTTCCTCACCGCGTGAGCTAAAAACGGTGCAACACTGCATTTGTTCAGGCCACGTTTTCAATGACCGGAGCGCGCGCACCACGAGTGTTGTGCAAACTGGCCGTCAGCCCGCTGCACCGCAGCATTAACCTCCAAGGGAGTTCGCCAAATGATTCAGACCAAACCAAGTGCACGCCGGCTGCGCCCGCTCCAGCGCGCCTTGCTGTGCGCAGTAGCCCTACCGGCATTGCTGGCCCTCTCGCCTGTGTCAGCCAAGACGCTGGTGTTCTGCTCTGAAGGTAGCCCGGAAAACTTCTACCCCGGCGTGAACACCACCGGCACCTCCTTTGATGCCAACGAACCGATTTACAACCGCATCGTGGAGTTTGAGCGTGGCGGCACCAAGGTCGTTCCCGGCCTGGCCGAGAAGTGGGACATTTCTGCTGACGGCAAGGAGTACACCTTTCACCTGCGCAAAGGTGTGAAGTGGCATGGCACCAGCAAGAGCTTCAAGCCCACGCGTGACATGAATGCCGACGATGTGCTGTTCATGTTCGAGCGCCAGTGGAAAGAAGACAACCCATTCTTCAAGGTCACCAGCCCCAATCACTCCTACTTCAGCGACATGGGCATGCCCAAGCTGCTGAAGTCGGTGCAAAAAGTGGATGACTACACCGTCAAGATCACGCTGGACAAGCCGGAAGCGCCTTTCCTGGCCAATCTGGCCATGCCTTATGCCGCAGTGCAGTCCAAGGAATATGCCGATGCCATGCTGAAGGCCGGCACGCCCGAGCGAATCGACCAGGACCCCATCGGTACCGGCCCCTTCTCGCTGGTGCAGTACCAGAAAGACGCCGTCATCCGCTACAAGGCCTTCCCCCAGCACTGGGCCGGCAAGGCCAAGATCGACGACCTGGTGTATTCGATCACGCCGGACGCCTCGGTACGCTGGGCCAAGCTGCAAAAGGGTGAGTGCCATGTCATGCCTTACCCGAATCCGGCCGACCTGGAAGCCATCCGCAAGGACCCCAACGTGCAGGTGCTGGAGCAACCCGGCCTGAACGTCGGCTACCTGGCCTACAACACCACCAAGAAGCCGTTTGACGATGTGCGTGTGCGCAAGGCCATCAATATGTCCATCAACAAGAAAGCCATTGTTGACGGCGTCTACCTGGGCACCGGCATTCCCGCCAAGAACCCGATTCCGCCTTCGATGTGGTCTTACAACGACAGCATCAAGGATGACCCGTATGACCCGGTCGCCGCCAAGAAATTGCTGGCCGAAGCCGGCTACCCCAACGGTTTCAGCACCGACTTGTGGGCCATGCCGGTGCAGCGCCCCTACAACCCGAATGCCAAGCGCATTGCCGAGTTGATGCAAGCCGACCTGGTCAAGGTCGGCGTGAAAGCCGAAATCAAGAGCTTTGAGTGGGGCGAGTACCGCAAGCGCCTGCAGGCCGGCGAGCACCAGATGGGCATGTTGGGCTGGACCGGTGACAACGGCGATCCGGACAACTTCCTCTACACCCTGCTGGGCTGCGCTTCGGCCCAGTCGGTCAGCGGCAGCAATATTGCCAAGTTCTGCTACCAGCCTTATGAAGACATTGTGCTGAAGGCCAAGACCGTGACCAGCCTGACCGAGCGCACCAAGCTCTACCAGCAGGCGCAAGTCATCTTCAAGGAGCAAGCTCCCTGGTTCACCATCGCCCACGCGGTGCAGCTCAAGCCGGTGCGCAAGAGCGTGATTGACTACAAAAACAGTCCCTTCGGCCGCCACAACTTCTATGGCGTAGACATCAAGGAATAAGCTGGAAATTGAGCCTTCACAGGCTTGATGCAAAAAGGCCGGGACACGCCGGCCTTTTTCATTTCTCACTAGCCTTTTAAGTCAAATCGGGCTCCAGTCCATATCCAGAAATCGCAAACAGCTATTACTTTGATAGCAGCTGATTCAAGGCCTGCTGGGTAATCGCCGACAGCGTGCCGCGCGTGGTGATGACTTCCGGGTCCAGCGTCACTTCGATCACCGTACCCTCTTTGCGCGCCAGCGCCGCCAGCAGCTCGGCTTCAAATTCTGCCGTGCGCGTGATGCGCACACCGGCATAACCGTAGGCGCGTGCCAGCGCGGCGAAGTCCGGGTTGTTCAGGCGCGAACCGCTTTCGTGCTGCGGATACTTCCGCTCCTGGTGCATGCGTATGGTGCCGTACATGCCGTTGTTGAGCAGCACGATGATGCTTTTGGCGCCGTGCTGCACCGCTGTCGCCAGCTCCTGGCCATTCATCAGAAAGTCGCCGTCACCCGCCATGGTGAGAACCGTGCGCCCGGTGGTGATGGCCGCAGCAATACCCGCCGGCACGCCGTAGCCCATGGCACCCACGGTAGGCGCCAGCTGCGTCTTGTGGCCTTTGACCAGGCCGTGGTGCTTGAAGAAACGGTGCACCCAGCTGGCGAAATTGCCCGCGCCATTGGTCAGTACCGCGTCAGCCGGCAAATGCTTTTGCAGCAGGCCGACGATGGCCGGCATGTCGATCTCCCCCGGCTGATTCGCGGAAGGTGTCGGCTCCAGATTGGCCAGGTAGTCGGCATTGGCCGAAGCCGTCCAGGCCTCCCAGGTCACGGACACCGGCGCGCTCAGCGCCTCCAGCGAACGCGCCGCCGCATTCATGGTGGCGTTGATGGGCAGGTCGGCCTGGTAGACGCGGTTCAGCTCTTCGGCACTGGCGTGGATGTGCACCAGTTTTTGTTTCGGCCTGGGCGCTTCCAGCAAGGTGTAGTTGCCAGTTGTCATTTCACCCAGGCGCGGGCCTATCGCAATGATCAGGTCGCTGGCCTTGACGCGCGCCGCCAGCTTGGGGTTCAGGCCTATGCCGACATCGCCGGCATACTGCGGATGGTGGTTGTCAAAGGTGTCCTGGAAGCGAAAGGCATTGCCCACCGGCAGCTTCCAGTTTTCGGCAAAGCGCTGCAGCGCCTGCGCAGCCTGCGGCGTCCAGCCACCGCCGCCGGCAATGATGAAGGGGCGCTCGGACTTCAGTAGCATCTCGCGCAAGGTGCGCAAAGCGTCCGGGTCGCTCCAGCTCTGCACCGCTTGCACGCGCGGCAAGGGCTTGGCATCTGTCATTTGCGTCAGCATGTCTTCGGGCAAGACCAGCACCACCGGGCCGGGCCGGCCGTTCATAGCCGTGGCAAAGGCCCGCGCCACGTACTCGGGAATGCGATCGGCGGCGTCAATACGCTCTACGCGTTTGGCGAAGCCCTTGGTACTGGGGCCGAAAAAGCTGGCGTAGTCCACCTCCTGGAAGGCCTCGCGATCGCGGCAATCGCTGGCTACATCGCCCACCAGCAGCACCATGGGGGTGGAGTCCTGGAAAGCCGTGTGTACGCCAATCGAGGCATTGGTGGCGCCCGGCCCGCGCGTCACCATGCAAACACCGGGCCGACCGGTGAGCTTGCCATGCGCCTCGGCCATGAAGGCCGCGCCGCCCTCCTGGCGGCAGGTGATGAACTGGATTTGCTCGCGCCGGGCGTGCAAGCCATCGAGCACCGCCAGATAGCTTTCGCCCGGCACGCCAAATGCATGGGTAACGCCCTGGGCCAGAAGGCAATCGACAAGAAGGTGGCCGGCAAGTTGTTTGGTCATGTCAGCCATTGTGCTGACGCGCCCCGCCTCCTCCTATCGGGAAAGCACGGCCTTGCGAACTTGAATCAAGCCTGAATAGCGGTTTATTCCGGGGTTTCCGGATCGTCGTCGTCACCGCCGTTGGCCAGGGCCTGCCGGGCCAACTCCTCGTCGCTCAGCGGTGGCACCGTGTCCTCGGTGGCAAGCTCTTCCAGCAGGGCTTCGCCCGCAGGTTCATGACCCAGCAAAACCTCTTCAATCCGCTGGGCGCTGGTCTCCTGATGGACGGCAGCCGGCCCGCTGGTGACGGGAGGGAACTTTTCGGCCAGCTCCACCTTCACGGCTTCGGATTTTTCTTCAAGCCAGCGGCCAAAATCACCACCGACATGTGCCTGGGATGAACTCATGTGAACCTCCTTGTACTGAAGAACGCGGCAACCCAAAGGTCTACGCAACCAATCTATACCTCTGGCGCCGCCAGCGCAACTCCTTAGCTGCAAGCAGGCAGGCCGGCCGGCCTTTATTTGAAGCGATAGGACAGCGCGACAAATCCGCTGTCCTGCGTCTTGCGGCTGACCAGCGGGCTGTTGGTGAGCGCCGAATCCAGCCACTTGCGGCGCAGCTGCAGGCTCAGCACCCAGGGCTCACCCAGCGGCACATCCAGTGCTAGGCCCATCACTGGCATGGTCGAAGCCCCGGGCTTGTAGGCGGCATAGCCGCTGGCGGCGGACTCTGCTGCCGACACGCCATAGAAATAATTGGCGTATTTGGCGTTGCGGTATTCCAGCCCCAACTGGGGGTAAAAAGTCCACTGGCCCAGTTTGAACTGGGCCGCATAGCTGGCCTCCAGCAAGGCGCCGTGCGATTGATTGGCATCGACAAAGGCATTCAGAAAAAAGCCGCCGTAAGGCGTTTCCTGAAACGTCCCTATGCCTAGCGGAATCGGCGTCTTGCGATCACCCAGGCCCGCCAGTGCCGCGGTATCGGCCTTCCAGCCCTCCTGACTGATGCGGCCGGCCAACTCAAGGTAGCCATTGCCCAGCTTGAGGGTTTTCAGCCCCAGCGTATCGACGCGGGCAAAAAATCGGCCGTAGTCAAAATAGCCATAAGGCAGCACCGCCGTGTCCTTGTCCCTGCTGCGAATCACGCTTTGCGTGAGGTAAGCCGCACCACCCACGTCGCCAACCAGCTTGTCCGTCAGGGGCGTGGGCTGCGCGCTCGCCTGGGAACTCAACAACAGCGCTGCGCCCACAACGAAGAGGCCGGATAAAACAGAGGATTTTTCGGAGCGTGTTGCGTTCATCGCGTGCCTTGCAAAAGTGATGCGACGCAGTATAGGGGGCGGGTCCTGTGGCGATACGCCAGTTGACGGCCCCATTGGCGGCGCCTAGACTCAAAAATGATCGTTGGCAAGCACCGACTGCCACCCAAGGCGGGCGCAGGCGGCTCTGGGAGTCTGTCATGCATGCTGCTCAATGGCGCTGCGCGGCACTGACCGCGACACTCGCAGCCCTGTCTCTGCCGGCCCTGGCCCAGGGGCGGCTAGGGGCCGATGTGCTGAAACTCTATGGCGGTGTTTATTCGCCCGACTGCGGCAACGCAAAAGCACCGCGCCTGCGCGTGCTGGATGACGCACTGATTGTTGAGCAGGGCAATCGCCGCCTGATCGGCCGCGAAGTGATGGCTGCCCATTCCTACTTCGGCAACTCGCCGCCACCCAACTATCTAGTGGCGCTGCTGAGCCAGGTGCCGCGTGGCGGGGGTCTGATGTTCATGGTCTACCAGGACCGGGCCGGGCAGTACATCAAGATTGAGCCCGACCCCAAGGTAGGGACGGCGCTCGGACCGTCGCTGACCAGGCTCAGCTATCGCTGGTGCAATCAGCCGCAGTCCAGGCCGGCACCGGCAGCCCCCAGCCAAGCGCCAGTGCCAAGCTCCCATGTCATAGATCCCCCGGATCTGCTGCGTGATCCGGCGTTCAAGGCCGCTTATTACCGGGCGTTGGGGCCGCGAGTCAGGCAGTACTGGCTGGCCCAACTGGAAGGCCCGGCGCATCCCCTCTCGAGAGTCCGAATTGGCGGCACGGAATATGTCTACGCCATGGTCTGCAAGCCCCACGACTGCGCCGACAACAACACCGTCTTGCTCTACTCGCGCGCCCAGGGCGTGGTCTACGGCAAGGTGCTGCTGGCCGGCCAGGGCTCACTCATAGGCGCGCCACCGCCGCCACTTGCGGCCGAAATTGAGCGTCTGTGGCACAAGGAGTGGCGGCAAGGGCGCTGAGTGCGCTCTGGTCAGCGCGGGCGTAACACGTTCAAGCCGTTACCAGCGCGGTGCGCCTGACCCGGCGCACATTGAAGGCGCTGGCAATCAACACCCCCTGCACCAGCGCCAGCCCCAGCAGCACGCCGCGGTACTGGCCGTGGTCCATCAGCGCGCCAAAGATCAGCGGCGACACCGCCTGGCCGATGTCCAGGCCCGCATAGACCACGCCATAGACGCGGCCCGAGGCATTTTCAGGCGTTGAACGCTTCACCAGCAAGTCGCGCGAAGGCCCGGCGATGCCGGCGGCAAAACCCATGGTGCCAAACAGCACCGGCACCATCCAGGGCGCCAACTGGCCCAAAGCCAGGGTCAAGGCCACGATGGCGGCCACGCCCATGCCTATGGCCACAATGCGCTCGCAGCGCGAGGGATCTGAAGCCAGAAAACCACCCACCACCATGCCACCGGCGCTGCACACCATGTAAATGGTCAGGCACATCGCCACCCAGGGCAGCGGCACCGCATGCAGCTGGCGTGCCGCCTCGGGCGCAAACGCCTGCACCACGCTCAACACAATGGCGTACCAGAAGAAAAAGGTAAAGCACATCCAGACCGCCGGGATTTTCAGAAAACCCAGGCTGCCATCGCCTGCCGGCGCGCCTTTGGCCGATGGCGCGGCACGGGGCGCCACGCTCAAGGCCAGCTTGTCGCGATTGAGCAGCAGCACTGCCAACACGGCAAACGCCAGCCCCCCCGCCACCGCCAGCGCCACGCGCCACGAATAGGCAAAGGTCAGCGGCACCAGCAGCGCCGGCGCCAGCGCCCAGCCCAGGCTGCCGGTGATGCCGTGCACGCTGTAGGCATGGCCCAGGCGCGGCGCGCTGACCTTGCGGTTTAGCAACGTGTAATCGACCGGGTGAAACACCCCATTGCCTATGCCGCCCAGCACGGCAAAGCCGGCCAGCATCCAGTAGCTGGTGCTGATGGAGTAGCCCAGGGCCGCCACGCCGAGCAAGGCCAGGCCGCCAAACAGAATCGGGCGCGGGCCGAAACGGTCCACGACAAAACCCGACAGGGCCTGCACGGCGCAAGAGACGACGAAGAAAATCGTCATCAAAAAACCCAGCTCGGCATAGCTGACGTTGAACGCATCCTTGAGCCAGGGAAACAGCGGCGCCAACAGCAACTGGCTGAAATGGCTGACCATGTGGGCCAGGCCGACCAGGCCGATCACGCTGGCATCCGTGCGCAGGGGCACGGCGACTGGCAAATTCAGGGAGCTTGAGGTATTCATGGCGCTATCGTAATATTTGGTTCGTCTGCTGAAATGCGACAAAAAGCCATTATTTAGTGAATTTCAGACAAAGCGCACCGACGCCACCTCCACCCCAGACTCTTGATACCCGCCATGGCCCGCACCCACCCACTTCGCTTCATGCCGGTGAGCGACACCGAGGGCTTTGTGCCCAGCCCGCAACGCCCGGTACGCGTGCGCGCCCGCACCATGCCGGCCGACACGCATTTCGAGCCGCATTCGCACGCCTGGGCGCAGCTGGCCTGTTGCGCCACCGGCCTGCTCCAGGTCACGGCGCAGCACAGCGGCCAGGGCCAGGCCGACGAGATCACCTACATCGTGCCGCCGTCGCGGGCGGTGTGGATTGCCCCGGGGGCGCGCCACCACATCACGGTGCTGGAAGCGGCCGAATTCCGCACGCTTTACATTGACGCCAGCGCCACCCCCGAAGGCTGGCAGGGCTGCCGCGTGATGGTGATGTCGGCGCTGCTGCGCGAATCCATCCATGCGCTGGACGCCATTCCCGCGCCAGGCACGTCAAGAGAACATTGGCTCAGCAGCCTGGTGCTGGACGAAATCACCCACGCCGACACGCAGGCGCTGGGCGTGCCCCTGCCCCATCCGCAGACCGGCGACAAGCGCCTGCGCGCCCTGTGTGAAGCGGTGTTGCGGGCGCCGGCCGAGCGCGCCACGCTGGCCCAGTGGGCCACCGGCATAGGCGCCAGCGAACGCACCGTGGCGCGGCTGTTTCGCGACGAGCTCAAGCTGAGCTACCAGCAGTGGCGCCAGCAAGCCATATTGGCCCATGCCCTGCCCCTGCTGTCGCGCGGCCTGAGCATCAGCGCGGTGGCCGCCGCCAGCGGCTACGCCAGCGACAGCGCGTTTTCGGCCATGTTCAAGGCAGCCATGGGCCAGCCGCCCAGTCATTTTCAGAACAAAAAGTGGCTATAGCCCAATATTCACGGGCGCAACACGCTATCAAAAAAGGAATCTATCAATCAGCGCGAGGATGATCTTTGTCGAACTGCTTTTCCGCCACCGCAAGATGGCGCAGTAACAGATGGGACACCAGGTTGATGCCGATACCGGCAAACATGGCCGGCAACAGGTAGAGACCTATCGACAGTGCCGAGGAAAAGACGGCGTCGTCTGCCAGTGAGGGCGTGTGCCTGGCCAATTCCGACAGATCGCGCAGCAAATAGACATCGACGCCAGCGATCAAAACCAGGATGAATCCCAGCATCAGCATCGCCTCTGACGACACGACCCGCCTGGCCCTCAAAATGCCGTACATGGAAAACGGCAGCGCCACCGTGGTCAGCACCAGCAACCAGAACCCCGTCTCAACGAAAACACTTGTAGTCATAAAGCATCCATTCAGGATGGGCCACGTGATTTGGCGCCAAAATTGGCATCAGGCGGCTATCTTAATCTCGGGGCCGTCACGACCCAGCCCGCCTTGATCACAGCAGCCGCTTGAGCAAACCCATAACCTGATCAAAGCGCTTCCCATAAGGCGGATAAAACAAATCCCCGCGCGCCCATTTGGACTGCAGCAGCACCGGCTTTTGCTGCGTCAGCCGCAAAAAGCCGGCTTCACCGTGGTAAGAACCCCAGCCGCTTTCGCCAACGCCGCCAAAAGGCAGGTTTTCGTGGGCGATGTGCATCAAGGTGTCGTTCACCGTCACGCCGCCGCTCACGGTGTTGGCCAGCACATGGTCACGCGAGCCGGTGTCACTGCCGAACCAGTACAAAGCCAAGGGGCGCGGCCTGGCATTGATGTAATCAATGGCCTGCTCCAGCGAGTCATAGGGCAGCACCGGCAAGATGGGGCCGAAAATTTCCTCGCTCAGCAGCTGTGAGCTATTGGGCGCATCGAACACCAGCACCGGCGCCATCTGGCGTGAAGCGCCCGCCACATTGGCGGGCGCCGGGTTGATGCGCTGCAGCCGGGCGCCCTCGCCTTCGGCCTGCGCCAGCATGGCCTGCAGACGCTCATGGTGGCGCGGGCTGATGATGGCGGCGTAGTCGGGGTTGCCGGCAATGCTGGGGAAGAGCTTGGCCACGGCGCGGGCAAAGGCCTCGCCGAAGTCGGCCTCCTGGCCCTTGGGCAGCAGCACGTAGTCGGGCGCAATACAGGTCTGGCCGGCGTTGAGCAGCTTGCCGTGGGCGATCTTGATGGCGGCCTGCTCCATGTCGCAGGAAGCATCGATGATGCAGGGCGACTTGCCGCCCAGCTCCAGTGTGGTCGGCGTCAGGTTGGCGGCGGCGGCTTCGGCCACCTTGCGGCCCACGGCGGTGGAGCCGGTAAAAAACAGATGGTCGAACGGCAGGCTGGAAAATTCGGCCGCCAATTCCAGCGGATTGTCGCCGCCTGCCAGCACCACGCACAACTCGTCGGCGGCAAAGGCCTGGCCCAGCAGTTCGGCCAGCAGGGCAGAGGTCTGCGGCGTCAGCTCGCTGGGCTTGAGCATGACGCGGTTGCCCGCCGCCAGCGCGGTGATGACAGGCCCCAGCGCCAGCTGCACCGGATAGTTCCAGGGCGAAACCACGCCGACCACGCCCAGCGGCTGACGCTGCAGATAGGCGCGCGCCGGCTGCAGATAAAGCGGCGTGCGCACCTTCACCGGCTTCATCCATTGGCGCAGGTTTTTCAGCGTGCTGGACAGCAGCGTGCGCAGCACAAACAGGTCGGCAATCTCGGTGAGCTGCGGCGAGCGCACGCCGAAATCGGCCTGCACCGCCTGTGCCAGGGCCTGGCCATGCGTGTTCAGCAGGACCTGGATGCGCAGCAGCCGATCACGCCGCACGGCGAGCGACACCTCGACCTGCGCGCGGCTGGCGCGATGCTGAGCGTCAAAGAGAAGGCGCAAAGGCGTCGGGCTGGCCGGTGGATGATTCAAAGTCATCGCCTGATGATAGGGGGCTGCGGCTTTGTACATTAGGGGTCTGACCCCAGCACCTCCAGCCAACACTTGCCAACACCGAACAACACCTGCTACTTTCAAGGAGTTTTAATGACCTCATCGCATTCCACACGCTACAGCCTGAAGCACTATGCCTTCGCCCTCACCTTGCTGCTAAGCGCCTGCGGCCGGGCCGGCGGTGAAGAGGTGGGCGCGGTCGATACGGTCTTCAAGTTCATAGGGCCGGACCACAAGATCGTGGTCGAGGCCTATGACGACCCCAAGGTCAGCGGCATCACCTGCTATGTGTCGCGCGCCAAGACCGGCGGACTCAAGGGCGCGTTTGGCCTGGCCGAAGACAAGTCGGAAGCATCGATTGCCTGCCGCCAGACCGGCGTCATCAGCTTTGCCGCCACGCCCCTGAATCAGCAGGAAGAAATGTTCAACGAACGCATTTCCCTGGTTTTCAAAAAGCTGCGCGTGGTGCGCATGGTGGACAAAAAGCGAAACACCCTGATCTACCTGACCTATTCCGACCGCGTGATTGAAGGTTCGCCGCAAAACAGCGTCACTGCCGTGCCGGTGCCAGCGGGAACCGTGATCCCCGTGAAGTGAGGTGAATTCCCGGCCCACAGAGCTAAGATTTCCCGCTATGGTTAGCGCTGATGTGTGTTTCCTTCTAAAGGTTCTCCATGGAATTCAAGGACTACTACCAAATCATGGGTCTGGCACGCGAGGCAAAGCCTGAGGACATCAAGCGGGCCTACCGCAAGCTGTCGCGCCAGTTCCATCCCGACGTCAGCAAGGAAAAAAATGCCGAAGCCCGCTTCAAGGAAATCGGCGAAGCCTACGAAGTCCTGAAAGACCCTGAAAAGCGGGCCGCCTACGACCAGCTGGGCGCCAACTGGAAAGCCGGCCAGGATTTCCGTCCGCCACCACAATGGAATGCCGGCGCCGAACACGCCGGCCGTGGCTTTGAGCAGACCTTCGGCCAGGGCGACGAGGGAGATCACAGCGACTTCTTTGAAACCCTGTTCCGCCAGGGCTTTGCCAACGCACAAAGACAGGGCGGCGGCGGCCAGCATGCCGGCTTTCACGCGCGGGGCGAAGACCGCCACGCCAAAATCCAGATCGACCTGGAAGACGCCTACAGTGGCGCCACCCGCACCGTGAGCCTGCGCGTGCCCGAGATGGACGCGCAAGGCCATGTGGTGCCGCGCGACCACCAGATCACCTTCAACATTCCCAAGGGCATACGCGCCGGCCAGCATATACGCCTGGCTGGCCAGGGCGCACCCGGCCTGGGCGAAGGGGCACCGGGTGACTTGTACCTGGACGTGGCGTTCAATCCGCACCCACTCTTTCGCATGGACAAGCACGATGTTTATCTGGAGCTGCCGGTTTCACCCTGGGAAGCCGCACTGGGCGCCGAAGTGCAAGCGCCCACGCCCACCGGCGCGGTTGAAGTCAAAATCCCGGCCGGCTCGGCCAGCGGCCGCAAGCTGCGGCTCAAGGGGCGCGGGCTGCCGGGCAGCACGCCGGGTGATTTCTACTTTGTGCTGCAAATTGTGCTGCCCGCCGCCGACAGCGCCGATGCGAAATCGTTTTACGAGAGCATGGCCACACAGTTCAAAACCTTCAGGCCACGCGCCAAACTGAGAGCCCAGCCATGAGCACCAACTTCATACTGACGGAAATCACCGGCCTCATTCTGGAAGAGGAGACCGAGCTGAGTCTGGCCGACCTGTGCCGCGCCTGCTCGGCACAAACCGACTGGATCGTGGAACTGGTCAACGAGGGCGTGCTGGTCCCGGCCGATGAGGCCTTCGCCAGCCCACCCGAGCAGTGGCGCTTTACCGGCGTGCATATGCAGCGGGCCAAGGTGGCGCTGCGCCTGCAAAACGACCTGGGCGTGAACCTGGCCGGCGCGGCACTGGCGCTGGATCTGCTGGACGAGTTGGAGACCTTGCGGGAACGCCTGCACCGGCTTGAGGGACGCTAGTTTTCAAGACAAGCCAACGTCACAATTAAAAAAACCGCAACCTGGCGAAAGGCTGCGGCTTCTTAATCTCTCAAGCAAAAAAGGCCTACCGCTTCTTATGGACGGGCGAGAGAAGCTATCAATTAAATAGCACTCTCGCCATCACACCCAATCAGCGACCAGGCCAGTCGCCCGGCCTTAATGTGCCGTCTTCTCGAACTTGAAGACGCCAGGCTCGCGGATCGGGTCCACATCCACCGGGATGATGCTCTTGGGCGGGAAACGCCCTTCCAGCAGCAACTTGGACAGCGGGTTTTCAATCCGCTGCTGGATGGCCCGCTTCAGTGGTCTGGCGCCAAACACCGGATCGAAGCCCACCTTGGCCAGCTCGGCAATGGCCGGCTCGGACACTTGCAGCGTCAGATCCATCCTGTCCAGCCGTGCCATCAGCACCTTGAGCTGGATGCGGGCAATCGACTCGATGTTTTTCGCGTCCAGTGCATGGAAGACCACGGTCTCGTCGATGCGGTTCAGGAACTCGGGCCGGAAATAGTTCTTCAACTCGTCCGTCACCGCCTCCTTGACGTCCTCATAAGGCTGTCCAACCATGGACTGGATGATGGGCGAGCCGATGTTGCTGGTCATGACAATCACCGTGTTCTTGAAGTCCACGGTGCGGCCCTGGCCGTCGGTCAGTCGGCCATCGTCCAGCACCTGCAGCAGCACGTTGAAGACGTCCGGATGGGCTTTTTCCACCTCGTCGAGCAAGAGCACGCTATAGGGCTTGCGGCGCACCGCTTCGGTCAGATAACCGCCCTCCTCGTAACCCACATAGCCAGGCGGCGCGCCTATCAGACGGGCGACGGAATGCTTCTCCATGAACTCGCTCATGTCGACGCGGACCAAGTGCTCCTCGCTGTCAAACAGGAAACCCGCCAGCGCCTTGCACAGCTCGGTCTTCCCCACGCCCGTGGGGCCCAGGAAGAGGAATGAGCCGGTAGGCCGGTTCGGGTCGGACAGGCCGGAGCGCGAACGGCGAATCGCATTGGCCACGGCTTCAATAGCCTCGTCCTGGCCGACCACGCGCTCGTGCAGCTTGCCCTCCATCTGCAGCAGCTTGTCTTTTTCGCCTTGCAGCATCTTGGCCACAGGAATGCCGGTGGCGCGGCTGACCACCTCGGCGATTTCCTCGGCGCCGACCTGGGTGCGCAGCAGCTTGGGCGCGTTGTCAGCGATCTTGTGCTCTTCGCTGTCTTTCGCCTGCTTGAGCCGTTTTTCCAGCTCGGGCAGCTTGCCGTATTGCAGCTCGGCAACCTTGTTGAAGTCACCCCTGCGGGTTTGCTCTTCGATCTGGAAGCGGATGCGGTCTATCTCCTCCATCACGTCCTTGGAGCCGAGCGCCTGGGCTTTTTCAGCCTGCCAGATTTCGTCCAGGTCGGAGATTTCCTTTTGCAGCTTGACGATCTCTTCCTCGATCAGGCCAAAGCGTTTTTGCGAGGCCTCGTCTTTTTCGCGCTTGACCGCTTCGCGCTCGATCTGCAGCTGGATCAGCCGGCGGTCCAGCTTGTCCATCACCTCGGGCTTGGAGTCCCGCTCAATGCTGATCTTGCTCGCTGCTTCATCGATCAGGTCTATAGCCTTGTCTGGCAAGAAGCGGTCGGTGATGTAGCGATGGCTCAACTCGGCCGCGGCGACGATGGCCGGGTCGGTGATCAGCACACCGTGGTGCGCTTCATACTTTTCCTTCAGCCCGCGCAAGATGGCGATGGTCGCCTCGACCGTCGGCTCGCCGACCAGGATCTTCTGGAAGCGGCGCTCCAGCGCGGCATCTTTTTCGATGTACTTGCGGTATTCGTCCAGCGTGGTGGCGCCCACGCAGTGCAGCTCGCCGCGTGCCAGCGCGGGCTTGAGCATATTGCCGGCGTCCATCGCGCCCTCGGCCTTGCCGGCGCCCACCATGGTGTGCAACTCGTCGATGAAGACGATGGTCTGGCCTTCGTCCTGCGCCAGCTCCTTGAGCACGGTTTTCAGACGCTCCTCAAATTCACCGCGAAACTTGGCGCCGGCCAGCAGCGCCGCCATGTCCAGGCTCAGCACGCGTTTGCCCTTGAGCGACTCGGGCACCTCGCCGGCCACGATGCGCTGGGCCAGGCCTTCGACGATGGCGGTCTTGCCGACGCCGGGTTCGCCTATCAGCACCGGATTGTTCTTGGTGCGGCGCTGCAGCACCTGGATGGCGCGGCGTATCTCGTCGTCGCGGCCTATCACCGGATCCAGCTTGCCCATGCGCGCGCGCTCGGTCATATCGAGGCAGTATTTCTTCAGGGCTTCGCGCTGGCCTTCGGCGTCGGCGCTGTTGACGTTCTGGCCGCCGCGCACCGCGTCAATAGCCGCTTCCAGGGCTTTGCGGCTCAAGCCGTTTTCGCGGGCGATGCGGCCCACGTCAGCCTTGCTGTCGGCCACGGCCAGCAGAAACAGCTCGCCGGCAATGAACTGGTCATTGCGCTTGATGGATTCTTTTTCTGTGGCCTGCAGCAGCTTTGCCAGTTCGCTGCCGACCTGGATCTGGTCCTGGCCTTGTACCTGGGGCAGCTTCTTGACGGCGGCATCGGCCGCCTGCATCAGGCCGCCGACATTGACGCCGGCCCGCTCCAGCAAGGCGCGCGGACCGTCATCCTGGCGCAGCATGGCGGCCAGCAGGTGAGCCGGTTCTATATAGCCGTTGTCATTACCCAGAGCCAGCGACTGGGCGTCGCTCAGGGCTTCCTGAAATTTAGTAGTGAGTTTGTCTTGGCGCATGTCATGTCCCTTCACAAATTGATTGTTATGAAGCTGGGGCTAAAGCCAGACTATTCAAGAGTTCTGGCGGCCCGCAAGACAGGCCACCGCAAGTGCCATCTAGAATTATCAGCATGAACATACACCAGATCTCGATCACCTACGTGGTGGAGCAAGATCGTTTGCTGATACGTGTCAATGGCAAGAACAAGGGCGGCGAGTTTCGTGCCTGGCTCACCCGGCGCCTGGCCTTGGCCCTCTTGCCAGTACTCGAACAAAGCAACGGCGATCAGATGAAAAAAGTCGTGGGTGCAACGGCGGCCACGACCAGTCTGCCCGATCAGCGTGAGCAACTTCTGGCAGCCTTCGAGAAAGAAGCGCAAATACGCACCGCAGACTTCAACACCCCTTACCAAGAGCAGCCCGCCCCGCCTGATGCCCCGGAGTCCAGCGCTGAGCCGCTGCTGCTCACCGAGCTCAAACTCACACTCATGGACGATGGCAGGCTGCGCCTGCAAGCGTTTGAAAAGCTGCCGAATCAGGAAAGCACGCGTCATTTCCAACTCAACATGGAGGCCCAGCTCTGCCATGGCTTGCTGCAGCTATTGCACCAAAGTCTCCATAAATCACGCTGGCTGGAGGCGACGCCGCCAGCCCTCTCCGCCACCAAGCTGCCCACCAGCGGCGAAGATGACACCGAAGGCGCCATGACTCAGGACAGGCCCAGATATCTGAACTGAGCGGCTGTTTACGTATCTATATGGGGCCGCGCAACTGCCTTTTCGGGCGCGCCCTTGGGCGCTAGCCGTTCACCGCCTGGATACCCCACCTGGCCAAAGCCGCGTCATCGCTGACACGGGCATCCACCCAGCGCACCCCTTCAGGCGTCTGCTCTTTTTTCCAGAATGGCGCCTGGGTTTTCAGGTAGTCCATCAAGAATTCACAGGCCTTGAAGCTTTCACCGCGATGGGCCGAGATGACGGCCACCATGACCACCTGATCCAGCGGCTGCAACAGCCCGACTCGATGAATCACCCGGGCGCCCAAAATATCAAAGCGCACGCAAGCCTCGTCGATCATGGCCTCTATGGCTTTTTCGGTCATGCCGGGGTAATGCTCCAGCTCCATGCTGCTGACGCTCAGGCCATCATTGCGGTCGCGCACGGTACCGACAAAGCTGCAGACAGCGCCCACGCGCTTGTCCTGCGCGCGCAAGGCCGCCAGCTCGGCGGAAAGGTCGAAATCAGAGGTTTGAATGGAGACGCGCAGCGGGTTCATGGGCAAATAGAAAAAGTGATGGGTCCGGGTTCAATGATGTACTTTAACGCGCTCCGGGGCTTGGCTCAGGCGAACACATGGGGCATCTGTTGTGCGAAGGCCCACTAGCCTTTCTTCTTGGCGAAAATGTTGGCCGCGACGGCCGCCCGAATGAGGCTCTTTAACGCCGCCTCATCGAACTCATCGGTCTCGCGCAGATCGATCGCCCGTCGCACCTTGCCATCAAGGCTGGCGTTGAACAGCTTGGCCGGGTCCTGCAAGGAAGCGCCCTTGGCAAAGGTCATCTTGACCACGCTCTTGTAGCTCTCACCGGTGCAGACGATTCCCTGGCGGGACCAGACCGGCGTTCCGCGCCACTTCCACTCCTCGACGATCTCAGGGTCCGCCTCCTTGATCAGCTGGCGCAGGCGTTCGAGCAGCTTGCCACGCCAGTCGCCCAGCTCGGCGATGCGCTGGCTGATCAGCTCAGGCGCCGATGCCGCGGACTCCACCGGTTTGCTGTTCATCGTCTTTCCTCAAAGGGGCGCAAGTCGAAAAACACGACAGCGCCATGTTCGAACTCATCGTCCATGCGGCTAGGATTTTCCCGATTTCCTTGCTGCCGCTTGCGCCGTGGGGTTGGGCGTGGGCTCACCGATCTTGCGCAGCGTATTGCGATCGGTGTGGTGAAACGGTTCTGATTGCCCCGGGATGATTAACACCGTGTCCTGCTCGTAAGACCAGGTCCCATCGGCGTTGATAGACACCGTGATGGTATAGCTCTGCGTCCTGAATGCGTACTCGAGAAACGGATTGGACACGATCCCATTCGTCTCGGACCCACGGACCGCCTGGAGGCGAAAGGTTCTCGCGTCAGCCGCCGCTCGACCGACCGCCATCGCCGCTTGCCCGCGCGGTATCGAAAGCGTCTGGATCACGGCGCCCGTTGCCGGCTCCCATAGCCAGTAGCCGACCTGATCGTGAAACGTTTCGACCTCATCAGGCTTGACGATACGCGTGTGGTAACGCAGTCCGTAGAACAGTTGCGGCCCATTGGTCTGCGCATCGATAGGCTGCAACTCCACGTGCTCGATGAAAGCCTGCTTTTCGGGGCCGTCAGGCTTGGGGTTGATGTCGAGGCCACGCGCGCCGGTCCAGATACCTGCCATCCCGGTGAGTGGCCCCAAATTGGCGAGCGTATTGACGTCCGGCTCGGGTTCCGTGTAGATATCTTTGGGGAAATTTTCCATGGTCAACCCATAGTTCCAAGGCTAGACATGAGGCGCCCAGTCCGACTTGCCGGGGCAGATCCACTCGATGGAAACGCCAGGCGTCACGGCGCTAGCCAGGGATGTCCGGTTCAACCAGATTGGCAAGCTGGGCCAGCGATTCTTGCCAACCGAGGTAGCACATTTCAACCGGTATCACTTCCGGAATGCCTTCTTGCACAATGGCTATCTCGGTTCCACATGAGACCGCCTTCAAGGACACCGTGACTTGAAGTTCGCCAGCCAAATTCGGATCATCGAACTTGTCGGTGTAGCGAATGAGCTCATCCGGCACCAGCTCCAAATAGCGTCCACCGAACGAGTGTCCGTTGCCGGTTGAGAAGTTCTGGAAGGACATCTTGAAGGTTCCGCCGACCTGAGCGTCCAAATGCTCGACCTTGCAGACGAATCCATAGGGTGGCAGCCACTTGGCCATGGCGTCCACGTCCAGGAATGCCCGGTAGACCTTGTTGGGTTTGGCACGGAGCACGCGATGAAGTCTGACGGTACCAGTAGCCATGATCAACTCTCCTTTTGTTAGACACGCACCATCGGGATTTTGGGTGATTTTCGACTGGCCTGGGCCATCGTTTCATCTTGACACCTAAAGCCAAAGCTCGGCAGCGGCGCAACTGCACAGCGGGTTTTACATCCGCCAGGGAGCGAGGCCTAGCCTCCGGTGACCGGCGGAAAGAAAGCGACTTCGCAGCCCTCGCTCAGGGCGGCGGCCTCGTCGCTCATGACCTGATTCAGCGCCATGCGCACCGACCGGCCGCGCGCCAGGCTGGCGGCATGGGCCGGGCTGGCAGCCAGCAGTTCATCGCGCAGGCCGGCCAGCGTGGTGGCAGCGGTATCGCGCAGCTCGCTGCCTTGGCCGATAGCCTCGCGGATGGAGGCGAAGTATTTGATACTGATTTTCATGACAAGAGGGCCGAGAAGGGAATGAAACGCACCGTATCGCCGTGAGCGATGGTTTGGCCGGCCGGGTTGTCCACTAGGCCATCGCCCCAGACGGCTGAGGTGAGCACGCCCGAGCTTTGGTTGCCGAACAAATCCAGCCCACCCGCCACATTCTGTCTGACGCGCAAGAATTCACGACGTTTATCGGCTTTAGGCCAGGTGAAATGGGCGGGAAGCGCTATTGATTCAGGAGCAAGCTCGGTCACGCCCTGGAGTTTGAGCAGGAAGGGCCGCACCAACAGCAAAAAAGTGACGAAGCTGGACACCGGATTGCCCGGCAAACCGATAAAGTGCGCTGCACCAATCTGGCCGTAGGCGAAGGGTTTGCCCGGCTTGATGGCGATTTGCCACAGGTTGAGCGCGCCCAGCGCCTGAACGGCTGGCTTGATATGGTCTTCTTCGCCGACCGAAACACCGCCGCTGGTCAGAATCAGGTCGTGCTGCTGGCTCGCGCCCCTGAGCGCGTCCATGGTCGCATCCAGCCGGTCGGGCACTATACCCAGATCGGTCACCACGCAGCCCAGGCGCTGCAACAGGGCCCGCAGGAAGAAACGGTTGGAGTTGTAGATGGCGCCTGGCTTCATATCGGCAGGGGCCACATCGCCGGGCATCACGAGTTCGTCGCCGGTGGAAAACAAGGCCACCCGCACGCGCGGGGCCACTTGCAGCTGGCCAAAACCTATGCTGGCGGCCAGCCCCAGCGATGCCGGGCTGAGACGCTCGCCGCGCTGCAAGACAACCGCTGCGGCGGCAACGTCTTCGCCACGGCGGCGAATCCACTGCCCGGGCGCGGGCTGGAGCCGGATGCGAATGCCGTTGTCCAGCACGTCGCAGTCTTCCTGCATCACCACGGCATCGGCGCCAGGCGGAATCGGGGCACCGGTGAAAATCCGCGCCACGCTCGCGGCGGCCAAGGTATGGCCGCTGCTGCCGGCCGGGATGCGCTGACTGACAGGAAACAGCGTGTCGGCATCAGCCCAATCGGCACAACGCACGGCGTAGCCGTCCATGGAACTGTTATCAAGGGCCGGCACGTCCAGGCTGGACAGCAGATCTTGCGCCAGCACGCGGCCATCGGCCTCAAAGGTGGAAACGCTTTCGGCGCCCGGCAAGGGCTGGGCATGGGCCAGCAGCTCTGTCAGCGCCAGGTCAAGCGGTTTGAGGGGCGCGCGGGCGCTGGCGGAAGGGGTAGGTATCAGGCTCATGGCTAGGTGTTGGAAACGGGTGTGCACAGCTCGACGAGCGTGCCATCGGGGCAGCGGACATAGGAAACCAGCTGGCCCCAGGGTTTTTGTTGCGGGGCGGCGAGCTCGCGCGCGCCGGCCTTCAAGGCGGCTGCGTGGGCGGCGACCACATCGGGCGTGACCAGGGCGATCTCCATCCCCAACGGCTGGGGCGAGTCGTGGGCGGCGACATGACCGGCGGGAAAATTCATGTGGCCCAGCTCATGGGCAGCAAAAGCCAATGTGGTGGCTCCGGTTTCCAGCTCGCCGTAACTGCCCGACTCGTGCAGGAAACGGCGCGGCAGGCCAAAAGCGGCCTCGAAGAAACTCAATGAGGCTTGGACATCGGGCACGTAAACAATGGTGTAACCGAATTTCATGGCGAACCAGTCCTTGTTGGAGGCTTGAGCCAGGCGGCTCAAGCGAGGCGATCTTCAAAGCAATAGCGAAAACGATCTGGATTGTTGAGCAGGTAATCGGCCACGGCGTCCGGATTGTTCAAATCCAGCACTGGACGCAGGGTTGCCTCTGGCAACTGTTCGGGCGAGTCGGTGGCGATGGCGACGATGAACTCGTCGTCCATATAGCGGGTGGGCTGACCGGACGAAGCACGCCAGATTTCAATCTTTGGCAGATCGCTGTGCTTGAAGCCTTCGACCAGCACCCAGTCCACGCCCTCGTACAGCTCGGCAATCAGCTGATGCACCGTCAACTCGGCAGACTGTTCGAACTCGCGCATCAGCGCCAGCCGGTTTTGCGAGGCCACCACCACCTCGAAGGCACCGGCCTCGCGGTGCCTGTGGGTGTCCTTGCCCGGCAGGTCAATGTCAAAACTGTGATGGGCATGCTTGACCACAGACACCCGCAAGCCGTGCAGCTTGAGGGCCGGAATCAGCTTTTCCACCAGCGTTGTCTTGCCCGAGCCGGAGTACCCGGCAAATCCGACTACCTTCATGCGTAGGCCCTCAGGAACAGGTATTTGCTATTAATTAAATAGCTTGTTGCGCTTATGCAGCAAGGGCTAGAGCTCGATTTAATGCACATTCTCGGCAATATAACGCTTGATCAGCGCCACATCGGCCGGCAGCAGCTTGACGCGCTTTGGCAAGGCCTCCAGGCCTTCGAACTTGGCCGGCCGCGTGGGCGACTGGCCCAGCGCCTCTTCAATTGTGGCCGCAAACTTGATGGGCAAAGCGGTTTCCAGCACGATCATGGGCACGCCGGCCTCAAGCTGCTCGCGCGCCACTTTCACGCCGTCGGCGGTATGCGTATCTATCATGGCGGCAAAGCGCTGCCAGGTGTCACGAATCGTCGCCAGCCGGTCGGCGTGAACACTCTTGCCGCTGACAAAGCCGTAGCGCTGGGCGGCGGATGCGAAGGCAGCGTCCGCGCTCAGGTCAAAACGGCCTTGGCTGGCGAGCTGGTCGTGAAACAGCGCCTTGGTTTTCTGGCCATCACGGCCCAGCAGGTCAAACACAAAGCGCTCGAAGTTCGAGGCCTTGGAAATGTCCATGGACGGGCTGGAGGTTTCATGCGTGTCGGCACTGCCGCGCACGCGGTAAACGCCGGTACGGAAAAACTCGTCGAGCACGTCGTTTTCATTGGTGGCCACCACCAGCTTGGCAATGGGCAAGCCCATGCTGCGCGCCACATGGCCGGCGCAAACATTGCCGAAGTTGCCCGAGGGCACGGTGAAGCTGACCTTCTCGGCGTTCGACGTCGTCGCTTGAAAATAGCCGGCGAAGTAGTAAACCACCTGGGCCATCAGGCGCGCCCAGTTGATGGAATTGACGGTGCCTATCTTGTATTGGCGCTTGAAGTCCAGGTCGTTGGACACCGCCTTGACGATGTCCTGGCAGTCGTCAAACACACCTTCAACAGCGATGTTGTGAATGTTTTCATCCTGCAGGCTGAACATCTGTGCCTGCTGGAAGGGGCTCATGCGACCCTGGGGCGAGAGCATGAAGACGCGCACGCCGTGTTTGCCGCGCATGGCGTATTCGGCGGCGCTGCCGGTGTCGCCACTGGTAGCGCCCAGGATGTTGAGTTCTTCGCCGCGGCGCGCCAGTTCGTACTCGAACAGGTTGCCCAACAACTGCATGGCCATGTCCTTGAAGGCCAGCGTCGGGCCGTTGGACAGGGCTTCGAGGTAGAGGCCGTCTTCGAGCTTTTTCAGCGGCACGATTTCGCGGCTACCGAACACCTCTTCGGTATAGGTCTTGGCGCAAATGGCCTTCAGGTCGGCGGCGGGAATGTCGTCGATGTACAGCGACAGCACTTCAAACGCCAGATCGGCATAAGACAGGCCGCGCCATTTCGTCAGCATCGCAGCGTCTACCTGCGGATAGTGCTCGGGCAGGTACAAGCCACCGTCGGGCGCCAGGCCTTCGAGCAGGATTTCGCAAAATTGTTTGCGGTCTGCGTGGCCGCGGGTGGAGAGGTAACGCATCAAGCCAGCTCCTCCTTGCGGATGCGGGTGATGGGCGCCAGCACCGTAGCCAGTGCCTGCATCTGAGCCAGCGCCTGGTTCATCTTCGCTTCAACGCAGTCATGCGTCAGGATGATGAGGTCGGTTTGCGTGGAGCCTTCACCGCCCACTTCATCGGCTTCGCGCTGCAGCACGGCATCTATGCTGATGCCGTTCTGGGCCAGAATGCCAGTCACATTGGCCAGCACGCCGGCCTCATCGGCCACCTTCAGGCGCAGGTAGTAGCTGGTCACCACTTCAGCCATGGGCACGATGGCCAGGTCGCTCATTGCATCGGGCTGGAAGGCCAGGTGCGGCACACGATGGCCGGGGTCAGCGGTGTGCAGACGCGTGATATCGACCAGGTCGGCAATCACGGCGCTGGCGGTGGGCTCGCTGCCCGCGCCCTTGCCGTAGTACAAGGTCGTGCCGACGGCATCGCCATGTACCACCACGGCGTTCATGGCGCCCTCGACGTTGGCGATCAGGCGCTTGGCCGGCACCAGGCTGGGATGCACGCGCAGCTCAATGCCGTTGGCAGCGCGCTTGGTGATGCCAAGCAGCTTGATGCGATAACCGAGTTGCTCGGCGTAGCGGATATCTTGCGCCGCCAGATGCGTGATGCCCTCGGTATAAGCCTTGTCGAACTGGACCGGAATGCCAAAGGCAATCGCGCTCATCAAGGTAGCCTTGTGCGCCGCGTCTATGCCTTCAATGTCAAAGGTCGGGTCGGCTTCGGCATAACCCAGACGCTGAGCTTCTTTCAGCACCACATCAAAGTCCAGGCCCTTGTCGCGCATCTCGGACAAGATGAAGTTGGTCGTGCCATTGATGATGCCGGCAATCCACTGGATGGAGTTGGCGCTCAGGCCCTCGCGCAGCGCCTTGATGATGGGAATACCACCGGCAACCGCAGCCTCGAAAGCCACCATGACGCCCTTGCGCTGGGCCGCCGCGAAAATTTCCGTGCCGTGCACCGCCAGCAGCGCCTTGTTGGCCGTCACCACATGCTTGCCTGACTCAATGGCTTCGAGCACCAGCGCCTTGGCAATGCCATAGCCGCCTATGAGTTCGATCACGATGTCGATGTCAGGACTGGCAACCACCTTGCGCGCATCGTCGACCACCTGAACGCCCTCGCCCACCAAAGCCCGGGCGCGCGCCACGTCAAGGTCGGCCACCATGGTGATTTCAATGCCGCGGCCGGCACGACGGCGAATTTCTTCTTGATTGCGCTGCAGCACATTAAAGGTGCCGCCGCCCACGGTGCCAAGGCCCAAGAGGCCAACCCTGATGGGGCTCAAATTCGTCGTCGTTTTCATGGTCACGGAGTCCTGCCTGTCGTTTTTACTGCTTGTAGCCCTGAGAAAAGGGCGGGGTTATTAAAAATCAGAGCCGCTTGTTGCGATAGTTTTCAAGAAACTTGGCAATACGGTTAATCGCCTCGCGAAGGTCTTCCTCATGCGGCAAAAAGACGATGCGGAAGTGGTCAGGCGCCGCCCAGTTGAAGCCGGTGCCTTGCACCAGCATCACCTTGGTTTCCTTGAGCAGTTCGAGGAAAAACTGGCGGTCGTCCGTGATGGGGTACACCTGCGGATCGAGCCGGGGAAACATGTAAAGCGCCGCGCTCGGTTTGACGCAGCTGACACCCGGAATCGCAGTGATCAGCTCATAGGCCAGATCGCGCTGACGACGCAAACGGCCGCCCTCGCACACCAGGTCGTTGATGCTCTGGTAGCCGCCCAGCGCCGTCTGGATCGCCCATTGGCCGGGCACGTTGGAGCACAGCTTCATGTTGGCCAGCATGTTCAGGCCTTCGATATAGTCCTGTGCCTGCTTTTTCGGGCCAGACACCACCAGCCAGCCAGCGCGGTAGCCGCAGGATCGGTAGCTTTTCGAAAGCGAGTTGAAGGTCAACGTCAGCACGTCGCTTGACAGGCTGGCCAGCGCCGTGTGCTTCACTCCGTCATACAGCACCTTGTCATACACCTCGTCGGCCAGGATCACCAGATTGTTCGCGCGGGCAATCTCGACAATGCCCATGAGCAGTTCATCGGAGTACAGCGCGCCCGTGGGGTTGTTGGGGTTGATGACCGCGATGCCCTTGGTGCGGGGCGTGATCTTGGCGCGGATGTCGTCCAGGTTTGGCATCCAGCCATTGTTTTCGTCGCAAACATAGTGAACCGGCGTGCCGCCCGCCAGGCTGACGGAGGCGGTCCAGAGCGGGTAGTCGGGTGAAGGCAGCAGTAGCTCGTCGCCGTTGTCGAGCAAGGCATTGGTCGCCATGGAGATCAGTTCGCTGGCGCCGTTGCCCAGGTAGATGTCGTCCAGCGTCACGCCCTTGATGCCCTGCTTTTGCGTTTCGTGCATCACCGCCTTGCGCGCCGCAAAAATGCCTTTGCTGTCGGAGTAACCGGCCGAGGCAGGCAAATTGCGGATCATGTCCTGCTGGACTTCTTCCGGCGCATCGAAACCGAACACCGCCAGATTGCCAATATTGAGCTTGATGAGCTTTTGCCCCTCATCTTCCATCTGCTTGGCCGCGTCCATGATGGGGCCACGGATGTCGTAGAGCACATTGGCCAGCTTGGCGGATTTAGTGATCGGTTTCATGAAGCTTTTTTGGATAGAAGGCAAGTACCATTTCGACAATCACGCTAGCGGGCAAACGGTAAGCCATCAGCACTGCAGCGAGAGATTCGGGCGGAATCTATAATTTGACCACATAAAAAGCGATTTTCGCTGGCGCACAGCGCTTAGGCATCGCCCTTGCCCCGTCCTCTCAACGCACTCAATCCCCATGAAACTCCAACCTGACCGTCTCGATGTTCAATCCATCCTCGGCTACGGCCCCGGCTGGGTCGGCTTGGGGAACAAGGGCGTGGCAGAAAAAATCGAGCACAGCATCGTTATCGGCTCGCGTGGCGAAAAATTTCCCTGGAATTGCACGCGCTTTGAAGATCTCACGGCAGAGCATTTTTCGGTGCTCGCCGATACCCGGCCTGAGCTGGTTATTTTCGGCAGTGGCAGCCGTCTGCGCTTTCCGAACCCGGCTTTTTTGCGTGCGCTGATGGCCCAACGCATAGGCATTGAGACCATGGATACATTGGCGGCTTGCCGCACCTACAACATCCTGGCGGGCGAAGGCCGTCAGGTGATTGCAGCCCTGCTGATTGAGGACAAAGGAATAGAAGCCTGAAGTAACTTCTCTTTCAGAGTAAAATCTAGGGTTGCACTTGGTACCAAACCCAGGCTTGCCGCCCGGGGTCCGTATCAACGGCCACGGCTAATTACAACTACTTTCGTCAGGGTCTACTCAGTATGGCAGTCGTCGTCAATAAACCACTCCCCGAATTTGAAGCGAATGCCACTGGTGGCCTCAAAGTTTCAAACCAATCGCACCTTGGCAATGTCGTTGTGCTGTACTTTTACCCCAAGGACAACACCCCTGGCTGCACCACCGAGGCCATGCAGTTTCGTGATCGCTACAAGGATTTCGTCAAGGCCGGCGCCACCGTTTTTGGCGTATCGCGCGACAACATGAAGTCGCACGATGAGTTCAAGACCAAACTGGAACTCCCGTTCGAGCTGATTGCCGACACCGAAGAAAAAATGTGTCACATGTTCGGCGTGGTCAAAAACAAGATCATGTACGGCAAAAAGGTCAAGGGCATTGAGCGCAGCACCTTTTTGGTCGGCGCCGATGGCCTGCTAAAGGAAGAGTGGCGCGGCCTCAAGGTGCCTGGCCATGTCGACGATGTACTGAAAGCCGTCAAGGGTCTGAAGAAAGCCGCTTGATAGCAAGTCATCACGCAACTGAGGTGACTTAGCAAGCGCAGCTTGCCCCGTCACATGAGTTGTGCATAATGAACTCATGCTGTTGACCTTCGCAACTGCGCTGAAAAGAAAAAGCCGCCCTGGTTTCAAGGCGGCTTTTTTATTTCCGAAACCTTTATAAAGAGAGTTCCACGCACCATGCCCCTGCCCCCTGCCCCGACCAAACGTGCCGCCCTGCTCTCTCCCAGCGCGCTTGATGCGCCTGCCCGCTCGCCATCCAAAGCCGCACGAAAGACGGAAAGCACCCTAGCAGCGCCCAGCCCACCAGTCCTGGACCTGTTTGACAGCCGCACCGCCGATGCTGCCAACCATCCCGTGGCCTACAAAGGAAAAGAGCCTGCCAGCCCCGCAAGGACAGCCCTGGTTAGCGCCAAAAAAGAGAGCGCCGCACCAAGCAAACCGGCGGTCAAAGCCAAAAAACCCAAGCATGCAGGCCCCACCAAGCTCTTTGTGCTGGACACCAACGTGCTGATGCATGACCCGATGTGCCTGTTCCGCTTTGAAGAACATGACATCTTTCTGCCCATGATCGTGCTTGAGGAGCTCGACGGCCATAAAAAAGGCATGACCGAGGTGGCCCGCAACGCCCGGCAGACCAGCCGCACACTCGATGCGCTGGCAGGCGCGCAGGGCGCCGACATCGCCAAGGGCCTGAAACTGGACACCACCGGTCACCCCGAGGCCGGCGGCAGCCTGTTTTTCCAAACCAAGCCACTGGACTACACACTGCCCATGAGCCTGCCTCAGGGCAAGGCCGACAACCAGATCCTGGGCGTGGTCGAGGCCCTGCGCAAGGAATACGCGCCGCGCGAGGTTGTTTTAGTCTCCAAGGACATCAATATGCGCGTCAAGGCACGCGCACTTGGACTACCCACCGATGACTACCAAAACGACAAGGTACTGGAAGACAGCGACCTGCTTTACTCGGGCGCACTGGCCCTGCCCACAGACTTCTGGACGCGCCAGAGCAAAACCATAGAAAGCTGGCAGCAAGGCAGCCACACCTTCTATCGCATTGCGGGCCCCATTGTCGGTAGCTTGCTGATCAACCAGTTCGTCTTTTTTGAAGCACCGGGCGAGCCGCCGCTGTATGCCCGTGTCACGGAAATACAGGCAAAAACGGCGGTCCTGAAAACCCTCAAGGATTACACCCACCTGAAAAATGCCGTCTGGGGCGTGACCATGCGCAACCGCGAGCAAAATTTCGCGATGAACCTGCTCATGGACCCGGAAGTGGACTTCGTCACCTTGGCCGGCACGGCCGGCACCGGAAAAACCTTGATGGCCCTGGCCAGCGGCCTGACCCAGGTACTCGACGACAGGCGCTACACCGAAATCATCATGACGCGCGCCACTGTGTCTGTTGGCGAAGACATAGGCTTCCTGCCCGGTACCGAAGAAGAAAAAATGGGCCCCTGGATGGGTGCGCTGGACGACAACCTGGAAGTTCTGGGCAAGACCGACAGCGGCTCAGGCGAGTGGGGGCGCGCCGCAACCAATGAGCTGATCCGCTCGCGCATCAAGGTCAAGAGCATGAACTTCATGCGCGGCCGCACCTTTCTCAACAAGTACGTGATCATCGATGAGGCGCAAAATCTGACGCCCAAACAGATGAAGACACTCATCACGCGCGCCGGCCCGGGCACCAAAATTGTTTGCATGGGCAATCTGGCGCAAATTGACACGCCCTACCTCACCGAAGGCTCTTCGGGCATGACCTTTGCCGTGGACCGCTTCAAAGGCTGGCCGCACGGCGGGCACATCACGCTGGCTCGCGGTGAGCGCTCACGCCTGGCGGATTTCGCCAGCGAGGTACTTTGATCTTTGTCTAGGTATTTCCTGCGGCCGCAAGGCCGCAGGAAATAAAAGGCGGTAAAAGCTAGTCGGCCAACAAAAAAGCCAAGTCATATGACTTGGCTTTTTTGATTCTTCTAAATTCTGGTGGGCGGTGCAAGTTTCGAACTTGCGACCCCTGCAGTGTGAATGCCGGAACAATGATCCACAACGTTCCATTAAACATCATAAGTAGTTGATTTATATATGATTTAATACCTGCACATTCCACTATGTGCCATACAATAGTTGCGTACTTAGTTGCGTACCAAACTCAGGCAAGGTAACCATGGCAGTCAATCTCAAAAGCACCTCCGCACGAGACGCCCTTAAGCCCCGTCGCAATCCCTACTTCCACTGCCTAAGAATCGGTCTGTATGTTGGCTACCGTCGCGCCGATGAGGGAACGGGTACTTGGATAGCCCGAAGGTTGAAGGAGGGTACAAAAAGCTATGAGTTTCGCTCCCTTGGCACTCTGTCGGGATATGAAGAGGCCGTGCGGCTCACTGAAGCATGGGCGGGGGCTGTGGATATGGGGATAACCCATAAAGCCATCACTGTGGACGAAGTATGTAACACCTGGGTAACACACAAAAAAACCGAAAATAGTAAGGCCAGTGCCGCTGATGTGGAAGGGCGCTTCAACCGCCTTGTGCATGGCAAACCCATTGGGGCCATGCCACTGGACAAGCTGCGTACCAACCACCTGCGTGAATGGCTCGTGGCTCAACTGAATGAGGACGGCGATGAAGACGATATGCGCCGCTCGAAAAACACGGCCAATCGTAATCTGGCCGCAGTAAAAGCCGCATTAAATCTCGCCTTGAAAGACCGGCTCATCCTGACAGACGCCGGCTGGAAGACGGTTACCCCCTACCCTAAGGCCAGCAAGCGCCGCACGGGCGACCTGACTTCGCCAGAGCGAGCCGTCCTACTCGCCCATTGCGATATTCAATTGGCCGCACTGGTCAGAACTCTCTTACTGACTGCTTTACGACCGGGTGAGATAGCGAACGCGAATGTGGGTGACCTCAACAAAGAGCAAGGCACGTTAACCCTTACCGGAAAAACAGGGAGACGCTTGGTCACGCTGTCCACCACGGCCATTGAGTTTTTGAAAATTCAAGCACAAAACAAGCTTCCATCCGCTCCGCTGCTGACTGATTCTTTTGGCAATCGATGGAATAAAGATAGCTGGAAAAAAAGATTCAAGAACGCGGTAAAGGCCGCAAAACTACCTGATGAAGTCGTGATGTACACGCTTCGCCATGTGGCCATCAGCGAAATGATTGCCGGAGGGGTGGACACATTCCTGGTGGCGCGGCTGGCTGGTACCTCTACCACCATGATAGACAAGCACTACGGTCACCTTCGCCATATTCAGACACGCGCCCGACTTGATGCTGTAGAGATGATTTAACTTTTTGGCACCCAGCCGTATTTCTGCCTACCCTTGGCGTGGATGGAACGTATGCCCTTGGCGATGGGCTGCTGCTCGGCTGTGAGCTGCTGGGCAGGCCGCGCGAGACGCCTACGGAGCTGGAGCGTAAGGCCGGCTACACAAGGGCGTCCTGCGGCGCTTACACCGAGCCGGCAGTGGCGACGGCCATCCATGGCGGTAAAAAGTGAGGTCCAGCCGCAGAATCGAGCCCGAGGGACTGCGGCAAGGCACGGACCAAACGCTACATGTGACCTACCGGCACAACATTCTGCGAGCGTCCGACCGGAGCCAGACACGCACAAAGGGATGCCGCTAGATAAACCTCTCGATGCGCTTGTGGCTTGCTGACAGTTTTGAGATTCAAAACCGCAAGTAACTTGACATTCGGGCGTTGGGCGTTTGGGCGCGTCCAATTGGGCGTTTGGGCGAGCAGCAAAAAAGCTCTGCAACCCCGCGTCAATGCTAGGTTTTAGCAATCCTCGATGTTCCCGCTCAATCCTTAAACGCCCTTGGATTATTACTAGACCTCTGGCCTGTGCTGTTAGAGGTTTTTACGAAAAGTAGTAACCATGACTGCCCAACTTCAAACCGCACTCGCAATTCTGCGACGCAAACAGGTGGAGGCGCGTACGGGCTTGAGCCGTAGCTCAATTTACGCGCTGATGGCAAAAAACCTTTTCCCTAAGCCCGTCAAGTTGACCGCTAAGGCTGTGGGCTGGAAGTCGGACTCAATCGACTCCTGGATTGAATCGCGGGAGGTGTCGTAATGAACCGCGACCAACACCTGGTCTTCAAAGTCCTTGATTTCACGCAAGAACTGATGGCCCACGTTACTTCTCTGGCTTGGCACTTTTTGCCTTACGCCAATTTTGCGCCACTGGGTGCACTCCTACTGCAACCGCTTTTTGTGGACGTCAAATAATGAGCGCCACAAAAGGCAACGGGCCGGACGACGCAAACGACCGACCCGCCAAGAAAAACACAGATAACACCACAAATTTTATAGCAAAAACACCAACGATTGGAACTTTCCCGAAACGTCGTAACACCATTATTGCTGAGGTTCTTTCCCGCATTCTCAATGGCGAATTTTTGACGGGTATGGAGGCCGTTTTCATCGCCAGCACCACACGCCTTTCATCGCCTATCCATACTCTCCGAAAAAATGGCTGGCCTATCAAATCTGACGAGAAGGAGGTGGGCACCAATGACGGCCGCGTGACTGAAATTTCCTCTTACTACCTAGACCCTGCAACGATTGGCCTCGCTTTCGAAAACGGCGCCCACGAGTTTTGCCAAAGTGTGAAAGAGGCCAGGGCCAAGCTGCGCAAGAAGGCTCCCGAGGCAAAGGCGAAGGCAACCAAGCGCAACGCGGACCGCGCTGCCGCCAAGTTCAACCCTAATCAGGGCGACCTGTTTTCGGAGGACGGTTATGCCTAAGGAGCTCGACCGCGCCCTTGAGGCGCTTTATTCGATTCCGCCCAGCCTACCTCGTCCCGACTGGGTGAGAGTTGGCATGGCGGCCCATGCGGTCGGCATTGATTTTGCCGCCTTTAACGACTGGAGCGCCGGCGCTGACAACTACGACGAACGCGCGGCCCGCGCTACCTGGAACAGCTTCAAGCCTGGCAAGGGTATCGGCCCTGGCACCTTGTTCATGATGGCAGCTCAATGCGAGGGTCGCCAATGTGCCGGCAAGCCGCAGTCGGTAGCCACCCCAGCCTTGCAACAGGCCGTGGAGCCGGCCCCAGGCATGAACGCTGCCGAGGTGCTCAGCCGCTGCCTAGCCGCTACTGACGGGCATCCCTACATCGTCGCAAAAGGTGCTGCTGGCGTGCCGCTGGACGGGCTGCTCGTGCTGCCCGATGGTGATGCGCTTCGCATCGGCGGCGAGTCGATGGCGGGCGCGCTGGTGGTGCCGGTGCTGCGTGCGGATGGCACGGCATCGAGCCAGCAATTCATCACTTCGCACGAGGTGGCCGCCCGACTCAAGTCCAAAGGCATGTCCGGTAAATTGAATCTGCCCAACCACATCATGGAAGGCTTTTATACCGTGGGCGAGCTGGTGCCCGGTGGCGTCGCTTACCTCGTGGAAGGCATCGGTGCCGCCTGGAGCTGCTGGCAGGCAAGCGGACAGGCCGCCGTAGTGTGCTTTGGCTGGGGCCGCGTTCGCAAGGTCGCCACTGACCTGCGCCAGCGTGACCCGGGCGCCCGCCTGGTGTTGATGCCCGATGTCGGCAAGGAACACGCTGCCGCCACGATTGCGATGGAGGTCGGCGCTGCCGTGGTTAACATGCCCGAGGGCTGGGCGAACAACAGCGACGTCAACGACCTGGCGCAGCGCGATGGGCTGGCCGCACTGACCGTGCTGCTGGCGTCTGCCAGCGAGCCGCCCCAGCCTGCGCCGCGCTACAAGCTGCTGGGTGCCAGTGACCTGCGCGACCTGCCGCCGCTGGCCTGGAGCGTGCAGGGCGTGCTGCCCGAAATGGGGCTGGCGGCCGTATTTGGTCCCAGTGGCTGTGGTAAATCGTTCCTTCTTTTCGACATGGCCGCTGCCATTGCCGAAGGCCGCCCATGGTTCAGCCACCAGACCAAGGCCGCGCCAGTGGTCTATTGCGCCCTGGAAGGTGAAGCCGGCTTCAAGCTGCGAGCGGCCGCCTGGGAACAGCACCATGGCCGCGCCTTGCCTGCTGACCTGCATCTGGTGCTGCAGCCGTTCCAATTGACAAAGCCGCAAGACGTGGCCGACCTGGCCGCCGTGGTGCCGCCTGGCGCCGTGCTGATCATCGACACCTTGAACCGGGCCGCGCCGATGGCCGATGAAAACAGCTCCAAGGACATGGGCGAGATTTTGAGCCGTGCCAAGGAACTGCAAAACCTCACCAAGGGGCTGGTGGTGCTGGCTCACCATACCGGAAAAAATACGGCTGCCGGCATGCGCGGCCACAGTTCGCTCTACGCTGCTCTCGATGCGGCCGTGGAGGTCTCGCGCAAGGGCCAGCGCCGTGAATGGAAAGTCGCCAAAAGCAAGGACGGTCGGGATGGCGATATTCATCCTTTCACGCTGAAGATTGAAACGCTGGGCAATGACGCCCATGGCGACCCGATGACGTCGTGCGTGGTGCTCAGCGACTCCGCTGCCAAGTCGGTGTCCGCCGTGAAGCTGCCCCAGGGTGGAAATCAGCGACTGGTTTTTGATGCGCTGCTTCCACTGTTCAAGGCAGGCTCGACAGACTATTCCGGCGCGCCGAAGGGGCATCCGTGCATTGCACTGGAGACCGCCGTGATAACCGGCGCTGCCCTGCTGCCCTGCTCCAGCGACAAACGAACGTCACGCGCCAAAGCGGCAATCGCAGGGTTGGTCAAACGTGGTGCGCTGGGTTTGAGCGAGGGTTTTTTATGGAAAGCCTGAAACGTCGAAATCCGCCGAAAACGTCAAAAACATCGAAAACGGAGAATTTCAACGCCGAAATCCTCCACTCCCCCTATAGGGAGGGGATGGTTGAGGGGAAGTTTGCAGAGGTAGCCGCGACTGATGTTGTCAGTCCAGTACAGCAATCCGTGCGAACCAACGACTGCCTCGAAGCCGCCGCCCTGCTGAACTTCCTGAAATCCCTTGCCATCCATGCTGACCTGGCCTGGTGCAAACAGCTGAACCGTGACGCTACCAGCTTGGTCGGCCATCTCGTTCGTTTCGGTAGCCAGAGTAGCCCGAGCGTGCGGAGCCCATTGAAGGGTGACCACCTGCTGGGCGTGGAAGTCGAAAGTGCGACCGCAAAGCCAAGCCCGAACCTATCCATTTTCTCGATGCCAGTGCCGACTGCCGGCGCAGAGGACTTGGTAGCCCGTGACCTGGGTGATGTGCTGCGCGAACTGACTGGCGCTCAGGCCCCTGGCAGCAATGGCACGCCCTCCGGTTATTCCACGGCAACGGTCGAGCGGACTGAAAACAAGAAAGTAACTTTGAAAGGCCACCAATAGCAGTGACGCCAAAGACCTCATGACAGCCGCTGCAGCGCCAACCGGCGCGGTGAGCCAATTTAAAAATTGGTGCCATCTGCAACCGCAGTTGAAGCACTCATTTAAGGACAAATATCATGAATGAAAATTCTCCATTCACAAGCATTGATTACGAAATCGACTATTTTGGCAAAGGCTACTTCGTCGTGAAAAAGGACGATGGCGACACCGAGACCTGCGTGAAAATCCGCCGCTCCGACCTGCGCTACATGTCAGAAAAAATCGGCAAACTGCGCTGTGCCAACTCACCGTTCCCCCGAACCATCACCATTCTCCGCGTTCGACTGTCGACGTTGCGAGACGGCCTCGATTCCTTTGACAAAAGGTACACGTGCAGGGATAGCCACCCTACCCCTCCAGTCCATTTGAATGCATGGGTTGTTCTGATGAAAAAGCAGTACCTCGAAACGGTCAATCAGTTTTGCGATGCGCTGGGGAATCTGATCCCGCCTGCCGAGCTTTTGGACAAGGAGTTCATGGTGACGCTGAAAACCCCTGGCTTGACCTAAAGCCGGTAGGTGTGAAGGCAGCTCGGGCGCCCAGCCGTGCCCGAGTTGCCGCTTTTGACGAATCAATCACCCACCATGGAGCACTGACCGATATGACCAAGAACAATACCCTTCCCAAAACCGACATCCCCGCAGAAGGCGAGAACCGCCCTGCTTTGCAGCCGTCCGAGGCCCAGATTGAGGCGAAAAACAACTACATGGCCAAAACGGCCATGTCCCCGGAGTTTTCGGCGGCATTGGTCGTGGATGCGTACCGCCCCGAGGGCAAACTCGATTTCCTTGCCATCATGGCGCAGCTTGAAGCCCAGCATGCGATTCTTGCCGCCGACAGTCTGGTGCAGGCCGAAAACATGCTCATGAGCCAGGCGATGGCCTTGGATGCCATTTTCTCCCAGCTGGCCGTCAGGGCCATCCATGCCAAAGGCCTGGACCAGACCCAGTGCCTGCTGGGGCTGGCGCTTCGGGCCCAGAATGGAAGCCGGGCGACGTTGCAAACGCTTGGAGAGTTGAAGAATCCGCGTCACACTACTTTTGTGAAGCAGGCCAACATCGCGCAGGGTCAGCAGCAGGTGAACAATGGCGTTGCGCCCGCGTCTACTTCACCCACACTCGCGCAAGAAGAATTTCCCGATTCGACAAACAAACTATCAGGGGCGAACCATGAGCTACTTGAGGACAGCCGAGCAGCGAGCCCGGCAATCACTGGCTATCCGGTCGTGGCAGCCGTGGACAAAGTCCACCGGGCCAAAGTCCGACGCGGGTAAGGCGCTTGTGGCCCGCAACGCGGTGAAGCACGGCGGGCGGTCGGCGGACACCCTGGCCGAGTTGAAGGCGTTGCGTGAGTTGCTGGCGCAGTGCGTCGAGCGTCTTGACGGGATGCCGTAACGAGGTCCGCAGTCCGCAGTCCGCAGTCCGCAGTCCGCAGTCAAATTCATGGTGCCAGCAAAGGCGCTGAACCTCTAAAAATAAAAGGCTCAGATTTCAAAATTCCGGGCAGCGCTACATTCGCACGGTCGGCATCTCTTCCCGGCACCTCGTGTAGCCCGGAGAGCAGCGCACCTGCTAAATCGCCCAGGCCTGCAGGCTAACGGCCAAGCCGGCGGCCGAAAAGTGCAGCGTGCCGCGGCCGTCGCGGCTGTTGAGGTCATCGAGCACGGCCATCAGCCGGATGCGGTCGCGCAGCGCAGGGCCTGCTGTCGCTGTCCCATCGCCCTTCTCACCTTGCTCGGTCAACCCGCCCATGAGCGCACCTGCCGACCAGAAATCGAGCTTGCCCTGCCGGAGCCCTTGGAACTGCAGTTCGACCAGCATCACGCCGGCCTTGGCGTAGAGAACGCCGGGCCGGTAGTTGAGCCGAATGCCGGCCAGTGCGGCGCTCACCAGCACCGCCGTGTCGCTGCTGAGGTGCACCAGAGAAACCGTCACGCTACGGCTGTACTGCGCATCCTGCATTCAAAACGGGCTGGTGCGGATGCACACCATGATGGCGCCAGCTGCGCTTTGCTGGCATCTTCGTTCTGACCGGTGATGTCGCGTTGGTGTTGCGGCACCCGAATGCGTTTGCTGTAGTAAATGCTGACTGGGGGAAATAATTTTGATTGGATGGCCCGTCACTGTATAAACTGGTTCCAGAGCTTTCCAATAGAACGTCAACAAGAAGCGGGGACACACCACACAACTCGATGAGGGAGAGAGTTGTGAGCGTGAATATTTCCATGACCGCGCTTCTTACAGCCCGGGGGAAAAAATGAATGCTGAGAAACTTGAAAATGCCAAGAACGCATTATTCATAGCGCTTGGTATTGATATGGCAGTCACCGCGGTAGTTCTGGCAAGTAATTTTTGGATGGTTGGTGTATTAAATGATATTGCGGCCGGTGGACCAGCTGCAAGCCCGTCCGTTGTTGGCTACATCACGTTTTGGGACAACTTTTTCAACACGATTATTTTGACAATGTTTGGTGTCGGTTGGGCACTGATACATTGGTTGGATGCTTGCTACACATACGCAAAAGGATCTCTAAAAGCGACCGGCTTGCTTCAAGAGAGATGGAAAACTTGGGGTTGGCTCCCATTTATAAACCTGTTTAAGCCCTACCAAGTACTCAATGAGATTTACAAGGTTGGTGCAATCAATGGCGTTGAAATTGATGATTGGAAAAAATCATCTGGCTCAGGAGCCCTTTTGACATGGTGGATTTTTTGGGTTATTTCCCACTTGGTCATGCAGGGAATTGGAAAAGAAATACCAAATAGCTTGTCGCTTGTAGACTTGAATATCCATAAGTCATCAATAGTATTTTGCTTTCTTTCTCTTCTAGTGGCGGGAACTTGGTTTATGGTCGCGGGCAGCCTGACGGGTCGCTTGTTGGACCGCAGCTCCAAACCCGCCAGACGAGTTGTTTCCTCCAATGCGGCCAATGCAAGGGCTGGGAACGACGCCTATGTCGTAGGGGTGCAGCCTCCAAAAAATCGGGGGCTCGTTGAGGCACTGCAGCAGCCGTTTCCGCTGAAACAGCAAAGAACCGCTGACGAACCCATACCAACCGAGCGCCCAACTCCCACTTCCGTAGCAGCGCCGCCCCACACTTCTTCGCCTGATTTAATGCAAAAGATAGCGAGTGAGATAGAGACCCTTCCATCAGGTCGGATGGGGGGGCTCATTAGCCTTGCACTGTCCGTTATGGGCCTGTTGGTGTTAGCGATGCTTTTCACCATCGCCGAGCCAGACCTACCGAATAAGATTTTCAAAGAGATTGGTTCAGCGTTGTGGGCGGCATTCTTTGGCTATCTTTCGTATTGGTTCTATTCTGGCAAGGCGGATCCTCGGTTCGGGACGTTTCGCATCGGTCTCTCTATGGCGTTGGTATCGGGTTTTCTCGCTGCAAACGAATGGGGAAAATCAGGCCTAGGTTCATGGAAAACAGTGTTCTTCATCGCGTTAACAGTGGTTTGTGTATTTGGCGGGTTTATCTTTTTGAAGACGAACGTCACTACCAGACCCAAAAACCAGTTAGACGGGCTTAGTGTTCGTCAAAAATCACCCATTGAGCACATTGCGACTGAGTTTTACGAGGCGGCTATTGGGCGAAAGAACAACGACTACTACCTTAATAAATTCAGGCAATTTGACCAGCAGGGGCCAGGCTTAAAAATTGATTGGAACTGGGCAGCATTCGTGGGCGGTGGTTTTTGGGCGCTACATCGAAAGATGTATGGTTGGTTTTTGATGTGGGGGTTGTTGGCCACTGGGGCAGCAACCTTAAAAGGGCATTTTTTTAAATTAAATATCTTACTTGCAATTGTGTTTTGGATAGGGTTCTCGATTTTTTCCAACTCCCTGTACCACGCAAAAATCAAAGCCCGAATTGCTTTAGCCAAGAGGTTGTACAAAGAATCATTTTGGGTCAGCAAGAGTCTATGTAGCACTGGTGGTGTTCATACATGGGTGCCAATATTTTTCGGTGGAACTCTCCTCATTGGCATCGCTACCTCTGTCTTTTTACCTATGTAATCAGGCTATTTCGCAGCTGGGACACACCAGTCTCGGGATACCGATGCGTGATTATTGGATGGACTTCCGAGCTTGTCCCTGCCAAGCCAGACCTGCATCCAGAGAAACAGGCACTGACAGATGAGCCAAGACATCCTGGGAAACTACACGAATGTCAACGGCCCGGGGCGTTCGCACGGGTTCGTGTCCGCGCCGTGCAAAAATGGCAGCGAAACAATTACGTACAGGTCTGAAATACATGCTCACCGGCGAATTACGCAACCAAATCGACACCATCTGGAATTCATTCTGGACCGGCGGCATCGCTAACCCGCTGGAGGTGATAGAACAAATCACTTACCTGCTGTTCTTGCGCCGCATGGACGACTTGCACACCCTGGAAGAAAACAAGTCGCTGCGCCTTAGGAAGCCAATGGAGCGTCGCACCTTCCCCGAAGGCCAGGATGCCAAGGGCCGCGACTACAACGACCTGCGCTGGTCGCGCTTCAAAAACTTCGCGCCCGCCGAGATGTACACCGTGGTGGGCGAGCATGTGTTCCCCTTCCTGCGCACCATGGGCGGCGACGGCTCGACCTACTCGCAGCACATGAAGGATGCCCGCTTCACCATACCGACGCCGGCCCTACTGGCCAAGGTGGTGGACCTTCTGGACCATGTGCCCATGGAAGACCGCGACACCAAGGGCGACATCTACGAGTACATGCTGGGCAAAATTGCCAGCGCCGGGCAAAACGGCCAGTTCCGCACGCCGCGCCACCTCATCCGGCTGATGGTGGAACTGACCGCCCCCACCGCCAGGGACGTGATTTGCGACCCGGCCAGCGGCACCTGCGGTTTTCTGGTGGCGGCGGGCGAGTACCTGCGCGAGAAACACCCAGAAATCCTGCGTGATGCCATATCTCGTGAACACTTCCACCACGGTATGTTCCACGGCTACGACTTTGACAACACCATGCTGCGCATCGGCAGCATGAATATGGCGCTGCACGGTGTGGACAACCCCAGCATCCGCTACCAGGACTCGCTGGCGCAGGACCATGCGGGGGACACGGAGAAGTATTCGCTGATTCTGGCCAATCCGCCCTTTGCCGGTTCGCTCGACTACGAGGGCACGGCCAAGGACCTGCTGGCCATCGTCAAGACCAAAAAGACCGAGCTGCTGTTTCTGGCGCTGTTCCTGCGCCTGCTCAAGCCCGGCGGCCGGGCGGCGGTCATCGTGCCGGATGGCGTGCTGTTTAGCTCCAGCAAGGCGCACAAAGAACTGCGCCGCATGCTGGTGGAAGAGCAAAAGCTCGATGCCGTCATCTCGCTACCCTCGGGCGTCTTCAAGCCGTATGCTGGCGTGTCCACGGCGATATTGCTGTTCACCAAAACCAACTCGGGCGGCACCGACCACGTCTGGTTCTACGACATGATGGCCGACGGTTGGAGTCTGGACGACAAGCGGCAGCCGCTGTTGCCTGAAGATAAATTAGGCTTCCAAGGCATGAAGGACGGCCGCAGCCAGCTATCAGAAACGGAGCATTCAAAGAACAATCTGCCGGATGTGCTGACACGCTGGAGCCAGCGCGACGGCACGGAGCTGGAACGCGACCGCACCGACCAGAGCTTTTGCGTGCCCAAGGACGACATTGTGGGCAACGACTATGACCTGTCCATCAACCGCTACAAGGAGGTAGTGCATGCGGTGAGCGAGCATCTGCCGCCGAAGGACATTCTGGCCAAGCTGGCGGTGCTGGAAGCGGAGATTCAAGCGGGGATGAAAGAGCTTGAGGGGATGTTGGCGTGAAAGGGTGGCCAACCCGCTCCATCCAGACTCTCGTCAATGCTGCATCAAAGGCGAAACAGCCCTCAAGCGCTACAGACGTTTGGAATCTCAACCTCGACCAGATTGAAGCTCATGGCGGGCGCGTTCTTGAGAAGGTCTATATCAGCCCAAAAAAGCTAGGGCCTTCTACTTTTGCTTTTGAGCCAAGAACGGTTTTGTATTCAAAGTTGCGTCCCTATTTGAACAAAGTTGTCGTTGCGGATGAGGCTGGCTTCGCCACTACTGAACTTGTTCCGCTCAGATGCAATCCAGACGAAGTTCACCCTGAATATCTGGCCTATTTCTTACGTTCAGAAGAATTTTTGAGATTCGCCACGGAGGTGGTGGCTGGTGCAAAAATGCCTCGTATGGTGATGAGCGCGTTTTGGGACTTTCAGGTTCCACTCCCACCACTCCCCGAACAACACCGCATCGCCGCCATCCTTGACCAAGCCGATGCGCTCAGAACCAAGCGCCGGGAAGCCTTGGCGCAAATGGACAGCCTCACGCAGTCGATTTTCATGGAGATGTTCGGGGACCGGGCGACAAATCCCAAAGTCTTTCCGAAATTTTCAATCGGAAGCATTGCAAAAATCTCCACAGGCAGTACTCCAAGTAGAAGCGAAGAACGCTATTACGGCGGGGAAATTCCTTGGGTGAAAACCACTGAGATTGCAGGCGAAGATATTTGGACCACAGAGGAAAAACTTACAGATACTGGCTTCAAGGCCATTCGTGGCAAGTTGCACCCGATAAATTCAATCATTGTCGCTATGTATGGACAAGGTCAAACTCGGGGTCGCAGCGCCCTCTTGAAAGTCGAAGCCACATGCAACCAAGCTTGTGGAGTGATTTATCCAAGTCAAGATTTTTCTCCGACTTTTATGTTTCATCAAATTCAAATCGCATATGGTGAGTTGCGCGCATTGGGACGCGGGGGGAATCAGGAAAACCTTAATCTTCAACTTTTGGGCGCTTTCGAGATTCTTCTCCCCTCCATGGTCTTGCAGCAAACTTTCGCCACACGTATTCAAGCTATTGATGACATCAAGGCCAACCACCGTGCTGCGCTTTCCGAACTCGACGAACTTTTCGCATCCATCCAACATCGCGCATTCAAAGGCGAACTGTAAATGAGCAATTTCGCCTTCCTCCAGTCTGAATGGTCAGTTCTTTACGGAGCGGCCGTCAAGGCCGAAGGAATGGCGAATACGGATGCCCGGGCCTCCTGCTTTTATGCCCGGCGCACGCTGGAACTGGCGGTGGACTGGCTCTACAAACATGACAAGTCCCTGCGCCTGCCGTACCAGGACCACCTGAGCGCACTGATTCACGAACCTAGCTTTCGGGCTACGGCGGGCGATGCGATTTTCACCAAGGCCAAGCTCATCAAGGACCTGGGCAATCTGGCAGTTCACAGCACCCGAAAAATACTGCCGGTGGATGCGGTCACGGCCACCCGCGAGCTGTTTCACGTCTGCTACTGGCTGGCGCGCACCTACGGCCAACAGGCCAGGCCCGAGCCGGGGCTGCGGTTTGTCCCCGCCCTGCTGCCGACAGCCATCCCAGCATCGCCGGTCCCGCCCCAGTCGATTGACCAACTCCAGAAGCTGGAAGCCCAACTCCAGGCCCGCGACGAAAAGCTCTCTGTGCTGCTGTCCGACAGGGCCGCGCTCGACGACGAACTTAAAAAGCTGCGCGAGGAAGTGGCCGCCGCCAAGAAGGCCAACACCGCCCAGCCCGACACGCACGATTACTCTGAAGCCGAAACACGCGACTACTTCATCGACCTGCTGCTCAAGGAAGCCGGCTGGGCGCTGGACGCCAAGAACTTTGAAATTGAAGTCGCCGGCATGCCCAACAACCAGGGCATTGGCTTTGTGGACTATGTGCTGTGGGGCGACGACGGCAAGCCCTTGGCGCTGGTGGAGGCCAAGCGCACCCGCAAGGACGCCACTGATGGCCAGCAGCAGGCCAGGCTGTACGCCGACTGCCTGCAAGCCCAGTACGGCCAGCGGCCCATCATTTTCTATTCCAACGGCTATGAGCACTGGATTTGGGACGACGCCAGCTACCCGCCGCGGGCGGTGCAGGGGTTCTTCAAGAAGCCCGAACTCGAACTCCTGATTCAGCGCCGCAGCAGCCGCAAGAAGTTGGCCGACGCCGTCATCAATGCCGACATCATCGAGCGCTATTACCAGAACCGTGCCGTGCGCCGCATTGGCGAAACCTTTGAGGTGGACAACCAGCGCAAGGCGCTACTGGTGATGGCCACGGGCAGCGGCAAGACGCGCACGGTCATCGCGCTGGCCGACGTGCTGATGCGCTGCAACTGGGCCAAGCGTATCCTGTTCCTGGCCGATCGGGTGGCACTGGTCAGGCAGGCGGTGAACGCCTTCAAGACACACCTGCCCGATTCAGCACCCGTCAATCTGGTGAGCGAGAAAAGCACCGAGGGCCGGGTGTTTGTCTCGACCTACCCGACGATGATGGGGCTGATTGACGACGCGGCCGATGGCCAGCGCCGCTTTGGCGTCGGGCATTTCGACCTCATCATCATCGACGAGGCGCATCGCTCGGTGTACCAGAAGTACCGCGCCATCTTTGATTACTTTGATTCCATGCTGGTCGGCCTGACCGCCACCCCCAAGGACGAGATTGACCACAACACCTACAGCTTGTTTGACCTGGAGAGTGGTGTGCCGACCGATGTATATGGGCTCGATGAAGCGGTGGCCAAAGGTTATCTGGTGCCGCCCCGGCCGATTTCGGTGCCGCTCAAGTTCCAGCGCGAAGGCATCAAGTACGACGACCTGTCCGATGACGAGCAGGAGCAGTGGGATGCGCTGGAGTGGGCCGAAGATGGCACGGTGCCCGATGCGGTGGATTCGGCCGCGCTGAACCAGTGGTTGTTCAACACCGACACAGTGGACAAGGTGCTGGAACACCTGATGACCCAAGGCGAGAAAGTGGCCGCTGGCGACCGCCTGGGCAAGACCATTGTTTTCGCCAAGAACAACGCCCACGCCGAATTCATTGCCGAGCGCTTCAACCTCAACTACCCGCACTACAAGGGCCATTTCGCCCGCGTAGTGACGTACAAGACCGAGTACGCGCAAAGCCTGATTGATGAGTTCTCCAGCAAGGAAGGCATGCCGCACATCGCCATTTCGGTGGACATGCTGGATACCGGCATCGACGTGCCCGAAGTGGTCAATCTGGTGCTCTTCAAGGCCATCCGCTCCAAAACCAAGTTCTGGCAGATGGTGGGGCGCGGCACGCGGCTGTGCCTGGACCTGTATGGGCCGGGACAGCACAAGCAGTTTTTCAACGTGTTTGACTACTGCCAGAACCTGGAATTTTTCAGCCAGAACCCGGACCATTCGGAGGGTTCCAACACCGAATCGCTCAGCACTCGGCTGTTCAAGGCGCGGCTGGGGATGATGGCGGAGCTGGACCGACTGATTACCACCGATGGCAGCCAAGCCAACGATGTGGAGTTGCGCGATGAGTTGGCGGGCTTGCTGCACCAGCAGGTGGCGGCCATGAACCTGGATAACTTTGTCGTTCGGCCCCAGCGCAAGCCGGTCGAGAAATTTGCCAAGCTCGAATCGTGGAACCAGCTGGACGGTGACAGTTTCACCGAGTTGGCGCAAAAAGTCGCGGGCCTGCCCACGGCGCTGGTGGACAACGATGAGGATGCCAAGCGCTTCGACATGCTGGTGCTGCGCACCCAGCTCAGCATCCTGAAAGCCAGGCGCGACTTTGTGGCTCTGCGCGAGCGCCTGCAGGCCATTGCCAGCGCCCTGGAAGAGCAGGACGCCATACCGGCCATCAAGGCGCACATGGTGCTGATTCAGTCCATCGCCGGTGACGAATGGTGGGAAGGCGTAACCGTGGCCATGCTGGAGGCGGCGCGCAAGAAGCTGCGGGCGCTGGTCAAGCTGATTGAAAAGGGCAAGAGGGTCGTTGTTTACACCGATTTTGAGGATGAGCTTGGCGAGGGAGCGACGATTGAACTGCCGGGAGTCGGCACGGGTATGAACCTGGCCAAGTTCAAGGACAAGGCGCGGCAGTTCCTCAAGGCCCATGAAAGCCACCTGTCCTTGCAGCGGCTGCGCCGCAACCAGCCCCTGACGCTCTCAGACCTGGAAGCGCTGGGGCGCATGCTGGTGGAGGCTGGGGGCTCGCAGGAGGTCATCCAGCAGGCCACAGAGCAAAGCCAGGGCCTGGGCATCTTCATTCGGTCGCTGGTGGGGCTGGACCGGGAAGCGGCAAGCCAAGCGTTCAGCCAGTTCGTCATTGGCACGACCGCCACGGCCAGCCAGTTGGAGTTCATTGACCTCATCGTGCAGTACCTGACCGAAAACGGCGTGATGGACACCGCGCGGCTTTACGAGTCGCCGTTCACCGACATCAGCCAGCAGGGGCCGGAGGCGTTGTTCCTGCCGGTCAGGGTGACGGAGATGATTCAGGTGCTGAATGAGATTCGGGAACGGGCGGTGGCGTAATTTGTTGTGCCCGGCCCCATGGCCTGCTGCTCCATCCCCAACATTGGAACCAGCAACTTGACCATCAACAATGTAGCGACGATTTCGATGACCGCAGCTCCGGCAACCGGCCATCACCGCCCTTCAGTATGGATGCCGAAAGCAGCCGCTCGACGCCGCTCTCTACCCTCAGCCGCCTTTCAATCTCTTGACAACTAACGGCGGCTTTCAAGGTGCAACAGTCGTTCGCGCAGGCGCGTCTGTCGGCAAACTATGAAAGTGAGCAATTGCACTCTGCATCACAACCCTTGCCAGGTGAACTGTGGCTTTGTTATGCCCAAGGAGTGAGGCTTTCAATCTACGTAATCACTACAAAAAAATCTACGCATAATTTGTTATGAAATCTCATGCTTGCATAGAGACTCCTTACTGTTCTCTCCTCATACTTCCTCCTGTAGCGCAAGTTTTCTTAAGGAGGTAAAGATGCGACGTTGGCGACTGAACGAAGGTGTTCCAATTCCACTGCACGCGATGGCCGTTGGGATGAAGGTTCACTTGAAGGGCACAGATTTCGGTTGTGTATGGGTAATCATCGGTTTCGAGTGGGACGAGCGTGCTGAAGTGTGGCTTCGTGTCCAGACGCCGGTGAGCGGGAAGGTCTCACGGGCGCGCGCTAGCCGTGCACGTTATATCCGTGCACAGCAACCCTATCGCGGCTGAATATTTGATCGAGAAAGAAACATGACGACTTCCGCCGAATCTTTGATACGGAACAGTTTGTATCTCGCGGCAGTTGTAGAAAAGAAGATCAACGAGTACAGCGGCGTGATGCCGCTGCATGAGAAGAAAACGCTCGCCCAGAATTTAGGTGAACTGCTGGTTCAAGCCAAAAAGCAAGCTGTCAAGAAAAATGACATTGTTGTGAAGTCAGGGATTCGACACAATCCCGATGCACCAGTTAACGCCCTAGGCGAGTACTGCCTTTTGCCAGAAGCCAAAAGCAGGCGAACGAAAAACCCACGCCTGTGTGCCCACCCGCAACCCTACCTGCGATTAGCTCTGGCGGCTGCAGAATTGATGGGGATGGCGCCTCATGATGCGATTATGAGGCTCACGGAAGGGTCAAACGCGTTCAGCGCTCAAGACGCTATTGATGAAGAACTTTTCTCACCGACTCAAGCCGTATGGCGCCTGTTAAAGGCCAAGCTGGCGGTTATCGCTGAACGTCATCAGTTGAAGCAGTACTTCCGGGATGCTTATGCGGCTTCTGCAGTCTACGACGAGGACATCTTTAAGCCCAACACCTGGGAGCAGGACTCAGTCGGTCTTTCCACCTCCTACTGGCCGACCGTCTATTTATGCGCAGTCATTCGTTCAAGCGCTTCGGCCCGCCTCACTGTTGACAACATTGATGTGGAAGTAGGAGGCCAGGTACACGCGATAGAACAGGTATTCCTCACGCTTGGCTGGTGTGCATCGGGATGGATTGTCGGCTACTTGGAGTATCTGCCGGGATTGGCAGTAGAACCAATTGGACTCGAGAGTCGCAGGCCGCTCTTTGACCTTCACATCTCGGGTGAGACGTTCACAAATGGAGCAATTGGCGACATTAGCTTCGTGATAGAAGACGGAGAGTCGATTAAAGTACCAGATGGCACCCCGGGAGAGTGGCCATATCGGTTGCGCTCTCGAAAACGGTTTGAATCTCTAACGCCGCAGCAACTTGCTTCAACCTTTATTGGAACTAGGCTGATAGCCACACCAAACCAGGCTCTTTCCAAAGACATCGATACCGCGGTTGTTCTGTCTGTGCCAAATTCACCTCTTGCTATTCTGGAAGCTCAACTGCTAGGCAGACAAGGACTCTGGCCAAATCGTGAAATACCCTGTTTTCTCGATGCGCTCGAGAAGGACATCGTCTTGCTGAAAACCAGCTTTCAGGAATGGCGGCAAAGCTGTCGGGAAACCGCGAAGAACGATCACTTCGCAGTCTTAGCTGCTGCAACGGAGGAACTGAATCGCCTGCGCACTGACAGATAGGAAGCGCGAGAGCCGGCTATGGAGCCCCAACTCAGACAGTCCATCAGATCAACTATCCTGATGGAAGAAGTTCCATACCGTGCGACTCTTCATAGTAGTAGCACGCATGATTTCATAGGTGGCGAGAACAGCCACTCGTTGATGGGCCCGTCGAATGGTCAATCTGCATCTTCGAGCGATCATCGGTGCGCTTCTCTCCTAAGGCCGATGAAGGGACGTTCGTCTTTGATAGTCGAACGACCGGTTGAATCCGCCGCCCATAGCAGCCCTTCATGACCGATAGCTACGGTGTATGTTCGACTTGATTCATGAGCAAATTCCGGCAGGTGCCTAAGTCAAGGTTACCGTGAGTAGGCCACACCGAGACATAAAAAGAATCGAACTTGTGTGGCTCTTGACCGCTACTCTGCCGCCGCCTTAGGCGTATTGCGGAAACTGATGGCCATGCGGTTGTACGCATTCATCAAGCTGATTGCAATCGTCAGGTCCACGAGCTCCTTTTCACTGAACACCGTGCGTGCCGCTTCGTAGGCTTGGTCGGGCACACCAGTGGATGCGACACGTGTCACCAACTCGGCCCACGCCAGCGCAGCACGTTCACGCGCGTCAAAGAGCTTCCCGACTTCGGACCACGCCTGAAGCAACGCCAACTTTTCCACCTTCACGCCCTTACTGAGGAGGTCACGCGTGTGCATGTCCAGGCAATACGCGCAATTGTTGATTTGCGAAACGCGCAGGTACACCAACTCCACCAGCTCAGCGGGTAAGCCGCTGTTCATCACATAGCCGTACACACCGCCGAGTGCCTTGGCGCCGAGAGGGGCCACTTGGTTATAGTCGATGCGAACCGTCATTTTTTGTCCTTATTACGTCTGATATCGGGCGAATTGAGCGTCACCAACGAACGTCCGGTCCTGGCCGATAGTCGGCATGGTAACCGCCGCCGGAGTGGGTCCAAAGGGAAAGTTGTCTCTTCACCGAAGCTGACATTCAATGCTCAATACCAGCGAAGTGGTCAGCATCTGCCGAAATCATGGTCAGTGATTACCAGCATCTGCAATTCCAACGCCCGGCAGCCACTCCATTCCCGTGCGTCGCTCCAACTCGCCATAGCTGATGGGCTTCCCCGGGCGAGCGTCGGCAGAATTCGGTTGCCAGTGTGCCCAGGCCCTCTGGGTCGTCGCGTCGTACACCAACTTGAACATGTGCGTTGGTACGCGCACCTGGTTGGCGCCGATTGTTGGGCCACCTGGCTCGAAAACAGGGCCGGTGATGACATACACGTCGCCCTTGGCGCGCATGATGTAGGACCGGGTGTCCTTCTCTATCTTTGCCCAAGAACCCGAGTTCTGTTGCGAGTTCTGCGGGACCATATTGGCCAGGCTGAACGACTGGTCCATGGCGGTGGGGCTGAACATGTCTCCGGCTGGCGCCATATGGCCTCTAGCGTAGCCGGACCCCTTGTAATCACTGAGCTCGGCCCGCTCGGCACGAGGTAGGCGCGCATCCGCGAAGAACCTGTCCGAACGCTTTTGGTCACGTGCTTGCAGCAAGAGCTGGCGGTTCAGACGTTCTGCCACGAAAACCGGCGTGCGCGTACTGCCGCTGTGCAGTATGGCGAACGCTTCATAACAAAGCTCACGCTGCTTAGGAACCCTTGGCGCAAAGGGAGGGACCCCACCCGCAAAAAATTGCGGGCAGGCGGCAAAACCGGAGGCAGCAGCAGCGCCGAGGCGCTCTACGCTGGGCTCTGAGGTGGTTGGCTGGAGCCCACAACTCGTGGTCTGAAGTGCAACTGCGCCTGCGATGATGAGCGCGACGCCAAATCGGCGCAGGCTGTCGGTAGGCCGGCTCCTGCTTGAGCTACGGCTCTTACGAGGCTTCTTCTTAGTCATTGAGGCGACGAGTGTAAGGCCCCCTGCCCTTGCCCCTGTTTAGCGTAGCTCTTGGTCCATCGGTCATCTGAAGTCCCGGCTGGTTGTTGCCAGTCTGCCCAGCCAACTACTGAGGTCTACCAGCCTATGGGCAATCAGATTGCGCACATCCCCATCACGCTGCCACTCGCCATAAACCCCCAGCAGTTTGGCCTCCAGCAACACGGAGCGCTGCTTCTCCCGCACGCGCTTCCAGACAATCACCTGGATGGCGCCGTCCTCATCTTCCAGCGACACAAAAATCGTCCCGCCGGCGGTTTCCGGCTGCTGCCGCAGCGTGACAATGCCGCAGGCCCGGACCATCGTCCCGTTCGGATGGTCGCGCAGTTCACCGGATGCCAGATATGTCTTCGCGGCCAGCCGTGGGCGAAGCAGCGCCAGGGGATGGCGCCGCAAGCTGAGCCCGGTTGACACATAGTCCCAGGTAATCGCCTCGCCTTCGGGGGCCTCTGGCAGCTCCAGAATCTCCTCGTCCACCGGCGCCTCCCGGAGCAGCTCCGGCGGTGCGTGCAGCGCGGCGGCATCCCAGACCTGCTGCCGGCGATGTCCCGAGAGGCTCGCCAAGGCATCGGCCGCGGCCAGCAGCTTCATCTCATGCTGCTCCAGATTGGCCCTGCGCGACAGGTCCTCCGCATTCTCAAAGGGCCCCTCCGCCCGTGCCACCACGATGCGCACTGCCGATTCCCGCCTGAGCCCGGAAACCAGGCGCAGGCCCAGTCGCACCGCCGGCTCATGCGGCATGTCCTCCAGTGTGGCGTCGACCTCGCTGGCCATCACATCCACCGCCCGCACCTCCACGCCATGGCGTTTGGCGTCCTGCACCAGCTGGCTGGGTGAGTAAAAGCCCAGGGGTTGGGAATTGAGCATGGCGGCCAGGAAGGCGGCCGGCTCGGCACATTTAATCCAGCAACTGGCATAGACCAGCAAGGCGAATGAGGCGGCATGCGACTCCGGAAAGCCGTATTCAGAAAATCCCTTGATTTGTTCAAAAATGGCTTCGGCAAATGCCTTCTCGTAACCACGCGCTGTCATGCCATTAACGATGCGGTCATAGTATTTCTCCAGCCCACCTTTGCGCTTCCAGGCTGCCATGGCCCGCCGCAGTCCATCCGCTTCGCCAGGCGTAAAGCCTGCGGCCAGGATAGAAATCTGCATCACCTGTTCCTGAAAAACCGGCACCCCCAGGGTCCGTCCCAGCGCCGCCTTCAGCGCCTCACTGGGATAGGTGACGGGCTCCTTACCCTGGCGTCGGTTCAGGTAGGGATGCACCATGCCGCCCTGAATCGGCCCCGGTCGGACGATGGCCACCTCGACCACGAGGTCGTAAAAGCAACGTGGCTGCAGGCGCGGCAGCATGCCCTGCTGGGCCCGGGACTCAATCTGGAACACCCCGACCGTGTCGGCCTGGCAAATCATGTCGTAGGTGGCGGGGTCCTCCGGCGGGATGTCCTGCATCTCAAATTCATGGCCACGCCGCTCGCTGATGAATTCGAGCGACTTGCGAATCGCCGTGAGCATGCCCAGGGCCAGCACATCGACCTTGAGCAGACCCATGGCATCGAGGTCGTCCTTGTCCCACTCAATCACCGTGCGGTCCGGCATCGAGGCGTTCTCGATAGGAACCATGCGCGACAGCGGCCCCCGCGTCAGGACGAATCCCCCTGTGTGCTGCGACAGATGCCGCGGAAAGCCCATCAATTGTGTTGTCAATTCCACCAGCTGCTGGACCGCCAGGTCGTCCTTGGACAGGCCCAGTTCCGCCAGGCGCTCTGCGTTCACCGTACCGCCATCCCACCACTGGTGCGACTTGGCGAGCCTGTCCAGGGTGTCCAAGTCAAAGCCCAGCGCCTTGCCGACATCCCGAATCGCCGACTTGGGCCGGTAGGTGATGACCGTGGCCGTCAGGGCCGCCCGGTCCCTGCCGTACTTCTGGTACAGATACTGAATGACCTCTTCGCGCCGTTCATGCTCGAAGTCAATGTCGATGTCGGGCGGCTCGTTGCGCTCCCGGCTGATGAAGCGTTCGAACAGCACGCTCATGCGCTCCGGGTCCACCTCGGTCACGCCCAGGCAGTAGCAAACCACACTGTTGGCGGCCGAGCCACGGCCCTGGCACAGGATGTGACGCGAGCGGGCAAAGGCGACGATGTCATAGACGGTCAGAAAATACTGCTCGTACCGCAACTCACAAATCAGCTCCAGTTCGTGCTCAATCTGACGCTGTGCCTTAGCGCTTATGCCCTGCGGCCAGCGGCGGCCGGCCCCCTCGTAAGTCATACGACGCAGATAGGAGGCGGGTGTTTCCCCCTCGGGAACCACCTCCTGCGGGTACTGGTACTTGAGTTCATCGAGTGAAAAGTCGCAGCGGTCAGCCACCCTGAGGGTCTCCGCCAGCAGCTCAGGCGGGTAGGTCTGCGCCAGGCGAAGCCGGCTGCGCAAGTGCCGCTCCGCATTGGGCTGCAACGCAAAGCCACACCGTGTCAGCGCTTGGTTGATGCGGGTGGCGGTCAGCACGTCCTGCAGCGGCTTGCGCGAGCGGATGTGCATGTACACGTCCCCGGTCGCTACCAGGGGTATCGCCGTGGCGTGGCTGAGCTCGTCCATCCGGTGCAGCCACAGGTCGTCGTCGATGGCGCGCAGCAGTTCGACGCCGAACCAGCAACGCCCAGTGAACTGCTGCAGCGTCCAGCGCCCCAGCGCTATCAGTTGCTCTGGACTGGAGCCGCGGTCCGGCGACACCAGGACAACACAGTCCAGCAGGTCGGCACCGGACACGCCCTCAAGCGCCAGCCGGTAGGCGCCCTTGTCGGAGGAACGCCGCAGGCGCGTGATGAACTCGCAGAGGTTGCCGTAACCGTTCAGATTGCAGGCGAGCACGGTCAAGGTGAACGGCGTGTCGCATTCGACATGGAACTGCGAGCCCAGCAGCAGCTTGAGCCGGGCCTCCTTGGCTTGCACGTGGGCGCGCACGACACCGGCCATGCTGCACTCGTCCGTCAGAGCCAGCGCGGCATAGCCCAACTCCTTGGCACGCAGCACCAGTTCCTCAGGTCGGCTGGCGCCCTTGAGAAAGGAGAAGTTGGAGAGACACCGAAGCTCGGCGTAGTCGGGTAGCTTGGGTAGCTTGGGTAAAGCGGCCATGGCAGCGTCTCACGCGAAGTGCCCGTGCAGAAACCACGCGGTCTCGTCGGTCCCTAGCCGCTGCTGAAAAATCCAGAGCGCACCGGCATGCGCACTCAAGGCCACCCAGTAATCGCGCTGGACATTCAGGTTTCGGCAGCCCTCCTCCCCCTGGGCTCTATGCCACCAGCCACCTTCGACCCGGTCGGGACCGAGCAGCAGCTGCAGCGGGCCCTGGTAAATTGGCCGGTTTTTGACGATGGCCAGCTTCAGCGGTGTGCGCAGAATCCAGGCCGGCTGCGGCACCGTCGTTTGCCGCCGCGTGGCGTTCGGCCGCGCTGCGTCCTGGGCTTGCCAGCGCTGCATCCATTCGAGACGGTGGTCTTCCATCAGCACCGGCCGCAAGACCCGCGTCTTGCCAAGACGCGCCTCAATGCGCTCGAGTACCAGAACCAGCGATTCGCCTTGCCTGACCTTGTCGGGCACCAGTGAGTGGCTGTGTTCCACGATGGCGGTGACCTCGGTCGCTGAGATTTCGATGTCCGAGACGGGAGCCAGCAGCTGCACTTTGGCCAGGTGCTCGGCCAGCAAACGGCACAGGTGGTCGACGTTCTGGGTGGGCTCGGCGGTGCGAATCGTGATTTCCCCGCCGTCACCCGCGTCGCGGGCGCGCATGGCATCGTGGCACCAGCGCAGCCTGAACGCCGTCACACCGGCATGGCGGGCCGCCAGCCAGCCGCCCATCTGCAGCAGCAGGCGCCTGGCGCCGAACAGCAGGCCAGGGCTGGTCTCGACACGGCCGGGCAGTTCCAGCCGTGCCGCAAAGGTTTCCGGCAGCGTCACCCAGTTGTGAACCTCCGGGCTGAGGCCGTAAGCCTGGTCCAGCGCCATCAGCAACTCCTTGTCGAAGCGCCGGCTGATGCCGCCCCGGGGCAGCCTGCGCACATCGGCGAGGGTCCGGCAGCCCAGCCGTGACAGGGTCGCCGCATGGGCATTGACGGCGCTCAGATGCTCAAACGGCAAGGGGTCCAGCAGCCTGGCCAGGGGGCGCGCGAAACCATCGCGGATGCCGGCTCGGGCCAAAGCCAGGGCGGCCAGGCTGGTCGGCGCCCAGGCGATGAAGGTCACTCCCATCTCCGCGGCGCTCGATTCCACGAGTTCGTGCAGAGGTTCCTCGCCGCCAAACAGCCGCACACTTTGCGCCAGTTCCAGCACCACGGCCTCGTCCCGGTACGCCACGCGCGGCGTGAACTGCAGGGCCCAGACCGCAATACCGGCGGGGTCAGTGGCGAGCGAACTGTCGGCGGGAGGGTTGCTCAACAGCGCGGCCCAATGCATTGACATCGGAAGCCTCCGTCCTGGACATGAGTTGACTGGGCCGCAGCAGCCGCGGCGTCAGCACCTGGGCCAGCGTGCCGGGAATGGACGGCAGCACCAGCGTTCCCTCATGCTGACCGCCTTTGCGCTTGAGAATCTGGACATGGAGCTGCCAGTCAAGGCCGAGCGAGGCCAACACCCGCAGTGGCGCCGGCGAGGCATCGCGCTGCGCCTGTTCTGGGCGGAACAGAAACACCGGGCAATCGCAGGCTTGGGCATGCACCTGCAGCCGACGCAGCTGCTCGGCACGGGCCTGCGGTAGCCAGGCCAGGACCGCACCACGAGGATTGGCCTTGACCAACTGCTCCGTGGTCCAAAGGCGCTCGCTCGGGGTGTCAGCCGCCAGCCAAACCAGGTTCTTTTCATGGAGGCCCAATTGGGCAAGACCGGAGGCATGCGGCCGCTTGGGCGGACCGACCAGCAGGATTTGCCCACCATCGCCCACCAATTGGGCCAGGCTAGGAGCCAGCAGACGCCATTCGCACAGCGCGGGCTGAGCTTGCAGCAGCTCCGTCAAGGACTGACAGGGCCAGCCGCCGCCCGGCAGTTGCGCATCAAGCGCCGGGAAACCGCTTGAAACGACGGCTTGTTCCGCCCGGCCAATCTCGGTGCCGCGCCAGACAGCCTTGGACACCCGACCTGGCAGATGCGCCAGGTCGAAATGGTGAGATGAAGCATCTCCAGGACACGAGACAAGCTCTTCCCGAGATTGAGGAACGGCGGACATAGGTTGAATTGATACTGTACAAATACACAGTATAGTTAAAGCCAGGCTTTACCCAAAGTCGAATTTGTAAAGTACACCTATGGCCCCGCCAAAGACGGGCAAGGATTGCGCGCGTCGCTCCCAGTGGCGAAAATCAACGCCATGTGCAACCAGTACACAGCACCCAAGCCGTCATCAATTGCCGCGCGATTTGGCGTCCCCGCCCCGGACTTTGAGTACCCTGAGCATGTTTACAAGGGCTACGTGGCCCCTATGCTGCGCCGCGCGGCCGAGGACTCAACAGGGCTGATGCTAGAAAAGGCGCACTTCGGGTTGGTTCCGTTTTTTGCCGAATCGACCAAGCTGAAATACGACACTTTTAACGCCCGGTCGGAAACGATTGCGACCTTGGACAGCTTCCGCCTTCCCTGGCGCCGCCGGCAGTTTTGCTTGGTACCCATGCAGGCCTTCGTCGAGCCCAACTACGAATCAGGAAAGTCTCAGTGGTGGCAAATCGGGCGCCAAGATGGTGGGGTGATGGCGGTCGCCGGCCTGTACGACCGTTGGACCTCGGCTGAAGGGGAGATTTACTGGTCGTTCACCTTGCCAACACTCAATGCGGATGAACACCCCCTCATGAGGCGTTTTCACAAGCCGGGCAAAGAAAAGCGCTCAATTGTGGTGTTGCCGCCGAGCCGGTATGACGCTTGGCTGGACGCGAAATCGGATGAGGATGCACGCACGCTGATTCAGCTCTTTGATGAAACAGAGTTCACGACAGGCCCGGTCGAGAGTGCTCAAAGCGATATTCAGTCATCATTGGACCTTGGCGGTTAAGCGCGCAGTGGTTCAAAAGCACGCGAAACGTAGAGCTATGCCCAACGCTGGACGGCTTCAGCGGTGTCGCTCGGCTTGGTGTTGAAGCAGATTCGGGCGCCAGGGGCCGCCCGATGCACCACGTTGACCTGCCGCTCGAAGAGGAAGAAGTAAGCGGCAATAGCCCAGATATCAGGAGGCTAGAAATTGAATGATGGCATCGCCGAAAACCTGACATTCGCCACGGACTCAAACGTGCCCTAAGCCGCCATTCGAGCAATGTTGAGGACGCGGGATGAGAGGCAGGCCAGTTCCGAGCGACAGACCCAAAACTTTTGTCAGTAAGCCGCAGCATTCAAAATGGCAACGCCCTTGTCACCGCGAGCATGAAAAGCAGGACTTCTTTTGCCGGTGAGATTGTGTGTCTTCATCAACACGACGCTTCGCCTCTGTAATGGACCCCAGCTTACATGGACCGGACGGTCATCGCCGTAATAGTACAAGCTATCAAACGGCACATGGTCGGCAATCCAACGTGCAACGTCATGCATTCCGTGCTCTTTTCCCTGCACACGGAAGTCACATGCAGCACCCAAGTAACGGCAAATAGGGTTGCCCTTTGTATTTAGTTCGCAGGCCGCATGTTGGTCATTGCTGGGCGCGATTTGAGGATTCGAACTTTTGGCGATAAGTTGGGAAAGATGCCCTGAGGTGAACCCGTAGGTTAACGAAAGCTCCCCGAATTGAGTCCAAACGGCATCAAGAACGACCGCTCCCAGTTGGGCTATGGCGAGCCATGATTCGTTTTGCACTGGCCTGTTATCAAAAGTCGAATCTTCCCTGGCAGAACGCTCCCAAGTCTTACCGCATTCAATGAAATCCCTAAAGCTGAAGTGCACACCAGCTGGAGCATCAAGGCTGAAATTATGCATAGCTACCTTTTTGTGGTGGGGCCGCATGCCGCTCATACATTTGGCAATCGCCTACGCGGCGTAATGCGCGAGCTTGCCCTGATTCAACAAGAGGAAAAAACGCACAATGACCGACAAGGAAAAAAGCCAGAGAAAGCCTGACTCCTTTTCTTGCGACACCCCCTATTTTTCCTGGTTAGACACCATTGGCACTAATCGGCCGTCTTCATATTCGATTACCAGCGTGGTTACAGCGAGAGGATTTTGTGGCAGGTCGAGCTTAAATTGAATGTATTCGCCATCCAGGCTTCGGACTTGCATAGGCAAATTTTCAGCCATCTCTTCCATCAGCGAACCGAATAGATGCCCATGGACAGCTTCGTTCGAGAGCATTGAAGCATGAGCAACCCCTTTCATTTCTTCGCCATCTGGTCCGTTCATCTTGAAATTTTCTGGAACTTTTTGCCATGCAGCAGAAAGGAAGTCAGTGGAAGACAAGTCGTGCAATAGTGATAACTTGTGCTTGTCGTCGCCTTGCATGACATAGGCCTTCGCCGACAAACGCATCACATAACCATCCTCACCAGCGTAAGCCCACAGGTTCAGAACTACTTCGGGTTCCAGCAGCGCTTGAGGCTGGGTTTTTTCATAGTTCATACATTTCCAGTCGCATAGATATCGGTCATTGCAGCTCTCGAATGAATAAGGTCTCTCGGCGCTCGGGGCATTCAGTCCGCCAACGCCTTCAGCAGCGCATCGCGCGCATCCTGGTAAAACTCGACGTCCAGCTTTGTCGCCATGTCGTCCGACAGGTCAAATAGCTGCTTGCGGCAGGCCACGGGCAGCAGCAGTGCCTTGGCACCCTTCTCTACCGCCAATTCGGCCAGCGTCACGGCGTTGTGAACCGGTTCGATGGTACCGCCCAAGGTGACCTCCCCGACCACCACCAGGCCGCCGCGAACCGACTTGCGCAGCAGCGCGCTGGCCAGTGCAATCAGGGATGCAACGCCGGTCTTGGCGCCAGACTTGGCGGCATCAAAGCCGCGTATCTGGACCGAAAACTCGTGGGCGCGAGGGTCACGGTCCCCGACCAGCTGGGCAGCGCGTGCATACAAATTTTGCTCGGCACATCGAATCGACTCCCGGAACGCCGCTGGCACCGGGTTGTTGAGCACGCGAACGCCACTGCCTGGCCCTTCGGTCACTTCCAGGCGGAACAACCCCGGGTGCTCTTCCTGGCCGCCGGGGCTGAGCGTCCAAATCTGGCCAGATTCCAGCGGCTCGTCGCCAATGCCGCTCTGACTCTGCAGCTCAGGGGTGGAGACAAACTTTTCGACGCCCTCGGTGCCTATGGTGTAGCTGAAGTGGGTATTGCGAAACTCGGCCGCGCGGATGCGTTTTTGCTGCTCCTTGACGCGGCGCCGCACTTCCAGCGCCAGGCGCACCGCCCATTCCAGGTCCTCATCACTGACCTGCGCACCTTCGTCGGGGTAAATCAGCTTGAGTAAGCCGCTGACGGTCTTGTTCACGCCGTTCAGGTCCCGGCCCGACAACGCCCCGCCCCAAAACACCCGCCCCTGTAAGGTGGCTACCCGGCTTTGGCCGCGCAGCTGGGTAAAGCACTCCGACAGAAAGTCGCTCACCAGGCCGAAATGGTTGGTGAACATGCCAGGGTTGAGTTTGGGCACGTCCCAGCCTGGCAGAAAGCAGTGAATCCGGTCCATAAAAGCGGTGTCGTCGCGCATTTCTGGCGGCAAAGGGCCAAACAGATGGCCTACCCGCTGCTGGTGCTCCACATCCACCTCGAAGTTGCCGACCAGGACGATGGAGCCATCGGCGCGGATGCTTTCCTTGCCGCGCGAGAACTCTCCGGACTCCATATAGCCCTTCATGATGTTGACGCCGTCCTTCTGGTCAAACGACACGCCGGACCCTGACACTGACCGCCTCCGTCTTCAACGTCATCATTCGATTTCCATGTATGTAAAACGCTATTACTTCACTAGCATAGGACAAATTTCAGGGTTTCCAGAGTCGCCGCCAAGAAAAGGCAGGTTTCGATAAAAAAGAGGCAGCCAATACGGACATGGCGCCGACGGTGAAAAGCCCATTTTCGAAAGCGCCAGTTACAAAAGCACCATAAGCTCAGGGTGACGGCAAATTTGGAAGCAAATTAACTCGCCCACACTGCTGCTGACCTTGCTGCAGTTGCTGCAGTTGCTGCAGTTGCTGCAGTTGCTGCAGTTGCTGCAGTTGCTGCAGTTGCTGCAGTTGCTGACGACCTTAGTTCACGCAAGACGGGAAACTTGAGCATGGGTTGTACGATTGAGAGAGTTTCCCCTCCAGCCAAATTAACCACTGAAAAGCGGGGCCCCCTCACCGGCCTGCTGAGGCAGGTAAATCAAAGCGGGCATTGAAAGCGTGTTGATATGCAAAAAAATAATGAGATTGTTTTTCCTGCTGGCACTCAATTGGTCGCGGTAAGCGATATTCCAGCACTTATCGCGCAGGCACTGTATGTCAGCTTGCAGGCGAAAGGTGCTCTTCTAAGTGAAGCTACGGTTGAGAATATTGGCGGGCAATTGCACTATTTGGCAGGTAAGACGTACCCCAAACTGACAGATGACGAGGGCGAGCTCTTCCGAAATGCTCAGCTTTACAAACAGGTAAAGGAGCACTCCGCCGCTCTGCAATCGGCTCTGCGTGGCAAGGCGGGTGGGCTCGCGGCTATATCAAGGCTGACCGGAATGCAGTACTCCCCCCAAGACGACATTGCCGATGCGTACGTCAAGATTGACGACTTCCGTGCTTATGTCAAGAAGACATACCCCGGCATTGATGTCCAAATAGAAGACAACAGCCTATCTGGCGAACTGACAACAGCTAAAGAAAATTTGCCTTGGTGGCAGAAGGAACCATACGATATTTTGGTGTTGGCGCAGAACATTGGGGAAACTCTGCATCGCAACAAGGGGAAAACATCGAACGGCGCGATTGCCAAGGAAATCGCAAAACGCATCAGCTTGATTGAGCGCAGAGAGGGTCGAACGAGGAAGGTACCAAACTGGGACACCATCCGAGGAGTTCTGACCGGCTGGCATTTTAAATCCGAAGAAAGCCGGAAAAATGCCAACAAGCCTGGTTGAGCACGTCACCACTGCCATAAGGCGCCAACGGCAGGAGTAGAAGCTATTCCTGATGGCTTGAGGCTATTGCTTGGCGTCCGGCGATGCCAACGTGCCGGCGTAGCGGGAGAAGGCTTCGACCTAGGCAGCGAGGTTAAGGCCCAGGCCGGTCAGTCACCTGAGCGGAAAAAACACGTATTTTCAAAAAAATCTACAGCAGAAGCTGAAGACAGAAAAAAGCGAAGTTGCGTAAAAGTTGCGTATCAGAAGAGCGAAGGCACAAAAAAGGACTTGGCATTCCTGCTAAGTCCTTGATTTCATTTTGTTTTTTGGTGGGCGGTGCAAGTTTCGAACTTGCGACCCCTGCAGTGTGAATGCAGTGCTCTACCCCTGAGCTAACCGCCCTATCGGTCAGCTTTCTATTATATGCCGATATTCAGTGAATTTTCTCGGCTCCGCTATTTTCTATGCGCCAGACCGTTTTTCCTTTGCTGGCCTTATCAAGACCAGTCAATACTTTCTCATGCTCGCCGGTTTCCAGCTCATTGGCCACCAGCACCGGCAGATCAAACACGCTCAAGTCTAGCAAGGGGACATTGTCCTCAGCACTGTCTTTGCCGGGAACGTCCACATCCATCATCAGGCTGTTTTGCCCACGCGTGAGGTTGATGTACACATCGGCCAGCAACTCGGCATCCAGCAATGCTCCATGCAGGGTACGACCCGAGTTATCAACTTCCAGCCGGCCGCACAAAGCATCCAGCGAGTTGCGCTTGCCCGGGAACATCTCCTTGGCCATCATCAAAGTGTCTGTGACCTTGGCCACGCACTGCTCAATCGGCGCCCTGCCCAATAGTTCGAGTTCCTTATTCAGAAAACCCACGTCAAAAGGCGCGTTATGGATGATGATCTCGGCGTCCTGCAGGTAGTCCAGCAGCTCCTTCGCCACAGCCGAAAACTTGGGCTTGTCTTTTAAAAACTCGTTGCTGATGCCGTGAACCTTGAGCGCATCCTCATGACTGTCGCGTTCGGGGTTCAGATAGAAATGCTTGTTGTTGCCCGTCAGCTTGCGGGCCACCAACTCGACGCAGCCGATTTCAATAATGCGGTCGCCGTTTGCAGCGGAAAGACCCGTGGTTTCAGTGTCTAGAACAATTTGGCGCATGACCCGGATTATCACTTTGCGGCCCAGCCTGCCGGCAGGGCCAAGAAAAACAAGAGGAAAACAACCGCCTCAACAAACAACTCCCCGCCGCCTACAAGCGATCAGGGAGCATGCGCCTTCAGTGAGTTTCCTTGGCGTGGTTGATGGAGTATTTGGGAATCTCCACCGTTACATCGCTCTGCGCCAGAAAGGCCTGGCAGCTCAACCGAGAGTTGGGCTCCAACCCCCAGGCGCGATCCAGCAGGTCCTCTTCACTTTCATCGAGCTCATTGAGCGAGTTGAAACCTTCACGCACGATCACATGGCAAGTGGTGCAGGCGCAGCTCATGTCGCAAGCATGCTCAATATTGATTTTGTGGTCCAGCATGGCCTCGCAGATGGATGTGCCTGCGGGTGCCGTGATTTCAGCGCCTTGCGGGCAGTATTCTGGGTGAGGCAGTATTTTGATGATGGGCATGGTGTCGATCTGATGTTGCGGGGACTTGAGGGCTGACTGAGCGGAGTTTCAGACCATCTCGATATTTTTGCCAGCCAATGCTTTCTGGATGCCACGATTCATACGCTGCGCGGCGAAAGCCTCCGTGCCTTTGGCCAGGGCCTGGGTGGCGGCTTCTATCGTAGCGGCGTCACCATGAGCACGCGCTTGGCTGACGCCGGCCATCAGGCCATCGATTTGGCTCCGCTCGTCGACGCTGAGCAAATCCGCATCGGCCGCCAAGGCGCTTTGCGTCGCCAAAATCATGCGATCGGCATCCACCTGCGCCTCGGCCAGCGCACGCGCTTGCATGTCTTGCTGCGCCGTGGAAAAACTGTCTTGCAGCATGCGGGCGATTTCGTCATCCGACAAACCATAGGAGGGCTTGACGTCAATTTTTGCTTCAACGCCGCTGACCTGCTCTTTCGCGTTAACGCTGAGAAGGCCATCCGCATCCACCGTAAAGGTGACGCGGATGCGCGCTGCGCCCGCCACCATGGGCGGAATGCCGCGCAACTCGAAGCGAGCCAGGCTGCGGCAATCGGCGACCAGGTCACGTTCGCCCTGCACCACATGCAGGGCCAGCGCCGTCTGGCCATCCTGGTAGGTGGTGAAGTCCTGCGCCATGGCCGTCGGAATGGTCTGATTGCGCGGCACGATGCGCTCAACTAGTCCGCCCATGGTTTCAATGCCCAGGGAAAGCGGAATCACGTCCAGCAGTAGCAAATCGTCGCCACTGTGATTGCCCGCCAGCTGATTGGCGGATATGGCGGCCCCCAGGGCCACCACTTCATCTGGATTGAGGTTGATCAGCGGTTCGCGGCCGAAGAAGCTGGCCACGGCCTTACGCACCTGCGGCATGCGGGTCGAGCCGCCCACCATGACCACGCCCTTGATATCTTCCTTGCTGAGCTGGGCGTCACGTAGCGCCTTGCGCACGGCAGTAAGCGTACGCTGGCTGAGGTGTGCGGTAGCCGTTTCGAAGTCTTCGGCCTTGAGCTCAAAATTGATCAGTGCCTTGGCGAGCTGGACCGAGAACGGCACGGCGGCGGATGCCGACAGCGCCTCCTTGCTGGCGCGCGCGGTGCGCAGCAAGGCCGCCTTGTCGGCCGGCGTCAGGGTGTCTGCCGCCAGACCGGCCTTGGCCAGCGCCCACTCCACCAGCGCGCGGTCGTAGTCATCGCCGCCCAAGGCAGAATCCCCGCCGGTGGACACCACTTCAAACACCCCCTGCGACAGGCGCAATATGGAAATATCAAAAGTACCGCCGCCCAGGTCATAGACGGCATAAACGCCTTCGCTGCCATTGTCCAGGCCGTAGGCGATGGCTGCCGCCGTCGGCTCGTTGATGAGGCGCAGCACATTCAATCTGGCCAACTGCGCCGCATCCTTGGTGGCCTGGCGCTGGGCCTCATCGAAGTACGCCGGCACCGTGATCACGGCGCCGTAAACATCATCGTCAAAGCTGTCTTCGGCGCGCTGGCGCAGCGCAGCCAGGATTTCGGCACTGACTTCAACCGGACTTTTCTCGCCGGCAATGGTTTGCAGCGTCACCATGCCTGGCTTGTCATTAAGCTGATAAGGCAGTTGTGCACGGTTGCCGATATCGTCAATGCCCCGTCCCATCAGGCGCTTGACGGAGGAGATGGTGTTGCCCGGGTCTTCGACTTGGGCCGCCAGGGCATCGAAGCCGATCTGGCGCCGCTCGGCGTCCAGGTAGCGCACCACACTGGGCAAAATCACGCGCCCCTGCGCGTCAGGCAGGCATTCGGACACCCCGTTGCGCACGCTGGCTACCAAGGAATGCGTTGTGCCCAGATCAATGCCGATGGCAATGCGTCGCTGGTGCGGGTCGGGCGTCTGGCCGGGTTCGGAGATTTGCAGGAGTGCCATGCGCGTTTCTTTGCTGTACTTTTGTAATGCGTTATTGTCCCAGTTGGTCGATGCGGGCATCCACCTCACTGGCAAAACGCTCAATAAACATAAGGCTTCTGACCTGCTGAGCGGCAGCTGAGAAGTCTTTTTTGACGTCAATCGATTGCTCTATTTTTGATAGCTGCTTGCGCTCATCAACATTGGCCTGCAGTGCTATTTCATCTAAATCCTGAAGGGTCTTGGCGTCATCCAGCGCTTCGCGCCATTGCATTTGCTGGATGAGAAAAGCGGCCGGCATGGCCGTATTGTTTTCGGCACTGATGGGCGCCCCGTGCAACTCGCACAAATAGCTGGCTCGCTTGAGCGGATTCTTGAGCCGCTGGTAGGCCTCGTTGATGCGTACCGACCATTGCATGGCCACGCGCTGGGCGGCCGCGCCTTGGGCGGCAAACTTGTCGGGATGAGCCTGCCTTTGCAACTCTTTCCAGCGCGCATCCAGCACGGCGCGGTCTTGCGCAAACTGCATGGGAATGCCGAAGAGTTCAAAGTCAGTGGATTGCAGATTCATATCAAGAAAAAACCGCCGGCACGGTCAGTGAGGGCGGCTCTGAGAGAAGGGGCGCGCTATTGCGCGTGGAACAGACGCAGCCTAACTGGCCCGTCAGACGCGAAAGCTCTCGCCACAACCGCAGCGGTCTCTCTCATTCGGGTTGATAAACTTGAAACCCTCGTTCAAACCTTCACGCACAAAATCGAGCTGGGTGCCATCAATGTAGGCCATGCTTTTGGGGTCGACCAGAACTTTGACGCCGTTGTCTTCGAACACCACATCTTCGGGTGCGATTTCATCGGCATATTCGAGTTTGTAGGCCAGACCCGAGCATCCCGTGGTCTTGACCCCCAAACGCACACCCACGCCCTTGCCGCGCTTGGTCATGTAGCGGGTCACGTGGCGGGCGGCGGCATCGGTGAGAGTAACGGACATTTAAATCACTCGAAAATAAAACTAGGCGATTAGTGCGCAGCTTCGGTGCGCTTTTGCTTGTAGTCGTTCACAGCGGCCTTGATGGCGTCTTCCGCCAGGATGGAGCAGTGAATCTTGACGGGCGGCAAGGCCAGTTCTTCGGCAATCGCGCTGTTCTTGATGCTGGCTGCCTCGTCCAGGGTCTTGCCCTTGACCCACTCGGTCACGAGCGAGCTGGAGGCAATGGCCGAGCCACAGCCGTAGGTTTTGAAGCGAGCATCTTCAATCACGCCCGTGGTCGGATTCACCTTGATCTGCAGCTTCATCACATCGCCGCAAGCCGGCGCGCCGACCATGCCGGTGCCAACCGTTTCGTCGCCCTTTTCAAAAGAGCCGACGTTACGTGGGTTTTCGTAGTGGTCTACCACTTTTTCGCTGTATGCCATGATTAACTCCTGAGTTCTGATTAACCGGCGGGTCGTTCCTACAGAACGCCCTCGAACCTGTTGATTTAGTGCGCCGCCCACTGGATGGTGGAGAGGTCCACACCATCCTTGAACATCTCCCACAGCGGAGACAGCTCACGCAGCTTGGCCACGTTTTCCTTGATGGTGGCGACTGCGTAGTCGATCTCTTCTTCGGTGCTCCAGCGGCCTATGGTCATGCGCAGGCTGCTGTGCGCCAACTCGTCGCTGCGGCCCAGGGCTCGCAACACATAGCTGGGCTCCAGGCTGGCCGAAGTGCAAGCCGAACCGCTGGAGACGGCCAAGCCTTTGATGCCCATGATCAACGACTCGCCTTCCACATAATTGAAGCTCATGTTCAGGTTGTGCGGCACGCGTTTGTCGACATGACCATTGAGGAACACTTCCTCGACGTCCTTGAGGCCGTTCAGCATGCGATCGTGCAGGGCCTGGATACGCTTGTTTTCCTCATGCATCTCGGCTTTGGCAATGCGGTAAGCCTCGCCCATGCCGACGATTTGATGCGTAGGCAAGGTGCCAGAACGCATGCCACGCTCATGGCCGCCGCCGTGCATTTGCGCTTCCAGGCGCACACGCGGCTTGCGGCGCACGTACAGCGCGCCTATGCCTTTGGGGCCGTAAGTCTTGTGCGAGGTCAGGCTCATCAGGTCAACTGGCAAGGTAGCCAGATCGACGTCGACGCGGCCGGTGGCCTGTGCGGCATCCACATGGAAAATAATGCCTTTTTCGCGGCACAGGGCGCCGATCGCCGGAATATCCTGGATCACGCCGATTTCGTTATTGACGAACATCACGCTGACCAAAATAGTGTCGGGCCGGATTGCGGCTTTCAACACATCCAGATCAAGCAGACCGTCGGCCTGCACATCCAGATAGCTCACCTCAAAGCCCTGGCGCTCCAGCTCACGGCAGGTATCGAGCACGGCCTTGTGCTCGGTCTTAACCGTGATGATGTGCTTGCCCTTGGTTTTATAAAAATGGGCCGCCCCCTTGAGCGCCAGATTGTTGGACTCGGTCGCACCGCTGGTCCAGACGATCTCGCGCGGATCGGCGCCAATCAGCGCGGCGACCTGCTCACGCGCTTTTTCGACGGCGGCCTCGGCTTCCCAACCCCAGGCATGGCTGCGGGAAGCAGGGTTGCCGAAATGCTCGCGCAACCAGGGAATCATGGCGTCTACCACCCGCGGATCGCAGGGATTGGTAGCGCTGTAGTCCATGTAAATCGGGAAATGTGGGGTATCCATGTGGCTAGCTCTTTACTTCGCAGGCTGGCTGGCAGCTAAATAAAACAATCAGGTCTATGCAATCCGGTCCCAAGTCCATCAGGATTTCGAAAAGGCATTTCCCAGGGCGAAAACGGAATTGGGCGCATTCACGCGAACGGGTTTGACGACTGGTGAGGCAAAAATCGCCTTCTTCACCTGAGGCGTGGTTTCAACCACCACACCCTTGGCGAGCTGGTCATCCACCAGTTTTTGCAAGGTCACGGAATCAAGAAACTCCACCATCCGGCTGTTTAGCGAAGCCCAAAGATCGTGGGTCATGCAGCGGCCGCCTTCGCCCAGGCAGTTTTCCTTGCCGCCACACTGAGTGGCATCAATAGGCTCATCCACCGAGACAATGATATCGGCAACGGTAATCTCTGAGGCTTTACGGCCCAAGGTGTACCCACCGCCCGGACCGCGAGTGGACTCCACCAGCTCATGGCGGCGCAGCTTGCCAAACAATTGCTCAAGATAAGACAGGGAAATCTGCTGACGCTGGCTGATGGCGGCCAAGGTGACTGGGCCATTATTCTGGCGCAATCCCAAATCGATCATGGCAGTGACCGCAAAGCGGCCTTTGGTCGTGAGGCGCATAACAAGCTCCTTTAAAGTTTGCTTGACTGTCGTTTTCACCCTGATAGCTTGTAGCCATCAGGGAACTCATCCTCCAGCGGCCCAAGGCAGTCAACCGGCTATCGCGGGCTTTTCAAGGTTCTTTTGTTGTTGACTATTTTCGTCAAGTATACCACGGCCTCGATTTTTCACTGGGCGGGACGACAAAAACCAAGGGCTAACCCGAACAGGTGAAAAGCCAAGTCAGCGCCAGCACAGGGGCTTTAAAAGCTCGTCCGTCCAGCCGTCCAGACCAAGTGCAAGTGCAAGTGCAAGTGCAAGTGCAAGTTCAGCTTGGCTGCGCGACGGGCGGCAAGTTATCCGTTCCCGGCGCACCAAAAGCTTGCTGCTTGAGCACATGCAACTGATCCCGCACCCTGGCAGCCTTTTCGAATTCCAGGTTTTTCGCATGCTCTAGCATGAGTTTTTCCAGCCGCTTGATCTCGCGCGCGATGTCTTTCTCGCTCATGTCTTCGACCAGCGCTTTTTGCAGCTCGAGTTTTTCAGCTTCCTTGCCGGATTTCTCGCTATAGACGCCATCGATCAGGTCTTTGATGCGCTTGACCACGCTACGCGGCGTGATGCCGTTCTCAAGATTGAAGGCGATCTGCTTGTTGCGACGGCGCTCGGTTTCACCCATGGCCTTTTGCATGGAGTCGGTGATGCGGTCGGCATACAAAATGGCCCGGCCGTTCAGGTTGCGGGCGGCGCGGCCAATGGTCTGAATCAGACTGCGCTCAGACCTCAAAAAACCTTCTTTATCGGCATCCAGAATCGCCACCAGCGAGACCTCGGGGATGTCCAGTCCTTCGCGCAGCAAATTGATGCCCACCAGCACGTCAAAAGCCCCCAGGCGCAGGTCACGCAAAATCTCGACGCGTTCCACCGTTTCCACGTCGCTGTGCAGATAGCGCACCTTCACGCCGTTCTCGCCCAGATAGTCTGTCAGCTGCTCGGCCATGCGCTTGGTCAGCGTGGTGATCAGCACGCGCTCATTCTTCTCGACCCGTATCCGGATTTCCTGCAGCACATCATCGACCTGATGCGTGGCCGGCCTGACTTCCACCTGCGGGTCCACCAGCCCGGTGGGCCTGACCACCTGCTCCACCACCTGCCCGGAATGCTCTTTTTCGTAGGCTGCGGGCGTGGCAGAGACAAAAACCGCCTGACGCATCTTGGTCTCAAACTCTTCAAACTTGAGCGGCCGGTTGTCCAGCGCGCTGGGCAGGCGAAAACCATACTCGACCAGCGTGGTCTTGCGCGCCCGGTCGCCGTTGTACATGGCGTTGAGCTGGCCAATCATGACGTGGCTCTCGTCCAGAAACATCAGCGAATCCTTGGGCAAATAGTCGCACAAGGTGGATGGCGCGGAACCCGGAGCGGAGCCGCTCAGGTGGCGGGTGTAGTTTTCAATCCCCTTGCAGTGGCCGATCTCGCTCAGCATTTCCAGGTCGAAGCGGGTGCGCTGCTCAATGCGCTGGGCCTCCACCAGCTTGCCGTCGGCAATAAACTGGCCGACCCGCTCGGACAGCTCCAGCTTGATGGTTTCCACCGCCATCATGACCTTGTCGCGCGGCGTCACATAGTGGCTTTTCGGATAGACCACAAAACGCGGAATTTTCTGCCGGATGCGGCCGGTCAGCGGGTCAAACAGTTGCAGGGACTCGATTTCATCGTCAAACAGCTCTATGCGTATGGCCAGCTCGGAATGCTCGGCCGGGAACACGTCAATCACATCGCCCCGCACCCTGAAGGTGCCGCGCGAAAAATCCTGGTCGTTGCGCTGGTATTGCATGCGAATCAGCCGCGCGATCACATCGCGCTGTCCCATCTTGTCGCCAATACGCGCGATGAAACGCATCTGGGTGTAATCCTCGGGCGCGCCTATGCCGTAAATCGCGCTGACGGTGCCGACGATGATGGTGTCTCGCCGCTCCAGCACACTTTTGGTGGCGGAAAGCCGCATCTGCTCGATGTGCTCGTTGATGGCCGAGTCTTTTTCGATGAACAGGTCGCGCTGCGGCACATAGGCTTCGGGCTGGTAGTAGTCGTAGTAGCTGACGAAATACTCCACCGCGTTCTTGGGAAAAAACTCGCGGAACTCGCTGTAGAGCTGCGCCGCCAGCGTCTTGTTGGGCGCAAACACAATGGCCGGCCGGCCCAGTCGGGCGATCACATTGGCCATGGTGAAGGTTTTGCCGGAACCGGTCACGCCCAGCAGGGTTTGAAACACTTCGCCGTCGTTCACACCCTCGACCAGCGCCTCAATGGCCTTGGGCTGGTCTCCTGCCGGCGGGTAGGGCTGAAAAAGCTCAAACGGCGAATCCGGAAAGCGGACGAACTGGCCCGCGCCGGCCGAAACCCCTGATTCCGCGCTATCGCTGATGTCTTCGATTGCTTCTGGCATAAAACCCCGATCAAGCCCCGCTAAAATTCGGGGCAACCAAACAGAATACGACATCCGGGCGAAAATGGAAATTGCAAGCCCATTGCCCCCGCTGAAGTTACCGGTCCGGCCAAAAAGCCGGGCCAGCCGCCTTGTTCGAGCCTTTACTTTACTTTCTGAGGATATTTCCATGTCTTTGTTTACCGCTGTCGAAATGGCCCCGCGTGACCCGATTCTGGGTCTCAATGAGCAGTTCAACGCCGATACCAACCCCGCCAAAGTCAACCTCGGCGTGGGCGTGTACTACGACGACAACGGCAAGCTGCCGCTGCTGGACTGCGTGCAGACTGCGGAAAAACAGATGATGGAAACGCCCAAGCCACGCGGCTACCTGCCGATTGACGGCATTGCAGCCTACGACGCCGCCGTCAAGGGCCTGGTGTTTGGCGCCGATAGCGAGCCCGTCAAATCCGGTCGCGTGGCAACCGTGCAGTGCATAGGCGGCACCGGTGGCCTGAAGGTTGGCGCCGATTTCCTCAAACGCCTGAACCCCAATGCCCAGGTCCTGATCAGCGACCCAAGCTGGGAAAACCACCGCGCGCTGTTCAGCAACGCCGGTTTCGCCGTGGAAAGCTACCCTTATTACGACGCGGCAACGCGCGGCATCAACTTCGCCGGCATGCTGGCGGCGCTCAATGCTGCGGCCGCCGGCACCATCGTGGTGCTGCACGCCTGCTGCCACAACCCGACCGGCTACGACATCACCGCCGCCCAGTGGGATGAAGTCATCGCCGCCGTCAAGGCGAAGAATCTGGTGCCCTTCCTGGATATGGCCTATCAGGGCTTTGGCCACGGCATCGCCGAAGACGGCGCCGTGATTGGCAAGTTCGTGGCCGCCGGCCTGAACTTTTTTGTCTCGACCTCCTTCTCCAAGAGCTTCAGCCTGTATGGCGAGCGCGTCGGCGGCCTGAGCGTGCTGTGCGCCAGCAAGGACGAAGCCGACCGCGTGCTGAGCCAGCTCAAGATCGTGATCCGCACCAACTACAGCAACCCGCCCACCCATGGCGGCGCCGTGGTCGCCATGGTGCTCAATACGCCAGAACTTCGCGCGGTCTGGGAGCAAGAACTGGCCGGCATGCGCGTGCGCATCAAGGCCATGCGCCAAAAGCTGGTGGACGGACTGAAGGCGGCCGGCGTCAAGGAAGACATGAGCTTCATCACCACCCAGATCGGCATGTTCAGCTACTCCGGCCTCTCCAAAGACCAGATGGTGCGCCTGCGCAATGAATTTGGCGTCTATGGCACCGACACCGGCCGCATGTGCGTGGCCGCGCTCAACAGCAAGAACATCGACTACGTCTGCGCTTCGATTGCCAAGGTGATCTAAATCAGCCGGTCAATGGCCATCGTGAAAAAACCGCCATCCCGGCGGTTTTTTCGTTTACAGGCATGAAATACGCCTGTAGCCCTTATGCCTTCTGCACAAGCAGCTATTCAATCTATAGCAAAAGCCGCTCCACCAGAGTTGGTGCGCCCGTTCGTCGATACGCAGGGTTTGGCCTGACAGCTTATGCACCCTAGATTGGACTTTCCCCTGTACCTCAGGCCTGAAGCTGCCAAGGTGGTATCCGAAGCTTGAAGAAGAGGCCATCATCTCTACTTGCCTCTATTGGAATGAGCATTGATGAAGCGATCGAACACGCCGCCGATTGAGCACTGCGATGGATTTTCTTTTAAAGCTCATTGATAGCTACGGCCTCGCCGTTGTCTTTATCAACGTCCTCGTTGAGCAATTAGGTCTGCCCCTGCCGGCCTACCCCACCCTGGTCATCACCGGCGCCTTGCTGGCGCGCAGCAGCTACTCGCCCGCCATGCTGCTGCTAACCGCCGTGCTGTCGGCCTTGATCGCCGACTATGCGTGGTATCTGGCCGGCAAACGTTATGGCCGCAAAGTGATGGCCCGGCTCTGCCGCATTTCGCTGTCGCCGGACTCCTGTGTCAGGCAGACTGAATCGGTTTATCTGCGCTGGGGTGTTTCATCCCTGCTGGTCGCGAAGTTTATTCCCGGCTTTGCGTCCCTTGCCAGCGCGCTGGCCGGTGCGCTGGGCACCAGGCGCCTGGGTTTTATTTTCTTCGACGGCCTGGGCGCCGCGCTGTGGGCCGGATCAGCGATCTATCTGGGCTCACTCTTCAGCACGGCCATCGATGAGCTGCTGGATGTACTGGCTCAGCTTGGCAAATGGGGCTTGTTGTTGGTCGCAGTGGCTTTACTTGCATTTATTGCAAGAAAATGGTGGCAGCGTGACCGCTTTCTGAAATCGCTGTTCATGGCACGGATATCCGTCGATGAACTTCACCAGTTGTTGCAACAAGGTGCGGCCCCCGCCATCATCGATGTCCGCACCCCCTTCGCCCAGGATGAAGGTCGTATTCCGGGTGCTGTGACGATGTCGGTCGAGGACCCGGCGCCCCCAGCTTTCGAGATGGCCGCTGACAGCGAAGTCATTGTGTATTGCGCCTGTCCGAATGAAGCTTCCGCTGCACGGGTGGCCCAGCGGCTTATGAAACTGGGCTACAAAAACGTACGCCCCTTGACCGGTGGCATCGATGCCTGGGTGGCCGCAGGCTACCCCCTTGAGTCCTGATTTCTGAAGTACGGGCAGATAAACAGCAGCGCCAGCCCCCAGCGGTCATTCAGGCAATTTTTTCGTCCCGATTGGTAGTTTTTACTTCAAGGTGGTTGATATGAAAATTGAACGCACTGAATTTATCGGATCCGACGGGCAAAAGCTGGCAGCGCGCCTGGATTTACCGGACGGCCCGGTAGGCGCTTTTGCCTTGTTTGCCCATTGTTTTACCTGCGGCAAGGACATTTTTTCCGCCAGCCGAATCGCCCAAGCACTGACAGAACACGGCATAGCCGTTTTGCGCTTTGATTTCACCGGCCTGGGTGCAAGCGAGGGAGAGTTCGCGAACACCAATTTCTCCTCCAACCTGGCCGATCTGGTCGGCGCGGCGAATCATTTACGGACAAACCACCAGGCACCGACGCTGCTGATTGGCCATAGCCTGGGTGGCGCGGCGGTGCTTGCCGCAGCGGCCGACATGCCGGAGGTGCGCGCGGTCGTGACGATAGGCGCACCCAGCGACCCGTCGCATGTCACCGGGCTGTTCCGGGAGCACCTGGCCACCATCGAAAAGGAAGGCGAAGCAGAAGTACAACTGGCCGGGCGAGCGTTCCGGATCAAGCGCCAATTCCTGGAAGATGCCGCCGAACACCGACTGACCGACAAAATTGCCCACCTTCGCCGGGCATTGCTGGTGATGCATTCACCGCGCGATACCACGGTCGATATCGTCAATGCTACGCATATCTTCGGCGCGGCCAAACATCCAAAAAGTTTTATATCCCTGGACAATGCCGACCACTTGCTGAGCCGCAAGAGCGATGCCATCTATGCGGCGAATCTGATTGCGATGTGGAGTGAACGCTATATCGCAGCGCCGGCCAACGCAAGCCTGGCCGGCGCCTGACGTTTTCATCACCCTCTGGTCTTGACTAGCCCCAAAACACGGATCGCATGGAAATCGAGCCGGCCTGGAAGCTGGTGTTGAAAAAGCGCATGGGCTCGCGGGACTCGACCGCGCCCGCTGCGTACAGCAGGGGCAAAAAATGCTCATGCGTGGGGTGAGCCATTTTGGCCACCTGCCCCAGCTTGAGGAAATTCTGCAAGGCGTCCAGGTTGCCCTGCTGGATATAGCCGCCCATGGTCTGGTCAAACTCCAGCGCCCAGTCGTAAGCCTGGCTGCCGGTGGCGCCGCGCTGCATCTGGCGCAGGTTGTGCACGATGTTGCCGCTGGCCACAATCAGCACGCCCCGGTCGCGCAAGGCCTTGAGCTGCTTGGCTAAAGCGTAATGATCTTCGGGCGCCCTTGCATAGTCCATGCTGAGCTGGATCACCGGGATGTCGGCGTCTGGAAACATGGGCTTGAGCACCGACCAGGCGCCGTGGTCCAGGCCCCACTCGCCCTGATCCAGGCCCAGCGGCGCCGAGGCCCGCTGCCGCACCAGCAAGCTAATGGCCTGCGCCGCCGCCGCGTCACCCGGCGCGGGGTATTGCTGGTCAAACAGCTCTTGCGGAAAACCGCCAAAGTCATGAATGGTCTTGGGCCTGTCCATGGCGGTCAGCCACCAGCCCTCGGTCAGCCAGTGGGCCGAAATACACAGAATCAGCTGCGGCCTGGGCTGGCTGGCGCCAAACTCGGCGCCCAGCGCCTGCCAGCTGCGCCGGTATTCGTTGTCGCCAATCGCGTTCATGGGGCTGCCATGGCCGAGAAACAGCACCGGCATGCGATCGGATTTTTTCAGTGCCGGGAGCCGGTCAAGCGCCGCAAGGTCTAGCGTAGGGGTGAGCATGGTTTTCCTGTCAGTGGCGATGGCAACGGGTCAATTTAAATAATAGCCTGTCCCGTCAACCTTATCCGGGCTGACCACCAGGACGCGCCGAGCATGGACACGATGAACGCCATAACGTGAAAAAAACACGAAAAATGAGGATTCATCCTTAACCAGCGGCCACCGGCGCCTGTTATATTGCACTGCAACATATTTCATTTCAACTGAGATTCACTCATAAAAAGGGTTCTTCCATGCTGTATCAAATCTATGAAACCCAGCGCACCTGGATGGAGCCCTTTGTTGACTTTGCGCAGGCCGCTGCCAAGCTCTATGGCAACCCCTCCTCGCCGTTCGGACAAAACCCGCTGGCCCAGCGCGTGGCCGCAGGCTACAGCCTGATTTACCGCCTGGGCAAGGATTACGAAAAGCCGGCCTTTGATATTCAGACCGTGGATGTGGACGGTACCCAGGTCGCCATTCATGAGCGGGTAGAAATCAACAAGCCCTTTTGCGAGCTGCGCCGCTTCAAGCGCTTTACTGACAACCCAGCCACGCTGACCAAGCTCAAGGGCCAGCCGGCCGTGCTCATTGTTGCCCCCTTGTCCGGCCACTACGCCACCTTGCTGCGCGACACCGTCAAGACTATTTTGAAAGACCACAAGGTCTACATCACCGACTGGAAGAACGCGCGCACCGTGCCGCTGTCCGACGGCGCCTTCGGCCTCGACGACTATGTCAACTACGTGCAGGAATTCATACGCCACCTGCAGGGCATTTACGGCAACTGCCACGTCATCAGCGTCTGTCAGCCCACCGTGCCGGTGCTGGCCGCCGTCTCGCTGATGGCCTCGCGCGGCGAAACCACGCCGCTGTCCATGACCATGATGGGCGGGCCGATTGACGCGCGCAAGTCGCCGACCGCCGTCAACAACCTGGCCATGAACAAGAGCTACGAGTGGTTCGAGAACAATGTGATTTACCGCGTACCGAGCAACTTCCCCGGTGCCGGCCGCCGCGTCTACCCCGGCTTTTTGCAGCACAGCGGCTTTGTCGCCATGAACCCGGACCGCCATGCCAGCAGCCACTACGATTATTTCCAGGACCTGATCAAGGGCGATGACGCCAGCACCGAGGCCCACCGCAAGTTTTACGACGAGTACAACGCGGTGCTGGACATGGACGCCGACTACTACCTGGACACCATCAAGACCGTGTTCCAGGAGTTCAAGCTGGTCAATGGCAACTGGGACGTCATGGGCGTCAACGGCAAGCTGGAGCGCGTGCGCCCCGAGGACATCAAGACCACGGCCCACTTCACCATAGAAGGCGAGCTTGACGACATTTCCGGCTCTGGCCAGACCGAAGCCGCCCACGGCCTTTGCTACAACATCCCGAAGACGCGCCAGAAACATCTGGAAGTCAAGGGCGCGGGCCATTACGGCATCTTCAGCGGCCGCCGCTGGCGCGAGATTGCCTATCCCGCCGTGAAAAGCTTTATTCTTGAGCACAATCAGCTTCCAGCGCCCGTAGAACATGCGCAAGCAGCTATTGAAACCATAGCAAAACCAAGCCCTATTGTGGTGGTCAGCGCAGCCGCACCGGTTACCAAGGTGGTTAGCACACCAGTCGCGGCAGCGGTCACCATACCGGTCACCGTATCGGCACCAGCACCGGTGAAAGCCCAAGCCCCAGCGCCCAAAGCGGTTCACAAGCCAGTGGCATCGGCAGTTAACGCCGCGCCGGCCCGCAAACCGGCAGTCAAAAAGACGCTTGCCAAGAAGGCCTCCCGCCGCAGGTGAGTGGCAAAGGCGGGACAATAGGCGGGTGACTCTTTCCGCCGACCTCCCCCCTCTTGAGCCCGCGCTGTTTGCGCGCATCAACGCCGCGCTGCCGCAAACCCAGTGCACGCGTTGTGGCTACCCCGACTGCGCGGCCTACGCGCAAGCCATCGCCGCTGGCCAGGCCAACATCAATCAGTGTCCGCCCGGCGGCGCAGAAGGCGTGCAGCGCCTGGCCGCCATCACCGGCCTGCCGGTGCAGCCGCTCAACCCCGCTAACGGAAGTGAAGGCCCGCGTGCCGTGGCCGTCATCGACGAGGCCTGGTGCATAGGCTGCACCCTGTGCATCAAGGCCTGCCCCACCGACGCCATCCTGGGCAGCAACAAGATGATGCACACCGTGATAGAGCCCTATTGCACCGGCTGCGAACTCTGTGTGCCGGTCTGCCCGGTCGATTGCATCAGCCTGGAAAACGTCAGCGGCACGCGCACCGGTTGGAGCGCCTGGTCGGACGCAGAAGCCCAGATGGCCCTCTCGCGCTACGAAATTCATAGCCTTCAGCGCATGCGCAGCAAGGATGAAACCGCTAAAAGGCTTGAAGAAAAGGCCGAGGCCAAGCTGGCCGACCTGCCGGCCCAGACCCAGCACACCGATCCGGCCGTGATCGATAAAAAACGGGCCGTGATAGCAGCAGCCCTGGCGCGCGCTCGGGCGCAACGCGGCCAGCAAGGCTGATCCGGCAGCGGGCCAACGCCCGCCGCCTCTTTCCGACTCAGGCTGTCAGCTCGGTCAAACCCAGTACTTCCGCCTCGTAGGCATGCAGCGAAGGCGCGCCACCGGTGTGGATGAAGAGCACGTTTTCATCGGCACGGAAAAAGCCCTTGCGCGCCAACCCCATCAGGCCGGCCATGATCTTGCCGGTATAAACCGGGTCCAGCAAAATCGCCTCGGTGCGCGCCAGCACTTGCACCGCTTCCACCATGGCCGCATTGGGCACCGAGTACTTGGGCCGCCACCAGTCGCCATAGCTGACCACGGCGGCACGCGGGATCGTGATGTCCAGGCCCAGCAAATCCACCACCGCTTGCGCCTCCTTGTGGACCAGAGGGTTCTGGTCCACCGGGTCGCGGCTCACGCCTATGCCGACGATGGGGATATTGATGTGGTTGCCCATGAAGCCCGCCAGCAGACCGCCATGCGTGCCCGAGCTGCCGGAGCCCACCACCACGCGATCGATTTGCACGCCCTGCTCAAAAAACTGCTGTTGCAGCTCTTGCGCGCAGGCCACATAACCCAGGCCGCCCAACGCATTGGAGCCGCCGCCCGGCACGATGTAGCCTTTGCGCCCCTCTTTGGCCAGATCGGCGGCCACCTGCTGCATGGCTTCCAACATATTGCTGCCGGCCGGCACCACGGTGATGGCCTCGACGCCCAGCAGGCGAAAGAGGAAGTTGTTGCCGCTGGCCTCAGGTTTGTAGCTTTTGGGCACGCGCTCCTCGATCACGAAGCGGCATTTCATGCCCTCTTTAATGGCGGCGCAGAGCGTGGCGCGGCAATGGTTGGACTGCGGCGCGCCGCAGGTGATCAGCGTATCGGCGCCTTGCGCCAACGCATCGGCCACCAAAAACTCCAGCTTGCGCGTTTTGTTGCCGCCGGGCGTCAGGCCCAGCATGTCGTCGCGCTTGATCCAGACATTGGGACCGCTACCGGCCGGGCAGGAGGCCCGCAAGGCCTCGGTAAAGCGCGGCAAAAACTCTAGCGGGGTGGGCCCCTGGGTATAACGGCGGCGCGGGAAGCGGGATAAATCCATGTCTCGATACTCCATTAATAGCTAAGGAGTACCCACCATAACCGAAGCTTGTTTTTGCGTCAGGCCACCACCCAGCACAGCAAGGCGCCGACGCTGATAAGAAACACAAACAGCATGCCGGCCAGCATCATGGGGCGCCGACCGGCGCGCAGCAGGTCGCCCAGACGCGTGTTCAAACCGATCGCCAGCATGGCGCAAGCCAGCAGCCAGTCATCAAAAGTCATCAGGGCAGGCTTCCAGTCGGCGGGCACCCAACCGGCCGAGTGAATCGCCATGACGACGATAAAGCCCAGTGCAAACCAGGGCACGGACTTCATCAGGGAGGGCTTGCCTGCCGCTGGCTTATCGGCCGAAGCCTCATTGTCTTGCTGCGGGAAAGTGGCAATCAGCAGCAGCAAGGGTGCCAGCGCCAGCACGCGCACCATCTTTGCCACCACCGCCGCATCGGCCACGGTCGGGTTCACCATCTGACCGGCGGCAATCACCTGTGCCACCTCATGCAGCGTGGCGCCGGTAAAAATGCCAAACAGGTGCGCATTGACAGCCCAGTGCTGCAGCGCCAGCTCATACAGGGCCGGGTACAAAAACATGCCCAGGGTGCCAAATACCACCACTGTGGCCACCGCCACGGCGGTTTCGTGCTCATCGCTGCGCACCACCGAGGCCACCGCAATCGCCGCCGCCGCGCCACAAACAGCACTGCCGGCACTGATCACCAGGGCTTCGCGCCCGCTCAGGCCCAGCACCTTGGTGCCCAGCCAAAGACCGACCAGCAGCGTCCCCGCCAGCATCAGCAGCGGCACCGCCACACCCGCCACACCAAGCGCCATGACCGCGCCAAAGGTCAGGCGCAAACCATACAGGGCCACACCCAGCCGCAAAAAGTGCTGACGCGCCAAGCCAACACCGGGTGCCAAAGGCTTCAGCCAGTGTTTAGGCAGCAGGTTGCCGGCCAGCATGCCCAGGCCAATGGCCAAGGTCAGCGCCGACAGGCCTGTGCCCGCCAAGGCCGGCGTGCGCGACAGCCACAGCGCCACCGCGGCCACCAGGCCCAGGGGCAGAAAACTCAACCAAGGAAGGTTTTTCATGGCAGATAGGTTGAAGGCTGAGGCTGCATGAGAAGAGGCGGCGCTGGCGGTGGATGAGGAAGACATGCGAGTACCCGAGTTAAGACTGTTCGAGATTAATTCCGGCCTGCAAATAAGTAAAATCAGTAATATGGCTACTACTTATCTGTATTAACGATATGAAAACACCGCCACTGCGCCTCACGCTGCGTCAGCTCTCGGTTTTTGTCGCCGTGGCACAGCACGGCACGACAGTGGGCGCCGCCGATGAACTGGCGCTGTCGCAGTCAGCCGTCAGTGGCGCGCTGGCCGATCTGGAGCAGGCGCTTGGCAGCCCCTTGTTTGACCGCCTGGGCCGGCGGCTGATGATCAATGAGACCGGGCGCATGCTGTTTCCACGCGCCCTGTCGCTGCTGGACCAGGCCCATGAGCTGGAGCGCCTGCCGCAGCCCCTGGGCGTGCAGCTGCGCGTGGCGGCCAGCAACACCATAGGCAGCTACATACTGCCCGCCCTGCTGGCCGGTTTTCGCCACGCGCAAAGCGGCCCCTGCGCGCTGGACATGCGCATTGGCAACACCCGCGAGACGCTGCAAACCCTCATGAAATTCGAGGCCGACATCGGCCTGGTGGAAGGCCACTGCCAGGGCCATGAGCTGATTGCCACGCATTGGGGCGATGACCAGATGGTGGTGGTGGTCAGTCCCAGCCACCCGCTGGCAGGCCAGCCGTCCAACGCTGCCGCGCTGCGCGATGCCGACTGGGTGGTGCGCGAGCCCGGCTCAGGCACACGCGAGATCATTGAAGAGCGCCTGGCGCCGCATCTGGGCCAGTTGCGCTTTGCGCTGGAACTGGGTAACGCCGAAGCCATCAAGCGCGCGGTGATGAGCGGCTTTGGCGTGAGCTGCCTGTCTTTGCACGTGGTGAGCGAGGAACTGGCTCGCGGCAGCCTGGTGGCGCTGCGTGAAGGTCTGCCGCCGCTGGTGCGCCCGCTGCATCTGGTGCTGCACAAAGACAAATATCTGACACGCGGCTTGCGGGCATTCACCGACTACTTGCAGCAAAACGCCCCCAAGCCCACGGTCTGAGCCTTGGCTTGAGGCCGAGAAAACTGATGCTCAGCCGGCGGCGAGCGCGGCAAAAGCCTTGACCACCTCGGGCGGGGCCTGCACCATTTCAATCAGCACGCCCTCACCGGAAATCGGAAACTCCTCGCTGGACTTGGGGTGCATGAAGCAGATGTCAAAGCCGGCGGCCCCCTTGCGGATACCGCCAGGCGCAAAGCGCACGCCCTGCGCGGTCAGCCATTCAACGGCCTTGGGCAGGTCGTCAATCCACAGGCCGACGTGATTCAGCGGCGTGGTGTGCACGGCCGGTTTTTTGTCCATATCCAGCGGCTGCATCAGGTCGACTTCGACCTTGAACGGCCCGCTGCCTATGGCGCAGATGTCTTCATCGACGTTCTCACGCTCGCTGACGAAGTTGCCGGTGACTTCCAGGCCTAGCATGTCGACCCAGAGGGTGCGCAAGCGGTCTTTGCTCGGTGCGCCTATGGCGATTTGCTGTATGCCCAGCACTTTGAATGGCCGATTTTTATTCACAATGGATCGCTTTCTTTGCATCAATAACGCCCTCTATTGTGCTTTTTTCTTTCGGCCACCGGGCGGCATGGCTCGCAGATTTCCAATCTTTGCGCCACTCACCTCCCCCACACTGCCAGGCGCAGCAGCGCATCAGGTTTTGAGAAACGAGGCGACGCCGGCCTTGAAGGCCGCGCTGCCGTACACCGCTTCAACCAAGTCCTGATCGGCCAGGCTCTGGTCCACCACGATGCGACGCATGCTCTCCTTGACGGCGTGTTGCGTGACCCGGGACAAACCCGCCAGCTTCAGCGCCAGGCCGTGGGCCGTGGCCTCCTGCTCCTCCGGCGCGCAGGCGCTGTAGACAAAGCCGCAGCTCGTCGCCTCCGACACGTCCAGGTACTCGGCCAGCATCAACATCCGTTTGACCCGGGGCGCGCCGAAGGCCGCCATTAGCCGGGCAATGTTTCTGGACGACAGGGTGTTCGACAAGGTCTTGGCAATCGGTGCGCCAAAACGGGCGCCGTGGCTGCACACCCGGAAGTCGCAGGCAGTGGCAATCGCTAGGCCGCCGCCCACGGCCCAGCCATCGATGGCGGCAATGGTGGGCACACGCACCCGTTCGATTGCGTCAATCACCGTTTCCACAAAGGCTTCGTACTGCACGCCTTCGCTGCCCTGGCTGAACTGCGCGAAATGCTGGATGTCGGTGCCCGAGATGAACGAGCGTCCGCCCGCGCCCCGAAAAACCATGGCCTGGACCTCGACGTTGGCATTGCATTCATCCAGCAACTGCAGCAGCCGCTCGTACATCGCCTGCGTCATGGCGTTGTGGCGCTCGGGCCGCTGGATCAGTATCTGGGCAATGCCTTCGGTGACCGACAGGCGCACGAGATCGCTCATACCTTCAGCGCCTCCAGCTCGGCCAGGATTTCCTCGGTGTGTTCACCCAGCAAGGGCGGATGGCGCCGCACCTGCTGGGGCGTGCCCAGCATCTTGACCGGAAAGCCGATGTTTTTCACCTTGCCTTCGATCGGGTGGTCAATCTCCATGCACATGCGTCTGTGCGTGCCATGTTCGCCTTCGAAAGCCTCGGGGTAACTCAGAATGGGGCCGGCGGGAATGCCAGCCTCCAGCATGGTGTCCACCCAGTCGGCGCTGTCTTTTTTGGCAAACTCCAGCTCGATCTCATCAATGAGCGCTTCGCGGTTTTTCAGACGCAGCGACACCGTTTCGTAGCTGGGGTGTTTGAGCAGGTCTGGCCGTTCCAGCAAGGCGCACAGCTTGGCCCAGAGCTTCTGATTGGTCGCGCCCATGACGAAATGGCCGTCACGCGCCTTCACAGCCTGATAAGGCGCGCTCATCTTGTTGCTGGTGCCCAGCGGTGCCGGCGGCACGCCCGTGCCCCAGTATTCGGACATGTCCCACACGGAAAATGCCATGGCCGAGTCAAACAGGGAAGCGTCAATGTGCTGGCCCTGGCCGGTTTTCTGCGCGCCTATGTAGGCGGCCAGCAAACCATAGGTGGCGAACAGCGCGCAGCCAATGTCGGCCACCGGCACACCGGCCTTGACGGGTTTTTCGCCCTTGTAGCCGGTCACGCTCATTACTCCGGACATGGCCTGCGCCATCAGGTCAAAGCCGGGGCGGCTGGCCCAGGGCCCGCTTTGCCCAAAACCAGAAATGCTGGCGTAGACGATTTTGGGGTTGATCTTCTTGATGGTTTCGTAGTCGATGGCCAGACGCTGAACCACGCCGGGGCGGTAGTTCTCGACGATCACATCCGCGGTCTTGGCCAGCTCGTAGAAAACCTGTTTGCCTTCTTCCGTTTTCAGATCGAGCGTCAGCGAACGCTTGTTGCGGTTCATGTTGAGGAAGCCCATGCTGTCCGGGCCCTTCATCTTGAAGCCCATGGCGCCGCGCGTCTGGTCCCCTTCCGGCGGCTCCACCTTGATCACGTCGGCCCCCAGATCGGCCAGCAACATGCAGGCAAAAGGCCCGGCCATGACCTGGCTGACATCCAGCACGCGAATTCCTTGCAGTGGCAAAGGCATGGGTGTGGCGCTCATGTCAGCTCTCCTCGGTGATCTTGGCGGCACGCACCACTTCACCCCATTTTTTGTATTCCGTTGCCATGAAGGCAGCAAACTTGTCGACCGAGCCACCGCCGTCTTCCACGCCGTAGCCGTCAAAACGCGAAACCACGTCGGGCATGAGCAGCACCTTGTTGATGTCGGCATTGATCTGGCGCGCCACGTCCTTGGACATGTCCTTGGGCCCCACCACGCCATACCAGCTGGAGACATCAAAGCCCTTGAAGCCTTGCTCATCCATGGTCAGCATGTCCGGAAAGCCCTTGGCCCGCTTGACGCGGGTTTGCGCAACACCCGTCAACTTCTTGGCCTTGACCATCGCGGTCGCGGCCGTCATGGTGTCGAAACTGAAATCGATCTGCCCGCCGATCAGGTCGGTCTGCATGGGGCCGGATCCCTTGTAAGGAACGTGGATGCTTTTCACCCCGGCGGCCATGTTGAACATCTCGGCCGCCAAATGCTGTACCGAACCGGTGCCCGACGAACCGAAGCTGATTTTTCCCGGGTTTTTCTTGCACAACTCCACCACTTCTTTGATCGAGGCGTATTGGTTTTTGGCACTGGTCACCAGGATATGCGGCGTCGCACCAATCAGGGCAATGGGCGAAAAATCCTTGAGCGGATCGTAGGAGATGCTTTTGAAAATATGTGGCGCAATGCCATGGGTGTTCACATGGGCCATCAGCAAGGTGATGCCGTCGGTGAACTTGGTCTTGGCAAAATAATCCGCTGCCAGCACGCCGGTGGCGCCAGGCTTGTTCTCGACGATGACGGGGCGGCCCCACAATTCGGAAAGCTTCTGGCCCACGATGCGCGCAAACACATCGGTGCCGCCGCCGGGCGCCCAGCCGACCAGAATCTTGATGGGGCCTTTGGGCAGATCAGCGCCCACGGCCCAGGGTGCGGCCAGCACGGCGGCACTGCCGGCAATAAAGTCACGACGTTTCATTGAGTCTCCTGCATGGTGGTTATGCCACGACTGTCGCCCACGGCTGGAGTAGCCGCAAGCATGCGAAACACATGCCTGGCTTCTTAATTCGCGAAACCTGATGATTCAGGATTGGCTTTTTGTACCCAGCAGTTGGGCCACCACATTGCGCAGGGTTTGTTCCTGCGCCTGGCCTTCGACAAAGGACAACACGTAGGAACGCTGGTGCCAGTCCCCCTCGATGTCTGCCCAGCCCAGCGCCGCTTCGGGGTGAAAGCCGCGCAGAATTTCAGGAGGCATCAGGCCTATGCCTAGGCCATGGCGCACCAGGGCCAGCATGGTGTCGAAGCCGCTGACGGTGAAGTTGTTGCGAAACACCCGGCCACGGCTTTTGTGCGCCCTTTGCACGGCCGACAAAATGGCCGACCCTTTGCCCAGACTCACAACCGGGGTGTTCAGAATGTCGTCAATGCCCACGGGCTCGGTCGGAAACTGAAAATGGTGACGGCTATAGACCAGCACCAGGCTGTCGTGCTGATAGTCAAATTTCTCCAGGTCCAGAAAACCGCTGGTTTTCTCGTAAATGCCCACATCAATCACTTTGTCGCGCAGCAACTGCTGGATGACCTGGCTGTTTTCTTCCAGGATTTTCAAAGTGATCTGGGGGTACTTTTCCTGAACTCGGGAAATGTCCTTGGCCAGCGACTGGATGATCACCGCCTTGGGCGCGCCAATGATGATGCGCCCGTCGCGGCCATGGCTCAGGGCCTGCGCATCGCCTTCCAGCCGGCCTATGAGGTTATCGATCTGCTTGATATGCGCCAGCAGCTTGGCGCCAGATTCCGTGACCTTGACGCCGTGCGGCTGGCGCTTGAACAGCTTGGTGCCCAGTTGCTGCTCCAGATCCGTCACCCGTTTGGAGGCCGCCGCAACGGCCAGGTTGAGCTTGTCGGCGGCGCGGGAAATACTGCCCTCTTCGGCAATGGCCAGCACCAACTGGACGGTGGTCGTATCAATTTTCATGCTCACTCACAGCGCGCACCAAGGCATGGGGCCCAGGCGCAGCCCAGGTAAAAAGCCCGCCTGCGGGTGCGCGGGCGGGCTGGTTCGACAAGTGCGCCCATCAAGCGCAGATGACCATTCGGCCCGTTCGGGCCATCACACAAACTCCACAATCGGCTGATCCACCGTCAGCGACTCACCCTTGGCGGCCAGCACCTTGCCGACCACCCCGTCGGCCACGGCAAACAGCACGTTTTCCATCTTCATGGCCTCGATCACCGCCACGCGTTCACCGGCCTGGACTTTTTGCCCCACTTGCACGGCGACTTCCACCAACAGGCCGGGCATGGGCGACAGCACATAGCGGCTCATGTCGGGCGCGGCCTTGAAGGGCATCAGGGCATGCAGCTCGGCCGCGCGCGGCGACAGCACCAGCGCATCGAGCCGGGTGCCGTTGTGGGCGATACGAATCGCCAGCGGGTTGCGGCCGACGCCGCGCTCGACCTGGGCGGCAAAGGGCTGGCCGTTCACGGTGCCACGAATGCGGGCTCCGCCCAAATGCCAATTACTACAAATTTCATAGCACTTACCGCCCGTCTCTACTGCGCTAGAGCCCGATTCCGCTTGAAAATCTCGAACCAGCACCGGCTGCGGCGAGTTTTCCCCGTCCGCCCCCAGACCGATCACCACAAATTGTTCGCTCACCGTCACGCCGTGACCGGGCAGCTGGCCGCTGATGCCCGCGGCACGGCCCAGCAGGCGGCGGTTCACATAGGCCGCCAGCGCCAGCAGAAAGTTCGGATCGTCGTGCGGCACGTCTTCAGCGTGAAAACCCTTGCTGTAGTTTTCTGCAATAAAGCCGGTGTTGAAGTCACCCGCCACAAACTTGGGATGGGCCAGCAGCGCCGCCTGAAACGGGATGTTGCTGCTGATGCCGCGAATCACAAAGGCATTGAGCGCCGCGCGCATCTTGGCAATCGCATCCTGGCGGTCTTTGCCATGCACGATGAGCTTGGCGATCATCGAGTCATAAAACATAGGAATCTCGCCGCCGTCCTGCACGCCGGTATCCACGCGCACGCCATGGGTCTGCGACATGTCGGCCGCGAACATGGTTTCCTTGGGCGGCTGAAAGCGCACCAGCCGGCCCGTGCTGGGCAGAAAGCTGCGGAATGGGTCTTCGGCATTGATGCGGCATTCGATGGCCCAGCCATCGCGCTTCACTTCGGCCTGCGTGAGCGGCAGCTTCTCGCCTGCCGCCACGCGGATCATCAGCTCCACCAGGTCCAGGCCGGTGATGCATTCGGTCACCGGGTGCTCCACCTGCAGGCGGGTGTTCATCTCCAGAAAGTAAAAGCTCTGGTCCTTGCCGACCACAAACTCCACCGTGCCGGCGCTCTGGTATTTCACCGCCTTGGCCAGGGCCACGGCCTGCTCGCCCATGGCCTTGCGCGTGGCCTCGCTGATAAAGGGCGATGGCGCCTCTTCAATCACCTTCTGGTGGCGGCGCTGGATAGAGCATTCGCGCTCGTTCAGGTAAATCACGTTGCCGTGGCTGTCACCCAGCAGCTGGATTTCAATGTGGCGCGGCTCCTCGACAAATTTTTCGATGAAGACACGGTCGTCGCCAAAGCTGTTGCGCGCTTCGTTGCGGCAGCTGGTAAAGCCTTCCAGCGCTTCCTTGTCGTTAAAGGCGACGCGCAAACCCTTGCCGCCGCCGCCAGCGCTGGCCTTGATCATCACAGGATAGCCAATGCCCTTGGCGATCTCGACGGCCTTTTCTGCCGTTTCGATCGCATCATTGACGCCGGGAATGCAGTTGACGCCTGCGGCGCCGGCCAGCTTCTTGGATTCGATCTTGTCGCCCATGGCGGCAATCGAATAATGCTTGGGGCCAATAAAAATGATGCCCTCTTCTTCGACCCGTTTGGCAAAGCCGGCGTTTTCGCTCAGAAAGCCATAACCGGGGTGCACCGCCTGGGCGCCGGTCTGCTTGCAGGCGGCAATGATCTTGTCGGCCTGCAAATAACTATCACGGCTGGGCGCGGGGCCGATGTTGACGGCCTCGTCGGCCAGCTCCACATGGCGGGCGTCCTTGTCGGCATCCGAATAAACGGCCACGGTCTTGATGCCCATCTTGCGGGCCGTCAGGATGACGCGGCAGGCGATCTCGCCCCGGTTTGCAATGAGAATTTTGGTAAACATGGTTCTTTCCTCGGGCGCTTACAGTGGAATGTTGCCGTGCTTGCGCCACGGATTTTCAAGCTTCTTATCTTTCAGCATCACCAGCGAGCGGCAAATGCGTTTTCGGGTTTCATGCGGCAGGATCACGTCGTCGATAAAGCCACGGGCGCCGGCCACAAAGGGGTTGGCAAAACGCGCCTTGTATTCGGCCTCTTTGGCGGCCAGCTTGGCCGGGTCGCCCTTGTCTTCACGGAAGATGATTTCCACCGCGCCCTTGGCGCCCATCACCGCGATCTCGGCATTGGGCCAGGCAAAGTTGACGTCGCCGCGCAAATGCTTGGAGGCCATCACGTCGTAGGCGCCGCCATAGGCCTTGCGCGTGATGACGGTGATTTTCGGCACCGTGCATTCGGCGTAGGCGTAGAGCAGCTTGGCGCCGTGTTTGATGATGCCACCGTATTCCTGGCTGGTGCCGGGCATGAAGCCGGGCACGTCGACAAAGGTGATGACCGGAATATTGAAGGCATCGCAAAAGCGCACAAAACGGGCGGCCTTGATGGAACTCTTGATATCCAGGCAGCCGGCCAGCACCAGCGGCTGGTTGGCGACGATGCCGACCGACTGCCCTTCCATGCGGGCAAAACCGATGACGATGTTTTTGGCGTACTCGGGCTGGATCTCGAAAAAATCGCCATCGTCCACCGTCTTGACGATGAGCTCCTTCATGTCGTAGGGCTTGTTCGGGTTCTCGGGCACCAGCGTGTCCAGGCTCAGGTCCATGCGGCCGGCCGGATCGGCGCTGGGGCGCACCGGGGCTTTTTCGCGGTTGTTCAGCGGCAGGTAGTTGTAAAGCCGGCGCAGCATCAAGAGCGCTTCGACATCGTTCTCGAAGGCCAGGTCGGCGACGCCGCTCTTGGTGGTGTGGGTGATGGCGCCGCCCAGTTCCTCCGCACTGACTTCCTCATGCGTGACGGTCTTGACCACTTCGGGGCCGGTGACGAACATGTAGGAGCTGTCTTTCACCATGAAGATGAAGTCGGTCATGGCCGGCGAATACACCGCGCCGCCGGCGCTGGGGCCCATGATCATGCTGATCTGCGGAATCACGCCGCTGGCCATCACGTTGCGCTGGAACACATCGGCGTAACCGCCCAGCGACGCCACACCCTCCTGGATGCGGGCACCGCCCGAGTCGTTCAAACCAATCACAGGCGCGCCTACTTTCATGGCCTGGTCCATCACCTTGCAGATTTTTTCGGCATGGGCTTCGCTGAGCGCGCCGCCAAACACCGTGAAGTCCTGGCTGAAGACAAACACCAGGCGGCCGTTGATCATGCCGTAACCGGTGACCACGCCGTCGCCCGGAATCTTGTTGTCCTGCATGCCGAAGTCGGTGCAGCGGTGCTCGACAAACATGTCCCACTCTTCAAACGTGCCTTCGTCGAGCAGCAGCTCCAGTCGCTCGCGCGCCGTCAGCTTGCCCTTGCCGTGCTGCGCGTCTATGCGCTTTTGACCACCACCCAAGCGAGCTGCGGCGCGTTTTTGTTCAAGTTGTTCAAGAATTTCTTGCATGATTTGCTTTCTGTCTTCTTTCAATACACTACTTATTTGATAGCTACTTGCGCCCGACCTGATTGGGCTGCAAGCAGATTTCTTGCTGCAGTCGAGGCAGGAAGATGGCCGCTCTCGACCTGCGCCTGCAGCGTTGGCAACAAGGCGCTGACCGCCTGATCGTGCCTGAAGGCATGCTTGAGCCCGGCGTCTATGCGCTCCCACATCCAGGCCAGCGACTGGTGCTGGCGCCTGCTGGCCAGCTTGCCGTTGGCGCTTTGCAGGCTCCTGAACTGCGTCACCGCCGCCCAAAAGGCATCCACCCCCTTGTTATGCAGGGCACTGAGTTGCAGCACCTTGGGATGCCATTGCTTGTCGAAGTCGGCAGCCTGTGCGCTTCCCATGGCGTTGTTGACCAGGCCAAACAGGCGCATGGCCGACTGGATTTGCGCCTCGGCGCGCATGGCGGCATCGGCGTCGATATCGGCCTTGTTAATGACGACCAGATCGGCCAGCTCCATCACGCCTTTTTTAATCGCCTGCAAATCGTCGCCGGCATTAGGCAGCTGCATCACGACGAACATGTCGGTCATATTGGCCACGGCGGTCTCAGACTGGCCCACGCCCACGGTTTCGACGATCACCACGTCGTAACCCGCAGCCTCGCAGACCAGCATGGCTTCGCGGGTTTTTTCGGCGACGCCGCCCAGCGTGCCGCTGGACGGGCTGGGGCGGATGTAGGCGCGCTCGTGCACCGACAGATGCTCCATGCGGGTCTTGTCGCCCAGGATGGAGCCGCCGGAGACGGTGGAAGAAGGGTCGATCGTCAGCACGGCCACGCGGTGACCCTGGGCAATCAGATACAGGCCCAGCACCTCGACAAAGGTGGATTTACCGACACCGGGCACGCCGCTCAGCCCCAGGCGAAAGGCCTTGCCGGTGTAGGGCAGCAAGGCGGTGAGCAGCTCGTCGCCCTGCGCGCGGTGGTCGGCGCGGGTCGATTCGAGCAGCGTGATGGCCTTGGCAATGGCGCGGCGCTGGACCAGCGCTTCGCCGCGAACAATCGCGTCAACGGCACTCACGCCCGCGCTCATGCCCGCACTCCACGCGCGGGGCACCAGCGGTAATCCAGATCGAACTCGCTTTCGCCGACCTGGACAAATCCATGGCGCAAGTAAAAGCGGTTGGCGGCGCTTTGTTTCAAGGCCGACAAGGTGATGTCGAGGTCTTGAGCCTTGGCCTGCTCCTTGGCCCAGTCCAGCGCCCATGCGCCTATGCCGGCACCCTGGAAATCGGGCCGAATGTACAGGTGATCCAGCTGCCGGGCGCGCGGCTCAGGCCCAGAAGCCGGACGCAGCGTGATGTAGCCCGCACGCTGGCCATCGGCCATGATGTGGCGCATATGCTCTGGCACGAAGCCCGCAGCCAGACGTTCGCGCGCCCGAACCGGGTCAAAACGTCCCAGGCGCTCAAGGCTTTCGCGCAAGGCCTCAATGCGAAGGGCCGCCATCTCATCGAAATCGCCGACGGCTACGGGGGCGAGCAAAAGCATGGCTGCGGTCACGCCTGCACGGCGGCTTTGATCTGTTCCAGCACGTCCTTGGCACTGGCCGGAATCGGTGTGCCCGGGCCGTAAATGCCTTTGACACCCGCCTCGTAAAGCATGTCGTAGTCCTGGCGCGGAATCACGCCGCCGACAAACACGATGATGTCGTCCGCGCCCTGCTTCCTGAGCTCGGCGATGATGGCTGGCACCAGCGTCTTGTGGCCGGCGGCCAAGGTGCTGACGCCCACGGCATGCACGTCGTTTTCAATCGCCTGACGGGCGCATTCTTCGGGCGTCTGGAACAGCGGCCCCATGTCCACGTCAAAGCCCAGATCGGCAAAGGCAGTGGCCACCACCTTGGCGCCGCGGTCATGGCCGTCCTGGCCGAGCTTGGAAATCATCACGCGCGGGCGGCGACCTTGGTCTTCGGCAAATGCGTTGATCTCGGACTTGAGGGTTTCCCAGCCTTCGGCCGAGTCATAAGCAGCGGCATACACACCGGTCACCTTTTGTGTGTCGGCGCGGTGGCGCCCGTAAACTTTTTCCAGCGCATCGCTGACCTCGCCCACCGTGGCGCGCAGACGAACCGCCTTGATGGCCAGATCCAGCAGATTGCCGGAGTTGCTTTCTGCTGCAGAAGTGATAGCAGCCAGCGCCCGCTCCACCTGGGCTGTATCGCGTTTTCGCTTGATTTCATGCAAACGCGCAATTTGCCCGTCGCGCACGGCGACATTGTCGATGTCGCGCGACTCGATCGCATCTTCGGTTTTGAGTTTGTACTTGTTGACGCCGACGATGACGTCCTTGCCGCTGTCTATGCGCGCCTGCTTTTCTGCCGCAGCCGCCTCAATCTTGAGCTTGGCCCAGCCACTGTCCACGGCCTTGGTCATACCGCCCATGGCTTCGACTTCTTCAATGATGGCCCAGGCGGCATCGGCCATGTCCTGGGTCAGTTTTTCCATCATGTAGCTGCCGGCCCAGGGATCTATCACATTGGTGATGTGGGTTTCTTCCTGGATGATGAGCTGGGTGTTGCGGGCGATGCGCGATGAGAACTCTGTGGGCAGCGCAATCGCTTCGTCAAAGCTGTTGGTGTGCAGGCTTTGCGTGCCGCCAAACACCGCGGCCATGGCCTCTATGGTGGTGCGCACCACGTTGTTATAGGGGTCTTGCTCGGTCAGACTCCAGCCACTGGTCTGGCAGTGGGTGCGCAGCATCAGGCTCTTGGGCTTTTTGGCGTCGAAGCCCTTCATGATGCGGCACCAGAGCAGGCGCGCGGCGCGCATCTTGGCCACTTCCAGGTAGAAGTTCATGCCTATGGCCCAGAAGAAACTCAGGCGGCCGGCAAAGTCATCCACATCCAGACCCTTACCTATGGCGGTCTTGACGTACTCCTTGCCGTCGGCCAGGGTGAAGGCCAATTCGAGCGCCTGATTGGCGCCGGCTTCCTGCATGTGATAGCCGGAGATCGAGATCGAGTTGAACTTGGGCATGTTCTGCGCCGTGTACTCGATGATGTCGCCGATGATGCGTATGCTGGGTTCGGGCGGGAAGATATAAGTGTTGCGAACCATGAACTCCTTGAGGATGTCGTTCTGGATGGTTCCGCTTAGCTTGTCCTGGCTCACGCCCTGCTCTTCCGCCGCGACCACATAGCCTGCCAGCACCGGCAGCACCGCGCCGTTCATGGTCATGGAAACTGACACAGAGTCCAGCGGGATCTGGTCGAACAGGATTTTCATGTCCTCGACGCTATCGATCGCCACACCCGCTTTGCCGACATCGCCAGTCACACGCGGGTGATCGCTGTCGTAACCACGGTGGGTAGCCAGGTCAAACGCCACCGACACGCCCTGGCCGCCGGCGGCGAGCGCCTTGCGATAAAAAGCATTGGATTCTTCGGCGGTAGAAAAACCGGCGTACTGGCGAATCGTCCAAGGGCGCACGGCATACATGGTCGCTTGCGGGCCACGAATAAAGGGCTCAAAACCCGGCAAGGTATTGGTGTGGGGCAAATCCTTGATGTCATCAGCCGTGTACAGCGCTTTGACGCTGATGCCGTCCGGCGTTTGCCAGTTCAGCGCGCTTACATCACCACCCGGGGCTGATTTGGCCGCTGATTTGGCCCAGTCATCAAGACTGGCTGCGAGAAATTCAGGTTCTGTATTGCGCGTGGACATGGGCTGTTTCTACATTGAACAAAATCAACATGCGACAGGCAACATTGAATACGTCACCCAGCCAGCATGCAAGGAATTCATGAATCGGCGGCAAGTTTACATCATTTATAATTATTGATGCAAAATTCAGTTTCAAGCATACTCGCCCTTGCCTCCCCCGCTAATGGCATGGCCCGTGGTTAAACCACAGCTTGCTAGACACCAGGAAATACCAGCCCTCCATGACCGCCGTTTCCCTCACTCCCCGAGCGCTTTACGAAGAAGTTGCCGAGCTTTTGCGCCAGCGCATTTTCAATCGTGAGTTGGCGCCCGGCAGCTGGATTGACGAGCTCAAGCTGGCCGAGGAATACGGTATCAGCCGCACGCCCCTGCGCGAAGCCCTGAAGGTGTTGGCGGCCGAGGGCCTGGTCACCATGAAAGTAAGGCGTGGCGCCTATGTGACCGAGGTGTCAGAACGCGATCTGGCCGATGTCTACCATTTGCTGGCCCTTCTGGAAAGCGATGCCGCCGGGGTGGTGGCCGCCCAAGCCACCGAATCCCAGCTGCAGGAACTGCAAGGTCTGCACAACGAGCTGGAAAAGGCGGCAGACAACCGTGAACGCTTTTTTGAGATCAACGAAATCTTTCACATGCGCCTGCTGGAAATCGCCAACAACCGCTGGCGCGACCAGATGGTGGCCGACCTGCGCAAGGTCATGAAGCTCAATCGCCACAACTCGCTACTCAAGTCGGGGCGGATTGAAGAATCCCTGCAAGAGCATCGCGCCATCATGGCCGCGCTGACTGCGCGCGATGCCGATGCCACGGCGCTGCGCATGCGCCAGCATTTCAGTCACGGGCTGGAAGCCGCGGCCTGATAGCGAGCGCGGCAAGTCGGCTAATTCACTCGACTCAAGCGAGCGACGTTGGCGCCGCCGCTAGCGGCCAGCGATAGCCCAGCACGCACTCCAGCGGGTAAAAATGCTCGCGCACCTGCTCCAGCTGATTGCCGCCTAGCAGGTAGATATATTGCGCGTCGGCACGCAAATAAAAACCGACATGGCCTTTCCAGCTGTTGGGGTCGTCGCGATAAAGCACCACTAGGCAACCCGGCACCGGCTCGGTCAGCGCTTTGCCCCACTCAAGCCAGGAGCGAGCCAGCGCCGATCCGGTCCCCACTATGCCCACCTGAGCCAGACACCAGTTGGCGAAAGATGAGCACCAAGCCACCTTGTCGTCATAGCCGCGAAGATTGGTGCCGCCGTGGTATTCGGTAATGCGCGCATTGCTTTGCCCAAGCGGGTATTGAGCAACCCCGACTTCGGCGAGCGCAACAGATAACCAGCGTGGGTTCATAAATACCCACCGCCAAGCCTGAGAAGACCGTATCCGGCCATTGAGGAGAGATCCATGCCCGGGATCTTAGAACGTGTTTGCAATCTCTACGGGGTCGCGCAAGTGACTTTTCGGGATGGGGTGCAAGGCGCGGTGCGCCGCCCATAGCCCGGCTATGGCAAGCATCGCAACGCCGCAGACCGCCCGAAAAGGCACTTGCCCTGTGGGTTGGCGGTGAAATCGGGCGATTGAGCCACCCAACCCCTTGCATGGGCACCAGCCCATGCGGCGGTGCCGGGCGGCCCACTCATCCCGATTGCACCCCAACGCGGCCCCATAGAGATTGCAAACACGTTCTGACATGATTTTTCATGCAAAGGCCTTTTCGAGCAGTCCTTTGCCGCTTCACATCAAACTTCACTCGCCCGAGGCGGGAGGTGCAGATGGCATAACTTCCCAATGCCTGGTCACCTTGCCATGCCGGTCAACGCTTTCGAGCCGGACCAGAAATCCCCACAAGCGCCCCACGTGCTTGAGGATTTCCTGGACGTCGTCGTTGAGCGGCCGGTTGTTGTGCTGGGTATGACGCAGCGTCAGCGAACGATCACCACGAATGTCGACGTTCCAGACCTGGATGTTGGGCTCGCGATAGCTCAGGTCGTTCTGCCGCGCTAGCGCCTCGCGCACGTGGCGGTAGCCGGAATCGTCATGGATGGCAGACACCTCAAGCTCGAGTTCGGCTGCATCGTCAACGATGGTAAACAGGCGAAATTCGCGCATCAGCTTGGGCGACAGGTATTGCCCGACAAAGCTCTCATCGCGAAAATTTCGCATGGCATGGTCAAGCGTCATGCGCCAGTCCGAGCCCGCCATATCCGGAAACCATTGCCTATCCTCGGCGGTCGGCGTTTCGCAAATCCGTCGCAAGTCACGAAACATGGCAAACCCCAGCGCATAGGGGTTGATGCCGCTATAGGCCGGATGGGTTACCGGCGGCTGATAAATCACATTGGTATGTGAGCGCAGGCACTCGATCATGAAGCCATCGCTAAGCAGGCCTTCGTCGTACATGGCGTTCAGCAGGGTGTAGTGCCAGAACGTGGCCCAGCCTTCGTTCATGATCTGGGTCTGGCGCTGCGGATAGAAGTACTGGGCGATCTTGCGCACTATGCGTATCACCTCGCGCTGCCAGGGCTCGAGCAAGGGCGCGTTTTTCTCGATGAAGTACAGAATGTTTTCCTGCGGTTCCGCCGGGAAACGGCGGTTGACTTTTTCCACCGGCTTGTCCGCTGCCTTGGGCAGCGTACGCCACAAGTCATTGACCTGCTGCTGCAAATAGGCTTCACGATCCTTGCGGCGCGCCTCTTCCTCGGCCAGCGACAGCTTCTGCGTGCGCTGATAGCGATCGACGCCGTGGCTCATCAGGACATGGCAGCTGTCCAGCAACTCTTCGACCGCATCCAGCCCATGACGCTCCTCGCACTCGGCGACATAGGCCCGGGCATAGACCAGGTAGTCGATGATGGAACTCGCATCGGTCCACATCCGGAACAGGTAGTTGCCCTTGAAAAAGGAATTGTGGCCATAGCAGGCGTGAGCCATCACCAGCGCCTGCATGGGCATGGTGTTTTCTTCCATCAGATAGGCAATGCAGGGATTGGAATTGATGACGATCTCATAAGCCAATCCCATATGGCCACGGCGGTAGCTTTTTTCGGTGGCGATGTACTGCTTGCCAAAGGACCAGTGCCGGTAGTTCACCGGCATACCCACAGACGCGTAGGCGTCAATCATCTGACCGGCGGTAATCACCTCCAGCTGCACCGGGTAGGTATCCAGCCCAAAGCGCTTGGCGGTGCGTTCGATTTCGTGGTGATAGAGCTCTATCAACTCAAAGGACCAGTCGGAGGGACAAGGCAGTGCCGCGCGCTGCCGCCCAGCCTTCTTCGGCGGCAAGGCCCCCGATTCACCAGCACCTTCAGCTCGCAAAATCGTGCTCATGCCGGGTTTCCTTTCTTGAACAGCTCACGGAACACCGGATAAATCCCCGACGCATCGGCGATCTTTTGCATCGCGAAGTTGGGGTGATCTTCGCGCACCAGGCTGTACTCTTCCCACAGATTCTGGTTCTCTTCGGCCACCTGAATGTAAGCAAAGTAACGACATGCCGGCAGCAGCTTTTCAACCAGCAATTCCCGGCATTTGGCCGAATCCTGATGCCAGTTGTCGCCGTCGGAAGCCTGGGCGCCATATATGTTCCATTCGCTCGGCGAGTAGCGCGCCTGGATGATCTGGTGCATCAAGGTCAGGGCGCTGGAAACCACGGTGCCGCCGCTCTCCGTTGATTGGAAAAAATCCTCTTCCGAGACCTCGGTGGCCTGGGTGTGATGGCGAATAAAAACCACATCCGTCTTCTGATAATGCCGCATCAGGAACAGGTAGAGCAGGATGAAAAAGCGTTTGGCCATGTCCTTGCGCGTCTCATCCATGGACCCCGACACATCCATCAGACAAAACATCACGGCCCGGGTCGCCGGCACAGGTACCAAGACCCGGTTGCGGTAACGCAGATCGAAGGGATCGAGAAACGGGATTTTCATCAGCCGGCGCCGCAAGGCTTCAATCTGCGCTTTCAGCGCCAGGATTTCGCTACGCGGTGCATGCGCGTCACACTGCATCTCGGACAAGCGCGCTTGCAACTCCCGCAGCTGACGCCTGGCATCGCCGCCCAAGGCAATGCGCCGGCTGAGCGCCATGCGCATAGAGCGCACCACATGCAAGTTGGTCGGCGTCCCCTCGGATACAAAGCCGGCGCGCTGCGATTTCCATTCCGGCGCATCGGGCAAGAGCTGCGTGCGCACCAAGTGCGGCAGTGCCAGATCGTCGAAGAAATACTGCATGAACTCTTCGCGCGTGATGCGAAAAACAAAATCGTCTTCGCTGATGCCATCCGGGCTGGCACCGGGGCCTTGACCGCCCGCTCCGCCGCTTTGCGGCCGGGCGATATGGTCGCCACGCACGTAATCCTGGTTGCCGGGATGAACCCGCTCCTGGGTGCCGCCGGTGCCGTGACCAAACACCGGCTCGGACACATCGCGCCTGGGCAAGGTGATGTCCTCGCCCTGCTCGATATCGTGAATGCTGCGACCCGCAACGGCCCGGCGCACCGCGTCCCGAATCTGCTCCCGGTAGCGACGCAGAAATCGCTCACGGTTGCCTATCGACTTGTTCTTGCCCGACAAGCGCCTGTCAATGACTTGTTGGAGCATGCTGACCTCCGGTTGGTCTGTAGATAGGCAATAAGGCGCAGTGCAGCACTGCGGGCTTCAGGAACTCTTGCGGACCCTGAGATACCAGTCGCAGAGCAGGCGCACCTGTCTGGCGCTATAGCCTTTGGCCACCATGCGATTGAGGAAGTCCTCGTGTTTTTGTTTTTCTTCTGCGCTCGCCTTGGCGTTAAAGGAAATGACCGGCAACAGGTCTTCGGTGTTGGAGAACATTTTTTTCTCGATCACGGCACGCAGCTTTTCGTAGCTGGTCCAGATCGGGTTTTTGCCGGCGTTATTGGCACGCGCCCGCAGCACGAAATTGACGATCTCGTTGCGGAAGTCCTTGGGATTGCTGATGCCGGCCGGTTTTTCGATTTTTTCAAGCTCGGCATTGAGCGCCGAGCGGTCGAAAATCTCACCGGTATCGGTATCCCGGTATTCCTGATCCTGGATCCAGAAATCGGCGTAGGTGACGTAGCGATCAAATATATTTTGACCGTACTCCGAGTAAGACTCCAGATAGGCGGTCTGGATTTCCTTGCCAATGAACTCGGCATAGCGCACTGCCAGATTTTCCTTGATGAAGGCCAGGTAGCGCTGTTCAATTTCCGGCGTGAATTGCTCGCGTTCGATCTGCTGCTCCAGCACGTACATCAAATGCACCGGGTTGGCAGCGATTTCGGTGGAATCGAAATTAAACACCTTGGAGACAATCTTGAAGGCAAAGCGCGTCGAGATGCCGCTCATGCCTTCGTCCACACCGGCATAGTCGCGGTACTCCTGATAGCTCTTGGCTTTCGGATCGGTGTCTTTCAAGTTTTCACCGTCGTACACCTGCATCTTGCTGAAAATGCTGGAGTTTTCGGGCTCTTTCAGGCGCGTCAAAACGGCAAACTGAGCCATCATCTTCAGCGTCCCCGGTGCGCAAATGGCTCCAGCCAGCGAAGAGTTTTTAATCAGCTTTTCATAGATCTTGACCTCTTCCGACGCACGCAGGCAATAAGGCACTTTGACGATGTAAATCCGGTCCAGAAAGGCCTCGTTGTTCTTGTTGTTCCTGAAGGCTTTCCACTCGCTTTCATTCGAGTGGGCCATCACGATCCCATCGAAAGGAATCGCACCAAAGCCTTCGGTGCCCTTGTAATTGCCTTCCTGGGTTGCCGTCAACAGTGGATGCAGCACCTTGATCGGTGCCTTGAACATCTCGACAAACTCAAGCAGGCCCTGGTTGGCCAGGCACAGGCCACCGGAATAGCTGTAGGCGTCCGGATCGTCCTGGGCGAAGGTTTCCAGCTTGCGGATATCGATCTTGCCAACCAGTGAAGAGATATCTTGGTTGTTTTCGTCACCGGGCTCGGTCTTGGCGATCGCGCACTGCTTCAGGATGGAGGGATAACGCTTGACGACGCGAAACTTGCGGATGTCGCCGCCGAACTCTTCCAGGCGTTTGACAGCCCAGGGTGACATAACGCGCTGCAGGTAGCGCGGCGAAATGCCGTACTGTGACTGGAGCACCGGACTATCCTCAGCATTGTTAAACAGGCTCAACGGCGACTCGTTGACAGGCGAGCCTTTCAGGGCATAAAAAGGCACCTGCTCCATCATCTGTTTGAGCCGCTCGGCAATCGAGGATTTGCCGCCACCGACCGGACCCAGCAGGTAAAGAATCTGCTTCTTCTCTTCCAGGCCCTGGGCCGCATGGCGAAAGAAAGCAACCACCTGCTCTATCGGATCTTCCAGGCCGTAGAAATCGCGGAAAGCCGGGTAAATCTTGATGACCTTGTTGCCAAAAATACGCGACAGGCGCTGGTCATGGTGAGTGTCAAATATTTCGGGCTCACCGATGGCAGCAAGAATGCGCTCGGCTGCCGTTGCATAGACCAGAGGATTCTTTTTACAGAGCTCGAGGTAGTCCTCAAGGGACAGTTCCTCTTCCCGCGTTTGCTCGTAACGCGTCAAAAAGTTACGGACGACATCCACCATATAACCTCCTTCGCAAATTGCGCTTGAAGACTACATCACTCCGAAATGACGGTCAGCCCAACTTTACCGCCTCCCTGACTTCAATGTACTCCTTGTTTCAAGTGATGGGTAGACCGAAAAGCGTGAAGAAAGTTCTAGAACATTCATTCAACAAGGTAAAGCACTTAGATCAAAATTGACGCAGGTTGCGCTTGGGCGCTTTGTTCAAGCACTTTTTTGCGCACTCTCGTGCGCCAGCACCATCACATCGCGTGGATGCAAGGCTTTAAGCTTGTGGTCGCTCCAGACCTGACGCCAGCGTCGCGCGCCCGGCAGGCCGTGACGCAAGCCCAGCATGTGGCGGGCAATCGAACTCCAGGGTGTGCCGTGTGCTGCCGCCTCCCTAGCCATGTAATCCACCATCTGCGCTTCAACGGATTCGCGGCTCAGTTCACCAGGCACTGCACCGTAAAAGGTTTCATCCCACTCGGCCAACCACCAGGGGTTGTGATAAGCCTCGCGGCCAATCATGACGCCATCGAGCTGACCCAGTTGCTCGGCCACCTGCACACTGCTGGTGATACCGCCATTTACCGCAATGCAAAGATCCGGAAATTCGGCCTTGAGTCTATGCACCAGTTCATAGCGCAATGGCGGCACTTCGCGATTCTCCTTGGGAGACAGCCCCTTGAGCCAGGCGTTGCGTGCGTGGACCACAAAGGTGTTGCAACCGGCCTCGCTCACCGTACCGACGAAATCGCGCACGAACTCATAGCTTTCGCCTTTATCGATGCCGATACGATGCTTCACCGTCACGGGAATGCTGACAACATCCACCATCGCTTTCACACAGTCGGCTACCAGTTGAGGTTCATTCATCAGGCAGGCGCCGAATGCCCCGCGCTGTACCCGTTCGCTCGGGCAGCCGCAATTGAGATTGATTTCGTCATAAGCCCATTGCTCGCCCAACCTGGCGCAATGCGCCAGATCAGCCTGTTCGCTGCCGCCCAGTTGCAGCGCCACGGGATGCTCCTCGGCGTTGAAACGCAAGTGCCGGGCCACATCACCGTGAATCAGGGCGCCAGTGGTCACCATCTCGGTATAAAGCAAAGCCTTGCTTGAAAGCAGACGATGAAAATAGCGGCAATGATGGTCGGTCCAGTCCATCATCGGGGCGACACTCAGGCGCCAAGGGGAAACTGAGCCGTGCTGCGAGGCTGAAAATGAAGAAACGGAGGGTTCTGGCGCTAAAACTGACATGCTTCAATTATCCCAGCAGACTGGGAGCGCCCATGAACAAGCCCTGTAATCACCGCAAACGCCCGCTGACAACCCAGATAATAGGTATCAAGACCAGAACCGGTGTCCACACTCGCAAAACTGAAAGCGATTGAAACCATGAGCAAAAAAAACACCGCCACCCCCTGCCAAAGGGCCTCGAACGTCAGATTTTCGTTCGGTTTCTGGAAGCGTTTTCCAAGCACCAGCCTGCTGGCTGCCCCACTGGTTCTGCTGGCTGCCTGCACATCCGTGCCTTTGCCACCCTGGCCGGGTCCGGGGCAATCGGCCCAGAAAACGCAGGTCACGCCCGCACCAAAGCCGGGGGCCGCACCCAACGCCAGCCCGGTGCCGCCATCGGGCACGCCCATTGCCTCGCCCGCCCTAGTCAAAACGACCCCGGCGGCGCCCTACAGCGCAGCCGTCGCTGCGCGTTTCCCCGATCCTGCCGTCACTTACAACACGCCAGGCCTGCAAGCCGGGCGCACCAGCTTCACCTCCAATAGCGAGGTTCAGTCCTGGTTGCGCAATCTGGCGAACGCGGCCAATCGCCCGGCCGGCGTGCAGGCGGCGGTACTGCCACTGGGTCAATCGCAGCGTGGCGAAGCACTCGAGGCCTTGCTCCTGACGCGTGCCGATAGCGCCGATGCCGCCAGCGTGCTGGCCACCGGTCGCCCCACCGTTCTTCTGATCGGCCAGCAACATGGTGACGAACCGGCAGGCAGCGAAGCCCTGCTGGTCATCGCCCGGGAGCTCTCGCAAGGCTTGTTGCGCCCCTTGCTGGCGCAGATCAACGTGCTCATCGTGCCACGCGCCAATCCTGACGGCGCGGCCGCAGGCCAGCGCCTTACCGCAAGTGGGCTGGACATGAACCGCGATCACTTGCTACTCAACACGCCAGAAGCCCAGGCTCTGGCCAAGCTCACGCGCGACTATCACCCCACGGTGGTGGTAGATGCCCATGAATACACCGTGGTTGGCCGCTATCTGGAAAAGTTTGGCGCGGTGCAAAAGTTCGATGCACTGCTGCAATACGCCACCACGGCCAATCTGCCGGAATTTTTAACCAAGGCCGCCGAAGAGTGGTATCGCCGTCCACTGCTGGACGCGCTCAAAGCTCAGGGCCTTAGCACCGAGTGGTACTACACCACCTCGGCAGATCTGGCCGACAAAAAAATCTCCATGGGAGGAACAAAACCCGACACGGACCGCAATGTAAACGGGCTTAAAAACGCCGTCAGTCTGCTGATTGAAACCCGCGGCGTAGGCATTGGCCAGCTGCATATACAGCGACGCGTGCACACCCAGGTCACGGCCATCTCCAGTGTGCTCGCCAGCACCGCCCAACGCACCAAAGCACTCGGCCAGTTGCGCCCCTATCTCGACAAAGACGTCAGCACCCAGGCCTGCAAAGGGGATGCCACCGTTGAATCGGCGCCCACGGCGGCCCAGCACGATCTGCTCATGCTGGACCCCGTGAGCGGCGCCGACAAAGCCATTACGGTGGACTGGGACTCCGCTCTCCTGCTTCGCGACATCAAGGTACGCGCACGTCCCTGCGGCTACTGGCTGTCGGCGGCTTCCACCACAGCCGTAGACCGGCTGCGACTGCACGGCGTGCAGCTTATGCGTATCGCCGAGTCCGGCTCCGTGCTGGGCGACAGCTACCGGGAAACCGCGCGTGCCGTGGGTGAACGCCAGGATGTGCGCGGCCCGATTGCCGACGGCAATAGCATCATCAATGCCCAAGTCAGCCTAACGCGCGGTTTGGTGGATGTGCCGCGCGGCAGTTACTACGTGCCACTCAACCAGCCCCTGGCCAACCTGGTGTTTGCGGCCCTGGAGCCCGATACCCAGAGCAGTTACTTTGCCAACCAGCTCCTTGACAGCCTGCAAAGCACGGTACGCGTCATGGCCGAACCCACGATCAAACTGGAAGAGCTGCCTTGAACGCGTAAGCGATTCGAACTCCCCGGCCTGGACTTGACGCCAGCGACTGACAGGAAGAGGATGCAAACGCTGACAGTGAGTGTTTAATCTTTGCGCTTTGATGATTCCGTTCATACACGAAAGGATTCGCCATGAAGGACTTTGAACTGACCCGGAAAATGGTGAGCCTGGGCGGGGTGTTTTACCCGACAGGCTACGCCTTCATCATGTTTCCAGATGTTGAAGACGCCAGACAGGTGGCACAGGAGCTCGAAACCAACGGTGACGGCATCATGCTGCTGACACCGGAAACGATTCTGGAAGAAATCAGCAAGGCCGATGGCCATTCGGAACTAAGGCTGCCGCACGTGGGCACCGAAAGCGCTACCGTTCACAAATACACCGACCTGGCGCGCGAGGGCCACTATGCGCTGATGATTCCCGTGCCATCCAAGGAGGCCACGGAGCACATCATGAAGGCGGTGCGCAAGGTCCCTTTTTCCTATGCACAAAAGTACCACATGCTGGCTATGGAAGATCTGGAGTAGCCTGCCCTACAGACCCGCGACACCAATTCCCTTACTGCGGCAGTGATTCACTGGGACACAACCTAAACACCCTGCGACTGCGACAGGCTGGCACCCGAGCGCTCCAGCACGTGACGAGTCATGGACTGCGCCAGCTCCTGCTCCCCCAGAAAAATCCGGCCTGCGTGCTCGCTATCGAGCAATGTGGCCTCTGCCTCGTTGTGGGTACGGACCACGGTTTCAATGCCCGGATTGAGCGCACGGGCCGTGGCAATCATCTGCCGCACGTCCAGCGTATCTGGCGTGGCAATCACCAGCATCCGGGCCTTGGCAATATGGGCCTGAATCAGCACAACCGGATCAACGGCATCGCCTGACACCGCGGCCAGGCCCTGGGCTCGCAGCCGCTCAACCAGCTCCCGATTCTGCTCGGCCACCACAAAAGGAATATGGTTGGCGCTGAGCGCCGTCGCAATGCGTCGGCCTACCCGCCCATAACCCACCAGCACCACATGGTGCGAAAGATATTTGGCCTCCGTGGTCGGCGGCAATTCGGCCATGGGGTCATCGCGCGCCTCCAGCTTGCGTGCCAGCGCTGATTTGGCCAATATCCACTGCTGAAAAGGCTCAACGGCCTTGAAGACCAGCGGGTTCAATGCCATAGAAATCAGCGCACCGGCCAGAACCAGGCTTTGCCCTTCCGGCGGCAGCAGGCCGAGCGAAGCGCCCAGCCCCACCAGAATGAAAGAAAATTCGCCAATTTGCGCCAGACTGGCCGACACCGTGAGGGCCGTATTCAGGGGATAGCGAAATGCCGTGACAAGCAAACCTGCGGCCACCGTTTTCCCGACGACGATGATGCCGACCACCGCCAGCACCTGCAGCGGGCGCTCTATCAGTACCCAGGGATCGAACAGCATGCCCACCGAGACAAAGAACAGCACCGCAAACGCGTCACGCAGCGGCAGCGACTCTTGGGCAGCGCGGTGGCTGAACTCGGACTCCCGCATCACCATTCCGGCAAAAAAAGCACCCAGCGCAAATGACACACCAAACAGCGCTGTGGCGCCAAACGCGATGCTCACCGCCGCCGCCACCACACACAAGGTAAACAGCTCGCGCGAACCGGTACGCTGAACCTGCCAAAGCATCCATGGAAAAAATCGCCGCCCCACCAGCAGCATCAAGGCCACAAAACCGCCCACCTGTAGCAAGGTCAAGCCAATTAACTTCCACAGCGCATCCACGTCGGTAGCGCCCTTACCAGACAGCCAGCTGCCCAGCGGGGGGAGCAGCACCAGGACCAACACCATGGCAAGGTCTTCGACGACCAGCCAACCCACCGCAATACGTCCATTGATGGTGTCAACAATTCCGCGACTCTCCAGCGCGCGCAACAAGACCACCGTGCTCGCGCATGACAGCGAAAGGCCGAACACCAATGCCCCGCCCAAGTTCCAGCCCCAGCCATGCGCCACGCCCATGCCAAGCGCCGTCGCCACCGTCATCTGTACCACGGCGCCGGGCACGGCAATTTTGCGTACCGCGAGCAGGTCGCTCAGCGAAAAATGCAGCCCGACGCCAAACATCAGCAGCATCACGCCGATTTCAGCGAGCTGGCTGGCGATGCCAGCGTCTGCCACAAAGCCGGGCGTGAAGGGGCCTATGATGACCCCGGCCAGCAAGTAACCGACCAGCGCCGGCAAGCGCAGACGCACCGCTGCAAAGCCAAAAATCAAAGCCAGGCCTAGGCCGGCGGCGATGGTGCTGATCAGTGAAACGCTATGGGGCATGGCGGCAAAAGGTCCTTCAGGAAGCGGGTGAAGAGGCCCTGCGACGCAGCCTGACTGGCAGGCTGTCCCCGTAGAACGCGCGAGAAATCAATTTACTACAGTTGAGACTAGGCGCTTGCATTTCCCCTACGCCACGCCAAGCATTCAACTGAGTACGCAAAAAACAGGCCAGCTCAAGGCCTCTCAAGCTTCATTGCCTAGGGGTAGCGCTCACAAAAAAACCCGCCTAAGCGGGTTTTTTGGAGTTCGAAAGTATCGACGCGCCAAGACTCAACCCATGTGCAGGCCGCCATTGAGAGAGAAGTCGGCCCCGGTGGCATAACCACCCTCGTCGGAGGCAATCCAGGAAATGATGGAGGCAATCTCTTCCGGCCGGCCCAGTCGCTTGGCGGGCACACCGGCAACGATTTTCTCCAGCACGTCCGGACGTATCGCCTTGACCATGTCAGTGCCTATGTAACCCGGGCTCACGGTATTCACGGTCACGCCCTTGCTCGCCACTTCCTGCGCCAACGCCATGGTGAAGCCGTGCAGGCCGGCCTTGGCGGTGGAGTAGTTGACCTGGCCGAACTGGCCTTTTTGGCCATTGACCGACGAGATGTTGATGATGCGGCCAAAGTTGGCTTCGACCATGCCTTCAATCACTTGCTTGGTCACATTGAACATGCTGTTCAGATTGGTCGAAATCACGGCATCCCAGTCGGCCTTGCTCATCTTGCGGAACTGGCCGTCGCGCGTGATGCCGGCATTGTTCACCAGCACGCTGACCGGCCCATGCTCGGCCTTGACCTTGTCAAAGGCTGCCACGGTGGAATCCCAATCCCCCACATTGCCCACCGAAGCGTAAAAAGCATAGCCCAGGGCTTTTTGCTCATCAATCCATTTGGTGAAGTCACGCGTCGGGCCGCAGCCTGCCACCACGGTAAAACCGTCCTTGGCCAGCCGCTGGCAAATAGCGGTTCCAATGCCACCCATGCCGCCGGTGACGTAAGCAACTCGATTTGTCATAGTGCGCTCCTTGATATTGGGAATTTTCTCGAACCCGTCTTGCTATAAATTCAGTAGCTAATTGCGCCCGAATGACGTGGGCTAGCGCCCACTTAAAAGAATCTATCTGAAATTCAGCGTTCCAGTGTGAGGGCAACCCCCATGCCGCCGCCAATACACAGGCTGGCAATACCTTTTTTGGCATCGCGTCGCACCATTTCGTGCAGCAGCGTGACCAGAATGCGGCAACCGGATGCACCAATCGGGTGGCCGATGGCAATCGCGCCGCCGTTGACGTTGACCTTGCTGGTGTCCCAGCCCATTTCCTGGTTGACCGCACAGGCCTGCGCGGCAAAGGCTTCATTGATTTCCAGCAAATCCAGGTCTTGCGCTTTCCAGCCGGCTCTGGCCAGTGCCTTGGTCGATGCCGGCACCGGGCCCATGCCCATATAGGCCGGGTCCAGCCCGCTGGTGGCGTAGCTGGCGATACGCGCCAGCGGCTTGAGGCCTAGCGCAGCGGCTTTTTTCGCCGTCATGACCATCACGGCGGCAGCGCCGTCGTTCAGGCCGGACGCATTGCCTGCCGTCACGCCGCCGGCCTTGTCAAAGGCCGGACGCAAGCCGGCCAGGCCCTCGGCGCTGGTTTTGCGGTTGATGAACTCATCAGCCGCAAACACCAATGGATCGCCTTTTTTCTGCGGAATCGAAATGGGAACGATCTCATCCTTGAACTTGCCGGCGTCTTGCGCCGCGGCCGCCTTGGTCTGGCTGGCCAGCGCCAGCGCATCCTGCGCCTCACGGCTGATGCCGTACTTCTTGGCGACGTTTTCCGCTGTGATACCCATGTGGTACTGGTTGTAAACGTCCCAGAGGCCGTCGACGATCATGGTGTCGACCATTTTCCAGTCGCCCATGCGCTGGCCGTCGCGCGAGCCGTTGAGCACATGCGGGGAGGCGCTCATGTTTTCCTGGCCACCGGCAATCACGATCTCGCTGTCGCCGCAGGCCACCGCCTGCGCAGCCAGCATGACCGACTTCAAACCCGAGCCACACACGGCATTGATGGTCAGGCCGGGAATACCGTGGGGGAAGCCAGCCTTGATGACCGCCTGACGCGCCGGATTCTGGCCCACGCCGGCTGTCAAGACCTGCCCCAGAATCACCTCGCCAATTTGCTCGGCGCCAAGGCCGGAGCGCTCCAGTACCGCCTTGATGACGGCCGCGCCCAGTTCGGTGGCCGGTGTCTTGGCCAGCGAGCCGCCAAATTTACCAACCGCGGTGCGGCTGGCTGAAACGATAACGATGTCTTCCATGAGTTGAGTCCTTGTTGTGAAATCTGGCGATAGCTCAGGCCTTGACCTTGACGTAGCGTCCCGGTGCCGCCTCTATGACCGGGTGCTTGCGGCTGCCGTAGTTTTTAGGTGAAGCAACTTGCTTGCCAGCCTGATCTTTCAACCAGGCCGACCAGTCGGTCCACCAGCTGCCGGGATGCTCGGTCGCCCCCTTGAGCCAATCGGCGTGTGCCGCAGGAAATTTTCCACCCGGCTGTTTGTCGTGAGTCCAGTAGCTGCGCTTGTTTTTGGCCGGTGGATTGATCACCCCGGCGATGTGACCCGAAGCGCCCATCACAAAGCGTTTTTTGCCCGTCAGCACCTGCGTTGAGGCGTAAGCGCCGCCTATCGGCACGATGTGGTCTTCCCGCGAACCGTAAAGATAGGCCGGCATGTCAAGCTGGCGCAGATCAATCTTCTCGCCGCAAACCACCAGCTTGCCCGGCTGAATCAGGTTGTTTTCAAAATAGGTGTTGCGCAAATACCAGGCGTAAAACGGCCCGGGCAGATTGGTGGCGTCGCTGTTCCAATAAAGCAGGTCAAACGGTGGCGGCGTTTCACCCTTCAGGTAATTGCCAACCACGTAATTCCAGACCAGGTCATTGGGGCGCAAGAAACTGAAGGTGGAAGCCAGGTCCGAGCCCTTGAGCAGCCCGCCCTTGCCCATTTCCGCTTCGCGAAAGCTGACGGAAGTTTCGTCAATAAAAATATCCAGAATGCCGGTGTCGCTAAAGTCCAGCATGGAAGTCAGCAGCGTGACACTGGCCACCGGCTTCTCGCCGCGCGCCGCCAGCACCGCCAGCGCCGTGCCCAGAATCGTGCCTCCAACGCAAAAGCCCAGGGCATTGATGGTTTCGGCGCCGGTGATGTCCTGCACTACCTCAATGGCCTTGATGGCGGCATTCTCGATGTAGTCATCCCAAGTCTTGCCGGCCATGGACTCATCCGGATTGCGCCAGCTCAGCACGAAGGTGCGGTGGCCCTGGGCCACGGCATGGCGGATCAGTGAGTTTTCGGGCTGCAAATCAAGGATGTAGTACTTATTAATGCAGGGCGGCACGAACAGGAAAGGCTTTTCGTAGACCTTGGCCGTCAGCGGCTTGTATTCCAGCAACTGGAAGTAGTCGTTTTCAAATACCACCGCGCCCTCGGTGGTAGCGACGTTTTTGCCAACCTCGAACAGGCTCTCGTCGGTCATGGAGACATGGCCTTGCTGCATGTCGTGCAGCAAATTTTGCATGCCCTTGGCGATGCTTTCGCCCTTGGTATCTATGGCTTTTTGCTGGGCTTCGGCGTTCAGGGCCAGAAAATTGCTGGGCGCGCTGGCCGCCATCCATTGCTCAACCGCGAAACGCACGCGCGCCCGGGTCTTGGCATCACCATCTACAGACTCGGCCAGACCCATCAGGGCGCGGGCGTTCAGCAGATAGGCGGCGGCAGAAAACTTGGAGACCGGATTGTTCTGCCAGGCCTTGGCGGCAAAGCGCCGGTCGGTCGCGGCGGGCGCCGCATCGCCGGGCTGCAGGCACTGATTCCACAGAGCCGTGACGTCTTCAAGATAGTGTTGCTGCAGCGCCTGAAGCTTGGCCGGGTCGAACTGCACGGAAGGCAAGGTGGCCGGCTTCAAAGGCGGCGGCGTCATGCCAGGAAAACCGGCTGGTAGGCCCAGGCCGGCCATGGCGCCCATCGCTTGTTGCAGGCCGGCGCCAAAGATCTCTTGCATCTGTTGGGCCGACTGGGCCCAGTTTGCGTCAGAATTCATCTTGTTCCCCTCGTATTGAGCCATGCTGACTTTTTTGAGTTCACTGTCAGTTCAGTATCGTAGGGTTTGCTACCTGATCTCTGACTAAGCGCAACGTATTTATGTATTTGATTGTTATCGCCTGGATTTATGTCGTGCTCATGATGAGTGTTGCAGAAGCAACCAACAGCAACGGAACACTGCTGGGTGCGCTCATCACCTTTCTACTCTATGGACTAGGGCCTGTGGCATTGGTGGTTTACCTGATGGGCGCGCCGGCGCGCAGCAAGGCCATCAAGAAACGCCAGGCCGAAGAGCGGGAACGGCACATCGCCCAGGCCAGTCCTTCAATCGCGCCAGATGCAGGCAGCCATGCGGCCGGTGGTGCCGAAACCGTTGCCGCCGATCCCGGCGTCACGCCGGTACGAAAAGAACCTTGAGGGATTGCTCACCGTGCACCAGGGCAAGCTGCCATCGTTGCCGTAAATCCGGCTGATGCCCATGGCCTGCAGGCGCAGGCGCGCCAGTGCCGGCAGATTGGCCAGATACTTGCCCGACCCCGCCGCAGCAAAGCAGGCACCGGCTTCGGGCAGCACCGCGACAAACGCAGACTTCACTTCCTCGCCAACCTCAAAGGCCGAAGGCCCAATGCAAGGGCCCAGCCACGCTATCGTATCAATAGCTGCCTGCGCCCGTCCGGCCTGCGCTAGAGCCTTAAAAGACTCATGAGTCGACTCCAGCACGCCCTGCCCGCCGGTTTCACGGCTGCCGGCCAGGCCGCGCCAGCCGGCGTGTGCAGCGGCCACCACATCGCCCTCTGCGGTGCTCAGCAGCACCGGCAGGCAATCGGCCACCATGATGGTGCAAGCGACTTTGCGCTGCACCGTGACACAGGCATCGGCGGGCCGGCCGTCAAGGCTTGTTGCCTCCAGCGCCAGCACCTCGCAACCATGCACCTGCTGCAGAAAAACGGCCTGCGTGCCTATGGCTTGCTGCAGCAAGGCGCGGTTGGCCGCCACATGCTCGGCACTGTCGCCCACATGGTCGCCCAGGTTGAAACTGTCATAAGGCGGCAGCGAGACGCCGCCGGCGCGCGTGGTGAACACCGCCCGCACATTGCTGGGCGCGGGCCAGTCGGGAATCAGCCAATCGGCGTGCAAAGCCAGACCGCTTTCAGGCTTCAAAATCAGGGCAGGCCGAGGGCTGGGCCTTCTGGAAAGCCGGCAGCGCCATGCAGGCCTCAAAGGCCGCCATGGTGCGCGGCAAGCCGTCCAGATTCACATCAAAGCGCTGGGCGTTGTAGATTTGCGGCACCAGGCAGCAATCGGCCAGCGTCGGCGTGTTGCCGTAGCAATAAATGGAGGCGGGCAACGGCGCCAGCTGGCGCTCAAAGGCTTCCAGGCCGTTGCGGCACCAGTGGCGGTACCAACCGTTCTTGGCCTCATCGGCCACCTTGAGCTCGTGCACCAGGTACTTGAGCACGCGCAGATTGTTCAGGGGGTGAATTTCGCAGGCGATCGACTGCGCCAGCGCGCGCACCTTGGCGCGACCCAGGGCGTCGGCCGGCAGCAGCGCGGGCGTTGGATGCTGCTCGTCCAGGTATTCGATGATGGCCATGGATTGCGACAGCTTTTCGCCATCGACCTCCAGCAGCGGCACCAGCCTGTCGGCCGACAGGGCGGCATAAGCGTCCTTCTTCTGCTCACCCCTGGCAAGGTGAACGGCAATGTACTCGTAGCTCAGGCCCTTGAGCTCCAGCGCAATGCGCACGCGATAGGAGGCGGAAGATCGAAAGTAATTGTGCAGTTTCATGAGCGAAAGCATAAACCGAATCGCCTGCGCGACCTTGCGGGAAAGCGGCCGCCGCTACCATCTGTTGTCCGACTTCAACCGCCTTGCCTGGAGACATCTCATGAGCGCCCTTCCCGCCCTTGCTGAATTGACCAACCACCAGATCCGCCTGGCCAGCCGCCCCGTCGGCCTGCCGACCCGCGCCAACTGGAACAACACCTGCGAGCCCGTCGTCGAACCCGGCCGGGGCGGCGTGCTGGTCAAGACGCTGTGCCTCTCGCTGGACCCGGCCATGCGCGGCTGGATGAACGAGGGCAAAAGCTATATCGCGCCGGTGGAAATAGGCGCGGTGATGCGCGCTGGCGGCGTGGGCCGGGTGATTGCCTCGCAAAACCCGGCCTTTGCCGTGGGCGACCATGTCAGCGCCGGGCTGGACGTGCAGGAGTACTGCCTGATTCCGCAGGAGCAGCTCAAGCGCAGCGGCATCTTCAAGATAGACCCAAGCCTGGGCTTGAGCACCTGGCTCAATGTGCTGGGCATGCCCGGCATGACAGGCTACTTTGGCCTGCTCGATGTCGGCCAACCCAAGCCAGGGGAAACCGTGGTGGTCTCGGGCGCGGCCGGCGCCGTCGGCCAGACCGTGGGCCAGCTCGCCAAGCTCAAGGGCTGCCGCGTGGTCGGCATTGCCGGCGGCCAGGCCAAGTGCGACTGGGTGGTCAAGGAGCTGGGCTTTGACGCCTGCATAGACTACAAAAACACCGACGTGCGGGCCGGTCTGAAAGAGCACTGCCCGCAGGGCGTGGACATTTACTTTGACAACGTGGGCGGCGACATCCTGGATATGGTGCTGGCCAAAATCAGCCGCGGCGCCCGCATCATCATCTGCGGCGCCATCAGCCAGTACAACAACACCACGCCCGTCAAGGGGCCGGCCAACTACCTGTCGCTGCTGGTGAACCGCGCCCGCATGGAAGGCATCGTGGTGTTCGACTACGCCGAGCGCTATCCGCAGGCCATCGCCGAACTGGCCAGCTACCTGTTGGCCGGCAGCATGAAGAGCAAGGAGGACGTGGTGGTCGGCCTGGACACCTTCCCCGAAACCCTGCTCAAGCTCTTTAACGGCGAAAACTTCGGCAAGCTGGTGCTGCAGGTCGCGCCGGACTGAACGCATGCTGAGCCGCACGATCACCCTGCACTTCGTCAGCGCCGATGGCCGCGCCAGCACCATCAGCGGCAAGATTGGAAAAAGCCTGATGCAGGCCGCGGTGGCCGGCGGCATCAGCGAAGTGGTGGCAGAGTGCGGCGGCAAGCTGACCTGCGCCACCTGCCACGTTTATGTGCGCGAGCCCTTTGCCTCGGATGCGGCTAAACTTTCGCCGCCCGGCGCCGAAGAGCTGGCCATGCTGGCCTTTACCGCCATGCCGCGCCAAGCCAATAGCCGCCTGAGCTGCCAGATTCAACTGACGCCGGCGCTCGATGGTTTGACGCTAGAGTTGCCGCTTAGCCAATATTGATTCAACACAGGAAGACCATGATTCTCGAACTCGCCGACATCCGCATACACCCCGGCCAACAAGCTGCTTTTGACGAAGCCATCCAGCGCGGCGTGACCACCGTGATCGCCAAGGCCAAGGGCTTTCAGGGCTACAAGGTCAACAAGGGCATGGAAAGCCCAGAGCGCTACATCCTGCAAATCTTCTGGGACACGCTGGAAAACCACACCGTCGATTTCCGTCAGTCGCCGGCCTTTGCCGACTGGCGCGCCATCGTCGGGCCGTTTTTTGCCGGCCCGCCCACGGTAGAACATTTCGAGCTGCTGGCCAAATCGGCCTGAGCCCGCCCTAGGGCAAGACAGCCTGATCGGAACACCGCGTCAAAGCTGTTCCAATCAGGGCTTCACTGCCTTCGGAGATGCTCATGAGAATTCTTGCCGCCTGGTCGCGCACTACACTTTTAATAGCTGCTTGCGCCCTACCGGCATGGGCTGGAGCCCAAAACAGCTTAAAAAAGGCCGAATGGCCAAGCCGGCCGGTTCGCATTCTGGTGGGCTTTCCCGGTGGCTCCACGCCCGATATGGCGGCACGCACCCTGGCCGAGCCACTGGCCAGGGCCTTGGGCCAGCCGGTCATCATTGAAAACAAACCCGGCGCCTCCGGCAATATTGCCGCCGACCAGGTGGCCAAGGCCACTGACGACCACACGTTGGGCGTCGTCATCAATGGCAACCTGACCTCGGCCAAGCAGCTCTATCCCAAACTGCCTTACGACCCGGCCAAGGACTTTGCGCCGATTTCGCTGCTGGCCACCGCGCCACTGCTGCTGGTGGCGCCCGCCAACCTGCCCGGCGGCGCCGCATTTTTCAGTGCCGCGCGCCAGGCCGGCAGCCAGTGGAACTACGGCTCGGTCGGCAATGGCTCGGTGGCGCATCTGGGCATGGAGCTGCTCAAAAGCCGCGTCCCCGGCCTGCAGCCGGTGCACGTGCCTTATCCGGGCAACCCGCAAGCCGTGACAGCCATGCTGGGCGGCCAAATCCAGATGGCGCTGATTCCGCCCGGCGTCGCCCTGCCGCACATACGCGCCGGCAAGCTGCAGGCCATCGGGCTGACGGGTGGCCGCAGCGCGCTGGCACCGGAGATCGCGCCGCTGGCCGACGCCGGCGTGAAAAACTTCAACCTGGAAGTCTGGACCGCGCTGATAGGCCCGGCCCGCCTGTCCCCGGCGGCGCAAGCGCGGCTGGCCCGGGAAGTGCCGCGCATACTGCGCGAGGCCGACACCCGGCAAAAACTCTTTATCCAGGGCTGGCAAGCAGTGGGCACTTCGCCCGAGGGCCTGAAAAGCCGCATCAAGGACGAGGCCGCGATTCTGGGCAACATCATCCAGAGCCGCGGCATCAAGATCGAATAAATGATGCCCCCACGTTCGCTCACTGCGTGTAGCTCTCTGCCCCCCGAGGGGGCGCTGCGCCTGCGGACTGGCAGAGCCAGATCCACGGCCCCTGCTTGGATGGGAATGCCCCCACGCTCGCACTCACTGCGTGTAGCAACAATCTCCATTAAGCACTCTCCATGCCAGCTTCATCCAGTTTAAACACCATCACCGAAGCCGCCCGCAGCCTGCCCATTTACGGCGAATTTGACGTCGTCGTGATTGGCGGCGGACCGGCCGGCCTGGCCGCCAGCGTGAGCGCCGCCAGGCACGGCGCGCGCACCCTGCTGGTCGAGCGCTACGGCTTTCTGGGCGGCATGGGCACGGCCGGCGGCGTAACCAACTTTGCCGGCCTCTATGGCCGCCACGATGGCGAGATGCGCCAGGTGGTGCACGGCGTGGTCGATGAGTTGCTGGAGCGCATAGACGCGCTGGGCGGGCTGAATGCGCCGCAAGACGGCATGCAAGGCCGCATACGCGTGCGCTCCTACGATGTCTCGGCCTACAAGTGCGCGGCCGACCAGTGGCTGCTGGCCGCCGGCGTGCAACTGCTGTTTCATGCCTGGGCCGCCGCCGTCGTGATGGATGGCCGGCACATCAGCGCGCTGCTGGTGGAAACCAAATCCGGCCGCCAGGCGATTCGCGCCCAGCGCTTTATCGATTGCTCGGGCGATGCCGACGTGGCGCATTTCGCCGGCGTGCCCTTTGAGCTGGGCGACGGCCAGGGCAGCGGGCTGTTTCCCTCCACCATGTTTCGCGTTGGCCATGTCGATGCGCCGCGCGCGCTGGCGGCGGTGGGCGAGTTCAAGGCCATCAACGAGCTGATGGCGCAAAGCCAGGCCAAGGCGCCCGGCCGCTACCAGTTTGCCCGCGAAGGGGCGATTCTCAGGCCGCAAAAAAATCCCAGCGAATGGCGCGTCAACGTGACGCAAATCCGCAATGCGGCCGGCCAGGCCATGGACGCCACCGATGCACGCCAGCTCAGCGACGGCGAGCTGGAAGGCCGGCGCCAGATCAGCGAATACTTTCGCTTTCTGCGCAACGAGGTGCCGGGCTTTGAGCATTCGGCCATCGTCGACATCGCGCCGCAGGTGGGCATACGCGAGAGCCGGCGCATTCAGGGCCTGTACGCGCTGAGCGGCGAAGACATCCTGTCCTCGGCGCGCTTTGACGATGCCATAGGCATCAACGCCTGGCCTATGGAGTTGCATGGCCAGGGGCGGATCGACTGGCAGTTTGCGCGCAATATCGACAGTCCAATAGGCCGCGCCTACAACGAGCTGCCCTGGCGCATGCTGGTGCCCGAGGCCGTCGACAACCTGCTGGTGGCCGGGCGCTGCGCGAGCATGACGCACCAGGGCCAGTCCGCCGCACGCGCCAGCGGCGCCTGTTTCGTCATGGGCCAGGCGGCGGGCACGGCGGCGGCCACGCTACAGGCCGGTCAGCGCTTTGCCGATATCGACGTCAAGCCATTGCAGCAGCGACTCAAGCAGGACGGCGTGTATTTCGATGCGGCCGACGGCCAGGCGCAGAGCCCTTAAAATTTGGCTCGCCGGTCTTTTCGGCGCAGCCACCGTGGCACACTGAGCAGCGGCGTTCAGCGCACGCTACCCCATTTTTCAGCCCGCCCGGCGCCGCTGGCCCCGGGCTTATCTCCAAGAAGCCAAGAGGACAGCTTGCCATGAGTTTTGTGTTCCCCCCTCCCGCCACCGTGTCCGTCCCCATCGTGGGCAGCCAAGAGCGTTTTCCGGTTCACCGCATTTACTGCGTGGGCCGCAACTACGAAGATCACGCCAAGGAGATGGGTTTCACCGGTCGCGAGCCGCCCTTTTTCTTCTTGAAGCCGGCCGATGCCATCGTGGCCGTGCCGGCCGGCACCATGGGCAGCCTGCCCTATCCCAGCCTGACGAAAAGCCTGCACCACGAAATTGAGCTGGTGGTGGCGATTGGCACCGGCGGCAAGGACATCCTGGCGGCTGACGCGCACAAGCACATCTACGGCTATGCCGTGGGCCTGGACATGACGCGGCGCGACCTGCAAGGCGAAATGAAAAAGCAAGGCCGGCCCTGGTGCATCGGCAAGGCGTTTGAGCACTCGGCACCGATAGGCGCTATCACGCCCGTGGCCCAGGCCGGCGATATCAGCCAGGCCGAAATCCATCTGCAGGTCAACGGCCAGGACCGCCAGCGCAGCCATGTCTCCAAGCTGATCTGGAGCATTGCCGAAACCATTGAGCACCTGTCCGCCGCCTGGGAGCTGCAGCCCGGCGACCTGATTTACACCGGCACCCCGGAAGGCGTGGCGGCCGTGGTCAAGGGCGACATCCTGGTCGGCGGCGTTGCCGGCCTGGGTACGCTAAGCCTGCAGGTTATTTGATTCATTTCTTAATGAAATACGGCTTTTTCGCCCGCCAGTCGGGCGCAAATAGCTATCTATTCAATAGCAAAGCCCAGTCCCGCCGCTGGCCAGGCTGGCGCGGTGAGGCCCACAAACTGGCTACACTTATTTGATGCACCGTCCCCCCCAGAAACATTGCCGCGTTTGCGGCAGCGCCGTGATTTTCCGCCTGCCCGATGACGGAGACACCCGGGAGCGCGCCGTCTGCCCCAGCTGCCACACCGTTCACTACGACAATCCGCTCAACGTCGTCGGCACCGTGCCCTTCTGGGGCGAGGATGGCGCGCAAGTGCTGCTGTGCAAGCGCAATATCGAGCCGCGCTGGGGCAAATGGACGCTGCCGGCCGGCTTTATGGAAATGGGCGAAACCACCGCGCAAGGCGCTGCCCGCGAGACCGACGAGGAAGCCGGTGCCCAGTTTGAAATGCTGGGTCTTTTTTCCATCATGAACGTGGTGCGGGTCGGCCAGGTTCACCTGTTTTACCGCGCCCGGCTGCTCAGCACCGAATTCAATCCCGGCCATGAAACCATAGAAGCCAGGCTGTTCACCGAGGCCGAGATTCCCTGGGAGGAAATTGCCTTCAAGACCGTCAAGGAAACGCTGGCCTGCTACTTCGCCGACCGGCGCAGCGGCCACTATGGCATTCACACCCTAGATATCGCCTGAGCGGGCGCAGCACCGCCATCGCAGCGCCTGAATGTAAGCAAGTGCTGTCCGGGCGCCAGGCCAGCTGGCCTCACTTAAAATTCCCTCCATCCAAGGCGTGCCCGGCAAGGCCTTATCAAAGGCCTTCTTCTAGTTGCCCCGCACGCGCTCTTTTCGCCACCCCATCCCACCCCCTTGCGAGACGCCATGTTCAAATCCGCGACCTTTTTCCACATTGCCAACGACTTCGTGCTGCCGCCCCTGGAAGCACTGGAGGAGGCGCTCCAGGCCGCGCCCTTCCTGCCCTGCGGCGCGACGCAGCCCGAGTCCGATGGCTGGGTACCGCCGCGCGGCAACAAAAGCACGGTGCTGGCTGAAATGGTGGGCCGCCAACTCATATTGCGCCTGTGTACCGAGCGCCGCCCCCTGCCCTCCTCGGCCGTCAAGGCCGCCGTCGAAGAGCGCATAGAGCGCTACAAGCAGGAAACCGGCAATGAGCGCGTGCCCTCGAAAATCAAGAAAGAATTCAAGGAAGAAGCCATTCTTGACCTGCTGCCGCGCGCCTTCACCAAACGCTCCACGACCACGCTGTGGCTGGACCCGGTGAATAAATTCCTGGTGGTGGATTCGGGCAGCCTGACCGGCGCCGACAAGGTCGTGAGCTACCTGATTGAAGCGCTGGGCGAGATTCCCAACTCTGGCCCCGGCATCCTGGTCAAGCCAGTGCAGACGACGATGTCGGCCGGCGCCTCCATGGCTCACTGGCTCGCCAGCCGCGAGGCGCCGGTCGGCTTCACGGTCGACCGCGACTGCGAACTCAAGATGCCCGATGATCAGAAATCGACCGTGCGCTATTCACGCCACACGCTGGAAATCGACGAGGTTTCCCAGCACATCGCCTCCGGCAAAGTGCCTACGCAGCTGGCCATGACCTGGAACGAGCGCGTGTCCTTTGTCCTCACCGATATGACCCAGCTCAGAAAAATCAGCCTGCTCGACGTGGTGCTGGACGGCCAACAGGAAAAAGGCAAGGACGACGACGGCTTCGACGCCGATGCGGCCATCGTCACCGGCGAGCTTTCGGCCCTGATTCCCGACCTGCTGGAAGCCCTGGGCGGCGAGCAGGAAGAAGGCGGTGTGGCTGCGCCATCCGAAGGCGCGCAGGCCCTCAAGCCTATGCCTGAAGCGGCCTGAGTCTAAAGCTCAGGCCGTGGGCGCGCATCCTGGCTTGCTGCGGCCTCCAGAATCGGGTAGCCCCACGTCCTGCGGCGTGGCCCCTGAGCCCTGTATGCACGTCATCTAAATCTCCACCTATCCTTCTGTTCCATGAACTCCACCAAAACAGAAAAGTGGCCCTCATGAGTGCGAACCCCAAGACATCCGTAATGCCAACGTTCGATGAGCTATTCACGCCGCTGCTTAAGGCGTTGCGTGACCTTGGCGGGTCTGGCTCCATTGAGGAGATTTACGCTAAGACGGTAGAGGTAGCAAATTTATCAGAGGACGTGCTTGCCCAAATGCATGACCCGGAGAAGAGCAACATGACTGAGGTCGGGTACCGCCTTGCGTGGGCACGCACCTACCTGAAGAAATTTGGTCTTCTGGAAAACTCCACCCGTGGGGTCTGGTCCCTTACCGCCAAGGGAACCTCGGCAGAAACCATTGACCCAACGGACATCGTCAAGTTTGTCCGTGCCAATGACAAGCAAGAGCCTGCCAAAAAGCAGTCGAAAAAAATCGATGAACCAGAGATTGGCAAAGAGCTTCCTGAGGAGGAGCGCTGGAAAGACAAGCTTAATATCGTTTTGACTCAGCAGGTTAGTCCACAGGGCTTTGAACGCCTGGTTCAGCGAATTCTTCGTGAGTCAGGGTTCGTTGCGGTGGAGGTCACGGGCCGCACCGGGGACGGAAGTATTGACGGCAAGGGCATAGCTCGTATCAACGGGTTCATGAGCTTTCACGTGCTGTTCCAGTGCAAGCGATACAAGGGCTCGGTAGGTTCAAGCGAAATACGGGACTTCCGTGGTGCTATGGTGGGGCGTGCTGATAAGGGGCTTTTCATTACCACGGGCACGTTCACGCCGGCGGCCGTCAAAGAGGCCACACGAGACGGTGCTCCGCCCATTGACTTGGTCGACGGAGACGAACTTGCGGAAAAGCTGAGGGAGTTGTCGCTGGGCGTGACGACAGAGTTGGTGCCGCGGGTGGTCGTCAACCCAGACTGGTTCACTGCGTTGGCAGACGGGCAGTAAGGCGGGCTGGCTTCGCCACTCAGGTGACCCCAAGTCGAGCGACTTGGTGGGATGGGGTTCACCGGTCTCGCCAAAATCCTCAGCCTCAATCTGAACGACTTCGGCCAAAGGGAACAACCCACTTTCCAGCGGCGGCCCGTCGGAATGCTCTGAAAACGTACTGAATCGCCCCGACTTTCGTGGAGGCTGGTTGGTTTAAGTCAGGCCGCCACCGTGGTGGCCTGATTGGCGAGTTGCCTGTAGTAGTTTGCCTCAGCTTCTGCAGGTGGGATATACCCGATGGGTTCCAGCAATCGGTGGTGGTTGAACCAAGCGACCCATTCAAGGGTTGCCAGCTCCACTGATTCCTTGGTCTTCCAGGGTGCGCGACGGTGGATCAGTTCGGCCTTGTACAGCCCGTTGATCGTCTCGGCCAAGGCGTTGTCGTAGCTGTCTCCCTTGCTGCCCACCGAAGGCGCAATGCCGGCCTCGGCCAGCCTCTCGCTGTAGCGGATGCCGACGTATTGCGAACCCCTGTCCGAGTGGTGAATCAGTGTCCCATCACGCTCAGGCTGCCTGGCGTACAACGCCTGCTCCTGCGCATCCAGCACGAAGTCCGTGCGCATCGAACTGCTCACCCGCCAGCCTACGATGCGCCGCGCGTACACGTCGATGACAAAGGCCACGTACAGCCAGCCCTGCCAGGTCGAGACATAGGTGAAGTCCGAAACCCAGAGTTGGTTCGGTCGGTCCGCCCGGAACTGCCGCTTGACCCGGTCCAGCGGACAAGCCGCCTTGCGGTCACTGACGGTGGTGCGCACCACCTTGCCTCGAACGACGCCACGCAAGCCTAGGTGGCGCATCAGACGCTCGACGGTGCAGCGTGCCACGGCGATGCCCTCACGGTTCATCTGCATCCAGACCTTGTCGGCACCGTAGACCTGCAGGTTGGCCTGCCAGACGCGTTCGATGTGCGGCAACAAGGCGGCATCGCGCTGGGCGCGCTTGCTCAGCCGCGCCGTGTCACGTTGCCGAGCCACATACCGTCTGTACCCGGACGGGGCAATCTGCAGCACCTTGCAGATCGGCTCGACCCCATGCGTGTGGCGGTGCTGATCGATGAAGGTCCTCAAGACTTCAGTCGGCGGTCGAGCTCCGCCTGGGCGAAAAACGCGCTGGCCAGTTTAAGAATTTCGTTGGCCCGGCGCAGTTCCTTGACCTCGCGCTCCAGCGCTTTCACGCGTTCGTGCTCGGACGTGGTCGTGGTCGTGCCGACCCTGGCGCCGGTATCGACTTCATCGCGCTTGACCCATTCATTCAGCGTCTGGGGCACGCAACCGATCTTGGGGGCAATCGATTCAATGGCCGCCCACAACGAGGGGTACTCGCCTCGGTGCTCCTGCACCATGCGCACTGCGCGCTCACGGACTTCGGGGGAAAACTTGTTCGACTTCTTCATGGCTCAATCCTCTCAGAGATTGGAGCCTCCACAAAACCCGGGGCGATTCATACCGCGTTTTCCGCCGTAAATGGGGCGGATATCCAATAGCCGAGCAGCAGACGATCAACAACGACTGAGATCATCTCCAGCTTTGCCCGCAGTTGGGACAATGGATGAATTTGAAGGTAGAAAGAAGAAAGGACTTAGAGCATTTCTACTCTAAGTCCTCGATTCATATGGTGTGAAACCGCTTGAAAGAAGGCTAGAAACCCGCATAAATACTAGCTCTTCTTTTTTGAAATGTCATTTTATTCCCCCGTCTGTTCCCCCTTTCTAATTTTGATACCCCATCAAAGTTAGCTCAGAGCAGACCGTTAGCCTAGGTTATCCTCAGCTTTCAAAATCCATACAAAGTACCGCCCAATGAAGCTGCCGTTCTTGAAATTTGCACTTGTCGCCTTTCTCTTTCTGGCATCCATTTCAAACGCGCTGGCTGTTTACCGTTGTACGGTAAACGGTCAAACAGTCTTTCAAGATTCGCCCTGTCTTGGTTCCCTTGGAACAGTTGCCGAGGATGCGCAACGTCGCGCAAAGCAGAAAGAAGTTGAAAACGACCGCTTTCTTCAGCACAGCTTGGCTACCAATGCAATGAGCCCGGAGGAGCGGTCCCAGCAGCCTAAGCTTTTGGAAGCTCAAGCAAAAGCCCGAATAACAGAACGCATGATAGATCCGAAGAGCACTGAATTTCGTAACGTCAAGGCCTACATTGGAGTCGCTGCCCGCAACTTTTACAGCGTCGAGGATGCTTCAGGCCCGCCAGTCATTGACGTTGTGTGCGGCGAGGTGAACTCGAAAAATCGAATGGGAGGGTATGTCGGATTTAAACCCTTTTATTGGACTCGTGACGGAAAGGTCGCGTTACCAGAGTCCGACAACTTTGAAAAAGTTTTAAGCACCCTAGTGATTCGATCTTGCGCTAAGCTTGAACGGTAAGCATCTCAAAAGGGTAGGCGTTATCCACCAAAGTAGCGCGGCTTAAGCCCGAAGTAGTTCATCAAGAATGCTGTTCCAATGGGCTTTCTCGAGCTCCGAGTAAGGATCCGTGGGAGGTACTTTCGCCGATCGGAGGTCGATTTTTGATAGCACCAACTCAATGGCCTTAAGCGCAATCGTCTGATTTTTCGAGTCTAGAAGCGCCGCCAATCTTTCAATAGCAATGGTCTTGATTGCTCGAAAAGAGTCAACGCATTCACGCTCACTCTGCTCAAGAAGTTTGCTCAACTCTTGTTGAAACGATGGCATTCGTCTCCACCGTGAAAGCGTTCCGGGATCAATGCCAACTTGTGTGGCAACAAGGTTGCACCTCATTCCCTGTGCAGTTAATTGCACGGCCTGAATCTGCTTGACGTTCAATTTCGAATTCTGTGGCATTTTGTGGCTTTCTGTGGCGTGTGCATCGGTAAGTCGTTATTCATATCTGTTGACAGGAATGCGAGCCACTACTCGAAGAAGCTTTGCATATCGCTGGTAAACGTCACTCCACTTCTTTTCGATGTCTAGAAGATCCGTGCGCGCAGTCTCACGGAAAGGGGCAGGTATGCAAAAGAATTCAGCCTCGCGATCTATCCAATCCATGTTGGACTTAATTTCGGCTCGGAGTGCGCGGCGGTGTTCGTTGGACCATCTGGCGCAAGCGTCAACGCAGGCCTCTAGTTCATCCCAGCTATGGGGCGGCCAGAATTTGCTGGATGGAAGAATTACGGGACGCTTCCCGTAGACCACCTGATAGTCGCTGAGCCCCTGCGCTCTTCGCCGATAAAGCACACTTTCCAGTTGGCCCACCTGCTTCGCCCACTCCTTCACAGTCTTGGTCTCGTTACCTATCGTGAGAGTTATCGAATTGGAGCGATTTCGGGTCTGGGTGACTTTATCCGCCCAACGACAGTTTGTTGGGCTATAACCTTCATCATTATTTTCTCGATCTATGCTGAACTCTGGAGATGGTCTAGGTCCCATGTGCAAGAGGAAACCCGGCAATGCTTCGAATGCTGGATCAAGACTTGCATAGCCCTTTTTACACCGGGATTTCATATTTTCGTGGCAACTCTGCGTGCCATAAAAAACGTCGTTCCCCCACAATTCGCGCAGCTCACGGTAAAGACTCAATAGATCTTTTCGGTCGCCTTGAAACTGCTCCAGCCTTGCCTTGACAGCACTATTGAGGCCGACTTGAATCGCTCCTTTTGTCTCTTGACTCCTTTTTTCGATACGTCCTTTAGGACTTTGTGAGTTTGGAAAGGAGATTATTTCGCAGGCGACACCCCTTGCTCTGTCAGAATCCGCCGCCCGAGAGCTGGCGCGCAGAATCGGTTTTTTAATAACGGCAATGTGTTTCACGTGCACATCCTCAACTCAAGATGAGGGCTCTGCGTTTGGCGTGCAAGTGCTGAACTAGCTCACGAATCTCAGCATCTGATTTACCAGCAATCCGCGCCGCATTGATGGCCTGCACTTCATCGGAGGGCCAGCCTTTTGAGCGCTGCCCAATGGCAACCCCTGTGGTGAAAAGCCCTTCCCTGATTGCGTTGTAGATGCTGGCATGGCTGCGGTGCCCTGTTTCCGCTTTCACTGCGGGCATTCTTAAGATTGCCATTGTTGACCCCTATCCGGCTTTGTATGCCGTTGTTGCGATGGGGTAACTGTCGGAGATTTTGAGTTTCAATAATAGGGTCGATTGACCCAGATAACATGGGTCGGATTACCCCGGGTAACCACGTAGAGCCGCACTGTTATTGGCTTTACTAGGGTCGGACCACTATGTATGCGGTCCGGTTGGCAGACCGTCAGCCCTGAGCATTGATGCGATGGAATTAGCTTTGGTTTTAGATATCCCGAATTCAGTTTGGAGCCATTTGATGACGGTCGCATTTAAGGGGGCGGTTGATACATCTGAAGGGTCATAGTTCACCCACCACTTTTTCGCCGCCGATTCGAGATACCCCAAAGTTTTCGTGTGGTGCTCACCCCAAGGCCAATTTCCTTGAGGTTTATCGGAAACTCCAGTTTGCTCCAACTCGAAGCGATAAATAGACTTAACTCCAATAGCTGCAAGCCAACGAGATAGCTCGATCCTTGTAAATTTCTGATATGGGAAGTCGGATTGCACGGCCCCCAACCATTCGCTAACATCATTTTCATTGTCTGGATCATCAAACTCGGTCATGCGCAAGCTGCGCAACTGATCTGCTTTAGGTGGCAAGTAGTCACCTTCAGTAGATGGAGTAAGGTTGCGAATTAAGCGATATCTAGCACTGTAATAGCTTAGTTCCATACGATCGATAACCGCTCGATTCACGTCCTGAGCAGACCCAATTTCAACCGGATCAATCCCCAATATCAATGCTGCGGCTTCCGATCCAGTGAACTCGGACTTAAAGTCCCACTGCGATAAATTTTCCATGGTTGTACTCTTTACCTCTCACCTTGATAAGAAGCCAGCGCTGCCGGATCAAGCTGTACCGGTTGTGACTACGGGTAATTAATACGTGCTGGGTACGGTTAAAAAGCTAAGCCGCCTTGAACTGGATCACGTCTGCACCGATGGCTAGCTTGTCCAGATAATCAGCCCACTGCTGCATCATCGTGACACGGTGTTTTAGGTACTGCGTGCGGTTGTAGGCCCGCCCGTTAGCATCCTTCACCGCGTGGGCTAACTGCGCTTCGATCACCAGCGGTTCAACGTTCAACTCCTCTGCCAACAGCGTGCGTGCGGTGGCCCTCAGACCATGCACGCTTTGCACGTCAGGCCCAAAACCCATGGTTAGCAGCGCCGCTCGTAAGGTGCCATCACTGATAGGCCGGTTATGGCTGCGCTCTCCGTGAAACACTAAAACGCCGTGTCCGGTCAGTGGGTGTAGCTTGCGCAAAATCTCCACCGCCTGAGTGGGTAGCGGTACAAGGTGTGGGTCGCCGTTTTCCTTACCGTCTTTGCCGCGCTTCATTCGCATGGCCGGAATAGTCCACAGCGCCGTGTCTAGGTTAATTTCGGCCCATGCCATGCCGCGCAGTTCGCCGGGTCGCTGAAACAGTATAGGTGCCAGTTGGAGTGCCGCCCGGACTATTGGCCCACCTTGATAGCCACGGATGGCCCGGATCAGTCCACCCAGCTTCACCGGCTCGGTAATAGCTGCAAAATGTTTTCCCCGGTGTGGCTTAAGCGCCCCGCGAATATCCGGGGTCACATCCCGCTTCGCCCGTGCTGTCGCCACTGCATAGCGCCAAACCTGCCCCGCCGTGGTCAACACCCGGTGTGCCACGTCCAAAGCGCCACGCTCCTCTACCCGCCGTATTACTGCCAGTAGCTCTATGGCCTCGATATCCCCAATACGCCGACTCGCAAAGAACGGGAAAAGATCTTTTTCAAGGTTGCGCTTTTCCCGGATGGCGTAATGACTGCTCCAACTGTCTAACTTTTGTTCGTACCATTCCAGCGCCGTTGCCTTGAAGGTATCGCCCGCCGGTGTGATGGCTTTCAGCTTTTCAATCTTGCGCACCATCACAGGATCACGGCCGCCGGATTTCATGAGTTTTGCTGCGGTCATTTCCTCGCGTGCCTTCTTTGGTCCAACGTCGGGGTAACTGCCCAGCGCCATACGGCCTTCTTTGCCGTCCTTGCGGTATTTCCAAAACCAGCGCTTCGATCCTGCCGGACTGATTTCCAGATACAGCCCGCCGGAACACGCCAGCCGCGCCCGTTTTTTGTCAGGTGGGCAAGTCGCATTTTTGCATTCGGCATCGGTCAGCATGGGGAACGGCTCCAAAGGGTTGAGGTCTGTCATTGGGGGATGGGGGAACATTTACCCCCAAAAGCCCGACTTACCCCACTTGTTCCCCTACATGTTCCCCCGCTTTGGGGTGCATGTCAATGTCGGACCTTGTACGCCGCTGCAGCATAAGACATTGATTTACCAATGAAAAAAGCCTCGAGGAATCACTCCCTAGAGGCTTCTGTCGTTCGTAATGGTCGGTGTGAAAGGATTCGAACCTTCGACCCCTTGCACCCCATGCAAGTGCGCTACCAGGCTGCGCCACACACCGACAAGCTATAGATTATAACCCGATGCAGGCCCTGTTCAATACATGGGACTGAGCAGATCGCGAATTTCGAATAACTCACGGCGCACCAATTGCAATTGGTATTGCGCCAGGTTTGTCATTGATAAATCGGCACCCTCAGGCTTGCCGTCTTCAAAATCGGCCATGTCGTCAAAATCGTCGGACAGGGAATCGCTCCCGTCCAGCAAATCTACAGCCTCCAGCATGACTTCACCATTGCGCCGCTGGTCGCGTTCGGTCTGAACGATCTCCTGCAGTTTGTTGCGCGCACCGCTGATCGTGAAGCCCTGGTCATAGAGCAGGTCGCGAATTCGGCGAATCATCAACACTTCGTGGTGCTGGTAATAACGACGATTGCCGCGCCTTTTCATCGGGCGCAACTGCGTGAACTCTTGCTCCCAATACCGGAGCACATGAGGTTTGACACCGCACAAATCACTGACCTCACCAATGGTGAAGTAGCGTTTCGCGGGAATGGACGGAAGGGGTTTTTCCAATTAAATCAATACGCTAAGAAACGAAACGTCAAATCTACTCTAAGTCGAAACTTAGCGCAAAGGGGCTTGCCATGGTTTTGTTCCAGGTGTCGTGAGACAACCCCATTCAGAGCGGTGAAGCATCTCAGGCCCGCCATCAAAAGCGCCTGCCTCACCTTACTCGGCAGTCGTATTGCCCTGTATCTGGTCTTTGAGCTTGTGGCTTGCGTGGAAAGTCACGACCCGGCGAGCCTCTATGGGAATAGCCTCCCCCGTTCGCGGGTTGCGACCGGGACGCGGCGCCTTGGTGCGTATCTGGAAGTTGCCAAAGCCAGAGATTTTCACGTCGTTGCCGTCCACCAGGCTGTCTGAAATCAGGTCAAAAAAGGCATCGATCATGTCTTTCGATTCGCGCTTGTTGAGCCCGATCTGCTCAAACAGCAGTTCAGCCAGATGCGCTTTGGTAAGCGCCGGGGTTTCCAGGCTCTGAACAGAAAATTCCATCGGGGTGCGCCTCCAGCTGACTACTTTTTATATGAACTTCTGCGAGCTTATCAGGCACGCAAACGGGCTTGCAATTGACTTTGCAGATTGACAAGCACCGCCTGCACCGCGGCCTCGATGTCGTCGTCGGTCAAGGTCGTGGTGCCAGCTGAAAGCTGTAAACGCACGGCAAGACTTTTCTCGCCCAGTTGCATGCCGGCATTGGCTTGCTGAGGTCGGTAAACGTCGAACAGTGTTGCGTCCTTGAGCAGGCCCTGGGTGTTGGCACTATGGATTGCCGTCATGAGCGCGGCATGCGTCACGCTCTCAGGAACAATCACCGCAATGTCTCGCTCCACAGGCTGGAGCTTGCTGACCGGTTTAAAGACTGGCACCGGTCGCTGCAGCACCGCATCGAGCTCCAATTCAAACAGCAGCGGCGCCTGGGCCAAGTCGTAGCCCTGTCGCCACTGGGGGTGCAACTCACCGACGAAACCAATTTGCCGACCCGCGACCGACACGCTGGCACAACGACCAGGATGCATGGCAGGATGCGTTGCCGGGGCAAAAACCGCTTGCAGCGGAGCCAGCAAGGCTTCGACATCGCCCTTGATGTCAAAGAAATCAACCACCTTGTCGGACAGACCCCAGTGCAGCATAGCGCGCGGTCCGTAGGCCAAGCCCGCCACTCGCATAGGCTGGTTGAAACCGGCCACCGTGGTGTCGGTATTTTGGCTTTGCGCATCGCGCAAAAATACCCGGCCCAGCTCAAACACATTCACGCGCGGGGCCTTGCGGTCCAGGTTGAACTTGAGCACCTGCAGCAAGGAGCCCAGCAGCGAGGAGCGCATCACGCTCATCTGGCTGGCAATGGGGTTCAGCAGCTTGATGGGATTCGGGTTGCCGGCCAGCTCGTGCTCCCAGCGCTCTTCCACAAAGCTGAAGTTGATGGTTTCCTGATAACCCAATGAAGCCAGCGCGCGGCGCACGGCAAACGGGCTGCGTTCGGCTTCGGAGCGGATTCTCGCCGTGATGGGCGCCAGCGGTGGGGTTTCGGGCAGGTGCTTGTAACCCACCATGCGCACCACCTCTTCAATAAGGTCTTCCTCGATTTGCAAATCAAACCGGTAGCTCGGTGGTGTGACGGTCAGCGTGCCATCGCCTTCGGCGACTTGCAGACCCAGGCGCTTGAGCGCATCAAGACACTGCGCCTGCGTCAGCGGCATGCCTATCACCTTGGCGGCGCGCGCCACGCGCAAGGTGACGGGCAACGCCTTAGGCAGGTTGACCTGCGCGTCATCCACCGGGCCGCAAACCGTTTCTGCCGTACCGCAGATCTCTATGATCAACTGGGTGATGCGCTCGATATGCTCGACGGTTTGACCGGGATCCACGCCACGCTCAAAGCGATGGCCGGCGTCGGTGGAGAAGTTGTAGCGGCGTGAGCGGCCGGCGATGGCCTTGGGCCACCAGAAAGCGGCCTCAACATAAACATGCTTGGTGTCATCCGACACCGCCGTGGCATCACCGCCCATAATCCCGGCCAGCGATTCAACCTGAACGTCGTCGGCAATCACACCCACTTTTTCGTCCAGCGTCACGGTATTGCCGTTGAGCAGCTTGAGCGTCTCGCCGGACTTGCCCCAGCGGACATCCAGCCCGCCGTGAATCTTGTCCAGATCAAAGATGTGGCTAGGACGGCCCAGCTCGAACATCACGTAATTGGAGATGTCCACCAGCGCCGTCACGCTGCGCTGGCCACAACGGGCCAGGCGGTCCACCATCCAGGCCGGTGTGGTGGCCTGGGTGTTGAGATTGCGCACGATGCGGCCGGAGAAACGACCGCACAGATCGGGGGCGCTGATCTTGACGGCCAGTTTGTCCTGATTGCCCACGGGCGTGACTGCAATCGAAGGTGCCTTCAAAGGCGCGCCGGTCAGGGCGGCCACTTCGCGCGCGACACCGTAGACACTCAGGCAATGCGCCAGATTGGGCGTCAGCTTGAGGGTGAACAGCGTGTCATCAAGCTTCAAGTGTTCGCGTATGTTTTGCCCCACTGGCGCATCTGCTGCCAGTTCCAACAGACCACCTTGGTCTTCGGACAACTTGAGCTCACGCGCCGAACAGAGCATGCCCTGGCTTTCGACGCCACGCAGCTGACCCAGCTTGATCAGAAAGGGCTTGCCATCTTCGCCGGGCGGCAGCTCGGCACCCACCAGGGCGCACGGCACCTTGATGCCAACGCGGGCATTGGGCGCACCACAAACGATGTTGAGCAGAGTGCCCTGCCCCACATCGACCTGGCAAACGCGCAGGCGATCAGCATTGGGATGCTGCACGGCTTCCCGAATTTCACCGACAACGATTTGGGTAAAGGGTGGCGCTACAGGCTTGAGCTCCTCGACCTCAAGCCCGGCCATGGTCAGGGTTTCGGCGAGCTGTTCGGTCGTGAGCGACGGGTTGCAGAATTCGCGCAACCAGGATTCTGGAAATTGCATGGTCTTACCTTGTTGTTCTTGTTATTTTTACGACTGGAATTGGGACAGGAAACGGATATCGCCATCAAAGAACAGGCGCAAGTCGTTCACCCCGTAACGCAGCATGGTCAGGCGGTCCGGGCCCATACCAAAGGCAAAGCCAATGTATTTTTCAGGGTCCAGACCCATGTTGCGCACCACGTTGGGGTGCACCTGGCCGGAGCCGGCGACTTCCAGCCAGCGGCCGGCCAGCGGCCCGGTCTGGAACTGGATATCGATCTCGGCGCTGGGCTCGGTGAAGGGGAAAAAGCTGGGCCGAAAACGCAGCACCAGATCATTGCTTTCGAAAAAGGTGCGGCAAAAATCGGTGAACACGACCTTCAAGTCCTTGAAGCTCACGTTCTCGCCTACCCACAGGCCTTCGCACTGGTGGAACATGGGCGAATGCGTGGCATCGCTGTCAACGCGATAAGTGCGGCCTGGCGCGATGACGCGAATCTCGGGCATGCTGCCGCCGGCGTCAATCAGTGTGCGGTGTTTTTTGACATGCTGAACCGCATAGCGGATCTGCATCGGGCTGGTGTGGGTGCGCAGCAGATTGGGCGCCGCTTCGGTGCCGCCCTCGACATAAAAGGTGTCGTGCATGGAGCGTGCCGGATGGTCTTCGGGCGTGTTGAGCGCGGTGAAGTTGAACCAGTCGGTTTCAATCTCCGGGCCCTGCGCCACATCAAAACCCATGGAGCCGAAAATGGCTTCAATCCGTTCCAGCGTCAAAGACACGGGGTGCAGACCACCCTGGCTGCGCTGACGGCCCGGCAGGCTCACGTCTAGCGCTTCGGCCTTGAGCTGCTTTTGCAGTTCGGCGTCGGCCAGCGCCTGGCGACGCTCGTTGAGCGCGGCCTCGATGGCCTGCTTGGCCAAATTGATGGCGGCACCGCGGGATTTTTTTTCTTCCACGGAAAGTTGCGCCATTCCCTTCATCAACTCGGTCACACGCCCTGATTTACCCAGAAACTGCGCTTTCGCATTCTCCAGATCGGCAGGCGTCATGGCCTGCGCAAAACTGGCTTTGGCAGAACTGACCAGTTCATTGAGGGCATCAGCTTCGTTCATAAATTCTCTTGTACGGGTGCGAGGAGGAAAACAGCAGCAACACTTTCGGCCACACGGCCATCACACGAGCGCTACATCACAGGCAATAAAAAAGGGCCAGAGCCTTTTCAAGCTCCAGCCCTTTATTTTCGTGCGTAATTAGCTACCAATTCAATAGCATTACACCTTGAAAATCAGGCGGCCAGCTTGGCTTTCACCTGTTCAACGATAGCGCCGAAAGCAGCGCTGTCATGGATAGCCATATCGGACAAAACCTTGCGGTCAATCTCGATACCGGCTTTTTTCAGGCCATTGGCAAACTGGCTGTAAGTCATGCCAAATGAACGGCTGGCAGCATTGATACGAGCGATCCACAACTGGCGGAACACGCGTTTCTTGGTACGACGGTCACGGTAGGCATATTGCCCAGCCTTCATTACCGCTTCTTTGGCGATACGGAAGACATTACCGCGGCGACCGCGGAAACCTTTTGCAAGGGCGAGAACTTTTTTGTGGCGGGCGCGAGCCGTTACACCACGTTTGACGCGAGGCATGTGATTACTCCTTGTTCGTCGTTAAATTAAATACCACGGCCTGGCAGCATCTGTGCCATGTGACCCATATTGGTCTCATGAACAGCAGTGGAGCCACGCAATTGGCGTTTGTTTTTGGTGGTCTTCTTGGTCAGAATGTGACGCTTGAAGGCTTGACCGCGCTTGACGGTACCACCCGGACGAACGCGGAAACGTTTTTTCGCGCTGCTCTTGGTCTTCATTTTGGGCATATTAATGCTCCTTTTCATTTGTGCTCGTGAGGCGCTGCGAACCTTACGCAGACTTGATGGCCCCGAGCCACTTGTAGTAGCAAGCTTTAAGGCTCGCCACTTGCAGCGGCAGAGTTTTAAGCCTGCCGCCTGTCGCAATGGTTTTGACACCATCACTTTTGAAAGGCCGGCTTGTCGCCCGCCTACTCAGGAACACCGTCAGGCGCCCCTTTCACGACCCGCTGATTAAAAACCAGCAAGCCCTTGTTTCATCTCTACAGCCGAATCGCTCAGCTCGCAGCGGAAGGCGTAGCCTCTGCCGACGGCTTGGCTGCGACCTTCTTGCGGCCCGGCGCGATCATCATGACCATCTGCCGGCCTTCGAGCTTGGGGAACTGCTCCACCACGATCAAATCGGCCAACTCGTCACGGATACGTGCGAGCAAAGCCAAGCCCAATTCCTGGTGGGTAATTTCCCGACCGCGAAAGCGCAAAGTAATCTTGCACTTGTCGCCGTCTTCCAAAAAGCGCTTGATATTGCGCAATTTGATGTTGTAGTCGCCATCATCAGTGCCGGGCCGGAACTTGACTTCCTTGACCTCGATCACTTTTTGCTTGGACTTCGCTTCCGCCGCCTTCTTTTGCTCGGCGTACTTGAACTTGCCGTAGTCCATGAGCCGGCATACCGGCGGCACAGCCGTTGGCGAAATCTCAACCAGATCTACGTCCGCTTCACCGGCGAGCCGGAGCGCTTCCATGAGACTGACAACGCCCAGGGGCTCGTTGTCCGGCCCAGTCAGACGCACTTCGGGGGCCATGATTTCACGGTTCAAGCGGTGCTTGCGTTCTTCACGGTGGCGGCGGTCACGAAATTCAGTAGCGATGGCTTTTGTCCTTCAATATTTGCTATAAAAGCTATAGCTGCTCGCGCCCGTCCCACAAGGACGACAGGCCTATTTCATCGACAAACTTGTCAAAAATCAGGCTTTTTGTGCAATGTCGGAAGAAATTTGCTGAGCAAATGCATCTAGGGACATCACTCCAAGGTCTTTATTACCCCGGGCGCGCACTGCAACTGCTCCGGCGGCCTTCTCTTTGTCACCGACGACAAGGATATAGGGCAGCTTTTGCAAGGAATGCTCGCGTATTTTATACGTAATTTTTTCATTGCGCAGATCGAGGTTGACTCTAAGCCCTTGATTTCGCAACGCTTTGGCAACTTCGCGAGCGTAATCAGCCTGTGAATCGGTGATATTGAGCACGGAAACCTGCACCGGTGCCAGCCAGGTTGGCAGTGCGCCGGCATGCTCTTCAATCAAGATGCCAATGAATCGCTCCAGGCTGCCGACAATCGCGCGGTGCAGCATCACGGGGCGATGACGTTCACCGTCTTCACCCACATATTCGGCATCCAGGCGCTCGGGCATGGAGAAGTCGACCTGAATGGTGCCGCACTGCCATTGCCGGCCAATCGCATCCTTCAGTGTGTATTCAATCTTCGGACCGTAGAAGGCCCCCTCGCCCGGGGAAATTTCAAACTCGCAACCCGACGCGCGCAGGCTTTCGATCAGCGCGTGTTCGGCCTTGTCCCAGCTGGCGTCGGAGCCGATACGGGCTTCGGGCCGCGTCGCCACCTTGTAGATGATGTTTTTGAAGCCGAAGTCGGTATAGACCTTTTGCAGCAGCGTCGTGTAGTCGACGCACTCCTTGAGGATCTGCTCTTCAGTACAAAAAATGTGGCCGTCATCCTGCGTGAAGCCGCGCACCCGCATGATGCCGTGCAGGCCGCCGGTGGGCTCATTGCGGTGGCACTGGCCGAACTCGCCGTAACGCAGCGGCAGGTCGCGGTAGCTCTTGATGCCTTGCTTGAAGATCAGGATGTGACCGGGGCAGTTCATCGGCTTGAGCGCGTACTCGCGCTTCTCCGACTCGGTCGTGAACATGTTTTCGCGGTATTTGTCCCAGTGGCCGGTTTTTTCCCACAGGCCTTTGTCCAGAATCTGCGGACCCTTGACCTCCTGATAGCCGTTGTCCTGGTAGACCTTGCGCATGTATTGCTCAACGCCTTGCCACACGGTCCAGCCCTTGGGGTGCCAAAACACCGTACCGGGCGAATGCTCATCAATGTGGAACAGATCCAGCTCTTTGCCCAGTTTGCGGTGGTCGCGTTTCTCGGCCTCTTCCAGCAGCGTCAGGTACTGCTGGAGTTCGTCTTTCGTGGCCCAGGCCGTGCCGTAAATGCGCTGCAGCATTTCGTTGCGGTGGTCACCGCGCCAGTAAGCGCCGGCCAGCTTCATAAGCTTGAAGAACTTCAGCTTGCCGGTGCTGGGCACGTGTGGGCCGCGGCACAAGTCCTCGAATTTTCCTTCGCGGTACAGCGAAACGTCTTCATTCGCCGGAATGCTGGCGATGATCTCGGCCTTGTAGTGCTCGCCCAGCTCCTTGAAATAAGCCACGGCTTGGTCGCGCGGCAACACTCGGCGCGTCACCGGCTCATCCTTGGCGGCGAGCTCTGTCATCTTTTTCTCGATGGCCGTCAAGTCATCCGGCGTGAAGGGCCGCTTGTACGAGAAGTCATAGAAAAATCCGTTCTCGATCACCGGGCCAATGGTCACCTGCGCCTCCGGAAACAGCTCCTTCACCGCATAGGCCAGCAAGTGGGCGGCGGAATGGCGTATCAGCTCCAGGCCATCGGCGTCTTTGGCGGTGATGATGGACAGCGCGCTGTCTTTGTCGATCAGGTAGCTGGTATCGACCAGCTTGCCATCGACCTTACCGCCCAGGGCCGCCTTGGCCAGGCCGGTGCCTATCGAGGCGGCAACGTCGGCCACGGTCACGGGGCCGGAATAATCACGTTTGGAGCTGTCGGGAAGTGTGATTTGAATCATGTTGAAAAAAATGAAAAAGTGTCGGGCAAAAAAAAACGCGGATCGGACCGCGCTTTACTATGAATTTTGTAGCTGGTAGCGCATAAGGCGCGCGGACTACGGCCTGATAAGCTATAAAAACTTTACCGTTGTAGTTCGCGGTGTCATAACCAGTCTGCCTTTCTCGCTCTTGCAATGGCTGTTGATATAACGAGCCTGATGCTGGATTCTAACTGCCTCACGCGGCCTGAGCCGCCAGGGCATGGGCTTGTATCTATACGGTAAAGAAGCGCCCCACGACAGCAAGGCGTAGGCTGCAAGCACCGCGCCAGCGTTGTAAGCATGAAAGACCCCTTTTTCATGGTTCAAACGCAGGAGTTTCACGATGACATCAAGCTCTATTTTTCGCCTGGCCGCCTTGTCCGCGGCCACTATGGCCTTATCGGCATGCGTGGTCGCACCGTATCCGCAAAGCCAGGCGGTTTACAGCCAGCCCGCGGCGCCCTATCAACCCGATGTGGTGGTGGGCGTAGCGCCCCCCGCGCCCTATGTTGAAGCCATTCCCGTCGCTCCCTTCGCGGGCGCGGTCTGGATCAGCGGCTATTGGGGTTGGTCCAACGGACGTCACCAGTGGGTGCCCGGTCGCTACGAGCGCCCGCGCCCCGGCTATCGCTGGCAGCCTCACCACTGGGCTCAGGCTCCGCACGGCGGTTGGCAACTGCGCGGTGGCGGCTGGGTTCGCTAAGCATTGACAAGCCATCGGCATAGGGGGCCTCCATTCTTGGAGGCACCCCTGCCACACCACCCGGCATGCGGGTCCGCACCGGGCGATTCGAGCGCTTGAGGTCAGGACAGTCTTGGCACCCCCAGCCCATTGAAGTACGCAATCGTCAGCACGATCTTGATGACCCCATTGCTGTTGCGCCACCAACGGTGGCAGTTTCCCGCCACCTGCTTGGCAACGTCTTCGCTGGCACCCATCGCCTTAAGCCCCCGGTAAATCGTCCTCGGCCGCTTCCAATGCCACAGCTGGATCGCCCTCAGGCGGTGGCGCAACCATTTTTCCAACGTTCGCCAGACTTTTGGCGTTT
>NZ_FOKZ01000029.1 GCF_900112285.1 Polaromonas sp. OV174 | reverse complement strand
GGATTGCTCAGGGTTGTTATGCCAAGTTGACGCATTCAAAAGACGCCGCCCAGAACTTAAGTTCGGGCTGTGCAATAATCTAAATTAAAGCTGATTTGCTCTATGAATTCGATAGGTTGTCCTAGCGACAACCCGTCAAAAAGTTATGCCTGATGACCATAGCAAGTTGGTACCACTCCTTCCCATCCCGAACAGGACAGTGAAACGACTTAGCGCCGATGATAGTGCGGATTCCCGTGTGAAAGTAGGACATCGTCAGGCTCTTACAGCAAGAAACGCCCAGTTGATCAAGTGATTGACTGGGCTTTTTCTTTGGCCGATTCACTTTGGCTTGAGTCCCTTCAGAACCGCCCGCAGGCCTGCCATGCGGGCTTTTTTGTGGCTGGCATTTTCAAATAACGATCCCCGGGCGCTAGGCCGCTCGATCGGACTCTGGGCGGCTCAGGCATTCAGAAGGTCGCGGCCTTCCCGCTTAGCGACGCCGGCGGCCACCAGCTCGGCGCAGAGCTGCTCTATCCAGGGGCGCAACGGCGTATCCGCGAAAAACCGCGCCCTGATTTGCATCAAGTACGGCGTGGCCATCGCCCATTGGGTAAACCCGTCCCATGACTGCCTTTGTACTTCGAGTAATTTGAACTTGAGTAGGCAGCTGAAAAAGGCCTGATTAGCGCGGGTGATGGTCAGTTTGCGCAACAGGTAGGGATACCCCCTGTTTCCAGGCTGCGCCTTGCTAGTGCGGGGTTGGGGGCGCTCGAACTGCTTGCACTGTTTGACCAAGGCTCTAGTCTTCGCGCAATACGACCTGATCTACCCGAGCCTGGAAGGCGGCCGTGTGTGTGCGCCGCGCTGACTCCTTCATGAAGATGAAGAACTCCCTCTTGCCAGACCTGCATTGGCCCAGCCTTACACCCGGAGCTCCTACTTATAGCGCTGTTCAGATTTGCGGGGCCCGCTTCTCCTCTCGTATGCCGCGATAATCGTTAGTGCACTACTTGCCTGCGGTATATACGGCCACAATTTTGTCGCCCATCGTGGTGAAGTCTTTGGACTTACGCGCTCCATCTTTCCCCTTAAAGAAAAATGCTTTCAAATCTCTCTGCTGCAGCTATCTGGTCAGATGTTGTAGCGCTTCGCGAGCGTTCGCCCTTGGTGCATAGCATCACCAATCTGGTAGCGATCAATTTCAACGCCAATGCTCTGTTGGCCGTGGGTGCTTCGCCGGTCATGGCTCACGCCCATGAAGAAGTGCGCGATATGGTTGGCATCGCTCAGGCGCTGGTGATCAACATTGGCACGCTTGATCCTTATTGGGTCGAGAGCATGAAGCTGGCTCTGGCAGCAGCCGCTCAGCGTGGCATTCCATCGGTGCTTGACCCTGTTGGGGCCGGCGCAACGCCTTACAGAAACCAGGCACTGGAGGGCCTGCTGGCCATTGCCTTACCTACGGTGATTCGCGGCAATGGGTCGGAAATCATGAGTGTTGCCGGTGGCGCTGTTAAGACGCGTGGCGTTGACAGCAGTGCGTCTGCCAATGACGCCTTGGACGCAGCTCAGACCCTGGCTGAACGCACGAGTGGCACGATCTGTGTTAGTGGTGAGGTTGACCATATTTTTGATGCCCACAAGCGTTGGGCCCGCCTTTCCAATGGCCATCCATGGATGACACGGATCACGGGTGTCGGCTGCTCGGCCAGCGCACTCGTCGGCGCATTTTGTGCCGTGCAACCCGATGCCTGGCGTGCTACTACCTCAGCCATGGCGTTTCTCGGCGTTGCCGGTGAGGTTGCTGCCGAGAAGATACAAGCCCATGGTCTGGGGGTGGGCAGCATGGCGGTCAGTCTGCTGGATGAGTTGCAGCTTCTGGACCAAACCACGTTTGACAAACGGCTCAAGATGGAGTTGGCAGCGTGGCAAGGTTAAACCCCGAGGCCTTGCGGCTTTACCTCGTCACAGATTCCTCGCTAACGCGGGGCCGGCCCCTGGCCGATGTGGTGAATGCTGCCGTGCAAGGCGGGGTGAGCTGCGTTCAACTGCGCGAAAAGCATCTGGGAACACGTGAGTTTTTGGCGCAAGCCCTGGTGTTGAAACAACTGCTGGCGCCGCACCGTGTGCCGCTGGTGATTAACGATCGTATTGATATTGCGTTGGCCTGCCGTGCCGAGGGCGTGCATCTGGGGCAAAGCGACATGCCGGTGGATCAAGCGCGCAAGCTGTTGCCGCCTGAGGTTTTTATCGGCTGGTCTGTGGAGCATATGGCCAATGTGCAGGAAAGCGCCATGCTACCCGTGGACTATCTCGGTGTGAGCCCAATCTATGCCACGCCGACCAAGACCGACACCAAGGAACCCTGGGGCCTGGACGGCTTGGCGCTGGTGCGCGCCGCTACGCGTTTGCCTCTGGTTGCTATCGGTGGCCTACATGCGGGCAACGCGCGCGAGGTATTGCTGGCCGGCGCCGATGGACTCGCCGTGGTGAGCGCTTTGTGTGCGGCAGATGATCCGTGCGCCGCGGCACTGAATCTCAAGTCCTTGTGTGATGAAACATTAAAAGTGCAGAGATAAACAAATGATGGTTGAAACTTTTGAGTTTGAATACCCACGCGTGCTGTCCATCGCGGGTTCCGACAGTGGTGGCGGCGCCGGCATTCAGGCTGATCTGAAAACCTTTGCGGCACTGGGTTGCTACGGCATGACGGCGATCACGGCGCTAACCGCACAAAACACACGGGGTGTGCGGGCCATTCATGGGGTGCCCGCTGGCATGCTGCGAGAGCAGATTGACGCCGTGGTGGAAGACATAGGCCTGGATGCCGTGAAGATAGGCATGCTGCATGCGCCAGAGATTGTCCAGACGGTGGCAGAGGCGATTGATCGCTACGCGTTGCAAAAAGTGGTGCTGGATCCGGTCATGGTCGCCACCAGCGGTGCCGTATTGATCGACAACCCCGCCATTACCGTGCTGGTGCATGAACTGTTTGGTCGCGCCACCGTAGTCACGCCCAATCTGGACGAGGCATCGTTGCTGGTCGGTCGCACATTGGACAACGAAGCTGCGATGGAGGCGGCTGCGCACGACTTGCTTGCCATGGGCGCACAAGCGGTATTGCTCAAAGGCGGGCACTTGGCGGGCGACGTGGTGAGCGACTTGTTGCTCATGCAAAACGCCGATGCGCACTGGATGCGCGCGCCACGCATTCATAGCGCCAATACCCATGGCACGGGCTGCACGCTGTCTTCGGCGATTGCCGCGCACTTGGCGCTCGGCGCAAGCCTGCTGGAGGCGGTCGAGGCGGCGCGCGCCTATGTACGCGCAGCGCTGGCGGCTGGCGCCAGGGTGCGCACCGGTGCCGGCAGCGGGCCGCTGAACCACGGCCATGCCCCTTTATCCATGCGGCTCAAGCCCTTGCGGTGAGGCCCGAATTTCCAGCGCGAAAGCGGGTAACACGGGCCAATACAAAAGTCAGTGCCAAAGTGGGCAGGGCGGCGCCCCAGCCGGGAGCCAGCTGCGCACACAGGTGGTAGCAGGCAACGCCTAGCAGCCAGATGACGACCGCGCTGTGGTTGACCTTGCGTTCGCTCACCAGCGCGGCCACGTTTGCCTGTCCAGCCAGACGCGCCAGAATGACGCCGTAAAGCGGAACGAACACTGAACTGAGCATCAGCAAAAACGGCTCCAGGCTATGCATGGGCAGCACCAGCGCCAATGCGGTGCACAGCACGGCCAGCGCCATGCCCCAGCGCCGCACGCTCCAGCTGGGTTTGAGGCTGTGACCGGCCACCGAACCCGAGTACAGATCACCATAAGCGTTATCCACTTCATCGATCAGTATCAGGCCCAGCGCGATCAAGCCGCCTTGCGCCAGCAGCAGTGCGGCGACCAGATCCGTGCTGGGCGTCGTCAGCGCCACCAGCAGACCGAGGGCATAGCACCATATGTTGGCAATGGCATAGCCCAGCCAGGTGCCGCGCAGTGCGCTGTTGCCATCACGGCCATGGCGCGCAAAGTCAGCCACGAGCGGCAGCCAGGACACCGGCATGGCAATCACCAGATCAAGAGCCGACAGTGTGCTCATGCCGCCATCGCCCGGGCGATTCCACAAGGCCAAGAAGCCTTGTGCGCTGGCCTTGGAAAGAAACTGCCAGCTGAGCCACAACAGCGAGGCAATCACCAGCGGCAGGCCGTAGCGGCCAATGAATTTGCGCACCAGCTTGACCATGGAGCCCGACAGCAAGGCCAGCAATACGCCGCCCCAAAGCAAGGTTGCCAGCAGCGGCCACAGGGTGCCCGTCGCACCGCCTGATTGCCGTGCAATGGCCATCGTGCCGTCACGCATGACGACCAGCTCGAAAGTGGTCCAGCCAATCAGTTGGACGATGTTCAGCAGCACCGGCAGGCGCGCAAAATGGCTGCCGTAAGTGGCATGCATCAAGCCGGCGCTAGACAAGCCACTGTCGCAGCCTATCTTGGCGGTCCAGGCCAGCAGACCGGCCCCCAGCACGGAGCCGCAGATGATGACACTAAGGGCCGCCTGAGTGCCTAGTGCCGGCACCAGATAGGCGCCTATCTGCATGACCAGCAAACCGACGCCCAGGCTGAGCCACAGCGCCGCATGATCGCGCCAGCCGAACAGACGATCGCCCTGGGGCAGAGGGGTGAGCGCGGTGTTGCCACCGGCAGAGGGCAAGGGGGTGTTGGCCATCAACTGTTCCGTTTGTTAATGGCAGGTCGGCTGGCCAGACGCCCGGCTTGAATGGCGCAAGATCTGGCACATGCTTCCCTGCGCGAGGATTACCTCAATCAGGTTCAAAGGGACTTTCTCAGTCGGCGCCCATGCTTGTGGTCACGGCGGCAACACCCCCAGCGAAAGTGTTCTTTCGAACACAGTGCAAATTGTAGAGCGGATCGGCGGACGACTTTGCGCTCAGGCGCTGCGGACAGAAAGAGAGCATGGACAATGGCGGCCATGCCCAGCCGCCGCAAGACCAAGTCAGAACATCCAGAGCATCAGGCCAGCGATGCTGCCGCCGCCAAGACGCTGGTGGTGGCGGGCCAGTTTCGCCCGCGCCTGACACTGCAAACCCTGACACGCGGCGACGGCTTGCTGGGCATGAAGCCAGGCGGTCCGTTCGGCGCTAGAGGCGACAGCGTGACCGTGGTGAAGGTCGACTGGACTTATCGCACCGATGATGGCCTGTTTTGGGAAGTACCAGCACCGTCCAGTGTGCTGAATACCCGTGCTGCAGCGACTCAGCCCTTGACAAGCAAGCAGGGCCAGCAGCTCAGTTTGCGGCGCGATTTGGCGGCAGAGGCCGAAGCCATGGACCAGGTCTGGGCGCTTGGCCTTTACCAGCTGCCACTTGATTCCCTGCAGTGGCGCGGCGATGAGGCCGCGGCGGCTGATGATCACCTGTGGTCGCTGGTGCAGGAAGCATTTTTTGGAGATTTTTGGGCCGATCAGCTGCCCGCCTTGCAGGCTGAGGGATGGGCTGTGGTGGTCCGCCCCGGGTTTGCGCATGAGAGCGTGGCTGTGGATGCCTGGCGTCTGATCGTCAGTCCTGACACCGGCGAGGTCTTGGGCAAGGAAGTTGCCGCCTCTATGCGTGGGCGCCCGCCCGTGGTGAGCGCCTTGGGCTTGCCGGCGCGCGAGGGCTCATGGCTGCTGACACTGGGCGTTGAGGTTGATGGGGAAACGCTGGACCTTGCGCCCATGCTGGCGGATCTGCTGCGGCGGGACCAACGCTGGCTCAATGCCCGGCAGGTGGCTGCCATTGACGACAAGGCCTTGATTCAGCTGCGTGCGCCCGGCGGCAAACGCATAGTTGCGCCGGCGGTTTTGCTCAAGGCCATTGTCGGCGCCATGTTGGATTTGCTGACCGATACGCAGCGCGCAGAGGGGCCGCTGCGATTGTCGGCCTGGGACGCCTGGCGTCTGGATGGGCTGGATGCCGGCGTCGAGCGCGCAGGCCTGCATGGGGCCTGGCAATGGCAGGGCGATGCCGGGCTGCGCCAACTGGCGCAGCGCCTGCAGGCAAGCGATGGCCCGCAAGCCGTGGATGCGCCTGCCGGCCTGGGCATCACGCTACGGCCTTACCAGCGTCAGGGAGTCGCCTGGCTGCAGTATCTGCGGGGGCAGCAATTGGGCGGCATTTTGGCCGACGATATGGGCCTGGGCAAAACCGCGCAGACGCTGGCGCATTTGCTGATAGAAAAACAGGCCGGGCGGGCCAACTTGCCTTCGCTGGTGCTGCTGCCGAGCTCGCTGGTATTCAACTGGCAGGCCGAAGCGGCGCGCATGGCGCCCGATTTGCGGGTGCTGACGCTGCAGGGCCCGCGCCGTGCCGAGGATTTCGGCCGCATGGCCGGGCATGACCTGGTGTTGAGCACCTATTCCCTGCTATGGCGTGACATCGCCATGCTGGCCCGTCAGCCTTTTCACTTGCTGATTCTGGATGAGGCGCAGTGGGTGAAAAATGCCGCCAGCCGCACCGCGCGGGCATTGCGCAGCCTGCAGGCCAGTCACCGCCTGTGCCTTACAGGGACGCCGCTGGAAAACCACTTGGGCGACCTTTGGGCGCAGTTTGATTTTCTGATGCCGGGCTTCCTGGGCGATGCCCGCAGCTTTGCGCGGCTGTGGCGCAAACCGATTGAGAGCAACGGTGAAACGCTGCGGGCCCAGTTGCTGGCGCAGCGGGTGCGGCCCTTCATCCTGCGCCGGCGCAAGGATGAGGTGGCAACCGAGTTGCCGGCTCTCACCGAGGTCATCAAAAAGGTGCAGCTGCAGGGCCGTCAGCGCGAGCTCTACGAAAGCGTGCGCGTGGCGGCCGACGTGCAGGTGCGCCGGGTCTTGAAGCGCAATAGCTTTGCCGGCGCCCAGATCAGCATCCTCGATGCGCTGCTCAGGCTGCGCCAAGTCTGCTGCGACCCCTATCTACTCAAAGGCGTCAAGCCCGTCAAAACCATGCAGCGTGCCAAGCTGGAACTGCTGCGGCTCATGCTGCCTGAGCTGCTTGCCGAAGGCCGGCGTGTGCTGGTGTTTTCGCAATTCACCGCCATGCTGACGCTGATTGAGACCGAGCTGCAGGCCTTGCAGCTGTCCTGGCTGTCGCTGACCGGTGCTACCTCGCCGCCAAAACGCGGTGCGCTGGTGCGCCAGTTTCAGGAGGGGGCAGTGCCGATACTGCTGGTGAGCCTGAAGGCTGGCGGCGTCGGGCTCAACCTCACGGCCGCCGACACCGTGATCCATGTGGATCCCTGGTGGAACCCGGCTGCCGAGCAACAGGCCACGGCACGCGCGCACCGTATCGGCCAGCATCAGCCAGTGTTTGTCTACAAACTGGTGGTCGAGGGCAGCATAGAGGAGCGCATGCTGGAGCTGCAGGCACGCAAGACCGCCCTGGCCGAAGGTGTGGTGGGCAGCGACGGCGCCATGGCCAGCAAGTTCACGCCCGAGGACCTGCAGGCCTTGCTGGCGCCGCTTGCGCCTTTCCCAGTTGGTGACGCCGCCTGAAGCGACGAAAAAAAGCCCGCAAGGCGCGGGCTTTGGGGTAGTGCGGCTCAGGCTCAGTCGAACACTGGCGATTCCACGCCCAGCACCTTGTGCAGCTTGGGGCTGGTGGTGGTGTACTGCAGGTGAATCTTCTTGTCAGGGAAGATGAAGGGTGCGGCGCCAAAGGCGGCCAGCGCGCACTCGTGGAAGCCGCTCAGAATCAGCTTTTTCTTGCCTGGATAGGTGTTGATGTCGCCGACCGCAAAGATGCCGGGGATGTTGGTCGAGAATTTCTCGGTATCCACCTGCAACTGCTTGCGTTCTATGTCCAGACCCCAGTTGGCAATGGGGCCAAGCTTGGGCGACAGGCCAAAGAAGACCAGCAGCACGTCCAGCGGCACGACGCGCGTCACGCCGTCGGTGCCAGTGACCTTGGCGCCGCTCAACTGGCCGTCTTTTTCGTCGTAGCCGGTGATCTGGCCGACGATGAACTGCATCTCGTAGGCATCGCACAGCTCTCTCATCTTGGCCACGCTGGCAGGCGCGGCCTTGAAGCCGTCGCGGCGGTGGATCAGGATCACGCTTTCGGCCTTGTTCGGGCCTTCGGCGACAAAGTTCAGCGCCCAGTCGAGTGCGGAGTCACCACCGCCCACGATGACCAGGTTTTTGCCGGCAAAGTCGGCCGGATTCTTGACGCGGTAAAACAGCTGGCTGTCGTCAAACTTGTCCAGACCCTCGACGCGCAGCAGCTTGGGCTGGAAGGCGCCCACGCCGGCGGCAATGAAAATGGTCTTGGTCAGAAAGCGCGTGCCCTTGGAGGTTTCAACAAAGAAACGGCCGTCTTCCTGCTTTTGCACCACGCTGACTTCCTGTCCCAGGTGGAAGGTCGCGCCAAAGGGCTCGATCTGCTTGAGCAGGTTGTCGGTCAACTCCTTGCCGGTGCAGACCGGAATCGCGGGAATGTCGTAAATCGGCTTGTCGGGATACAGCTCTATGGGCTGGCCACCAGGATAGGCCAGCGAATCGATCACATGGGCCTTGATTTCCAGCAGGCCCAGTTCAAACACCTGAAAAAGACCCACAGGGCCGGCGCCCACGATGACGGCATCGGTTTCGATCGGACCATCGTGCTGGGCTGCGGTGTTGATCACTTCTTGGTTCAGTTGAGGTTCCATGTTTTCAGGCTTGCTTGTCTAAATAGGGCTGCCCGTCCGGTCAATCCAGGCGCCGGCGGGCGGGGTGGCTGTCAGCGCACCAACTCGGACAGTTTGCCGGTCTTGTCTTTCCAGTCGTCGGCATCGGGCAAGGGCTCTTTGCGCTTGGTAATGCTTTTCCAGCCCGCGGCGCGGCTCAGGTCGGCATTGAGCTTGATGAAATCGAGCTGGTCGGCCGGCACATCTTCTTCGGCATAGATGGCGTTGACCGGGCATTCTGGAATGCACACGGCGCAGTCAATGCATTCGTCCGGATCGATCACCAGCATGTTCGGGCCTTCGCGGAAACAGTCCACGGGGCAAACATCGACGCAGTCGGTGTATTTGCAGCGGATGCAGGAGTCGGAGACGATGTGTGTCATGGTTTGTTGGCTAATCGGTGGAAACCCTCAATTTTAGGAGGTTTCCAGCAAGGTGGTTAATAAGAATGTTGTTGTTTAGAGTACCAGCGCTGCGCCAGAGGTCTTGTGCGATGCGGTATCGACCAGAACCAGCGAACCCAGTATGCGCGAACGCACATAGGGCAGGGTGGCCAGGGGTTCCTGCAGGCTCAGCTCAATATGTCCAATGGCATTGGGCGGCAGCTCGCTGACGTCCTCCTCGGCCAGGGTATTGACGTCCAGTTTGTGCACGATGCGCTTGACCTTTGCCTTGACCCAGCGGTGGCCTTGCAGCGCCCAGTAGACGCGCCCGGCGACCAGGGGCTCGTCGTCCATCCAGGCGATGGTGACAGCCAGCTCGCGCGAAGGCGCAAAACTGCCTGGCGCCAGCAGCCAGTCGCCGCGCGAGACATCGACCTCGCGGTCCAGCACGATGCCGGCGCTGTGACCGGCCAGTATGGACTTGGGCTGGCGCGCATGGTTAAGGACCTGGGCCACCACGGCAGTTTGTCCGCTGGGCAGCACGGTCACGGTTTGGCCGGGCTGCACGCCGCCGGTGGCCACACGGCCCCAGAAGACGCGGCGGCCCTGGCTGGTGTCGGCCGATGAGGAGGCGGTTTTTTCGACCCACTGCACCGGAAAGGCAAAGGCTTCGGTGGTTTCGGCCGCCGTGCTGGGCAGGGTTTCCAATAGTTCCAGCAGCGACAGGCCTTCATAGCCGCACCAGCCGGGCTTGGCATCGACCACGTTGTAACCCTTGAGCGCCGAAACCGGCACCGTCGCCTTGACCGGGATATGGGCGGCCTGGGCAAAAGCGGCCAGCGCGGCGCGGATGTTTTGGAACGCCAATGTGGAGTCCTCGACCGCATCGAGCTTGTTCACCGCAAACACGATGGAGGGCACGCGCAGCAGATTGACCAGCAGCGAGTGGCGGCGGGTTTGCTGCAGCAGCTCCAGCGCCGGGCTTTTCCAGTCCAGCTTGGTGGCGTCGACCAGAACCACGGCGGCGTCGGCGCTCGATGCCGCCGTCACCATGTTGCGGGTGTACTGCTCATGGCCGGGCGCGTCGCCGATGATGAACTTGCGGTTTTCGGTGTTGAAGTAGCGGTAGGCCACGTCTATGGTGATGCCTTGCTCGCGCTCGGCCGAGAGGCCGTCGGTCAGCAGGGCCAGATCCGTCTCGCCAGCACGCTGCACGCCGGCCAGGTGGTCTTGCAGCACGGCCTTGCTGTCCACCAGCAGGCGGCCAATCAAGGTGCTCTTGCCGTCATCGACGGAGCCGCAAGTGATGAATTTCAGCGCCGATTTCAAGTCGTTTTGGCCTGTAGTGCCTGCTGGCTGTGCGCTGCCAGCTATCAAATCAATAGTAGTCATCAGAAGTACCCGTCTTTCTTGCGCTTTTCCATGGAAGCGTCTGAGGTTTTGTCGTCCATGCGCGTGGCGCCGCGTTCGCTCACGTCGGCGGCCAACGTCTCAATCACGATTTCGGCAGCGGTGGCGGCCGGGCTGTCCACCGGGCAGGTGCAGGTGATGTCGCCCACGGTGCGAAAACGCACGGTTTTTTCAATCACCTGCTCGCCATCGCGCGCCGGCGTGAGTTCGGTCACCGGCACCAGCAGACCCTTGCGCTCCACCACTTGGCGCTGATGCGCGTAGTAAAGCGAAGGCAGAGCGATCTGCTCGCGCTCTATGTATTGCCAGACGTCGAGCTCGGTCCAGTTGGAAATCGGGAACACGCGAAAGTGCTCGCCGGGCTGCAGCCGGGTGTTGAACAGCGTCCACAGCTCAGGCCGCTGGGCCTTGGGCTGCCACTGGCCGAAGCTGTCGCGGTGCGAGAAGATGCGTTCCTTGGCCCTGGCCTTTTCCTCGTCGCGGCGGGCGCCGCCTATCAGCGCGTCGAAGTGGAATTCTTCAATGGCTTCGAGCAGGGTGACCGACTGGTGCACATTGCGCGACTCGCCGGGATGGGCCAGGCGCACGGTGCCGCGTTTCATCGAGTCTTCGACGTTGCGCACGATCAGTTCGGCACCCAGTTCCTTGGCGCGTTGGTCGCGGAAATCGGTCACTTCGTGGAAGTTGTGGCCGGTGTCTATCATCAAGAGCGGATAGGGGATGCGGCCAACACCAAAGGCCTTTTCGGCGCACTTGAGCATCACCAGCGAGTCCTTGCCGCCCGAAAACAGCAGGGCCGGGCGCTCGAAGGCGGCCGCCACTTCGCGCAGGATGAAGATGGTTTCTTCCTCAAGCGCATCGAGGTGGGCATTGCTGAGCTTGGTCAGCAGTTGGGGGTCGGTTCGTGCGTTCATGCGGGAATCTCTCGTATGGGGATGATGCTGGAAACGGGGGATGAATCGGCAGCGGACACATGCAGGCCGCACTCCTTGGCGCTTTCGTTTTCCCACCACCAGCGGCCGGAGCGGAAGTCTTCGCCAAGCGTGACGGCACGGGTGCAGGGCGCGCAACCTATGCTGGGGAAAAACTGGTCGTGCAGCGGGTTGTAGGGAATCTGGTGCAGCGCGATGTAATGCCAGACCTCGCCCCAGGTCCAGTCGGCCAGCGGGTTGATCTTCACACGCTCAGCCTGTTGTTCGACGTCATGCACCTCGGCCCTGGCGTTGGATTGCTCGCGGCGCAGGCCGGTCAGCCAGCCGCCCTTGCCAGCCAAAGCGCGCTCCAGCGGCTCCATCTTGCGGATGTGGCAGCATTCCTTGCGCAGCGCCAGGCTTTGGTACATCGCCTCTGGGCCGTTGGTTTGCACGAAGGCCGAGGCATCGCTCTCGATCGGGCGATAGACATCGACCTTGCGCTGGTAGCGCGCTTCGATGCGGCCAATCAGCGCCAGGGTTTCGGCGTGCAACATGCCGGTATCCAGCACAAAAATGCTGCAGGCTATGCCGGCTTGCTGCAGCAAATGCGTCACCACCATGTCTTCTGCGCCCAGACTGGAGGCCTGGGTCAGCGGGGCAAAGCTTGCGGCGGACGATTTCAACAAGGCCAGGCTGTGGGCCAGCTTGGCCTCGAAATCCGGCGAGGCTTTGGCGTAAAGGGAAATGGCACCCATGGCTGGTCTCAGGCCGCAGCCGCAAAGTGGGGCTGGATGTCGACGGCATCGCCCTGGTATTTGCCCACGCCATAGCCGGGGTAGGCGGCCAGCACGCGCTGGGCAATGCCCAGATCCTGGTCAGCGCGCAGCACGGCGACGTCGAAGCCGCTGCGCTCCATTTGCGCCAGCTGATCGACCAGCACGTCGCCAGTAGCGCGTATCTCGCCCTTGAAACCAAGCCGGCGGCGCAGCAGGAAGGCCTGGCTGAAGGCCCGGCCGTCGGTGAACTTGGGGAAGTTCAGGTCGATGCGGTCTACGCCGGCGAACGTCAGCTGGAAAGGATCGGCGTCGTTCGCCAGTTCAATGACATCTTGGCTTGTGGCGCCCGTCAGATGGGCGCTGGCAGCTATTAGTTTCATAGTAATCAACTCCTTGGGTGGGGCTTCAGGCGGCGCTGGTTTCGGCGGCTTCGGCGCGGCTGGCGCTAAAGCGTGCGCCATTGGCCGCGGCCTTGAAGGGCTCGGCACCGACGCGGCGCAGGGTGGCGATAAAGGTCTCGCGGCCTTCACGCTGCTGGCGGTAGGTGTCCAGCACGGCCTCTATCACCTCGGGCACTTCGGCCGCCGAGAAGGACGGGCCGACCGCCTTGCCGGGCTGGGCCGGGCCTGACAGCGTGGAGCCGTCGGCGCCACCCAGGGAGATCTGGTACCACTCCTTGCCGTCCTTGTCGACGCCCAGGATGCCGATATGGCCGCTGTGATGGTGGCCGCAGGAGTTGATGCAGCCGCTGATATGCAGATCGATCTCGCCCAGGTCGTGCAGCTCGTCCAGATCCTGATAGCGCTCGGTGATGGCCTCGGCGATAGGAATGGAACGGGCATTGGCCAGCGAGCAGAAGTCGCCGCCCGGGCAGGCAATCATGTCGGTCAGCAGCTTGATGTTGGCTTTGGCAAAGCCGGCCTTGCGGGCGGCGCGCCAGAGTTCGGGCAACTCATCGCAGCGCACCCAGGGCAGCAGCAGGTTTTGCTCGTGCGTCACGCGCACCTCGCCGGCGCTGAAGCGATCGGCCAGGTCGGCGGCGATGGCCAGCTGGTCGGTCGTGGCATCGCCGGGGGCCTGGCCCAGGCGCTTGAAGGACAGGGTGACGGCGCGCAGGTCGGGGTTTTTGTGCGGCGCGACGTTTTGCTGCAGCCAGCGGCCAAACTCAATGTCGTCCTCGGCCGCGGCGCGCAGGATGTTGGCCATCTTGGCATCGGCGTCCTTGCGGTCGCAGCTCAGCGTGGGTGCCACAAAGCAGGCGGCCACGCGGTCGAATTCGGCCTGCGTGATGGTGTGCGGGCCGCCGTCGTGCTCCATGATCTGCAGGTACTCGGCCTCGACATCGTCGATGTATTTCTGGCCCTCGGCCTTGACCAGGATCTTGATGCGGGCCTTGTAGATGTTGTCGCGCCGGCCATAGCGGTTGTAGACCCGCACCACGGCCTCCAAGAAATTCATGATCTGGTTCCAAGGCAGGAACTCGCGGATCACCGTGCCAATGATGGGCGTGCGGCCCATGCCGCCGCCGACCAGCACCTTGAAGCCCAGCTCGCCCTCGGCGTTGTGCAGCAGTTGCAGGCCCACGTCGTGCCAGCCTATGGCGGCGCGGTCTTCTTTGGCGCCGCTGATGGCGATCTTGAACTTGCGCGGCAAAAAGGCGAACTCGGGGTGCAAGGTGCTCCACTGGCGCATGATTTCGCCAAAGGGACGCGGGTCGGCGATCTCATCCACGGCAATGCCGGCGCGCTCGTCGCTGGTGATGTTGCGTATGCAGTTGCCGCTGGTTTGTATGCCGTGCAGGTCAACGCTGGCCAGCAGGTCCATCACGTCGGCCGATTTGTCCAGCGGGATCCAGTTGTACTGCACGTTCTGGCGCGTGGTGAAGTGGGCGTAGCCCTTGGTCAGCTTGGAATGCACCGACAGGCCGTTTTTCAGCGGAATCGCGCCCAGCTTGTCCTGGCTGGCCTGCGCCTCGGCAAACAGCGCCGCATTGGGCTGGTCATAGTCGCGGGCGATGGTGGCCAGCACGCGCAACTGGGCGCTGGAGAGTTCACCATAGGGCACGGCCACTCGCAGCATGGGGGCGTAGCGCTGCACATACCAGCCGTTCTGCAGGCGCAGCGGGCGGAATTCGTCTTCGGGCAACTGCCCGGCCTGCCAGCGCGTCAGCTGGTCGCGGTATTGGGCGGCGCGGGCCTTGACAAACTGGCGGTCAAATTCTGTGTATTGGTACATGGCGGTGTGGGTCTAGAGGGAAATCAGTTTGGCGCCGGCATAGGCCAGCAACAGGGACAGCAGTGAGCGGATGACGCGCTCCGGCGTTTTGCGCATCAGCTGGGAGCCCAGCCAGATGCCGGGCAGCGAGCCGGCCAGCAGCTTGAGCAGCAGCGGCCAGTCGACCGAGCCTATGGACGCGTGGCCCAGGCCCGCCACCAGGGTCAGCGGCACGGCGTGGGCAATGTCGGCGGCCACGATGCGCGGCAGCGGCAGGGCGGGGTAAAGCAGCATCAGCACGATCACGCCTATGGCCCCGGCGCCCACCGAGGTCAGGGTCACCAGGCTGCCAATGACGGCGCCAAACAGCAGCGGCAAGGCCCAATGGCGCGCCCGCGTGGCCTGTTGCAGCGACTCGGTACTGATGTGAGCGGGGGCGGCCTTGCCGCGCAAAGCCTTGTAGAGGGTGGCGCAGGCGGTCAGCAACAGTGCCAGTCCCAGCGTCGTCGTCATGAGTGCCTGGGTCGCCGGATTGGCCGGGCCCAGGCGCTGCAAGACATAAAGAGTGAGCAGCGAAGCCGGGATGCTTCCGGCAGCCATCTGGCCGACGATGCGCCAGTCCACGATGCGCGCGCGCGCCAGGCTCACCGTGCCGCCCATCTTGGTGAAAGCGGCAAACAGCAAGTCGGTGCCTATGGCCAGATGGGGTTTGATGCCGAAGACGAAGATCAGCAGCGGCGTCATCAGCGAGCCGCCGCCCACCCCCGTCAATCCCACCACGAGACCAACGGAAAATCCGGCAAAGATAAAGGCAAATTCATGCATACGCCGGAAAATGTACGGGGGCGACTTATGAAAACAAACTACACATTTGTTCTGCCTTTATGCGGATAAGCATATTCACCAGTCGCCATGCCGCTTCTGTCGGATTTTTTGGGGCTGTCTGTTTAAGGCCTGAGCCTGGGCTTTGTGCCCGCGGGTCATGCCGGGCCGCGCAGCGAAAGACTTTGCACGCTGCTACAGTTCCTGCACTTCCCGCTGGGCGGTCCGCATGCGCGCCCGGTTGATGGACAGAATCAGCTTACTTTTGGAGAAACCCGTGAAATTTGCGAAACCTGCCTGCTTGGGCGGTTTGTGGCTGGTGGCCGTGGCAACGGGGGGCCTGGCGCTGGCCGCCAAGCCGCCCATCAAGATTGGCGAAATCAACAGCTACTCGACCATGCCGCAATTCACGCAGCCCTATCGCCAGGGCAGGCAGCTTGCCGTGGAAGAGATCAATGTGACCGGCGGCCTGCTGGGCCGCAAGGTGGAGGTGATTGCCCGCGACGACGCCGGCAAGCCCGAGGAAGCGCTGCGTCAAGCCATCGAGCTGACCGCCAAGGAAAAGGTCGATGTGCTCGCCGGCGGCTTTTTGTCCGACGTCGGGCTGGCTCTGAGCGAGCATGCGCAGAAAAAAAAGCGTGTGTATATCGCCAGCGAGGCGCTGACCGACGCCCTGGTCTGGGACAAGGGCAACCGCTACACCTTCCGTCTGCGCCCCAGCACCTATATGCAGGCGGCCATGCTGGTCGAAGAAGCCGCCAAGCTGCCGGCCAAGCGCTGGGCCACGATTGCGCCCAATTACGAATACGGCCAGAGCGCCGTCGCCAGCTTCAAGGAGCTGCTCAAGGCCAAGCGTCCCGATGTGGAGTTTGTCGGCGAGCAGTGGCCGGCGCAGGGCAAGCTGGAGGCCGGCAGCACGCTGCAGGCCATCATGCAAGCCAAGCCCGACGCCATTTTCAATGTGACCTTTGGCTCCGATCTGGCCAAGCTGGCGCGCGAAGGCAATCAGCGCGGCATTTTTCCCAAAGTGCCCGTGGTGTCTATGTTGTCGGGCGAGCCCGAGTATCTGGATATGCTGAAAGGCGAAACGCCCAGGAACTGGATAGTCACCGGCTACCCCTGGGATCAGATTGACTCGCACGAGCATGCCAGCTTTGCCGCCAACTACTACCGCCGCTTTCACGAATACCCCAAGGTCGGCTCGGTGGTCGGCTACGCCACCATGCAGGCGATTTTTGCCGGCATCAAGAAGGCCAACTCCACCGATAACGAAAAGCTGGTGCTGGCACTGCGCGGCCTGAAGTTTTCCACGCCTTTTGGTCCGGCCGAATTTCGCGCCATAGACCAGCAGTCGACCATGGGCGCTTACGTCGGCAAGCTGGAGCTGCGCGGCAACAAGGGCACCATGGCGCAGTGGCGTTATGCCGACGGCAAGGCCTATTTGCCCAGCGATGCCTATGTGAAGGCGCGCCGTCCGGCCGCGGCCATGCATTAAGGCGCGTTTATACGGGGAACGGACTGTGGCCGGAACTCGCATAATCGGCCCCAAATGACAAACACCGATGACGCTGTTGGGAAGCGAATTTTTGTAAAAGTGTTCGGCTTCAGCGATGAGGAACGGCAGGCGCTGTACCGCATTTTTCAGCTCTCGGAAACCCGCTTCGTGGCCTATGCGCTGTGGACGGAGGAAACCCGCCAGGCCCCCGAGTTGATGCTGGTGGACGGGGAGAGCTGGGAAGCCGCGCTGGAGCTGGCCCATCCGCTTCACGACCTGCTCACGCTGATATGGGTAGGGGGTAACGCGCCTGGCCGTGCCCGCCTGGTGCTGACGCGTCCCTTGGACTGGGCGGCGGTGATAGAAACCATGGATGACTTGCTGGCCCAGCCGACGATAACCCCGGTGCCGCCGCGCAGCTTTGCCGCAGCCAACTTGGACTTGGACTTGGACCTGAGCCTCGAGATGGACCCGGATTTCTTGTCAGAGGCCAGCGGCTCGCCCGATGGCCATCCGGGCCAGGCCTTGGCCGCCAGTGCGCCAGCCGTGCACCTGCAGGCTAATTACAGACCGGTGCTGGTGGTTGATGTCGACCGCCAGTCGCGCCTTTATTTACGCGCCAGGCTGGCCGAGGCCGGGCTGATGCAGGTGGATGAGGCGCTTAGCGGGGCTGAAGCGCTGCGGCTGATCAGCACCCGGCGCTACAAGCTGGTCATTTTGGACATGAATTTGTTCGACATGCGTTGCTGGCAAGTGCTCAAGCAGGTGACCGCATCGCGCCCGGCCGTGGACTTCCTGATTCTTACCGGCCGTGACATGTCGCGCCTGGACAGGCTGCGCGGCTGGTTTGCCGGCGCCCGCGGCTGCCTGCGCAAGCCCTTGCATCCGGGACGCCTCAAACAGTTGCTGGCCAAGGTGGCTTGAAGGCTGAAGTTTGCTATCTATTTAATAGCTTGTTGCGCTTGCCCTGTATGCGCTAGAGGCCTTTTTTTTTTGAATTTCAGCCAGTTGTGAGCGCTGCGTGCGCTGGCAGCAAGGCTTCGGCCAGGCGCTGCTCCAGTGGCAGCGGTTCGGCATGCAGCCTGGCGGCCAGCAGCTCCGCGCACAGCGCGGCAAAGCTCAATCCACGTGAGCCCATGCCGCTGCACAGCCACAGGTCTGGCGCTTGCAGCGGGCCCAGCGCCGGTAGGCGACTGGGCGTGGCGCAGCGAGTGCCGGCCCAGGCCTGAATGTCCAGCTTGTCAAACTGACTCGCCAGCGTTTGCGCGGCTTGGGGCAGCAGGGTCTGCAGCTTGCCGAAATTCTGCTTGTGGTCTTGGGGCTTGATGTCGGCACTGGCCTTGTCGCGCTCAAACGTGCCGCCGGTGATCCAGGCCAGGCCTGCGGCGTGCGGGAAGGCGGGAATCAGGCTGCCATGGCCGTTGACCGGGAAGGCCGGCAGCGCCTGTGCCGTGCCGGCCTCGGTCGGCTCATGCCGGGCCCATGACACCTGGCCGCGAATGGCTTGCAGGGCCAGTGGCTGGTCTTGTGCGGTTTCGGCCAGCGCGCGGCTGGCATGGCCGGCCGCCAGCACCACCAGCTCGGCTTGGGCCAGTTCCTGCCCGCTGGCGTCCAGCACCCGCCAGGCGCCGGATTGATAGGTCAGCTGGCTCACCGCCGCATTGCCGCGCCAGCTCACACCGGGGCTGCTCAGCCAGGCTCTAACCAGGCAGGCCGGCTTGATCCAGCCGGCCTGCACATGCCACAGCGCTGGCGCCTTGGGCGGCAGGCCGCACTGGGCCAACTGCTCTGGCGTTGCCAGTCGGGTCCAGTCGCCGGCGGCGCTGGCCCAGGCCTGCTCGGGCTGCCAGGCGTGCGGCAGCTTGCGTTCATGCTCCACGCAGTGTTCCAGCACGCCGCTAGGGCTCCAGTCCTGGCCGGCTTGCAGCCAACGGCCCGCCTGCTGCAGCGTAGCCCTGACGCCGCAGCGCGACAGGCGCGACAGCAGGCTGTCGTCGGGCGAGACATGGGGCGCCAGCACGCCGGCCGGCAGGCCAGAGGCACCAGCGGCCGGGGTGTCGGCCGCATCCAGCACCGTCACCTGCCAGCCGCGGCGCGCCAGGCTGGCCGCTACCGCCGCGCCGGCCAGGCCGGCGCCAATCACGACGCAACTCGAGGCCGTGCGACGCAGGGGGCTGGCCCGCGTCTTCTTGGGTTCCCAGGCCGGGTTGTACTCGCCCTGCAGGTTGTCGCGCTTGGGCGGGATGCCGGGTACTTTTTCCACCACAAACCCGGCTTGGGCCAGCGCATCGCGCACGCTGCGCGCCACCGTCCAGGTGGCCACGCGGGTGCCGCGCCGGCAGCAGCGCGCCACCGCCTTAAAGGTATGCAGGTCCCAGATGTCCGGGTTGCGCTGCGGGCTGAAGCCGTCCAGATAGACCGAGTCGGCCGCAAAGCTCTGCTCACGCAGCATAGCCTTGGCGTCGCCAATGCACAGCGTCAGCAGCAATTGGCCGTCCTCGAAAACCAGCCGGTGCATGCCAGGCAGCAGACCCCACAGCTGGGCTTGCAACTCTTGCGCTAAAGGCAGGAGTTCGGGATGGGTCCGGGCGCTGCGCAGCACATCTTCGGCGCTGGCCGGAAAGGCCTCGGTGGAGACAAAATGCAGCAGGCGAGGGCGCTGCGGATCGGCCTTCCAGGCGGCCCAGCTCACCAGAAAATTCAGGCCCAGGCCAAAACCGGTTTCAAGAATCGTCCATTGCGGCTGGCTGGCCCAGGCTGCTGGCAGGCCGCAGCCTTTCAGAAAGACTTCGCGCGCCTGCTCCAGCCCGCCCAGCTCGCTGCGGTAGCGGTCGCCAAAGCGCGGGCTGTAGGGGCTGCCGCCTGCCGTGCCGTCGGCCAGCCACTCGATTACTTCAGCCATGAGCAAGCCAGACCAGCCGGGGCCGCGGAACCGGCTCCGCCGGGCCGCAGGCGCAACGCCCCCTCGGGGGGCAGCGCAGTACGCGAAGCGACAAGCGTGGGGGCCTTATTGATTCGGCGGGACGTAGCCCTGCACCGCGTCGGCGCCATCACCGAAAAAGTGCTTTTCCATCTGCCGCGCCAGGTATTGGCGGGCCCTGGCATCGGCCAGGTTGAGCCGGTTTTCATTGACCAGCATGGTTTGCTGCTTCATCCACTCGGCCCAGGCCTCTTTGCTGACTTCTTCCCAGAGCCGCTTGCCCAGGGGGCCGGGGTAGGGAGGAAAGTCCAGTCCCTCGGCTTCGCGGCCGAGCTTGATGCATTTAACGAGGCGTGCCATGTGTATCGTTCTTTCGTATTGTGTGGGGCTAAGGATAGTTAACGAATAAAGAACTGAGTTTTTATTCGTTCCAGTTTTCAAGGCTGGCTTTCAGAATCCATTTTGTTCGCATCTAGATGCATTTTTGGAAAAGAAAGCAAACCATGACTTCACGTCGCCATTTTATGAATGTTTCCACCCGTGCCATATTGGCCGTAACGCTGGCAGGGTCAGCTCTTGCCAGCTGGGCCCAGCAGTTGCCGCCGGTGACGCTGCTCAATGTGTCTTATGACCCGACCCGCGAGCTTTATGTGGAGTACAACGCGGCCTTCGCCAAGCACTGGAAGGCCAAGACCGGCCAGGACGTGAGCATCAAACAGTCGCATGGCGGCTCCGGCAAACAGGCGCGCTCCGTCATTGACGGCATTGACGCCGACGTGGTGACCCTGGGCCTGGCACCCGACATCGATGCGCTGGTCAAGAACGGCGGCCTGGTCGCCGCGGATTGGCAAAAGCGCCTGCCGCACAATTCCGCGCCCTACACCTCAACGATTATTTTTCTGGTCAAAAAAGGCAATCCCAAGGCCATCAAGGACTGGGATGACCTGATCAAGCCAGGCGTTGCCGTGATCACTCCCAACCCTAAAACCTCGGCGGGCGCCCAGTGGAACTACCTGGCGGGCTGGGAATACGGCAAGCGCAAGTTCGGCAGCGATGCTGCTGCCAAGGACTTCATCGCCAAGCTCTACAAAAATGTGCCGGTGCTAGATACCGGCGCCCGCGGCTCGACCATCACCTTTGCCCAGCGCGCCGTGGGCGATGTGCTGATTGCCTGGGAAAACGAGGCCTTCCTGGTGCTCAAAGAGTTTGGCGCGGAGAAGTTTGAAATCGTCGTGCCCTCCGCCAGCATCGTGGCCGAGCCCACCGTGGCCGTGGTCGACAAGACGGTGGACCGCAAGGGCACACGCAAGGTGGCCCAGGCCTATCTGGAGTATCTGTATTCCGACGAAGGCCAGGACATCGCCGGCAAGCACTACTACCGTCCGACCAGCGAGAAAGCCAGGGCCAAATACGCGAAGCAGTTCCCCAAGCTGACTCTTTTCACCATTGAGCAGGCCTTTGGCGGCTGGGGCAAGGCCAGGGAGCATTTTGTCGATGGCGGCTCTTTTGATCAGATTTACACCAATAAGTAAACCGGTTATCAGCCTGGTCACACCATCTCCGTCCGCGCGAACGCAGCAAGCCGGCAAAGAAATATCACCGAGCGAGCCCGCCTGGCCGGGGACGCCCGTGCATGGCCTACGCTGGGCTATTTGATGCATCAAAAGTGCCTCTAGCCCAATGGCTGCGTGCGCAGGCAGCTATTTATTTCATAGTATTTTTAACCTGAAGGAGTTTTCTCATGTCCATCCAAGCCATCAACGTCCGCAACCAGTTCCGCGGAAAAATCAAGGAAATCATCCGCGGTGACGTGGTTTCCGAAATCGACGTCGAAACGCCCTGGGGCATCGTCACTTCCGTCATCACCACGCGCTCGGTCGACCAGCTGGAGCTGGCCATAGGCAGCGACGTGGTGGCGCTGGTCAAGTCGACGGAAGTGTCGATCGCCAAGCTGTAGCCGCAAGCTTGGGCTTCAGGCTATGCGCTTGAGCTGCGTCTGGTAAAGGCTGGCGCGGCGGGCATAGCCGTCGGCGCTTTCCTGCAGGCGCTGAACGTCCTCATCTGACAATTGACGCACCACCTTGGCTGGCGCGCCAAGGATGAGCGAGCGATCGGGAAACACCTTGCCTTCAGTGACGATGGCGCCGGCGCCCACCAGGCAGTGTTTCCCGATCACCGCGCCATTCAGCACGACGGCCTGAATGCCGATGAGCGAGCCTTCACCGATGCTGCAGCCGTGCAGCATGGCCTGGTGCCCCACGGTCACGTTGGCGCCGAGCGTCAGCGGAAAGTCGCGGTCGGTGTGCAGCACGGCGCCTTCCTGGACATTGCTGGCCTCGCCGATGTGAATCGGCTCGTTGTCCCCGCGCAGCACCGCGCCAAACCAGATGCTCGCCCGCGCGCCCAGGCTGACCTTGCCGATCAGCGTGGCGCCGGGGGCGACGAAGGCGCTGTCCGGGATTGCCGGGGCATCTTCCCCCAACTGGTAAACAGGCATGTCGTGTGTTCCTTGAGTGCGGTGACGGTCAGGTGGCCTTACTGCACTTCCACGCCGCCTTTTTTCACCAGCTGGGCATATTTGGCCAGTTCTGTGCGGAAGTACTGCGCGGCGAATTCCGGGCTGCTGGGGTTGATGGTGTTGCCCTGCTTGAGCATGGCGTCCTTGACCTCGGGCGCGGCATAGGCGGCCACCACGGCGGCGTGGATGCGTTTGACCTCGGCAGGCGGCAGTTTGGCCGGGCCAATCACGGCGAACCAGCCTTCCAGGTTGTAGTTGGGCAGGCCTTGCTCTGCGATGGTGGGGATGTCGGGCGCCGCTGCCGTACGGGCGTTGCCGCCCACGCCGATGGCGCGCAGGGCGCCGCTTTTCAGGTGCGCCTGGATGGAGGGCAGGGCCAGCACGCCGATGTCAACCTGACCGCCTATCAGGTCGGCCACCATGGGGCCCACGCCCTTGTAGGGAATGTGTTTGGCCTTGACCTGGGCTTCGTCGAGAAACATTTGCGCCGCCAGATGCAGGATGGTGCCGTTGCCGGACGAGGCGTAGTTGTAGGCATCGGGTTTTGCCTTGAGCAGCGCCACCAACTCCCTGACGTTGCTGACCGGCAGCTTGGCCGGGTTGACCACCAGCACCATGGGCGTGGTGCCGATGATGGTGATGGGGGTGATGTCGGCAATCGGGTCAAACGGCAGTGATTTGTAGACGCTGGGGTAAATCACATGGTTGTTGGACACCACGCTCAGCGTCATGCCGTCGGGCGCCGACTTGACCAGCGTCGACGTGCCGACGATGCCGCCGGCGCCGGGCTGGTTTTCAATCACCACGGGATGGCCCAGCGCCTTGCCCAGGGCAAGGCTGGCGGCGCGAACTATGGTGTCCACCCCGGAGCCCGCGCCGACTGGCAGGATGAAGCGCACCACCTTGTCGGAGGGCTGGGCCAGCAGGGCCAGCGGCGTGCTCAGGAGCGTACTGCCAAAGGCCAGGGCACCCAGGCCTTGCAGGGTCTGGCGCCGGGTGGTTTGTTTCGTGTTGCGTATGGTCGTTTGGTCTGTCATTTTTTGTCTCCGTCTTGTTGTGGTTAGCTTGCTGAAATCTTGCGGCCGTTCAGCTCACGGCCGCCTGCTGGCGCAAATTTTCGATGTCGCCGGCGCTGTAGCCCAGTCCCGCCAGCAACTCCTGTGTGTGCTCGCCCAGGGTGGGTGGGTGCAGGCGCACGCCCAGGCGCTGGCCCTGCATGGTGATGGGGAACAGCGTGGTCTTGACCGTCTGCCCGGCTTTCGGGCCGTCGGGCAGGCGCACGTCGGCCAAGCCACCGGTGGCCAGCAGGTGCTCGTCGTCGAACAGGTCTTCCGGCTTACGGATGGGGGCAAAGGGCAGGCCGGCTTTTTCCATCAGGCTTGAGAGTTCGGCGGCGCTGCGCGTGGCCAGCCGTTCGGCCAGGTCTTTCAGCAGGGCCGGGCGTACACCTACGCGCTGGTTGTTGGTCGCCAGCGCGGCATCGCCCTTCAGGTCGTCAAAGCCCAGCACGGTGCAAAAGGTCTGCCACTGCGCGTCACTGACGGCGGCCAGAAAAATCTGCTCGCCGCCCTTTACCGTGAACACGTCGTACACCGCCCAGGGGTTGTCGCGCGCCGGCATGGGGGCCGGGTGTTTGCCCGTCATGGCGTACTGCAGCATGTGCTGGCCCATCAGGAACACATTGTTTTCATACAGGGCAGACTGCACCTCCATGCCCTTGCCGCTGATGCCGCGCTGGATCAGTGCACCCAGCGCACCGATGGCGCCAAACAGGCCGCCCATGATGTCGTTGACGCTGGTGCCGGCGCGCAGCGGGTCGCCGGGGCGGCCGGTCATGTAGGCCAGGCCGCCCATCATCTGCACCACCTCATCGAGCGCGGTGCGGTGGTCGTAGGGGCCGGGCAAAAAGCCCTTGTGGCTGACGTAAATCACGCGGGGATTGGCGGCGCTCAGGGTGGCGTAGTCGAGCCCGTATTTGGCCATGGTGCCGGGCTTGAAGTTTTCGGCCACCACATCGGCGCTGGCGCAGAGCTTGCGCGCGACTTCAACGCCCGCCGCATCGTGCAAATCAATGCCTATGCTTTTTTTGTTGCGGTTGAACAGCGGAAAAAATCCCGAGCCGGCGCCCAGCAGGCGGCGGGTGCGGTCGCCGTCAATCGGCTCGACCTTGATCACCTCGGCGCCCATGTCGGCCAGCACCATGCCGCAGGTGGGGCCCATGACCATGTGGGTGAATTCAACGACGCGCAGGCCGGCCAGCGGCTGGGGCGGGTTTGAAGTGGGTTTGTTGTCTTGCATGCTGATTTTTTGGATTTAGAAGGGTTCAGGCGCTAGTGGCCAGCATGGTTTTGGGCAGGCCCGCGCGCCACAGCGTGCCGTGCAGGGCTTCGCCCTCCAGCCAGCCGGCCACCTGGCTACGCAGTGCCATCAGTTTGTCGAAGTCAATGCCGGTATCTATGCCCATGCTGGCAAACATATAGGCCAGGTCTTCGCTGGCCACATTGCCGCTGGCGCCGGGCGCGTGCGGGCAGCCGCCTATGCCGGCCAGGCAGGCGTCAAAGCGCGTGATGCCGGTTTGCAATGCGGCATAGACATTGGCCAGTCCCAAGCCGCGGGTGTCGTGGAAGTGGCCGCAGTTCAGCCGCTCCCCGGCGATGGGCAGGGCCAGCTCAAACAGCTGACGCACCATTTCCGGATCGGCATAACCCACGGTGTCGGCCAGGCCGACGCAGTCGGCGCCGGCGTCCAGCACCGCTTGCAGCAGCCGCAGCACCTCGGCGGGCGCTACCCGGCCTTGCAGCGTGCAGCCAAAGGCGGTGCTAAAGCCGACCTCAATCACAATCTTCGAGCCCGAGGCATCGCGCGCGGCGCGTATGCGGCCTATCTCAGCGACCACTTCATCCGGCGTCTTGCGCAAATTGGCCAGGCTGTGGGCGTGGCTGGCCGAGATGGGCAGCAGCATCAGGTCGGCGCCCGATTCGATGGCGCGTTCGGCGCCTTTCAGGTTGGGCACCAGCACCGACGTGACCAGGCCGGGCAGGGTTTTGGCAAAAGCCGCCAGCTCGGCGGTATCAGCCAGTTGCGGCAGTAGGCGTGCCGGCACAAACGAGCCGACCTCGATTTCACGCTGGCCGGCTTCGTAAGCGCCTTGGATCCACGCCAGCTTGTGGGCGGTAGGCATGACGGCGGCAATGCTTTGCAGCCCGTCGCGCAAGCCCACTTCGCGAATGCTGGCTTGCCTGGGCAGGAATGGCCTGGGGGCGCTTTGTCCCGTGACTGAGGCCGGGACGGCTGAAGGCATGCTCACTGAAGTCTCCTTATTGAAATTTGGCCTTGAGTTTAGAATTTCCCAAATGATTTCGATAATCAATTTTGGAAGTGGTGTCGTTCCATTTGGGAATGTCTAATGCGTGATGAAACGCGGCAAGTTGCTCGTTTGGCAGGAGTTGTCCCATGAGAGACCTGGATATGACCACGCTGCGGCTGTTTGCCGCGGTGTGCGAGACGCGCAGCATCGCCCGGGCCGCCGAGCAGGCCAATATCGTTGGCTCGGCCATCAGCAAGCGGCTGGCGCAACTGGAGGACACGGTGGGAACACCGTTGCTGCTGCGCCGGCGGCGCGGTGTAGAGCCCACGCCGGCCGGCGAGAGCCTGCTGGAGCACGCGCGCACCATGCTGGCCAGCGCCGAGCGCATAGAGCGCGACATGGCGGCCTATGCGCAGGGCGTGCGCGGCCAGGTGCGCATCCTGGCCACGGCCTCGGTCATGGCCGAGTCGCTGGCCGATGATGTGGCGGCCTTTTTGCAGGTGCCGGCGCACCACGATATTCAGGTGGACATGGAAGAGCGCATCAGCCCCGACGTGGTGCGTGGCATCAGGGAAGGCGTGGCCTCGGTCGGCATCTGCTGGGATGCCGCCGACTTGCGGGGCTTGCAGTCGTGCAGCTACCGCAGCGATCACCTGGCCATCGTGGTCCATCCCTCGCATCCGCTGGCCGCGCATGAAACCCTGAGCCTGGAGCAGACGCTGGACTATGAGCATGTCAGCCTGCCGGTGAGCAGCGCCGTGCAGGTGCTGCTGCAGCGGGCGGCCGCGCTCAAGGGCAAGGTCATCGTGCACCGCGTGATTGTTTCCAATTTCGAGGCTGCCATGCGGGTGGTGCGCGCCAACCTGGCCATCAGCGTGGTGCCGCGCGAAGTCGCCGAACCTTATGCCGCCACCTACGGTCTGTGCGTGCTGCCGCTGCTGGAGCCTTGGGCCAAGCGCCGCTTTGCCATCTGCTACCGGGATGAGTCCGGCTTGTCGGCCGCCGCCCAGCTGCTGGTCAGGCATCTGGCCGCTCGGGCCGGGGCGATCTGAGCCGGTGGGATGTGTCAACTGGTTTAATGTTTGCTATAAAATAAGGAGCAATAATTGGCCTATGTCAAAGGGCTGTAGCCGGTTTTTGCTTTAAATCAGGGCTTGGGGATGTCAGCCTTGGTGGCATGAAAGACCTTTTGAAAAATTTGGGTAGTGACTTGGCGCAGTTTTAACGGTAAAATACGTCTCCAACCCACGGCAGACAGGCGCTATTAGCTATAAAAAAAATAGCAATTTAGGCTTGCCAGGATTCGACCGCAAGGCGGCTTCTGTGCCCGTAAAGCGCTTGTATTTGGGGAAGGAAGCCCCAAATTCTCCCCATGAATGCCATCAAACCCCACCCCCACAAAACCGATCTGACCGTGACTCACGTGCTGGCCGAGCTGCTTGAGCGGCTGGAGTGCAGCGTCGAGCCGGTCGGCGCCGAGCAGTACCGCTCTGTGGTGCTGCATCTGCTTGATGAGCTGGGTGAGGTGGAGCCTGGAGCGGCGCTGGGCGCCTTGCTCGATAGCCATCCGGCTGCCGCCGAGTTGTATGAAAATGTTAACTATCAGTATGCCGGGCTTTGCCGCTCGGCACTGGACGCTTCGCTTGCCGCGGAGCAACAGGCCAAAGAAATTCTGGACCGGGCGATGAGCCTGGCCAAGAACCGTTCAATAAACCAAACCAAGGAAGATCCCAACCATGGCAAGAGCTGACGCCAAAACCGCTGTCCTCGCTGACGGCCTGCGCTACAAGTCCAAGGTGTCGGGCTCACCGTTCGCTGCCACCACGTCTTTTGGTGCTGCCACCATGTCGTGCTTCATGTGCGGCAAGCATAGGGCCCGCTCCCAGATGGGGACGCGAAAAGTGCTGGGCAAATCCCAGGCCGTGTGCGCACCCTCCTGCAAGGCGCTTGATGAGGCGCTGCTGGAAAACGCGGCAGGCTGATCGCGTCAGTCGGGTGGCCTGCCGATCTGCTTGACGCATTGCTCACAATGCGTCAAGCGGTGCATACTTTGCTGATTGCCCTTGTGTGCTCAGTGAATGCATTGTTGAAAGGGGATCATCATCATGACTGCCCACGCCAAGCTGGACGCGCTGCTATTGCCTGACGAGGCCATTGACCATATTCGCGGCCGCTCTTCTGCGCCTGTCACCCTGATCGAGTACGGGGATTTTGAATGTCCGGCCAGCTTTCAGGCCCGCGCGGCGTTGAATGTGATGCTCCCGCATTTCGATCACCAGGTGCGCTTTGTCTTTCGCCATTTTCCGCTGCAAGCACTGCATCCCCATGCCGAGCTGGCGGCCGAGGCGGCGGAAGCCGCAGGCGCCCAGGGCAAATTCTGGCCCATGTACGAATTGCTGTTTACGCATCAGCAGCATCTCAAGGAAAAGCATTTGTTCGACTACGCCGGCCAGATCGGTCTGGACATACCGCGTTACCAGAACGAAATGAATGACCATGTTTACCGGCAAAGAGTGCAGGAACACAAGCAGGGCGGCTATTTACTGGGCGTGCGCGCGACGCCGGCGTTTTTTATCAATGACAGGCGCGTTGATGTGTCGCCCGGCCTGCAGCACCTGCACGAGGCCATAGACCGAGCGCTGCTGGCGGCCTGAACGGCCCGCTAATTTTCACCCGATTACCTTGTGCGATGCGGGGCCGTCCAGGCCCGATAATCGAGCGCTTCCGAATCGCGTCTGCCATGACACGGTATCGCACCCAACAAAAGACCCAACCAGGAAACCCCGTGAGAAGAACATACCAATTGAATATTGAAGGCAAGAACCGTGACCGCTTGCTCGATGCCAGCAAACACGATATCCGCAAGTATGTCAAAAGAGAGCGCAGCCGGCCTTTGCCTGAAGGCGTGGACTACTGGGACTTTGATTGTAAATTCGGCAGCAACGAAGCCACCGCCTCGGTGGTTCACTTTGCCACTCTGATGGGCTTGATCGACTCGGTGGCCGCAGAAGGCGGCGAGCAGTTTTATGTGGAAGTCGTCACCAAGCATGGTTTGCGCACAGCCAAGCCGCGCGCTGCTGACAACGCCGACGACATGGATGACGAAGAGTAAATGACAGCGCAGCGCGGCGGCTAGTCGCCGTGCCGCCGCTCTTTACTCGCGCTCCGCTGCTGCTGCTGCTGCTGCTGCGCGCAGCTTGTCCTTCTTGCTCGGACGCTTGCCCTTGATGCCGCCATTTGACAGAGGATCGGCGGCATTGACGGGCTGAGTTTCAAGCGCTTCAAAACCGGCGATTTGCTCTCGCGCCACACTCAGGCCTTGGCGCTTTTCGATCAGCCGGAAATGCGCTTCAGTGCTGGCACTGACAAAACTGATGGCCATGCCGCTCTCGCCAGCGCGGCCGGTGCGGCCAATGCGGTGCGTATAGTCGACGGCAGAGCGCGGCAGGTCGTAGTTCACCACCACAGACATCTGGGCAATGTCTATGCCCCGGGCCGCAACGTCGGTGGCTACCACCACTTGCACGGCCTTGGCCTTGAAATCCTGCAAGACCTGGGTACGTTTGCCCTGGCTCAGCTCGCCGTGAAAGGGCTCGGCTTCGATGTCGGCCTTGCGCAGCTTGTCGGCCACAATTTCGGCGGCGTGTTTGGTGGCGACAAACACCAACACGCGTTCCCACTTTTCGGTTTGCACCAGATGGCGCAGCAACTGGGTGCGCCTGGGGGGATCGACTTCAATGGCGCGCTGAACGATATCGGGTGCCGCCTGCGGCGTTGCCGCGACTTCAATGCGCAGAGGCGCGCTCAGCAGGCTTTGGGCCAGCGCTTCAATGGCCGGCGGAAACGTGGCCGAGAAAAACAGGGTCTGGCGCTGTACTGGCAGCATTCCAAGAATGCGGCCCAGTTCCTCGCCAAAGCCCAGGTCCAGCAGACGGTCGGCTTCGTCCAGCACCAGCGTGTTCACACTGCCGAGGTTCAGCGCGTTATGGTCTATCAAGTCCAGCAGCCGCCCCGGCGTCGCGACCATGATGTCGGCGCCGCTGCGTAAATTCATCATTTGCGGGTTGATAGAGACGCCACCAAACACTACGGCCACCTTGATCCGCTGCGGCAGGTACTTGCCCAGGGTGACCATGACTTCGCCCACCTGGGCCGCCAACTCGCGTGTAGGTACCAGGATCAAGGCGCGAACTCGGCGTGTCCCGCTGACGGGTGCCTCAGACAGTTGCTGCAGCAAGGGCAGGGCAAAGGCCGCCGTTTTGCCGGAGCCGGTTTGGGCCGAGGCCAACACATCGCGCCCCTGCAGAATCGCCGGAATCGCCGCCGTCTGAATGGCGGTGGGCCTGAGGTAGTCTTTTTCGGCCAGGCTACGCAGCAAGGCGGGCAAGATGGCGGGGGAAAAACCCAGTGAGGTAAATGGCATGAAGAGGCTTAAGGGGGCGGTAAAAGGTGGACGGGTCGCTCTGGATGGCGACTGAGGGGCGACATGTGCGTGAAATGACGCCTGGATGACGATGGTTTTGGGGGCGATGCGCTGTCGCCCAACCCCGCAAGTTTAAGCCCTGGGGCCATTCCCTGGCGTTGGCGGGTCATGGCGGGTTCGGTGGGCAGCGGCCTTGGCCGCTGATTTTCTTCAGTCTTCGGTGCCGCCTATGAATTTATAGGCGCCACCCCGAGCAGGCCTATGCCCACGTTGGAAAATGTGGCGGCCAGCACGGCACTGCCGCAACCGCCCAGAACCAGCCAAAAAGTGCCGAAGAATTCCGCCGCATACTTTTTCATACCTGCCTCCTTTGTGTTGTTGGTCGAACGGCCTCAAGGTCAAGGCTTGCGGCTGCTCCCACAGCCTGATCAAGCCTTATTCATTGCTGGTCCACTGGGGGTTCCACACAACCTCCCATAGATGCCGGTCCGGGTCGTGAAAATAGCCGGCATAACCACCCCAAAAAGTGTCGTGAGCCGGCTTGACGATGAGCGCGCCGGCCTTTTTTGCCTGAGCCATGATGGCATCGACCTCGGCTTTGGAGGCCACGTTATGGCCCAGCGTGAATTCGGTGGGGCAGGGGTTTCCTGGGGTGAGGCCGGTATCGTGGGCAATGCTTTGGCGCGGCCACAGGGCCAGCTTTAAACCGGCCTGTAATTCAAAAAAGATCACCGCACCATGTTCAAATTCGGTGCCCACGATGCCTTGTGTGGCAAAACCCAGGCCGTCACGGTAAAACCGGAGCGACTTTTCAAGGTCGTCAACGCCAATCGTGATGACAGTGATGCGTGGTTTCATGCTCGGGCAGTTTTCCTGATATCCAGCGCAAGCACAAGCCCGTCCGTAAGCTGACCAAGAAATCACTACTTAATCATCTAATCAATTTATTTAATATTCTTTTGGGTTTTGTTGAAATTGATTTAAATTCCTTAGCTGTTCCAAAAAAGAGCCCAGTACCGTTTTCACAAGAAACCAGTGGCCACAAGAAGTTTTCATGATTGAGCTCAAGAGTATTTTTCAAACCTACAAGGGCCCCACAGGCCCGGTCGAGGCCCTGAGGGGCATAGATCTTCAGATCAAACCAGGCGAGGTGTTCGGCATCATTGGCCGCAGCGGTGCGGGCAAAAGCTCGCTGGTGCGCGTGATCAACCTGCTGAACCGGCCCACCGCCGGCCAGGTGCTGGTGGATGGGCGTGAACTGACCGCTCTGGACGAGGACGCACTGCGTGTGGCACGGCGCGATATCGGCATGGTGTTCCAGCATTTCAACCTGCTGTCCTCGCGCACGGTGTATGACAACGTGGCCCTGCCGCTGGAGATTGCCGGCCTGTCCGCGTCCGATATCAAGGCGCGCGTCGAACCCTTGCTCGATCTGGTGGGCCTGGCGACGTTGCGCGATCGCTACCCGGCCCAGATCAGCGGCGGCCAGAAGCAGCGCGTGGGCATTGCACGGGCGCTGGCGAATCGGCCCAAGGTGCTGTTGTCGGATGAGGCGACCTCGGCGCTCGATCCCGAAACCACGCGTTCCATCCTTGGCCTGCTGCAGCAGATCAACAAGGAGTTCGGCCTGACGATTGTGCTGATCACGCACCAGATGCAGGTGATCAAGCAGGTGGCCGACCGGGTGGCGGTGATTGACGGCGGGCGCATTGTCGAAAGCGGGCCGGTGATCGATGTCTTCACCCGCCCGCAGCACGAAACCACGCGCAGCCTGATCGCCGAGATCGTGCCGCAGGAGCTGCCCGACAGCGTGCTGGCGCGGATTCGCACCTTGATGAGCGCCGAGCACCCCGAAGAAGGGCAGTTGCTGCGCCTGGCCTTTGCCGGCGACGAGTCGGACCGGCCACTGTTGTCGGACGTGATTCGCCGCTTTGGCATAGATTTGTCCATCGTGCATGGCCAGGTCGACGAAATTCAGGGCAAGCCCTTTGGCTCGCTGGCGGTGTTTGCGCGCGGCGCGCGCGAGCAACTCAATGCGGCGGTCGCCCATTTGCGCGGGGCCGGCGTGCATGTAGATCAGGTCAGCGACCTGGCAACGGTAAAGGTTTAAGTCATGTTTGATGCTTTTTCGCCAGCCCTGATCGAGATGTTTGTCGACTCGCTGTGGGAGACCATGGTGATGGTCGCTATTTCCGGCCTGGTGGGTGCGCTCATAGGCATTCCCCTGGGTGTGTTTTTGCGCCTGACCGACGACGGCGGCGTGCTGCACAGCCCGGTCGCCAACCGTGTCGTGGGCGGTATCGTCAACGCCGTGCGTTCCACGCCCTTCATCATCTTGCTGGTGGCCATCATTCCACTGACCCGTTTGCTGACAGGTTCCTCCATAGGCACGGCGGCGGCGGTGGTGCCGCTGACGATTGCGGCTGCGCCCTTCATGGCGCGGCTGGTGGAAACCTCGCTGCGTGAAGTGGATCACGGACTGATAGAAGCGGCGCAGGCCATGGGCGCGACCACGCGGCAAATCGTGTTCAAGGTGCTGCTGCCCGAGGCGCTGCCCGGCATTGTGGCGGGGCTGACGATTTCCTTTGTCAGCCTGACCGGTTATTCGGCCATGGCCGGCGCCATTGGCGGCGGCGGGCTGGGCGACCTGGGCATTCGCTATGGCTACCAGCGCTTTTTGCCGGAAGTGATGCTGGCCGTGGTGCTGGTGCTGATCCTGTTTGTGCAGGCGGTGCAAAGCCTGGGCGACTGGGCCGTGCGCCGACTCAGTCACCGCTGATAATTGCTATATATTTGGTAGCTGTGAGCGCTTTCTGTATAAGCGCTAGAGGCCTATTTTGTGTGTGTAATGGTGTTCCGACCGAGCTGGAGATAGCGTGACATTGCCCTTTCATACCCTTGACACTACCTTGTTCGCCCGCGCCCAGGCGCTGCTCGATGAGGAGTGGCTGAGCCATGACAGCGATCTGGCGCCCGTGCTGCCCACCGTGCTGGCGCGCAACGTCGGCCAGGACTGGCACAAGGCCGGCACTTTTCGCCACCATCTGGTGGGCGTGGCGCGCGCGCTGACGCTGTGGCAGCAGCCGCGCGACATCCGCCTGCTGGGCCTGCTGCACAGCGTTTATGGCAACGCCTTTGTCGATCTGGTCAAGTTTGATCCGGCCAGCGAACGCGCCCGCCTGCAGGCGCTGGTGGGCGAGTCGGCCGAGCACCTGGTTTATCTGTTTTGCACCATGTCGCGCACGCAGTTTGTGCAGCGCGTACTGGATGGCGCGCTGGAGACCGACGGCAGCCTGGTGCTGGAAAAAAACGGCCAGCCGCAGCGGCTGACGCCTTCTGAAGTGGCGGCTTTTCTGGTGGTCAGCATGGCCGACACCATAGAGCAGTGGTTTAGCTGGCAGGATGATATTTTTTCGCGCTTCCCGCAAGTGCAGCAAAGGCCGCAGGCCACGCATTGGGCGGCTTCACTGTGGCCAGGGCCGATGCGGCCCTCGGCCCGCATGCTGCATCAGATTTCACGTCTGGCTGACGCGTTGCAGCACCCGGGGCTGAAAGGCCTGCTGCCGCTGCCGCCGGTGTTTGACACTTGTCGCCGCTCGCTGTCGGCGGCCGATGAAGCGGCGGCCGCCTCGCTTTATTGGTCGGTGATCCAGCAAGACATGCCGCTGCTGGACCTCGACGTGGCCACGGCCCTGCTGGAGCAGGCGGTGCGCCACAACCCCTGGGTCGGCGAGCCGCAAATGGTGCTGGCCCAGCTCTATCTGTCGGCCGGCCGCCAGGCCGAGGCACAGGCCGCCGCCGAGAGCGCCTTGCAGTGTTTTAGCGCCTGGGGCTGCTCCTGGGACAAGCGCGTGGCCTGGGACGCCTGGGTGGCCTGGACCCGTATCCTGCTGCAGTCCGCCCAGACCGGGCGCTGGCCCGAACGGCTGGACAAACTGAACAACGTGGCGCTTGCGCCTGGTTTTTGAACCCCGGATTCATTCCGGATTGATTATTTTTTTTCTAAAGAAAGCCTCTCATGAACAAACGCAATGCTCTTAAAAGCGCCATCGCCCTGGCCATCGCCCTGCAAGCCGGCCTGGTGCTGGCCCAGGACAAGCCGCTGAAGATAGGCGTCACCGCCGGCCCACACGCGCAGATTTTCGAGCAGGTCAAAAAAATCGCCGAAAAAGACGGCCTGAAAATCCAGATCGTCGAGTTCAGCGACTACATCCAGCCCAATGCCGCACTGGCCTCCGGCGACCTGGATGCCAACAGCTACCAGCACAAGCCCTTCCTGGACCTGCAGGTGAAAGACCGTGGCTACAAGATCGTCTCGATTGGCTATACCGTCAATTTCCCGATCGGCCTGTACTCCAAAAAAGTCAAAAGCCTGGGTGAGTTGAAGCAGGGCGCACGCTTTGGCATTCCCAACGATCCGACCAACGGCGGCCGCGTGCTGCTGCTGCTGCAGGAAAAAGGCCTGATCAAGCTCAAGCCCGAGGCCGGCCTCAAAGCCACGCCGCTGGACGTGATCGACAACCCCAAGAAGATCAAGTTCGTCGAGCTCGAAGCGGCGCAGCTGCCGCGTTCGCTGGATGACCTGGATGCCTCGGCCGTCAATACCAACTTCGCGCTGTCAGCAGGCCTGAACCCCAAGGACGCGATTGCCCAAGAGTCGTCCAAGTCGCCATACGCGAATTTGCTGGCCGTGCGTGAAGCCGACAAGGACAAGCCTTGGGTTGCCAAGCTGCTCAAGGCCTACCACTCCGAAGAAATCCGCAAGTTCATTCAGACCGAGTTCAAGGGCTCGGTGCAGGCCGCTTTCTAAACGCCAATCACCCGTCGCCGAGGCGGCGGGTGATTGGGTGATGGATTTCGCCCCTTGTTAGTGATGATTTAGGGCGCTAGCCCAATCACCGCGGGCGCAAGAAGCTATTGATTGGATAGCAAAATCACTGGCTGCAAAGGCCCACTCATGAGAATCCTTCACCGCCACGCCGAACGCCATCGTACCGACCGCATAGGCTGGCTGCGCGCAGCCGTGCTGGGCGCCAACGACGGCATTGTCTCCACCGCCAGTCTGGTGCTGGGCGTTGCGGCGGCCGGCTCCAGCCAGCAGGGCATTCTGGTGGCCGGCATTGCCGGCCTGATGGCGGGGGCGATGTCGATGGCGGCGGGCGAATATGTCTCTGTGCATTCCCAGGCCGATACCGAAAATGCTGATCTGGCGCGCGAGCGCGGCGAAATCGAGGCCGATCCGGCCGCGGAAAAACGTGAGCTGACCGCCATTTATATTGCCCGCGGACTGACGCCGGAGCTGGCACAGCAGGTGGCCGGCCAACTGATGGCGCACGACGCGCTGGGCGCGCATGCGCGCGACGAGCTTGGAATTTCCGACACCTGGAGCGCGCGGCCGGTTCAGGCCGCACTGGCGTCAGCCGCGAGCTTTGCCATGGGGGCGCTGCTGCCCTTGTCCGTCACCGTCTTGGTGCCCGTGCCGATTCTGATTCCCTGGGTGAGCGCCAGCTCGCTGGTGTTTCTGGCGGTGCTGGGTGCCATGGCGGCCCGGGCCGGCGGTGCCGGCATGCTGACGGGGGCTTGGCGGGTCTGCTTCTGGGGTGCGCTGGCCATGGCCATCACCGCGGCGGTAGGCGCACTGTTTGGCGCGGTGGTTTGAAGTCGACAAGGCCGAGAAACTATGGCGGCGCTGGCACCGGGCTATGTTAGTGGGTCTGCACGAAGTCGATAAAGCCGCGCTCTACATCGGTGCTGATGAGTTTGACCCGGATTTTTTCGCCCACCCTGAGGCTGACCGAGGCCTCCATCAGCTTGCCTTCGGCGGGCGGTGAGAAAGTGCGGACCCAGACGCCTTTGTCGGAGCTGCCGGTCACGATGGCGTCAAAGTACTGGCCGACACGGGATTCCAGCAGCAGCGCCGCCTCGGACTTGCGCAGCTGCCGCTCCACTTTTTGGGCGGCGTTTTCCTGCAGGGTGCAGTGTTCGGCCAATGCGCTCAGCTCGGCCTGGTTGTAGGGCGCTGGCTGGTGGCTCAGCGCGGCCTTCACCATGCGTGAAGTGATCAGGTCGGGGTAGCGCCGGTTGGGTGCGGTGGAGTGCGTGTAGTCGCGCACTGCCAGGCCAAAGTGGCCTATGGGCGTAGCGCCTGGAGCTTCCACCACATACTCGCCCGAGCCCATGAGCTTGATGATGACCAGCGACAAATCGGGAAAGCGCAAGGGGTCGGCCTTGTGGCGTTTGGCCAGAAAGGCCGCGAGTGCCATGGAGTCGGGCTGGTCCGGCAGTGTTTCGCCGTAGTCTTTGGCCACCGCGACGATGCGCAGCCAGCGCTCTGGCGAGCGCACCACGCGGCGCAGCGAGGCCCCGCCCCGTTGCTCCAGAAAATGCGCCATGCAGCCATTGGTGGCGATCATGACTTCCTCGATCAGCTGGCGTGCGCGGTTATGCACCTGTTGCTGGATCCCGACCACTTTTTCCCCTTCGAACAGGGCACGCGGCTGAAAGGTTTCGAACTCCAGCGAGCCCTGTTCGTGTCGGCGCTGGCGCAGCTGCTGGGCCAGCGCGTCCTGTGTGCGCAGTTGCTCCTCCATGCCGGGAACGGCCGCTGCCGCCGCGGGCAGCGCGCCTTCGCCAACTATCCAGGCGGCAACGGCGTCATAGGCCAGCTTGGCCTGATTGCGCACCAGGGCCCGGTAGACGCTGGAGCCGGTCAGCGTGGCATCGGCACTGAACACCATCTCGCTCACCAGCGCCAGCCGGTCCTCGTGGGCGTTGAGCGAACTCAGGTCGGTCGACAGGCGCTCGGGCAGCATGGGAAAAATACGTGCCGAGGTGTAGACCGAAGTCGTGTTCATGTGGGCATGATCGTCAATAGGCGTTCCCTTCTTGACCAGCGCATCCACGTCGGCAATGGCCACTCGCAGCCGGACGGCGCCCTGGGGCAGCGGCTCGGACACGGTGAGCTGATCCAGATCGAGGGAATCGTCGTTGTCTATGGAGCACCAGAGCAGTTGGGTCAGGTCCTTGATCTCCGGGCCAGTCTCAAGGCCGGAGCCCGTGATGGCGGCCAGTTGCTGCTTGACGCGCTCCGAGAATTCGGGCTCCAGACCGTGCTCTGTCATGGCAGCGGTGGCGATGCGTACAAGGTCGGAGCGCTGATGGGTGTGGTCTGGGTGCGGCATCGGCTCACTATACGCCGCAGTTGCTCTGGCGACGAGTCCTGCTGCGTGAGCGCTGGCACGATCTCAAAGTGCTTTGCATAATGGGGTCGCCGCCGTTTTTCATTCAACCCTTAACTCTATTTTCTGGAGCAACCCATGGCCCAATACAACATCGCCGTCGTCGTTGGCAGTCTGCGCAAGGATTCTTTCAACAAAAAGCTGGCCAAGGCGCTGGAAAAGCTCTTCCCCGCTGATTTCAGCTTTACTCACCTGCGCATTGACGATTTGCCGCTGTACAACCAGGACGATGACGGCAATCCGTCCGAGCCGGTCAAGCGCATCAAGGGTGAAATCGCTGCGGCCCAGGGCCTGTTGTTTGTCACGCCCGAATACAACCGCTCCATTCCCGGTGTGCTGAAAAATGCCATTGACCACGCCTCGCGTCCCTATGGCCAAAGTGCCTGGAATGGCAAGCCGGCCGGTGTGATCGGCACCTCGGTTGGCCCGATTGGTTCGGCCCTGGCGCAGCAGCATCTGCGGAACATTCTGGCCTATCTGAACGTGCCCACCCTGGGCCAGCCTGAAGCCTTCATCCACAACAAGGAAGGCCTGTATGACGCTAACGGCGATATCGGCGAGGCCAGCCGGGAGTTTTTACAGGGCTGGGTGAACCAGTACGTGGCCTGGGTCAAAAAGCACGCTTGAAGCCAGCGCGTCGTCAGCCCCATGAAAAAAGCCCGCGATTGCGGGCTTTTTGGTTGCTGCAGGCCGCAAGGCCTGCGGCCGTTGGCGGACTTAGGCGGCCAGGGCGGTTTGTGCCTGGTTGGCGGCGACCTGGGTTTGCGTCGTGATGTCGACACCGGCGGCGCTCAGCGCGGCGGCCTTGGCAGCTTCGCCCATGGCCAGGCCTTCGGCGCGCACAAAGCGCACGTCGGTGATGCCGAAGAAGCCGAAGACGGTCTTCAAATAGCTTTCCTGGTGTTCCATGGCATTGCCTGCGTCGCTGGTGGAGTAAACACCGCCGCGGGCCGAGGCCACGATCACCGTCTTGCCGCCGGCCAGGCCCACGGGGCCTTTGTCGGTGTATTTGAAGGTACGGCCGACCTGGGCAATGCGGTCAATCCAGGCTTTGAGCTGGCTGGGGATGGCGAAGTTGTAGAAAGGCGCGCCAACCACGATCACATCAGCCGCGAGGAATTGCGATACCAGCGCTTCCGAGACGGCGTTTTCGCGCTGCTGCACTTCGCTCAGCTCAGCGCCTGCGGGCAGGCGAAAGCCCAGGGATTCGGCCGACAGGTGGCTGGGCGCGTCCGCGGCCAGATCCAGATAGCTGACTTCGGTGCCGGGATTGGCGGCGCGCCAGGAGGCGACGATCTGGGCCGTGAGTTGGCGCGAAACCGAGTTGCCGCCAAGAATGCTGGAGTCGATGTGAAGAAGCTTGCTCATGATGGTTTCCTTAATGAATGAATCGGTTTTGGCCGTATTCAGTGCGAATCGCAGCCATGGATAGATTGTGCAAGTGATGCGATTGATTGATAAGTCCGTAAAATTGCGATAGATTGTTCTATCAGTGGGACAGTTGAGATGACAAAGAGGACTTCATGCAAGACTTGAACGACATGCTTTACTTTGCCGAGGTGGTGGAGCGGGGCGGTTTTGCCGCTGCCGGGCGTGCACTGGGTGTGCCCAAGTCGCGCCTGTCACGCCGTGTGGCCGAGCTGGAAGAGCGGCTGGGCGTGCGGCTGTTGCAGCGCACCACGCGCAAGCTCTCGCTCACAGAGGTGGGCGAAATCTACCTGCGCCATTGCAGCGCCATGCGCGATGAAGCCCTGGCGGCGGCCGAGGCGGTGGCGCAGATGCAGGTGGAGCCGCGCGGCACGCTGCGCATCAGCTGCCCGGTGACGCTGGCGCAAAGCACGCTGGGCTATCTGGTTCCCCGCTACATGGCGCTGCATCCGCATGTGAAGCTGGACATGCGGGTCACCAATCGGGTGGTGGACCTGGTGGAGGAGGGCATAGACATCGCGCTGCGTGTGCGGCCCTCGCTGGACGACAGCGGCAGTCTGGTGGTCAAGCAACTGGGTGCGGGCATAGGCCATTTGCTGGCCAGCCCGGCGCAGCTGCGCCGCCAGGGCATACCGGCCAGCCTGGAAGATCTGGCCAGCCTGGATACCGTGGCCATGTCTGCGGTCGATGGCCGCACGGCCTGGCTGCTGGTCGGCCCCGAAGGCCAGGAACACCTGTTTCAGCACCAGCCACGCTATGTGGCAGACGACTTGCAGACGCTCAAGCTGGCGGTGCTGGCTGGCACTGGCATCAGCTTTTTGCCCGAATCCGTGAGCCAGGCCGAGTTGCAAGCCCAATTGCTGGTGCCGGTCTTGCCCGGCTGGGCACCCAAGCCGGGCATGGTGCACGCCGTGTTTCCCTCGCGTCGTGGCCAGGTGCCGGCGGTGCGCAGTTTTCTGGACTTCATGGGCGAACACATGCGGGGTGAGCAGGTGCTGGACTAGTCGTCTTCGCTTTCTCTCTGGCGCCAAGCCGGGATTGGCGCATCAAGTACCGATTTGTGCATGAAATAGCCTGATTAGCGACTTGCCTCAGACCTCCTTGGAACTCCGCGTCAAAGCTTTGCCTCCAACCAACAGGCCCAATGCACCGGGAGGCCAAGGAGAGCGATATGTCCATGAACGCCATCCAATTCCAGCGCGGCCTGTCGCTGGCGCAATTCCATGCACAGTACGGCAGCGAGGAGCAATGCGAGCGAGCCCTGGTGGCCGCCCGCTGGCCCCACGGCTGGCAGTGCGCGCACTGCGGTTGCAAGCGTTTTTTTCTCACGCGCAACGGCAAAGGTCGCCAGCTGTGGGAGTGTTTTATCTGCGGCTACCAGTGCTCCAGCATCGCGGGTACGGTGTTCGAGCACACCAAGCTGCCTTT
>NZ_FOKZ01000023.1 GCF_900112285.1 Polaromonas sp. OV174 | reverse complement strand
AGGCCGTCTCCAGCGCCGCTGTACCGCCCCGCCAGAATATCCCTAGCCATCCGGTGGCGCAGACGCGCCTCCTTGCGTACGCCTTCCATCAACCCGTCAGCCGAACCGTCCAAGATCCACTGCGTGGCCAGTGCGGCCGTCAGAGGAGCGACCATCAGCGCAAATGATCTGAGCGCGACCAGGAAACGTTCGCGTTCGTGCGGGTCACGTATGAGCACGAAGGCGACACGCAAGCCGGGCGTCAGGCATTTCGACAGGGTTGAGATGTAGTACACCTGTTCCGGGGCAAACGTGGCAATAGGTGGTGGCGGGGCATCGGCAAGGAGCCAGTAGGGATCGTCCTCGACGATGCGTACATTGCAGCGCTTCGCGATGCTGGCGAGCTCCTTGCGCCGGCGCTCCGGCATGGTGATGGCGGTCGGGTTCTGTAATGTCGGATTGAGGTAGACCAGCCCAGGCTTGTGCTGGCGGCACGCTTGCTCAAGCACCTCAGGCACCATCCCGTGCTTGTCCGCTTCCACCGCAATGATGCGCCGCCCGAACTGGGTCGCTGCGGCACGCAAGCCGGGATAACTTGCTGGCTCTGCCAGGATCACATCGCCAGGCTCCGTCAGCGCAAGGATCAATGCGGCGATCGCCGCTTGCGCACCCGGACAGACCACCACCTGCCCGGAATCCAGCGATCCAAACATCGGCGCTAGCCATTTGGCTCCAGCCTTACGGTCAGAGTCGCTTCCCCCACCCAAGTGGTAAGTCATCAGCAATTCAGTATCTGCCCTCATCAACACTTGAGACAAACCTTGTTTCAACATGTCGTCGAAGTCCACGCCATCCGGCGGTGGTGGGGTATTCATGCTCAGATCGAGGATAGCGGTCAATTCGACTTTCGGCGCCGCGACATAAGTGCCTCGAGCGCCGCGTCCCTCCAACAAGTGGCGGCGTCTGGTTTCGTCGTATGCGCGCGTGATCGTCGTCAGGTCGACGCCCAGCTGTGCTGCCAACTGGCGCTGCGGAGGTAAACGGTCACCCGGTTTCAGCGATCCGTCTGCCACCGCCGCCTGCAACGCATCCGCAATCTGCAAAAAACGTGGTCCGCCCTGCACGGCCAATCGCGGCAACCAGATTGGCAAATTGTCATCTTGCATGGTTTTCAACGGCGACGTTTTGTCTCAATGTATGGAAATTGCTTTTGAGTAGTATGTCCCAGAACGTGCAGCAACTCCATCCTTGTATGGCAGTCGCTGACGTTTTCGCCTCTCTCATCTGGGAGTTAGTGCTCCTCACGATAGACAGTGTCAAGTCATAGGCTGGAAATTCTCAAAATGATCGATTGGATCCCTATAGTCTTCGTTACGTTCAAGGCTCTCACGCTCGGCACGTGCATGTTCTTCGCCATCAAGTGGCATTACGACCAAGGGAAGAAGGCGACGGACAAGCGCGCGCTGCTACGCGCTGGCGGCAAGGTGGCTGCCGTCTTCATGCTATCGCTCCTGGGCCTTGGGCTCTCCACCTTCGCCCTTGCCAGGATGCTCGGTTTGGACTTGAGCTTCCCATGATGGCAAAGAATGGTCGGCCGATATTCAGTAATGCGACGAACCTTGCATTCGTCGGACGACCATAACTTGTAACTTCATCGAAGATGGCAATCTGCCTCGCGTCCCTGTTGCAGGCTACCTTTGGCTCCAGGCATTCGGGAAACCACTTGCTTCAGATGACGAGGCTGAAGCCATGGATTTCGAACAGAAACCTTGACGTGGGTAGATGTCCGCTTTTGGCGGCGGATTCAACCGGTCGATGCAACACATTGGGCAAACCTCTGGTTCTTAGGTGAACGCTGAGGACGATTTTTTCGACATGGGCAAAATAGATGGCTGGCCGCATTGCAAGAATTGTCCACGGCCCTTGCGCGGATGAAAGGTCTGACCGTCCCAGACCACCTCGCCGCGGGCAAGTGTGAGCCCAGGCCAGGCCTGGAGCTTGATGCCTTCGTAAGGGGTGTAGTCCACATCATGATGCAACTGCTCGTTGCGAATGGTCACCGGTCGCTCGTCCCAGATCACCAGGTCTGCATCGCTGCCCACGGCAATCGTTCCCTTGCGCGGATGCAGACCGTAGGCCTTGGCCGGATTGGTCGCAGTGAGTTCCACAAAACGATTGAGTGTGATGCGCCCGCCCAACACGCCCTCTGAATAGAGAAGCGGCATACGGGTTTCAAGGCCGGGGATGCCATTGGGAATATGACGAAACGCGACTTCCTCGCCACCAGGCTTTTTTCCTTCAGGCGCGTCGTATTTGAATGGGGCATGATCGGAGGAGAACAGGGTGAACAGGCCGTCGGCCAAGCCGTTCCAGATCACCTCCTGATTGCGCTTGTCGCGCGGCGGTGGGCTACAGACGCAGCGTGCACCCATGTAACTGTTGTCGAGTCCGAGGTCTTCGGCGGTCAGGAACAGGTATTGCGGGCAGGTCTCTGCAAACACCTTGAGACCGTGGCTGCGTGCCCAGCGGATCTGATCGACCGCTTCTCGGCCGGAAACATGGACGATCAGAATTGGCACGTCCACCAGCTCCGCCAGCGCGATGGCTCGGTGCGTCGCTTCTCGCTCGACCAGCATCGGACGACTGTTCGCATGAAAGCGCGGTGCGACGCGGCCTGCCGCCTCCAACTTTTTTGTGAGCCACTCGATGCAATCGGCGTTCTCTGCATGGATCATGACCATGGCACCATGCTGGCGCGCAATGTCGAGTACGTCCAGTATCTGGCCGTCATCTAGCTTGAGATCGTCATAGGTCATGTAGACCTTGAACGAGCTGTAGCCTTCACGAATGAGCCCAGGCAACTCTGCATTCAACACGTGGGGCGTGGGGTCACTCACGATCAGGTGGAAGGCATAGTCCACATGAGCGCAGCCATCGGCGCGCCGATGATAGTCTTCCACGGCAGCACGAAGCGACTGGCCCTTAGCCTGTGCTGCGAATGGAATCACGGTGGTGGTGCCTCCACACGCGGCCGAGCGTGTACCGCTCTCGAAGCCGTCGGCCATGCGTATCGGCTCATTCATGGGCTGATCGAGATGGCAGTGCGCGTCGACGCCTCCGGGTGTGACGACCCGGCCAAGCGCATCAATCTCACGCGCACCGGGTGCCAGGCCCAGGCCCAGCTGTGCAATGCATCCATCGATGATGCCGATGTCGGCTTTAAAGGTGTCGCTAGCGGTTGCCACCAGCGCGTTGCGAATGACCAGTTCAAAAACGGGAGTACTCATGTTGATTACCCTTGCACCTTTTTCAAGCGACTTCCTGAAACAGTCGGCCCCAGCCCTTGAGTTCACGCGGATCGATGCCAACCGTCTTGAGGGCCTTCCAAACCACCGTCGCCACTGAGTCGTAAATGGGAATTCCGAGCTCACGCTCCAACTCTTGCACCAGTTGCGCGGCGTGCAGGTTGGTACACATGACGGTCATGGCGTCCGGCCGCTGCTTGGCCACGTCACGAAGCATGCGCCGCAGCGTGTCGGGCTCGACCTCACCGAACGAAAAGTTCACCGTGATGCCAAGGTGCTGCTCCGCAATGCAGTCAATGCCTATGCCCCGGTAGTTGGCGATGATCCGCTGCTGCACATCTTCGACGTAAGGTGACACCAATCCCAGGGTGCGTGCCCCTTGCACGGCAAGAATCTCATTGAGCGCAAGCACCGAGGTAGTGGCAGGGATGCCAGTGCTCTTGGTAATGCGGTCGCACAGCTGCCGGTCCCTCTCGAAACCCAGCCAGCTGGCAGACGTACCGCTCCAGCAGATCACGTCGACATGTGCGTCTGCCAACAGACCTGCTGCCTCGATGATCTTGCTGTCGTCGAACTGGTTGAGCGACTGGTCGCGCATTGATATCTCAGTCACAGTGAAGCGTGAGAAGTGGGCCGAAATCCCTGGCAGGCGACTCACCATTGCACTGGTCAAAGGTTCCAACGCTGTGTTGGAAGACGGCGTTAACACGCCAATGCGTTTGCGTAATGTCATGATTTTGATTGGCTTTGTTATCGCCGTTATGTTCATTTCGCCTTACGGTTTGGGTTGGCAGCGTCGGCGATTTTTTTCGACACAGTGTGTACAAACATACCGGTTCCTCTGCGGCGGTTTTTTCAGTGCCACCTGTCCAGCCATGCGACACAGCACAAAAGATCAACGAATCAAACCGGGACCATTAACGATCCCTGCATTCCCCTACAGCTGAACTTCCGCAGTGCCAATGCCGTCGAACTCAGCAATGACCCGATCTCCGGCGGCAGCATTCAAAATGCCGACCCAGGTACCCGTTGTCAGAACTGTTCCGGCCGCGACTACCTTTCCCCCTTGGGTAGCATGGCGCAGCCATGCGCCCAGGCCCCAGACAGGATTGCCCAGCGAATGGGTTCCCTGCCGCTCAATCACGGGCTGCTGGCCGACGAAAACGCGGCAACTCTGCCGCGCCCAATCGCGTGGCACCCAAGGCGTCCATTCGCCCAGAACCAGTGCGCCATGAGACTGTAAATCCGCCAAACGTAGCAGTGCTGGCGCCGACATGCCCCCGGTCCAGCGGGAATCGACGACTTCAATCGAGACCGTCATGGCCTCGATGAGTTTCGATGCGCTGGCCTCGTCAATCGTGGCTGACATGGTGGCATCGACAGACTGACCGAGGCGCAGGGCAACTTCGGCCTCAATGCCCCGGGCTGTAAAACCAAACGCGCCAGCTGCGGCCGGGCTTGCCCATACTCCTGCAGGCGGCAAGGGCGCATGTGTCAGTGTTACCTGGCGTGAGGGGCCACCCGACTTCCAGTGCATCGCGCCTTCAGTGCCATACCACCCCAACGCGTTGGCGACACCCTCCTGCACGGCATAGGCTTGTTGTGAACTGGTCAGTGTTTCGGAAAATTTGGCCGCATCGGCGAGGCGATGATCACGGCGGGCCTGCAACAGTAAATTTACGATACTCTCGACAGAGGGATCTGACATCAGCGAAATTCCTTGATATAGATGAGGATACGAATGCAGTAGCTACTCTATTGGCAGGCACGCCACTCTCACAGCAGGGGCCACCGGTCGGCCCAAGGCGCTGATGCTTCATAAGCTAAACCCAGCTCCAACAGCAATTCGTCGGCGCCGTATCCGGCGATCATTTGCACGCCAATCGGCAGACCGGACGAAGAAGGCTGGGCCGGCACGGCCAACGCTGGCAGGCCGGCCGCATTGACCCAGCCGGTGAACACAGCATGACCGCGCGGCCCCACGGTCTGACCGGCGATGGCCGGGGGAAAGGCTTCATCCGCCGGCCAGGGCAAGGCAGCGGCGGCCGGGGTGATCAGTACGTCGATCTCGCGGAACAGACGGGCGCAGTCGCTGCGCAGTTGCGCCACGGTTTCCAGTATCTCCCACAGGCGCGCCGCCGGCTGGGCCGCGCCCTGCCCGGCCATCTCCAGGTATTTGGCCGATGCGCCCTCGCGCCATTGCGGGTGGGTCTCGAACAAATGGGCCAGGCCAACCTGGCCGACCACCGGCCAGGTCGTGGCCATGAAGGCCAGGTCCAGCGGCATCACGCCCTCGCTCACGCTATGACCCAAGTCGGCCAGGCGCCGCGCCGCCTGGGCGCAATTCGCGGCAATTTCCGGGTCCACCGGCGCACCGTCCAGCGTCGGCACGTAGAGGACGCGCAAGGAGCCTCTGCGCGGCTTGCCGCGCGCCGCCTCGGCCGCCAGCGACTGCCTGTCGACGGCCTGGGGGCCGCGCAAGACATCGAACAGCAGCTTCACGTCGGCAACGCTGCGCCCCATAGGCCCGACCACCTCGAAATCGAGCAGCAGCGTGGGCAGGCCCTGGCCGCGCGCAATCGCGCCTATGGACGGCTTGAGGCCGACCACACCGCAGTGCGATGCGGGCCGGCGGATGGAGCCGCCGCCGTCGGTGCCCAGGGCCAGCGGAGCAATGCCCGCAGCCACGCCGGCCACAGCGCCACCGCTAGAGCCGCCCGGCGTAAGCGACGGGTTCCAGGGGTTGCGCGTGGTGCCGAACACCGGATTGCTGGTGTAACCTTCCAGCGTGAACTCCGGCACATTGGTCTTGCCGAGGATCAGCGCACCTGCGGTGCGCAGCCTCGCCACCGGCAGCTCGTCGCTCGCCGGGCGGTGCTCGCGCAAAGCCCGCGAGCCCCAGGTGGCCGGCTGGTCCTGCGTCAGCAAGTTGTCCTTGATGGTCAGCACTATGCCGTCCAGCATCGACAGCGCCTTGCCGGCCGCAAAACGCGCCGTGGCGTCATCGGCCTCTTGCAGCAGCGCCGCATCGCGGCGCGCCACCACCGCATTGAGTTGCGGATTGACGACATCCAGCCGGGCCAGACAGGCCTGGGCCACTGCGCGCGGCGTCAGCGAGCCGTCGCGGTAGCGCCGCGCCAGCTCGACCGCGGACAGACGCCAGAGTTCTGGTTGAGGGTTCATAGGCATCACCTTACATTTTTCCCGGCAGCCAGGTGACCAGCTGGGGCACGGCCATGATCAGCAGGGTGAACAGGATCATGATGAGCGCGTACGGCAGCGCACCCCAGATCGCGTCCTCGATGCCGCCCTTGTCCGGCCTGATGCCGTGCACGACGAACAGGTTCATGCCCACCGGCGGCGTGATCAGCCCGAGCTCGCACATCAGCACGATGAAGATGCCGAACCAGATCGGGTCCACGCCCAGCGCAGTGGCGATCGGGAAGGTGATAGGGATGGTGGCCACCTGCATCGACAGCACGTCCATGAACATACCCAGGATGAGATAGAACACGATCAGCGCCAGGATCAGCCCGGTGGCCGACAGGCCCAGACCAGCCACCCATTTGGTCATGCTTTCCGCCACGCCAGTCAGGCTGATGGTCAGGTTCAGGATGAAGGCCGCCACCATGATCAGCAAGATCATGCCGCTGACCCGCGCCGAGGAAATGAAGCAGGTGCGCAGCAGCTCCTTGTTCAGCTTGCCCGACTGCCAGACGAAAAACAGCGCGGCCAGCACGCCCAACGCTGCGCTCTCGGTGGTGGTGGCAATGCCGAAGTACAGGCTGCCCATGACAATTCCGAAAACCACCGCCGGCGGCACCAGGTAGCGCAGCACGCGGAGGCGTTCGGCCAGAGGTACCTTGTCTTCGCGCATCACCTTGCCGCTGAGCACCGACGACAGGGCAATCCACAGCATGAAGCACAGCGTCAGCAGGATGCCCGGGATGATGCCGGCGATGAACAATTTGCCGATGGAGGTGTTGGTCAACGAGCCGTAGACGATCATGTTGACGCTGGGCGGGATCAAAATTCCCAGCGTGCCGCCGGCTGCCAGCGAGCCCAGCGAGGCGCGCATCGGGTAGCCGCGTTTTTGCAGCGACGGCAGGGCCACCGTGCCCACGGTGGCGGCGGTGGCCACCGAGGAGCCCGAGGTCGCGGCAAATAGCGCGCAGCTGCCGATGTTGGTGTGCAGCAGCCCGCCGGGCAGCCGGCCCAGCCAGGCCGACAGCGCGATGTACATACGGTCGGCAATGCCAGATCTCAGCAGCAGCTCGCCCAGCAGGATGAACAGCGGAATGCAGGTCAGGAGGTTCTCGTTCTGCACGCCCCAGACCACCGGCGCGATGGTGTCCATGAAGGGGATGCCGTAGGCTGCGATGCCGCCGACGATGCCCACCAGCGCCATGGACACGGCGATAGGCAGGCCGACCAGCATCATGGCCAGCATGGCCACGAAAGCAAGGGAAATGATGCCAACGTTCATGAGGAGACTCCCGTAGTGGCCTGGCGCTGTGACAGATCATCCAGTTCTTCCTTCAACTCTTCCTTGGCGCTTTTGGGACTGAAGTCCTTCAGCAGGGCGTCGATCTGCCCGCCCAGCAGCAGGCGGCTGGCCCGGATGGCATAGCCGCTGGCAACCAGCGCAAAGGTGACCAAGCCTAGATACCAGACGGACTGCGGCCAGATCAGCGGCGTCGCCCAGGGCGTCTGCGCCGTGCTGCCGTACTCCAGCGTGTCGGCCAGCACCTTGAAAGCCACGTAGACAATGAACAGGCCAAACGACGCCAGCGAGGCAATGGACAGCCAGTTCAGCAACGCCTGCCCACGCCGGGAAAAGCGCTCGTGAAAGACGTCCACGCGGATGTGGCAGCGTCCCATCAGCGCCAGGCTGAAGGCGATGGTCGAGCCCACCGCCAGCGCGTAGCCGCCCAGCTCGTCCGCGCCCTGCAACGAGAAGTTGAAGACCTTCCGGCAAATCGTCTCTATCGAGACGACAAAGGCGAACACAATGAAGATGGCGCCGAACACCATGGCCAGCACGGTTTCTATGCGATCTTTCAGCGATGTCACCGCGTTCGTGGACGCCGCTCCGGCAGCCGCTGGAGTCAGCGGAACGGACGGATCAAACTGGGCGGCCGGACTCATTTGATCCCCACGATCGGACCGACGGTGGCCTTCCATTTCTGCGAGCAGGTCGGGTTGGTCTTGTCGCACACTTCGGCCCAAAGTGGCAGCGAAACCTTGCCGACGGCGCTGCGTACCAGCTGCACGTCAGCCGGCGAGACCGCCACGTCCTTGAGCTTGAATTTCTTGCCGGTGGTGCAGGGGTCCTTCCCGGCATTGCAGTTCAGCGCGTCCTGGAACAGTTCTTCCGAATACTTCCAGATGTCGTCGCCCAGGGTGTCAAAAGCGGCCTGCAGCTTGACCTGCTGGTCGGGCTTGAGCTGCTTCCAGGCCTTGAGCGTGATGGCATAGCCGTTCAGCGCCATCTGGAAACCGATCGGCAGCTGGTGGGTGGTTACCTCGGGCCAGCCAGCCGAGTTGGCCGAGCTGGGGCCGGTGATGGCGCAGTCGACCACGCCCAGCGACAGTGACTGGTGCGTATCTGGGAAGGCCAGCGGCACGGGGGTTCCACCCAGCGACTCGATGAACTTGGCCAGATTCTGGTCATAGACCCGAACCTTCAGGCCCTTCACATCGGCCAGTTTCTCGATGGGCTTGGAGCACATGAGAATTTGCGGACCAAAAGGCCAAACGCCCAGCAGCTTGACATTGAACTGCTTTTGCAGCCGCTCGTCGACGGTCTGGAAGAAGGCCTTACCCACCTTGCGACCGGTGACGTAATCGGGGCTGGCGCCCACCAGGTCTAGGCCCAGCAGCGTCGGCTCGTCGCGCGAGTTCTGCGAGACCCGCAGCGACACCAGGTCGAACAGCCCGGTCTTCATCACCCGAAGCTGCTCGGTGTCCTTGATGCCCAGGGTGTCAATCGGCTTGTAGTCGACATCGATTGGCAGCCCGGTGCGCGCCGCGAAGTTCTCGAAGAAGGGCTGTTCCTTGTTCTTTTGGATCAGGCCAGTGGCCAGCGGCTGGCCTATGGCCTTGAGCTTGAGATTATCCGCGTGGGCGGGTGCGCACACGCTGGTGACCAGTGTTGCTGCAACGGCGAAAGCCGAGAATCGATGACGAAAAATCATGCTTGTCTCCTGGTTGTAATAATGCTGACGTTAGGGAAACTGGAACCGGCCCACCGACCTACTTCGCCGGATGGCGCGCCACTGGCCGTGCGGTGGCTTGCAGATAGCTCATGGCCGCGACGACGCCGCTGCCCTGCAGCGGAACGCCGGCCAGCCCCAGCCCCATCTCGCAGCCGCTCAAGGTCGCCATCAGCGTGAGGTCGTTACACTCTCCGAGGTGGCCGATGCGGAACATGCGGCTTTTCAACTTGCCCAGGCCGGCGCCTAGCGACATATTGAAGTTCTCGTACACCAGCTTGCGCACCTGATCGGCGTCCACGCCGGTGGGCATCATCACGCCGGTGAGTACCGGGGAATGGCAGGCTTCCTCGACGCACTGGATCTCCAGGCCCCAGGCACGAACTCCCTCCCGGCAGGCAGCGGCTAGCCGCTGGTGACGGGCGAACACATGGTCCATCCCCTCCTCCAGAAGCATGTCCATCGCCTCGGCCAGGCCGTAGAGCAGATTGGTGTTGGGGGTGTAGGGCCAGTAGCCGGTGGCGTTCATCTCGACGATTTCATCCCAGGCCCAGAAGGCCTTAGGCAGCTTGGCGGCGCGGCTGACGGCGAGGGCCTTGGGCGACAGCGCGTTGAAGCTGATACCGGGCGGCAGCATCAAACCTTTTTGCGAGCCGCTGATGGTGACGTCAACGCCCCATTCGTCGTGACGGTAATCGGCCGATGCGAGGCCGGAAATGGTGTCGACCATCAGCAGCGCGGGGTGGCCGACCCTGTCAATGGCACGGCGAACGACAGCGATGTCGGTTGTCACGCCGGTGGAGGTTTCGTTGTGCACCACGCACACGGCCTTGATGCGGTGGGCGCTATCGGCTTTGAGGCGTTGCTCGATCAGGTCGGCCTGAACGCCGCGCCGCCAGCCTTCGATGCCGGGCAGTCCGATGAACTCGGGCTCCAGACCGAGGCGCTCGGCCATCTTTTTCCACAGCGACGCAAAGTGACCTGTTTCATACATCAGCACCGCGTCACCCGGGCTCATGGTGTTGGCCAAGGCCGCCTCCCAAGCGCCGGTGCCCGAGGCCGGATAAATCACCACGGGGTGCTCTGTCTTGAAGATTTTCTTGATGCCGGCCAGCACCTGACGCCCCAACGCGCCGAACTCTGGTCCGCGGTGGTCTATGGTCGGGTAGCTGATGGCCCGCAAAATGCGGTCTGGAACCGGGCTGGGGCCGGGGATTTGCAGGAAGTGGCGGCCGGCTGGGTGAAAATTCAGGTTTGGCATGTCAGTGGTATCTCCTTACTGGTATACAAAATACAATAAGTCAAATATTGCCACGCAAACAACCTGCTGATCTAGTGATAAACCCGAATTCTGCATACATAATACAAAAAATGGAAAAACCCTTAGGGCCCGGAATCGATGTCGCCCGCGACACTCTTCAACAACGGGTCGCTGTTCGGTTGCGTGAACTCCTGATCCAGGGAGTGCTCGCGCCAGGCGACAAACTTAATGAACGGGAGTTGTGTGGACGGCTTGGTGTGTCACGCACGCCCCTGCGCGAAGCGGTTCGCCTGCTGGCAGCGGAAGGCCTGGTCACGCTTGACCCTGGTCGCGGCGCTTTTGCGCCCGTCCTGTCATTGCCTGAGATTGCACATACCTTCGACTTACTTGCTGTACTGGAAGGTTTTGCCGCCGAGCTTGCCGCTACCCACATCACACAACGAGAGCTCAGTGAACTTCATGCCTTACAGCTTGAAATGCAGGCCGCTTTCAAAAGAGAGGATCTGGCTGCTTACTATCGTGCCAATGCGCGCGTTCACGACGTTCTAAATGAAGCCTCGCGCAATCCGGTTCTGCGCGGTACCTGGAGTCAGCTTAATACCCGCATGCACGCGCTGCGCTTTCGATCCAATCAAGACAAGGTCAAATGGGCTGAAGCTTTGAAGGAGCATGAGCTCATGATTGAATTACTGCAAAAACGCGATGGTGCAGCGCTAAGGCAACTGCTGGTGCAGCATTTACATCGAAAGCGCGACGCAGTCCTGGATCGACTCTCCAGCGGATCGGCCAAGATCAACAGCATGTCAACACCCTCGTCCGTTGCCGCAAAGTCAAGCAATGACACCCATTAGCAACAAATAACCTTGCAGCCATCTTGTCAGGACGCCTTCTACGATCGCCACCCAGGCTGCGATGCGCACTCCCCGCTTGCGCAGCATCAACTGCAGGAAAAAACAGCCATCAAACGGTCCATGATGCAGGTCGTTTAGCCCGCTTGGCGGGCCACGGCAGCGGCCGCTTTCCAGCAGCGCCGTCACTTCTGGCGGCACCGCAATGCCGTGCGGCGAATGACGACCAGCGCGTCTTCGCAGGTCATGGGCTTGGCAACGGTAGGGCCGGAGGCAATCGCGGCGTCGAAAATGCGGCGCAAAAGGGCTTGGGCCGGCGCTGTCTCAGGGCTAAGGGAGGCGTTCATGGAGGGCGCTCGCTAAAAGTCAATCAGGCTACTTTTTGGCCAATCTCGAAATTGGCCATTTTCTCCAAAGCACGCACCATGGCCGAGTGGTCCCAGGCCTTGCCGCCATGCGCGACGCAGGAATTGAACAGCTCCTGGGCGGTAGCAGTATTGGGCAGCGAAACGCCAAGTGCCCGTGCGCTGGAGAGGGCCAGATTCAGGTCCTTCTGGTGCAGCTCGATGCGAAAGCCCGGGTCAAAGCTGCGCTTGACCATGCGCTCGCCGTGAACTTCCAGAATCTTCGACGAGGCAAATCCACACATCAGGGCCTGACGCACGCGTGCCGGGTCGGCACCGGCACGGGCGGCAAACAGCAGCCCCTCGGCCACGGCCTCGATGTTCAGCGCCACGATGATCTGGTTGGCAACCTTGGCGGTCTGGCCGTCACCGTTACCGCCCACCAGGGTGATGTTTTTACCCATTCGCTCGAACAGCGGTTTGACACGCTCAAACACCGCGTCGGGGCCACCAACCATGATGGAGAGGGTGGCGTTTTTCGCGCCCACTTCGCCGCCGGAGACCGGTGCATCGAGGTAGTCGCAACCCAGAGCATTGATTTTTTGCGCGAAGGTCTTGGTGGCGATCGGGGAAATCGAGCTCATGTCCACCACGACCTTACCTTGGCGCAAACCGGCAGCAACCCCCTTTTCAGAGAATAGGACTGCCTCCACATCGCACGTGTCCGGCACCATCAAAATGGTGATGTCGGCGCGCTCAGCCACGTCGCGGGCGCTGCTGCATTGCGTGGCCCCGCTGTTGGCGATCGCTTCTGGCATCTTGCCGCGGGTGTAGACGAAGAGCCGATGTCCGGCATTGATCAGGTGGCTGGCCATGGGCGCGCCCATGATGCCAAGGCCGACAAAACCGATGTTGAGGGGTTGTGAAGTCATACGGTGTTTTCCTTGTTTTTGAGTGATTACTTGACAAGGCTTTGGCGCCAATCAAGGCCGGCTTCGGTGGTGGCTGCGGGCTTGTATTCGCAGCCGATCCAGCCGTCATAGCCGATGCGATCCAGGTGTGCGAACAGGAAGGGGTAGTTGATCTCGCCGCTGCCCGGCTCATTGCGTCCCGGGTTGTCAGCCAGCTGTACATGGCCAATGCGCGGCAGATACTTCTGCAGGGTCGCCGCCAACTCACCTTCCATGCGCTGTGCGTGGTAGAGGTCGTACTGCACGAAGGCGTTGTCAGCACTCACCTCGTCCAGAATTGACACGGCCTGCAGGGTGCGATTGAGGTAAAAGCCCGGAATGTCGAAAGTGTTGATTGGCTCAATCAGAAGCTTCAAGCCGGCCTTCTTCAGCTCGGTTGCAGCAAAGCGCAGGTTCTCGACAAAGGTTTGGCGCAGAACGTCCTCAGTTACTCCAAGCGGGGCCTTGCCCGCCAGGCAGTTGAGTTGTGTAACGCCCAAGGTTTTGGCATAGCCAATGGCCGTGGCCACGCCGTTGCGAAACTCGGCCACGCGGTCGGGGCGGCAGGCGATGCCGCGCTCGCCAGCGTCCCAGTCGCCGGCAGGCAGGTTGTGCAAGACGAGTTGCAGGCCGTTAGCGTCTAGCCCTTGCCGGATCTCCTCGGCGGAATAGGCATAGGGGAATAAAAACTCAACGGCCCCGAAGCCTGCTTTGGCGGCGCGTTCGAAACGGTCGAAAAATGGAACCTCGGTGAAAAGCATGGTGAGGTTGGCGGCAAACTTGGGCATTCGGGTCTCCGTTCAGTCAAGCATTGAAATGGCGGTGGGGGCATCGGCCTTTCCAGTGGCAAGTTCCTCGAACTCACCGACATTGTCGATTTCGCTTCCCATGGAAATATTGGTCACACGCTCCAGCATGACCTCGATCACGACGGGCACCTGAAACTCCATCATCCAGGCTTCGGCCTGCTTGATCGCTGGCGCCAACTCCTCCTGACGATGCACGCGAATCGCCTTGCAGCCCAGACCTTCAACGACCTTGACGTGATCGACACCGTAGCCCTCGACATTGGGCGAATTGATGTTGTCGAAGCCCAGCTGCACGCAATAGTCCATCGTGAAGCCGCGCTGCGATTGACGGATCAGGCCGAGGTAGCTGTTATTCACGACCATGTGGATATAGGGCAGCTTGAACTGCGCGCCCACCGCCAGCTCTTCGACCATGAACTGAAAGTCGTAGTCGCCCGAGAGCGCAACGATCTTGCGTGTCGGGTCGGCGGCACGTACGCCCAATGCGGCGGGAACGGTCCAGCCCAGCGGGCCGGCCTGGCCGCAATTGATCCAGTGGCGGGGCTTGTACACGTGTAGGAACTGAGCGCCGGCGATTTGCGACAGGCCTATGGTCGAGATGTAGCAGGCATCCTTGCCGAAGGCGTTGTTCATGCACTGGTAGACGCGTTGTGGCTTCATGGGAACGGTGTCGAAATTGGTCTTGCGCAGGTAGTCGACTGACGACTTGCGAGCCTGGCACTCTCTGGCCCAGTCAGACCAGTCGCGCAGCTTGCCGGCCTGCCTCCATTCGCGCGCTAATTCGACGAAAAGTTGCAGCGCGGCTTTCGCATCCGAGACGATGCCGTAGTCGGGCGCGAACACCCGGCCAATCTGCGTCGGCTCGATGTCGACGTGAATGAACTTGCGGCCCTTGCAGTAAACCTCGGGTGAGCCGGTATGCCGATTGGCCCAGCGGTTGCCTATGCCCAGCACGAAGTCGCTGGCCAGCATGTTGGCGTTGCCGTAGCGGTGGCTGGTTTGCAAACCAACCATGCCGACCATCAGCGGATGGTCGTCGGGAATCGTGCCCCAACCCATCAGCGTCGGAATCACCGGAATGCCAGTCAGCTCAGCAAATTCCACCAGGAGATCAGACCCGTCGGCGTTGATGATGCCGCCACCGGCCACCATCAGCGGCCTCTCGGCGCTGTTCAGCATCCCAAGCGCTTTCTCGATCTGCTTGCGGCTGGCGGCCGGCTTGTAAATGGGTAGCGGCTCGTAGGTATCAATATCGAATTCAATCTCGGCCATCTGCACATCAAACGGCAGGTCAATCAACACCGGGCCGGGGCGACCCGAGCGCATCAGGTGAAAAGCCTGCTGGAAGGCGCGCGGCACCTGCGCCGGCTCCATCACGGTGGTGGCCCACTTGGTGACCGGCTTGGCGATAGAGGCGATGTCTACCGCCTGGAAGTCTTCCTTGTGCAGGCGCGCGCGGGGCGCTTGGCCGGTAATGCACAAAATGGGGATGCTGTCGGCCTGCGCAGAATACAAACCGGTAATCATGTCGGTTCCGGCCGGGCCCGAGGTGCCTATGCACACGCCGATGTTGCCGGACTTGGCGCGGGTGTAGCCCTCGGCCATGTGCGAGGCGCCCTCAACGTGACGCGCCAGAATATGGCCAATAGATTGCCGCTCGCGCAGCTGCGAATAGAGCGGGTTGATCGCCGCACCCGGCACGCCGAAAGCCTGCGTCACGCCTTCTTTTTCCATCACCAGCACCGCGGCCATCGCGGCTTTCATTTTTGCCATTGCTTGCTCCTGTTAGGTGTTCGTATCATTCGCGCAGCAGGCCCCGCTGTGAACCCCAGTAAAAAGATAACTACTATTCCGTGATGGAATGCAGGCAGCCAACACTATTACAGTCGGGCACATGGACCGAATCACTGGCATTGAGCTTTTCATCCGCGTCGTCGAAATCGGCAGCTTCAGCAAGGCCGCCAGCGAGGTCGGTGTCACCCAACCCACGGCCACCAAGGCCGTGGCCGCCATGGAGCACAGGCTAGGCACGCGGCTACTGCACCGCTCAACACGCGGTGTGACGCCGACCGAGGTCGGAGCGCTGTACTACAACAAATGCAAGCTGATTGCGCGCGAAATCGACGAGGCCGACAACCTTGCGACACTACTGCAGAGCAAGGTAGGCGGCACGCTACGTGTCAGCACTTCGGTGGCCTTCGGGCGACGCGTGGTGACACCGCTGGTGCTGAGCTATATGCGGCAGCACCCCGAGGTGACTGTAGATCTAAGCTTTGACGACCGCTACGTGAACCTGGTTGAGCAAGGGGTGGACCTGGCCATTCGCATGGGTCCGCTGGCCGACTCGACCCTGGGTGCGCGTTACCTGGGCACCAACCCCTGGGTCATGGTGGCCGCGCCTTCGTATCTGAATGCGCGCGGCACGCCGCGCAGCGCGGCTGATCTTCCGTCGCACGCCTGCGTGGTGTACAGCAGCGTGCAGGGCGATGATCGCTGGAGTCTGATGACTGTGGCGGGCGAGAAACTGTCAATTCCCGTCAAGGGTCCCCTGCGCTCGAACAACCTTTCGGCCGTTCTTGCCGCGGCGCGCGCCGGCATGGGACTGGCGGTGCTGCCCTGGTACGTGGCGCGCGAATCACTGGCCGACGGCACGGTGCAGCCTGTGCTGACCGACCATAGCCTGCCGGAGCAGGAAGTGCATGCGGTCTTCCCTTCACCCAAGCTGGTGCCCCTGAAAGTGACGAGCTTCAGCAGCTTCCTGCAGCAGGCACTGGCCGACGATTGGTGGCGCGAAGCGCTGTAGATGAGCGATTGGCGCCCCGCGCTTGCACTGCAAACCGTAGACCGTAGACCGTAGACCGTAGACCGTAGACCGACCTTACGCTACACAATTATGTGTACCCCAACCATAGGTTGGTAGGCACGAATTTCAGATATTGAGACTGTGCATTTGGCGTCGGTTCAAGGCCGAGTTCGGTGGGTGACCAAACCACTCGGACTGTCCGCCCCCGCTGCACAGGAGCCGTTCGCGCTGCTCTCTTGGCCCGTGTGCTTACGCACTTTAGGAAATCGTCACCAAAATCCAACGCCCCGCAAACCAGTATGAATGCCCGAGGCGGGATTACGATTTTGTTAGCCGGTTTTCGGCGCACCAAATCTACAACAGGCAAAGTTAAAGTCGTAAACACATTTCCACGTCCATTCTGATTGGGAACTTCAGGTAAGCACCGCTCCCGAGAACGCGCTGGTTCAGACCGCCGCCAACACCGTTCGGACGTGGTTCAAAATGCGATTAGCGCGGCGTTTCCGCATTGCGGAATCACCCACACCCGCATCTATCAGCAAGGAAAAATTGAACACGGCTCTGGACAAGTTGCTGACAGCAAACCCGGCGGTGACCGAGGTCGAATTGGGTTCCGAGGCAAAAGGCCAACTTGGCAGGCCGAAAAAATACTACCGACGCTGTCAGAAATTGGCGAAATAAGTCCCGACATATTGAAAGTACCGGATGCAACCAACTTCGCCTATTTCTCAGGCGTATCCAAAAAAATGCGGTTCCTGCTGACGACGTGGAGGTGTTCTAAATGCCTGCCTGAGTCTCCACGACATAGGCCGAAAGCTTGGCATCCTTCATCGGTTTCTGGATGGGTGAGTCTGTTTCGGGTGGTCTCAAAAGTCCAAGTGCAACAATTGCGGGTCATTTGACGGTGCTGGGGAGGGGTGGCACCACCACCCTTCCTTGCCTACGCCGCCGGATTACCAGTTAACCAGCGTCCCATCATGCTGCAGCCGGTTCACCGGCAAATAGGCGCGCTGGTAGGGGTATTTGGCGGCCAGCTCTTCGTCGATGTCCACGCCGTGGCCAATCGTTTCGCCGCAGTGCATGTAACCGTCCTTGAACGAATAGCTGTGCGGGAAGACCTCGTCGGTCAGCTCGGTGTGGCGCATGTATTCCTGGATGCCGAAGTTGGGCACCCAGGTGTCGAAATGCAGGGCCGTGCCCATGCAGACCGGCGACAGGTCGGTGGCGCCGTGGCAGCCGGTGCGGACCTGGTGCATGGCGGCAAAGTCGGCGATGCGGCGCAGATGCGTCAGGCCGCCGGCATGCACGATGGTGGCGCGGATGTAGTCGATGAGCTGGTTCTGGATCAAGTCCTTGCAATCCCAGATGGTGTTGAAAATTTCGCCCACGGCCAGCGGCGTGGTGGTGTGCTGGCGAATCAGGCGAAAGGCCTCCTGGTTTTCGGCGGGCGTGGCGTCTTCCAGCCAGAACAGATGGAAGGGCTCCAGCGCCTTGCCCAGGCGGCCGGCTTCGATGGGCGTGAGGCGGTGGTGCACGTCGTGCAGCAGGTGAATGTCCGGGCCGACGGCCTGGCGCACGGCGTCAAATAGCTTGGGCGCATGCAGCATGTATTTTTCGGTGCTCCAGTCATGCTCGCTGGGCAGGCTGCTGTCAGCCGGCTCGTAAAACATATTGCCACGGCCGACGCCATAGACTTTTTCGAGGCCAGGCACGCCGCTTTGCGCGCGGATCGCCTTGTAGCCCATTTCCTTATAGCGCAGCACTTCATCGACCGTGTGTTCGATGTCGCTGCCGTTGGCGTGGCCGTAGACCATCACGCCCGAGCGGCTGCGGCCGCCCAACAACTGGTACAGCGGCATGTTGGCGGCCTTGGCCTTGATGTCCCACAGGGCGGTGTCGACGGCAGCGATCGCGCTCATGGTCACCGGGCCGCGGCGCCAGTAAGCGCCCTTGTAGAGGTATTGCCAGATGTCTTCGATCTGGTGGGCGTCGCGGCCTATGAGGCAGGGAATGACGTGGTCGTTCAGGTAGCTGACCACGGACAGCTCGCGACCGTTCAGCGTCGCGTCGCCGATGCCGGTCAGGCCTTCGTCGGTTTCGATCTTGAGGGTGACAAAGTTGCGGCCTGGGCTGCAGACGATCACGCGGGCGTTGGTAATTTTCATAACAAGTGGGGTCTTTAAAAGGCTGGATTGCCGGAAAAATGGGATGTCTGAAGGCAGGGGCAAGCGCGCGACTTTAGCCGTTCCAGCCCAGGTGGCCCAGGAAGTCGCGCGTGCGCGCCACCGTGGGGTTGTCGAAGATCTGCGAGGGCGGGCCCTCCTCCATGATGGCGCCGTTCTCGAACACCACGACCCAGTTGGCCACGCGCTGGGCAAAGCTCATCTCGTGGGTGACAACGATCATGGTCATACCTTCCTGGGCGAGCTTCTTCATCACGTTGAGCACCTCACCGACCGTCTCCGGGTCCAGCGCCGAGGTCGGCTCGTCGAACAGCATGACTTCGGGCTCCATCGCCAGGGCGCGCGCAATCGCTACGCGCTGCTGCTGGCCGCCGGACAGGTTGGCCGGAAAGTTGTCAGCCTTGGACGCCAGGCCAACCTTGTCGAGTAATGCGCGGGCGCGGGTGCGGGCATCGGCTTCGCTCATGCCCAGCACCGTGATCGGGCCCATGGCCACGTTGTCCAGGGCCGTCTTGTGCGGAAAGAGCTCAAAACTCTGGAACACCATACCCATGCGCTGGCGCACCTTGCGTACGTCGGCCTCGCGTGTCGGCAGCGGCACCCCATCGAGCAGCACGCGGCCGCCGTTAAGGGTTTCCAGCGCATTGGTACAACGCAACAGCGTTGACTTGCCGGAACCGGACGGGCCGATCAGGCACATCACCTCACCCTTGTTGACCTGCAGCGAAACGCCGTTGAGCGCCACAAAGTCGCCGTACATCTTGCGCACGTTCTCATAGACCAACACCGGCGGCTGGTCGGCGCCCTTGCGCGGCTTTGTCACGGAGGCAGCGCCTACGGCCAATTGTTCTGTTGATGCGTTCATTCCTTGACTCCATATTTTTTGTGAATCCAGTCCACGAGCTTGGCCTGCGGGTAACCCATCAGCCAGTAAAGCGCAGCCATGGCCGTGAGCATTTCCAGCACGCGGAAGGTCTGCGCGCGAATCTGCATTGACGTGTAGGCCAGTTCGCTGACCGCGATTACCGACACCAGCGAGGTGTCCTTGAAAAGCGCAACCCAGGTGCTGGCCATCACCGGCAAAATACGCCGCCCGGCCTGCGGGATCACAACCTTGAACATCGCCTGCCGGCGCGACATGCCCATGGCCAGCGCCGCCTCCATCTGCCCTTTGCGGATGGAGTTGATGCCGGCGCGAAAGGTCTCTGCGTTGTAGGACGACACATTCAGCACCAGGGCCACCAGCGCCGTCGTCAAGGCGGAGAACTGCACATTGAAGGCAATGGGCATGACATAAAAAGCCCAATAGATCACCAGGATCAGCGGCAGGTTGCGAAAGAACTCCACAAAGGCCAGCGAGGCGTTGCTGACGAGCTTGTTGGACGACAGGCGCATTAGCGCCAGCAGGATGCCGCCCGGAACGGCCAGCAGCATGGTCACGACCGTGAGGCCGATGGTCATCGCAGCGCCTTCAAGTAGCGCCGCGCGATGGGTCCAGATGACGTTCCAGTCGAAGTTCATGAGCGCCCCAGGTGTGCAAGTTTTTGGTACAGGCGATCGACCACGCGCGTGACCGGAAATAGGGTCAGGAAATACAGCACCATCACCGTGGTGAAGACTTCAACCGGCCGGTAACTTTGACCGGCGACGGTCTCGGCGCGGTGCATGAGTTCAGGCACCGCAATCACCGTCGCGATGGCTGTGTCCTTGATCGCCATGGTCAGCACCGAGCCGAAGGCCGGCAGCATGCGAATGGTGGCCTGCGGCAGGATGATCTTGCGCAGGATCTGCGCCCGCGACATGCCGAGCGCCAGGCCGGCCCGCGTCTGTCCGGGGCGTATGGACTCAATGCCGGCGCGGATGATTTCCGACGCATAGGCCGCGATGTGCAGCGTCAGCCCGACCAGCGCCGCCCAGAATGGCGGAAAGGTCACGCCAGCCAGCAGCGGGAAGGCAAAGTAAATCCACACCAGCACGACCAGAATCGGGATGGCACGCATGCTGTCGACATAAAACACCAGCAGCGTACTAAGCCAGCGCGGGCCGTACAGGCGCAGCAGCGCAATCACCAGCCCGGCCGCAATGCTGGTGATGGCGCTGATGACGCTAAGCAGGATCGTCACGCCGAGCCCGCTGGCAAAGAATTGCCAGTTGTCGACGATCGGTGAAAAATCCACGTCCATGGAAGGTGTCCGTCAAAGTTGGAGGAATGCAGCGGCCACGCAGGCTGCCTTTGAGGCAGGCCGCGTGGTCGTTACGGGAGGGATGGGAGGCCTGAGCCGCCCCTGGGCTTACTTCAGCGTCTGCGTCATACGCACTTCTTCGGCGGCCAGCGCCGGTTGCATGCGCTTTTCGACTTCACGCAGCCAGTCCAGGTAGACCTGCTCGTTCTTGTTCACGCCCATGCCGGCCTTAATCTCGAAAATCTTGCTGTCCTGGCAGTTGTTTTCCTTGGGGAAGGCGGCCAGGCCCTTGACCTTCTTCTGGATGTTGGGCCACAACATGCGGTTCAGCGGCGCCACGTCCGAGCGACCGGCCAGCACCTCCTCGATCGGTGCGACGGAGCCCGAGTTGGTCACGCCGCGCAGCGTGGCCTTGGAGAACTGCTCGCGCACCATGGGCTCTTCACCGGCGCCCGAGAAGTAGGCCATGGTGATCTCCGGCTTGTTGAAGTCCTCCACCTTCTTGGCATTGGTGAACTTCGGGTTGTCGGCGCGTCCGAACATGCAGACGCTGGTGCTGGAGAAGGTCACAAAGTCGATGATCTTGGCGCGCTCGGCATTCTGGTTCAGAGGGCCGATCATGATGTCCATCTGGTTGGCGATCAGCGCCGGCACCTTGGTTTCGTGGCTGACCGGCACCGGCACCATCTTCACGCCCAGCAGCTTGGCAAACTCCTTGCCCAGCAGCCAGGACGGACCCGACCAGTCCTCGCCCACGCCAGTGGTGTTCTGTGCCAGCCAGGGCGGGTTGTTGACGACGCCCACGCGCAGCACGCCAGCCTTGCGGATGGCATCTATGCGCGGGCTGGCGCCGGGTGCGGGCGGCGTCTGGGCGAAGGCAGCGCCTGCCGTGGCGGCCAGCGTAGCGGCCAAGGCAATGGCCTTACAGCCATGAAATATCGATGGAAAAGCTGTCATGTGATGTCTCTTGTTGTCGTAATGTGAACTGGGATGCCGTGTTGACTGCCGGTCTTACTACATGCTATCGATGACTTGCTTTTCCTCGCTGGCCAGGCGGGGTGCCAGGGTTTTTTCAACCTCGCGCAACCAGTTGAGAAAAGCTGGCTGGTTCTTGTCGATGGCCAGACCGATATCCGCCGCCATCTCGACCGAGTCCTGGCAGTTGTTGCCATCGGGTAGCGCCTTCAGGCCTTTGACCTTGCGATTCAGCGCCTGCCATGGCACGCGGTTGATCGGCGTCACATCGGCACGCTTGGCGATGATTTCCTCGACCGGTGCTGCCGTGCCGGCAATGGACACGGCGCGAAGCTTGGCTTTGGGGAAGCGCTTTTTGACCCAGTTCTCTTCGCCGCCGCCGGTGAAGTAGGCGACCGTGATGTCCGGGCTGTTGAACTCGTCGATTGACTTGGCATTGGCGACCTTGGGGTTATCGGCGCGGCCAAACACGCACAGCGCGGTGCGTGAGTAGGTCACAAAGTCCACCACGTTCAGGCGTTCGGGTGTGACCGAGAGCGGCGAGATCGTCATGTCCGCCTGATTCGACGCGAGCACCGGCACCTTGGTCTCGTGCGAGACAGGAACGGCTTGCAGCTTGACGCCGAGTTGCTTGGCCACCTCGTTCGCCAGCGACCATGCCGGGCCGGACCAGGCATCACCGGAACCGGAGGTGTTCTGGAGCAGCCAAGGCGGGTTCGACAGCACGGCCGCGCGCAACACGCCCGCCTTCTTGATCGCGTCAATGCGCGGGCTGACGCCTGCGGCGGGCGGTGTCTGGGCAAAGGCCGCCGCGCTCAGGCCGAACAACAAGCCGGCCACACTGGGCCGAAATCCGGGGAGTCGAAGGTGCATGGTCATGTCTCTTTTGATTTATGGTTGAAAGAAAACGCGCGTTAGCGCCAAGCCTGGGCAAACTCACTGATAACGCGCTCCAGGTGCGCGCGCATGGCGGCCCGCGCCGCGACCGGGTCGCGTGCCAACAGAGCCTTGAAAATGCGCTGGTGATCGGCATGCGAGGCCAGGCGCAGTTCGGGGGTATGAAAGTGGTGCTCGATCTTGGTCCAGACCGGGCCCCTGGCCTGCGCCCACATGGCGGTGACCATTTGCAGCAGTACGCTGTTCCCGGTGGATTCCGCGATGCGCAGGTGAAACAGGCAATCAGCCTCCTCGTTGGCGTCCTTGTCATCGATGTGCTCGCGCATGTCGGACAGGGCGCTGAAGATCCGGTCAAGATCGCCGTCCTTGCGCGTCTCGGCTGCCACCGAGGCGATTTCCGACTCGATCAGACAACGGGCGCGCAGCAGTTCAAACGGGCCCGGCCCGGTTTCCGGCATATATGAGGGGGTCGCCACGGAAGCGCTGGTTTGCGTAACGTAAATGCCCGAGCCACCGCGCACCTCGACCACGCCCTGCAGCTCCAGTGCGATCATGGCTTCGCGCACCGAGGTGCGGCTCACATCAAAGCGCTCTGCGAGGGCGCGCTCCGACGGCAGGCGTTCGCCAAGCTTGAACTCCCCTTGCACGATCAGCGCCAGCATTTGCGCGGCCAGGCGCTGGTAGGAGCGATCCGAGCCCGCCTTGGGTGCCTGCGCATCGTCGTTGGGAGAAATGAGGTGAAGTGCCATGTCTGCCTAAAGTGGTTGGACCAAATATAAAGTGGTAAGCCAAATATGCGCATAGTGGTTTACCACTATTGGTGGAGTGGTCTGTCCAGATGTTCAATCAAGCTCTTTTTCCTTGAGCACCCGGACCTTATGCACGCATTTTCCCAAGCCTCTCTCGACGAGCTCAAAGCCTCCACGCGAGGCCATGAAACCCGACTGCAACTGCCCCGCTACGAGCGCCAGCGGGCAGCGGCGGGAGTCGTGCATTTGGGTCTGGGGGCCTTTCACCGCGCGCACCAGGCGATGGTGTTTGACACCCTGCTGGCCCAAGGCGATGCGCGCTGGAGCGTGTTGGGCGTGGCCATGCGCAGCACCGCGCTGGCCGATGCGCTGGAGCCGCAAGACGGCCTCTATACGGTGCAGGTGGCTAGCGCGGCGGGCCGGCGCTGGCAGATCGTCGGCGCCGTGCAGAAAACCTGCGTGGCGGCGCGTGAACCGCAGCTGGTGATAGACGCCATCGCCGCGCCGTCCACGCGCTGGATCACGCTGACCGTGACCGAAAAAGCCTATGGCCCCGAGCTGGCCGCGCTGCTGGTGAAGGGACTTGCTGCACGACATGCCGCCGGACTGGGCGGCTTGACCCTGGCTTCCTGCGACAACCTGAGCGGCAACGGACACAAGCTGCGCCAGTTGTGCCTGGACGCCGCACAACACAAGGACGCCGCCCTGGCCGCCTGGATCAGCGCGCGCTGCACCTTCCCCAACAGCATGGTGGACCGCATCGTGCCGGCGGCCACGCCGCTGCACCGCACCGACGCCGCCGCAGTCACCGGCCTGGACGACGCCTGCGCGCTGGGCACGGAAAGCTTTTGGGAGTGGGTGATAGAGCGCGACTTTGCCGACCCGCTGGATGCCGCTGCCCTCGCATCAGCGGGAGTGACCGTGGTGGACGATGTGCTGCCCTTCGAGCAGGCCAAGCTCTGCATGCTCAACGGCAGCCACACCGCCATCGCGCTGATGGGCGCGGTGATGGGCCTGCCCACGGTTGCCGACTGCGTGGCCCAGCCCGACATCCACTGGTTTGTGCATCAACTGATGACCGGCGTAATGATGCCGCAGCTACGGCGCCCGGATCTGCCGGCCTACCGCGATGCCCTGCTGGCGCGCTTCGCCAACCCCGACCTGCGCCACAAGGTGCACCAGATCGCGTCCGACAGCTCACTGAAGATTCCCTTGCGCTGGCTGGGCACGGTCCAGGCGCGGCTGGCATCCGGCCAAGCGGTCGAGCCGCTGGCCTTTGCCAGCGCTGTCTGGCTGCGCTACCTGCTGGCCGAAGACGAGCAGGGCCAGGCCTATGCGATTTCCGACCCGCTGGGCGAGACGCTGCAAGCCCTGGCGCAGCAGCATCGCGGCGATGCCGCCGGCACGGTGCAAGCCCTGCTGGCGCTGCCCTCGGTCTGGGGCGACGCCCTGCCCGCCAACCCGCAATGGACCTCGCGCCTGAACTTCTGGCTGGAACGCATCCAGTCCGTGGGCGTGGCCGCTGCGCTGTCGCAACTGCGGGCGGCCGAGACCACTTCACGCTGAGCTGGCCGGACATCACAGACCAGCCTTCACTCTTTCAATTCATCCACATCAACCGAGCACTTATGAAACCTAACACCCCCCTCATCCAAGACCAGGTCGCCCTTGTCACCGGCGCCAATGCCGGCATGGGCCTGGCCACCGTGCGCGCGCTGCTGGAGGCCGGCTACCGCGTGGCGGCCACCGACCTGCGCACCGACCAGGTGGCCGGCCTGTCGGCCACGCACGGCGACCGCCTGGCCTGCTTCACCATGGACGTGAGCGACCATGGCGCGGTGTATGCCGCCTGCGACCTGATCGAGGCGCACTTCGGCCGCATCGACGTCTGCGTCAACAACGCCGGATTCTTGCAGTACGCCAATTGCGAGCAAACGACGCCCGAGCTCTGGCACAAGACCTTGCGCATCAACCTGGACGGCGTTTTTTATGTCAGCCAGCGCGTGGCGCCAGGCATGAAAGCGCGCGGTTTCGGCCGCATCGTCAACATCTCCTCCTACGGTGCCAAGACCGGCGGGCTGTCGCCCCTGCCCGCCTATGCCGCCAGCAAGGGCGGGGTCATCTCGCTGACCTTCAGCTTTGCCCGCGAATTCGCGCCCTTCGGCGTGACCTGCAATGCGCTGGCCCCGACCTTCGTCAAGACACAGATGCTGACCGAGCAGGTCAGCGCCGAACGCCAGGCCGAGCTGCGCAAACAAATACCCGTCGGCCGTTTCTGCGAATTGGAAGAACTCGCGCACAGCGTGCTCTTCCTGGCGCACCCACTCAGCGGTTTCATCACCGGCGAGGTGCTTGATCTCAACGGTGGCTTGCAGTTCGATTGAAGCACCCCCTGAAAGCCTCAGGCCCCTGGAACGGTCAGTTTGCATTTCGGCAGCGGCCCCTACACCCTGGAGTCGATCACCGCACGCACCTCGGCAAACTGGTACATTCGGCGCGATTGGCGCGATCAAGCACATCGCAAGCAATCGCCGAAGTGAATTTGATCTCGGGAAACAACCGCAACAACCACCACGCCTCTTCTTCCGCATGCGCAACCTTGGTGGCTTTCTTATTGGTTTGTCAAGTTTTCGTGCTGCACCATTTGCTATTGACGGAAAATTGAGACTCTCTATGCTGGGGTATCAGCGTTCATTGTGATCAAGAGCAAAGCTACCGGTAAGCTGACATTCGCGACCGGCAGCAACCGCTCTTGGATTCAACCGGTCGATGCAACAAGTTGGCTGAATCGACCGGTTGAATCCAAGCTGCATTGCGGACGCTCAAGCGAAACCCGTTGATCGGCTGGTTTGGGCCCGATGCAGCCGGTCACAGTTCTCGCTTGAAGGCCGGCTCCCAGTCTCTTGCAACCCATCACCGCCACAAGTTGATGAACCGGGTTGCAGCGTTTGCGGGCATTCGCCATCGGCAGCTTTCGGGACGTCGAATTTTTATGGTTGAATTGCCAGTCTGCGGTCGGTCGTGGCGGTCTGGGAACCGCGCGGCTGGCACGTGTGCCCGTGGCAATCAGCAAGCGGACTAAGAAGGCGCTCGCTATTCTGCTACGTCACGCCTCCGGACCACTGGAAGGCGCCATGAATAGCGCAGCGAGAGCAGGCGGATTGCAACGCAAACCAAAGCCCCTAACCACGGCGTGACAGCGAGGCTCCACTCCATGAGTTGTCCAAGCACTTGGGTGGCGGATCCAACTAACGCCGCAACCGCGTAAATTTCTTTCTCCAGGATGATGGGCACGCGGTTGAGCATTACGTCTCTTGCCACGCCACCGCCGACTGCGGTCACCATGCCGAGAATGATGGCCACCTCGACGTTGTGGCCAAACAGCAGCGCCTTGTGCGCGCCAATGACGGCGAAGAAGCCCAACCCAAGCGCGTCAAAGAAAACAATGGGCTGCTTGAGGTGCTCAATGATGGGACGTGCCCAGATGGCCATCCCGGCGGCTAACGCCGCAGTCGCGAGGTAGCGCCAATCAGAAATCGCGACCGGCGGTAGCGAGCCAAGGCACAGGTCTCGAACAAATCCGCCGCCACAAGCTGTCAGGTAGCTAATGGCCAGGACGCCAAACAGGTCGAGCCTTCTTTGCTCGGCGGCGAGAGCACCGCTGACTGCAAACGCGAAGGTTCCCAGCAAGTCGACCAATACAAAGAGGTTGTGTTCCATCATGCCTGCGGCGAAGGGCCGAGCCAGGCCGAGGTAGCCGTCAGCATGGCGTGCAGGCCCGTTTCCAGCGTTGGGTGAATCACCGGTGCGAACTTGGGCGAATGATTGCTTGGTATCTTGTTGACTTGTTTGGCCGCCTTGGCTTGTGCATATATGCCAGGGTCGGTCCCTCCGACGAACCAAAAGACGTAAGGCACATTCCAGGTCCGGCCGAAGACGCTGAAGTCTTCACTGGCCGAGGCGGGTGCCGCTTCGTAGGCCTTGTCGCCAAACTGGGCCTTGAAGGCATCGGAAACCTGATGCGTGGCAGCGGCATCGTTCTCGGTCAGCGGGTATTGGCTGAGCGTGGTGAACTCCGGTGGTCGCTCGGCATTGGACGCATCGCTCTCTGCGCAGCAGATTCGCTTGATGGATGCCAGCATGTACTCGCGCACGTCCTCGTCGAAGGTGCGCACATTCAGCTTGAGGGTGGCTTCGTCGGGGATGATGTTTTCTTTGGTACCCGCTTGCAGCGAACCAATGGTAAGCACGGCGTTATCCATCGGCGAAATTTCACGCGAGACGATGGTCTGCAGGCGCAGCGTCGTGGAAGCGGCCATGATAACCGGGTCAATGGAAGTTTGCGGCTGTGAACCGTGCGAGCCGCGCCCGAACAGCCTGATCTTCAGGCTGTCTCCTGCTGACAAAATAACCCCCGGGCGGTAGCCGACCGTGCCGCTAGACCCCACCATGACGTGCTGGCCCAAAATAATGTCTGGCTTGGGAAAGCGTTCAGCGTCCCAGTCGTCAACCATGCTGCTGGCACCGCGCCCAATCTCTTCGCCCGGTTGAAAGACCACCATGGCCGTGCCTTTCCAGGCGTCACGGTGCTCGGCAAGAACGCGAGAAGCACCCATCAGCCATGTCACATGCATGTCATGCCCGCAAGAATGAGCAACGTCGACTTCGACGCCATCTTCATCTTTGGATTTGACCGTGCTGGCATAAGGTAAGCCGGTGTTTTCGGCCATAGGCAGCGCGTCCATATCTGCGCGGAGCATCACCGTGGGGCCCTCGCCATTGCGGAGTACCCCAACGACACCTGTGATACCCACCTCACGTGTAACTTCGAAACCTAACGCCTCAATGTAGTCTGCCGCGACCTTGGCGGTTCGGACCTCCTGCATCGACAGCTCCGGGTGCTGGTGAAGGTCCTTGTAGATGGTTTCAAGTTCCGCCAACAGGGTGTCGCTGCGGCCCGGCAGCGCTTGGACGAGCGAGTTCATGGAGAACCTCCAGACTTTGGATATTCAGTATGCCCCATGCAGCGGTCTCCGCCAAGAGGAGCTACATGCTCATGAGACCAGGTAGCAGGTTCGCGAAGAAAACCGCCATCTGCTCGCGCTTGACGGCATCTCCCGCGACCGCACATAGATGTCTATGACCGAGGTAGGTCTCGCACCGCTTCATCGGTCAGCCTAGCGGCAGCCACAATTTCCTTGAGGCGCTGCTGGGTTGCCTGCGGACCGCGTGCACCGGCACTCAGGTCGCCGAAGGTGTAAATACCGAGTTCCAAGATGACTACTCCTTCACCGGTTCAAGCGTGACTTGCGCAAAGCTCAGGTGGTGCATAAATTCCCGCAGCATCAACATGGCAGCGAAGAAGCGGGCATCCGTCGGCAGGGTTTCCTGGCTTGCCGGTCGGCCTTGGCTGACCGACACCAATCGGTTGAACAGCGCCTCCACCTCATCCAGGGTGAGCGCAGTCTGCGCGATGCCACCGGTCTTCAGGCTGTGGGCGATCAGGGATGCGCCCAGGCCTTGCAGGATGAGCCCGGAGCTGCCTGCAAACTGGGCCGCCAGCGGCATCACCGCTTCTTCCGTCAGTTCAATAGCATGTTCGAGTTCGATGGGCCGCGGCAGTTCATGCCTGAAGCTTTGCCGCACCAGCGAGTCGACGCCCAGTGGGAATTCCCTGAGGAGCAGCGTTTGCGCACCAGCCACACGTTGCACCAGGCTGGTGTTGCCGCGCATTTCCAGCACGGTGACATCGACGACAGTCATTGTTGATCTGACTGGATCGTGTTGCAGTGCATCAGGGCTCACTGAAAACCCTGCCATGCCGGAGCGATGGCGGTGCCACGTCCTGCGCCATAGGCGAAGTAGATGTTCAGTCCGGCCACGGGTTCCAGGTAGCGCGCGTTCTTCAGACCACCGGCATCGGCTGTAGCAAAGCCCAGGCTCTCGGCCAGTGCTTTCACGGTCGTCTTGGCGGCTTCGTTGTCACCGGCAACGAACACGGTGACCTTGCTGCCGTCGGCCAATACAGCGCCCTGACCCAGCACCTGCGCGAGCACAGTGTTGAAGGCCTTGACCACTTGCGCACCGGGAACAGCCTTGGCAATTTCTTCCGAGGCCGAAGTGCTGTGACCCAGGGTCAAGCCCATGTAGTCGGCGGTCAGCGGGTTGGTGATGTCCACCACCACTTTGCTTTGCAGGTTGCCAACGGATTGCAGCGCTGAGACGGCATCGCCGTAGCCCGTGGCCAGAATCACCACATCCTGGCCTTCGGCAGCACCGGCGGCAGGGACTGCCTTGGCGTTGGCGTACGGAGAGGCTGTGGAAGCAGCTTTGGTGGCATCACGAGCGGTAACGCTCACGATGTGGCCAGCGGCAGAGAGTTGTTTGACAAAGCCGGAGCCCATGTTGCCGGCACCAATAACGAGAACTTTCATACGATGTCCTTTCAAAGATTTAAGGTGGCCTTCCCGGCAATCGACTGCTTGCGCTCAAGGCATGGGTTGAACTTTATTTGTTTCTTAATTAAAGATAAATATGACTTAATGGAATTAATCGTTCCTAAAAATGAGACAAATGGATAAGTTTCTGGAAATGCAAACCTTTGCCGCGGTGGTGGATGCCGGCAGCTTTGTGCGGGCGGCGCAGGCGCTGGACATCTCCAAGGCCGCGGTGTCCCGCTATGTAGCGGACCTGGAAGAGCCGCTGGGCGTGCGCCTCTTGCACCGGACCACACGCAAACTCTCACTCACCGAAGAAGGGCGTGCCTTCCACGTCCGGTGCAAAGCGCTGCTGAGCGAATTGGAAGAGGCCGAATCCGAGATCACGGCCAGTTCTGCGCAAGCCAGCGGGCTGGTCAAGATCAATGTGCCGGTGAGCTTCGGCATCATGCACTTGGCACTTGGCACTTGGCACTTGGCACTTGGCACTTGGCACTTGGCACTTGGCACTTGGGGCGATCTTCATCCCAGGAAAATTCAAAGTTAAATGAACGAAATACCGAAAAATTCAGAGTTAGGTGAAACAGCAATTCAGAGCTGGCTGAGTAAGGGGCCGCTAAGTTATTGATCTATATGGATCATCGGTATAGAGTTAAATGGGAATCGACAGTGTCGGCTTACCGGCAATCCAATTGATTTCCTGTCAAAGGTCGTTCATGACGCACACGCCGCGAATGAGCAATATCTCGGCGGAAAGAGGGCTGCAGTCCCACACTGACCAAGCGTGCTGCCAGTCCCACCGGAAGTCGTTTTAGACGTACACAGCAGCGCCTGCCCGGTGGCTACCAGCCTGTGTCCTCGTCGCTGGAGGATGCGCCTAGCTTGGCGATCACCTCATCCAATGTGGTGTAAAGGCGTTCGATGAATTCGGCGCCAATCTGCTTCTCGAGCTCGCGGTAAGTCGCCTCAATCGTGGGCGCCAACTTCGCAGCCAAGGCCTGCCCCTTCACGGTCACCGAAACCTTCACCCTACGCTGATCATTCTCCAGGCGCTCGCGCAGCACCAGACCAAGGTCGGCCATGCGCGCCAGCATGCCTGCCAGACTTGGGCTCGACAAACGGCAAATTTCGCCAATCTGGCGTGGCTCCAAGGGGCCATGGTCGAGCAAGGCGCGTATCACACGCCATTGCTGCTCCGTGACGCCTGCGGCATTGAGGATGGGCCGAAATCGGGCAAAGATGCTCTCACGTGCCTGTAAAAACAGCAGTGGCAGGTTGCGGTGGACAAGGTCCAGTGAATTTGAATCCATAAGCGTGAATCATCCTCGAAACGCGTTGAGACGCAGCTTCTGCGTACAAACCCGGAGAAAAAAAGTTGTCGAGCCGTTGACTTACTCACATGTTAGCAAATAAACTACTCACATATTAGCAATGTACTCAATCATGAACACTGCCCCCTCTCATCTGGAATTCGATGTCGCGCCCTACCGGCTGTCCGGCGTCGTGTACGGCACCCTGCTTAATCATCAGCCGGCGATCGCCGCGCTGGACGCAGCCGCCCGGCAGCCGCCCTACAAGGCCCCAGCCAAGGCGCCGGTACTTTATGTCAAGCCGCGCAATACGCTGATCGGTCACGGCGATGCCGTCAGCGTGCCGGTGGACGCGCCCGAGCTGGAGATCGGAGCCTCCCTGGGTATCGTCATCGGCCGAACAGCCTGCCGTGTGACTGAAGAGCAGGCGTTGGACTATGTGGCCGGTTACACCATCGTGAGCGACATCAGCGTGCCGCACGACGTGTTTTATCGGCCGTCGATACGCCTCAAAGCGCGCGACGGCTTTTGCCCGGTCGGACCCGCGGTGGTGCCCTGCAGCGAGATTGCCAATCCCGACACCTTAGCGGTGCGGGTCTATATGGATGGCGCCTTGGTTCACAGCACCACCACCGGCGAGCGCCGGCGCACGGTGGCCCGCCTGCTGGCCGACGTCAGCGAATTCATGACCCTCTCACCCGGCGATGTGCTCATGCTGGGCGTCTCCGCCGGCGCCCCGCGCGTGCGCGCCGGGCAACAGGTTCGCATTGAGATCGAGGGCGTGGGCCAGCTCGATAACCGATTCGTGAACGAAGGAGCTTCGCAATGAAAAAGGCCAGAGTTGCCTACGCAGGCGCCATTCACGAGGCGACGCCTCATGGCGAACAGATCCGCCTCGCGGACGGCCGTGTGCTGGCGCAAGACGCCGTCGTCTGGCTGCCGCCGTTCGAAGTCGGCACCATCATCGCGCTCGGCCTGAACTATGCCGACCACCTGAAGGAGCTGTCCGGGGAGTTGACCATCACCGCGAAGGACGAACCACTGGTGTTCCTCAAGGGGCCGGGGGCCTTGATCGGCCACAACGGCCAGACCCGCCGCCCGGCCGACGCGACCTTCATGCACTACGAATGCGAGTTGGCCGTGGTCATTGGCCGGACGGCCCACCAGGTGAAAAAAGCCGACGCCCTGCAGCATGTGGCCGGCTACACGGTGTGCAACGACTATGCGGTTCGCGACTACCTGGAGAACTGGTATCGGCCGAACCTGCGCGTGAAAAACCGCGACACCTGCACCGTGCTCGGTCCCTGGTTCGTCGATGCCGAAGATGTGCCGAACCCGCACGACCTGAAGCTGCGCACCCTGGTCAATGGCCAGGTGACGCAGCAGGGTCACACCGGCAACATGGTCAACGACATCCCGGAGCTGATCGAGTACCTGAGCAGCTTCATGACGCTGCGCGCGGGCGATGTCATCCTGACTGGCACGCCGGAAGGCGTGGTGAACGTCAACGTGGGCGACGAAGTCGTGACCGAGATCGACGGCATCGGCCGGCTCGTCAACACCATCGTCGGCGACGAGGCCTTTGGCCGCTGAACACACAACCCTCTATTTCTGGAGACCCATTTCATGCGCATTAACCATCTGATTGGCGGAAAATCCGTCGAAAGCACGGACTATTTCGAGACTGTCAACCCAGCGACCCAGGAAGTGCTGGCCGAGGTGGCCAGTGGCGGTACAGCCGAAGTCAACGCGGCAGTCGCTGCGGCCAAGGACGCTTTCCCGGCCTGGGCCGGCCTGCCATCCACCGAGCGCGCCAAGCTGCTTCGCAAGCTCGGCGACCTGATCGCCAAAGAGGTGCCCGAGCTGGCACAGACCGAAACCAAGGACACCGGCCAGGTCATAGGCCAGACCGGCAAGGCACTGATCCCGCGCGCCGCCGACAACTTCTACTATTTCGCCGAGATGTGCACCCGCGTTGATGGCCACACCTACCCGACGCCTACGCACCTGAACTACACGCTGTTCCACCCGGTGGGCGTCTGTGCCCTGGTCTCGCCCTGGAACGTGCCCTTCATGACGGCGACCTGGAAGGTGGCCCCTGCGCTCGCTTTCGGCAACACCGCCGTGCTCAAGATGAGTGAGTTGTCCCCCATGACGGCAGCGCGCCTGGGCGAACTAGCGCTCGAAGCCGGTATTCCGGCCGGCGTTTTGAATGTGGTGCATGGCTACGGCAACGAAGCGGGCGAACCCCTGTGCACCCACCCCGACGTGCGCGCCATTTCGTTCACCGGCTCCACGGCGACGGGTAACCGCATCGTGCAGGCGGCCGGCCTGAAGAAGTTCAGCATGGAGCTCGGTGGCAAGAGCCCGTTCGTGGTCTTTGCCGATGCCGACCAGGATCGCGCACTCGACGCCGCCATTTTCATGATCTTCTCCAACAACGGCGAGCGCTGCACCGCCGGCTCGCGCATCCTGGTGCAGAAATCCATTTATGCGGACTTTGCGCAGAAGTTTGCCGCGCGCGCCCGACGCATTGTGGTCGGCGACCCGCTCGACGAAAAGACCATCGTCGGCCCGATGATCAGCCAGGCCCACCTGGCCAAGGTACGCAGCTATATCGAACTCGGCCCCAAGGAGGGCGCGACGCTGCTGTGTGGCGGACTGGCCGCGCCGGACCTGCCGGCCCATCTGCAAAAGGGCAACTTCGTTCTGCCTACCGTCTTTGCCGACGTGGATAACCGCATGCGGATTGCGCAGGAAGAAATTTTCGGCCCGGTGGCCTGCCTGATCCCGTTTGAAGACGAAGCCGAAGCAATCCGCCTGTCCAACGACATCCAGTACGGCCTGTCGAGCTACGTCTGGACCGAAAACATTGGCAAGGCGCACCGTGTGGCGGCGGGCATTGAGGCCGGCATGTGCTTCGTCAACAGCCAGAACGTGCGCGACCTGCGCCAGCCCTTTGGCGGAACCAAGGGCAGCGGGACTGGACGCGAGGGCGGCACCTGGAGCTACGAGGTATTCCTTGAACCGAAGAATATTGCGGTGTCGATGGGCAGCCACCACATCCCGCGCTGGGGTGTCTGAACCGCAGCCTGCGTTGCCCCATTGCCGAACAATTACACAGGAGACAACCCATGAAAACTTCTCGCCGCGAACTGTTGCACATCGCCCTGGCCGCCGCTGCTGGCAGCCTGCCCCTGATCAGCCGGGCGCAAGCCATTGAAACCGCGAAAATCCTGTCGGGCTTCGCGGCCGGTGGCACCTTGGACACGCTCGCCCGCCGTGTCGCCACCCAGCTGAACGGCAGCTACGCCAAGGCCACAGTCGTCGACACCCGCACCGGTGCGGGCGGGCAGATCGCCATTTCGGCGCTAAAAGCTTCGGCGCCGGACGGCGCCACCTTGCTGGCGACGCCGATGTCGATGCTGGGCATCTACCCGCACACCTACAAAAAGTTGCCGTACGACCCGATGCTTGACTTGACGCCGGTATCGCTGGGTGTCGTGTTCGACATGGGGTTCGCCGTGGGCCCCCAAGTGCCGGTGTCGGTCAAGACCGTCCCTGAATTTCTGGAGTGGTGCAAAGCCCATCCCAGCAACGCCAACTTCGGCTCGCCAGCGCCGGGGTCCGTTCCGCATTTTGTCGGCGAGCTGATCGGCCGGGCCGGCAAGGTCAACATGCAGCATGTGGGTTTCCGCGGTTCGCAGCCCGCCATCCTGGACCTGCTGGGTGGGCAGATCGCCGCCGTGTCGGCACCAGTGGGCGAGTTCTTGCCGCATTTGAGCGGTGGCAAGGTCCGCCTGCTGGCCACCTCGGGGGCCAGCCGCAATAAATTCGTCCCCGGCACCAGTACCTTGGTGGAACAAGGGCTCAAGGACCTGGTCTTCGGTGAGTGGTTTGGCTTCTACCTCCCGGGCAAAGCGTCCGTGGACATGGTGTCAAGAGCCAATGCCGCCATTCGCACCGCCCTGGCCAACAAGGAGGTGGTCGAGGGTCTGGCCGTCATGGGCCTAGAAGTCCGATCGTCCAGTCCGGCGGAACTGGCCGCCATGCTCAAGGCCGACACCGAAAAGTGGGGCCCGATCGTGAAGGCGATCGGTTTCACCGCCGAATCCTAGGCCCGTGCTCACCCAACGAAGGAGACAAGCTCATGACTGCATTGCCTCGCCGCGCCCTGCTGGGCGCCGTTGCTGCGCTGGCCGGGGCGCCCTGGCTGGCCAGCGCCCAAAGCGCCTGGCCCGCCAAGCAGCTGCGGGTCGTCGTGCCCTTTACGCCCGGCGGAACCACCGACTTCGTGACGCGCTTGGTGGCGATCGAGTTGGCCAAGTCCCTGGGCCAGCCTGTGGTCGTGGAAAACAAGCCCGGCGCCGGCACCGTGATCGGTGTGGACGCGGCCGCCAAGTCCGCGCCCGACGGCTACAGCTTCGTGACGGTTGCCAACAGCTTCACGGCCAACCAGACCCTGGTCAAGCGGCTGCCGTACAGCACCTTGGGTGACTTGCGGCCGGTGGCGCTCATGGGCATGTCCGAGCATGTGCTGGCCACCCATCCGGGCAGCGGCCTGCGCACGCTGTCCGATCTGCGCGAGCAGGCCCGGCGCCGCCCTGGTCAGTTGAGCTATGCCTCGTTCGGCAACGGCACTTCCGCGCACCTGTCGGGCGAGTTGCTCAAGCAGCGGCTCGGCGTGGACCTGATCCATGTGCCGTACAAGGGACAGGGACCGGCGCTTGCCGACCTGCTGGGCGGGCAGGTCAGCGTGATGTTCGGCAACTGGCCGGAATTTCGCAGCCACGTGCAGTCGGGCAAGCTGGTGGCACTGGGCATGGCCACGGCCAAGCGCTCGGGCTACGCCCCCGACATCCCGACCCTGGCCGAGCAAGGAACGCTGCTCGAATCCAACTCCTGGAACGGACTGCTGGCCCCCGCCGGCACGCTAGACGCCGTGGTGCAGCGCATGAACGCGGAAGTCAACAAGGCGCTGGGCAGTCCTGCGGTCATGCAGGCCTTCGCACAGGGAGGCATTGCCTCGCAGTCGGGCACACCGGGGCAGTTTGCTGACTTCATTCGCAGCGAGATCGACAAGTACGCCGAGATCGCCCGCAAGGCCAACATCCAACTGGATAACTGAGAAGACTGGAAAAAAAATGGGAAAACTCGCACTCGCGGCCAAAATCACCCACGTGCCCTCCATGTATGTGAGTGAACTGGAGGGACCGCAAAAAGGGTTTCGCCAGGCCGCCATTGATGGCCACCTTGAAATTGACCGCCGCTGCCGTGAGCTCGGCGTGGACACCATTGTGGTGTTCGACACGCATTGGTTGGTCAACGCCAACTACCACATCAACTGCGCGCCGCACTTCAAGGGCACCTACACCAGCAACGAGCTGCCGCACTTCATCAGCAACATGGACTACGAGTTTCCGGGCAACCCGGAACTCGGCCTGCTGCTGGCCAAGGCCTGTAACGAGCACGGTGTGGAAACACTGGCCCACCCGGCCACCACGCTGGCGCCCGAGTACGGCACCCTGGTGCCCATGCGCTACATGAATGCCGACCAGCATTTCAAGGTGGTGTCGGTTTCGGCCCTGTGCCAGGTGCACTACCTCAACGACAGCGCCCGTCTGGGCTGGGCCATGCGGCGGGCGGTGGAAGAGCATTACGACGGCACCGTGGCCTTCCTGGCGAGCGGTAGCTTGAGCCACCGCTTTGCGCAAAACGGCCTGGCGCCTCAGTTTGCCGAAAAAATCTGGAGCCCCTTCCTGGAAACGCTGGACCACCGCGTCGTTGAAATGTGGCAGTCGGGCGACTGGAAGACCTTCTGCGACATGCTGCCAGAGTATGCGGCCAAAGGCCATGGCGAAGGCTTTATGCACGACACCGCCATGCTCATGGGCGCGTTGGGTTGGTCGGAGTACGACGGCCAGGCCGAAGTGGTGACGCCCTATTTCGGCGCGTCAGGCACGGGGCAGATCAACGCCATTTTCCCGGTCACGCCCCAAACGGGCCGTGCCATCCCCGCAGCCCAGGCGTCTTCGGCCAACGGGTACCAGTCCTTCAGCCGCCTTTGATCCGGAGCCTGCGCCATGCCCCATCTGGTGATTTTGTACACGCCTAATCTTGATCAACCCGCCGACCGGGGCGGCAGCGACCTGACGGCGCTGTGCCGTGCGTTGGCGAGCACCATGTGCGCCCAGGTGGACGAGGCTGGCAAGCCGGTTTTCCCCACCGGTGGCGTGCGCGTGCTGGCTTACCCGGCGGCGCATTACGCGGTAGCCGATGGCGGAGCGGCCGGGCAGGCCGCAGGCGGCAGCGGCGACTATGCCTTCGTCTACCTGAACCTGCGCATGGGGCGTGGCCGCAGTGCCGCCACTCATCTGTCCGTGGGCCGGGCGCTGGAGACGACGGCCCAGGCTCATTTCGCTGCGCTGCTGGCGTCGCGCCACATTGGCATCACCTTGCAGATCGATGAAGGTCCCGAGGTGTTTGACGCCAAGCACAGTTCCCTCCACCCCTTGTTTCAAAAGCCGGCAAACGGCTGACACCATGCTTTCACAAGACATCCTTAGCGCCCTGGCGCGCCAGCTCCAGGAGGCGCGCAAGACGCGCACCCAGCTGCGCCACTTCTCCATGCAATACCCCGAGATGACGATTGAAGACGGCTACGCCATCCAGCGTGAATGGGTCAAGCTGGAGCTGGCCGACGGTCGCACCATCAAGGGCCGCAAGATCGGTCTGACCTCGCGCGCGATGCAGCTGTCTAGCCAGATCACCGAGCCCGACTATGCGCCGTTGATGGACGACATGTTCTTTGATGCCGGCGGCGACATTCCCTTCTCGCGCTTTATCGCGCCGCGCGTCGAGGTGGAGCTGGCTTTCATCTTGGGAAAGCCCCTGAAAGGCCCCGGCGTCACGCTGTTCGACGTGCTCTCAGCCACCGACTATGTGGTGCCTGCCATCGAGATCATTGACTCGCGCATCGAGCAGTTCGACCGTGAGACCAAGGCGATGCGCAAGGTCTTCGACACCATCTCCGACTTCGCCGCCAACGCCGGCATCGTGCTGGGCGGCCGGCCGGTGCGGCCGCTGGACGTGGATTTGCGCTGGGTCGGCGCACTGCTGCACAAAAACGGTGTGATCGAGGAAACCGGCCTGGCCGCCGCGGTGCTGAATCACCCGGCCACGGGCGTGGCCTGGCTGGCCAACAAGATCGCGCCCTATGACGAGCAGCTCAATGCGGGTGATGTCGTTCTGGCGGGCTCGTTCACGCGCCCGACCCCTGCCGCGCCGGGTGACAGCTTTCACGCCGACTATGGCCCGCTGGGTTCGATCTCGTTCCGCTTCGCCTGAAAACTTATTGTGAGGAGACACAACATGAGCCAAGCCTTCATTCGCCCCACCCGGTTTTCTCCCGAGGAGTGGGAGGCGCGCGTTCAGCTCGCCGCCGCCTACCGTATCTTTGATCACCTCGGCTGGGCCGAGCTGATCTACAACCACATCTCGCTGCGCGTCCCCGGCGAGGACGCTCACTTCCTACTCAACCCCTTTGGCCTGCACTACCGCGAGGTCACGGCGTCCAACCTGGTGAAGGTCGACGTGAACGGAAAAATCGTGGGCCACAGCGACTGGCCTATCAATCCGGCCGGCTTCACCTTCCACGGCGCCATCCATTCCACCCTGCCCGATGCGCACTGTGTGATGCATGTTCACACCACGCCGACCCTGGCCGTGTGCTGCCTGGAAGAAGGTTTGTCCTTCACCAACTTCTACGCCGCGCAACTATGGGGCAAGGTGGCCTACCACGACTTCGAGGGCATCACCGTCCATCTGGACGAGGGTCGGCGCATCCTCGCCAGTGCCGACAACAAGCCTGTGCTGCTGTTGCGCAACCACGGCCCGGTGGTAATCGGTCACACGCTGGCACAGGCCTTCTCGCTGATGTGGCTGGTCAACCGGGCGTGTGAAGTGCAGCTGGCCTCACAGGCGCTGGGCCCGTTGCGCGCCATTCCGGTGCCGGTGCTGGAAAGCTGCGTTAGGGACTCGCTGAACTTCAACCCCAAATTCGGTGCGGGAGAAGACTCATTCGCCGCTCTGCAGCGCTTGATCGACCGGGTCGATCCGAGCTACCGCGCCTGAACCCCTATGACTTCAACTCCGAAGACCAAAGTCGCCATCGTCGGCGCGGGTGCGATTGGTGGGCTGTTCGCTGGCTGGCTGGGCTCTCGTCTGCCCGTCGGCCAAATACAACTCGCCGCGCTGGCGCGTGGCGAGACCTTGCGCGCATTGCGTGAGCAAGGCCTGACCTTGAGCGATGCGGCCGGCACCGTGCAGGTGCCGATCCAGGTCAGTGACGACGCCGCGGCGCTGGGCCCGCAGGACTTGGTCGTGGTGGCTGTCAAGGGACCAGCGCTGGCCACGGTCGCGCCGGCGGTGCGCGCATTGATGGGGCCGCACACCCAGGTTTTGCTAGCAATGAACGGGCTACCCTGGTGGTTCTTCGACGGCCTGCCCGGCGAATGTGCCGGCCTGGCACTGCACTCGGTGGACCCGGAAGGCGTGATTGCAGCAGCGATCCCGTCGAACCAGGTGATCGGCTGCGTGGTCCACATCAGCAGTACCGCGCCAGCACCGGGCCAGGTACGACATGTCATGGGCAACGGCCTGATCATCGGTGAGCCTGCCGGAGGCCCTAGCGGGCGTGTCGCATCGCTCGCGGCGCTTCTGGACGGTGCCGGTTTCCGGGTCACCGTGTCCGAGCGTATCCAGCGCGACATCTGGTTCAAGCTCTGGGGCAACATGACGATGAACCCGGTCTCGGCCATCACCGGCGCCACCTGCGACCGCATCCTCGACGATCCTTTGGTGCGCGGCTTCTGCAACGCGGTGATGAGCGAAACGCAGGCCATCGGCGCGCGCATCGGCTGCAAGGTTGATCAGAGCGCTGAGGACCGCCACGCCGTCACGCGCAAGCTGGGCGCCTTCAAGACCTCCATGCTGCAGGACGTGGAAGCCGGCCGAACACTGGAAATAGATGCCCTCGTCGGCGCCGTGTACGAGATTGGTCAACACCTGGGCCTGGCCACACCCAACATCGGCGCGCTGCTAGGCCTGGTTCGGCTGATGGCGCAAAGCCGAGGTCTCAATCCTGCTTCTTAAGCACTCACAACCAATGATTCAACTCCCCCTCAACACCTTCCGTGATGCGCTGCGCGCTGGCCGGCCTCAGATCGGCCTGTGGGTCGGCCTGGCCGATGCGAATGCCGCTGAAGCACTGGCCGGCTGCGGCTTTGACTGGCTGCTGCTCGACGGCGAGCATGCACCCAATGACGTTCGCACCGTGCTCGAGCAGCTCCGTGCTGTCGCCCCCTATCCCGTGCATCCCGTGGTGCGCCCGGTGCAGGGCGATGTGGCACTGGTCAAACAGTACCTTGATGTGGGCGCACAAACCCTGCTGATCCCGATGATCGACACCCCAGAGCAGGCGGCGCTCATGGTGCGCGCCATGCGCTACCCGCCCGAGGGCATCCGGGGCATGGGCGCCGCGCTGGCGCGCGCGTCACGCTGGAACCAGGTGGAGGATTACCTGAACCGGGCCAACGACGAGATGTGTCTGCTGGTCCAGGCAGAAACGCCGCTGGCGATGAAAAACCTGTCGGCCATCGCTGCGACGCCGGGTGTCGATGGCGTGTTCTTTGGCCCGGCGGACTTGTCCGCCTCCATGGGCTACCGCGGTCAGGCCAGCCACCCCGAAGTTCAGCGCGCCATCCTGGAGGGCATTGCCACGGTGCGTGCCGCCGGCAAGGCCGCCGGCATTCTGATGGCGGACCGTCAGCTCGCCCAGACCTACCTGGACGCCGGCGCCTTGTTTGTGGCCGTCGGGGTCGATACCACGCTGCTGGTGCGCGCTGCCACCGAGCTGGCGCGCAGCTTTGGCACAAAGCCGGCGCAGGCGCCGGCTGCCCCTGCAGCCGCTGGAAATCCCTATTAACCCTGGTGGGCTCTGGTGACATCCACCGAAACCGCCTTCGATTTCATTTCCCGCAGCGTCAGCCACCCGGCCGACTTTTTAACTATCAGTTTGTAAGGAGACACCCCATGTCCAGATTTAACCTGTCCCGTCGCGCTGCCCTGTGCACCGCCGCAGTGGCCCTGAGCGGCCTGTCCTTGACCGCCATGGCGCAAGACAAGCGTCCGCTCGAATGGGTGGTCGGTATGTCGGCCGGGGGCGGCACCGATATTGTTGCGCGTACGGTTGCAGACCAAATGGGCAAGACGCTGAACCAGACCATCGTGGTGGTCAACAAGCCGGGCGCGGCACACAACATCGCTGCTGACTATGTGGCGCGGTCCTCCACCCCAGCCAACCTTCTCCTGACCGGCGACTATGCCGTGCTGGCCACCAATCCGTGGCTTTACAGCAAGCTGTCTTACAACGCAGACCGGGACCTGTCTTCGGTTGGCATGCTGGTGCGCTTTCCGCTGATCCTGGTGGTGTCACCCAAACTGCCGGTCAAGAACTTCAAGGAGTTCGTCGCCTGGGCCAAGGCACAGCCGGGCGGTGCCAACTATGCCTCGCCCGGTGCCGGCGCGCCGCACCACCTGGCCATGGAACTGTTGCGCCAGAGAACCGGGCTGAATATGACGCATGTGCCTTATCGTGGCGTCACGCCCGCCATCCAGGACATCATGGGGGGTCAAGTCCCCTTCATGTTCGTCGAGTCGGCAGGCGGCATGCCGAATATTGTCGGCGGCAACCTGCGTGCCATTGGCGTGGCCAGCGCCAAGCGCATGGATACGTTACCCGAGGTGCCAACGCTGATGGAGCAGGGCCTCAAGGACTTCGAAGCTTTCGCCTGGCAGGGCCTGTCGGTTCACTCGTCCACGCCGCCCGCCGAAATCCAGCGCTTGAACAACGCACTGCAGGCCGCGTTGAATTCCACGCCGGTCAAGGCCCGATTCCAGGCGCTGGGCGTTGAGGCCATGCCCGGAACGCCCGAGCAAATGAACACCTTCGCCAAGGCCGAGCGTGAACGCTGGGGCAAGTTGATCAAGGAAATCGGCCTGAAGATCGATTGACCCCCTGCGATTTCCCTACCCTCCGTCCAACCTCTTTCATCCGACAACACCATGCACGCACTTGCACTCACAGACCCCGGCCTACTCAAGGCCAGGTGTTACATCGACGGCCAGTGGGTCGATGCCGACAACGGCGCGACCCTCGAGGTGCGTAACCCCGCCACCGGTGCGCTGATCGGCACCATCCCGAACGCGGGCGCCGCTCAGACGAAGACGGCCATTGCTGCCGCCGAACGGGCATTTGCACCATGGAAGGAGCGAACAGCGGAGGAGCGGGCGCGTATTTTGCGCCGCTGGTTCGAACTCATGATGCAGCACCAGGACGACCTGGCCCTGCTCATGACCAGCGAGCAGGGCAAGCCACTGGCCGAAGCCAGGGGTGAGATTGCCTACGCTGCGTCGTATATCGAGTGGTTTGCCGAAGAGGCACGCCGCATCTATGGCGAGGTGATCCCCTCACCCTGGCCGGACAAGCGCATCATCGTGACGCGTGAGCCGGTCGGCGTCTGCGCGGCTATCACGCCGTGGAACTTCCCCGCCGCCATGATCACGCGCAAGGTGGCGCCGGCCCTGGCCGCGGGCTGCACCATCATCGTCAAGCCGGCCACGCAAACGCCGCTCTCGGCGCTGGCCATGGCCGAATTGGCAGCGCGTGCCGGCGTGCCTGCCGGTGTATTCAGCGTCATCACCGGCGATGCGCGCCCGATCGGCGGCGAACTCACGGCCAGCCCGGTGGTGCGCAAGCTGACCTTCACCGGCTCAACCGAAGTCGGCCGCGTGCTGGCCGCGCAATGCGCATCCACGCTCAAGAAAATGTCGCTGGAACTGGGCGGCAACGCACCCTTCATCGTGTTTGACGACGCGGATCTTGACGAGGCCGTGATCGGTGCCATGGCCTCGAAATACCGCAACACCGGACAGACCTGCGTCTGCGCCAACCGCTTGCTGGTGCAGGACGGCGTCTATGACGCTTTTGCAGAAAAACTGGGCCGGGCCGTCGCGGCGCTGAAGGTCGGCAATGGCCTGGAAGAAGGCGTCGATCAGGGCCCGCTGATTGATGAACCATCGGTGGCCAAGGTGGAAGAACTAGTCGCCGATGCCACGTCCAAGGGCGCCCGCGTGGTGACAGGCGGCAAACGCCATGCGCTCGGACGAACCTTTTATGAGCCCACCATTCTGGCGGACATCACACCTGACATGCGCATGGCCAGGGAAGAAATTTTCGGCCCAGTCGCCCCGTTGTTCCGCTTCAAGAGCGAGGCCGAAGCGATCCAGATGGCCAACGACACGGAGTTTGGCCTCGCCGCCTATTTTTACTCGCGGGACGTCGGGCGCGTCTGGCGCGTCAGCGGCGCACTGCAGTACGGCATGGTCGGTATCAACTCGGGGGTGATTTCCACGGCGGTGGCCCCGTTCGGCGGCGTCAAACAGTCGGGCATGGGCCGCGAAGGGTCAATGCATGGCATCGAGGGGTATGTGGACACCAAGTACCTCTGTATGGGTGGCGCCTGAAGTCGGGCATGACTTCGACCAGTAAGCCTGTATCCATCAAATGCAGTGAGCCACGAATAGGTGCTTGGATGAGACCCAGGAGCTCTACAAGTCGTTGACATGGGATCGGGGTCATGAGATTGCTGACCACAAGCGTTTCACATTGGCCACAGACATCAGTGTCGACTTCTGTGATCCCCAGAGTCCTTGGCAGCGTGGGAGCAATGAAAATACGAACGGACTATTGCGGCAGTATTTCCCCAAAGGGATCGATCTTTCCGATTACTCACAGGCACAGCTAAATGTAGTGGCGAGAAAACTGAACGAACGCCCAAGGAAAACTCTAAACTACGAAACGCCCGCTGAACGATTCAGTCAACTTGTTGCATCGACCGGTTGAATCCAAGAGCGACAGCAGACGGTACGCTCCTGGTCTCCTGCCCGCATTTTCACGCGACAAATTGGCAAGCACAAGTGCCAAGAAAGACGAGATAGGCTCGCGCCGAAAAGCGAAGACGTCTGTTTCGAACACTACTCCATGTAACTGCGAAGCTTATAAAAGTCAGGAAGCCCTTGCGTCACACTACAACTCAGCCCCACCTTTGATCCAGACGGCGTCATCAGAAAGACGCTGTAGTTTTTCTGTTTCAAACTCTATTTTTTTCAGCCCAGATCAAGGTAATAGAATTCAAAACAAATGCAGAATGGGTGGCAACGCGAACATCCAGCTCGAGACTGAGGGTCGGCAGGGATTCATGTAAAAAACCGCAGAAACAAGCTTAAGTCCTTGCCCATGCTTGGTTTTTTGTGAACTCAACCAACTCACATTCGATAATCCACCATTATCCAATGTAACAAACCAAAATTCACCGGTTTTGCTGAGGCGCCGACGGTATGTACTTTCATATTACATACCACGGTACGATTGCCATCTCTTACACAGTCCAAGGGTTCACGAGCGCTACGCCCGTATCGGCAAAATCTGACACGTTGCGTGTCACGACCGTAAAGCTGTGCTCAATCGCCGTTGCAGCGATCATCGCATCACGCTCTGAGCGTGGGTTAGGCACATGCAGTGAAGCACACACCGTAGCGGTGATGTCGGTGAATGGCAAAATCTGTCCAGCGAATGCTTCCCGCACTCCAGAAAGCCAGCTGCGCAGCGCGCTCCCCTGAGGTGGCGTGCGTCGCTCCAGTGCCAGGATGCCCATTTCCAACTCAAGGATGGTGATGGCCGACAGGAAAAGCCTGCTGCTCGGCTGCCCTGCGGCCCAGGCCCGCACCTCGGCAGATTGATGGGGTTTGCCATGGCGCAGCTCGGAAATGACGTTGGTATCCAGTACGAACATTAAGCGCCCTCAATCAAACGATGCGCCTTGGATCTGGAGATTGAGTCGAGGCGGGTCGAAATCGATAGCGTCCCCACCAGGGATGCCATCCATGACATCGAGGAGCGAAGGCTTGCTTTGCCCGGCGATGCGGTAGTAGTCGTCGATTTTTAGCAGCGCAAATGCAGGACGCCCACGGTCGGTAATAAACACAGGGCCATCCACAGCCGCACGCTTGGCCGCTGACACGTCACGTGTGAAGTCGCGGCTAGAAAACGTATGAATACTCATGTTGACCTCCCGAATCGAAGCAATGTCCGTATGTTACGACAAACGCAAAGAGTTGTCAATTTCATGATACCAGCGCAAGCTAAATGTTCAACTCTGACAATGAGTTAGGTTTGTTTCTGCGGTTTTTTACATGAATCCCTGCCGACCCTCAGACTGAACCAAAGCAAGAGAAGTGCTGAAAAAAATGGGGCGTGAGCACGAGATCCACGCCCCAAGGCGCTTGTCGCCGACCTCATTCTCGTGCGCAGCAACAGTACCAAGCCTCCTGACTACCGCCAGGAGGCCAATTTGCAGCTACACCATGTTTCGTAGCTGGACCGGTATCGCGCGGTGAATTCGCGCAGATGACGGGCCTGGATGAGAGAATCGCTCGGAAGGTTCTTTCGCAACTCATCAAGGACGGCCTGCTGGTCAGCGACAGCCCGACAGGTGATGTCGGCATTGGCTTCCCGCTCGACGCCCTGAACTTGCTATTTCCAAAACTCTACCCGGAGGCGGCGGCGCATCCAATGGAAAACTGAGAAGGTCATGTGAAAACTTCGTCCCAGTATTCTGCGTATTCGACCTTATCCGGCGTTTATTGAAACGGGTCAAATCCATTCCGGTGGCCAATCGAGCTTTCGAGCCACGCTCGAAACGAGCCAAACAATCTCCGGATGCGTGAGCCCTGTTTCAAGCGAGAGCACCCCATCATGTATCCGTCGAAGAATCTGAGATGTCGACCACATTGGATTTTCTTCACGTTTGCGTTGCCCGTACGGCACAAGCTGCTGCATCAAGTCCAGGCAAATGGCGTAACGCTCCTGACGCTCTTCCTCTGTGAGGCCAACAACAAACCTGTCGCCTATTTTTCGCGCCACAAACTTCGGTTGAGCGCCGCCCATACCACTCGGATATGGATTACCAGGATAGTCGGATGGGATTTCGTGTTTCATGTTGCCTGCCGATTGCAGATACCTGTCTATGATGAAAGTTACGCTATCGTGCGCCCCTGGTAAGTCAGTACTGGTTGATGCGCAATAGAACCCATTCCTTTGTTGACGCCAACCCTCCATTGATCAGCTGCGCCGATCTTAAGGTGCCCAGGTCAACTCTCCGAATTATCATATCCAGCAACCTTCTACAAGAAGTGCAAGTGATCACTCCATAGTCAGCACAGGCCCTTTTGAATGGTCAATTCGGCATTGGCACACACCTAGGGCGTTTGAACAATGATGCGTACCTGTTTACTATCAGGATTCCTTCTGAGGTTATATGACTCGCATGCACAACCCGCCACACCCAGGCGAAGTCCTTCGGGAATATTTGGGAAACGTCTCTGTGACAGAAGCAGCTGTGAAGCTTGGCGTAAACCGAGCCACTCTATCGCGAGTTGTCGCCGGCTCGTCTGGTATTTCAGCTGACATGGCGTACCGATTGGGGGACGCCTTTGGGACCAGTCCGGAATTATGGGGATGCATGCAATTGCAGTACGACTTGTACCAAGCCGGCAAGATCAAACGACCACCGATAAATCTTATTGTCTCGAAAGCGTATAGGTCGCGATGCCCCCGGTGATTGCGGCTCGCACGACGTGTTCATACGCAATTGGCATGTCAATTATTTTGCATATAGATGCTCGAAAGCATCTCTGCTTTTTCGCGATAAACCGTTGAGCAAAGTTCGACGTGAACCCTACTGCATACACAGTCACGTTCATGTTTCAAACTCTATTAAATCTACAGAGAAGATTTTTCTTGCTCCGAGGTGTTTGTTTCAAACTATCAGGCTGAATTTGAACAAGCTTCGTTTCAGCCGTCAGAGGGAATAAGATATTTTTTGTTTCAAACACTATTTCTTCGTACCACGCCAAGGCTGGCCAGAAAAACCGGCTCAGCCACCTAGCGCTCCGCGCATTGTGTCAATCACCGCCTTGTAGTCGGGCTTGCCAAAGATGGCACTGCCGGCCACAAAGGTGTCAGCCCCGGCGGCGGCGACGCGGGCAATGTTGTCGGTCTTGATACCGCCGTCGACTTCCAGGCGGATGTCCTTGCCGCTGGCATCTATGCGTTTGCGCACCGCTTCAATCTTGCGCAAGGCGCTGTCAATAAAGCTTTGGCCGCCAAAACCGGGATTGACGCTCATGATCAGAATCAGGTCAATATCGTCGATCACCCAGTCCAGCACATCCAGCGGCTCCGCCGGATTAAACACCAGCCCCGGCTTGCAGCCCTTGGCACGGATGGCCTGGATGCTGCGGTGCACATGGCCGGAGGCGTCGGGGTGAAAGCTGATGTAGTCGGCGCCGGCGTCGGCAAAGGCGGCGGCCAGGCTGTCGACCGGCTGCACCATCAGGTGCACGTCAATCGGCACGGCCGAACCATCGACGCGCACGGCATGGGGCTTGAGCGCCTGGCAGATCATGGGCCCAAACGTCAGATTGGGTACGTAGTGATTGTCCATCACGTCAAAGTGAATCCAGTCGGCGCCGGCCGCGATGACGGCCTTGAATTCGTCGCCCAGGCGGGCGAAATCGGCGGACAGGATGGACGGAGCAATCCGGTAGGTGGGCGGCGTGGTTTTACTCATGGCGAGATTGTCGCAGTAAGCGCCTTATGTCGCCGCGCCCCGGCCTGCCGGAGCGGGCGTTAAACTGGCACCCAACCGTTTCTCCTGCCATGTCCAAATACCAATTCTCCTGCGAAGTCATTCCCCACTACCGGCCCGAGCAATCGGCGCCGCAAGAGCAGGTCTATGGCTTTTCCTATACCGTCACCGTGACCAATACCGGCGAGGTGGCAGCGCAGCTGATTTCGCGCCACTGGATCATCTGCGACGCCAACGGCCACACCGAGGAGGTCAAGGGCCTGGGCGTGGTGGGCCACCAGCCGCTGCTCAAGCCCGGCGAGTCCTTCCAGTACAGCAGCGGCTCGCGCCTGCGCACCGCCAGCGGCACCATGCACGGCAGTTATTTTTTCGTCGCCGAGGATGGCGAGCGCTTCGAGGTGAGCATTCCACTGTTCGTGCTGGAAGCGACGCAGGACGGTAACCCACCCAGCCGCGTGCTGCACTAGGTCGGTTCATGAAGGACCTGTCCACCCTGCTCGCCAGGCTGAATCCCGAAGCCGACCTGGCACAGCGCCATGTCTGGCTGATCCAGTTGTTTGCCTGGATTCGCGGTGACCAGACCTCGACCCAGGCCGCCGTGGCCAGGGTTCAGGCTCTGATTGACGCCGTGCAGCGCCAACCCGAGATTCAGGCACGGCTGCAAGCCTGGTGGGAAACGCTGCTGCAAACGGTTGATGTGACGCCTTTACTGGCCGATTTCGGTTTTGCGCCACGCACGGCTTTTGTCAGTGAACTGGCCGAAAGGCTGCGCCGCAAGCTCTTGCCCGGCACGCCCGAAACCACGGATGCCTCTGAACTGTTCCCGCTGATAGCGCCCACCCGCTTCGATGCGCAGTGGATGAGCGCGCTGGACGAGTCGCAAATCGGGCAGCTCACGGTGCTGCTGTCGGCCCACCCCGAGCGCGACGCCAGGCGCTGGCACCACAGCCTGATGGACTCCCTGACCTATTGCACGGCACAAATTCGCGCCACCGGCTTTGCTCCCGAACTGCGGCTGCGCATGGACCGGGCCGACCCCCATGTGCGGGCCTTTCATGCCCTGCCGGCCGATGTGCAGGCGCTGCGCTCGGTGTTTTTTCAGCCCCAGCGCGACGAGGCGGCCCTACAGGCCGCCGTCATGCAGTACCGCGAGCGGCTGGACGCCTGCCGCCAGGCCATCAACAGCATTTATGCGCACCTGGAAGAAAACGGCATTTCCGTCGGCATGGTGTTCAGGCTGCGCCAGTTGCGTGCCCGCATGCTGCGCGACCGCGAGCTGCTAGAGGCCTTGCTGTCGGCCAAACCGGCCATGGCCGCGCTCAAGCTGATGGTGCGCCGCGTCACCATCGCGCAGGAAAGCAAAAGCATAGGTGCGCTGATCAGCGCCAATTCCACTTTGCTGTCGGCCAAGATGGCCGAGCGCAGCGCCGAGACCGGCGAGCACTACATCACCAGAAACCGTGCCGACTACAAGGAAATGCTGGGCAAGGCGATGGGCGGCGGCGCCGTCACCGCACTCACCACACTGCTCAAATTCATGATTGTGGGCATAGGTTTGTCGGCCTTCTGGAGCGGTTTCTGGGCCAGCGTGGCCTATGCCGGCACCTTCATCATGATCCAGCTGCTGCATTTCACGCTGGCCACCAAGCAGCCCGCCATGACCGCACCGGCCATGGCGGCGAAGCTCAAGGACATTGCCTCGGACGAAACCACGACCACGCTGGAAGACTTTGTCGACGAGGTCACGCACCTGGTGCGCTCGCAGGTGGCGGCGGTGTTTGGCAATGTGTTCATGGTGGTGCCGGCGGTGCTGCTGGTCAACGCCATGGTCCAGCTGCTGCTGGGCCACCCGATGATAGGCAGCGAGAGCGCCCATCATGTGCTGGAATCACTGACCCTGCTGGGGCCGACGCTGCTTTGGGCGGCGTTTACCGGCGGGCTGCTGTTTGCCTCCAGCATGATCGCCGGCTGGGTGGAAAACTGGTTTGTGCTGCACCACCTGGACTCAGCCATGCGCCACAACCCGCGCTTTACCGCCGTGCTGGGCGCCGAACGCGCCACGCGCTGGTCGGCCTTCATGCGCAAAAACATTTCCGGTTTCGCCTCTAACATCGCCCTGGGCTTCATGCTCGGCCTGATTCCGGCTTTCACCGGCTTTTTCGGCATAGAACTGGAAGCGCGCCACGTCACGCTCTCCACCGGACAGCTGGCCGCCGCCGGCGCTTCGCTGGGCCTGGAAGCCTTCAGCCATGCGGCGATCTGGTGGTGCATGGCCTCCATCCCGCTGATTGGCGCGCTCAATCTGGGCGTGAGTTTTTACCTGGCATTTCGCCTGGCCCTGCAGGCCCACAACGTCAGCGGCCTGGACCGGGCCCGCATCCGTTCGGCCATCTGGGCGCGCTGGCGCAGCCATCCGCGCAGCTTTTTTGTGCCGGGATAAAACCGGCGCGACTGCATCGGTCAGGGCCAAGCACGGCCGGGGCGCGGGATTTTTCGGATTTGTCCTACAGCCCGGCTGGCGCACTGACGCTAGAGTAACTGGACAACCCTGTTGTTGCCCGATCGTCAGCAGCGCCTGGCCAATAATGCTGACGAATCCTTAATGCCCCCGCCTCCCGCAGGCGTGGCGGCAGAAATTCTGCTCATGGAGAAAACTCCCTATGAACGACATCCTGGCCATCTGGGCTGAATGGGTCAAACCATCGGCCGGATTACCCACTGTGCAGTGGTCCATCTTGCTGGCGCTGGCCGCCGCAGCCGGCCATCTTGTGAACCGCTACAGCGGCCTGCCCAAGGTGATTGGCTATTCGGCGGTCGGCGCCTTCGCCGGTCTGGCCGGTTTCACCGGCGCCGCCTGGCCGCTGCAGGGCACCGGGCTGTTCCTGCTGGAGCTGGGCGTGGCCGTGGTGCTGTTCGAGGCCGGCGGCCGCATTCCCCTGCGCTGGTTTCGCCACAACCCCATGGTGCTGGTGCAAAGCCTGGCCGAATCGACGCTGACCTTTTTGCTGGTGTATTGGCTGATGGGCCTGATGGGCGTGCGCGAAGTGGTTGCCGAATCGCTGGCGCTGCTGGCCATGGCCGCCTCGCCGGCGGTGCTGTCGCGCGTCGCCATAGACACGCGGGCCGCCGGCCCGGTGACCGAGCGGGCCCTGGTACTTTCCACCCTGAGCACCCTGTACGCACTGACACTGTGCAGCGCCCGCGCCGGCATGATGCCGCGCGGCGAGGCGGGCTTGAGCAGCACGCTCTACCCGGTGCTGGTGGTGCTGGGCATGTCAGTGGTGGTGGGGGCGGTGCTGGCCCTCACGCTGCGCACCGCGCTGCGTGTCATGAGTCCGACCAGCGAGAACACCGCCATCTTGCTGCTCGCGCTGATCGCGGCAGGTGCCGCGCTGGCGGCCAACTTTGGCGGCTCGGCGCCGCTGGCGGCGCTGCTGGGCGGCATGCTGCTCAAGCAGCTCAATCCACGGCCCTGGTCATGGCCACGGCAAATGGGCACCGCCTCGTCCATGCTCACCATGCTGATGTTTGTGCTGGTGTCGGTAGTCGCCGCGCAGGCCGACTGGAGCCGCTCCGTGCTCAGCCTGGTAGTGGCGCTGGTGGTGGCCCGCATGCTGGCCAAGATTGCCGGCGTGGCGCTGGGCAATGTCGGCAGCGGCACCAGCTGGAAGCAGGCCTTGTGGGTAGGCTGCGCCATGTCGCCCATGTCCTCGGTGGCGCTGCTGCTGGTGTCCCAGTATGTGGCGGCGTCCGGGCCACTGGGCCGGCAGATTGCCAGCATCGCCTTGCCCGCCATCTTGCTGATGGAGGTGCTGGGGGCCGTGCTGGCCACCGTCTCCATTTATCGCGCCGGCGAAAGTTCCAAACCCTGGGAGCCGCTGACGCGCGGCCCCGCCACAGGACCTGTCCATGAGTCTTGAACCCTTCCATAAATCTGCCGCCCTATCGCTGGGTGTGGAGCTTGAGCTGCAGCTCGTCAACACCCACGACTATGACCTGGCGCCCTATGCCGAGGACATGCTGCGCCTGATGAAAAAAATCCCGCTGCCCGGCGCCGTGGTGCCAGAGATGACCTCAAGCATGATTGAAGTCTCCACCGGCGTCTGCCAGTCGTCTTCCGAAGTGCTGGGCCAGCTCTCGCAAATCCGCGATGCGCTGGTCAAAAGCGCCGACAAGCTCAATATTGCCGTGGTCGGCGGCGGCACCCATCCCTTCCAGCAGTGGCACGAGCGCCGCATTTACGACAAGCCGCGCTTTCGCGAGCTGTCCGAGCTCTACGGCTACCTGTCCAAGCAGTTCACGATTTTTGGCCAGCATGTGCATGTGGGCTGCCCGGATGCCGACAGCGCGCTGCTGACCTTGCACCGCATGTCGCGCTACATTCCGCACTTCATCGCGCTGTCCGCTTCCAGCCCCTATGTGCAGGGCCAGGACACGGCCTTTGACTCGGCGCGGCTCAACTCGGTATTTGCCTTTCCCCTCTCGGGTCGGGCACCCTTTGCGCTGACCTGGGACGAGTTCACGGTCTACTTCGACAAGATGACGCGAACCGGCGTGGTCAAGAGCATGAAGGACTTCTACTGGGACATCCGGCCCAAGCCCGAATTCGGCACCATAGAAATCCGTGTCTTCGACACGCCACTGACCGTCGAGCGCGCCGCCGCGCTGTCCGGCTACGTGCAGTCGCTGGCCTCGTGGTTCATGAGTGAGCAGCCCTTCATACCGACCGAGGACGACTACCTGGTCTATACCTATAACCGCTTTCAGGCCTGCCGCTTCGGCCTGGACGCGGTCTATGTGGACCCGGCCACCGGCAGCCATATGCCGCTACGCGAGCACATCCTGATGACCATGAGCCAGATCGATCGCCATGCCGCCAGCGTAGGCGCCAGCTCCTCGCTTCACCTGCTGCGCAGCAGCGTGGACCGTGCCGACAACGATGCCCGCTGGCTGCGCGAAAAACAGGGCGAAGAACGCCTGCTGGCCGAAGTGATACGGCAGTCAGCAGAGCTGTTCAGAGGGCGCGCTACTGCGAATCTACGGCCTTGAGTACTTGGCCGAAAAATTCGTCGGCATGCGCGGAGTTGAGCCATCGCACCACCACGACCATTTGCCGCTCGGGCTCGATCCAGGTGAATGAGCTACCGGCCCCCACCGCGAAATAGCTGCTCGCAGGCAGACTAGGAAACATCTTGCGCTCATGATTGAGCCAGATCAGGTAACCGTAATACGGCGCCAGCGCGCAAGGTGTTTGCATGCGCCGCAGCCAGGCAGAAGACAGAATCTGCCGCCCGTTGGCCCGTCCCTCATTGAGAAGCATCTGTCCGATCAGCGCCTGGTCTTCGCTGGAAATCGACAGCCCGCCGCCCCAGTGCGTGCCCCCCGGCACCGATTGCACGCGCTGACCGGCAATCTCGACCCAGGCCTTGTCGTAGCCGACCCAGCGCCAGTTCTCAGTCGCACCCACAGGCCGCGTGATGAACTCGCGAAAAACATCAGGCAAGGGCCGCTGAAACAGATGGAGCAATGCCAGCGATAACTGGTTGATCCGCACATCGTTGTATTCCCAGTAAGTGCCTGGCGCCGCCAAGGGACGCAGATCCCCCTTCTTGCCATCAGGCGGAACCCCGAATGTCACCGCGCGGTAGTGATCCGCCTGATCCGGCAGACCGAAGTAGCTACCGCCCCACTCGCTGGTTTGCTGCAGCATTTGCGACCAGGTGACCTGCGCATTGGCGCCGTCGTCAAACCCGATGCCAGGAACACGCTTGCCAATGGGCTCATCCACATCGGGCAACAGGCCCTGATCATGGGCGACGCCGGCCAGCAGTGCGAGGTAGGTTTTGGCCACGCTAAAGGTCAGGTCTGCGCGTTGCGGCTCACCCCAGGAGCGCAGTTTTTCACCCCGCAGCATGATGGTTCCGGAAACCGGTCCACGGGCATGAACCGGACCCAGCAAACGGTTCCAGGGATGTGGATCATGCCGATGCACGCCCCAGTTTTCTGTGACGTCCCTATCCCAGGTGCTTTCATGATCAATGGAAAACTGAACCGCCTGCTCTAGCACTTTGTCTCTCATGAAAACTCTCTTCCGTTTTTCGTTTTAGGTGAATGAAAATCCGTTGGACCGCACTCGTTTCGCCGACTCGGGAGGCATGGCGCATAGGCCATCGATGACGCGGCTTTTGGCGAAAAAAGCCAGGCGACAAGCCGCCCGAAGCTGGCCATCACACACTTGCGACTGGCTCTGCAGCGCATCGCTAGGGAAAGCCCTCTCTCTGTTTCAAATAAGTGTACACAAAATACAAAATTGGCACGACCCCATTCACACGCTCCATTTCCCTATAAAAATAGTTATGGATGTGATTAAAGAGTCCGGACAAACTGCATACAAAACCAAAGTCGCTAGCAATTCAAGTCCTGAAGTCAAGCTCAAAAAAGGAAACTGACCATGAGAAAACCCCACGCACGCGTTTCACAGCAACTCACTCGGCATGCGATGAAAGCCGTTTCGGCCTGCCTGTTAGCGGCGGGGCTTTTCTCCTTGAGCAGCCCGGCGCTGGCGGACAAGAAAAGTGACACCCTTCGCATGGCCTACGACCAGGCCCCCGAAAGCGTCGACCCTTACTTCAACAATGTCCGCATTGGCGTCATCATTGCCGCTAACGTCTGGGACACCCTGCTGTATCGCGACCCGATGACCAACGAGTACAAAGGTCAACTCGCCAAGAGCTGGAAGCAGATTGATGACAAGACGCTGGAATTCGAGCTTCGCGAAGGCGTGAAATTTCACAACGGCGAAGAGTTCGACGCGGACTCTGTGGTCTACACGCTGACCTTCGTGGCCGACCCCAAGAACAAGGCGGTCACCCAGCAAAATGTCAGCTGGATCGACAAGGTCGAAAAGCTGGGCAAGTACAAGGTCCGCGTGATCAGCAAGAAGCCCTTCCCCGGCGCCAAGGAATACCTGTCCACCACCGTCGCCATCCATCCCGCCAAATACTACAAAGAAGTCGGCCCCAGCGGCATGAACGCCAAGCCCGTGGGCACCGGACCCTACAAGGTCGCGGAATACATTCCAGGCAAGTCCATCACGCTGGAAAAAAATACCAACTATTTCAAGGACTCGCCCAAGGTACAGCCGACCATAGGCAAGGTCCAGGTCCGCTTCATCCCCGACCGTCAGACACAGATGGCCGAAGTCATCTCAGGTGGCGCGGACTTCATCATGCACGTGCCGCAAGACCAGGCCAATCAGCTGAAATCTGTGCCATCCGTGCAGGTGGTCAGCGGCAACACCATGCGCATCGTGTTCATGCAAATGAACATCCAGGAAGGCACGCCATCGCCCGAGCTCAAGGATGTCCGTGTCCGCAAGGCCATTGCGCACGCGATTGATCGCAAGGCCATCATCAAGAACATCGTTGGCCAGGGCTCAGAACTGCTCAACACCATGTGCACGCCCTCGCAGACCGCTTGCACCGAGGAAGGCGCCACCGTCTACAACTACGACCCAGCGCTGTCGAAAAAGCTGCTGGCCGAGGCCGGCTACCCCAACGGCTTCAGCATTGACATCGTGGCCTATCGGGAGCGCCAGCAAACGGAAGCCATCATCAACTACCTGCAGGCCGTGGGCATCAAGCCCAAGCTGAGCTATCTGCAATATGCCGCGATGCGCGACATGATCCGCGCCAACAAGGCCGGCCTGACGCACCAGACCTGGGCCTCCAATCTGGTGAATGATGTTTCCGCCTCGACACCGGTGTACTTCGGCTTCGGCAGCGACGACATCACCCGCGACCCGGAAGTGCGTGACCTGCTGGAAAAAGGCGATCACACCATAGACACCGCGCCACGCAAGGAGTACTACAAAAAAGCCTTGAACCTGATCGCCGACAAGGCCTACGCCGTTCCACTGTGGTCGCTGCCGGTCTATTACGTCGCGCAAAAGGATGTCGCCTTCAAGCCCTACCCGGATGAGCTCGTGCGCTTCTGGGAAATGAGCTGGAAGAAGTAAACAGGAAGCTGCCCCCATGTTCGTTTACGTACTCAAACGCTTGGGGTTGGCGGTCCTGGTTTCCTTCACGGTTTCCATACTTGCCTTCCTCTTGCTGCATCTCTCGGGCGACCCCGCCGTCGCCCTCGCGGGCGAGGGGGCCAGGCAGGCCGATATAGACATGGTCCGGCAAACCTATGGCCTGGACCGTCCGATTCCGATTCAATATGCCGACTGGCTCTGGAAGCTGGTGCACGGCAACTTTGGCACCTCGGTCTATTTCAAGACCGACGTCGGCCCGCTGATCATGGACAAGCTGGGCACGACCTTGCTGCTAGGCATCTGCGCCCTGGGTGTGGCACTGGTGGTTTCCGTGCCGCTAGGCGTGCTGGCAGCGATTTACAAGAACAGCTGGATAGACCGTCTGTGCCTGGCCATTGCCGTGCTCGGGCAGGCACTGCCCAACTTCTTCTTCGCCCTGTTGCTGATCATGCTTTTTTCGATCTCCTGGCGCATGCTTCCGGTTTCGGGCAGCGACACCTGGCAACACTTCGTCATGCCTGCCATTGCCCTGGGCTATTACGTGGCACCGGCCTTCATGCGGTTGATACGCGCCGGCATGATTGAAGTGCTGGGCGCCGACTACATCCGGACAGCCCGGGCCAAAGGCCTGCCGGTCAGCACCGTGATCTTCAAGCACGCACTGCGCAACGCCATCGTGCCGGTGGTCGCACTGGCGGCCGTGCAACTGGGCTTTTTGCTCGGCGGCTCCGTCGTCATAGAAACCATCTTTGCCCTGAACGGCATAGGCTACCTGGCCTACCAAAGCATCACCTACAAGGACTTCCCGGTGATGCAGGTAATCGTCTTGCTGCTCTCCGGCATCTATGTGCTGCTGACGCTGGCCTCCGACATCGCCAACGCCTGGCTGGACCCCCGCATCCGAGTGGCCTGAACCATGAACACCACCACACTCGCCACTTCACGGCCTGCCGTCGGGAACCCCATGTCAAAAACCAGCGTCCTGATTCGTCGGGTAAGACGCAACAAGGCCCTCATGTTCGGCGGCGGCCTGCTGCTGGCCATGCTCTTCATGGCCATCTTTGCGCCCTTGCTGTCGCCGCACGACCCTTATACCCAGGATCTGGTCAACCGCACCGTGCCTCCGTTCTGGTACGACAAGGGCAGCTGGCTGCACCCTCTGGGCACCGACCAGCTCGGCCGTGACTATCTTTCCCGCCTGTTTTACGGTGCCCGCATTTCCCTGCTGATAGGCGTGAGCGTCGCGCTCATTTCCGGCGTCATAGGCACCACCATGGGCATGCTGGCCGGCTACTTCGGCGGCAAGACCGATATGCTCGTCTCGTTCATGATCACCACCCGGCTGGCCATGCCGGTCATCCTGGTGGCCCTGGCCACGGTGGCGATCCTGGGCGGCTCGCTGTGGGTCATCATCGCCGTGCTCGGCCTGCTCAAGTGGGATCGCTTCGCGGTGGTCATGCGTAGCGCCACCCAACAGGTTCGCTCGCTCGAGTACGTCTCCGCGGCGCAGGCCGCGGGCGCCTCCACCACGCGCATCATTTTGGGCGAGGTGCTGCCCAATGTGGTGCCGCACCTGATCGTGATTGCCACACTGGAAGCGGCCAGCGCCATCTTGCTGGAAGCTTCGCTGTCCTTCCTCGGCCTGGGTGTGCAGCCGCCGCTGCCATCGTGGGGCCTGATGATTTCAGAAGCCAAGGCCTATATGTTTTTCTCGTTCTGGCTGATCGCCATTCCCGGCAGCGCGCTGGCCCTGCTCATCTTCGCCATCAACCTGGCGGGTGACGGCCTGCACGAAGCCCTGACGCCCCAGGATAAGGCCGACGCATGACCAACCCAAAACTGGTGCTGGACGTTCAGGGCCTGAACGTCGACATCAAAACCCCCAAAGGCATGCTGCACGCGGTACGCAATGTCTCCTTCCAGGTGCATCGCGGTGAAACGCTGTGCCTGGTAGGCGAGTCCGGTTGCGGAAAATCCATGACCTCGCTGGCCATCATGGGCCTGCTGCCCAAGGCGGCGCAGCGCACGACCCAAACCCTCTCCCTGCTGGGCGAAGATCTCAACCAGGTGTCATCCAAGCGCCTCAATGACCTTCGCGGCAACAAGATGGCCATGGTGTTCCAGGAGCCCATGACGGCGCTCAACCCCGCCTACACCATAGGCGAGCAGCTCATAGAGCACTACTGCCACCACAAGAAGGCGCCGGCAGAGCAGGCCCGCAAGCGCGCCATAGAACTGCTGGACAAGGTCGGCATCGCCTCGGCCGCGCAACGCCTGGGCCAGTACCCGCACCAGTTGTCGGGCGGACTGCGCCAGCGCATCATGATCGCCATCGCCCTGATGTGCGAGCCCGAACTGCTGATCGCCGATGAGCCCAGCACCGCGCTAGACGTCACCATACAGGCGCAAATCCTGCGCCTGCTGGCCAATCTGCAAAAAGAGCTGGGGCTGGCCATGGTGCTCATCACCCATGACCTGGGCGTGGTGGCGCGCATTGCCGACCGTGTCGGCGTGATGTACGCCGGCCAGGTGGTCGAATCGGGCAGCGCCGAGCAGATTTTCTCGGCACCCAGGCACCCCTATACCACCGGCCTCATGAGCTGCATCCCCATCCCGGGTCGCACCCCGGCGGGCGGAAAACTCGGCACCATTGCCGGCGTGGTGCCCTCGCTGATAGGCGAACTCAAGGGCTGCGCCTTCCGCGACCGCTGCGAGCACGTGCAGCCCGCCTGCGAGCGGCCAATCCCCAGCTACGGCGTGCCCGAAGAACACAGCTGGCGCTGCATCCACCAAGAGGGAGTGGGCCTATGACCGCCTTGATCCAAGCCAATGACCTGAACCGGTCGTTCACCGTCAACGCCGGCATGTTCAAGCCGCGCCAGACCCTGCATGCCGTCAATGGCGTCACGCTCAAACTGGCGCGCGGCGATGTGCTGGGCATTGTGGGCGAGTCCGGCTGCGGCAAATCCACGCTGGCCCGCATGCTGCTGGGCCTGACGCCGGCGAGCAGCGGCACGGTCGAGATCGATGGCCAGGACATCGCCAAGCTGGGCCGGCGCGAACTCACTCGCCGCGTCCAACCGGTGTTTCAAGACCCCTACTCCTCACTCAATCCGCGCAAGAGCATCGTCTCCATCGTGTCCTTTCCGCTAGAGGTCCATGGCATAGGCACGGCCGCCGAACGGCGCGCCAAGGCCATGGAAATGCTCGAGCGTGTGGGCCTGCCCGCCCGCTACGCCGACAACTCGCCGGGTCAGCTGTCCGGCGGACAACGCCAGCGCGTGGCGATTGCAAGGGCGCTGGTGATGAAGCCGGAAATCGTCATTTGCGACGAGCCGACTTCCGCCCTTGACGTCTCCGTTCAGGCGCAGATTCTCAACCTGCTGATGGAGCTGCGCCAGGAGTTCGACCTGACCTATGTATTCATCAGCCACAACCTGGCGGTGGTCCAGCACATCGCCACGCACGTGGCCGTCATGTACCTGGGCCGGGTGGTGGAAACGGCCGCCACCGAAACGCTGTTCAAGCAGCCGCGCCACCCCTACACACAGGCCTTGCTCGCCTCGGTCCTGACACCCGAAACCGGCCTGGGCATTCCCGACATGGGCCTGGGCCTGTCTTTTCCCGATCCGCTACATCCGCCAACGGGATGCCCTTTTCATCCACGCTGCAAGCAACGCCTGGCCAGCTGCGACAGCCTGCGCCCGCCGCTGGCGGCGCTGGCCGGCGACGCATCGGCCCAGGTCGCCTGCCATCTGTACGCACCCACTTCTCAAGAAAGCATCTTGTCATGACACGAGACCAAGCCATCAGCCACGTCCAGCAGCATTTCGACAGCGGCGGCTTTCAGGCCACCATGACGCGCCGCGTCGCCATCCCCAGCGAAAGCCAGAACCCCGAGCGCGGCCGCGAGCTCAAGGCCTACCTCGAAGACGAGATGCGCCCGGCCTTCGAGGCCATGGGCTTTAGCTGCGAGCTGATGACCCACCCCAAGGCGCTGGCGCCTTTCTTGTACGCCGAACGCCTGGAAGGCAGCGATCTGCCCACGGTCTTCGGCTACGGCCATGGTGACGTCATTCGCGGCCTCGACAAGGAATGGAAAGAAGGCACCAGCCCCTGGCAGCTGACCGAAAAAGACGGCCGCTGGTACGGCCGCGGCATTGCCGACAACAAGGGCCAGCACACGGTCAACATGGAGGCTTTGCGCGCCGTGATCGAGACGCGCGGCAAGCTCGGCTTCAACGCCAAATACCTGATTGAAATGGGGGAAGAGACGGGCTCGGGCGGCCTGCGTGAACTCTGCGCCGAAAACCGCCAGCGTTTTGCCGCCGACCTGCTGATCGCCTCCGACGGCCCCCGACTGCGCGCCGAACGCCCCACCGTATTCCTGGGCTCACGCGGCAGCGCCAACTTTGACCTCTCCATTGAAGCCCGCGCCGGCGGCCACCACTCGGGCAACTGGGGCGGCCTGATCTCCAACCCCGGCATACAGCTGGCCCATGCCATTGCCAGCATCGTCTCGCCCAGCGGCCAGATCCGCGTGCCCGAGTGGGTGCCCAAGGAGCTGCCGGCCTCGGTGCGCCGCGCGCTGAGCGATTGCGAGGTCGACGGCGGCGCAGACGGTCCGGTCATAGAACCCGAATGGGGCGAGCCCGGCCTGTCGCCGGCAGAGCGCGTTTTTGGCTGGAGCTCCTTCGAAGTGCTGGCCTACAAGACCGGCAACCCCGACACCCCCGTCAACGCCATCCCGCCGCGCGCCTGGGCCCGCTGCCAGCTGCGCTTCGTCGTCGGCGTGGACGCGCAGGAAATCGTGCCGGCCCTGCGCCGCCACCTGGACCGCCAGGGCTTTCCCATGGTCAATATCTCGACCACCGGCGAGGCGCTGTTCGTGGCCACCCGTGTCGATCCCGATGACGCCTGGGTGCAATGGGCGACGGCATCCATCGCCAAGACCAGCGGCAAGAAACCCGCCGTGCTGCCCAACCTGGGCGGCTCGCTGCCCAACGACATCTTCACCGATGTGCTGGGCCTGCGCACCGTCTGGGTGCCGCACTCCTACCCCGGCTGTTCGCAGCATGCGCCCAACGAGCATCTGCCGCCGGAGTTGCTGCGCGAGGGCCTGACGGTGATGGCCGGCCTGTATTGGGACCTGGGCGCGGGCCAGACGCCGGCCCGTAGCTAAATAGCCGGCGGCGGCGCCTTCGTGGGGCGACATCCGCCGTGGGAGAATGGCCCCCAACCATGGGTGAATTCGACCTGATCGCACGCTATTTCACACGCCCCGCGGCACGGGCGGCACTGGGCGTGGGCGACGACTGCGCGCTCCTGGCGCCCAAGCCCGGCACGCAGCTGGCCATCTCCAGCGACATGCTGGTGCAGGGCCGGCACTTTTTTGCCGATGTCGAGCCCAGCGCCTTGGGCCACAAGGCGCTGGCGGTCAATCTGAGCGACCTCGCCGCCTGCGGCGCCACGCCGCTGGCCTTCACGCTGGCGCTGGCCCTGCCCAGCGCCGACGAGGCCTGGCTGGCGCCGTTCTCGCGCGGCCTGCTGGCCCTGGCCGATGCCCATGGCTGCGAGCTGGTGGGCGGCGACACCACGCAAGGCCCGCTCAACATCTGCATCACCGTGTTTGGCGAAGTGCCCGTGCTCAATGGCAAAAGCCAGGCGCTGCTGCGCTCTGGTGCCAGCGCCGGCGACGACGTTTATGTGAGCGGCACGCTGGGCGATGCCCGGCTAGCGCTGCAAGCCCTGCGCGGCCAGCTGACGCTGCCGGCCAGCGTGATGGCGCAGGCCCGGCAGCGGCTGGAACAACCGACGCCACGCGTCGCGCTGGGCCAGGCGCTGCGCGGCGTGGCCTCGGCGGCGCTGGACGTCAGCGACGGCCTGCTGGGCGACCTGCAGCACCTGCTGACGGCCTCTGGCGTGGGCGCCACCATAGACAGCTCGATCACTACCAATTTAATAGCTGCCTGCGCTCACCCTGATTGGGCTACAGGCCTTATTTCCTTAAATCAGCAGCTGGAATACACGCTCGCCGGCGGCGACGACTACGAGCTGGTCTTTAGCGCGCCGGCAGCGGCGCGCCAGGCCGTGCAAGCCGCCGCCCGCCAGGCCGACACCGCCGTCACCCGCATTGGCCGCATAGAAGACCAGCCCGGCCTGCGGCTGGTGGATGCCCAAGGCCAGCGCCTGTCCAGTAGTTTTTCCTCCTTCGACCACTTTTGCTGAGCCCGCGCATGACTGCTCCCTTTCCGTCACCCGAGCCCACCTCTGCCGCGCCACGCCGGCCCACGGCCAGATTCATGCTGGCCCATCCGGCCCATTTCATCGCCCTGGGGTTTGGCTCAGGCCTGAGCCCCATCGCCCCCGGCACCGCCGGCACCTTGTGGGCCTGGCTGTCATTTCTGGTGCTGCAGCTGTGGCTGACGCCGGCCGCCATGGGCTGGCTGATCGCCGTGTCCATTCCCCTGGGCTGGTGGGTCTGCACCGTCACGGCGCGCAACATGCGGGTGCTGGACCCCAGCAGCATCGTCTGGGACGAGATCGTGGCCTTCTGGCTGGTGCTGTGGCTGGTCACGCCGGCCGGCTTCTGGGGCCAGTTGATCGCCTTCGCCCTGTTTCGCTACTTTGACGCCGCCAAGCCCGGCCCGGTCGGCTGGGCCGATCGCCTGTCGCACGGCGTGGACCCGGCCAGCGACCGCCACGCCTGGACCTGGGCCGGCTTCGGCATCATGATCGACGATCTGGTGGCGGCCGGCTGCAGCTTGCTGGTGATCGCCTTGTGGAGGTTTTTCTCATGACCGAGCCGCTATCAAATTCAGAGCCACCTGCGCCCGACCTGCCTGCGCTAACAGCCGATTTAGCTGAAAAGCTGCGGGCCAAGGGCCGCTTCATGGCGACGGCCGAAAGCTGCACCGGCGGCATGATCTCCGCCGCCTGCACCGACTTGGCCGGCTCCAGCGACTGGTTTGAGCGCGGCTTTGTCACTTATTCCAACGAAGCCAAAACCGAGCTGCTGGGCGTGGACGCCGCGCTGATTGCGCAGCACGGCGCCGTCAGCGAAGAAGTCGCCTGCGCCATGGTGCAGGGCGCCATCGCTCACTCGCGCGCGCAAGTGGCCGTCGCCGTCACCGGCGTGGCCGGCCCCAGCGGCGGCAGCAAGGCCAAGCCCGTGGGCACCGTCTGGTTCGGCTGGGCCACACCGGCCGGCGTGGTCAGCGAACTGCGCCGTTTTGACGGCGACCGCTCCGCCGTCAGATCGGCCACCGTGCATCACGCCTTGCAGCGCTTGGTGGAGCTGCTGAGCCGGTGACTTTGGGCCTCAGCGGCAGAAATTTCCTGGGTTGTTGGTATGCGCCCGCCAAGCCCAAGGCGTTTTTTCCGGAGCTGAACTATGACCACTTTTGAGAAATACCCGCCCTTGCGCATCGCGCTTCACTGGCTCACGGTGCTGCTGCTCGTCGCCGTGTACGCCAGCATGGAGTTGAAGGGCATTTTTCCCAAGGGCAGTGACGCCAGGGAGGTACTCAAGACATGGCATTTCATGCTGGGCCTGAGCGTGCTGCTGCTGGTGCTGCTGCGCCTGCTGGCCCGCTGGATGCAGCCCGGCCCGCCCCAACTGCCAGGACCGGCCTGGCAAGCGTGGCTGGCCAAGGCGACACACCTGGCCTTGTACCTGTTCATGCTGGGCATGCCGCTGGCCGGTTGGCTGGTTTTAAGCACGGCCGGCAAGCCGGTGCCGTTTTTTGGGCTTGAGCTGCCCGCGCTGATGGGGCTAAACAAAACCCTGTCCGGCCAGATCAAGGACCTGCATGAGACGGTGGCCACCATCGGCTACTTCCTGATCGGCCTGCACGCCCTGGCCGCGCTGTTTCACCACTACATCCTCAAAGACAACACCTTGCGGCGCATGTGGCGCTAGGCTTGCCGGCTAGGGCTTAGGCAGCGCGCACCCTCACCACCAGCTCGTCATAGCCCGTCAAGGCATCCGGCTCGCGCGTCAAGGTCCATTCGGGCAACAGGGCCAGCAGCACTTCGGCGGTGGTGCGCACCAGGCAGCCCGGCGCCACATGGCCGCCCAGGACCTCGCCGCTGGCCGTGGCCAGCGCCATGTGCAGGTGCGAACTGCTGTGCAGGCCGCTGTCGGTCTCATTCACGGCCACGCTGCCGCACAAGCTGAGGATTTCGCTGTCACCGCTCAGGCCTAGCGGCTGATCCGCCCCGGCCAGGCGCAGGCGCGCCTCGGACAAGCTGCCTATGCCGCAGAGCACAAAGGCCGCGCGGCAGTGGTGACTGCGCACGGCGGCCTCCAGCGCGGCGCGCAAGTCCTGGCCGGGGTTCAGACGTAGTGGCAGGGTTTGCATAGTTTCTTAAGCAAAATAGGCCTCTGGTGCAGTGGCAGCAAGCGCTAACAGCTATCCTTTTTATAGTATCCAGAGCGACGGCAAAGCCGGCCGGCGTCCGCTCAAGCAGCCTTGTGTTTCTGGCTGGAGCCGCGCGCGCTGGCCACCGGGTACTTCCGGGCGTTGACGACCATTTTCAGGCGCGCCGCCTCGACCAGATCTATGTCCAGCTTGTCACAGAGTTGCAGCAGATACAACAGCACATCGGCCGCCTCGGCGGCAACCTCAGCCTTTTTATCGGCGTTCAGGCTCTGGCTTTGCGCCTCGGTCAGCCACTGAAAATGCTCCAGCAACTCGGCCGCCTCCACGCTCAAGGCCGATGCCAGGTTTTTGGGCGAGTGAAACTGCGCCCAGTCGCGGGCCTCGGCAAAGTCGCGCAAGGCCTGGGTGAGGGATTGAAGATCGTTGTCCATGGCTCGATTCTGGCCTGAACGGCTGGCCCGCCCCGCGCAGGTATAAAGTTTGCAGGCCGCAAGCCACACAAGCGGCACTCACGAAGGAGTCTTCATGCACCCCAACCAGACCCGGCTAGAGCAGTTTTACGCCGCCTTCGCCCGCCTCGATGCCGACGCCATGGCCGCCTGCTACGCGCCCGATGCGCAGTTTGACGACGAGGTGTTTTCGCTGCGCGGCCACGAGCAGGTCAGCGGCATGTGGCGCATGCTTTGCGCGGCAACGCAAGCCAAGGGTCGCGATGCGTGGCAGCTGACTTACAGCGGCATGGCAGCCGACGCCGACAGCGGCCAGGCCCACTGGGAAGCCGACTACCGCTTCAGCGCCACCGGACGCCTGGTGCACAACGTCATCGATGGCGTGTTTGAGTTCAACGACCAAGGCCTGATCAGCCGCCACCGCGACCGCTTCGACTTCTGGGCCTGGTCGCGCCAGGCCTTGGGCCTGCCCGGCCTGCTCTTGGGCTGGACGCCTTTTCTGCGCCGCAAGGTGCGCGCCCAAGCGGCGGCCAATCTGCAAAAATACCTGGCCCAGCGCCAGCGCTGAAGCTTTTTAGGGAATGGAGTGAACATGTCAAGCTATAGCGCCCAAGTGTCATGGCAGCGAAACGGCGAAGACTTTCTCGGCAACCGCTACAGCCGCCGCCACCTGCTGCGCTTTGACGGCGGCCTCGAAGTGCCGGGCTCGTCCTCACCGCATGTCGTGCCGCTGCCGATGTCCGACCCCTCTGCGCTGGACCCGGAGGAGGCCTTCGTCGCCTCGCTGGCCAGCTGCCACATGCTGTGGTTTCTATCTATCGCCGCCAAGCGCCGGTTTTGCGTGGACAGCTACCAGGACGCGGCCGAGGGTGTGATGGCCAAAAACGCCGACGGCAACCTGGCCATGACCGTCGTCACGCTGCGGCCCGCCGCGACTTTCTCGGGCGAGCGCAGGCCCACGCGTGAGGAGCTGGACCAGCTGCATCATGAAGCGCATGAGGCCTGCTTTATTGCCAACTCGGTGAAGACTGAGGTGCGATGTGAGCCGGTGCTGACCCTGTAAGCCCTTCCGCCAGACCGCTGGCGTCTAAGTGGAGGGCCAGTCAACCGCTACGAAATTGGTAGCTGCTTGCGCTCATGACTATTGGGCTAGCACCTAAAAACACTCTCAACAACCGACTTTCAAGCTGACGCATGCGGCAGCGACTGCTTTGACAGGGCTTCTTGGTGTTCTTTGCTTTTGCGGCGTTGGTGGATTTGTTAGCGCAGCAAAGTCCTTTCCGGCCAAGGCAATGCTGATATAAACCAATGACTTACGAACAAGGGAGTTGCCAGCATGAAAGATCAGCCATGTTATTGCGCAGGTTTGCGGTCTAAATCACGTTAGGCTCGCGAAAAACCATGATCCCATCTGGTCTCAAGAAGGTGCACCTGAAGAAAGCCGCCGCAGAGATTGATCTCAACGGTGCTCCGAAGGATCGAGAGTCGGTGCACTACGACCTTGTTCTGCGCGGAAAACTCTATCCACCAAAGTATGTGATCTCGCTCGCTCAAGGCTATGCGACAGGGGAGGATCTTCCTGCTCGGAGCTTCAGCGCAGTTGAGGCTAAAAACTACTTCATTGGTCGTGGCTATACCGTCATTGATCGTCGTCACGACGCTCTTCAAAAGGTCGCACCGGAAGATGAAGAGTCATCGTTTCCGGAAGGTGCAGCAATCTACCGTTTGCATAGACACCTTGAGCGGGATGGTGCGATTTCTCGCAAGGCCAAGGCGAAGCGTCTAGCTGAGACAGGAAAGCTTGAGTGTGAGGTGTGTCAGTTCGACTTCGTCGCGCGCTATGGCTCGATCGGGAATGGATTCATCGAAGCACACCACAAAACACACGTCTCCAAGAACTTGGGAACCGCAAAAACAAAAGCCAGTGACCTTGCGTTGGTCTGCTCCAACTGCCATCGAATGCTGCACACAAGCAAGAATGGGCTCAGCATAGAAGAACTTCGTGCGCATGTGACGAAAACGCGAGCCTAGCAGCGCGCCTGCTCGGTCGCAAAGTCTCCCTTGAAGTCGATCTGCCACAGCGCGTTGGGACGCTCGTGCTCGAAGCGCTGCCAGTGCTGGGCGGCCAAACTGGCCTGGGGGCTGATCAGGCCATGGCGATGCAAGATGGCGGTAATGGTGCTCGCTGGCGGCACCTTGTCCATCCCAAGGTCTGCCAGGCGCCGGGCGATCTTGCGGCCACCCCAGGCGGGATGCGTGGTGCGCAGATCGATCACGGCTTTCTCTACTTCTGGCGAGGTGCGTGTAGGACTTTCTTTGGGTCTTCGGGAGCGGGGCATATAAGCCGCAGATCCCTCCTGCGC
>NZ_FOKZ01000056.1 GCF_900112285.1 Polaromonas sp. OV174 | reverse complement strand
GCAAAGCAGTGCCGGCCCTCCATCACCTGGATCACGCCACGCTTGACCAGGTCGGCGGGCGAGAGGTTTTCTATGCGTTCACCTTGCAACTCGATGGAGCCCTTGGTGACCTCGCCGCGCTCGCCCTTGAGCAGGTTGGAGATGGCGCGCAGCGTGGTGGTCTTGCCCGCGCCATTGCCGCCCAGGATGGCCACGATGCGGCCCTCTGGCACCTGCAGGGACACGCCCTTCAAGACCAGGATCACATGGTTGTAGATGACCTCTATGCCGTTGACGTTGAGAATGATGTTGGGTGTGTCCATTGAGTTGTCTCCATACCAGTCGAAAGGCACGCAGTGCGGCCTTTCGACTGGCGGCTCCTGTACGGAGCCGCCATCTCTTTCGTCAGGACTTGCAAGTGCGGCGCGTGACCTTCTTGTCAGTGGCGTACTTCTCGGCCGCAGCCTTAAGCAGCGGCGTCATAACCTTCGGATCGGCTTGGAACCATTCGGAGCTCTGATTCCACTTCTTGCCGTCCCATTTGTACGCACGCGCCCACGACGGTCCCATGTGGTCGTTGCAGCTGGTAATAACAGGCCGCATGATGTCCGCAATACCCAGCGCATCGATCTTTTTCTGATCCAGCGTCATGTTCTCGTAACCCCAGCGCGCCTGCGCCGCGGTCATGACCTGCCCCTTGCCAAATTGCTCCTGGGCACGACGCACGCCTTCCACCGCAACCATCGCATTCATCAGACCGCGCATGTAGAGTGCCTCGCCGACTTCCTCCTTGGGACCACTTCCCTCCCCTTTGGCGTGCAGAGTGGTGAGGACTTCCTTGACAATCTTGGAGTCGGCTCCGGGGCCAGGTTGCAGCAGCACGGCGCTGTAACCGTCGGCGCCACTCACTCCCTTGACGTCCGAATCGGAGCCTGAAGGCCACACGCCAACCATCTTGTCGCGCGGGTAGCCGGTGGCTTGCGCTTCTTTCAGGGCCGTGCTGTTCATGATGCCCCAACCCCAAAGCAAAACGAAGTCCGGCCGGCTTTGCCGGATTTGTAGCCAGGCCGATTTCTGATCAACGCCAGGGGCCGTCACCGGGATGGACGCGAGCTCGAATCCATGCATCTTCGAACGTGCGGTCAGCACCGGGATGGCCTCCTTGCCGAATGGGCTATCGTGGTACAGGAGGGCGATTTTTTTCCCTTTGAGCTTGTCCAGGCCACCCATCTTGCTGGCTACATATTGCAACTGTGCGTCAGCCGAAGCCCAGTGCGTGCCTGCCAGCGGGAAGCTCCATTCAAAGACTTCGCCGTCAGCGCTTTCACTCAGACCGTAGCCAGGCGTAAGCACTGGTATCTTGTCGTGCGCGCCCCTTTCCGTCAGGGCGAACGTGATGCCGGTCGACATGGTCTGGAATACGGTGGCACCGCCATGCTTGCCCTTCATCCGCTCATAACACTCAACACCGCGATCCGTCGCGTAGCTGGTCTCGCACTCTTCCCAGAGGACTTTCACGCCATTGATACCGCCTTTGGTATTGACCAGCTTGAAGTAGTCAACGAAGCCGTTGGCCCATGGCACGCCACTGGGGGCGTAAGGACCCGTGCGGAATGTCAGCAGCGGGAAGAATTGCTGTTTATCCTGAGCAAGTGCGGCCGGAACCACTGCCGACGAACCGATGAAGCCTAAAACGGCGGCGATAAGGATTTTTCGAAATCTCATTTTTTGTCTCCTGATTTTTTGATAGCGGAACACATGAAACTGTCGCGCCAATCTGCGCGAACTCCGGGAAATACATGGCTAGTGCGGGAATGGCCACAGTCGCAACTTCTGCTTGCCGATGGCCCAAAGCTTTGCCAGGCCGTGGGGCTCAACAATCAGAAACCAAACGATCAGGGCGCCAAAAATCATCAGCTCGGCGTGGGACACGCCCACGGTGGAAATGGTCAGTCCGAAAAGACCTGCCAGCGCGGGCAATGCCTGGCTCAGTGCAAGCGGGAGCAAGGTGATGAAGGCGGCGCCCAGAAAACCACCCAGAATGGAGCCAAGGCCGCCAATAATCACCATGAAGAGCAGGCGGAACGAGATATCGAAGGAAAACGCGGCAGGCTCCCAGGCCCCCAGATGCACAAAGCCCCAGAGCCCACCGGCCAAGCCGATGATGAAAGAGCTGACGGCAAAGGCGCTGAGCTTGGCATACATGGGGCGAATGCCAATCACTGCGGCGGCAACGTCCATGTCGCGTATCGCCATCCATTCGCGCCCCACCGCTCCGCGCAGCAGATTTTTGGCAAGCAAGGCGACAACCGCCAAGATCGTCAGGCACAGCAGATATTTGCTCGTGGCGCTTTCAATCGGAAAGCCAAAGACCTGCATGCCTATGACCGAGACCGATGGAGAGTCGTTGGTGAACCACTTGATGCGCAGGAACATCCAGTCTGCGAAGAATTGCGCCGCCAGCGTCGTGACCGCCAGATACAGCCCCTTGACGCGCAGACTCGGCAAGCCGAACAAAATACCGAAGACGGTCGCGCACAGGGCGCCCAGAAGGAGCGCCGGAATCAGCGGCATGCCGGGAACGCGTACGAAGAAGTTATAGGCGCCATAAGCACCGACTGCCATGAATGCGCCCGAGCCGAGGGAGATCTGGCCGCAATAGCCGACCAGGATATTGACCCCTAGCGCGGCCAGCGAAATGATCAAAAACGGTATCAGAATGGCGCGCAGGAGGTATTCGCTGACCATAAAGGGGGCGACGCCGAATGCCAGAATAAATAGCAAGCCCATGACGATACGGTCCTGGCGGATTGGAAAAATCTGCTGATCCGCACGATAGGTGGTTTTGAACTGACCGTTTTCTCTGTAAAGCATAGTTGTCTCGAAATAGTCTTTTAATTGCGGCAATCTGCGCTTAACTTGCTGTACACCTTGGCTTTCACTGAAAGCTCATTCCTTACCGTCTCCGGTCAAGGCCCTTTCGGGTCGATCGCTTATTTCATACGCGATCAATGATCTTTTCGCCAAACAGGCCTTGCGGCCGGAACAGCAGAAAGGCCAGCGCCAACACATAGGCAAACCAGATTTCAATGCCGCCGCCGACGTAGGGCCCGAGATACACCTCGGAAAGCTTCTCTCCGACGCCGATGATGAGACCGCCAATAATGGCGCCCGGTACGGAGGTTAGTCCGCCCAAGATCACCACCGGCAGGGCGCGCAATGCCACGGTGGCCAGTGAAAACTGAACCCCAAGCTTGCTGCCCCAGATCATGCCGGCTACCAGTGCCACCACACCGGCGACGCACCAGACGATGACCCAGATATGGTTGAGTGGAATGCCTATGGACTGGGCGGCCTGATGATCATCGGCCACGGCGCGCAGGGCGCGGCCGGTGGCGGTTTTCTGGAAGAACAGAGTCAGCAGGGCGACCAACGCTGCCGCGATCAAGGCGGCGTACAGGTCTTCCTTGTTGATCAGGATGCCGCCCTGGAACACGGATTCCATGGCGAAAATCGGCTCCTTCGGCATACCAATGTCAATCTTGTAAATGCTGCTGCCGAAAAGAGTCTGTCCCAGCCCCTCGAGAAAGTAGGCAATGCCAAGTGTGGCCATCAGCAGCGTGGCCCCCTCCTGGTTGACCAGGTGGCGCAATACCAATCGCTCGATCAGCCAGGCCACCGCAAACATGATGATGCCGGCCAGCGCAAAGGCGATAACGTTGGCGAAAACCATACTGCTGATGCCCGTCCACTTCGGTATCCATTCCGCGAACCGGGCCATCGCCAGTGCCGCAAACAGCACCATCGCCCCCTGGGCGAAGTTGAAAACGCCCGAAGCCTTGAAAATCAACACAAAGCCCAGCGCCACCAGTGAATACAGCATGCCGGCCATCAGGCCGCCTAGCAGTGTTTCCAGAAAAAAAGCCATGTTAGTTACTCACCCCAGTTTCGGATCCGCTTTGCGTGGCTGTCTCTGCCCTTGCAGGGGACGCCGCCAGCGCCCCGGCAAAGCAGGCTCCGCAGCGGCTGCTTGAATAAACAAGCTTCGTGTTTGAGCGGCCTTTTGTCGAAGGCAGCGTTGCGTTGTTGTTCATGGTTAGTGCTCGGTGCCGAGATAGGCGCGAATGACATCGGCGTTGTTGCGCACTTCGTCGGGCGTTCCGTCGCCGATCTTCTTGCCGTAGTCCAGCACCACCACGCGGTCGGAGATGTCCATGACCACGCCCATGTCATGCTCGATCAGCACCACGGTGGTGCCGAACTCGTCGTTGACGTCGAGCACAAAGCGGCACATGTCCTGCTTTTCTTCCACGTTCATGCCGGCCATGGGTTCGTCCAGCAGCAGCACCTGCGGCTCCATCGCCAGGGCCCGGCCCAGATCGACGCGTTTTTGCAGGCCGTAGGGCAGCTGGCCGACGGGCGTTTTGCGGTAGGCCTGGATTTCCAGGAAGTCGATGATGCGTTCGACGGCCTCGCGGTGGCGGATCTCTTCTTTCTCCGCCGGCCCGATGCGCAGCGCCTGCAGCAGCAGATTGCTTTTGATCTTCAGGTTGCGGCCCGACATGATGTTGTCGAGCACGCTCATGCCCTTGAACAGCGCCAGGTTCTGGAAGGTGCGGCCCACGCCCATCACCGCCACCTGGTGGCTGTTCATGTGCTTGAAGGTCTGGCCGCGAAAGGTGATGGAGCCCTGCTGCGGTGCGTACACCCCGT
>NZ_FOKZ01000034.1 GCF_900112285.1 Polaromonas sp. OV174 | reverse complement strand
CCCGGCTCCAGCTACTACGACCTCGGCTGACTTCTCGCTCCGGCAAAGCCGTCGGGCTTTCACCCACGAGGCGAGATCTCCCCAGGTAAGAACGCACACCTTCATCGCACAACCGCCGCATCTACGCCACCTCGCCTTGGTCACAAGAGCTTTGCGGTTTTTGGCCCGCTCGCCCTGCTTGGCAACGCCTTCTATGCGGTTCTTGTTCATCGGCTCACGATTTACGCTCCACGCTTCCTTCCCACGTTCGGTCGCCCTCACGCAGTTGCGCTTCACTTCATTCACTGTGACCAGCTCCTGGCGGGACTTGCACCCGCAGGTGTGCGCCCATGCTGGGCGCACCAAATAAAAAACCCGCTTTAAGCGGGTTTTTTATTGAACAAATCAAGCACCAGCCCTTTAGCAGCGGGCGCAAGAAGCTATTAGTTTTATAGCAAACCGAAGTTACCCAGGCACCACGGCAACTTGCTGGGCCAGCGCCAGATACTCGGCCACCGGCACTTCTTCGGCCCGGCGCTGCACATCAAAATCACCGGAAAAACCGCGTCCCGTCAGCCATTGGCCCAAGGTGTGGCGCAGCAACTTGCGGCGCTGACTGAAGGCCACCCGCACCAGTTCGCTCAACAATGTGACATCTAGCGGCACCGGCTCGGCATGCGGCACCATGCGCACGATGGCGCTGTCCACGCGTGGCGGTGGATCAAAGCTTTGCGGCGGCACAAACAGCACATTTTCCATGGCATAGCGCCACTGCAGCATCACACTGAGCCGGCCGTAGTCGCCGGTCGAGGGCGTAGCCACCATCCGGTCAATCACCTCTTTTTGCAACATGAAATGCTGGTCTTCGATCGCGTCCACCGCATCGAGCAGGTGAAACAAGATGGGTGTGGAGATGTTGTAGGGCAAATTGCCAACCACCCTGAGCTTGAAATCGCCCGCCGCAGCCGGGTCAGCGCCAGCCTCGGCCTGCATTGCGGCGCTGGCCCGGAGCTGTTGCCCCAATTGCCTGAAATCGACTCTGAGCACATCGGACTCGACGACATTAAGCTGCGGATGCTGGCGCAACTGCCGCGCCAGATCACGGTCCAGCTCGATCACCGTCAGGTAGCCCAGACGCTCGACCAGGGGCTGGGTCAAGGCCGCCAGGCCGGGACCTATCTCCACCATGGCCTGGCCGGCCTTGGGCGCAATCGCCTGCACGATGTCTTCGATGATGCCCCGGTCAGTCAGGAAATGCTGGCCGAAGCGTTTGCGTGGAATATGTTTCACTGCGGTACTTCGCGATATTCCACGTAGGCACGGCCACGAATGTCCTGCGCCCACAGCGCATAGGCTTCGGCCTGCTTTTTCTCACGCAGCATGCCGCGCACCATCTCACGCTGATCACGCGCGGAAAGCTGCGCCTCGCGCCGCTCCAGCACTTGCACCAGATGAACGCCAAAGCGCGACACCAGCGGATCGGAAATCTGGTTCGAGGCCAGGCCGTTCATCACCTTTTCAAACTCGGGCACAAACATGCCGGGAGCGGCCCAGCCCAGATCGCCACCGTCCTTGGCCGAACCGTCTTGGCTGTTCTCGCGCGCCAATGCGGCAAAGTCGGCCTGGCCGGCCAGAATGCGCTTCTTGAAGCCGGCGAGTTTTTCCACCGCTGCGGCTTCGCTCAGCTGAGGCGTCAAGCGCAGCAGAATGTGACGCGCATGGGTTTGCGTGATGACCGCATCGGGCAAACCGCCCTGGCGCTTTTCCAGCACCTTCAGGATGTGAAAACCAGCCCCGCTACGCACCGGACCTGCCAGCCCGCCAGCGCGCTGGCTTTGCGTCGCCTCGACAAACAGGGGCGGATAACGATCGGCGCTGCGCAAGCCCATCTGGCCGCCATTGCCGCGGCTGGCAGAACCGGAGAACTCCTTGGCCAGGGCCGCAAAATCCTCGCCAGCGCGGGCGCGCTCCAGCACCTGCTGGGCCTTGGCCTGCAGCGCCACAACCTGTTCGGGCGTGGCATTTTCAGGCACGGCCAGCAAAATTTCGGCCAGATTGAGTGCCTGCGGCGCGGCGCCAGCCGAGCTGCCTGCCTGCTCGCTCAGATACTGATCTATCTCCTGCTCGCTTACCGTCACCTTCGCCTCGACCTCACGCTGGCGCAGGCGACCGACCAGCAGCTCGTCACGCAGCTCCGAGCGGAACTGGTTGTAATCGATACCGTCGACCTTGAGGCGGCGGCGCAACTCGTCCAGCGAGATCTGGTTCTGGCTGGCGACGGCCTGGACTGCGGCTTCGACGGCATTGTCGTCAACCCGCATCCCCGCAGTACGCGCCATTTGCAGCTGGGCCTTGTCACTGATCATGCGTTCCAGCACCTGCCTGGCCAGCTCGTTGCGTGGCGGCAGAGCGCCCCCTTGCTGCTGCAGCTGCTGCTCGGTGCGCATCAGCTTGAGACGCACTTCGTTATTGGTGATCGGCTCGGAGTTCACCACCGCCACAATGAAATCCGCCTGCCGCTGCGGCGCCGCAGCGCTTGCGCTGGTCGCCGGAACCGACAAACGCAGTGGACTGGGAGAGGGTTTGAGGCTCTGGGCTTGCGCCAAGCCCATGGGCAGCGTGAGCAGGAGCACCCACACCGCGCCGAAAGACCGGGCCGGAAGAAATCTGGCGGAAAAACGAGAGTTAGTCATAAGTGGTAAAGCGGCTGGGGGTACTGATTTTCTCACGCAGGTATTGGTAGCGCGGAACGTTGGATTTCAGGGTTTCCAGGGGGCTGGAGCCGAGGCGCGAGAAGCCGACCAGCTCAAGCTGGAACAGGATGCGGGTGTTCGAGGCTGCCGTTCCGTTTTGCGAGCGTTGCAGCACGACGCGGCCAATCCAGCAGCAGCCGTCGTATTCAACACCGACGATGGCATCCACCAGCTTTTTGTCCAGCATGCTGTAGTTCAGGCGGCCCACGCCGTAATAGCGGCCGCCGCCCTGGCCCATGCCAGCGCCCAGCTCGCGCCCCTTGTCGCCCCACAGGTCATTAATAGGCCACTGCCAGCCCACGTCCACCTGCTCGCTGATGCCGCGCTGAAATCTATAGGCGGCGCTGATGACGCGGTAGTTGCCGGGGTTGTAGCGCACGCTGACGGAAGACAGTTCAGACTGCTTCAGTTTGGGGGTGTATTGCACCGTGCTGTCAAAAGACCATTGCGGTACCCAGTTGACCGTGGCCCCAACCAGCAAGTCACTGATGCGGTCCGTGATCGGCAAGCCACCGGGTAGGGTGACGTTCTGGTTGTCAAAGCGCAAACGCTGCGCCACGCCAAAGCGCACCGCCTCGGCACCGGTATCCGGGTCCAGCAAGCGCGAGGTCACCCCCAGCGTCAGCAGATTGGCATCCGAAATCCGGTCATTACCGACAAACGAATTCTCGGTGAACACGGCCGCAAAGTTGAAGCCGTTGGCACCCGAGTCGTAATTGGGCAGCAGGCTCTGATCGCGAAAAGGCGTGCGCACATAAAAGGCCCGCGGCTCCAGCGTCTGGGTGAAGCTGCGGCCAAAGTAATCGGCATGACGCTCGAACTGCAGACCGCTATCCAGGCTGAAAGTCGGCACCACGCGTGAAGCCGTCGTGGCGCCATTGGCCAGCGGCGCATCAAACCGGTAGCTGGTGGCATGCAGCTGCACCTTGGGCGTGATGAAGCCGGCCGCCGACAGCCAGGGGCGGCTGATCTGAAGCCGGCCGAAAGCGCGCTCGCTGTTGGGTTGATTGGTCAAACGGCTGTCGGCGGAAAAGCGTGTGTAATCCCCGTCCATCGACCAGTCAAAACCGCTGCCCAGGCCTGCCAGCGGCGCATCCACGCGCGTGTAGGCGGCGGTGAGTTGCGGCAAACGGTCGTAAGGCGGGATGATGGGCGAATTGACGTCCTGCAGCGTTTGCCACTTCAGGGCCCGCATGCTGGTAGAGAAATAGCCCCGGCCCCACGTCAGCGTGGCGTCCTGAGTCAGCAGGCGCTGGGTGGTTGCGCCTGTGGCCACCGGAAAATCGCGCCAATAGTCGTTGTCGCTGACCTTGTTCAGGTTCAGGTTCAGCCCCAGCGCGCCCACCGACGGCAAGCCGGTGTCAATTACACCGGCATGCTGCAGAGCGTAAGACCAGCGATCGCGGCCGCGCAGCTTGTCACCGGGCAGCACATTAGCGCGCAGTTCTCCCTTGTAGCCAGGCTCAAGGTAGCGGAACTCGCCAGCCAGATCGACGCCGCGCTTGCTCAGGATGGCGGGTGAAAAGGTCGCGTCCCGGTTCGGTGCGATGTCGAAGTAATAAGGCTGGCGGAGTTCAAAGCCGTTGAGCGAGCCCATGCCAATGGTTGGCGGCAGGAAACCCGACTTGCGCTTGTCGCTCAACGGGAAGCTGACCTTGGGAAAAGCCAGAATCGGCACGTCCTTGAAACGCACCACCGCCCCAGTGGCCACGCCGACCTCCTCGTCCAGATCGAAGTCAAAACGCTTGGCGCTCAGCACCCAGGCCGGCTTCCAGCTGTCTTCGTTGTCGCGCTCGCAAGTGGTGTAGCTGGCGCGATGCGCTGTCAGATGCTTGTCGTCTATGAAGTCGACGCGCTCGGCCTGGCCGTTGCCTTTGCCCAGAAAACTGTAGGCAGGCGTGGCAAAAAAACCTTCAAAGCGGTCGAGCTTGAGCTCCAGCTCGGGGCCTTCAAAGCGGTTGCCGGCATTGTTGATGCGCACATGGCCACGGCTTTTGAACAGATCGTCGGGCTGGAAATACTCGATGTGATCCGCCCGTATCGAGGTGGAGCCGCGGCGCAGTTCCGCATTGCCATCGATCACGGTTTCCAGATCGGGCCGTCCCGAGACCCGGTCACCCGAGACAAATGTCGGCCCCTTGTCTTGCGGCTCCTTGGACACTTGTTCGGCCAGCAGGGGCGAGCTCTTGAGCACAATCGCACTGTCGCTGCCCGCCGCCTCGGCGGTCGTTTGGGCGTAGCCAGGCCCGGCGCAAACCAGTCCCAGCGTGGCGCAGAACACCATGGTGGAGATGGTGTGAGCTACCGGGGAAAGAATAAAAGGCGATGGGGATGCGCGGCGCATCGTTTGTATGAGATAAACCCGTTTGTAAAATCAGGCCCGATTATCCATGACCCTCCAACCCGCCCTCGCCGGGCCATCCGACATTGACCGAGGCCCACGAATCATGACCACTTCCTCCATCATCTGGGCCGACCCAGCACGCGCCGCGGCCTTTGCCAGCTGGCTCACCAGCGTGGCCCCGCAACACGGGCTGCAGGTCGACACGCTGCGACTGGCCTCTGCCGACGCCAGCTTTCGCCGCTACTTCAGGATAGACGCGGCCGGCGGCAGCCGCATCATCATGGATGCACCACCGGCCCAGGAAGACTGCCAGCCCTTCGTCAAGGTCGCCGGCCTGATGCAGGACGCCGGCCTGAACGCACCGCGCGTGCTGGCCTGGGATCAGCCCCAGGGCTTCATGCTGCTGAGCGACCTGGGCGCGCAAACCATGCTGGACAGCATCGCGCCGGCCAGCGCCGTCGATGCCATCAGCCAGCCCACGGCCGGCCACCACGCGCTTTACATGAACGCCGTCGATGCCTTGATACGCTGGCAGCTCGCTTCCCGCCCCGACGTCCTGCCCGCCTATGACGAGGCCCTGCTGACGCGCGAACTGGCGCTGTTCCCCGACTGGTATGTGGCCAAGCACCGCGGCATCAGCCTCAGCGCCAGCCAGCGCGACACCCTGGACAAGGCCTTCGCGCAGATCAAGGCCAGCAACCTGCAATCGCTGGGCGACGCACGCGTCTACGTCCACCGCGACTTCATGCCGCGCAACCTGATGCTGGACAGCCAGGGCGAGCTGGGGGTGCTGGACTTCCAGGACGCGGTTTACGGCCCCATCAGCTACGACATTGCCAGCCTGATGCGCGACGCATTTTTAAGCTGGGACGAGGAGTTCGTGCTCGACATCACCGTGCGCTACTGGCAAAAGGCGCGCAAGGCCGGCCTGCCGGTTGGCGACGACTTCGGCGAGTTTTACCGCGCCGTGGAATGGATGGGCCTGCAGCGCCACCTCAAGGTGCTGGGCATTTTTGCCCGCCTCACCTTGCGCGACGGCAAACCCAACTACCTGGCCGACACGCCTCGTTTCATCAAATACGCGCGCTCCACCTGCGCCCGCTACCGCCAGCTCGGCCCGCTGATGGTGCTACTCGACGAGATCGAAGGCAACGAAACCCGCGTGGGCTACACTTTTTAATGCCAAATACAGCCCCAGTCCATATACAGCATGCGCAGATAGCTATTATTTCAATAGCAGATTCAGGCCACCTTCAAACCCTCCCGACATGAGCGCCCGTTTCTACGCCGACCTGCCCCTGATGAGCGGCAGCGCCATCAGCCTGCCCGAGCAGGCCGCCCGCCATGTCCAGGTCTTGCGCCTGCAGCCGGGCGATCGCATCACGCTGTTCAACGGCCAGGGCAACGGTGAGCCCGGCAGCGAGGGCGAATTCGAGGCCACCGTCACGCGCATGGGGCGCAGCGATGTGGACGTCACCCTGGGCGCTTACACCGCCACCCGGCGCGAAGCCGGCCGCGCCATTCATCTGGTCATGGGCATGCCGGCCAATGAGCGCATGGACTGGCTGATCGAAAAAGCCACCGAGCTGGGCGTGGCCAGCATCCAGCCGCTGATGAGCGAGCGCAGCGTGCTGCGCGTCAAGGGCGATAGGGCCGACAAAAAACTGGCGCACTGGCGCGGCGTCGCCAGCGCCGCCTGCGAACAATGCGGCCGCAACCGCCTGCCGCTGATTCACCAGGTCGCCAGCCTGACCGACTGGCTAAAAAACGGCCTGGCCGAGACTCCGGCCGACGCCGGCACCAGGCTGCTGCTGTCGCTGCAAAACGGCACACGCCCGTTGGAGCAAGCCATCGCCAGCCACGGCGCACTGACCTTTCTGAGCGGCCCGGAAGGCGGACTCAACCCGCAGGAAGAAGCCGCCGCCATGGCCTGCGGTTTTGCCCCCGTCAGCCTGGGCCCGCGCGTGCTGCGGGCCGAAACCGCGCCGCTGCTGGTGCTGTCCCGGCTGGCGCAATGACATGTCCATGAGCCGGACTATCGCCCCCAGCCCCGACCTGCTCGCCAACGCCCTGGAAAGCGAAACGCCGCTGGCCGGCTATTTTCGCGACGCCGACCTGGCCAGCGATTCGCCGCTGGCCTGGCAACTCGAACAGAAATCCGCCCACATCGACGCCTTGCGCGGCCTGTTTCACGGCCCCGCCGGCCTGGTGCGCCTGCGCCTGTGGGTCTTTCTCACCCTGATGAGTCAGGGCGACGCCGTGCTGACGCGTGAAACGCTGGACCAGCTGTTTCACGCGCTGCGCCCCGAGGCGCTGGACACCGTGCTCAAGCGCTTTCGCGAGGTCGGCCTGCTCGGCTGGGACGAAACCCAGCGCTGCCACGGCATCACGCCGCTGGCCCAGCAAATCGCCGCCGTGCTGGGACCGCTCAACAGCGGCCAGGACGATGACGAGTTGGCCGGCATCCTGGGGCAGGTGGTGGGCGCGGATCGGCTGGGCACGCTGGACGGCCGGCAGGTGCAAATGCTGCAGGCGCAACTGGGCCGCCTGCACGGCGAATTTCAGGATGCGATTGCCAGCGGCTCCGAGTTTCGCCTGCGCGAAGCGCGCAAACGCTATGACCGCGCCGCGCGCCTGATCGACCGGGCCTCGGAAGCCATCACCGCCATCATCAGCAACGCGCGCGGCCAGCTGGCGCTGGAAAAAGCCGCGCGCGGCCTGGGCCAGGCGCAATCGCGCCTGCTGGCCATGGCCAGCCAGTTCAACCGCGCCCTGCAGCAGGTAGACCGCCAGCGCGTCACCCTGGGCACCACCGGCATCACCAGCACCGACGTCAAGCTCTGGCTGCAGACCGTGAGCGGACTGCACACCCTGGCTGAGGACGTCATGGCCGCACCGGCAGGCCTGATGGCGCTAGCGCCGCACGAGATGCTGGACGTCACCGAAGCCGAATTCGAGCGCGACCGGCCGCAGGCCGGCGCACCCGACAGCCTGCCGCTGGCCCAGCCCGCGCCCGAAGGCAATCTGGATACCGTCGCCCTGCCGCAGGAGCTGGCTGAGTTGTCCACCATGTTGGCGCAATGGGGACTGCTGACCGACAGCCCGGCGCCGCATGCGCTGGCCGATGCCTTGCTCGGCCCCAACCCAGCCGACACCCGCTACGCCCAGGTGGCTTACAAGGCCCAGCTCATGCCCCTGCTGGGCGACGCCCAGGCCAAGGGCCTGGCCGGCGCCACCGGCGATCTGGCGCGCCAGCCCTGGCGCGTCGAATGGACGACGGTCCTGCAAACGCTGGACCATCCCGCCGTGGCCCAGCTCAGCCAAGGCCTGCTGCATCCCGTGACCGCCGCTGGCGCTAGCCGCCACGGCCCCAACCCAGACCTCGACCAGCCATGAATGACACCCCGGACGACGCCGGCCTGCTGATTGCAGAGCTGCTGTCACGCAAATACCTGCCGCGCAATCACCCCCGCGTTCGACGCGCCCTGTCGGATGCCGAACTGTTCGCCCAGGTGGAGCAGCGGCTGGCCCAGGTCGGCCTGCGCTGGCTGGACAACATCTACGCCGACCATGTCTGCCTGAGCCTGCTGCCAGCCGCCCAGGCCAGCGTGCTGGGCGAGTCCGGGCTGAACGGCAACAACAACCTGGACTTGCCGCGCGACGCCGTCGCCCTGCTGGTGGTGGTCTGGGCCCTGATCGTGCTGCCCAAGCGCGAACGCCAGACCAGCCGCGTCGAGCCCGAGGCACCGCAAAACGAGATGTTTGCCAGCAGCAAGGCCATGCCTTCGGCTCGCAGCGTGAGCCCGGTGCTGTCCTATAAAACCCTGCTGGAGGACTATGGCAACCAGCTCGGCAAAAAGACCCGGCTAGATACCAACCTCAAGCTGCTGGAGCGCCACGGTTTCATACTGCGCAAGCAGGACGACATCGCCGAGGGCCCGCTGCTCGACGTGCTGCTCAATTACGACGTGCTGGCGCCCCGCATCCTGGACGGCGCGCTGACCGACGTGCTGGCCCGCGAGCAAGTCCAGCAGGCCCAACCCAATCACAGCGCTGAAGCGCCACTGACACCCGCCCATGTTTCACCTTCAGAGCCTTGAACTGGTCCACTGGGACTACTGCCAGCGCGTCAGCCTGCCGCTGGATGCCTCCATCATCACCATCGCCGGGCCCAATGGCTCGGGCAAGACCACGCTGCTGGACGCCATGCGCACCCTGCTGGGCCTGAAATGCTCGCAGCCGCGCGACTACAAGACCTATGCCCGCCACGCTGGCGCCAACGTCGCCTGGCTGCGCGCCGTGGTCGACAACAGCCCGCAAAACCGCCAGACCTCCAGCCGGCCCTTTGCCAAGCGCCTGATCTACAGCGACCAGGTCACGCTGGCCTGCCGCATAGACCGCAACGGCGGCGACTGGCAGCGCCGCTATACCGTGCTCGAAGGCGACGTCAGCATAGAAACGCTGAGCGCCACGCCCGACAAAGACCTGGGCCTGATGGGCATAGAGGCCTGGAACCGGCTGCTGTCGGCCGCCGGCCTGTCGCCGGCGATTGCCAAGGTGCTGTCGCTGGAGCAGGGCCAGACCGACCGGCTCTGCGAATACAGCCCGCGCGAGCTGCTGCGCCTGGTCTTCGACGTGTTCGGTGACCAGGAGGTGCTGAGCGCCTACGACACCGCCCGCGAACACCAGCAGCAGCTGACGCGCGAGATGGTGCAGGCCGAAAAAGAACTGGACCACAGCAAGGCCCAGCTGGCCGAGCTGCAGAACAAGGTCACCAACTACAAGAACTGGCAGCACAAGGTGCAGGAGCGCGAGCGCCTGGCCACCGAAGTGCTGCCGGTGCTGGGCTGGCATGGCGAGCGCCTGGACCTGCTCAAGCGCAGCCGCGAGCAACACCGCCAGCGCATCAGCGCCCGCCTGGGCCAGGCCGAACGCGAACGGCAAAACGCCAGGCTGCTGGACCTGCTGGGCCAGCGCAGCCAGGCCGATGAGGCCTCCGCCAGGCTGCTGAGCGAGCGCGACGAGGCCGCGAAACAGCGCGATGCCACGCGCGACCAGGAACGCCCGCTGGAATTGCTGGCGCAGCGCGAGCAGGAGCTGCTGGCGCTGGCCTCAAGCGAAAGCGACAGCGCCGCCGTCAACCAGCGCCTGCAGGCGCTGGAAGCCGACAAAGCCGGCCTGGAAGACCAGCTCAGTGAGCTGCGCGGCAAGCAGAGCAAGGCCAACGCGTTGCTGGAATCACTGCAAGGCCAGCGCACGCCGCCGCCGCCCGAAGAGGCCAGGCGCTTTCGCCAGCGCCTGCAGAGCCAGGGCATAACCCACGGCTTTCTGGCCGACATCGTGGAAGTGCGCGACGAACGCTGGCGCGCCGCCGTCGAGGGCGTGCTGCGGCCCAATCGCTGGATGGTGCTGCTGCAAGACACGGCCGACGAGGTCAAGGCCTTCGAGCTGGCCGAACAAGACCACTACCGCCATTACATCGTCACCGGCAGCGAGGCCGCGCCCAAGGCGACGGCCCACTCGCTGCTGGCGCAAGTCAAGCTGGACGCCAAGGTGCCGCGCTGGCTGATCCAGCAGCTGGAAAGCCTGCGCTGCGTGGAAAACCCGCGCGAAGGCCAGCAGCTGGGCGGCGCCTGGATCACCGAAAAAGCCTATATGCACGACGGCCGCGGCGCCCGCTCGGTCTGGGTCGAGCCGCGCGACTACCAGTTTGGCGCTGCCGCCCTGCAGGCCCAGCGCGACGCCTGTGAACGCGACATCGCGCGCGCCGACAAGGCGCTGGCACCCGTCGCCGAAAAGCTGCGCGACGTGAAACGGCAGATCGACGATGCCAAACGCAGCCTGGCCGGCCACACCGCCGCCGCCGAGCTGGCGCGGCGCAGCGAGGAATTCGCCGACGCCGGCCGGGCGCTGCCAGCCGCCAAGCAGGCACGCATCGCTGCGGCCAGCCGCTGGCAGCAGCTGGACCAGGAACACCGCGCGGCCAGCTTGCACCAGCAGCAGACCGAAAGCGCCTACCGGACGCTGGAAAAAACCCTGCGGGAAACCAGCAGCGAGGCCGCGCGCCACGCCCAGGAATGGCTGCAGCGCCGCAGCCAGCTCACGGCAGAGGTCGACGCCTCGAATCGCCACAAGCGCCAGTTTCCGCCGGCCTGGATCCGTCCCGACACGCTGCGCCAGCTGCTCGACACCTACAAGAACGACACCCAGGCCCGCTTGCGCCTGCATGCGGTCGAAGAAGACCTGGCCCAGGACACCTGGGAAAAAGACGCCAGCGTGGAAGAGCGCTACCGCCGCATGGAAGCGGCCGTGCGCGAGCAGGGCTACAGCCTGGAAGACCACCAGGTCAAGAATGCGCAGGCCGGCAGCGCCGTCTTCAACGCCCGCGAAAGTTATATCGAAGTGCTGCGCTCCACCGTGCGCCGCTACCGCAAAAACATCCAGGAGCTGGGCGCGCTGGCCGGCGTCGATGTGGCGGCGGACCTGCCGGCGCTGGAAAACGACGACGGCGTGCTGAGCCAGGCCGGGCTGAAGGTGAACTTCAACTTCGACGGCAAGGGCAGCATAGGGCTGAACGACGGCGAGGCCTCGGGCGGCCAGCAGGTCATCAAGTCGCTGATCTTGCTGGTCGGCCTGCTCAAGGACGAGGACAGCGCCTCGGGCGGCTTCGTCTTCATCGACGAGCCCTTTGCCCACCTGGACGTGCGCAACATCCAGCTGGTCGGCCATTTCCTGCGCTCCACCCAGGCGCAATACGTGCTGACCACGCCCATCACCCACAACCTGGAAGTGTTCGAGCCGGCCGAGATCACCCTGGTCACCAGCAAAAAGCCGCGCGATTCGCGCTGGGCGCCGCCGATTGCGGTGGCCAAGCGACGCGGCCTGCCGCAGGCCAGTCAAAATGTAACGGCCGTCACGTAAGATGCTTTTGGCGCGCTGCGCCAATTGCCCGAATCCATACAACTTTTGCAAGGATTTCCATGAACTGGTATCTCAAAGTCATGCGCCAATATTTCGATGTCAGCGGCCGTGCGCGCCGCACCGAATACTGGATGTATTTCCTTGTCTACCTGGGCATTGCCATCGTCGCCGGCCTGCTGGACTCCTTCACGAAAGGCCAGCTGATAGGCGGCCTGGTGGCGCTGGTTCACCTGATTCCTTCCGTCACCGTGGGCGTGCGCCGGCTGCATGACATTGGCCGCAGCGGCTGGTGGCTGCTGGTGGCGCTGATTCCGTTGATTGGCTGGCTCATCGCGCTGTACTGGGCGGTCAAAGAGGGCGATGCACAAGACAACGCCTACGGCAGCAATCCGAAAACGGCCGACTGAGCGCCGCCCCCATGAATCGCAACCTCTGGCTGCTGGCCATTTGCCAAGGCCTGTTCCTCACCAACAACGTCACCTTCATCGCAATCAACGGTCTGGTCGGCCTGAACCTGGCGCCGCTGGGCTGGATGGCGACCTTGCCGGTGATGGGCTATGTGGTCGGCGGCGCGCTGTCGACCGGGCTGGTGGCGCGCACGCAAAGCCGTTTTGGCCGCAAGGCCTCGTTCCAGCTTGGGCTGCTGGTGGCAGTGGCGTCGGCATTGCTGTGCTGCTATGCGGCCTACAGCAAAAACTTCTGGCTGCTGGTGGCGGCCACCGTGGTGGCCGGCTACTACAACGCCAATGCGCAGTTGTACCGCTTTGCCGCCGCCGAGTTGGCGCTGCCGGCTTTCCGTGAAAAAGCCATTTCGCTGGTGATGGCCGGCGGCCTGCTGGGTGCCGTGGCCGGGCCGAATCTGGCGGTGCAAACGCGCGGCCTGACCGAAACGCCTTTTGCCGGCGCCTACCTGGCGCTGGCCGGCGTGGCGCTGCTGGCCATGGCCTTGCTGGCCTGGATTGAATTTCCGGCGCCCCCCGCCTCCAAGGCGCAGGCGGCCAGCGGCCGGCCCCTGGCCATCATCATGCGCCAGCCGGCCTTCATCGTGGCGGCCGCCGCTGGCGCGCTGGGCTATGGCGTGATGAACCTCTTGATGGCGGCCACACCGATTGCCATGCAGGTCTGCGGCCTGCCGTTTTCCGACGTGGCGCTGGTGCTGGAATGGCATGTGATCGGCATGTTCGCACCGGGCTTTTTCACCGGCCACCTGATCAAGAGATTTGGCACCTTGCCCATCATGGGCGTGGGCTTGGCGTTGAACGTGGTCTGCGTGCTGATTGCGCTGTCGGGCGTCGATTTCAAGCAGTTTCTGGCGTCCTTGTTTTTGCTCGGCCTGGGCTGGAACTTCCTCTTTACCGGCGCCACCACGCTGGCGCTGACGGCTTACCGGCCGGAAGAAAAAGACAAGGCCCAAGGCGCACTGAATTTCTGCGTCTTTGCGGTGCTGGCCATCTCTTCGCTGGCCTCCGGCGTGCTGGTCACCACCCAGGGCTGGACGCTGCTGAATCTGGGCTCGCTGCTGCCACTGGGCCTGACCGGGCTGGCGCTGGGCTGGCTTGCACTGGGGCGCCGACAGGGCCAGAATGCCTGAAGCGCCTTGGCGTCAATCATCTTCAACTTCAGGAGCTTGTCATGGGATTACTTGATTCAGTATTGGGTGCGGTCATGAACCAGGGCCAGCAGCCCCAGTCGGGCGAGGGCGGCGCGGCGGCCGGCCTGGGTGGCTTGGGCGGCCTGATGGGCATGCTGGCCAGCAACCCGCAATTGATCCAGATCGTCACCGGCATGCTTGGCAACGATGGCCAGAACGGCGGCCTGGGCGGCCTGGTCAGCAAATTTGAACAAGCCGGCCTGGGCGGAGCGGTCAGCTCATGGATTGGTGGCGGACCGAATGAGCCCGTGTCGGGCGAGCAAATCACCAGCGCGCTGGGCAACGACACCATTTCCGACATTGCCGCCAAGCTGGGCACCAACCCCGAGGACGCCGCCGGCCAGCTCTCGCAAATGCTGCCCGGCCTGATCAACCATTTGACCCCCGATGGCCAGGCACCGCAGCAGGGGCTGGGCAACAGCGGCGATCTGATGGGCATGTTGGGCGGTCTGCTGAAAGGGCGCTGAAGCCGCGGCCAAACCCAAGACAACTCCTGTTTTCATAGCTGCTTGCGCATACACCATAAGCGTTACAAGCACTTTTCATTAAAAAAACCGGCCCAGGCCGGTTTTTTTATGGACTCAGCCCGGGCGAATCTCAGCCCGGCACGCTGGCCATCACATGGGCCACCGAGGCGGTCAGCTTCTTGGCATAAGGCACGTTCAAAAACTCATTGGGGCCGTGGGCATTGCTCTTGGGGCCCAGCACGCCGCAGACCATCATCTGGGCCTTGGGAAAGCCCTTGCTCAGCATGCTCATGAGGGGAATCGTGCCGCCCTGGCCTATGGTGCCGCAAGGGGCGCCAAAAAAGCTTTGCGAGGCCTCATTGAGCGCATTTTCAAACCAGGGCGTAGTGCTGGGCGCGTTCCAGCCGGTGGAGCCGCCGCCACCTTTAAAGGTCACCTTGGCCTGGTAGGGCGCGTTGTCTTCCAGCAAGGCCTTGAGTTCCTGCACCGCCGCGCCGGCATCGACCAGCGGCGGAAGGCGCAGCGACAGCTTGAAGGCGGTGTAGGGACGCAGCACATTGCCGGCATCCTTGAGCGCCGGAAAGCCCTCGGCGCCGGTCACGCTCAGCGTGGGCCGCCAAGTGCGATTGAGCAGCGCTTCCACCGGGTCGGTGGTGGTGGGCAGGGCAAAGCTGCTCGAGCCCTCGCAGTCGTAGTGCGCCCAGGGAAAGCGTTTGTAAATCTCGTCACCCAAAATCTTGGCCGTGGCCTGTGCCTGCACCAGCCGGTCGGCCGGGATTTCGCAATGAAAGCTTTGCGGCAGCAGGCGACCGGTCTTGCTGTCTTCGAGACGGTCCAGCACCTGGCGCATGATGCGAAAGCTGGACGGCACCAGGCCGCTGGCATCGCCCGAATGCACACCCTCGGTCAGCACCTCGACCTTGAGCACGCCGGCCGCGTTGCCGCGCAGGCTGGTGGTCAGCCAGAGCTGATCGTAGTTGCCGGCGCCCGAGTCCAGGCAAACCACCAGCGCGACTTCGCCCAGGCGTTCACGCAGCGCGTTCACATAGGGCAGCAGGTCGTAGGAGCCGCTTTCCTCGCAGGTTTCGATCAGGCCGACGATGCGCGGATGCGGCACGTTTTGCGCTTTGAGCGCCTGCACCGCGGCAATGCTGGCGTAAACCGCATAACCGTCATCGGCGCCGCCGCGGCCATAGAGCTTGCCGTCTTCGTACTTGGGCGTCCAGGGGCCCAAATCATTGCGCCAGCCGTTGAACTCGGGCTGCTTGTCGAGGTGGCCGTACATCAGCACGGTTTGCGTGGAATCGGCGCGGGTGGCCGGGATTTCAAAAAACATCACCGGGGTACGGCCTTCCAGGCGCACGATTTCCAGCTTCAGGCCTTCAACCTTTTGCGCCTCCACCCAGCTGGCCGCATTGCGCATCACGGTGTCAATAAAGCCGTGCTGCGCCCAGTCGCTGTCAAAAGTCGGCGACTTGGCGGGAATGGCGATGTAGTCGCTGATCTGTTTGACGATGTCGCCATCCCACTGGGCCGTGACCTGCGACAGGGCTTGGGCGGCGTTGAGGATGCTGGCGGGAACTTCACGGTGCAAGGGGGCGTTCATGACAGGACTCCGGAAATAAAAATGAGGCGATTCACGCAAACCGCTACTGTACCCCTGCCGCCGCCATCCCGTGAAGCACGGGCTGCCCAGCGGGCCCGCCAGGCGCGCCAGCGAAGAAGCCGTGAATTTTTTAATCAATTGAGCCGTCAGCCCAATCAATACGAGCGCAATGCGCTATCAAATAAGGAGTATTTGGGGTGCTGAACGATGATGCTATGGTGCCTGCATGTTTAGCAGCTACATCAAGCGATGGGGGCTGGTAGCGGACGGCAGCCCCATCCTGACCAGAAGCGCCAGCCTCTTGCCCGTTCTATGCCAAGGCCAGCCCGCCATGCTGAAGGTCGCGCTAGCCGAAGAAGAAAAACTGGCCGCCGCCTGGATGACATGGTGGAGCGGCGACGGCGCGGCAAGAATCATTGCCAGCGAAGGTGATGCGCTGTTGCTGGAACGCTCCAAGGGCAGCGGTTCACTGGCAGCACTCGCTAGCGCCGGATGCGATGACGAGGCGAGCCGCATCATCTGCGCTGTCGTGGCACGCCTGCATGCGCGTGGCGATAAGCCGCCGCCCGGCTTGACGCCGCTGCCGCGCTGGTTTCAGGGGCTGGAAGCGGCCACCGAGCGGCACGGCGGTATCTTGGCGATTGCCGCAACCGCGGCGCGCGAACTGCTGGCAACACCCCGTGACGTTAGGGTGCTGCACGGCGACATTCATCACGGCAACATTCTCGACTTCGGCCAGCGCGGATGGCTGGCGATTGATCCGAAAGGACTGATAGGTGAACGCGGATTCGACTACGCCAATCTGTTTTGCAATCCGGATCTGCAAACCGCCGCCGAGCCTGAGCGCTTCGTGCGCCGCGTCAAGCTCGTTGCCGACATCGCGGGCCTGGAACGAGAACGACTACTGCAGTGGATTCTGGCCTGGGCAGGGCTGTCTGCGGCCTGGCATATCGAAGATGGAACGCCGTCTGCCACGGCCCTGAAAATTGCCGGGATGGCGCATGCTGAACTCAATGCCTGAGTTACGGGCAATGAGGACTGGTGGCCGACACCCTGAAAGCCATCAGGCCAAGGCATGAAAGCAACACCGCCTAGAAGATAAAGCAAGCATTTCAATAAAAAGATAAGGTGTACGCTAAGGCCTAGTCAGGCGCTCGAGCTAACTCACGGCTCAGCTTCAAGCTTAGGCATCTTTCGTTCAAATCCCACCTTCTCACCAAGCGGAGCGTCAAATGACAAAGGGCTACTGGATCGCACGGGTCGATGTCACCGATCCAGAAAAATACAAGGCCTACATTGCAGCCAATGCCGAACCATTCAGGAAGTTCGGCGCAAAGTTCCTGGTACGCGCCGGACAATTCGAGAATCCGGAAGGGCTGAGCCGCACGCGCAACATCGTCATTGAATTCCCTTCCTATCAGGCGGCTCTCGATTGTTGGCAGTCGCCTGAGTATCAAGACGCCATCAAGCTGAGGCTGCCTGTGTCGACCATAGACCTCGTCGTCATTGAAGGCTACGACGGTCCGCAAGCCTCCTGATTCGAAGAGTCATGTCCTGTTCACTCATGCAGACGACCATCCCCATGACCGAAATGAAAAGACCGGAAGACGCGCCCGCTGCATTTCAAGCCGCCTGGAACGCTCACGACATGGCGGCTCTGGGTAGCCTGTTCGATGAAGGCGCGACCTTCGTCAATCGCTTCGGGCACTATGTCAAAGGCGTCGATGAGATCGTGGCGCTCCACGCTCCCATACACGAAACCATCTATCGCGATTCCACACTAGAAAATGAGTTGATCGATGTCGTTCACATTGCTGACGGCGCGGTGGTCATCCATTTCTGGAGTCGCCTGGCGGCCGGTGCCGCTCACCCGGCCGGACCCCATGAGGTGGATACGTTGATCCTCGCAGTACTGACGAGGCAAAACGAGATCTGGCGGATTCGAGCGCTCGAGAATGTGCCCCTCACCAACCCGCGTACCGGAGCGCCTATCTTGCGCGCTTAATGCGGCGTTGCGACCTAGCTGCATGAAGACCAAGAGCGACAGCGGCGAATTTGTGTAACTCAAGCGCTAGGTTTCAGGAGGACAGCCATGGGAAAAAGTCGGCTTGAAGCATTCAGCGATGGTGTATTGGCCATCATCATCACCATCATGGTGTTGGAGTTGAAAGTGCCCCATAGATCGGATGCCGAAGCGCTCGGCCCTTTGGTGCCCAACTTTCTTAGCTACGTGCTGAGTTTCATCTATGTAGGCATCTACTGGAACAACCATCACCACCTGCTGCACGTTGCCAAACGGTTATCCGGCGGTGTGCTGTGGGCCAATCTCAATTTGCTCTTCTGGCTATCCTTGTTCCCGTTTGCCACGGGCTGGATGGGCGAGAACCACTTTGCACCGCTGCCAACTGCCGCATATGGATTTGTTCTTCTCATGGCGGCCATTTCGTACTACGTCCTGCAGCAGTGCATCATTGCCACCGATGGCCCAAACTCCGTCCTCAGGCGCGCGGTCGGCGCGGACTGGAAGGGCAAGCTGTCGCCGTTCCTCTATACCTCAGCCATAGTCCTGTCGTTCTGGGCGCACTGGGTGGCACAGGCGATCTATGTTTTTGTGGCGCTCATCTGGCTGGTGCCGGATAGAAGAATCGAGCGAGTTGTCGATGAGACTGAACACTGACATTTCCATCAAGCGGACAGACCTACGGCATGCCGCTTATGTCAAACGTTAGGCGCCCAGAGTTACCTTCTTTTCATGAAAACTTTCACCTATGAATCGTCTGTTATTTCTGCTGCTACTCGCCATCTGTCAGCAAAGCTCCTTTGCCGCCGTCTACAAATGCGAGCGCGAAGGTGGCAAGGTTGAGTACCAGGCCTCTCCGTGCGAGAAGGGCCGTGAAACATCAATCACCACGACCGGGCCAGCCGCGCCAAACGCCAGGACCAGCGCCACATCGCGTGCGACAGCGTCTAACGAAAAGAGAAAATGTGTCGGCAAAGAGTTGCGAATCAACTTCACGAGCATGCCACTGAAGGCAACTTTGCAAGTCCTTGCAGATTTCTCGGGCAACAAGTTAGCAGCAGATTCTTCGGTCAGTGGAACCGGAGCATTTAGCTACGAGTGCGTGCCATGGGACACTGCTCTTCAAGACATAGCCTCTCGGCATAACTTAGTCGTCAAGGTGGAGAATGGAACCATCTTTGCCACAAAGCGCTGAGCGGCTCTCGATTGTTGGCAGTCGCCTGAGTATCAAGATGCCATCAAGCTTAGGCTGCCGGTTTCGACCATAGACCTCGTCGTCATTGAAGGCTACGACGGTCCGCAAGCCTCCTGATTCGCGAAGTCATGTCCTGTTCACTCATGTATCGATAGCAGTGTGGTGCAGGTCGGGCCGAGTTTGGCGATCCGGCTTAGTTCACGCTCCAGTTGAAACACGAATTTTGCAAGATCAAGGGCAACGGGAGTAGCATTCATCTCGAACTCCTGACGTTTGAAATCCTGACTCCACGTCAATGAAGACCAGTACGCCAATGTGGCGCAATAAAACGGGGGGAGTCCATTCCATCATTCAAGCGGACGTGCCTACGGCACACCGCTTAAGTCAAATGTTGGGCAGCCGGTAGTAGATTGGTTGCGTCACCCACTTATACGGGAGGTGTCGAATGTTGAAGCTATTGAAAATGGTTTTTTCAGCTTTGCCAATTCTTGCCGGTTCGTTCGCTTGGGCCGAAACGCCGGCGTCAGAGCCATCGGTCACATTTACAGCCAAAGACGCACAACTCAAGTGGGGGCCTTGCCCGCCGTTCCTTCCCAAAGGCTGCGGCATTGCCGTGCTTCACGGTGATCCTGCAAAAGACAACGTAGATGTCTTCTTCAAGGTGCCCGGTAAATCAACCATTCCACTCCATTGGCACACCTCGCCGGAACGGATGGTGCTGGTAGCAGGCGAACTTCACGTCACCTATGAGGGCCAGAAGAAAGCTGTGCTCAAGTCAGGAACTTATGCGTATGGCCCGGCTAAAAAGGCGCACAGCGCCTACTGCGCAAGCAAGGTCCCTTGTGTTCTCTTCATTGCCTTCGAGTCGCCCTTGGACGCCACGCCAGTCGAGGGCGCAGCCAAGTAGCGGTGAACTTGGGCGTTGAACGACCGGTTTCTAAACTCGGCAGTGGCCGCCTTCTGCCCGCGCAGAACAGCAGCAAAATCCTAGACCGTTTGCGCTTCAAATCGTCGATACGAGCGCGCCAAATCAGCCGACATGATGCCCCAGTATCTGCAAGGCAACATATGGCACAAGGTTGAAAAGAAGAATGCCAACCTTGTAGGCCGCCATGCCTGCGTAGTGAATGCCATCGAAGCACTCTGGCGACATGTGAAACCATAGTCCGTGGAGTCTTCGCATCCAGGCATGCGCGAGCCTGAAGGCGACAAACCAGGCAAACAGTACGGCGTAGTTGAGCAGCGCACACCAGAGCAGAAAATCGCTAGCAAACTGAAGCGTCATAGGTTGTTCTCCATGAAGGTTCGCTCCTGGCGGAATTCGGACAGCGGCCCAGGAAGGCCACCATCGCCATGGGATGCTTGTCTCTGAGCAGTGCCTTAAAACACGCCGTAGCGGTACGAAAGGTATAGCGCAGCCAGGACGCCAACAACGGCAAGAAGGGTCATAACTCTTCCCATGCTCACTCCTTAGTGAAAGCGCAATGCGACTGGCTTGGGCTAGCAGCCTGTTTGTCCACTCTATCCCAGAGTGACCAGTCTCGCCATATCGCCACGAATGAGCGGCAATGGCCGTCAACAAACGTCACGGGACTTGGTTTCAGCAGCCCTGCTGCGTGCCGGCGGCCGCGCCCGCTACCGGATCAACCGTCTGCCGAGCCTCGTCCTGCACCCATTGCACGAAAGCCTGCTGGCCCGCGCCCAGCGGCTGGCGCCCATCCACGCAGAGGTAATAGCCGCGCTCGGTCGAAACCGGTAGGGCGAAGGGGATGACGAGTTCGCCGTTTTGCAACTCACGCTCGATCAGGCAGGGCTGGATGACGGCGATGCCCGCGCCCTCCTTGGCGGCGAAGATGAGGTTCATGCTGAGGTCGTAGCCGGTGCCAAGTTTGGGCTCACCAGCCAAACCGGCCGCCTTGGCCCAGCGCGCCCAGTTGTCCGGGAAGTTGCTGTGGAACAGCAGCACCTCGCGCGCCAGATCGCGCGGGTGCTGCAGGCGAGGCAACACGCCCGGCGCGCATACCGGCACGATGTCGCGCCCCAGCAGGTAGCTCACCTGAAGGTGCGCCGGCCAGCGGCGCCGGGGCCGCTTCAGGTCTATCCAGATGTCCACGTCGTCGCGGTTGAAGTCCTCGTCGGGGCGGAACTGGCGCATCTCTATCTCCAGGCCCGGATGCTCGGCCTGGAAACGCGGCAGGCGCGGCAGCAGCCATTTGCTGCCCAGGGTGGGTATGACGCTCAGGCGCAGCTTGCCGGCCGCCCGCGGCCGCTGGAAGCGCGCCGTGGCCGTCTCCAGCGCCATCACGTGGCGCTCGGTCAGCTGGCGCAGCTGGCGACCCTGCTCGCTCAACACCACGCCCTGCGGTGAGCGGTCGAACAGCCGGCAGTCACCCAGGTGCTGCTCCAGTCGCTGCACCGCCCGGCTCACTGCCGCCTGGGACACGCACAGGACTTCGGCGGCCTGGCGAAAGCTGCCCAGCCGGCAGACCGCCAAAAAGGCATGCAATTCGACCAGCGACGGGGAGCGCAACTTCATGATCGCGATTACATCACGTTATCACGATCGACGATTTTGTCGTTTGACGGGCCGGGCCGCCGTCCCTACGCTTTGCGCATTCCTCTACCTTCTTAGCCCTATGACATTCGATCGCCGCAATTTCCTCAAATCCACCGCAGCCGCCAGCCTGACTGGCCTGGGCCTGCCCGCGTTTTCTGCCGATGCCGCCTACCCGGTTCGCCCCATCACCCTGGTGGTGCCGTTCACGCCGGGCGGTTCGGTCGACAACTCGGGCCGCCTGATGGCCGACCGGCTCAGCCGGGCGCTGGGCCAGCCGGTGATCGTCGATAACCGTGGCGGTGCCGGCGGGGCCATAGGCTCGAGCTTCGTCGCCAAGGCGGCGCCGGACGGCTACACCCTGATCGTCACCTCGCAGAGCACCCACGTGGTGAACCCGGCGATGAACCCCAAGCTGCCCTATGACGCCGTCAACGGCTTCGCGCCCATCACCCTGATAGACCGCCTGCCCAACGTGCTGCTGGTCAGTGCCAGCCTGCCGGTGCGCAGTTTCGAAGAACTGGTGAAGTACGCCCGCGCCAACCCTGGCGCGCTCAACTACGCCAGCGCCGGCTTGGGCTCGGTGTCTCACCTGAGCATGGAGCTGCTGAAGAACCAGGCCCGCCTGCCCATGACCCACATCCCTTACAAGGGCGCGGGCGTGGCCCTGCCCGACCTGCTGAGCGGCCAGGTGCAGCTGACCTGGAACAACCTGTCGTCCAACCTGGGCAACATCCGCAACGGCAAGTTGCGCGCCCTGGCCGTTGCCGCACCGACGCGCGTGCCGCAACTGCCGGACGTGCCGACCTTTGCCGAACTGAAGCTGCCCGACCTCAACCTGACTTCCTGGACCGGCCTGGCCGCGCCGGCAAAGACGCCAGATGCCATCGTGCAAAAGCTCTACATCGAAATGCGCAAAATCCTCAGCGAGCCCGCCACCAAGGCCACCTGGCTCGACAAGGGCATGATGGTGCCCGAGGACCTGGCGCCGGCGGCCTATCGCAAGGAAATCGGCGAGCGCATCAAGTTCTACCAGCGCATCGCCAAGGACAACAAGATCACGCTGGACTCCAACTGATGACCCACCAGGCCTCCACCCAATCCACCCAGTTCACCCAGTTCACCCAGGTCGACGACCTGACGCCGCTGCACGATGAACTCGCCGCCCTGCGGCATCGCATCCACCAGCACCCCGAGCTGGCTTTCGCCGAACACGAGACGGCCGAGCTGGTCGCCGGCAAGCTGCAGGAATGGGGCTATGAGGTCACCCGCGGCATTGGCCAGACCGGCCTGGTGGCGCAACTGCGCGCCGGCGACGGCAGCAAGCGCCTGGGCCTGCGCGCCGACATGGACGCGCTGCCCATCCACGAAGACACCGGTCTGCCCTACGCCAGCAGCAAGCCCGGGCTGATGCATGCCTGCGGCCATGACGGCCACACCGCCATGCTGCTGGGCGCGGCCAAACACCTGGCGGCCACGCGCCGGTTTTCCGGCACGCTCAACCTGATCTTTCAGCCAGCCGAGGAGCGCGGCTTCGACAGCGGCGGCAAGGCCATGGTGGACGACGGCCTGTTCCAGCGCTTTCCCTGCGACATGGTGTTTGCCATACACAACCATCCGGGCGCGCCGCAGGGCGATTTCATGATGCGCCCCGGCCCCTTCCTGGCGGCGGGCGACCGGGTCTTCATCAAGATCTTCGGCGTCGGCGGCCATGCGGCCAGGCCGCACCTGGCGGTCGACCCGCTGGTGGCGGCGGCGGCCATCGTGATGGCGCTGCAGACCGTGGTGTCGCGCAACATCGATCCCAACGAATCCGCCGTCGTCACCGTCGGGCGGCTGCGCTCGGGCGAGGCGCTGAACGTGATCCCGGCCGAGGCCGAGATCGGCATCAGCGTGCGTTCCTTCAGCCCGGCGATCCGTGCGCTGCTCAAGGAGCGTATCTGCGCCCTGGTGAATGCCACCGCCGAGGGCTACGGAGCGAAAGCCGAGATCAGCTACATCGAGGGCTATCCGGTGGTCGACAACGCTGCCGCGGCCGTCGCGCTGGCGGGCGACGTGGCGGCGGAGCTGGTGGGCGAGGACCGGGTGAAACGCGAGTTCCCGCGCATGATGGGCAGCGAGGACTTCGCCTACATGCTGCAGGCCTGCCCGGGCGCGCTGGTGCGCATAGGCAACGGGCCCTCCGAAGGCGGGCGCGGACTGCACAATCCGCGCTACGACTTTCACGACGGCAACCTGACGGTGGGCGCGGCTTTCTGGAGCCGCCTGGCCGAGCGCTTCCTGGTTTAAGCCGGCGGTGGCCTGACGGCAGCCAGCCGCCAGGTCAGCTCTATTTAAGGCGGTAGCCCAATAGGGACGGGCGCAACGCGCTATTGAATCGGGAGTACCGCAGGCACGGCAGGCTGCCGGGCAAAAGTTATTCACAGCCTAGGTCGGGCTTGGGTGTGCAAGTTTTGAAACTTGTGCAAGTTTTGGTCGGCCAGACCCAGGCCGCCGCAGCCGCCATGACGGCTGCAGGCCCAGCGACAGCCCCTGCGCAACAGGTGTCTTAGCCTCGACCTGCGGCCGGCGACTTGCTAAAATTTTGAGCAGCCGCGCTCCACCGCGCCGGACGGGCTGCTGTCCTCCCACAGGCGCCAAAGGAATCACCATGTCTTTGCGCATCAACGACACCGCCCCCGATTTCACGGCCGAAACCACCCAGGGCAAGATCAGCTTTCACGACTGGATAGGGGACGGCTGGGCCATCCTGTTCTCCCACCCCAAGGACTTCACGCCGGTCTGCACCACCGAGCTCGGCTACATGGCGAAGATAGAACCCGAGTTCACGCGCCGCCACTGCAAGTTGATCGGGCTGTCGGTGGACCCGGTCGACAACCACAAGCGCTGGGCCAGCGACATCCAGGAGACTCAGGGCTATTTGCCGAGCTACCCGATGATCGGCGACACCGACCTCAAGGTCGCCAAGCTCTACAACATGCTGCCCGCCGATGAGCCGGGCACGGCCGAGGGCCGCACGGCGGCCACCAACGCCACCGTCCGCTCGGTCTTTGTCATAGGCCCCGACAAGAAGATCAAGCTGATGATGACCTACCCCATGACCACCGGCCGCAACTTCGACGAGATCCTGCGCGTGCTCGACTCCATGCAGATGACGGCCAAGCACAAGGTCGCCACGCCGGTGAACTGGAAACCCGGCGAGGACGTGATCATCGCCGGCTCGGTCTCCGACGACGACGCGAAAAAGCTGTTCCCGCAGGGCTGGAAGTCGCCCAAACCCTATCTGCGCATCGTCAAGCAGCCGTCATGATCTTTGAGCAAATCGCCGTCGGCGGTTGCCAGTCCTACCTGCTGGGCTGCGCCGACACCTGCGCCGGCGCGCTGATCGATCCCGAGGTCAGCCAGATCGACCGCTACTTGGCGCTGGCCTCGCGCGACGCGCTGCGCATACGCTTCGTGATAGATACGCACACGCATGCCGACCACTTCTCGGCCGCGCGCCAGCTCGCCGACCGCCTCGGTGCGATGACGGTGATGCACCGGGCCAGCCCGGCGCCAGGCGTGGACATGCGCGTCGATGATGGCGAGTCCCTGGTGCTCGGCAAGCTGCGGCTGCAGGTGCTGCACACGCCCGGCCACACCGCGGACTCGATGTGCCTGGTGGGCGAGGACCGCGTCTTCACCGGCGACACCCTGCTGATAGGCGGCACCGGACGCACCGACCTGCCGACGGGCGACCCCGAGGCGCTGTACGACAGCCTGTTCGGGCGCTTGCTCAAGCTGGACCCGGCGCTGCAGGTCTACCCGGCCCACGACTACAAGGGTCGCAGCCACTCGACTCTGGGCGAAGAGATCGCCAGCAATCCGCGCCTGCAGCAGCGCGATAAGGCCGCCTTCGTGCAGATGATGAAGAGCCTGGACCTGTCCATGCCCACCCACCTCACCGAGGCCCTGCGCACCAATATGAGCGGTGGCAAGACCGTGGCGCAAATGCTGGCCGAGGCCGCCGCCTGCGTGCCCTTCATGTCCATGGCCGAATTGCTAAGCCGCGTGCAAGCGACGCCGGCCGAGCTGATCGTGCTCGATGTGCGCGAACGCGAGGCCTATGAGGCCGGCCACATTCCCGGCGCCCGGCTGCTGCCGCGCGGCCAGCTGGAGTTGCGCGTCAACAGCGAGCTGCCGGACCCAACGGCCCGCATCGTCACCTGCTGCGAGTTCGGCCGCATCTCGACGCTGGCCGCGGCGACGCTGCGCAGCATGGGCTTTCAGCGCGCGGTGGCGCTAGACGGCGGCATGAAAAGCTGGCTGGAAGCCGGCTACCCCATGCGCGCGGGGCCGGCAGCGTGACGGCCTGGCGACGCTGCGTCTTGAAATCTGAGCATTTTCAGGCTCTAGCGCAATAGGGACGGGCGAAGTGCGCTATGAAATCAGGAGTTTTTGTGCTTGGCGATGATGGAAAAAAGTTATCCACAGCCAGCATTCATGAGCCCTGACGCGCATAGCTGAGCGTCAGCATTTCCCAGTAATGGCCATCCGGCTCGTTCCAGTAGACGATGCGGCCACCGTGCTGCGTGTCCACCTGGTGGTCGACCGGCCCATGAACGCTGCTGCGATAGGGGATGCCGGCCGCCTTGATGCGCTCAAGAATGAGCGCGAATTCATCCTCGCTGACCCGAAAGCAGTAGTGAATGCGGGGAAAGGGATCGGTCCATTCGTCAAAGTCCAAGGTCAGCCCATCGTTCACATAAACGGCGGCAAACGGCCCCACCGCCGTTTGCGACCATGGCGCCCCCAGCAGTTGGGCCAATAGCCTGGCCGACGCCACTTTATTGCGGGACGGCACCATCAAGTGATCAAGATGAATGCTCATCGTGCTCTCCTGTTGCATGCAGACAGCGCCAACAGCGATGCTCGCCCCGTCAGTTCTGAGCGCACACCACATGCGCCTGGATTTTTCCGTCAACCGGGCCTGCGCCGAATCGCTCGGCGATGGCCGTGGCGCAGGCCGCCGTCGCCTGCTCCAGATTGGCGCCAGAGCGGGCCTCTATCTCATTGCGCAACAGCGTTCCCTGGCAATAGGCCATGGCCGGCACGCGCGCCGACTCCGCGCGACTGCGCGCCGCCAAGGTCTCTATACGTGGCGCCGAGTCAAACCCCGCAGCGGCGAGGTCGCGAGCAATCGTCTCCCGCTCGAAATAGCCGTGTGGCGTGCGCGCCATGAAGCGCGGCGGGTCCGCGGGAAACAGGCCGGCAAGCACCGTCGTGACGGTATCGGCAAACTCGTTTTCCTCGATGCGATCCCAGACGTTGAACAAGAGCGCGCCGCCGGGGCGAAGCACGCGCCGTGCCTCGGCAAATGCGCGCGCCTTGTCCGGGAAAAACATGGCGCCGAATTGGCAAACGACGAGGTCGAAACTCGCGTCCTCAAAGGGCAGCCGCGCCGCGTCCGCAGCTTGCCACTGCACCGGCCTGGGCGTGCCAACTGCCATGGCACGATCAAGCATGGGCTGATTCAGGTCGGTCGCCACCAGCTCAACATGGCCGGGCAAGGCCTGCGCCATCGCGCGGGTGACGACACCCGTGCCGGCAGCGGTCTCAAGCACACGGGCAGGATTGAGAGCGACCACACGCTGCGCCAGATCGGCGGCATAGGATGCAAAGATCAGCGGCACGAGGTAACTGTCGTAGAGCTCGGGAATCGAGCCAGCGAAAATCGCGTCAGATGCAGACCTGTCCATAAGAGGACTCCTTTCGGATTGAGAGCCTGTTGACGATCTTAGGCGCGGCGGGGCAAATTGAACAGCGAGGTGGCGAAGGACCGCCGCGTTTAGACTCACGCGACCGCCGACGCGACGACAGAATGCGGCCACAAGCCGACGTTCGACGGTGCACTCCGATTGAGCATCGTAGAGTTTCGATCCTTGAATTTCGAACCAAAGAAAAAAGCTTGTACATATCACCGGTGCGTCTGGTTCTGGTACGTCCACTCTCGGGAAAGCTCTCTCTGCGGAGCTTGGCGGAACTTTCCTGGAAGCGGATGACATCTTCTGGCTCCCCTCCGACCCACCCTTCCAGGCGAAGCGCTCGGTCGAGGAGCGGCGCGCTCTACTCCTGGCGGCATTCCGCCGTAGTCCGATTGCTGTGCTGTCCGGTTCGGTCAGCGCCTGGGGTATCGAGATAGAGGATGCCTTCGATTTCGTCGTCTTTCTCTACGTCGATACCGCACTCCGCCTGGAGCGCCTGCGTGAGCGCGAGTTACGACTCTTCGGCCAGGCCAACCCTGCGTTTCTTGAATGGGCAGCACAATACGACGAAGGACCACCAGAAGGGCGAAGTCTTGCGAAGCAGAGGGCCTGGTTGTCTGCTCGTCAATGTCCCGTCCTCAACCTGGAGGGGGACCTTTCGACACAGGAGCGGCTTGCACGTATCAGGCTGTGGATGGCAGGCCGTTGGCGGCAACACGAGCGGTCGCCTCGATGAGGTCAAGGCGGAATGCGGCCAGAAGCTATGGCGCCTTAGGTAGCGCGTTAATGGAGCGCAGAACGCTGCGCGTGATGCTCTGCCGCTTGGCAAGGTCGACTAGCCGGTTCGGCGTGTCCATGTTCAAGGCGAAGAAGACGGGACCGCTGGGCCACTCTACCCAACCCACCCACCAGCCGATTTTTCCGGTCCATCCCGTTTTTGCGCGCAGTATCCAGTCAGGGCCCGCTTCATTGATCATCACGTCTTTCACGAGGCGCTGGTGTTCGACTTTGAAGGGCAGTTGATTGCGGTAAAGCCGCTGCAGGAAAGCGATCTGCTCGAAGGATGAGATGGCGAGGTCGCCGTCAACCCAGAATGGCTTGTCGCCCGTGGCGACCGCATTGCCATACCCAATCTTTCGCATGTAGGCGGTTTCGCGTGCAGCGCCGAGTTCCTTGGCGAAGCGCTCATACACCCAGACGGTGGAGTTCCTCATCGCGGAGCGCAGATTCTGGTCCTCGTTCCATGCCGGCTGGGGCCGCTTCACGCCGTCCCACGGGATCAGCTGGAATTCGTCACGCAGCAGTCCGGCATCGAGCGCGAATAGGCTGTGTGGAATCTTGAAGGTAGAGGCTGGCGAGTAGCGCCGCTCGGCACGCGATAGGTTGTAGACGTGGGTGGTTTCAGACTTATCTCGGGCGTCAAGCACGACGACGCTGCCTTGTGCATCTGCCTCTGTAAAGAAGCGAGACCACTCGGTCTTATCTTGGCGCTGCGGGCCGGCCGCCACCCTTTGAGCAAACCCTGCGGCTAGGGCGGATAACACTAAATTTCGTCGATTCATGCAGATAGCCTAAAAGGTCACAGTGACTCGGTTTTTGTCGAGCGGCGATGTCGGCTACGGGCGGCGGATTCAACCGGTCGAGGCAATGATGGGTAGATGAGGAGCAGCTTCAATTCCAAGCACCGGGTCCAGTGGTGCATACCCAAAACGACTATCCAGCTTCAGGGGCTGCAAGAATTTTTCGACCAAGCATTGACGCTCTCACGGCCCAAGCTTCAGAGGCTTGTCAGAGCGGCTGGCCCAGACCATTTGCCATCACCTCACCCAGCCGCACGCCGCGCCCCGCCGTCCACTCGGAGTTGAAACGCAGTGGCCCCTTGGGAAACAGCATGACCACCGTGGAGCCGAGCAAAAAGCGGCCCATTTCCTCGCCCTGTTTCAGCGCCACGGGGGGCTGCGCATTCGCGCCGTAGTGCCATTCGCGCACCTCTTTGCTGCGCGGCGGATTCACCACGCCGTGCCACGCCGTCGCCATGCTGCCGACGATAGTGGCGCCTACCAACACCAGCACGAATGGCCCGAGCGCCGACTCGAAAACGCAGACCACGCGCTCATTGCGCGCAAACAGGCCGGGCACACCGCGCGCCGTGACCGGGTTGACGGAAAACAGCTCACCCGGCACGTAAATCATGCGGGTCAGCCGCCCGTCACATGGCATGTGGATGCGGTGGTAATCCTTGGGGCTGAGGTAAATAGTGGCAAAGCTGCCGTTCTGAAACTGCGCGGCCAAGGCCGCGTCACCGCCGACCAGCGCGGTGCTGGAATAGTGGTGGCCCTTGGCCTGAAAAATCTGGTCGTTCTCGATCGCACCAAACTGGCTGATGGCGCCGTCGACCGGGCAGATCAGCTCGGCCGCCGCGATGGGCCGTGCGCCGGGCTTGAGGGCGCGGGTGAAAAACGCGTTGAAGGTGGAATAGCTGGCGATGTTGGAGTCAAGCGCCTCGGCCATGTTGACCTGGTATTTGACGACAAAGCGGCGAATGATTTCGGTGGTGACCCAGCCGCGCTCACGCCCTGCCACATAGCCCGCAAACACGGTGAGCGCCTGCTTGGGAATCAGGTATTGGGGGAGTACGGCAAAACGGTCGGTCATAGGCAAGTGGCGTGAAAATGGAGGTTCATTCTATCGGGGCCGGCAGGGTAGGCCGCCAGCCACCGAGCGGCCCGAACGCCGTTAGTCACATTGCTTGATTTGCTACTTATTTAATAGCTCGTTGCGCCCGTTCCGTCTGGGCTGTGGCTACGAAATGCTTAAGGAGGAACAGTCTTGCGCCTGCAACCGCCCATGCGGCCCTTTGCGAGCAGGCCGGGTCTCGCCCCGGCGGGCGAGGCACTTTTCTTTGCTTCGCTGTATGGACCGGGGACATGGGAAACGGGTGTGCGGGGACATAGGAAACACTTCTTCAGCGCGAGTAGCGCAAGGAGAAGCCTATGGCCTGGCAACCGAAAGACCTCATGGACATCAAACGCGACTTCGTAGCACTGGCGCTGCAAGAGGGATGCAACCGGCGCGAGTTGTGCCGACGCTTTGGCATCAGCCCGAAGACCGGCTACGCGCTGTTGGCACGCCACGCGCAGGAGGGATCTGCGGCTTATATGCCCCGCTCCCGAAGACCCAAAGAAAGTCCTACACGCACCTCGCCAGAAGTAGAGAAAGCCGTGATCGATCTGCG
>NZ_FOKZ01000015.1 GCF_900112285.1 Polaromonas sp. OV174 | reverse complement strand
CACGCAGTTGCGCTTCACTTCATTCACTGTGACCAGCTCCTGGCGGGACTTGCACCCGCAGGTGTGCGCCCATGCTGGGCGCACCAAAGAAAAAGCGCCTGCAATTTCTTGCAGGCGCTTTCAATATCTGGTGGGACGTGCGGGGGTCGAACCCACGACAAACGGATTAAAAGTCCGCTGCTCTACCAACTGAGCTAACGTCCCAGGATTTCTCCTAGTCTGCACTACATTGTCTGCAACACAGCCTCAAATTATAGCGTCACTTTTTGGCGCTTTTGAAATTAAGCTGCAATTTTATTTAATATCCAACCGGTAGCGCACAAACCAAAGGTCGATGTGACGCTGACAACCGATCCATAACCATGGCAATTGAGGCTGCCATCAGTTTGTGCCACGACAGGCGAGGCCGGGTCCGCAATAGCTTCTTCAGTGCTGCTCACCGACTCTTCCAGAGCACATACGGCGGACGGCTGCTGCACAGGCTCCCGACTGAATACGCAAGCCACACCAATCTTCCCCTGGCGGGCCGCCCCTTGTTCTTTTCGCAGGCGGTAGCGCAACTGCGCCAACAAGGGGTCGTGGGTAACCAGTGACAGATCATCGATATCAACGCGATGAGCGAGTCGCTTGCCGCCTGCAGCGCCCACGCTGATCAGCATGGCCTTGTTCTTGATGGCCCAGGCAGCCATGGCTGTTTTGGCCCTCACCTGATCACAAGCGTCTATCACGGCCAACTGCTTGCGATCAAAGTCACGCGGGAGCGAGAGAACATGCGGCCAGTTGGCCGCATCGACAAACTCTTCGATGCAGTCCACCCGGCAATCCGGATTGATATGGGCAATGCGTTCACGCATGGCTTGCACCTTGGCTTGTCCCAGGGTGTTGTCGAGCGCGTGAACCTGCCGATTGATATTGGACTCGGCAATGTGGTCGAGGTCGATCAAGGTCAGGCGGGCCACGCCACTGCGCGCGGCGGCCTCCGCAGCCCATGAGCCGACGCCGCCCAAACCAACAACGACAATGTGCGCGGCGCGAATCCGCTGCGCGCCTGCAGCACCGTAAAGCCGCGCAAGGCCGCCGAAACGTCGCTCCAGATCCGCAGGCATCAACTCTGTATCAACTGTCATGTCTTGCTCGGGCAAAGGCCTCAGAGAGAGCTCTCAAGCCGCCACACCTGGTATTTCAGACCAGCGACACAGCCGGCCAGGATCGCAGCAAGCGCAACAAAGCTGGTCACGCTCAGGGTCGAGATGCCAGACAAGCCTTGCCCCACGGTACAGCCCATGGCGCATACACCACCCACGCCCATCAAGGCCGCACCTATCAGATGATTGGCGGTATCCTGGGCATCACGAAAACCTTCCCAGCGAAAGCTGCGCGAGCACAGCGAATAGACAGCCGAGCCCGCGACCACGCCGAAGACCGAAACGATGCCCAGCGTCAGGACCTTGCTCTTGTCGCTAAAAAACATGAGCCAGTCCAGGGTGTAAGCCACGGGAGACACAAAACTCAAAGCCTCGGAACGGCCGGAGTTGGTGGCAACGAAGGCCTCCTGCAAGGTTTCCGGATGCTCGAGCACATAACCCATGCGGCCGCTTACCCACCACATGGCAGCAACCACAGCACCCACACCCAAGCCGGCCAGCAGGTTGTCAATGCGGCGAAAATCCTGGCCGCACAGGGCCCACACGATCAAGCCCAAGCCAATCAACAAGGCCAGCCCTAGTCCAGCAGTAGCAGGCGCAATGCCCAACGCACCGGCGAGCCAGTTCGGCAGCGTGGCGTTGGTGGTGAAGTCAATGGCGACCTTGTCCACCGTGGCCACACGAACCACCGCAGTGATGCCTTTCAGCGTGGCAAATGCTGCAATACCCATGACCGCAAAGACGACCAGGGACTTGAGACTGCCCCCGCCTATGCGTACCAAGGTCTTGCTGCCGCAACCCGACGCCAGCACCATGCCGAAACCAAACATGGCGCCGCCAACCAGCGCAGAGAGCCAGATAAAACGGCTGGAGGCATACAGGGTTTTGGACGGATCAATCAGGCCCGCAGCGGCCATGCCGAAAAAACCAATCATGGCGACACCAATCGCCATGCCCCACATGCGCATGCGGGTCCAGTCGCCCATGTTCACGATATCGCTGACCGCCCCCATGGTACAAAAATGGGTGCGTTGCGTAATCGCGCCAAAAATCATTGAAAGAATGAAGCCGACCCAGAGAACCTGGGTGGTGAGAGTGTTGAGTCCGGAGATTTCCATTCCCCAATTTTAGGTGGGAATGCAAGCCTCCGAATCCGGCTACTTCAGTTTGCTGAGTCGCTCTTTGGCGACGGAGGCCGCTTCGGACTGCGGATAGGCCTTCACTAGCTCCTCAAGCGTTTTACGAGCCGCCTTGACGTCTTTGAGCTCTATCTGGCAATTGGCCGTCGACAAGAGCGCTTCGGGTGCGCGCAAATGATCGGGCTCGGCTGCCACCAGGGCACGGAAATTCGTCACCGCAGACTTGTAGTCACGCAAGGCGTACTGGGCATTGGCCAGCCAGAACAGCGCGGAAGACTTGTAGCCGCTTTGCGGATAGCGCTTCATGAAGCCCAGAAAGCTGGTTTGCGCTGCCGCAAAATCTCCTTTGCGCAGCGTGGCAAGTGCTCCTTCGAAGTCCTGCTTTTCTGCCGGCTCCGCCGCAAACTCCTTGCCATCAACCGCAACCTTGCTAGGTTCGAACTTTCTCAAACGCTCATCAACACCTTGCGCCAAGTCTTTCTGGACGCGCTGGGTGTCGGCAACGCTCTTGGCGAACTGCTCGTTTTGCCCGCGTATGGTCGCCATTTCGCGACGAAGCACCTCAATTTGATTGGACAAATCCAGTAGACTGCGGCGCAACTGCGCGTTGTCGTCATTGGCTTTTCTCAAGTCGTCTGTCATACGCTGCTGCGAAGCGTCAACCTTTTGCCTCAAGTCGATGATGGCTCTGCGAGCCTCATCGTCTTCAAACAGCGCAGCATTTGCATTGAACGCCAACAGGCAGGCCACAACCGTGGCGGCAACTCTGAACGTCTTCACAGTTCCAGCCTCAACTTAACGGTAGCTGATTTCAGCGCGACGATTTTTCGCCATAGAGGCTTCGTCCGAACCTTGAACGGCGGGCTTTTCCTTGCCAAAGCTCACAGCCTCGACCTGAGCATCAGCGACGCCCAACAACCCCAGTGCGCGACGCACTGCTTCAGAACGCTTTTGTCCCAAAGCCAGGTTGTACTCACGACCGCCGCGCTCATCGGTATGTCCTTCGATCGCCATCTTGCGGGATTTGTTGGCAGCCAGATATTTGGCATGAGCGTCGATGACACTCTGAAATTCCGGCTTGACCACATAGCTGTCAAAGTCAAAGTAAATGATCTTGGCCGTATTGGCCGGCCCCGCGGTCGATGCATCCGCACCGCTGATCTGCACCGGAGCCACACCTCGGCTCGCGGCTCCTGCCGCATCGTCCGCCTGCTTTGTACTGGCCGTCCGGTCTTCTACGGGGGCATCATCAAGTTTGACGTTGGATCCGCAGGCTGCCAGCGTGGCAGCAAGAAACAAGGAAGCAAAGATGGAAGAAAAAATGCGTTTCATTAAAGTACCTCAGATAAATCAAAAAAAGATAACGAATTCAAGAAAAAATGATTAGCGCTGGAATGGCCCCCAATCAGGCTCGCGTATATCCCCATTGGCGCCCGACAATCTGGCCTTGATCTTGCCATCCAGCGTCGTGGTCATCAGGGCTTCTCTCCCCTGCTGCTGAGTGGCATACACAATCAGACGACTATTTGGCGCAAAGCTCGGGCTTTCATCGGCCGAAGTGTCGGTGATGGAAGTAACCGTGCCACTGGCAAGCTCCATGATCTGCAGCTTGAATGCACCGCCCACTCTTGAAACATAAGCCAGCCAACGTCCATCCGGGCTCACGGCCGGAGAGATGTTGTAACTCCCGGTAAACGTCACCCGCTCGGCATTCCCGCCTGTGGGGCTCATGCGATAGATCTGCGGCGCACCGCCGCGATCGCTCACGAAATAAATAGCTCTTCCATCCGATGAATAGGCCGGTTCGGTATCAATGCTGGAGGATTGCGTCAGCCTCTTGGGCTCACCGCCATTCAGACCTATGGCGTAAATTTGCGAACCGCCATCACGGCTCAATGTTGCGACCAACTGCTTGCCATCGGGTGACCAGGCAGGCGCGCTGTTGGAGCCCTTGAAATTGGCCAGCAACCGGCGCTTGCCAGTGGCGACATCATGCGAATAAATCACCGGCTTGCGGGACTCAAAAGAGACATAAGCCAACTGGTTGCCATTGGGCGACCATGCTGGTGAAATGATGGGCTCCGGGCTTGCCAGGGCAGACTGGGCGCCCTCTCCATCCGAGTCAGCCACCCAAAGGGTATAACGCTGGGCAGCCTTGGTCACATAAGCAATGCGGGTGGAGAAAATACCTTTTTCACCGGTCAGCTTTTCGTAGACAAAATCGGAAATCCGGTGCGCAGACAAGCGCAAATCGGCCTGTGACACGGTATAGCTCTGACCGCCCAGATCCTGCCCTCGCACGATATCCCACAAGCGAAGTCGGACATCAAAGCGTCCATCAGCAAGAGGCGAAACACTTCCCGTCACCAGCGAATCCGCGCCTTTTTGCCGCCAGATTGCCAGATCTGGCCGGCTGTTTTCATCTGCCACGAGGCCAGCAGCATCAACGGAGCGAAACATGCCGCTGCGCTCAAGATCTGCCTTGACGATGCTGCCAATTTTTTGCGGTGCCTGTGCCTCACCCCGAAATGCAGCGATGGCGATAGGCAATTGCGTCAGCCCCACGCCAGACACCTCTACGCGAAATTGCGCAAAAGCTGGCGATGCGCCAACGGCCAGCAGACTGATAAGAGTACGACGATTCAAATGTGATGTGATGCTCATAAAAATTTTGATCAATGCAACTGGGTTAGTTTGACGGGCGATCCCGGGTCAATCTCTCGAAGCCCTTTATCCGCCAGGATTAAATCCGTTTCCATGCGCTGCAGTACCTTGCTCTTGTTCACCGACTCTTGATCGCGCTTGTGTTCCCGGTGCCAAAGGTGAAAAACCTCGGTCGCCATAAACCCGTTTTTCCGCAGCACGCCCAGATGACTGAGTCGCAGAACCAGGTCGGCATCTTCGTGCCCCCATCCCTGGAAGGTTTCATCGAACCCATTGACTTTGAAAAAATCAAGCTGCCAGACAGCGAAATTGCAACTTCGAATCCCATGCCACTGGAAACCCTGTTTTACCCTGAATAGCCGCCACGGCCAGGTCAGCAGATGCAACAGCTTGTTGCAATCGCCTCGCAGGCGGGCACCTAACCAGAACGACACCGGTCGAGTAGGCAAATCTATTGTGCCATCGAGCACTTGAGTGGTAAGTCTCTCGCTCAATAAAACCCGGCTTCCATTGACAAAACAACCTGTCTCGGCAAGACCGCTGTGCTGAGCCACAAAATTTTTCCCGGGGACGCAATCACCATCAAGAAAAACCAGATAGTCACCGCTGGCCAGGCTGGCCGCCAAATTGCGAGCCTGGGCCGCGGTGAAGCCGACATCGGGGTGCCAGATATGGCGCACCGGGCATTTAAATACAGGGCATCGCTCAAAAAGCATTTGTACCTGATCGGCCCGCGAGCCGTCATCGGCGATCAACACCTCATGCCGCTCATCACATTGTTGTGACAAGGAACGCAGCACCGCCAACAAGGCGTCGGTCCGGTTGTAGGTAAGGACAATAAAACTGATCTTCATGACTCAGGTGACAGCCGGCGGGCATCCCGCTGTAACAGCCATAACTTCAAATACCTGTAATAAGTACCCTCGGCATTAGATATGGCCAAAACAAGGCCCATACGGCCATCGAGAAATCCAAGCCGCAAAAAATAGGTTCGAATAAAGGCCCAAAAACCGTGGCCAAGCGCCTTGCCCAGCGATGCTTTTTTGCCTTTTTTCAGCAGACCCTGAGCCCCTGCACTTGAGTAACGATTGACCTTATCGAGGACTGCCTCAAAGCTTTTAAAACTTTCATGCAGCAACTGCGAACCAAGCAACCCGACCTGGCAGGAAGTCAGAACTTTTTCATGCACCAGATCATCTGAAAACTGTGCCGATTGGCGGCGAAAAAGACGCGTCACCCGGTCGGGGTACCAGCCCGAATGGCGCATGTATTGCCCGCAGTAACTTGAAAGCCGAGGAAAGGCGTACACATCGAAGGCCGGAGCCTCGAGGACGGCCAGAATTTCAGCCTGCAATTCAGGGGTGACCCGCTCATCGGCATCAAGTGACAGTACCCAGTCAGAACTGGCTAGCGCAAGCGCCCGGTTTTTTTGTTTACCAAACCCTAGCCAATCCGAGCTGACACTGACTTCGGCACCCAGAGAACGGGCTATTTCAACCGTCTCATCGGTGCTACCGGAGTCAAGAACCACGAGCTGGTTCGCAAACATCACCGAGCGAAGACAGGCTTCAATGTTATGAGCCTCATTTTTGGTGATTACCGTAACGGACAAGCTTGCCAACGAATGCCTTTGCAATTATTTCTGGTCAGATTTTTCAGCAAATTTACCTTGCCTGAAGCGTGCACAGCATAGCAGAGCGCCCTCTGCGCCTTGACGCCTGGCAAGGGATGGGAATCACCGATAATGCCAACAATTCATCAGCAGCTCCTTGCCTCTACTTTGCAAAACAAGACGATCAATTTCCGGCTCATCATTATCTGCATGGCAGGAGCGGCTGTGGGGCTGTCAATGGCGATCGTCAGCATTACCAAACTCTTGCTGCTGATGTGCGGCTTGGCTACCTTGCTATTGACCCGGCGAGCGCCTGGAGAAAAAAACCTTCTCGCGGGAACCTTCACACCGATTGCCGTGCTGCTCGCCCTTTCTGCGTTTGCACTCAGCCTGCTATGGACAGTGGCACCACAAGCCGACGCCTTGGGCTCTTTGGCGAAGTACGGCAAGCTCATCGTGATTGTCTTGATGATGCAGCTGATTCGCGATAGGCGCGAAGCCATGTATGCACTGGGGGCGTTTATTCTGGCGCAACTATTTCTTATGACCAGCTCCTGGATGCTGTTTGTTCAGCTGCCCGTTCCCTGGGCGACGTCCAATATGGCCTTGACAAAATACGCAGTATTTTCCAGCTACCTGGACCAGGGCATCATGAGCGCTGTACTGGCAGCGGTTTGCTGGCATCTGCGGGAACTGGCGCCAGGCAGATTTGGCAAGCCACTTGCGCTATTGGTGGCCACTGCGTCCTTGTGCAATGTGTTCTTTGTCCTGAGTGGACGCAGTGGCCACGTCGTTGCCATTGCACTGTTGTCCATGGCCATCATGTGGGAACTGCCAAAGCGATACCGCCCGGTCGTCATCTTGCTCCCCTTTTTGCTCACTTTAGCCTTGTTTTTCAGCTCCACTAAGGTGCGGGATCGTTTGTCTCAAGTTCAGTCCGAGGTGCAGTCCTACTCAAGCACGGTACAGCCAGATACTTCATCAGGCATCCGGCTTAATCTTTGGAGCCGGGCGGTCCAGGCCATCAGCCAACACCCTCTTGTCGGGTCAGGCGTGGGCAGCTGGAGTACCGAATACAACCGCCTGCAACGCGAACAAAATCCGGCGCATCAAGATATAGCCGGCAATGGCAACCCACATCAGGAATATCTGATGTGGGGCGTACAACTCGGCCTGCCAGGTCTCGTCATGATTTGCGCCCTCATGCTTGCGATACTGCGGGACACACTGAAAATGGAACAACCCTATGCGCGAGCCGCTCAGTCCGTATTGCTGGCATTGGCTGTTGCCTGCCTGTTTAATACGAGCCTCTATGACGCGCTCATCGGTGATTTCTTCTGCATACTCATCGGTTTGCTGCTCGCCCTGGGCCTAAGAACAGCGCCAGACCACGCCTTGGCCACGCGCCAATCCGAGCCGTCAGCATGACCCAGCCCTCCGAAGCTGGTGCCACTGGCTCAGCTGAAAAACTGACGATGTTGCGCAGAATTGCGCGAGTCTGGCCTTATTTCAGTGGCTCCAGGGCTGGCTGGGCCTTAGCCATAGGCGCGACTATCGTGGCTTCGGCCACCGAGCCCTTTGTCCCCGCCCTGCTCAAGCCTTTGCTGGACCGCGGCTTCCAGAGGGACGCCTTCAACCTCTGGTTGGTCCCTCTCACGCTGATGCTGCTCTTCACCATTCGGGGGTTGTCCGGATTTCTGGCTCAATTTGCCCTGGCCAAAGTCACCAATGATGGACTGCTGCGACTGCGAAAAGCCATGTTCGGCAAGCTATTGACAGCACGCCTTACGCTATTTGCGGACCAAAGCTCCAGCGCCATCGCCAATACCGTGGTCTACGAGGTGTTCAACGGCTCGTCCTTGCTGATGAATGCCATCATCAAGCTGGCCCGCGATGTGCTGACGCTGCTGGCATTGATCGGCTATCTGGTTTATCTGAACTGGAAACTTACGCTGATCGTCGCGCTGTTGTTTCCAGCCGTGGCGTTTGTAATTCAGGTTCTGTCAAAGCGCCTTTACCGGCTGACCAAAGAAAGCCAAACGGCCACCGACGACCTGGCTTATGTGGTGGAAGAAAATGTCATGGCCCATCGCGATGTACGACTGCATGGCGCACAAGCCAGCCAGGCCAGTCGCTTTGACATTTTGAGCCATTCGCTGCGCAGCCTCTCCATGAAGTCCACCGCAGCCTATGCCGGCATGAGCGCGATCACACAAGTGCTGGCGGCCGTGGCTCTGTCAGCCGTCATCTCGATTGCGCTGCTGCAAAGTGCCGAGAACACGACCACCGTGGGCGGTTTTGTGGCTTTTGTTACGGCCATGCTGCTGCTGATTTCTCCCGTCAAAAGCCTGTCGGATGCCGCCACACCGGTGACCCGGGGCTTGGCTGCACTAGAGCGTGGCTTGGACCTCATGGGCCTGATCGATGACGAAAGCGGCGGCTCTTTTGTCAAAACCAGAGCGCATGGCGATATTGAATTCTCCGGCGTCAGCGTAGCCTACAAAACCGATGGTGCGCCAGCACTCAATCAGTTCACGCTTTCCATCAAAGCCGGAGAAACGCTGGCAATTGTGGGGGCCTCGGGTTCGGGAAAAACAACGCTGGTGAATTTGCTACCCCGATTTGTTGAGATGACCTCAGGCACTATTTGCCTGGATGCTCAGGATATCCGCACATGGGACCTGGCCTGCCTGCGCTCGCAATTTGCATTTGTAAGCCAGCATGTCGTCATGCTCAATGACAGCATCGCCGAGAACGTGGCACTGGGCCAGCCCGTCGATCGCGCCCGGGTCAAGGAGTGTCTTGCTGCAGCCAATCTGACGGCATTGCTGGCCGATCTGCCAGGAGGCCTGGACACTGTCCTGGGTCACAACGCCATGCAACTGTCGGGCGGTCAACGCCAGCGACTTGCCATTGCACGAGCCTTGTACAAGGACGCTCCGATTCTGGTTCTGGATGAAGCCACATCGGCGCTCGATACAGAATCGGAGCTGGCTGTGCAAGAGGCCATCAAACGGCTCACCTCGAACCGCACCTCGCTGGTGATCGCCCACCGACTGTCTACCGTGCAGCATGCAGACCGAATCATCATGATGGATGCCGGCCGGATTGTGGAATCAGGTTCGCACGCTGAATTGCTGGCAAAAAATGGTGCTTACGCCCACCTTTACCGTCTTGGTTTCCAGTCTGCCTGAGGCTTGGTATTCTGGCTCGCTTCGCTTTTTCGCATGATTTCCGTTATCAAACCAAATACCTGAAGGCCTAAATTCAGATGAGTGTTTCAATCAGTGGCTTTACCTTCATCCGCAATGGCGTAGACCTTGGCTTCCCGTTTGAAGCCTCCATACGCTCTCTGTTGCCGCTGGTCGATGAATTCGTGGTGGCCGTCGGCCAAGGTTCAGACGAGACGCTTGAGCGGGTTCGTGCCATCGCCGACCCAAAGATCAAGATCATTGAGACCAAGTGGAATGAGCGCATGGCCGATCGTGGCTTTGTCTATGCGCAGCAAAAAATGATTGCCCAGTACTCCTGTACGGGTGACTGGGCCTTTTATCTGGAAGGCGATGAGGTCGTGCATGAGGCCGAGCTTGCAGCCATACGCGCCAGTGTCGATCGTCATCATGCCAACCCTGCTGTCGAAGCGCTGGTCTTTGACTACTTGCATTTTTATGGCTCACCGCAATGGATTTCCATCAGCCCGGGTTGGTACCGCCGCGAATGCCGCCTGATCCGCAACACCATTCGCAGCTACGCGCCAGATGGACAGTACTGGCTGGTCACCAGCGAACACAAACGAGGACGTAACCCAAAAGCCGCGCTGGCCAATGCGCGCATCTACCACTATGGATGGATACGCCGCAACGAAGAGATGCAAAAAAAACTGGACCAGGTCAGCAAATACTGGGGCGAGGCATCTGCGGCACAAATCACCTACAGCCAGTTCGATCGCCGGGCTCTCGCACCTTTTACGGGCACCCATCCGCAGGCTGTACAAGAATGGCTAGCCCTGGAGGCAGAGCAGGTTCTGAACCTAGATCCGGCCTACCGGCCAACGCCCAAAGAAAACAAATACCACTTCATGCGGCAAGTGGAAACACTGACCGGGCTGGATTTCAGTCGCAAGCACTTCAAGCTCGTGGCCTGAGCCCGCCCGAACTCATCGCCCGCTGGCGGCCAGCTTCTCCGCTAGCGCGCAGAAGTACACAGCCTCCTGCTGCAAGGCAATTTCACGCCACTGGTAGTGCCGAGCAAAATCCGCCGCTCCCCGCGCCAACCGCTGTTGAAGCTCGGGCTGCCCCAGCAGCGCCTGAAGAAGCTGCGCCAAGTTGGAGGCATTTCTGGGATCGTCCAGAATAATGGCATTGGTATCCGGCTGCAGCAACGCTGAAATTCCGCAGTATTTCGGCCCGCTGACCAGCACCGGCAAGCCATGCGCCATCGCCTCCAGCACCACCATGGCAAAGGTGTCCTCCAGCGTGGGGTGAACCAGGCAGTCGGCGGCCTCGTAGGCTATTGCAACACTCTTGAGCGAGCCCAGGAAATAGACTCGCGATCCCAGTTTCAAAGCCTCGGCCTGCTCGCGAAACACCGGAATATGTGCCGGATTCCCCACCACCGCCAACACCACATCGGCCGGCAATTGCACCAGGGCCTCCAGCAGGGTTGACAGACCTTTCTTGCGGTAATCGTTACCGACAAACAGCAGGCAGCGCCCCGTAGCCGGCAAACCCAATAGCGCTCTGGCCTCGCTCTTGCGCGCTGGCGTCACCGGCAATTCCGGGAGCACAATTCCGGGCGTAATGACCGAGACACGGTCACGACAAGACGGATAGCTGAGCGCCATGATGGACTGCAAGCTAGCAGAGGTCACCACGACCTGGCGCCCGGTGCGCCCGGCATAGCGCAGACGCTCCAGTCCCAGGTAGGTCAATAAGCGCGGGCTGCTCACCACCTTGAGCCAACGCAAAGCCCGGCGCCAACCTGTGCGTGCATGAAACAGGTTGTATTTGACCGGCAAAACATGAACCGTCTGCACCTCTCCATGCCAGGTGTTTTCGTGGGAGTGAACCACATCAAATCCCTGACGAGTTGCCCACCAAGTGGCGGCGGAAAACCACAGCTGATTGACCCAGCGCGGCTTGCGCAAAGGGGCCGAAACCTGGTGGTAAATCACGCCCGGCCAGGAATGGTCGACTTCCTGTGCAAACACATGAATTTCATGCCGTGCAGCCAACTGCTCTACCAACGCGATTGAGTAGCGCTCTGCTCCGCCACCTGTCGGCGAGAACGTTCGATTGAGAACTGCGACGCGAAGTTTTTTAGCTACAGATACGGCATGCTCATCCGAGCCTGAAGAGGGCATGCTCATTTTTTCCGTCTATCCTCGTAAGCGGTGGCAATCTTGAGCCAGAAAACCGGCAGACTGGTGGATCTAAGCACGGGAACTCGCGGAATCTGCAGCAGATCGGTATGCGCATGACAGCGGCTGCGTTGGGTGGTGGTGGCGGTGACAAACCCCAATTCAGCCGCCATCGTCACATGCTTGGGCTCGTAATGCCCATAGGGGTAACAAAAATGCTGAACAGGCTGACCAACAACAGACTCCAACTCAGTTTTTCCCGTCATCATTTCCTGATGGCTGATGCGGTCTGCCGACGTGGGCAGGTTCACATGCTGATGCGTATGAGAGCCAATTTCCTGGCCGCCCGAGACCCACTGACGAAGCTCTTCCCCGGTCATCAAGGGCGTCTGCGCGATGCCCAACGGCTTATCCCACACATTAGTCTGGCCAAGCAATCCACTGACTGCATAACAGGTGGACGAAAACCCATGCTTGATCAACACAGGCAAAGCGTGGGTCAGGTTGTTTTGGTAACCATCGTCAAAGGTGATCCCAACCACCTTGCCCGATCGCTCACCGCGCAGATAAGGCGCCAGCTCACTCATGGACAGCCCCTGGTAGCCCAGCAGCTTGAGCCAGGCTATCTGCCGCGCGAAGGTTTTCGGTGCCACATACAGGCTGCGAAAAGGGCTGCCCTTGGCCGGGGCCTCAGATATCTGGTGATACACCAGAACGGGAATGGGCCGACGGTTGGCGCTGAAAGTGCTCACCTTACGCTCGATTGCACTGAAAGTCATGACGTCAAAGGAGAACGATGTCGTATTGCTCCTGCGCCATGGCGGCTTCTGCCTGCAGGGAAATCGGCTTGCCGATAAAGTCACTCAGGCTTGCCAGGTGCTGGCTTTCCTCATCCAGGAAAAGCTCCACCACTTTGGGCGAGGCGACAACACGAAACTCGCGCGGATTGAACTGCCGGGCTTCGCGCAAAATTTCACGCAGGATGTCATAGCTCACGCTTCGCGCGGTCTTGACCACCCCTTTGCCCGTGCAGGCGCTACAGGGCTCGCACAACTGGTGGGACAAAGACTCACGGGTTCTCTTGCGCGTCATTTCCAACAAGCCCAGCGCAGAAAATCCATTGACCGAGGTCTTGATACGATCACGCGCCAACTGTTTCTGAAACTCAGCCAGCACCGAGTCGCGGTGGTTTTCCTTGATCATGTCGATGAAGTCGACAATCACAATGCCACCGAGATTACGCAAACGAAGCTGCCGGGCAATGGCCTGTGCGGCCTCCAGATTGGTTTTGAAGATGGTGTCGTCAAAATTACGGGCACCGACAAAGCCGCCGGTGTTCACATCAATGACCGTCAGGGCTTCCGCCTGGTCAATCACCAAATAACCACCTGATTTGAGCTCCACCCTACGGCCCAGAGCCTTGGCAATATCTTCGTCAATATTGAACAGGTCAAAAATCGGTCGCTCGCCGCTGTAATGCTGAAGCTTTGGCAGCATCGCAGGCATGAACTCCAGCGCAAAGACTTTGAGCTTTTCAAATTGCTCACGGGAGTCTATGCGTATGGTTTGCGTGCCCTCCACTACCATGTCGCGCAACACGCGCTGCAGCAGGCTCAGATCCTGATGCAGCACAGAGGCTGGAGGCAGGCGCAGTGCAGCCTCTTTGATGCGCGACCAGGTTTTGCGCAGATAAGCGATATCTTCGCCCAGCTCAGCATCGGTGGCATCTTCTCCATTGGTGCGCAAAATGAAGCCACCACCCATGTCGCCGGTCAGCGCCTGCACACGCTGTCGCAAATCCTCGCGCTGCCGTGGCGGTATTTTTTGCGACACGCCGATGTGATTGTCCTGGGGCAAAAAAACCAGCAAGCGACCAGCAATGCTGATTTGTGCTGTCAGCCGCGCGCCCTTGCTGCCAATCGGGTCCTTGAGCACCTGCACCATCAGGGCCTGGCCCTCGAACAACTGCTTTTCGATGGGCTGAAGCGATGCCATTGCCGGCGCTGTCAAAGCCCCGGACACTTGTGCCTCGGGCTCGGCGTGCCGGCTGTTGATGCTGCTCATCAAATCGGCAACATGTAGAAAAGCGGCCCTGTCCAGGCCAATATCTATAAAAGCCGACTGCATGCCTGGCAACACCCGTGCCACCTTGCCCAAATACACATTGCCAACCAGGCCACGTTCCAGCGTGCGCTCAACCTGCAACTCCTGCACTGCACCGTGCTCAACCACGGCCACCCGGGTTTCCTGTGGCGACCAATTAATCAGGATATCTTGTTGCATTGTTTGTCAGAAAGTTAGGCTTTAGAGCTTGAGACCGGCAGCTTGCAGCAGCAAGGCCGTTTCCCGCAGGGGCAGCCCCATGATGCCACTGTAGCTGCCACTGATGCGGGTGATATGCATGGCCACCTTGCCCTGAATGGCGTAGGAGCCAGCCTTGCCCATGGGCTCGCCAGTGGCCACATAGGCGCGGATTTGCGCCGGAGTCAAGGTGTCAAAGCTCACGCGTGAGGCACTGAGCGCCTCAAAGCGCCGCCGACCTCGCTGTATCGCCACGGCAGTCAGGACGCGGTGCGTTCCGGCCGACAACTCGCTCAACATACGCGCGGCATCCTTGGCATCATCAGGCTTGCCATAAATCGTGCGCCCCAGCGCCACGGTGGTGTCAGAGCACAGGACCGGCGCCGGCGGCAGCTTACGGCGCTTCAACCGCGCCGCGGCCGCATCCAGTTTGAGCCCCGTAACCCGCTGGACGTAGGTGCTGGGGGCCTCATTTTTGAGCACAGCCTCCAGCGCTTCAGCGTCTTCATCCGAGTCAGGCAGCAGCAACTCATAGCGCACGCCGAGCTGCTCAAGCAATTGCCGGCGCCTGGGGCTTTGTGAGGCGAGGTAGATGAAGTCAGTCATGCGTGCTCGAACAACGGCTTGGCCACAAGCAGGGAGCGCTATTACTCACGGTGGTAGGGATGGTTGATGGTGATGCTCCAGGCGCGGTAGAGCTGCTCAATCAGCAGCACGCGCACCATGGCATGGGGCAAGGTCAGGTCAGAAAGGCGCAGCCGCTCATGCGCAGCTTGCTTGAAGCCGGGATCCAAACCGTCCGGCCCGCCGATCACGATCGCCACATCGTCACCCGATAGCTGCCAGCCCTTGAGCCGCTCAGCCAGCGCCACCGTAGTTACCGCCGTGCCGCGTTCATCCAGCGCCACCACACGGCAACCCTTGCCGATGCAGCCTTCAATGCGCGTGCGTTCGGCGGCCAGCAGGTTTTCAAGCGTTTTCGAGGCACGTGGCTCGGTCTTGACTGCCTTGAGCTCCACCTTCAGCTCGGGAGGGAAGCGCTTGGCGTAATCGTCATAAGCCGTCTGGGCCCAGTCGGGCACCTTCTGGCCGACGGCGACTATCGTCAGCCTCATTGGCTCCGGGTCGTGGTTTTCTTGGCCGCGGGTTTCTTGACAGCCGTTTTTGCGGCCGTCTTGGCAGCGGTTTTCTTTGCCGCCACTTTTTTGGCGACCGGAATTTTCACGATCGGTGTTTTGGCAGGCGCCTTTTTCGCGGCTACTTTAGCTGCTGCACGGACGGGTTTGGCTGCTGGCTCCTCGACAGGTGCCACAGCATTGCGTTTGGCGGTCCAGTCCGTAGCTTTGCCAACCCGGCCCACATAAGTGCCGTCATCGGTGGTTTGGGCGACTTTTTTGGCAGCGGGCTTGGCCCCTTCTGCAGCCGATTTACCTGGCTTGGCGGCAGACTTGGCGCCAGCGCGTGCCTTGACTGGTTTTGCTGGAGCCTTGGGTTCGGGCTTGGCCGCTTTCACCACTGGTGCTGGCGCACCCAATTTGAGTTTGACCGGCTTCTCGCCCCAGAGCTCTTCCAGGTTGTAGTACTGGCGAAAGGTCGGCTGCATGATGTGCGCAACGACAGGGCCGCAGTCGACGATGATCCACTCTCCGTTGCTCTCGCCTTCAATCCGGGGTTTGGCAAAGCCGGCATCGCGCACCGCATCACGCACACTGGATGAAAGGGCTTTGGTCTGGCGATTGGAGGTTCCCGAGGCAATGATCACGCGCTCAAAGAGCGAGGTGATGTGCTCGGTATCAAAGACCTGAATGTTTTGCGCTTTAACGTCCTCAAGACCATCAATGATGGCGCGCTGCAGTTTCTGGACATCTTTCTTGCCTTCGGTGCTGGGGGTTTTGACAGTAGTAGAGGTCATGCAGTGCTTTGCTTCAATGAGGTGAAATTAATGAGAACGGTACAGCGAGTGAAGTGAAATATAACGCGCAACCGGCTCGGGGACCAGTGAGGTGAGTCCTTCGGCTGCCGCAGCACCCGATGCCGTCAACTGGCGAATATGGGTGGCGCTGACAGGCATCAGGGGCAGTTTGAGCGTGAAAAAGCGGTGTTCATGACCCACATAAGCATCAAACTGGGTCTGAGTCAGCGTGGATTGTGCGCGATCAGCTATACAAATTATAGCAAGTTCAAGAACCTCCTGCCACCGGTGCCATTGCCGGAAGGCGGCAAACTGGTCGGCTCCGATGAACAGGTAGAGCTGAGCCTGCGGATTTTCGGTTTGCAGGGCCTGTAGTGTATCCACCGTGAAGGACGGCCCCGCACGCTGCAACTCACGGTCATCCACCACCACACCAGGCAGCGCTTCAAACGCCAGCCGGGTCATGGCCAAGCGATGTTCAGGGGCGCTAAGTTCCCTGACCTTATGCCAGGCCTGCCCGGTCGGAATGATGTAAAGCGCATCCAGCTTCAACTGCTCCAGAGCAGCCTTGGCCAGCTCGACGTGGGCGTTGTGCGGCGGGTCAAACGCACCGCCAAACACGCCTATGCGCTGCTTCCCCGTGATTACTGAAGCTTTCAAACCCAGTCCCGCCTGACCAGAAACGTTTGCTGCAGTTGCTCTTCGGGTGATCCGGCCTCCACCTGGCGCTGGTAGGACCAGCTAACCAGCGGCGGCATGGACATCAGGATCGACTCCGTGCGGCCACCCGACTGCAAGCCAAAGTGCGTGCCGCGATCCCACACCAGATTGAACTCCACGTAGCGGCCACGCCGATAGAGCTGGAAATCGCGCTCGCGCTCGCCATAAGGCATATCCTTGCGGCGCGCCACAATCGGCAGGTAGGCCTGCAAAAAAGAGTCGGCAACGCTTTGCATCATGGCAAAACTCTGCTCCAGGCCCAACTCCTGGAAGTCGTCAAAAAAAACTCCGCCTATGCCGCGCTGCTCCTGGCGGTGCTTGAGATAGAAATACTCGTCGCACCACTGCTTAAAGCGTGGATATTTGTCGCTGCCGAACGGGTCAAGCGCATCCTTGCAGGACTGGTGAAAGTGCACGGCATCTTCATCGAAGCCGTAATAAGGCGTCAGGTCCATGCCGCCGCCAAACCAGCAAACCGGCTCGCCCGAGCCCCCGAGCGGCGTTGCGGCCAGCATGCGCACATTCATATGCACGGTAGGCACATAGGGATTGCGCGGATGAAACACCAGCGAAACCCCCATGGCCTCAAAGGGAGCACCGGCCAGCTCTGGCCTATGCTGGGTTGCGGAGGGCGGCAGCCTAGGGCCGCGCACATGCGAAAAGCCGCAGCCGGCCCGCTCAAAAACCTGGCCCTGCTCCAGAATCATGGTGACGCCATTGCCCTGCAGCGTTTCCCCTGGCTCTTTTTGCCAGCGGTCTGCCACAAAAGACTGGCCGTCAATCTCGGCAACGGCAGTGGTAATGCGCTCTTGCAATCCCAACAAAAAAGTACGAACGGTAGAAAGATCGATGGTCATTAATCAACGGTATCTGCTCGACGAGCATCAGTATTGAGCAAGCCAACGGGTGCAGCGCCGACTGGCCTCAGGCCTTGGCAGTCACCCAAAGCCAGCGCCATGCGCGCCATGTCCTGCGATTCCTGCCCCGTCAGACGTAAAAAATCACGAAACACCAGCCGCTTGCGTGAGTAATCAAGGGCAGCGAGTCCTATCGGCACATCGGCCTCAAGCGCCAGCCGGTAAAAACCGCTGCGCCAGCCCGGGGTGTATTTGCGGGTCCCTTCGGGCGACAAGGCCAGCCAGAAATACTGCCCGCTGCACTTCTTCGCCCTCATCAGGGCCGCCATCTGGCCGACCACGCCCTTGGGCGAGCTGCGATCCACCGGAACGCCGCCCAGCCAGCGCAACCACGCGCCCAATCCGGGGATACGAAACAAGGTGTCTTTGCCCCAAAACTGCACAGGTATGCCTAGCGACCACTTGAAAAGAACGGCGATCACGAAATCCCAATTGGAGGTGTGCGGATAGACCACGATCACGCCTTGCAGCGCGGGCAAGCCCTCAAATTCCGCCTGCCAGCCCAAACAACGCAACACCGCCTTGGCCACCCGACTCCCCCGCAACTGAACCGGGTAAGGCGGCTGAAAATCCATGCTCATTGAGCCGTCAGGACTTGACGGCCCGATAACCAATGTCCTTGCGGTATTGCGCACCGTCAAAATCAATGCCCTGGGCGAGTTCGTAGGCGCGTTGCTGCGCGGCCTTGACCGTATCGCCCAGCGCCGTCACGCACAGCACACGGCCACCGGAAGTGAGCGTGGCAGCGTCTTGCTGCTGCGTGCCGGCATGAAATACCACGGCATCCTCTGCCGCAGATGGCAAGCCACGAATGACATCGCCTTTGCGCGGATGGAGCGGATAACCATGGGCCGCCATGACCACACCCAAGGCCGGACGACGATCCCACTCCAGCTCGACCTGATCCAGCCCACCCGAGGTGGCCGCCATCATCACTTCATACAAATCGGTTTTCAGCCGCATCATGATGGGCTGGGTTTCCGGATCACCCATGCGGCAGTTGAACTCCAGTGTCTTGGGCCTGCCCTGCGCGTCAATCATGAGGCCGGCGTACAAGAAACCGGTGAAAGGAATGCCGTCTTTCTCCATGCCCTTGATGGTCGGCAAGATGATTTCACGCATGGCCCGCGCATGGACTTCCGGCGTCACCACCGGCGCCGGTGAATACGCCCCCATGCCGCCCGTGTTCGGACCCTGATCGCCGTCGAGCAAGCGCTTGTGGTCCTGGCTGGTGGCCATGGCCGCCACATTCTTGCCGTCACACATCACGATGAAACTGGCTTCCTCGCCCTGCAGGAACTCCTCGATCACGACGCGCGCGCCGCCTTCGTTGTGGGTCACGCCCAGCACATTGTGGTCGGGGCCGGTGGCCAGCATGAACTCGATGGCCTCGTGCGCCTCGCGCAGCGTCATGGCTACCACCACGCCCTTGCCGGCGGCCAGGCCATCAGCCTTGACCACGATGGGCGCACCCTTTTCGTCGACATAGGCGTGTGCCGCCACGGCATCGGTAAAGGTTTCGTATTCCGCGGTCGGAATGTTGTGGCGCTTCATGAAGGCCTTGGAAAAGGCCTTGGAGCTTTCCAATTGCGCCGCGGCCTTGGTCGGACCAAACACCCGCAGGCCATGGGCACGGAACTCATCAACAATACCGGCCGCCAGCGGCTGCTCCGGCCCAACCACCGTCAACGCTATATTTTCAGTAGCAGCCCAGGCACGCAGCGCCTGAACATCCGTGATGTTTATATTCTTCAACTGCCTATCCAAGGCAGTGCCACCATTGCCCGGCGCCACATACACCGCCTGCACTTTGGGAGACTGGGCCAATTTCCAGGCCAGGGCATGTTCACGGCCACCGCCGCCCACGACTAAAACTTTCATGCTGCTGCTTTCAAGGTATTTTTTAATTAATGCGACAAGGCTGCGTTGTGAAAAACGTCCTGCGTATCGTCTAGGTCTTCCAGCACATCCAGCAGCTTTTGCATCTTCTGGGCATCATCGCCCGTCAGCTCAATGGTGTTATCAGCGCGCATGGTGACTTCGGCCAGTTCGGCCGTCAGTCCGGCGGCCTCAAGTGCATGTTTGACGGCTTCAAAGCCGGTGTAAGGCGTCAGCACCTCAATGGCGCCGTCATCGTGGGTAATCACGTCGTCGGCACCCGCCTCCAGCGCGACTTCCATGATTTTGTCTTCACTCGTTCCGGGCGCAAAAATCAGCTGGCCACAATGTTTGAACTGAAAAGCCACCGAGCCTTCAGTGCCCATGTTGCCGCCATGCTTGGAAAACGCATGGCGGACTTCCGCCACGGTACGAACGCGGTTATCGGTCATGCAGTCCACGATGATGGCCGCTCCGCCAATGCCGTAACCCTCGTAACGAACTTCTTCGTAGTGAACGCCTTCCAGGCTACCGGTGGCTTTGGCGATGCCGTACTTGACGTTTTCATTGGGCATGTTGGCCGCCTTGGCCTTGTCAACTGCCAGGCGCAAGCGCGGATTGGTACTGAGGTCACCGCCGCCCATGCGGGCCGCCACCATGATCTCGCGCATCACGCGCGTCCAGATGCGCTGGCGTTTTTCGTCCTGGCGACCCTTGCGGTGCTGAATATTCGCCCATTTACTATGACCAGCCACGGGAAATCCTTTTGCAATTGATTTAATCTACTCCTTGCATTTTACTTTTCACCCGCACCCCAGTCAGATTTCATAAGGAATACACAAACTATGGCCGATCCGCTACTGATTGCAAAAAATGCCTCCACGCTTTGCGAGCTGCTGCCGGCGCTGGCCAATCGCCATGGCCTGATCACGGGCGCGACCGGTACCGGCAAGACGGTGACCTTGCAAACCCTGGCGGAAAACTTCTCGAAAATCGGCGTTCCGGTGTTCATGGCTGACGTGAAGGGCGACCTGACCGGCATCAGCCAGTCCGGCAGCATCGGCGAAAAAATGGCCGCCATCCTGAAAGAGCGCGATATTGACATTCCCGAGCCCCTGGCCTGCCCCGCCACGCTGTGGGATGTGTTCGGCGAGCAGGGGCACCCGGTGCGCGCCACCATTTCCGACATGGGCCCGCTGCTGCTGGGCCGCATGCTCAACCTCAACGAAACCCAGGCCGGCGTACTCAATCTGGTGTTCAAGATTGCCGACGACAACGGTTTGCTGCTGCTGGATCTGAAAGACCTGCGCGCCATGCTGCAGTACGTGGGCGACAACGCCAGCGAATTCACCACCAAATATGGCAACGTCAGCGCCGCCAGTGTGGGCGCCATCCAGCGCGGCTTGCTGCAGATCGAGACCCAGGGCGCAGACAAGTTCTTCGGCGAGCCCATGCTCAACATCAGCGACTTCATGCAGACCGACAGCACGGGCCACGGCGTCGTGAACATCCTGACGGCCGACAAACTGATGAACTCGCCCCGCCTCTACGCGACCTTTTTGCTGTGGATGCTGTCCGAGCTGTTTGAGCAGTTGCCCGAAATTGGCGACCCCGAGAAACCCAAACTGGTGTTCTTCTTTGACGAGGCGCACCTGCTGTTCAACGAGGCGCCCAAGGTGCTGGTGGAGCGCATCGAGCTGGTGGTGCGCCTGGTGCGCTCCAAGGGCGTGGGCGTTTATTTCGTCACGCAGAACCCGCTGGACATTCCCGATTCGGTGCTGGCCCAGCTCGGCAACCGGGTGCAGCATGCGCTGCGCGCCTACACCCCGCGCGACCAGAAGGCCGTCAAGGCCACGGCCACCACCATGCGGCAAAAGCCTGGCCTGGACATCGAGACCGCCATCACCGAGCTGGCTGTGGGCGAGGCGCTGGTGAGCTTTCTGGACGCCAAGGGTAGGCCCAACATCACCGAACGCGTCTACGTGCTGCCACCGGGCAGCCAGATTGGCCCCATCACGCCAGAGCAGCGCCAGGCGCTGCTGCAAAACTCGCTGGTGGCCGGCGTCTACGAGAAAGAAATCGACCGCGAATCGGCTTATGAAAGGCTTCAGGGCCGCGCCGAGGCGGCGGCGTCCGAAGCCGGCAAAAGCGCCAATGGCGGCGCGCTGGGTCAATCAGCATCCGGCGGCCTTCTCGGTGGGCTGAACGATATGCTGTTTGGCAGCACCGGCCCGCGCGGCGGCAAGCACGATGGCCTGGCGCAAAGCATGGCGAAATCCGCCGTGCGCACCATGGGCTCCACCGTGGGACGAGAAATCATACGCGGCGTGCTGGGCAGCATTTTTGGCGGGAAAAGCCGCTGAGCACTGAATTCGCCATAACAAGAAAGACCTTTAATCATGAGCAATGTTCACCTGATCAACCATCCCTTGGTGCAGCACAAGCTGACCCTGATGCGCCGCAAGGATGCCTCCACCAACACCTTTCGCACCTTGCTTAATGAGTTAAGCAGCCTGATGGCCTATGAAGTGACGCGCGACATGCCGCTGCAGGACATCGAGGTCGAAACCCCGCTGGAAACCATGACCAGCAAGATTATTGACGGCAAAAAACTGGTGCTGGTGTCCATACTGCGTGCCGGCAATGGCTTTCTGGACGGTTTCCTGAATGTGGTGCCAGGCGCGCGCGTGGGCCATATTGGTTTGTACCGGGACCCGAACACCCTGCAACCGGTTGAGTACTACTTCAAGATGCCGCAGGAAATGGCCGAGCGCGACATCATCGTGATTGACCCCATGCTGGCCACCGGCAACTCCGCCGCCGCCGCCGTAACTCGCCTCAAGCAGCTGCAGCCCCGCTCACTGAAATTTGTTTGCCTGCTGGCCGCCCCTGAAGGCATTGCCACGCTGCAAAAAGCCCATCCCGACGTTCCGATCTTTACGGCTGCCATCGATCGTGAGCTGAACGAGCATGGCTACATCCTGCCCGGACTGGGCGATGCTGGTGACCGAATTTTTGGAACAAAATAGGACTACAGCCCATATGTATCGGTCACAAACAGCTATTAAAACAATAGCAATTCCAAAAAAACCGACACCCAAACCCCAGCCTTCGTAGCAATGCCTTTCTATCTATGACCCACGGCTCCGCAGAGAAACAGCCGCGCCCCGTGCCCTGGCTGGCTGACGGCCAGGCCTTTCCCCCTCTGGAAAGCGCCTGGGGCCTGGCAGACCCGGCGCCCGGCCTGCTGGCAGCAGGCGAGACACTGGATCTGCCCACGCTGATTCAGGCTTACTCGCAGGGGATTTTCCCGTGGTACAGCCTGGACCAGCCGGTGCTGTGGTGGAGCCCAGACCCGCGCATGGTGTTGCAAACCCGGCACTTCAAGCTGCACCGCTCCCTGCGTAAAAGCCTGCGGCGCTTCCAGCTTGACGCCAGCTGCGAGATTCGCTTTGACAACGCCTTCGAGCGGGTCATCAGCGCCTGTTCCGAGAAACCTCGCGCCGGCCAATCCGGCACCTGGATTGTTCCCGACATGGTGCAGGCCTACCGCGCCCTGCATGAGGCCGGCCACGCCCACAGCGTGGAAACCTGGATCAACGGAGAACTGGCCGGCGGCCTGTACTGCGTCAATCTGGGGCGAATGGTGTTTGGCGAATCCATGTTCGCGCACCAGACCGACGCCTCAAAAATCGCCTTGGCGGCGCTGGTGGCGTTTTGCCGTGCCAGCGGCATCGCGATGATTGACTGCCAGCAAAACACACCGCACCTGGCCTCGCTGGGAGCAGCGGAAATCAGTCGTTCAGAGTTCGCCGCCCACCTGGGCCGGCAGGTGTACCAAGCCGCACCCAAGTGGCAATTCCAGCCCCTATACTGGAATCAGATTTTGTCGACCGACATGCCCACACCATCGTGACGCACCTCAAAGACCTGCCCCTGCAAACCGTGCAGTTTTATGCCACGGCGACCTATCCCTGCAGCTATCTGCCGGGCAAGCAGGCCCGCTCGCAGGTGGCCACGCCCAGCCACCTGATTCATAACGATGCCTATTCGGAACTGGTCACCCAGGGCTTTCGGCGTAGCGGCATGTTTACTTACCGGCCTTACTGCGACGGCTGCCAGGCTTGCTTGCCGCTGCGCGTGCCGGTCAAGCAATTCAAGGCCGACCGCAGCCAGCGCCGCGCCTGGCGCCAACACCAGACACTGCAGGTGCGCATTCTCAAGCTGTGCTTCATGCCCGAGCACTACCAGCTCTACCTGCGCTACCAGAACAGTCGCCACGCCGGCGGCGGCATGGACCACGACAGCATTGACCAGTACACCCAGTTCTTGCTGCAAAGCCGGGTCAATTCGCGTCTGGTGGAATTTCGCGAAAACCTCCCCAATGGCGAGGCCGGCACGCTCAAGATGGTGTCCATTCTGGACGTGCTGGAAGATGGCATTTCTGCCGTTTACACCTTTTATGAGCCCGAGATGCGCTCGGGTTACGGCAACTACAGCGTGCTCTGGCAAATTGAGCAGGCCAAACGCCTAGATCTGCCTTATGTCTACCTGGGCTATTGGATCGCCAACAGCCAGAAGATGAATTACAAGGCGGGCTTCAAACCCAGTGAAATACTGCAGGGCGAACAGTGGGTGCCCTTGGAAGCCGCATCAGTCAACCAGCAAGGTTACATTTCACAGGGTAAAATTTGACGCAGAAAGTCTGCACATGAAAAAGCCCGACAACGCCCTGCCCGCCACCCCGACCGTTCAGGTCATTGAACGCATGTTCAACCTGCTCGAAATCCTGGCAAGCCGCGAAGAGGCGGTATCGCTCAAGGAGATCAGTGAAAAATCTGGCTTACATCCCTCGACCGCACACCGCATCCTGAACGACCTGGCGACCGGGCGTTTTGTTGACCGCCCTGCTGCCGGCAACTACCGGCTAGGCATGCGCTTGCTGGAGTTGGGCAATCTGGTCAAGGCGCGGCTCAATGTGCGCGATGCCGCCCTCACCCCCATGCGCGAACTGCACAAGCTGACCCAACAACCGGTCAACCTGAGCATGCGCCAGGGCGATGAAATCGTCTATGTAGAACGCGCGTACAGCGAGCGATCCGGCATGCAGGTGGTGCGCGCCATAGGCGGGCGAGCACCGCTGCACCTGACGTCCGTCGGCAAGCTGTTCCTGGCGTTTGACGATCCGCAGCGCTTGCGCAGCTATGCCACACGCACCGGTCTGCCAGGGCAGACCCGCAACAGCATCACTCAGCTCCCCATCCTGGAGCGGGAACTCTCCAAAGCGCGGCAATACGGCATCGCGCGCGACAACGAGGAACTGGAACTGGGGGTGCGCTGCATGGCCGCCGGCATCTACGACGATCAGAACAAGCTGGTGGCAGGCCTGTCGATTTCAGCGCCTGCAGACCGTCTTGAGGAACACTGGCTACCCAAGCTGCAGGCGACGGCCAATGAAATTTCAACGGCCTTGGGCTATCGGCCGGTTCAAGCCAAAAACTAGCCGCCAGCCCTTATGCTAAGGGCAGGTTTAGCTATAAAAACTATAGTCTTCCCAGCCATGGCGGCGGTGCCGCAAGCTGGATTGATCAGCCCCTAGAAAGTGCGGGAATTAACCGCTGATCTGCTTGGCAGAAGCGCTGACCTTCATGACAGGATTCGATTCGACCCAGCGACGCACACGCTCGGCGTCTCCCAGGCGGCTCAGCTTGCCGGCAGAATCCAAAAACACCATGATCAGTTTGCGGCCAGCAATTTTGGTCTGCATCACCAGGCATTGACCGGCTTCCGAGATGTAGCCGGTTTTTTGCAAGCCGATATCCCAATCCGGGTTCTTCACCAGACGGTTGGTGTTGTTGTACTGCAGCATATGCTTACCGACTTCAACCTGGTAACCGGTGGAGGTGGTCAATTCGCGCAGCATGGGATCGCCATGGGCGGCGTTGACCAGCGTAGCCAAATCCTGAGCGCTCGACTGGTTGCGACTGGAAAGGCCGGTCGGCTCAACATAGCTGGTGTCATTCATGCCCAGCATCTTGGCCTTGGCATTCATCAAGTTGACAAAAGTTGCCAGGCCACCAGGATAAGTACGGCCCAGCGCATGAGCGGCGCGATTTTCACTGGACATCAAGGCCAAGTGCAACAACTCGCCGCGTGACAATGTGGTGCCGACCCTAAGGCGTGAACGGCTACCTTTTTCAGTGTCAACATCGTCCTGCGCCACGGTGATCATTTCATCCATGGGCAATTTGGCTCCACTGATGATGACCCCTGTCATCAACTTAGTCAGCGAGGCAATTGGCAACACCGCGTGATCATTTTTGCTGAACAGCACCTCACGGGTGTCTTGATCAATCACCAAAGCAACGCTGGACTTCAAGTCCAGTGGATCCTGGGCGCCATGCAAACCGGCGATCTGGCCGAACGACGGTTTGGCAGGCACAACCACCGCTGCACGCACTATTGATTTGCGCTTGCTGCTCGTACCAGCCACGAAACGGGCACTCTTGCGAGTTGCGACCACTTTTTTCGATGCCACAGCTTTCGTGACATGCGGTTTTTTTACAATCGCGCGTTTTGCCGTTGCCGCATTGACCGTCGGCACGGCAAGGGCCGCCAACATGGTCAGAAGTCCAGCGATTTTTAATGCACGATTGAAAATCTGATTAGACATGGCGGGTATTTTCTGATTTGAATTGCACTGGCGGGGATGGCTGAAGTGTATAGAAATAGAAAAAGTCACGCAATATCAAAACCTTGCGTGACTTTCTTAACGATACACTTATTTTTTGACTATTCTAAGGAGTTTAGTCACCCATGCAGCAACTTATCGCGCTAAGTCATTGAATAAAAACAACTTTTCAATGACCCTCACACACTAGCCCTGTGCGGCAACGCGGTCAGCTTTACTTTGCAGTTTGTTCAAGGCGCTCAGGTAAGCCTTCGCAGAAGCGACCACGATATCGGGATCGGCGCCCACGCCATTCACCACGCGACCGCTGTTTTGCAGTCGCACCGTCACTTCCCCCTGGCTCTCCGTGGAGCCGCTAATAGCATTCACCGAATAGAGCACCATCTCCGCACCGCTTTGCACATGTGATTCGATAGCCTTAAGGGAGGCATCGACCGGGCCGTTGCCGTCCGATTCGCCTTTGACTTCCTGTCCATTGACCGTGAAAACGACGCTAGCCTGGGGGCGCTCGCCGGTTTCACTGTGCTGCGACAGGGACACGAAGGCGTATTGCTCCTTTTCGTGGGTATGGCTTTCCTCGCTGACCAAGGCCAGGATGTCTTCGTCGAAAATTTCGCTCTTGCCGTCGGCCAGTTCCTTGAAACGCGCAAAAGCAGCATTGGTATCAGCTTCGCTTTCCATCTGGATGCCGAGATCCTGCAAGCGCTGCTTGAACGCATTGCGGCCACTGAGCTTGCCCAACACCATCTTGTTGGAGCTCCAGCCCACGTCTTCGGCACGCATGATTTCATAGGTCTCGCGCGCCTTCAACATGCCATCCTGGTGAATGCCGGAAGCGTGGGCAAAAGCATTGGCACCAACCACGGCCTTGTTCGGCTGCACCACAAAACCAGTGGTCTGGCTGACCATGCGACTGGCCGCCACGATGTGCAGCGGGTCGATGTTCATATCCAGGCCGAAATAATCCTTGCGTGTTTTCACCGCCATGACGATTTCTTCCAGCGAGCAGTTACCGGCGCGCTCGCCCAGGCCGTTGATCGTGCATTCGACCTGGCGCGCGCCGCCGATTTTCACGCCGGCCAGAGAATTGGCCACAGCCATGCCCAGGTCGTTGTGGCAATGCACAGACCAGATGGCCTTGTCACTATTGGGCACCCGTTCGCGCAGGGTCTTGATGAAATTGCCATACAACTCGGGAACGGCATAACCGACGGTGTCGGGCACGTTGATGGTGGTCGCACCTTCGGCGATCACGGCTTCGATCACGCGGCACAAAAAGTCCACGTCGCTGCGGTAGCCGTCTTCCGGGCTGAACTCGACGTCGGCCACGAGATTGCGGGCAAAACGCACAGAAAGCTTGGCCTGCTCCAACACCTGCTCCGGGCTCATGCGCAGCTTTTTCTCCATGTGCAAGGCGCTGGTTGCAATGAAAGTATGGATGCGGGCATTCGCCGCCCCTTTGAGGGCTTCGGCAGCGCGGGAAATATCCCTGTCATTAGCGCGCGAAAGCGAGCAGATGGTGGAGTCCCTGATGGTGTTGGCAATCGCCTGCACCGCTTCAAAGTCCCCGTTCGAGCTGGCGGCAAAACCGGCTTCAATCACATCAACCTTCAGACGCTCCAGTTGACGGGCAATGCGCAGTTTTTCATCGCGCGTCATGGAAGCACCTGGCGACTGCTCGCCGTCGCGCAAGGTGGTGTCGAAAATAATGAGTTTGTCAGCCATGGAAGTTCTCCTGTAAATTGTTTTGGTTCAGACGGCCATGCCGCTTGTCTGTTTGGGGGATATTGTAATTTTTGCGCGCTGCAGTCCGGACAGGACAGCCTTGAGCGAAGCTGAAACTATGTTGGCATCCCTGCCCACGCCAAACAGCGTCTGCGTTTCATTGACGCGCAGCTCCAGATAAGCCACGGCCTGCGCATCGGCGCCCGAGCCCACCGCATGTTCGTGGTAATCCAGCACCCGCACCGTGTGGCCCAAGGCCTCGTTCAAGCCGTTGACGAAGGCATCGATAGGACCAGTGCCCTGCCCTTCCACGGAGAAATGCTGCCCCTGAAGACTCGCCTCGGCGCGCATCTGCACGACTTTGCTTCCAGCGTCCTCCTGCACCTGATGGCGCGGCGCCATCACCGACTGAACGCCATATTCACGATCAAACAAGCCCCACAAATCCTGAGCGGTCAACTCCTTGCCGGTGGCGTCCATCACGCCTTGAACCACCTGGCTGAATTCGATCTGCAGGCGGCGCGGCAATTCCAGCCCATACTCGCTCTCGAGCAAGTAGGAAATCCCGCCCTTGCCCGACTGACTGTTGACACGAATCACGGCCTCGTAACTGCGGCCCAAGTCCTTCGGATCAATGGGCAAGTAAGGCATATCCCAGACATCGCCGTCCTTGCGTGCAGCAAATGCTTTCTTGATGGCATCCTGATGCGAGCCGGAAAACGAGGTGTACACCAGGTCGCCGGCATAAGGGTGGCGCGGATGAACCGGCAACTGGTTGCAGTGCTCCACGGTGCTGCGGATCGTGTCGATATCGGAAAAATCGAGGCCCGGCGAAACGCCCTGCGTGTAGAGATTGAGCGCGACGTTGACCAGGTCGAGGTTGCCGGTGCGCTCGCCATTTCCAAACAAACAGCCTTCAACACGATCGGCTCCGGCCATCAGAGCCAGCTCGGCCGCGGCGGTTCCGGTGCCCCTGTCATTGTGGGGATGCACGGAGAGAATCACACCGTCGCGCCGCTCGATATTGCGATGCATCCACTCAATCATGTCCGCAAAAATGTTGGGCGTGCAGTGCTCAACCGTCGTTGGAAGATTGATGATGCATTTTTTTTCGGGACTGGCCTGCCACACCGCAGTCACCGCATCAACGACGCGTTTTGAAAAACTCAATTCGGTGTCGGAAAACATCTCGGGCGAGTACTCGAAAGTCCATTGCGTTTCAGGTTGTGTTGCCGTCAGATCGCAGAAAAGCTGTGCATTGCGCTGCACCAGCTCAATGATTCCATCCTCGCTGAGGCCCAGTACGACCCGCCGCATGATGGGAGCGACCGGATTGACCATGTGCATGATGGCTCGGCGTGCCCCCTTGAGGGATTCAAACGTACGCTCAATCAAAGGCTCCCGAGCATGCGTCAGAACCTGAATACTGACATCATCAGGAATCAGATCTTCTTCGATCAGCTGACGCACGAAGTCAAACTCAACCTGGGAGGCCGAAGGAAAGCCAACCTCGATTTCCTTAAAACCGATTTTCACCAGCATCTGGAACATACGGTGCTTACGTGCCAGGTCCATGGGCTCTATCAGCGCCTGGTTGCCGTCACGAAGATCCGTACTCAGCCAGATCGGCGCTTCGGTCAAAACGGCGTCAGGCCAGCTGCGGTCACGCAAACCGATAGCCTTGAACGCGGGGTACTTGCTGGCAGGTTGTTTCAACATCGGAGTTTTTCCTGTGATCTTAAAAAACCAGCAACCCCAAGAAAAACGGCCCGTTGCTGGTGCAAACGGGCCGTTGAATTGGGTGTACGCGTGCGCGCTACCGTCTCCGCCCGTTGGCAGATAGCAGTAGTGCTAGCGAAATCATTTTCATGACATCAATATACCATGATTTATTTGTGCAAGCCGCGCTCATCCGGGTCATCGGTCGAGGTTGAAATGACGCTGGTTTGCAGGCCCTTGGCCTTGCGCCAACCATACAACGCATAACCAGATATGCCATACAGCACAAACAGGCCAAATATCACAACTGGAGGATGGATGTTGATCACCGCGATACCCAGCGCAATCAGGACGATCACCACAAAGGGCACGCTACGCTTCATCTGCACATCCTTGAAGCTGTAAAACGGCACATTGGTCACCATCGTCAGGCCGGCATAAAGCATTAAGCCAAAAGTGATCCAACGCACCTCCACACCACTGATGCCGGCGTCGGTCATCAACCAGATGAAGCCGGCCACAAGGGCAGCAGCTGCAGGCGAAGGCAAGCCTTGAAAAAATCGCTTGTCCACCACCGTGGTATTGACGTTGAAACGCGCTAGGCGTAAAGCTGCGCATGCACAGTAGACGAAAGCACCAATCCAGCCCCAGCGTCCCAAGCTGGTCAATGCCCAGACGTAAGCAATCAGTGCCGGGGCCGCGCCGAAAGACACCATATCCGAAAGAGAGTCCATCTGCTCACCAAACGCGCTCTGCGTATTGGTCATGCGGGCCACCCGACCATCCAGGCTATCAAGCACCATGGCGCAAAACACACCGATGGCAGCCTGATCAAACCGCCCATTCATGGCCATGACGATGGCGTAAAACCCGCCAAACAAAGCAGCCAACGTAAACAGGTTGGGCAATATATAAATCCCCTTGCGACGCTTGCGTGTCACGACCTCTTCGACCATGGGACCCGAGTCCTCGCCATCATGCATAAAAATTACTCCTCAAGTACATCTGGCGGACGCAAACAGCTATTTAATTCATAGCAAGTCAAAGCCTATGAATACCACCAAGCGACGAATTTACCATTGCTACAAAAAGAAAGCCGCGCAAGAAATTTGCGCGGCGTCTTGTAGTCAGATTGTCACCGAGTTCCTGCTCACGCTGGAGCCGATAGGCGCTTCAGCGTGTATCGGCTCTCGCAGCAAGATCAGTTACGGGTTTGATCAACCAGTTTGTTTTTAGCGATCCACGGCATCATAGCGCGCAGCTTCGCACCCACAACCTCGATCTGATGCTCGGCATTCAGGCGTCGACGGCTAATCAGCGCAGGCTGGCCGGCAGCGGCCTCCAGCACGAAGCTCTTCGCATATTCGCCGGTCTGGATGTCCTTCAACACGGCGCGCATGGCGTTTTTGGTATCTTCCGTCACGATGCGCGGTCCGGTCACGTACTCACCATACTCGGCATTGTTCGAGATGGAATAGTTCATGTTGGCGATGCCGCCTTCGTAGATCAAGTCCACGATCAATTTCAGCTCGTGCAGGCACTCGAAATAGGCCATTTCTGGCGCGTAGCCAGCCTCCACCAGCGTTTCAAAGCCAGCCTTGATCAGCTCAACCGTACCGCCGCACAAAACGGCTTGCTCGCCGAACAGGTCGGTTTCGGTTTCTTCACGGAAGTTGGTTTCGATGATGCCGGCCTTGCCGCCGCCGTTGGCCATGGCGTATGACAATGCCAGGTCGCGAGCCTTGCCGGACTTGTCCTGATGCACTGCAACCAGGTGAGGCACGCCGCCGCCTTGTGCGTAGGTACCACGAACCGTGTGACCCGGCGCCTTGGGAGCCACCATCCACACGTCGAGGTCAGCGCGAGGCTGAACAAAACCGTAATGAACATTGAAGCCGTGCGCGAACACCAAGGAAGCACCCTGCTTGATGTGGGGAGCCACGTCGTTCTTGTAAACCGCAGCGATTTGCTCGTCGGGCAACAAGATCATGACGACATCGGCCGCCTTGACGGCGTCGGCGACTTCCGCCACTTGCAAGCCGGCTTTTTCCACCTTGGGCCAGGAAGCGCCACCCTTGCGCAGACCAACCACGACCTTCACGCCGCTATCGTTCAAATTCTGAGCGTGGGCATGTCCCTGGCTGCCGTAACCAATGATGGCAACCGTCTTGCCCTTGATCAAGCTCAAATCACAATCTTTGTCGTAAAAAACTTTCATCTCTTGCTCCTAAGTAATCATCAATAAACTAAACAATCCCGGCAAAAGCGCCGCAAGCGAAGCCTTCGCCGGCAACTTCAAACTCGCAGAATTCGCTCGCCGCGGCCAATGCCACTCGAACCCGTTCGCACGGTTTCCAAAATTGCACTGCGGTCAATGGCTTCCAAAAACGCATCGTTCTTGGATTGGTCACCCGTCAGCTCAATCGTGTAACTTTTCTCGGTCACGTCAATAATGCGCCCGCGAAATATATCAGCCATTCGCTTCATCTCTTCACGCTCCTTGCCGACCGCGCGCACCTTGACCATCATGAGCTCGCGCTCCGTGTAAGAGCCTTCGGTCAGGTCGACCACCTTCACCACCTCTATCAGGCGATTCAAATGCTTGGTGATCTGCTCGATCACGTCATCCGAACCCGAAGTCTGTATGGTCATGCGGGACAAAGTGGCGTCTTCAGTCGGTGCGACCGTCAGACTTTCAATGTTGTAGCCACGCGCCGAAAACAGGCCGACGACGCGGGACAGGGCGCCCGGTTCGTTCTCCAGCAAAACTGCAATGATATGTTTCATAAGAAGATTCCTCTTTTCGCTGCCCTCCCCTGGCGCCGGTAAGCGCCAAGCTCGGCAGACAATAGATTCGTCAGTTGACGGAGTTGATTGGGATGGTGCGCTTCAAAGGTCTTCCGACCCGAGCAGCATTTCGGTAATGCCCTTGCCGGCCTTGACCATGGGGAAGACGTTCTCCGTGGGGTCGGTGCGGAAATCCATGAACACGGTGCGATCCTTGAGCTTGCGCGCTTCGCGCAGCGCTGGCTCAACGTCCTGCGGCTTTTCGATCAGCATGCCGACATGGCCATAGGCTTCGGCCAGCTTCACGAAATTGGGCAAGGCGTCCATATAGCTGCTGCTATAGCGGCCTTCGTAATCGATTTCCTGCCATTGGCGCACCATGCCCAGGTAACGATTGTTCAACGAGCAGATCTTGATCGGCGTGTTGTACTGCAGGCAGGTGGACAGCTCCTGGATATTCATCTGCACCGAGCCTTCGCCCGTGATGCAAAACACTTCGGAGTCGGGCTTGGCCAGCTTGATGCCCATGGCGTAGGGAATGCCCACACCCATGGTTCCCAGGCCACCCGAATTGATCCAGCGCCGCGGTTCGTCAAACTTGTAGTATTGCGCCGCCCACATCTGGTGCTGCCCCACGTCGGAGGTAATGTAGGTATCCACCCCCTTGGTCATGTTGCAGAGCGTTTCAACCACATACTGCGGCTTGATCACGTCGCCGTTGCCCAGGCTGTATTTCATGCAGTCGCGCTTGCGCCAACCTTCAATGGTGTCCCACCAGCCACCCAGTGCATTGGCGTCGGGCTTGAGACCGGACTCCTTGATCATGGCGATCAACTCGGTCAGCACATCCTTGACATCGCCAACGATGGGCACATCGACCTTCACGCGCTTGGAAATGCTGGACGGATCAATGTCGATATGGATGATCTTGCGTTCGTTCTGCGCAAAATGCTTGGTATTTCCAATCACGCGATCATCAAAACGGGCGCCGACAGCCAGCAGCACGTCGCAGTGCTGCATTGCATTGTTGGCTTCAATCGTGCCATGCATGCCCAGCATGCCGAGAAACTTCTTGTCGCTGGCCGGGTAAGAACCCAGACCCATCAAGGTGTTGGTGCAGGGATAGCCCAGCATATCCACCAGCGTGCGCAGTTCTTGCGAAGCATTGCTAAGCACCACGCCGCCGCCGGTATAGATGTAAGGCCGTTTGGCTGCCAGCAGGAGCTGCAGCGCCTTGCGAATCTGCCCGGCGTGGCCTTTGCGCACCGGGTTGTAAGAGCGCATTTCAACGCTTTGCGGATAGCCGGTGTAAAGCGCCTTGTTGAAGGACACGTCCTTCGGAATATCCACCACAACCGGGCCTGGCCGGCCGGTACGGGCGATGTGAAAAGCCTTCTTCATGACCTCGGCCATCTGGCGCGCGTCCTTGACCAGGAAGTTGTGCTTGACGATGGGCCGTGTGATGCCCACGGTGTCGCACTCCTGGAAGGCATCGAGGCCGATCGCCGCCGTTGGCACTTGGCCACTGATGATGACCATCGGGATGCTGTCCATATAGGCCGTGGCGATGCCAGTCACGGCATTGGTCAGGCCGGGTCCCGAAGTCACCAGCGCCACGCCCACATTACCGGTGGCGCGCGCATAGCCATCGGCGGCATGCACGGCGGCCTGCTCGTGGCGCACCAGCACATGCTGAATCGTGTCCTGCTTGTAAAAAGCGTCGTAAATATGAAGAACTGCGCCGCCCGGATAACCCCAGATGTGCTTGACACCTTCGGCCTGAAGCGACTTCACGAGGATTTCGGCACCCCGGAGTTCCTGAGAATTTGTTGAAGCAGATGCGGCTGCTGCGGATGCGATTTCCGCCTTGGAGATTTCCATGATGAACCTTTGTGAATTTCTCTAACGAAATACCTTGGGTGCCTCTTAGCCCGCTCTTTTGAAGCAGCCTTGAGACTTGAGGTCAAAACCATAAGCGAAAACATAATTCGCCGAGCCATGACCCGTTTGCCTTTTGAATTGCAGTCTTATTATGACATTTCGCGTTGCACAATGGCCGCACAAGCAGAAAAACGCCAGCCTGCGAGAGGCTTAATGTGATAATTTTGCAGCTGCATCCTGCGACCGACGGTCAGACTCGCCTCGAACCGCGGCGTCAGAACCACCGTAAGAACAACAGCGCTTGACGAACAGGAAACCCACACCGTTGGCAACTGAACAAGAACTTTCCGACTTCCTGAAAAGCGTTGAAAAACGGGCTTTCAAACGCAGTATTTATCACGTCCGGGACGAAGAGGCCGCACTTGATATCGTTCAGGACAGCATGATGAAGCTGGCCCAGCACTACGGCGACAAACCCGCCTCGGAACTGCCCATGCTGTTTCAGCGAATTTTGTCCAACGCCACGCTGGACTGGTTTCGCCGCCGCAAGACCCGAAACGCCCTTTTTTCCAACATGAGCGAGTTCGCCTCGTCGGGAGAAGACGGGGATTTTGATCTGCTGGAAACTTTAGAGACCCTGACCAACTCTGAAGGAACTGAAAGCGCTCAGGATGCCACTGAGCGGGCGCAAATATTGCGCGAAATCGAGGTAGAGGTAAAAGGTCTGCCCGGTCGTCAACGCGAAGCGTTTCTGATGCGTTACTGGGAAGAGATGGATGTGGCTGAAACGGCTGCCGCCATGGGTTGCTCGGAGGGCAGCGTCAAAACACACTGCTCCCGTGCAGTTCATGCCCTCAGCAAAGCCCTGAGCGCCAAAGGGATAAAACTATGACCAATTCAATACAACAAAGAGCCGAGATTCTTGAAAACCGTTTCGGTCTAAAAACCGCGTCTTACCTGTCCGCCGGTGCCGCTGATCTGCCCTATGACATTTCTGAGCGCTTGCGGGCCGCGCGTGCGCAGGCCGTTTCAAAACGTAAAGTCGCCAAGCTCGAAACCGCGACTCAGGTCGTCAACACGGGCGGCAGCGCAGCGCTCACCTGGGGCTCCGACGATCGCCTGGGCTGGTGGGGCCGTCTTGGCTCTGTGTTGCCGCTGGTGGCACTGGTGGTCGGCTTGCTGCTCATCAACTCCATTCAAAACGACAACCGCGCCCAGGAAGTGGCCGAGGTTGACGTGGCACTGCTCACCGATGAGTTGCCGCCAGCCGCGTTTGCTGATCCGGGCTTCGTGCAGTTTCTCAAGGCCACACGCCAGGCGTCAAACGTCCAATGATCGTGCCAACAGCTCCCCTTCTTGCCCCTTCGCCTCACCGCCCATCCCAATGGATGGCGCTACTGCCTGGCTCTCTTACTTCGAAGCCAAAGCGCTTGTCTCTGGCCCTGGTGCTGCTGACTGGCCTGCTGGCTTGGCCCTTGGGCAGCTTTGCGCAAGCACCCAAGCCGCCCGTCGGCACCACAGCAACGGGCAAGGCAGCCACCGCGGCGCCGACCAAGACAGCCAGCTCCCGGCCCGCCTGGGCTGAACTCAGCCCCATGCAACAGCAGGCGCTGGCGCCTTTGGCATCCAACTGGAATACCACGCTCAGCGAAGCCCAAAAACGCAAATGGCTGGAAATCTCCAAGAACTACCCCTCGCTACCGCCAGAGGGTCAGGCCACCATGCACAGCCGCATGAATGAATGGGTCGCCCTCAGCCATCAGCAACGCGCCCAGGCGCGGCTGAACTTTGCCAAAACCAAGGAGCTGTCCAGGCAACTGACGCCCGAAGAAAAAAAGGCCAAGTGGCAGACCTACCAGGCCCTGAGCCCCGAGGAAAAGCAGAAGCTGGCAGCCAAGGCCAGCCCCAAGCCTGCCGGCGCGGCCACGGCGATCAAACCCGTGGCGCCGCAGAAGCTGGCGGCCGTCCCGCCCCACGCCAGCAAACCTGCGCCTAAAATCACGCCTTCATCACCGGCGGCAGCCGCCACGCCCGCAGCGCCGCCTGCGGCTGACGCCGCCACCGGCGGAGCCGGCATCGCCCCCCAGCGCTGAACCCCCGCCAGTGTCCAGCTGGCCCCGCCTCATCCATTAATCAGTGCTGCAGCCCGCTGCAGGCAACCCTTTACAGCTACAAAATTGATAGTTTCAAATACGAAAACGCCATCACTGATCAGGCGCATGGCCTGCTGGATGTACGAAGGCATGCTGATGTTCGGCGTGGTCTTTATTGCCGGCTATCTCTTTGGCACCCTGAGCCAGACCCGCAACGCCCTGGATAACCGCCACGCCCTGCAGGCCTTTGTGTTTGTGGTTTTCGGAATTTACTTTGTCTGGTTCTGGGCCAAGGGCCAAACACTGGCCATGAAAACCTGGAACATCCGCGTGGTCGATATTCATGGCGCCCCCATCAGTCAGCGGCGCGCTCTGCTGCGCTATCTGCTGAGCTGGCTGTGGTTTTTGCCACCGCTGGGCCTGAGCTGGCTGTTTGATTTGTCGGGCAGCGAGGGCGCTGTCCTGACCTTGGGTTGGGTCGCCATTTGGGCGATTCTGGCCCGCTTTCACCCGCAGCAGCAGTTCTGGCACGATGTCTGGGCCGGCACCCGCCTGATCACCTGGGTCACGCCGCCCAAGAAAAAATCCTGAGCCGCTCACAACGCCCAGGCACGATCTGGCCCCAACATCCAGCTGCGCCACAATCTCACCATGTCCAAACCCGTCCCGCTTTCAGCGTCTACGTCAGCATCGCCCCGACCCGGCGATGCGCCGGTGAATCCTCAGAAAGCCCGTAAAGGCCTGAGCCGTATCTGGCATGCCGGCGGTTACTCCGTCGCCGGCTTGCGCGCCGGCTGGCATGAAACGGCGTTTCGCCAGGAAGCGATTGCCGCCGTACTCTTGATTCCTGCCGCCTTCTGGCTCGGCCAGAATTGGGTGGAAACCGTGTTACTGGCCGGCACCGTCGTTCTCGTCATGATTGTCGAGCTGCTCAACACGGGCATAGAAGCCGCCATAGACCGCATAGGCCCAGAATGGCATGAACTCTCCAAGCGAGCCAAGGATATGGGCAGCGCCGCCGTGCTGCTCAGCCTGCTGCTCTGTGCGGGTACCTGGGCATTGGCCCTTTTTCACCGATTTGCCACATGAACGACCAAGCATCACCCTTTCCCCCCCAAAAACCCACCTTTTCCCTCTGCGTGTATTGCGGCTCACGGCCTGGCCATCAGCCCGAGTTCGCGGCCATGGCCCAAGCGATTGGCAGCTGGATAGGACGTCACGGCGGCCAGTTGGTCTATGGCGGCGGCCACAACGGCCTGATGGGCATATTGGCCGACGCGGCGCTGGCTGCCGGCGCCCGGGTGGTAGGCGTGATTCCCAAGGCGCTGGTGGAAAAGGAATGGGCCCACACCGGCTGCACCGAACTGCACATCGTGGAGAACATGCACGATCGCAAGCGCATCATGGCCGAGCATGCTGACGCTTTCCTGGCACTGCCGGGCGGCATAGGCACGTTGGAGGAATTTTTTGAAGTCTGGACCTGGCGCCAGCTGGGCTACCACGACAAGCCGGTCGGCCTGCTCAATCTGAACGGCTTTTACGACGGCCTGCTGAGCTTTCTGAACTCGGCCGTCAGCAACGGCTTCATGAGTGAGTGGCAGATGACCTTGATTCGCAGCGGCGACGAGGCGGAGCCACTGCTGCAAGCGCTGGTGCAAGCGGCCGGCATGACGTCCGCCAATGCCAGGCTTGACCAGATTTAACTAACCGGACCGGCCTGAGGTTCCGCAGCGAACCAAGCGCCAGCCGCCCTATCGCCCCATCTCTTCACTAGCAGGGGCCGCGGGACTGGCTCCGCCAGACCGCAGGCGCAGCGGCCCCCTCGGGGGGCAGGGAGCCACACGCTAGTAGAGCGACCGTGGGGGCTACCTAAACAGCCGCTTCGTCCTCTTCTCCAGTGCGTATGCGCACCACGCGCTCCACACTGGTGATGAAAATCTTGCCGTCACCGATCTTGCCGGTGCGTGCCGCACGCACAATGGCCTCGACGCAGCGATCCACATCGTCGCTTTTCACGACCACTTCCACCTTGACCTTGGGCAAAAAGTCGACCACATACTCGGCGCCGCGATAGAGCTCGGTGTGGCCCTTCTGACGGCCAAAGCCTTTGACTTCCGTCACGGTCAGGCCGGTGACGCCGCATTCGGCCAGGGCCTCGCGGACTTCTTCCAGCTTGAAGGGCTTTAGAACGGCGGTAATTTGTTTCACTGAAAGTTCTCCGTAGGGCTATGGTATGAATTCTAAGAATGCTTGGAATGTAACGCGGACGAAACAGCTTGCCCCGGCTTACAGGCCTGTGACGCTTTCAGCGCGAAACTTGCTGGTGATCGGGTAGCGCCAGTCCTTGCCAAAGCTGCGGTGCGTCACCCTTATGCCGACCGGCGCCTGGCGGCGCTTGTATTCATTCAGGCGAATCAGCCTGGCAACACGCTCGACCACCGCCCGCTCAAAGCCGGCGGCCACGATGCTGTCGACGCTTTCATCGTTTTCCATGTAGCGCCGCAAAATGGCATCCAGCACCTCGTAGGGCGGCAGGCTGTCTTGGTCGGTCTGATCGGGACGCAGTTCGGCGCTGGGCGGGCGGGTGATGATGCGCTCTGGAATCGGATTGCTGCCGGTGCCGTAGGGGTCGTTTTCATTGCGCCAGCGCGCCAGCTTGAACACCGTGGTTTTCAGCAAGTCCTTGATGACGGCAAAGCCTCCCGCCATGTCGCCGTAAAGCGTGCAGTAGCCGGTGGCCATTTCGCTCTTGTTGCCGGTGGTCAGCACAATCGAGCCAAACTTGTTGGACAGCGCCATCAAGAACACACCGCGAATGCGCGCCTGGATGTTTTCCTCGGTGGTGTCTTCCTTCAGGCCCTTGAACTCGCCGGCCAGTGAAGCCTTGAAGGCTTCAAACTCCGGCACGATGGACAACTCGTCGTAACGCACCTTCATGCGCTCGGCCATTTCGCGGGCATCTATCCAAGAAATATCGGCCGTATAGGGTGAGGGCATCATCACCGTGCGCACCTTGTCGGCACCCAGCGCATCGACCGCAATCGCCAGCACCAAAGCCGAGTCAATGCCGCCCGACAAGCCCAGAATCGCACCCGGAAAGCCATTCTTCCCCAGGTAGTCACGCACGCCCAGCACCAACGCGTCCCACAGGTCGGCCTCGTTGCTGCGATCCGGCACCGCATCCGCTACCAAATGAATAGCTGGCTGCGCCCGTGTTGCCTGCACGTAGAACAGATTTTCCTTGAAACTCTCGGCCCGGCCGGCAAGCGCGCCGTCGGCCTGCAAGGCAAACGAATGGCCCTCAAAGACGATCTCGTCCTGCCCGCCCACCAGGTGTGCATACAGCAGCGGCAGGCCGGTGGCCAGGCAGCGCTCACGCATCATTTTTTCGCGCTCGCCACCCTTGCCAACGTGAAAGGGCGAGGCGTTGATCACCAGCAGCAGCTCGGCGCCAGCCTCCTTGCTAAGGCGCGCCGGTTCTTCAAACCAGGCGTCCTCGCAGATCAACAGCCCGACGCTGATGCTGTCATCCCCCTCACCGGCCTGAAACACGCAAGTGCCCTGGCCCGGCGTGAAATAGCGGCGCTCGTCAAACACCTGGTAATTCGGCAGCTCGCGCTTGGCGTAGCTTTCAATGACGCGGCCACCCTGCAGCACCTTGGCGGCATTGTGGCGCTGCTGCACTTCCACGCTCTTGGTGCGCAGGCCCTGGCCGCTATCGCCGTGCGTGGGCGTGCCCACCACCACCGTCAGGCCTTTTAACCCGGCCAGCTCACGGGCCACCTGATTCACGGCATCATCGCAGGCTTGAATGAATGAGGGGCGCAAAAACAGGTCTTCGGCCGCATAGCCGCAAATCGCCAGCTCTGGCGTCAGCAGCAGCCGCGCGCCCTCGGCGTAAGCCGTGCGGGCCGCATCAATAATCTTTTGCGCATTGCCCGGCATGTCGCCCACGCAGTAGTTCAGTTGGGCAACGCAAATTTTGAGTGGCATGTAGAAATCAACCCCGGAACGACACAAATAGCACAATAAGACACGTGAAAAATAGCTCAAACGATTATGTCATCCGCGTGCTGGATTCGCCGCTGCAAGTCCATGCAGCCCAATGGAATGCACTGCTGGCCGCGCAAAGCCCGGACGGCGTCCTCAACCCCTTCATACGCCACGAATACCTGGCCGCCCTGCACGAAAGCGGCTGCGCCACGCCGGCCACCGGCTGGACGCCGCGCTTCATCACGCTCTGGGAGGGCGACACCCTGGCCGGCGCCTGTGCCCTTTACCTCAAGGAACACTCCTACGGCGAATACGTGTTTGACCATGCCTGGGCCAATGCCTACGCGCAGCACGGCCTGACCTACTACCCCAAGGCCGTGGTCGCCGTGCCCTTCACCCCCGTGCCCGGCGCCCGCCTGCTGGCGCGCCATGCGGCCGAGCGCCTGCTGCTGGTGCAGGCCTTGCTGGCTTGGTGCGAGCAGGAAAAACTCTCCTCGCTACATCTGCTCTTCACCGCCGATGAAGACATCGCCGCTTGCGAAGAGGCCGGGCTCATGCTGCGCCACACCATTCAATTCCATTGGACGAATACGGCCCCCACACTCCCCACTTTGGCTGATTCGCTGCCCCCCGAGAGGGCTGTTCCGCCCAAGGGAGGCCTGTCGGCGGAACCCTACCTATCTGCCCAGGGATTCCGCGACTTCGACAACTTCCTGATGTCGCTGAGTCAGGAAAAACGCAAAAAAATTCGCCAGGAACGGCGCAAGGTGCGTGAGGCCGGCATCACCTTCCGCTGGTCTCTGGGCAAAGACATCAGCAACGCCGACTGGGACTTTTTCTACCGCTGCTATGAACGCACCTACCTGGAACACGGCAACGCGCCCTACCTGAGCCGCGACTTCTTTCGCCGCATGCAGCACACCATGGCCGACAACTGGCTGCTGTTTGTGGCCGAGCACACGGATGCCAACGGCGCACGCCAGGCCATCGCTAGCAGTTTGATAGCTATCAGCGCCCAGCCAGCGGGGGCTAGCGGCACAAATGATGCTAAAAACCCGGCCACAAACCTAGTCGCTTACGGCCGCTACTGGGGCGCACTGGCCCGCGTCGACTGCCTGCACTTTGAAGCCTGCTACTACCAGCCGCTGCAGTGGTGCATAGAGCACGGCTTCCAGCGCTTTGAGGGTGGCGCCCAGGGCGAGCACAAAATGGCCCGCGCCCTGCTACCCGTCAAAACCACCAGCGCCCACTGGCTGGCGCATCCGGCCTTTGCCGACGCGGTTGAGCGCTTCCTCGAGCGCGAAGGCGCGGGCATAGACAACTACATGGACGAGCTGGAAAGCCGCAGCCCCTTCAAGGCCGCAGCCGCAGACTCACACAAACAACTGACGCAAACACCCCATGACTGAAAAAACCCCAAGCTACACCATCCAGATGGTTGAGGCCCCCGACTTGAGCGCCGACGAGCGCGCCGCCGCCGAACTGCGCTTTCGCATGGCACTGGAATTTGCCGTGGGCGGCCCAGACTATGTGCTGCCCACGCTGCAGGCCTGCCTGCTGGCGCGCTCGCTGCTGGAAGACTTGACGCCCGAGGAACTCGCCGAAGACGATTACAGCGCCGAGCGCGAAGTGATTGCCCTGTGGGAAAAGGCCGAAGACAAGGCCATCATGACGGCCCTCAAGCCCTTCAACCGCGACATGGGCGATGCCCGGTTCGAGATCAGGGTTTAGGCGACAAGCGAATTACTACTTTTTCGATAGCTGCCTGCGCCCGTCCTGATTGGGCTGGAGGCCTATTTCGCTTAAAAATTTCTTACCAGACTGGCCGCGGCAACCGAGAGCCAAAAGTCCGGATTGAACGCCCCTTCAAGGGTGACACGTCATAAGCCTTGAGGTCTGGATTGGCTACAACGCTGATCGTGCCCGGCGTCAACATTGACATCGACGGCCATCATCTCATCGCGCGCTGTCGTGGCGGGCGATATTGGTTGAGGCTTTAGCACGTAAAAAGCAGCGCCAGACTGCCCGCCACAACCAGTCCGCCAAGCACGAACAAACTGCCCAGCCACCACAGACGCCGGCGCATGACTTCAACGCGAATAATCAGCTGGGTGTTCTGCTCGGCCAGCGCCTGAATCAATTCGGACGACGCGACCATCTGGTTTTGCAAATCAGCCGAAGCCGCCTCCAGCGCCAGGATGCGCGCCTCCAGCGCGGCAATGGCCTGGGCCTCGGGCGAAAGCGCCGCCTGCGCTTGCGGCGCAGAGTCCGCCAGGACGGGTGGGGTTTTCTTGGCCACGGCATTCCACAATTTCTTTGCCCCGGCAGCGACCTTGGGCGCATTACTGACCACCTCAGCCCACGGAACACTCTGCAAAACTGTCAGCCATGCGATTGCCATGTAGAAAACCTTTTCAAGAAAATCGTGTTGCTCAAGACTGGGCGGCCACCTGGCGCCGCAGCAAGGCCATTGTCTCCCAGGCGGGATGGGGCGACGCCGGTCGTGCGCCCGGGTGGGCGCCGCTTCAATCTTGAGCTAGGCAGGGCACAGCCTTTGCCTCGGCAAACCCTAGTGCCACAAACCCAGCGGCTCGGTTAATGTCATCCCACGGAGAGACATCACCATGAAACCCTTGAGCGGCCTGGATGCGACCTTTCTTTACCTGGAAACCCCCGAAATGCCCATGCATGTGGGCTCACTCAATCTCTGCGAGTTGCCGGCTGGCTTCAAGGGCAGCTTTCACAAGGCTGTGACCCAGCACATCGCCAAACGCATGCACCTGGCGCCGGTTTTCAGCCGCAAGCTGGTGTTCATGCCGCTGGACCTGGGCCACCCGCTGTGGGTGGAGGCGGATGCCGTGGACATAGGCTTTCATATCCGCCGCGCCGACCCGGCAAAAAAAGGCAGCGCACCGATGTCGCTGGCCGAGGTGCACAAGCTGTGCGCGCAGCTGCACGGCGAGCTGATAGACCGCAACTTCCCGCTCTGGGAGTTCTATATCTTTGACCGCATCCAACTGCCTCAATCCCAGGGAGGCAAGATCGTGGCCGGTTTTTTCTCCAAAATCCACCACGCCGCACTGGACGGCAAGGGCGGCGTGATGCTGGCCAACGCCCTGCTGGATCTGAGTCCGCAGCCGCGCGAGGTGGCGCCGCCCGATCCAGGGCGGCGCCGCACACTTGAATCCGACCTCAAGCTGGGCAAGATGATTGGGGCGGTGTTTTCCAGCTCGCTGGGCCAGCTGGCCAAACTGGCCAAGACGCTGCCCTCGGCAGCCAGCACCTTTGGCAGCACGCTGGCCCGGCAGTCCACCAGCGCTTCGGCCAAGGGCGTGCGGCCCAAGATGCCTATGAAGCTGGCACCGGCAACGCCTTTCAACACCGGAATCGGTGCCGGCCGCGTGTTCGTCACGGCCAGCCTGCCGCTGGCCGAGTGCAAGGCCATGGGCAAGGCGGTGGGCGGCACCTTTAACGACATGGTGCTCTGGCTCTGCTCGACCGCCCTGCGCGACTACCTGACGCAGCATCACAGCCTGCCGAAAAAATCGCTGGTGGCGGCCATGCCGGTGTCGCTGCGCGAAGCTGAGGCTGGCGGCGCCGCCGATGCCAGCAATCTGGGCAACCAGGTGAGCCTGAGCCTGGTCGAGCTGGGCACGCATCTGGCGCACCCGCTCAAGCGCATGAACGCCATCATGGCGTCCACCACCAAGGTGAAAAGCTCCATGCAAAGCCTCAAGGGCCTGCTGCCGACCGACTACCCGTCCCTGCTGGCGCCCTGGCTGGTGGGCGGCGCGGGCAAGCTGGCGCTGAACACCTACGGCAAAAGCGGCCTCGCCAGCCGCCTGCCCAGCATGGCCAACCTGGCGATCTCCAACGTGCCTGGCCCGGCCGTGCCGCTCTATCTGGCGGGCGCGCGCTTTTTGACCTTTCATCCGCTGTCCATCATCCTGCACGGGCTGGCGCTCAACATCACCATACAGACCTATGCCGGCCAGGTCGATTTCGGCATCATTGCCGACAAGAAAGCGCTGCCGCAGGCACAGGACCTGGCCAAGGCGATTGAGGCCGCCTTCGAGCTGGCGCAGACGCTGATGGGCAGCGCAGCGCCTGCCAAGACGGCAGTGGCGCCAGCAACACCGAAAAAAGCGCCGCAAAGGCTCGCGGCCAAGCCCCCCGTTACGGAAAACCCGGTAAAAACCCGAAAATCGGCAATCAAACAGGTGACCAAAGCGTCAAAGTTAGAGAGGGCTCCCTCGATCAGGCGCAGCAAGCGCCTCGATACTGATGGCGCTTCCCATAAAACCAAGACTCCCCCATCCAATGCTTCAAGCCATGGCAAGACCGTCGCCTCAACCACCCCAAGCGCCCCGCGCAAAACAAGCACCGCCAAGTCCCGACGGGGCATCGCTGCACGAGTTCCCGCCTAGCCCCTGGCTGCTGGCGCTGGAACTGCGCGCCTTCTGGGAGTTTGGCGCGCTGCTGCCGGCCTGGCCGCTGCTGGCACGCGCCCCCAAAGGCGATGGCCATGCGGTGCTGGTGTTTCCCGGCCTGTCGGCCAATGACATGACGACGCTGCCGCTGCGCCGATACCTGCAGTCCCTCAATTACCAGCCCTGGGGCTGGGAACAGGGCTTTAACCTGGGCCCACGCGCTGGCGTGCTGGAAGACGCCAGAAAGCAGCTGATAGACACCTACGAAAGTAGCGGCCGCAAGGTCAGCCTGATCGGCTGGAGCCTGGGCGGCGTCTATGCCCGCGAACTGGCCAAGGACTTGCCCCACATGGTGCGACATGTGATCACGCTGGGGTCGCCGTTTGCCGGCTCGCACAAATCCACCAATGTCTGGCGTCTTTACGAGCTGGCCAGTGGCCGCAGCGTAGAGCGCGAGGCGCAAAGCTATGAGCTGCCCATCGCGCCCCCCGTTCCCACCACCAGCATTTACTCGCGCAGCGACGGCGTGGTGGCCTGGCAAGGCAGCATACAAGCGCCCAGCCCGGCCAACCCGCACACCGAAAACATCGAGGTGCTGGCCAGCCACATCGGTCTGGGCGTCAACCCCAGCGCCTGGTGGGCCGTGGCCGACCGGCTGGCGCAGGCCGAAGGCAGCTGGAAACCTTTTGCACGCGAGGATAAAGGACGGCTGCACGGCCTGATCTACCCCGACGCTACGCGCAAGTCTTGAGCGGCTATTCGGGCCAGCGCTAAAGCATAGGCCCGCGCCTACAGCGCTTGTCGCCGCAGTCTGCCAGACAGCCGGCCGCGCAAGGATCACACTCATTGATGTCTTGACTTCAGTCGAGGAGCATCGCCATGGACCACGCCATTACCAGCATGCAGCCCTGCATAGAGGCCTGCACCCAGTGCCATCACGCCTGCCTACAGACGGCCATGACCCATTGCCTGCAAATCGGCGGCCAGCATACCGATCCCGAGCACTTTGCCCTGATCCTGAACTGCGCGGAAGTCTGCCAGGCCTCGGCCAACCTGCAGCTCAGCGGCTCAGAATTCGTGCCCAAGTTCTGCGCGCTGTGCGCGGAAGTCTGCGAAGCCTGTGCCACCAGCTGCGAGGCCATAGGCGGCATGGATGACTGCGCGGCCGCTTGCCGCAAATGCGCCGAAAGCTGCGCCAGCATGGCCGCCATCTAAAGTTGTAGCTCCAGGCCCGGCAGAGCCTGCGGTAAGGTAGCGGTTTTTCCGCCCACCCGAGGACTAGCCATGCCCAACAAACCCCGCGCCCGCGATCTGGGCATTCCTTTTGACGGCGTCCCCGGCCCGCTCAACGCCATCACCGATGTGCCCGGCGTGGCCGTTGGTCACACCACGCTGATTGAAGGTAGCGCCGTTCGCACCGGCGTCACGGCCATACTGCCGGCCGGCCAGCAAGGCGCGCATGCCAGTTTGCCCGGCGCTTTCTTCTCGCTCAACGGCAACGGCGAAATGACCGGCACGCACTGGCTGGAAGAAGCCGGCTTGCTGCAAGGCCCGGTGATGCTGACCAACACCCACAGCGTGGGCGTGGTGCGCGATGCCACGGTTGCCTGGCTGCACCAGCGGGCTCAGCCGGACAGCCCGTCCCACTTTTATCTGCCGGTGGTGGCCGAAACCTATGACGGCGTGCTCAGCGACATCAACGGCCACCATGTGCGCGCCGAACATGCCCATGCCGCGCTGGAGCAGGCCAGCACCGGCCCGGTGGCCGAAGGCTGTGTGGGCGGCGGCACCGGCATGATCACGCACAAGTGGAAGGCCGGTATAGGCACGTCCAGCCGCGTGGTGACGGTGCTGGGCCACAGCTACACCGTGGGCGTGCTGGTGCAAAGCAACTATGGCCAGCGCGACCAACTCACCATTGCCGGCGTCCCGGTGGGCCGCGAAATCACGCATTCCCTGCCAGACGTTCAGGCCAACAAGGACGGCTCCATCATTGCCTGCATCGCCACCGATGCGCCGCTGCTGCCGCACCAGTGCAAACGGCTGGCGCGCCGCGCAGCCATGGGCCTGGCGCGCGTGGGCAGTGTGGCCATGCACTCCAGCGGCGACATTTTTCTGGCCTTTTCAACGCAGCAGGTAGCCAACACGGACGATGGCCTATCGGCCTGGCAGGCCCTGCCGCATGGCGCAGCCATAGACCCGCTGTTCCAGGCCACGGTGCAGGCCGTGGAAGAGGCCATCGTCAACGCCATGATTGCGGCCCACACCATGAGCGGACTCAATGGCACGGTGGTTCACGCCCTGCCGCACGACGAGTTGTGCGCCGTGCTGACGCGCTATGGCCGGCTGCAGCGCCAGGCCGCCTAGCCGCGCCAATAAAAAGACGCCTGCTGTTTCCAGCAGGCGTTTTTTTGCTTGACGCTTCGTTTTTAATAGCTGCTTACGCCCGACGAGTATGGGCTAGAGGCCTAAGAAGCTTAAAAACAGGCTCAGGCCTTGTTTTCCGCGGCGTAATTGGCGATGCCGTCGGAGATCTCTTTCTGGGCCGCTTCCGGGCCTTCCCAGCCCTGCACCTTGACCCACTTGCCCTCTTCCAGGTCTTTGTAATGCTCAAAGAAATGGGAGATGGTTTTCAGGCGCAGCGGGTTCAGGTCTTCGGGTTTTTGCCACTGGGTGTAGAGCGAGCATTTCTTGTCGATGGGCACGGCCAGCACCTTGCCGTCTTCGCCGGCTTCGTCGGTCATCTTCAGGATGCCGATGGCGCGGCAGGTCACCACCACACCAGGAATCAGGGGCACGGGCGTGATCACCAGCACATCCACCGGGTCGCCGTCACCGCTGAGGGTTTGCGGCACATAACCGTAGTTGGTCGGGTAGTGCATGGCCGTGCTCATGAAACGGTCAACAAAAATCGCGCCGGATTCCTTGTCCACTTCGTATTTCACCGGGTCGGCGTTCATCGGAATTTCGATGATCACGTTGAAGGACTCAGGGGCATTTTTACCGGGGGTAACTTTAGCTAGGGACATGGTCGCTTTGCGTTGATAAAAGAATGGGTAAGGGGAAAAGGGAGGAAAGGCTTGCTAGTTACCGGGAGGTTGACTAGCGCAGCCAAGCTGCTCGGGATTTACCCGCATTTTACTGATTCAGGCCTTACGTTTCGTCAACTTGTCATGTTTTGGCGTTAAATTTCGCGAGTTGGCCAATCGTCTCCACGTGAGCAGCGAGGAAGCAACGCAGCGGAGGCTCCGCTAGCGTGGCGCCTTCTCCAAGCGAAAAACAACGTAGGAGATCCCTCTATGACAGGCAACTCAGCGCTGATTCTTGCGCTCGTCTGCGGGCTTATTGCCGTGGCTTATGGCATCTGGGCGCGCAGCTGGATTCTTTCCCAGGACCCCGGCAACGCCCGCATGCAGGAAATTGCGGCGGCCATACAGACCGGCGCCGCCGCCTACCTGGCTCGGCAGTACAAGACCATCGCCATCGTCGGCGTCATCCTGGCCATACTGATCGGGTTTTTCCTTGACGGCAAAACCGCCACCGGCTTCATCATCGGTGCGCTGCTGTCGGGTGCCTGCGGCTTTATCGGCATGAACGTCTCGGTGCGTGCCAATGTGCGCACGGCACAGGCGGCCACGCGGGGCATTGGCCCGGCGCTTGACGTCGCCTTTCGCGGCGGCGCCATCACCGGCATGCTGGTGGTGGGTCTGGGCCTGTTGGGCGTCACCGGCTTTTTCTGGTTTCTGGTCGGCAATGGCAACTTGACTCCAGACCGCAAACTGGCCGACCTGCTGAACCCGCTGATCGGCTTTGCCTTTGGCTCCTCGCTGATTTCCATTTTTGCCAGACTGGGCGGCGGCATTTTCACCAAGGGCGCCGACGTGGGCGCCGACCTGGTGGGCAAGGTCGAAGCCGGCATCCCGGAAGACGACCCGCGCAACCCGGCCGTGATTGCCGACAACGTCGGTGACAACGTCGGCGACTGCGCCGGCATGGCCGCCGACCTGTTTGAAACCTATGCGGTCACGCTGATTGCCACCATGGTGCTGGGCGCCCTGCTGGTGGCCAGCGCGCCGGTCAATGCGGTGCTGTATCCGTTGGCCCTGGGCGCGGTCTCCATCGTCGCCTCCATCATCGGCTGCTTCTTTGTCAAGGCTTCGCCCGGCATGAAGAACGTGATGCCCGCGCTCTACCGGGGCCTGGCCGTGGCCGGGGTGCTGTCGCTGATTGCCTTCTATTTCGTCACGATGTGGCTGATGCCCGACAACGCCGTGACCGCCAGCGGCAGTCAGATGAGGCTGTTCGGCGCCTGCGCCGTTGGCCTGGTGTTGACCGCCGTGCTGGTCCTGGTGACCGAGTACTACACCGGCACGCAATACGCACCGGTCAAGCACATCGCCCAGGCTTCGACCACCGGCCACGGCACCAACATCATTGCCGGTCTGGGCGTGTCCATGCGATCCACCGCCTGGCCCGTGGTGTTCGTCTGCATCGCCATTCTGGTGTCTTACAAACTCGCCGGCCTGTTCGGCATTGCGATTGCCGCCACCGCCATGCTCAGCATGGCCGGCATTGTGGTGGCGCTGGACGCCTACGGCCCCATCACCGACAACGCCGGCGGCATTGCCGAAATGGCCGACATGCCGCCCGAGGTGCGCGCCGTCACCGACCCACTGGACGCCGTGGGCAACACCACCAAGGCCGTGACCAAAGGCTACGCGATTGGCTCGGCCGGCCTGGCCGCGCTGGTGCTGTTTGCCGACTACACCCACAAGCTGGAAAGCTATGGCCGCGCCATCAGCTTTGATTTGAGCGACCCCATGGTCATCGTGGGCCTGTTTATCGGCGGGCTGATCCCCTACCTGTTTGGCGCCATGGCCATGGAGGCCGTGGGCCGCGCCGCCGGCGCCGTGGTGGTCGAGGTGCGCCGCCAGTTTGCCGAGATCAAGGGCATCATGGAAGGCACGGCCAAGCCCGAATACGGCCGCGCCGTGGACATGCTGACGACCGCCGCCATCAAGGAAATGATCATCCCGTCGCTGCTGCCTGTGGTGGTACCGATTCTGGTCGGCCTGCTGCTGGGCCCCAAGGCGCTCGGTGGCTTGCTGATGGGCACCATAGTCACCGGCCTGTTCGTGGCGATTTCCATGTGCACCGGCGGCGGCGCCTGGGACAACGCCAAGAAATACATTGAAGACGGCAACCACGGCGGCAAGGGCTCAGAGGCGCACAAGGCCGCCGTGACCGGCGATACCGTGGGCGATCCCTACAAAGACACCGCCGGTCCCGCCATCAACCCGCTCATCAAAATCATCAACATCGTGGCACTGCTGATCGTGCCGCTGGTCGTCAAGTTCCACCCAGGCGAGGTGGTCGCCATGACCGTGCCAGTGCAAGTCAGCGAAACAGTGGTGGTACTGGCAGCCCCGCCGGTGGCCCTGCCGGTTCCGGTAGTGGTCGATGCCGCCTCGGTCAAGGTCGAAGGCGGCGTGGTGAAGTTTTTCTTTGCCACCGGCAAGGCCGAGGTGGCGCCCGACGGCGCCAAGGCGCTGGCCGACATCATTGCCGGCGTCCAGGCCGGCAAGAAAGCCTCTATCAGCGGATTTGTGGACGCCACTGGCAACGCCGCCACGAACGCCGAAATCTCCAAGCAACGCGCTTTCGCCGTGCGCGACCTGCTCAAGAGCGCGGGTGTGGCCGAGGACAAGATTGAGCTCAAAAAGCCCGAAGACATCAAGGCAGGTACCGGCCCCGAGGCGCGCCGGGTTGAGGTCACGCTCATGTAAGTCGGCGCAATCTGCCGCCTAAAAGCCCGCTTATGCGTCATGCCAGTCAGTTAAGAGCTGACTGGCATTTTTCTTGGGTACATGTAGGCCCTTTGCCTGACGCCCCTGGGGTCGGGCTGCTTTGGCGCATCGCCAGGCCACGTAAACCCTAGGATCATGCCCAATACGCTACCAAATCAATAGCTAGCTGCGACCGCCTGGATTGGGCAAGAGCCACTTTTCATCATTATTTCCGTGCCCCAGGCCGTTCGGCGGTTTGAAGCAAAATGAGACCATGCAGTTCAATTACATCGCCAACGCCTCCGTGCCCTCTTTGACCGGCAAAACCATTCCCGTCCTCGATCCGTCCGACGGCCAGGTTTTTGACGAGATTCAGCGCAGCAACGCGCACGATATCGACGTCGCGGTGCGCAGCGCCCGCGATTGCCTGGAGCTGGTCTGGAGCCGCCTCAGCGCCGCCGAGCGTGGCCGCCTGCTGATGCGTCTGTCGGCCAAGGTGGCCGAGCATCTCGACGAGCTGGCCCTGCTGGAGCAGCGCGATTGCGGCAAGCCCGTCAAGCAAGCCAGGGCCGACGCCGCCGCCCTGGTGCGCTACTTCGAGTTTTACGCCGGCGCCTGCGACAAGCTGCACGGCGACACCATTCCCTATCTGGACGGCTACAGCGTGATGACTTGGCGCGAGCCGCACGGCGTGACCGGCCACGTCATTCCCTGGAACTACCCGATGCAGATTTTTGGCCGCAGCGTGGGCGGCGCGCTGGCCGCCGGCAATGTCTGCGTCGTCAAGCCGGCCGAAGACGCCTGCCTGTCGCTGCTGCGCGTGGCGCAACTGGCGACCGAAGTCGGCTTTCCGGCCGGCGCCCTCAACATCGTCACCGGCTACGGCCATGAAATCGGCGATGCCTTGGCGCGCCACCCCGGCATAGATCACATCAGCTTTACCGGCAGCCCCAGGGTGGGCACGCTGATCCAGCAGGTCGCTGCCGAGCGCCACTGCCCGGTGACGCTGGAGCTGGGCGGCAAAAGCCCGCAAATCGTCTTTGCCGATGCCGACCTGGACGCGGCTATCCCGGCCATCGTCAACGCCATCGTGCAAAACGCCGGCCAGACCTGCTCGGCCGGCTCCCGCCTGCTGGTCGAGCAGTCGATTTACGAGCCCTTGCTGGAGCGCCTTGGCCAGGCTTTTGAAAAGCTGCGCGTCGGCCCGGCCGCCATGGACCTGGACGTCGGCCCGCTGATCCGGCAAAACCAGCAGCAGCGTGTCTGGGACTTTTTAAGCGACGCCCATGTCGCCGGCATTCCCATGGTGGCGCAAGGCCAGATCGTCGACGAGGCCCCGGACACCGGTTTTTACCAGGCCCCTACCCTGCTGCGCGACGTGCCGGTCAACCACCGGCTGGCGCAGGAAGAGGTGTTTGGCCCGGTGCTTTGCGCCATGAGCTTCAAGGACGAAAACCACGCGGTGGAACTGGCCAATGCCACCCAATTCGGCCTGGCCGCCGGTGTCTGGACCCGCGACGGCGCGCGCCAGTTCCGCATGGCCAAGCGCATCAAGAGCGGCCAGGTCTTCATCAACAACTATGGCGCCGGCGGCGGCGTGGAGCTGCCCTTTGGCGGCGTCAAGTCCTCCGGTTATGGCCGCGAGAAAGGCTTTGAGGCGCTATACGGCTTCACCACCCTGAAGACGGTCGCCCTGCGCCACGGTTAATGTCTGCCCCGGAGCACATCCGGGCGCGCCAATAGCAACGATTCAACTATCAAGCGGGAGATCAACCCATGCGGGTCAAGAACAAAACCATCATCGTCACCGGTTCTGGCGGCGGCATTGGCGAGGGCATTGCCAGGCGCCTGGCCGCCGAAGGCGCCCAAGTCATCGTGAACGACATCAATGTGGCGCTGGGTGAAAAAGTGGTGGCGGCCATCATCAAGGCCGGTGGCACCGCGTCTTTCTTCGCCGCCGATGTCACCCAATCGGCCGAGGTCAAGGCGCTGGTGGCTGCTGCCGTTCAGCGCTACGGCAAGCTCGATGTGATGATCAACAACGCCGGCTGGACGCACCGCAACCAGCCGGCGCTGGAAACCAGCGAAGAAGACTTTGACAAATGCTATGCCATCAATGTCAAAAGCATTTACCTGGCCACCATCCACGCCACGCCGGTGTTTCGCGCCCAGGGCGGCGGCAGCTTCATCAACATTGCCTCGACGGCAGGCGTGCGGCCACGCCCCGGCCTGACCTGGTACAACGGCTCCAAGGGCGCGGTCATCACCACCTCCAAGTCGCTGGCGGCCGAGCTGGGGCCTGACAACATCCGGGTCAACTGCATCAACCCGGTGTTCAACCCGGACACCGGCCTGTCCGCCGAATTTGCCGGCGGCCCGCTGGACGAGGAGCGCAAGGCCAAATTCCGGGCCAGCATTCCGCTAGGACGCTTTTCCACGGCACTGGACGTGGCCAATGCGGCCTTGTACCTGGCCAGCGACGAGGCCGATTTCATCAGCGGCGTGTGCCTAGAGGTGGACGGGGCACGCTGTGTCTAGATGACCCCCACGTTCGCTCGCTGCGCGTAGCTCTCTGCCCCCCGAGGGGGCGCTGCGCCTGCGGTCTGGCAAAGCCAGTCCCGCGGCCCCTGCTGGCTTGAAGAAGTCACCGCCTGACCATTGCGGCCTTGCGCAATAACGCGCGGCGGCTGGGGATAAGCCAGCACCTTTGCCGCCCGGCCAAGCCTATGGAGTAAATTCTCCCTATTGAACCCCACCATGACAGACAAAGTAATCCCCCTTGCGGACATACGCTATGCAAGCCGTGTTCCGCCCATCCCCTCCCAGCTGACGGCGCCCACCGGCCTGCTCAGCGACACCCTGGGCCGGCCGTTGCACGATTTGCGCATCAGCGTGACGGACCGTTGCAATTTCCGCTGCAGCTACTGCATGCCTAGCGAGGTGTTTGACAAAAACTACGCCTTCTTGCCGCAAAGCTCGCTCCTGAGCTTTGAGGAAATCACCCGACTGGCAAAAATTTTCGTCGCTCATGGCGTGGAAAAAATCCGCCTGACCGGCGGCGAGCCCCTGCTGCGCAAGCACCTGGAAGTGCTAATCGAGATGCTGGCGAAAATCCAGACGCCGGCCGGCAAGCCGCTGGACATCACGCTGACCACCAATGCTTCCTTGCTGGCCAAAAAGGCCCAGTCGCTCAAAGACGCCGGCCTGCAGCGCGTCACCGTGAGTCTGGATGGCCTGGACGACACCATCTTTCGGCGCATGAACGATGTGGACTTTCCGGTGGCCGAGGTGCTCAAGGGCATAGAGGTGGCGCAGCAAGTCGGCCTGTCGCCCATCAAGGTCAACATGGTGGTCAAGCGCGGTACCAATGACCACGAAATCCTGCCCATGGCCAGGCATTTCCGCCATTCCGGCGTGGTGTTGCGCTTTATCGAATACATGGACGTGGGAGCCACCAACGGTTGGCGCATGGACGAGGTGCTGCCCTCGGCGCAGGTGATTGAGCGCCTGAGCAGCGAGTTTCCGCTCACGGCCATCAACCCCAACCACAGTGGCGAAACCGCCCAGCGCTGGCGCTATGCCGATGGCGGCGGCGAAGTCGGCGTCATCAGCAGCGTGACCCAGGCCTTTTGCAGCGACTGCAACCGGGCCCGCCTGTCCACCGAGGGCAAGCTGTTTTTATGCCTGTTTGCCAATCAAGGCCATGACTTGCGCGCGCTGCTGCGCAGCGGTCACAGCGACGAAGAAATCGCTGCTGCCGTGGCGCCTATCTGGCAGACGCGCGGCGACCGCTATTCGGAACTGCGCGCCGCCCTGCCGCCTGACGCCAGCCCGGCCGAGGGTGGCTTGAAACGTGTCGAGATGAGTTACATCGGAGGCTAGAGGGTATGGCCCCCACGCTCCCCACTTCGTGTGGTTCGCTGCCCCCCGAGGGGGTGCTGCGCCTGCGGCCCGGCAGAGCCGATTCCGCAGCCCCGGCTGGTGGATACGGGAACGGCCCGGTGCTGCACCGCGCAAATTCTGGGACATTGAATGACTATGAATAATCTCATTGCCTTGCACGCAGAAGCCATCACCGGCGTTATTTTGGCCGGCGGCCGCGGCTCCCGCATGGGCGGTGTTGACAAGGGCCTGCAAAGCTTCAACGGCATCCCGCTGGCCTTGCACTCCTTGCTGCGCCTGTCGCCGCAGGTGGGCTCGATCATGGTCAATGCCAACCGCAACCTGGCCGCTTACGAGGCCTTTGGCGCGCCGGTCTGGCCCGACAGCACCGGTCTGGGCGAATACGCCGGGCCGCTGGCCGGTTTCCTCACCGGACTGGAGCGTTGCGAAACGCCCTATCTGCTCACCGTGCCTTGCGACACCCCGCTGTTTCCGCCTGACCTGGTAGCGCGCATGGCTCAGGCCCTGGCACGCGAGGATGCCGACTTCGCCGTCGCCGCCGCGCGCGAGGAAGACGGCCAGCTCAGGGCCCAGCCGGTGTTTTGCCTGATGGCCACCCACATGCTGGAAAGCCTGGTGCGTTTCACCCAGGGCGGCGGCCGCAAGATTGATGCCTGGACGGCCCAGCACAAGACCGTGCTGGTGCCCTTCGACCAGCCCGGCGACGATGCGCGCGGCTTTTTCAATGCCAACACGCTGGCCGAGCTGCACCAGCTGGAATCCTGAAACTACCCATGCCCGCCGTAAAAACACTCCAGCAAATCGCCGCCGAACTGCAAGGCTACGACCCGCAGGCCATGTCGGCCGCGCAAGTGCAGGATTTCCTGTCCAGGCTGGTGAGCCCGGTGCAAGATGCCGTCGAGCTGCCCCTGTTCGAAGCCTTTGGCCGGGTGCTGGCCGCAGACGTCATTTCGCCCTTCGATGTGCCGCCACACGACAACTCGGCCATGGACGGCTATGCCTTTGACGGCGGCCAATTGAGCGCCGACAACCCGCTGGACTTGGTGGTGCTGGCTGGAACCGCGCTGGCCGGCAAGGCCTGGCAAGGCAGCAACAGCCTAGTCAAGCCCGGCCAGTGCGTCAAGATCATGACGGGCGCCATCATGCCGCAGGGATTGGACACGGTGGTGCCGCAGGAGTTTGTCACTGTGATCGAAGACGGTCGCATCTGCATTCCCGCCGGCCTGCTCAATCCCGGCGACAACCGTCGCCTGCGTGGCGAGGACCTCATGCAAGACCGGCCGGCACTACAAAAAGGTGAGCTGCTTACGCCCGCTCGTCTTGGGCTAGCAGCCTCTTTGGGCCTTAAAACCTTGACATGCTGGCGGCCGCTGCGGGTGGCCTATTTCTCCACCGGCGACGAAATTTTGTCGCTGGGCGAAGCGCCGCGCGAGGGCGCAGTCTATGACAGCAACCGCTACACCGTCTTCGGTCTGCTCAGCAGCTTGGGCTGCCAGATCATTGACATGGGTGTGGTGGCGGACGACCCGGCGCTGCTGGAAGCGGCATTTACCGAGGCCGCCATGCGGGCCGACGCGGTCATCACCTCGGGCGGCGTCAGCGTAGGCGAGGCCGACTACACCAAGGCCATGATGAAAAAACTGGGCGATGTGGCCTTCTGGCGCATTGCCATGCGACCCGGCCGCCCCATGGCCGTGGGCCGGATTTCTCAAGAAAAATCGGGCTCCAGCCCAATAACAGCGAGCGCAAGAAGCTACCAAACTCATAGCAACCCGAACGGTGCCATCCTGTTCGGTTTACCCGGGAATCCGGTGGCGGTGATGGTGACTTTTCTGGCCTTTGTGCGCCCGGCCCTGCTGCAAATGATGGGCGCCAGCGCAGCGCCGGCGCCGCTGCTCAAGGCCCGCAGCACCGAGGCCATACGCAAGAAGCCGGGCCGCACCGAATACCAGCGCGGCTGGGTGTCCAACGGCCCCGATGGCGGTTTGCAAGTCAAGACCACCGGCAGCCAGGGCTCTGGCGTGCTGCGCTCCATGGCCGAAGCCAATGGCCTGATGGTGTTGCACCACAGCCAGGGCAATGTGGCGGTGGGCGATGAGGTCGATGTGCTGATGTTTGAGGGCGCCAGCTGAACCTTTGCCGTCAAATGACCTCAGGCCAAGCGCAGCACCGCAATCGGCGGCAGGTCATTCGAGACGCAAAGCCATGCCTGCCCGCCGTCCTCGCTAAGCCACAAGCCGCCTGTGGTCGAACCCATGGCCAGGGTTTGACCATCGGCGCTCACCGCCAGCGCGTGGCGGTAGACCAGATGGTAGGCATCTTGCTGCGGCAAGCCTGTCGTATGGCTGACAAACGTGGCGCCGCCATCCAGGCTTTGATTCACCACCATGCGGCCATCAACCGGTATGCGCCTGGCGTCCGAATGCGCCGGCACCACCCAGGCGCGCAGCGGGTCGCTCGGGTGCGCGGCGACACAAAAACCAAAGCCGCTGGGTGCCGGCGCGGCCAGCGCCTCCCAGTGCAAGCCACCGTCGCTGGAGCGGTACAAACCGCAGTGGTGCTGCAACCACAGCACGTCGGGCGCGCCTAGGCACTGATCAAGGCGGTGCGGGTCCTGCACGTTGGGGTCGTCGTGCCTTTCCGGCGGCATGTAATCGGCCTTGAGACCGGCCGAAGTATTGACCCAGCTCTGGCCCGCATCGCGGCTCTGCCAGACGCCGCCGCAGGAAATACCGACGGTGAGGTGGCTGGCATCGCGTGGATCAATCAATATGCTGTGAATACCCGCATGGTCATAGCCACCGCCCTGCCATTCCTTGCGTTCTGGACGATCCCACAGACTCTCGGCCAGTTGCCAGCTCACGCCGCCGTCATTCGAGCTGAACAGCCCGGCGGGCAGGCAACCCGCCCACAGGGTGCTGGCGGAGGGCGAGGAAGCAGCCGACCCAGACTCCAGGCTCCAGATCAGGTCAACACTCCAGGGCGTGGCATCGTCCTTCCAGGGCCCCTGCGTGGGCTTGGGCGGAAAAGCCGGCGCGGCAATCTCCTGCCAGCTGGCGCCCTCGTCCCAGCTTTTTTGCAGCTTGGCGCCAAAATGCCCCAGGCGCAGCGCCGCGTAGCAAGCGCCCTCGCGCGGGTCGAGCAGGATCTGCGTCACCGGGTCGCCGGCAAAATGCGGCTCACCCAGGCGCCAGCGGCCCGCACCGCCCTGCACCACAAACAGCCCTTTGCGTGTACCCACCCACAGCTTTTGCATATCAGCCTCCTGCATCAACCCCCAGTCAACGCCTGAATCACCATGACTTTGTCTTCGCTTTGCAACGCAATGTCAAGATCGGTGCGGCTGGCAATCATCTGGGCATTGATAAACACCGCCACATGTTTGCGTACCGCCCCCTGGTCATCCAGCACATAGCTGCGCAACTCGGGCACGGCGACAAATGCCGCGTCCAGCGCCGCGCGCAGGCTGGTGGCCGCCACCTCTTGGGGCGGGCAGACCAGGTGACGGGTCAGAGATCTGGCAAATTCAACCCTGGGCATGGCGCAATACCCCTGCCGGGTTCGGTACCGGCTATTTCGTGACGTACTCCGGGTACTCAGTGTGAGCCTCCGGCTGCTCCTTGGCAACCGCCTGGTTGGCGCCCGGCACAGCCTTGCGGGCAAACAGGGAATACATGGTGGGCACAACAAACACCGTGAGCAAGGTGCCCAGCGACATGCCGCCCACAATGACCCAGCCGATCTGCTGGCGGCTTTCGGCACCGGCGCCATGCGCCATGGCCAGTGGCAAGGCGCCCAGCACCATGGCCCCGGTGGTCATCAGGATGGGGCGCAAACGCTGGGAAGAAGCCTTCACCAACGCATCAATCATCTCCATGCCCTGCCCGCGCAACTGATTGGTGAACTCCACAATCAAAATGCCGTGCTTGGTGATCAGGCCTACCAGCGTGATCAGGCCAATCTGTGAATACACATTGAGCGAACCACCGCTCCACTTCAGCGCCAGCAGCGCGCCAATCATGGACAGCGGCACCGACAGCATGATCACCAGCGGATCGATAAAACTCTCGAACTGCGCCGACAGCACCAGGAAAATAAACACCAGTGCCAGCACGAACACAATGGCCAGCGCGCCCTGCGAATTCTTGAACTCGCGCGAGGTGCCATTCAGGTCGGTGCTGTAGCCGGTCTTGAGTACCTTGGCGGCGGTCTGGTCCATGAACTTGAGGGCCTCGCCGAGGGAGTAGTCTGCAGCCAGGCTGGCCGTGATGGACACCGAGCGGCGCTGGCCGAAGTGGTTCAGCTCGCGCGGCGACACGCTTTCGCGCACCTTGACCAGTGCCGACAGCGGGATCATGGCATCGTTGCGGCCGCGCACATAGATGCGGTCAATGTCCTCGGGCGTGCTGCGGCCGCTGGCCTCGGTCTGCACCACCACGTCGTACTGCTCGGCGTCGCGCTTGTAACGGGTGACGTTGCGGCCGCCCAGCAGGGTTTCTATCGCCTTGGCCACCACCTCGACGCTGACCCCCAGATCGGCCGCCTTGTCGCGCTCGACCTCGATGCGCAGCTCGGGCTTGTTCAGTCGCAAATCCACATCGGGCGACACAATGCCGGGGTTTTTGGCAATTTCGTCCAGCATCTGGCGCACCACGATGTTCAGATTCTGGTAGCTGTCCGAGGTCTGGATCACAAAATTGAGCGGCCGTTCGCGAAAGCCCTGGCCCAGCGAAGGCGGCGTGATCGGGAAAGCCGTGACGCCGGGCAGCGCATTGAACTTGGGTTGCAGCTCGCGCGCCATCTCCATGGTGGAACGCTTGCGTTCGTCCCAGTCAACCGTGCGGTAGACCACGCTGGCCTGCGCCACCGTGGGGTTGCCGACGTTGGCGAAAATGCGGTCGAACTCCTTGAAGGGCTGACCCATTTTTTCCAGCGCCTTGGCATAACGGTCGGTGTAGTCCAGGGTGGCGCCATCGGGCGCGTTGACGCTGGCCAGAATCACGCCGCGGTCTTCCATGGGCGAGAGTTCCTGCTTCATGGTCGGGAACACCAACGAAATCGCCAAGGCGCTGAGCAGCATGATGCCGAGCACGATCCAGCGTGCTTGCAACACAAAACCCTTGACCCGTTGGCCCAGCCCCCGCTCTTCAGCCGGCAACTGGTAGCGCGCCGTGATGACCCAGCGCAGCGCGGCGCCATAGCGGTCGGAGATGGCGGTCAACAAGCGCTCCATACCGCGGTCAAAACGATTCGGCTCTGGGTTGTGCTTGAGCAGTTGCGTGCAAAGCATGGGCGTGAGCGTCAGCGCCACAAAGCCCGACACCACCACGGCGCCGGCCAGCGCCAGCGCAAACTCCACAAACAGCCGGCCGGTACGCCCCGGCGTGAAAGCCAGCGGCGCATACACCGCCACCAAGGTGGCGGTCATGGTGATGATGGCAAAGCCAATTTCGCGGGCGCCCTTGATACCGGCGGAAAAAGGATCCATGCCTTCTTCAATGTGACGAAAGATGTTTTCCAGCATCACGATGGCATCGTCCACCACCAGGCCGATGGCCAGCACCAGCGCCAGCAGGGTGAGCGTGTTGATGGTGAAGCCGGCCAGCGCCATCAGGGCAAAGGTGCCGATCAGGCTGACGGGAATCGTGACCAGGGGAATGATGGACGCCCGCATGGTGCGCAAGAATACAAAGATCACCAGCGCCACCAGCACCACGGCCTCGCCAATGGTCTGATAGACGTTTTTGACCGAACGGTCAATGAAGACCGAGTTGTCATTGGCAATGTCGATCAGCATGTCCGAAGGCAGATCAGCTCTGAGTTTTGGAAAGGCTTCCTGCACGCCCTTGGACAAATCCAGCGGATTGGCCGTTGCCTGGCGAATGATGCCGACCGCCACCGCAGAGCGGCCATTCAGGCGCACGGCCGTGCGGGAATCGGCAGCCCCCTCCTCGACCCGGGCCACATCGTGCACCTTGACGGAAAAGCCGTTGACGTTCTTGATCACGATCTCGCCGAACTGGGCCGGCTTGATCAGGTCGGTCTGCGAGGTCACGCTGAATTCGCGTTGCTGCGATTCAATGCGTCCGGCTGGCAACTCGAGGTTGCTGCGGCGAATCGCATCTTCAACATCCTGCGTGGTGAGTCGGTAGGCCGCCAGCTTGTCGGTATCCAGCCAGACCCGCATGGCGTATTTGCGCTCGCCATAAATCCGCACATCGGCCACGCCGGTGACGGTCTGCAGGCGCGGCTTGACGATGCGATTGACCAGGTCGTTGATTTGCAGCGGCGTCATCGACTCGCTGGAAAACGCCAGCTGGATGACGGGAAAGGCATCGGCCTCAACCTTGGCGATCACTGGCTCCTCAATCGCTTGCGGCAGGCGGTTGCGCACACGCGAGGTACGGTCGCGCACCTCGGCAGCTGCGGAGTCGGCGTCTTTTTCCAGCCGGAAGCGCACGCTGATCTGGGCCTGGTCGGCGCGGCTGATGGAGGTGATGACGTCCACGCCATCAATGCCGGCAATGGAATCTTCCAGCGGCTTGGTCACCTGGGACTCGATCACCTCGGCCGAAGCGCCGGCGTAGCGCACGCTCACGGTCACCACCGGCTCGTCAATCTTGGGGTATTCGCGGACGGTGAGCCGGTTAAAGCTCACCGCACCTACCAACACGATGAGCAGCGACAGTACGGTGGCAAACACCGGACGGCGTATGGAAACTTCAGCGAGTTGCATAGGGGGCTGTTACGTCAATCACTCAGATTTAGATGAAGCTCCGGCTCAGGCCGGATTGCGTGCGGCCACATTGGCGGGGCCACGCTCTGGGATAGCAGTGCTGCGAGCCGGGGCTGGCGCCTCTGACACCACCACACCGCAGGGGTTGGGGCCGGAGATGACGGCGGCGGCCGGCGCCGTCTGAGGCGATTCGACGGCAGCGGCCGGACTCGCCGCACGGGTGCTTGCCAGGTCCACCACCTTGACTGTGGTGCCGTCGCGCTGCACCCGCTGCTGGCCGCTTGTCACCACGGTGTCGCCCGGCTCCAGCCCTGCCAGGATTTCAACCTTGCCGGGGCTGCGCAAGCCGACCTTGACCTCCACACGTTGGGTCGTCCGGGTCCCTTCGCTCTGGCCCTCCAGCAGCTTGATCACAAACTGCTTGCCGCCCTGCGGAACAATGGCCTCTTCGGGAATCACGCGCGCGTTGTCACGCACGCCAAAAACAGTGTTGACGCGGGCAAACATGCCAGGGCGCAGCTGCAGCTGACGGTTGTCTATGCAGGCGCGAATGCCGACGGAACGCCCGTTGGCATCAATCAGGGGATCTATGGCCTGGATTTGCGCGGTGTAGCTACGGCCGGGCAGCGCATCAATGCCCAGCACGGCGGTCTGGCCGCGCTTGACCTTGGATTGATAACGCTCGGGGAGACGGAAATCCACATACATGGCTTCGATGTCTTCGATATTGACAATGTCGGAGCCGTCCTTTAGATAGTCGCCGACGTTGACCTGGCGAATACCGGCGATGCCGTCAAACGGCGCGATGATTTTCAGCCGCGCCGCTGTGGCCTTGGCCAGGGCAAGCTTGGCCTGGGCCACCTGCAAGTTGGCGGCACTTTCATCCAGCGAGCGCTGGCTGATGAAGTTTTGCGCCACCAGCTCCTGGTTGCGCTTCTGGTTGGCCTGGGCAATCGACAGTTCGGCCTGACTTTGCTGAACTTGCGCCAGCTGCAGCTGGTCGTCAAACTGCACCAGCAACTGGCCTTTGCGCACCCGCTGGCCGTCGGTGAAATTGAGCTGCGTGATGCGCCCGCTGACTTCCGGACGCAGCACCACGCCCCGACGCGAACGCAAGCTGCCGACCGCCTGGGTGTCATCGACAAGCCGGCTCAGCTCCACCTTGGCAACCTCTACCGAAGGCGACTTGCTGGCGCCGCCACCGTTGGCAGACGCTGGCGCGGCCGCCGTCGAAGCCCCCCTGGCGCCATCTTTGGTGTGGGGTTTCTGGTACCACCAGGCAGCGCCGGAAGCCGCTGCAATACCTGCAATGGCGACCACGGTATAAATTGCTTTTGATGCCATGTAAGAGCTAGAAAGAGTGACTTGTTATAAAACGAAACAAACTTCCAATGTAGCAGGACGCCATGACTGCCGCAGCATTTCAGCGCATGACAGTATGGGCTCCAGGCCAGCTTTACAGTGCCTTTACCAAACGACCTGGCCCGCCGGGCCGCAACGCCGCCGTCTGACGCTTCAGAGGCGACCCAAGGCCCGTTCCACGCCCTTGTTGGCCAGGGCATCGGCGCGCTCATTACCGGGGTCGCCGGCATGGCCCTTGACCCAGCGCCAATCGATCTTGTGACCGCTGGAGGCCACCAGCCCATCGAGCCGCTGCCACAAGTCGACGTTCTTGACCGGCGCCTTGGCTGCGGTGCGCCAGCCCCTGGCTTTCCAGCCGTGAATCCACTCGGTAATGCCTTTGCGCACATACTCGCTGTCCAGGTAGAGCGTGACGCTGCAAGGCCGTTTAAGCGCGGCCAGCGCCTCGATGACAGCCGTCATTTCCATGCGATTGTTGGTGGTACCCAGCTCGCCGCCAAACAGCTCTTTCTCTGTGCCGCCCATGCTCAGCAATGCGCCCCAGCCACCCGGTCCGGGATTGCCCTTGCAGGCGCCATCGGTGTAAATCACCACCTGTTGTTGTGTTGTGCCTGTTGATAAATCGGTCATGCGTTGTTTTGAATTTCAGGCCTATGCCTGGTGATGTTTAGATGTTTAAAAGTCAGGTTTGCGGCCCTGAGCGGTCGGCCGACTCTTTGTTTGCCACCGCGGATGGTGCGGCCGCCGGCACTTTACGCGTCTTCCAGCTGGGCTCCAGCAGACGCATGCCGCGCACCCGCTTGACCGCCGTCAAAAAATAAACGGCGCCAAAAATAGGCCACCAGCGCTCACCGGCCGCGTCCATCCAGTCGAAACGATTCAGCCATTTCTGACTGGTCAGTGCCGGCCTGTAACAGCCAAAGCGCCCCGACTCTACCTCAAAGTTGAGCAGCCTCAGCCAGTCACGAAGACGCCAGTAGCCTATGAACTCGCCGGTTCTGGGTAAAAACAGCTTGTCAGATCCCAAGCCCTGATAAAGGTGGCCGCGCCGCTGACGCAAACCCCACAGACTGGCCGGATTCAGCCCGCTGATGACCACACGCCCTTCGGGAACCAGCACCCGCTCGACCTCGCGCAAGGTAGCATGGGGATCGCTGCTAAGCTCCAGCGTGTGCGGCAACACCACCAGGTCAAGGCTGCTCTCGGGAAACGGCAGCGCGCCAGAATCGGTCACCAAGGCCACATGCGGGGAACTTGTGGCAAGCTTGGCGTTCTCATGCAGGGCCGTTTCTTGCGAAGAGGGGCCGGCCGACGCCCTGGGCAAGGACGTCATTGCCAGCCATTTGTGCGGCATGCGGTTGGACTGCAGGGCATCGAGTTCGGCCAGGCCGAGCTGCAAGGCGTGGTAGCCAAAGATGTCGCTCACAGCCTGGTCAAATTGCGCGCTTTCCCAGCGCAGCAGATAAGCCCCCGGTGGGGACTTCAGCCAGTCCGTCAAACCTATAATTTCCGAGTTCATCGAGACCACTGCATGTATTTGATTCCCGTTCCCGCTTTTGCCGACAACTACCTCTGGTTGCTGCACGACGGCAAGCGCGCCCTGGTCGTCGACCCGGGTGATGCCGAACCCATTGAGCGGGCACTGGAACAGCACGCGCTGCAATTAGAGTCGATTCTAGTCACGCACCATCACGCAGACCATACCGGCGGCGTTGATGCGCTGCGCGAAGCCACGGGCGCAAAAGTTTATGGCCCGGCAAAAGAGCTCATTCCCGGGCCGTTTACAGCGCTGCAGGGCGGAAATACGGTACACGCCCTGGGGCTGGATTTCCAGGTGCTGGACCTACCCGGCCATACGGCAGGCCATATTGCCTATTACGCCCAGGATGTTGACGGCAAGCCCTTGCTCTTTTGCGGCGACACCCTTTTCTCCGGGGGTTGCGGCCGGCTGTTTGAAGGCACGCCGGCGCAAATGCTGAACTCGCTCGACCAGCTTGCCGCCCTGCCCGGCCATACCGTGGTGTGCTGCACCCATGAATACACACTGAGCAACCTGCGTTTTGCCATGACCGTCGAACCTAGCAACGCCGATTTGGTGACCTATCAGGCACACTGCATGCGCTTACGCGAAGAAAACCAGCCAACCTTGCCCACTTCCATCGCCCAGGAACGGTTAATAAACCCTTTCCTGCGAACCCGACAAGCCACTATCATGGCCGCTGCCCACCGCTTTGATGCGACGGCCCAGGACGACAACACCGTATTTGCCGCCATCAGGCAGTGGAAGAACCAATACAAATGACACCTCACTACTGCATTGCTGCCCCCATCCAGTCTTTCCGCTCTTTCAACACCCGATTTGCAACGCTAGCCCTGCTGGTGGTGATGTCTGTGCTTGCCGGCTGCGCCACCCAGACCGGCATGCCAGGCGACCCGGTGCTCAAGACCGGCACCACCCCTCCCGGCACCACGCCCAATACCAAGCCCCTGACACCAAAGGGCCCACTGCAAGCCATCACACCGGGCCAGGTCAATTCGCACCAGATTGCTTCCACCGAGCCCCCCAAGGAGTTGTGGGATCGCATTCGCCGCGGCTTTGCCATCCCCGATCTGCAAAACGAACTGGTGACCGAGCGCGAGCAGTGGTACGCCAGCCGGCCTGACTACATGCAGCGCATGACCGAGCGCTCCAGCAAATACCTTTTCCACATTGTTGAAGAGCTTGAGCGCCGCCAGATGCCCACCGAACTGGCCTTGCTGCCCTTCATCGAAAGCGCCTTCAACCCGCAGGCTGTTTCCAGCGCCAAGGCCGCCGGCATGTGGCAGTTCATGCCGGCCACCGGCAAATACTTCGACCTGAAGCAAAACGTATTTCGTGATGATCGCCGCGACGTGCTGGCCTCCACCCGCGCCGCGCTTGACTATCTGCAAAAGCTTTACGGCATGTTTGGTGACTGGCATTTGGCCTTGGCTGCCTACAACTGGGGCGAAGGCAGCGTGGCTCGCGCCATCGCCAAAAACCAGAAGGCCGGCCTGGGCACCAGTTACAACGAACTCAACATGCCGGCGGAGACCCGGCTTTATGTGCCCAAGCTGCAGGCCGTGGAAAACATCATTGCCAATCCGCAGGCCTTCGGCGCCGAGCTGCCGCTGATTGAAAACCACCCTTATTTCCAGCAAGTGCAGATCTCGCGCGACATCGACGTGGCCCTGGCCGCGCGACTTGCCGACGTGAGGATAGAGGACTTCAAGGCTCTCAACCCCTCGGCCCACCGCCCCGTCATTCTTGCCGCGGGCACGCCGCAGATTCTGCTGCCCTGGGACAACGCCCTGGTGTTTCAGCGTAATTTCGACGCCTATAGCCAGGGCCAATACTCCAGCTGGACGGCCTGGACCGCCCCGAGCACCATGAACCCGGCGGAGGCGGCGCGGCACACTGGCATGAGCGAAGCCGACCTGCGCGGCGTCAACAACATCCCGCCACGCATGCTCATCAAGGCCGGTTCCACCCTGCTTGTACCGCGCTCGGCCCGAATGGAAAATGACGTGACCAGCCATGTGGCCGACAACGCCCAGGTGTCCCTGACGCCTGAGATCGTCACGCGCCGCACCACCGTCAAAGCCCGCAAGGGCGAGTCCGTGGCCTCCATTGCCAAACGTTACGGACTGGCCGCTGCCAGCGTGGCCGACTGGAATGACGTCCATGCCAATGCCGGCTTCAAGCCAGGTCATCAGGTGGTGGTATTTCTGCCCATCAAGGCCAGAGCCTCCTGGTCAGGCAGCAGTTCGGTCAAAGGCTCGACCAAAAGCCAGGTGGCGTCCTCGGGCCGCGGCGCAAAGGCCAAACCCGTCAAGCGCAGTGCCAGCCATGCGGTGGTGAAATCGAAGAAGCGCTGATACGCGCCCAGATTCAATCCTGAATTACAAGCGCAGCGACCCGGTTCCGAACAGGCCAATCAAACCGATGACGATCAGATAGATCGCCACGATGTAGTTGAGAAGGCGGGGAATGATCAGGATAAGGATGCCGGCGATCAGAGAGGCGATGGGGCCAATGCTGTGTGCGAGATTCATGGTATTTCCTTGAAGTGTTGAGAGTCATTCCATCGCAATTTCCACCCACTACAAAGGCATGCGTCCTCATCACTTTACGCCGTCGTACAGAACCCGGATGTAGAAGGACAGGGAAAATAGCGAAGACCGGCTGGCTGACTGGAAACACCTGCAACAAGGCCTAGAGCTTTTCAGTTTCACCGCTGCGTGGTTGCCACTTCATGAGCCGCTTTTCCAGCTTGCCCACAATACCATCGAGCAGCAAGGCGAAAACCGTTAACACCACGATGCCGGCAAAGACCGTGTTGACATCAAAAGTGCCTTCGGCCTGCAAGATGAGATAGCCGACGCCGCGCGCCGAGCCCAGGTATTCGCCCACCACTGCACCGACAAAGGCCAGGCCCACAGAGGTGTGCAAGCTGGAAAACACCCAGCTGGTCGCACTCGGCAGATAAACCGTGCGCAGCAATTGCCGCTGGTTGGCGCCCAACATGCGGGCATTGGCCAACACCACCGGACTGACCTCTTTCACACCCTGGTAGACATTGAAGAAGACGATAAAAAAGACCAGCGTCACGGCCAGCGCCACCTTGCTCCAGATGCCCAGACCGAACCACAACGCAAAAATGGGCGCCAGGATCACCCGGGGCATGGAATTGGCGGCCTTGATGTAAGGCTCCAGGATGGCGCTGGCGCTGGGCGCCAATGCCAGCCACAAGCCGCAAGCCAGCCCCAGCAACGTGCCTATGCCGAAGGCCAGCACGGTCTCCAGCAGAGTGACGCCCAGGTGCAGGTAAATGTCGGCATTGCCCGGCAAGCCATCAGGGAAAAGCCGGTTCTCGCCAAAGCTAAAGGGCATGAACCAGCTCCAGACCCGGCCCGCCACCTTGACCGGCTCGCCCAGGAAAAAGGCGATCTGCTGGTCACGCGAGGCCAACTGCCAGCCCAGCAAAACCACCACCAGCAAACCCAACTGCCAGGCGCGTAAATTACTTTCAGCCGGTTTGATATGACGCCACATGTCAGGCGGCCTTCTTCAGCTGCTGCGCATAGCCCTTGAGCACTTCCTCGCGCAGCACGTTCCAGATCTGCGTGTGCAAGGCCACGAAACGCGGCTGATGCCGGACTTCGGCAACATCGCGCGGACGCGGCAAGTCAACCACGAACTCGCCAATGGGGTGCGTGCCCGGGCCGGCCGACAGCACCACCACGCGGTCACTCATGGCAATGGCCTCGTCCAGATCGTGGGTGATAAAGAGCACGGCCTTCTTCTTGGCTGCCCACAAATCCAGCACCTCGTTTTCCATCAGTTGCCGCGTCTGGACGTCCAGCGCGCTGAAGGGCTCATCCATCAGGATGATGTCGGGGTCCAGTGCCAACACCTGCGCCAGCGCCGCGCGCTTGCGCATGCCACCCGAGAGCTGATGCGGATAACGGTCGCCGAACTCGCTCAAGCCCACGCGCTCCAGCCAGGCTTGCGCCTGCGCTCTGGCCTCTAGCTCGGCCACGCCGCGATACTGCAGGCCCAGCATGACGTTATCAATGGCGCTGCGCCAGGGCATGAGCGCATCACTCTGAAACATATAGCCGGCGCGCGTATTGATGCCATGCAGCCGCTGACCAAACACCCTCACTTCGCCCGAAGAGGGCGCCAGCAAGCCGGCACCGATATTGAGCAGCGTGGACTTGCCGCAGCCGGTCGGCCCGACCACGGAGACAAACTCGCCGGCGCGAATGCGCAGTGTGGTGCTGCTGACGGCGGTGTAGCGCTGGCTCGCATCATCCCGCGAGCGGAAAGTGCAGTTCAAATCAAGCAGTTCCAGGGCATAGTCCGCCTGGCTGGCGTTGGCAGTGTCTGGCATGTAAAAAGCTGGAGCGCTCTCCCCGTATGACGATGGCGGGCAGGACGGTTAAGCCTTGAAACGTTCCTTAGCCTGCCGCGCAAATTCGTTGGTATAGGTCTTGGCAAGGTCTATCTTGTCGGCCTTGATGCTGGGATCAAAGCTGGCCAGCGCCTTCAGAGCCGTGCGAGCGCCGTCATCGGGAATGATGCCGTCGAGCGAGATCGACTCGCGCACCTTGTTGAACGAAGCCAGATAAAGCCCGCGATCCCCCAGCAAATAGCTGTCCGGCACGGTCTTGATAATGTCGCCGGGCCCCGCCGTTTGCAGCCACTTCAACCCATGGACGATGGCATTGGCCAGCGCCTGGCAGGTGTTGGGGTGCTTCTGGATGAAGTCCATGGGGGCATACAGGCAGGCGGCCGGCATCGGACCGCCGAACACCTCCAGGGTCCCCTTGAGCGTGCGGGTGTCGCTGATGATCTTGACCTCATTTTTCTGCTCCAGCATGGTCATGACCGGATCGGTATTGCTCATGGCGTCGATCTGGCCCGAACGCAGCGCGGTGAGCGCACCGGCGGCCGTTCCCACCCCGATGAAGCTCACATCGCTGGCCTTCAGGCCGGCGCGCGACAACACCAGATTGGCCATCATGTTGGTGGAGGATCCGGGCGCCGAGACACCGATCCTCTTGCCCTTGAGGTCGGCAATCGTCCTGTAGTTGGGCATGGTCTTGGTAGACACGCCAAACGCGATTTGCGGTGCCCGGCCCTGCAGCACAAAAGCCTGAAACATCTGGTTCTTGGACTGCAGGTTGATGGTGTGCTCAAACGCCCCCGAGCAAACGTCAGCCGATCCGCCCACCACCGCCTGCAAGGCCCGCGCGCCACCGGCGAAGTCGCTGATCTCCACCTCCAGACCTTCGGCCTTGAAATAACCCAGTTGCTCGGAGATGGTCAGCGGCAGGTAGTAAAAAGCCGCCTTGCCACCCACGGCCATGGCTATTTTTGTTTTCTCCAGCCGCGATTGCGCGCGCAAGGCCGGCACCGCCAGCGTTGCGGCGGCAAGCACCGTACCACCGGTAAAGATGCGGCGGGAAATAAGGGCTTGGCGGTTCATGTTGAATCCTCTCTTGTGCATGACAAGAGCTTAGGAGCGGCAAAAAAAAACCGCATCGGGGTCATCCCCGTGCGGGTTTTTACCAGCGAAGGACTCGCTTACGAATGCTTACTAGCGCCTTTTGCACGCATCAGTAGCGATCAGCGATAGCCCGCAAAAAGTATCCCGATATTGACGAACAGGGCCAGCGCCCAGATCGCCGAGCGCACGGTGGCCAGATCGGCCACGTACATCATGATGTAGGCCATGCGCAGCACCACAAACAGCAAGGCCAAAATATCCAGCCAGGTCTGCCCCGCCTGCAGTTGGTGCGCAATGATCACGGCGGCAAAGAAAAACGGCAGCGCCTCAAAGGTGTTGGCCTGCGCCGCGTTGGCGCGGGCGCGCCAGTCGGTCTGGCGTGCCAGCCAGGCACGCGGATTATGGTTGTCGTAGCCGCCCTCGCGCCGGGGCGTGCTCATGGTGCCGTACTTGGCAATGCCGGCGCAGACGATGGGCAACAAAGCCGCCACCAGAACACACCAGTAAGCGATGGTGAAGCGTGCGAACGTCATGATGAAATCCCTCTCTTGCTTGTTTTTTTGCGCTGATAAAGGCGTTAACCCTCAGCGCCGATCGACCAGCGCATGGGCAATGGTGCCCAGATCAACGTATTCGAGTTCACTGCCCACGGGCACGCCGCGTGCCAGTCGCGTCACCTGCACGCCTCGGCTCTTCAGCCCCTGGGCAATCACATGCGCCGTGGCCTCGCCCTCGGCGGTGAAATTGGTCGCCAAAATGACTTCCCTCACCTCACGTTCAGCAGCCGGCAGCGGCTCGCCCTGCTCGTCCTTGGGCACCACGCGGTCAAACAATATTTGCAGGCCGATCTCGTTGGGGCCGATGCCGTCCAGCGGACTGAGCTTGCCCATGAGCACGAAGTACAGGCCGCGATAGGCCAGCGTGCGCTCCAGCGCCGCCTGGTCGGCCGGCGTCTCCACCACGCATAACTGGCTGCGGTCGCGCTGCGGATTGGCACAAGTGACGCAAATCTCCTGCTCGGTCAGGGTGTTGCACAGGGCGCAGTGCTTGACGCTGCTCACCGCATATTCCAGCGCCCGCGCAATTTGCAAAGCCCCGGGCTTATCGTTCTGCAAGAGATGAAAGGCCATGCGCGCGGCCGACTTGGCACCCACGCCAGGCAAGCGGCGCAAGGCCTGGGTCAAGCCCTCAAGAGCGTTGGAAGTGGCCATTTAGGGAGTGGGTAAAAAGACGGGGGAAGACGGGAAAAAGCGAGGGAAAGCGGGAATTCAATCGATGGGGAGCGAGCGGCGGGACAGCGCTGTGCGTGTGCGCCGCCTCGCCCCCCAGGCGCTGGGACAATCAGAAAGGAAACTTCATGCCGCCAGGCAGGCTGGGCATGCCCGCCGTCAACTTGCCCATTTTTTCCTGGCTGACTTCTTCGGCCTTGCGCACGGCGGCATTGAAAGCTGCGGCCACCAGGTCTTCCAGCATGTCCTTGTCGTCCGTCAGCAAGCTGGGGTCGATTTCAATGCGTTTGACGTCGTGCTTGCAGGTCATGGTGACCTTCACCAGTCCGGCGCCGGCTTCCGCCGTCACTTCCACAAAAGCCAGGTCGTCCTGGGCTTTTTTCAGGTTGTCCTGCATCGCCTGGGCCTGCTTCATGAGGCCTGCGAGTTGTCCTTTGTTAAACATGATTTTTTCCTTTAAATGGGGGGATCAAAAAAACTGTTGCCGATCATATCGGCTTGGCGGCTGGGGCCGGGCGCTCAAGCCGAAGTCGAAGCCGAGGGTGACGGCGAGGGTGAAACGCTCTTGATGCTGCCTGGGACGATTCTGGCACCCCAGTCGCGCATCATTTCCTGCACAAACGGGTCGTTCTGAATCAGCTCCTCGGCGGCGCGCTGACGCGCTGCGAGCGCGGCGGCATTGCGGCGCGCCGGGGTGTCCTTCACGGCGCCCAACTCCACGACCAGCTTCAGGGTCGAATTCGCCAGCGCCGTCTGCAAGGCCAGTTGCAACTTCTCGCGGGCGGCGTTCTGACTCAGGGCCTCCAGCTCCACGCGCAAGACCCAGACACCATCCTCCTGGCTCTGCAGCTCGGACTGCAGGGCCAACTCGCGCGTCAGGGCAGCCACCGCCTCGGCGGCCACCAGCTGGTTCACGGTCTGGCTCCAGACGTCGCCCAATGGGCTGGCGTCCGCTGGTGCCGCCGTCGCCGTCACCTGCGCGGGCTGCGGGCGCGGCACGGGGACTGCAGGCGGCACTTCTGCCACTTCTGCCGCCCCTACCGCCTCAGTCGCTTCTGAATTGATAGCTGCTTGCACCCGCTCCGCCTGGGCTACAGGCCTATTTGGCTCAAAAACTTGCGCCAAAACCGGCGCAGGCTCAGCCATGCGCACAGGCACGGGCTCCGCTACCGGCATCGCATACCGCACCGGGGCGCTGACCGGAGTCAGCTCAGGCTGTGGCTTTTTTAGGGGCTCGACGGCGCTCCCCGACGAAGCAGATGCCGCAACAGGCCGCGTAACGCCAGCAGGCTTGAAGGCCAGCAGGCGCAGCAACACCATGGTCAGCGCCGCGTATTCGTCGGGCGCCAGACCCAGCTCGCCGCGGCCATGCAGGCACAGGCTGTAGAGCAGCTGGGTTTCATCGGCAGGCATGGCCTGGGCCAGCCGCGCCGTTTCGGCAATCTCGGGGTCGGAGTCGTTGTCACCGGCGCCCATGTCGGGCACCGCCTGCAGCACCGCCATGCGCTGCAGTATGGTGGTCATTTCTTCCAGCGTGGAGGCGGCGCTCAGTCCGTTGAGGCGCAGCACTTCAGAGGTTTCCACCACGGCTCGGCCATCGCCGCTGGCCAGCGCATCGAGCAGGCGAAACACATAGCTGCGATCCACGCTGCCCAGCATGGTGCGCACGCTGGCTTCCTGCAACTGGCCCGAGCCAAAGGCAATCGCCTGGTCGGTCAGCGACAGCGCATCGCGCATGGAGCCACGCGCGGCACGCGCCAGCAGACGCAAGGCCTGAGGCTCAGCCGGCACGTTTTCGGCGCTCAAGACCTGAACCAGATGCTCCAGCACCGTCTCGGGCGCCATGGGCCGCAGATTGAACTGCAGGCAGCGCGACAGCACCGTGGCCGGCACTTTTTGCGGATCGGTCGTGGCCAGCACGAACTTGAGGTATTCGGGGGGTTCCTCCAGCGTCTTGAGCATGGCGTTGAAAGCCGTGTTCGTCAGCATGTGAACCTCATCGATCATGAAGACCTTGAAGCGACCCACCACCGGCTTGTAAACCGCCTGCTCCAGCAGTTGCGCGATTTCATCAACACCACGGTTGGATGCCGCGTCCAGCTCGGTGTAGTCGACAAAGCGGCCGCTGTCGATGTCGGTACAGGCCTGGCACACGCCGCAAGGCGTGGCGGTGATGCCGCCCAGCCCGTCAACCCCCAGGCAATTGAGCGACTTGGCCAGAATGCGCGAAATGGTGGTCTTGCCCACGCCCCGGGTGCCGGTGAATAGGTAGGCATGGTGCAGGCGCCCGGTGCCCAGCGCATTGCCCAGGGCTTGCACCACATGCGACTGCCCCACCATTTCAGAGAAATTTCGGGGGCGGTATTTGCGGGCAAGAACTAGATAGGACATCCGACCATTCTAAATTGGCCGGGAGCGACCTTTTCCCTGAAATTTATCACTGATGCGCCTGCCTGCGGCAAAGGTCATTCTCAACTGACTTACAATCCTTGGTGACGGGCCTTCCCGCATGGTAAAGCGGCCAACCGGGTCAGATGGGGAACCAAGCAGCCCTAACTGCGGAGCCAGTGCCGGGGTCAAGGCTCGTCACCTTTTATTCTGAAACCGCCTATTCATGCGTGTTTCAAGCCCAAAGCAGCCTTTCGGGCTGCCTCTGCAACACCTGTTTGCAGCACCTTCCTCAGTCTTTTATGACTGAAAAGGCCGTGTTCCCTACAACGAGAATAAATCAGCGCTGCGCTACATGGTATGTCCGCGTGGCCGTGCCGCCTCGCCTCCCGAAGTTGTTCGGCACAGCTGACTACAACATCACCACAGGGCACTCTGACAATCAATTAGCGAACGTTCGCGTCGCAGCCATACACGGCCCGGCCACATGCTGTAATGATCCATTGGGGAGAATTCATGGAAACATTTTCAACACTCACGCCGGAACGCCAAGCTGAGAAACTAGCCCGTATCAACACTCGCTGGGGCCAACTTCACGCCCTTGAAAAAGAGTGGGGCGACAAGGTATACAAATACATTCTGCTCACAAACTCGGGTGGGGTGATAGCAACGCTTGGATTCTTGGGCACCGCCAGTAAAGCGCTGGACCTGAATAGCGCTAGATGGGCGCTGCTGGCATTCATTACCGGCGTATTGCTGACGGGTGTTGCAGTAGCTCATCGCTACCACCGGTCTGCTGGTCTCTTTTGGGGATACAGAGATGACGTAAATAGGTATCTGGCAGACAAACTTCCATGGGAAGCCGTGGCGAAGCAGGATGATGCAAGGAGCATCAAACGCGGCGGGTGGGGTCTCATCCTCCCCTATGCATGCCTTGGGGCTTTTTGGATCGGCTGTTTCATTGGCGGAGCGGCCCTTCTCAGAGCGTCTTAACTGCTCGGATATCTGAAGATCGAGATGCTTAAGTCTTATCTCAGCGGCAATATTGGAGCGTTCACATATACCAAACGAGAGTTCGAGCCTAAAAGGCCCAATGAGCCTCAAGAGGCGAAACCTACGTCGGCAGCGCTAGTCAAAGAAAAGGACGAATAACTCTTTGCAAGCGAAGCGCCCTCAATGACAAACCCTTGGAGCGCCATCAGCCCGGCGCCGGGCTGATCAGTCCACCATCAACTGGCAATAAGCATCCCGCGTGCCGGGCGAAACCGACGCCAGCAACTGGGCGTGCGAGGTTTGGTTTCTGGCCATCATTCGGGCGCTGGCGGTGGTTTTTGACTTGCAAAACCAATGGCAGCTGTGCTGCATCAAAAACAATTCGGCCGACATCGTGAAGGCCTTGCGCTTGAGGTTCAGGTTGGCGCTGTTTTGCGCGGTCTGGCTGATGCTGCGCGCGTGTACGGCCAGGAGTTTGCGCATATCGAAGGTGGCGCTGGGAAACAGCTTTTCGGCAAAGGGCAAGGCCAGCGGCAGCTTGCTGGCCAGGGCCTGGGCCTCTTCGACCTTGGCAAATTCGGTGGCAAAGCGGTTGAACTGCTCGGACAGTGTGGCCTCGGTGGCGCTCAGCGCCTGCCAGCGTTGCTCGCGCCGGGCTGGATCGGCCTCGCCCAGCGCCTCCATATAGCCCAGGTGTAGCCTTTCCATGAGCTTTTCGATGTGGTATTTCTGCAGGTGCGCACCCAGCAGCGCCATGCGCTGGCGCTGCTGCCTGGACCGGATGATGTAGATGCCTGCCAACAGCAGGCTTGCCAAAATAAATGTATCCATGGCCAAGCTGATTCGTTTCTTTCTAGGGGGTCATGCGAAATGCTGCTGCGGCGCTATCCGCGGACATCCATGGATCTCCGTCGGATTGGCGCAGTCACGCGGCGCGGCTAGTCCTGGCGGAAAGCCTCTTCGATCGCCTCGGTGGTCTGCAGGGCATGCACGGCGATCTGCTCGGTTGCCAGGGCCAGCGAAGCCAGCGCATAAGTGCCGCTGATCACGCCCTTGTAAGCCACTTCGGCGCCGATCGCGTCACCGCCCAGGCCTTCGGTGGCGGCCACGATGCAGTCTTCTATGCTGTCCAGGCCGGCGTCGCCGTAAAGCTCTTCGCCTTCGTAGCTGACGCGGTACTCGTAGTGTCCTTGTTCAATCGGATCGATGTGAAAACGCACGATCATGGCAAGCTCTTTTCCTAAATTTTGAGATTCGACAAAAAACAAACCGCTACCAAATCAATAGCTGGTAGCGTATATCCTGATTGGCCTAGAGGCCTAAACGGCTTAAAACACCGTGTCCGGCAGCATGGCCGCTGGCAAAGCAAGCCGTCAGCAGGTAACCGCCCGTGGGTGCTTCCCAGTCCAGCATTTCACCAGCGCAAAACAGCGGCGGCTTGATGCCTGCCGGGGTTGTGACTTGCAGCTGCGCGTCCATCCCATCAAAGCGGACGCCGCCGGCGCTGCTGATGGCTTCGTCAATCGGCCGGGTGGCGATCACGCGCACCGGCAAGGCCTTGATGGCGGCGGCCAGCTTCAGCGGATCGGCAATGTCGTCCTTGCCCAGCAGCTCATAGAGCATGGCGGCCTTGATGCCGTCCAGGTTTAAACGGCTCTTGAGGTGGCTGGACAGCGAGCGCGAGCCGCGCGGGTGGCGCACTTCGGCCAGCACCTGCTCGGGCGTTCTGTCGGGCAGCAGGTCGAGCTGGAAGGTGGCGCTGCCGTGGGCCGCGATCTCGTCGCGCAGCAGGCTGGAAACGGCGTAAACCAGGCTACCCTCAACGCCGGCGGCGGTGGCCACGAATTCGCCCTTGCGGCGAAAGCTGCGGCCCCGCGAATCGGTGAAGCTGATGGCCACCGACTTGAAGGGCTGGCCGGCAAAGCGGCTGGAAAAATGCTCGCTCCAGCCGGCTGACGCGGCGGCACGCCCTGGCGCTGCCGCCACCTCAAAACCACAATTGGAGGGCTGCAGCGGCGCCAGCGCCACGCCACGCTCGGCCAGCAGCGGCAGCCAGGCGCCGTCTGAGCCCAGCCGGGCCCAGCTGCCGCCACCCAGCGCCAGCACCACGGCGTCGGCCTCTACCTTCACCTCGCCGGCGGGGCTGGCAAACTTCAGCGCACCGTCTTCGGCCCAGCCCAGCCAGCGATGGCGCATGGAAAACTGCACGCCCGCATTGCGCAGGCGCTGCAGCCAGGCGCGCAGCAGCGGCGCGGCCTTCATGTCCTTGGGAAACACCAGGCCCGAGCTGCCGACAAAGGTTTCCACGCCCAGGGCATCGGCCCAGGCGCGCAGCTCGTTCGGGCCAAAGGCGGCGATCAACGGCTGCAGCTGCTCGCTGCGCTCGCCGTAGCGCTTCATGAAAAACTCAGGCGGCTCGGAATGGGTCAGGTTGAGCCCGCCCCGGCCGGCCAGCAAGAACTTGCGGCCCACCGAAGGCATGGCGTCAAACAGCTGCACAGACAGCGCCTGGCCGGCACTGGCCAGCACCTCGGCGGCCATCAGGCCGGCGGGGCCGCCGCCTATGACGGCAACGCGTAGCGGCGGGGTCGCCTGGGCAAGAGAAGTTGTGTGGTTCAAAAGAAAATCCGTCTGCACAAGGTGCAACTTGAGGCCAAAAAATGCAGCCTATCAGTCACCGGGGTTTCTGATAGCGCATGGTTGCTCTGTTTTTAATAGCTGGATGCGCCCATCGGTCGTGGCCTTCAAGGCTAAATCGCTTGAAAACATGAATGCAGGCAGGTCGCAGCAAGACCGAGGGGCAAGCCTCGATTATTGCAGCTAGCTCAAGGCCTAGAAAGTGCGCGGTCAAGCCATGGCCAGCCCGGACCGAACATCACCGAACGATGGTGAGCTCGGGCGGGGTGATGCCGCAAGCCCCCTGCATCGCCGAGCGCCTGGCCTGCAGTTCTTGGTGATGGGGGCTGGTGGCGCTGGCCGCCGCGTCATGCGCCCTGCGCGCGCGCTGGCAGCTCGGGCTGTTCATTCTTTCAGTCCGCAAATCAACCTGTGGTCGTCCTGAAGCTTGTGGCTGGCGCTGGGCGATGTGGCGGTCCAGTTGCTCCGTCAAGCTGGGCTGGTCTTGTTGCGGGGCTTGGCCGCGTTCACAGGCTTGCGCGGAAAAGCCGGGCCGGCCTTGCGCGTCCAGGCACTGATAAAAGGTTTGCGCGCTGCCGACCTGAGCCGTCGCCGCATAGAAGGCAAGCGGCCCTAGGGCTCGCCAGACCGATGCGGCGCTCAAACCAGCTCCACCACGGTGCCCTGGCCGGTCAGAAAAGCGGCTTTCACGGCGGCGCCGGGGTAAATCTGCTGCACCGCCGCGCGGTAGGTCTGCAGCTGCGCTATCAGGGCCGGCTGCTGCTGCGGCGCGTGGGCCGATTTGTAGTCCAGCACCCACCACTGGTCTTCATGGCCGGCATCCTTGCGCTGCACCAGACGATCCAGCCGCAGGGGCTGGCCCTGATACACCAGATCCACCTCGTTGCCCTGCCAGGCCACCGAATGTCCACCCCAGGCCCAGGCGCCCTCGCCCGCCAGGATGCGCAGGGCCAGCGCCTGTGCCTCAGTAGCTTGCGCCGGACTCAGGCGAAACTCGCGCGCCGCCGCAGCCACTTGCTGCGCCGACGAGGGGCCGCCCCACTCCAGCAGGCGGTGCATGGCCTTGCCTATGCGCGCCTTGAGGGAGTCGGGCGCTTCAAATTCGGCCTGCGCGGGAGTAGCCTGCGCGTCGGCCGGCAAACTGGGCAGTTCGGGCAGCAGGAAGACGTCGCTGGCCGGTGCCGTGTCACTCTCGGACGGCAGCGGAATCACCGGCGCGGCCAACTCCTCCATCAGGCCGTCACCCAGGCCCTGCAGGCGCTGCCACCAGCTGTCGGTCGTGACCCTGTGCGGCTCGATGGAGGAAATCGCCAGCGTATGCCTGGCCCGCGTCAGGGCCACATACAGGGCATTGAGCTCTTCGCGCTTGCGCGCCGCCTGCTCGGCCGCCAGCGCTTCCTGGGCGCAGGCCGGCGGCCGGCTTTCGCTGACCAGAAAGACGAATTTGTGCGGCTCGCTGGCCTCGCCCGGCCAGTCGATCAACACCCCCATGCTGTCGGCACTGCGCTCCACCGTGTCGGTGTCCAGCAACAACACGGCCTCGGCCTCCAGCCCCTTGGCGCCGTGAATCGTCAGCAGGCGCACCGCGTCGGGATTGACGGCCACCGGCGCCAGCGTGCCGCCGGCCTTGAGCGCGCGAATCAGGCCGTAAGGCGTGACGTAACGCCCGCCGTCGCGCTCCAGCGCCACGCCCAGCAGGGCGCGCAAATTGGCCAGCACAGTCTGGCGCTGGGTGGCTGGCGCGGCGGCGACAAAGCGCGCCAGCACATCGCCGTCGGCATAAATGGCTTGCAGGGCATCGTGCGGCGGCTGCTCGTCCAGCCAGCCTTTCCAGCGCATCAAAATGGCACCCAGCCCTTGCAGCTCGGGCGCAAGCAGCTCTGTTTTTTGTAGCAATTCAAACCACGGCAAGGTCAGCTCACGCTGCAGCAGGGCCAGTTGCACCAGGCTGGCGTCGCTCAGGCCGAACAGCGGCGAGCGCAGCGCCCTGGCCAATGACAAGTCATGCTGCGGCGACACCAGCACGTCCAGCAGCGCCACCAGGTCCAGCACCTCGCAGCAGTCGATCAGGTCGGTTTTTTCGCCAATCTGCGCCGGAATGTGCAGCGCCCGCAACTCCTGCTGCAGCGGCAGCAGGCCGGCGCGCTTGCGCGACAGCACCATGATGTCTTGCGGTTTCAAGCCGGTCGTCATTTGCATTGCAATCCAGGCGGCGGCCTGGCGCGCTTCCAGGGTGCGCAGGGTTTCTTCGGGCAGTTCGCGCGGCGTGCTCAAGCTGTCGCGCCAGTGCTCGTTTGACTCGGCTTCGGGCGGCTGAGCCTTGACCCGCGGGATAGCGGGCAAACGGCCGGTGTCGCCGGCGCGCTGCGAGTCGGTGCTGTGCTCGCGAAAGCCGTCATAGCCGTCACGCGCGCGGGCCGCGCCCATGGCGGCGTTGACGCTGGCGATCACGGCCTGGGCGTTGCGCCGGGTGTGGTCGCAGCTGAGCAGGTCGCCGCTCAGGCCGTCCACGACAAAGGCTTGGGCGGCGCGAAACACCTGCGGCTCGGCGCGCCGAAAACGATAAATACTTTGCTTGGGGTCGCCGACCAGAAACACGCTGGGCGCCGCACCGGCGCCGGAATAACCGCTGAGCCAGGCCGACAGCGCCTGCCACTGCAAGGGGTTAGTGTCCTGGAACTCGTCAATCATCAAATGCTTGATGCGCGCATCCAGCCGCTCCTGCACCCAGCCGGCCAGCACCGGGTCGCCCAGCATGACCAGGGCCGCCCTTTCCACGTCATTCATGTCAACCCAGCCGCGTTCGCGCTTGAGCTGGGTGAACTGGGCAATCAGCAGCCGGCTCAGCCTGGCCATGCGCTGCTGGTGGGCCCAAGCCTCGTGTTGCTGGCTGGCGGCCTGCACCCGCAACACCAGCTCCTGGGCCAGGCGCACACCTTCGATGCCGGCAATTTTTTCGCCGAATTTGCGCGGCGTGCCTTTGTCGGTCAGCAGCGCGGCAAAGACGCCGGGCAGCTGCTGCGCCGTCACCGCCATCTCCAGCTCCACGCCCTTGGCCGAGAAGGTGGGCGCACTGGCGCGGCCCAGTGCCTGGGCGGCGTCCAGCAGCAACTGGCGGTTGGCAGGCATGGCGATGAGGCTGTCTTCTGGCCTGGCCAGCCCGGCAAACTCGGGAAACTGCACGTCAAAGGGCTGCACCGACAAGTCGACGATGCCTTTCTCGTCGGCCAGCGTGAACTCAATGCGCTTGTCCAGCGCAGTTTGCAGAGCCTTGTCGGTCTGGAAGCGGCCGTGGCCTAGCACCAGGGCCTCGAAGTCGGCCTTGAGAGGCTCATCGGCCAAGAGCGCCGCATAAAAGCGCCGCCACACCAGCGCCCGGGCCGGCGCATCGTCTTCCAGCAAGTCGTAGTTGACCGGCAGGCCCAGTCTTTGCAACACCGCCACGGGCGCGCTGCGCAACAAGGCGGCAAACCAGCTGTGAAAAGTGCGTATCTGCACCGTGCGCCCGCTGGCCAGCACGGAGCGGTATAAATTTGATAGCTGCTTGCGCACGTCCTGCGGGGCATTCGGTCCGATTTGGCTTGTCATTCCGCGCATCACCAGCTCGCGCTGCAAAGTAGCGTCATCGGCCTGGGAGAACATCTTGAGCCACTCATCCAGGCGCTCGCGCATTTCACCGGCGGCCTTTTTGGTGAAGGTAATGGCCAGGATTTCGTGCGGCCGCACCTGCGGCTGGGCCGTGCCGTCGGCACTGGCGCCGTCCAGCATGGCGCGCACGATGCGCGACACCAGCATCCAGGTCTTGCCGGCGCCGGCGCAGGCCTCGACCGCCACGCTACGGCGCGGATCGCAGGCAATGGCATAAAACGCGTCGGCGGACACCGGCTGGCCGTTGCATTCGTAGGCGGCGCTCATCGGGCAACTCCGTTGAAACAGGTGAAAGAGCGAACAAGCGTGGGGGTCACGAACGAAGCGCAGGGCCGCCCCAAGCGAAGTTCAGCCCCCTCGGGGGGCAGCGCACTACGCGAAGCGAGAGGCGTGGGGGTTCTATTCATTCCAGAAATCCTTGCGGCAGAGGCCGCGCGCGGCGCAATAGTCGCAGGCCTTGCCCTCGCCCAGCGCCGGCAGCACGGCGCCCTGGGCAATGCGCGCCATGTCCAACAAAATGCTGTCGATCAGGCCATCGCGCAGTTCCACGATGTCGGGCTGCTCGTAGGTGCGGGTCGGCTCTTTTTCGCCCAGGTTGACATAGGCCGCGGCCAGCGTGTCGTCGGCCATCAGCGCGGCATAGAACGCCAACTGGGTGTCTTCCTGGCCGTTCTTGATGCGTTCGGCCGTGGTGGTGCGCGGCTCGGTCTTGTAGTCCAGCAGCAAGATGTGGCCGTCGGCATGGCGGTCTATGCGGTCCATCTTGCCCAGCAGGGTCAGCTCGCCCAGTGGCATTTCGTGCCAGCTTTCGGCCGACTCGAACTGCGCGCCCGTGGCCTCGTGCTCTACCAGCCAATCCAGATAGCCGTCGCGCACCGGCGCCCAGGCGGCAGCAAAGGGCAGGAACTCGCTGTCACTCAAGCCCAGCTCCTTGGTGGACAGCTCGGCGGCAGCATCAATCATGCGCAGCCGCGCCGACCGCTCGCTGGTGGGCGTGGCCTGGAGCGCCTCATGGAAGTGGCGCAGCAGGCCGTGCAGCCAATTGCCGAAATCGCGCTTGCCCAACTCGCTTTCCAGCTCGTCGGACTCCTGCAGCTTGAACTGGCGCAGCGCAAAAAAACGGTAGGGGCAACGGCGCAGGTCGTCATAACTGCTGGCCGACAGCCGGCTCACGGGCAAGGCCTCGCCGCTGGGCAGCGGCCGAGGCGTGGGCTGCGCGGCCACGGCGCGCGCGCTGCGCTGGTCGGGCGCCAGATCGGTGGCGGGATCAAGCTCGCGCAGCAGCAGCAACTCCTGCACAAAACCGCTGGGCATCAGGTGCTCGCCGCCCTCGCTGCTGCGCCACAGCACATCCACCCGGGGCAGTTGCAAGCCGTAATGCCAGGCTTGCCGGGCCGCGCTGGTCAGGGCCTCGCGCGAAGGTAGGCCCAGCAGCTCGCGCTGGCTGGGCGTCCACTGGCCCGGCGGCTCGGGCGACACCGGCAGGCGGACCTCATCGCAGCCGGGCAGCACCACGGCCTGCATGGGCCGGCCCAGCAGTTGCGCCAACGGCAGGATCACCACCTGCTCATCCTGGGGATGGGCAGGGGAATATTTGCCGCCCTCCAGCGCCTGGTTGACCCAGCTGCTGAAGTCATTGAGCTTCATGGTGGGCGCGGTTTCAAACTCGGTCTCGGCACCCTCGTGCAGGCGCAGCACTTCCAGCACCGTCTGACCGGCATCATCCAGCATCAAGACTTCCCACTGTCCGGCAGCCTGCAGGGCGGCGCGCAGATCACGCAGCCAGAGCATCAAGGGGCGGGCACGGACCAGGGTCTCGCGCAAGGTGTTCACCGGCAAGGCCAATGCCTGAATGGCCGCCAAGCTGGGCAGCGGCACAACGGGCAGCTCGCGCCAGGCACGCACGCCGGCTTTGCGCAGTTCGGTTTCGGCTGCCGTCACCTCGGTGCGGGCAAAGGCCGGGGCGTTTTTCAGCCAGTCGAGCACGGCGTCGGTAGAGGCATCCCAGGGCATGGCGCGCAGCAAGCTCATCAAAGCGGCCGCGGCGCGGGTGGTGGACAGCTTCCAGCCGGTTTCGTCGCGCATGGCAATGCCTTGCTGGGCCAGCATGGCGCCGACGCGGCGCGTCAGTTGCCGGTCCTGGGCGATCAGCGCCACCGGCTTGCGCCCCTGCGCCAAATGCGCCAGCACGCAGGCGGCGGCCTGCTCGGCCTCATCCTCGGCATCCCGCGCGGCATGCAGCGCCGGCGCTGGTGCCGAGTCCGGCCAATCGGCAGAGGGGCATAACGCGATGGAGTGCGAGCGCTCGCCAAAATGCGCCTTGAGCGCCTCCGTCAGCGGCTCGGTCTGAAAGCCTTCCAGCACCACCAGCAACACCGGTTGCGCCTGGAACAGCCGGTCCGTGGGATAGGCCGAGGCCGCCGCCCAGGCCAGCGCCACACTCCCCACCGCCGCTTCCAGCGCCAGCACGGGGGAATCCAGGCCCACCCCCAATTCGACCGCCAGGCGCTCACTCCAGGCCTGGCGCTCGGTGGGCAAGACCGCCGCGGCGACCCGGCCCAGGCTCCAGGCGGCCTCGACCAGACGCCCGGCCAGCGCCTCCTGCTGCGCGCCCAGGCCGGCGCGCCCCAGCAGCGAAGCGGCAGTCAGCGTATCGACCGCCACGTCCATGCGCAAATCATCGCCAGACGGCGTGAACAGCCCCAGCGTACCGCCCTGAGCGGTGGCCCAGTTCATGGTGGTTTCAAAGCGTGGCACAAAAAATGTGCCGCCGGCCTGCTGCGCCTGCGCTGCCCAAGCCTGGCGCGCGTACGGGATCAGCTGGACATAGGGCAAGAGCACCACGGCCTCGGCGGGATGCACGCCGCGTACCTGCAAGGCCTCGGCCAGTTGCGTCATGGCCTGCTGCCAGCAGCGCTGCGCCAGGCTTGCCGCAGCATCAAGGGAGTCGGGAAGCGGCATAGGGGGAAAGGCTTTTATGGAAGTACAGAAGAATGGGGGGTTGAATCCGGAGAAAGGCTATCGGGGCGATAGCCGCTGCCTGAGCGACTCCATCCCTTGCTTTCTGCCACAATAACCGCAAATTTAGCTATCCCCCGTATCGTAACTAGACCCAAGGAGCCGTCATGGCGAGCGAACTGATCAAACATACCACCGATGCCACTTTTGAAGCCGACGTGCTCAAATCCGTCCAGCCCGTGCTGGTCGACTATTGGGCCGAGTGGTGTGGTCCCTGCAAGATGATCGCCCCGATTCTGGATGAAGTGGCAGCCGGCTACGCAGGCAAGCTGCAAGTTGCCAAGATGAACGTCGACGAAAACCGCGAGATTCCCGCCAAATTCGGCATTCGCGGCATCCCTACGCTGATGCTGTTCAAGGACGGCCAGCTCGCCGCCACCAAGGTCGGCGCCATGAGCAAGTCCCAGCTGACCGCCTTCATCGACCAGCAACTGGTCTAAGTCTTTATCCTCAAAGCGCTGCCAGGCCCTTGCGATTTCCGGCCTGGCAGCCAGCCCTCCCCAGCTTAAGCCAGGGCCCCGGCCACCCTTCAAAATCACGCCCAAACAGCCCCTGAATTTCCTGTCATAATGGGCTGTATTCACCAGTCGGTCACTGCCGCCTGGTTCGAGTTCCCGGTTTGTAAGCCATCCTTCTTTTTGGCTTCTTTTCAAACCTCCCCCCGTTTTCCTAATGAACTCCGCAAGGAGTAACTCCATGCACTTAAACGAACTCAAGGCACTGCACGTGTCTGAAGTCCTCAAGCAGGCCGAAGCCCTTGAGATCGAAAACGTCAGCCGTATGCGCAAGCAGGAGCTGATGTTCGCCATCATTAAAAAACGCGCAAAAACCGGTGAGACCATCGTCGCCGACGGCGTGCTGGAAGTGCTGCCCGACGGTTTTGGCTTTTTGCGAGCGCCTGACTCCAGCTACACCGCGTCTACAGACGACATCTACATCAGCCCGAGCCAGATTCGCCGCTTCAATCTGCACACCGGCGACATGATTGAGGGCGAGGTACGCACGCCCAAAGACGGCGAGCGCTACTTTGCACTGAACAAGCTCGACAAGATCAACGACGGCTTGCCAGAAGACAACAAGCACAAGGTCATGTTCGAGAACCTGACGCCACTGTTTCCGCGCGAGCAGTTCAAGCTCGAGCGCGACATCAAGGCCGAAGAAAACCTGACCAGCCGCATCATCGACATCATTGCCCCCATCGGCAAAGGCCAGCGCGCCCTGCTGGTGGCGCCGCCCAAGTCCGGCAAGACCGTGATGATGCAAAACATCGCCCACGCCATCACCGCCAACTACCCCGACATCGTCATGATGGTGCTGCTGGTCGATGAGCGTCCGGAAGAAGTGACCGAAATGCAGCGCAGCGTGCGCGGCGAAGTGATTTCCTCCACCTTCGACGAACCAGCGGCCCGCCACGTGCACGTGGCCGAAATGGTGATAGAGCGCGCCAAGCGCTTGGTCGAGCTCGGCAAGGACGTTGTCATTTTGCTGGACTCCATCACCCGTCTGGCTCGCGCCTACAACAACGTGCTGCCTTCATCGGGCAAAGTGTTGACCGGCGGTGTCGATGCCAACGCCCTGCAGCGCCCCAAGCGTTTCTTCGGTGCCGCTCGCAAGATTGAAGAAGGCGGCAGCCTGACCATCATTGGCACGGCGCTGGTGGATACCGGCAGCCGCATGGACGAAGTGATCTTTGAAGAATTCAAGGGTACCGGCAACTGCGAAATCCACCTGGACCGCCGCCTGTACGAAAAACGCGTGTTCCCGGCCATCAACCTCAACCGCAGTGGCACCCGCAAGGAAGAGCTGCTGCTAGCGCCAGAAATCCTGCAAAAATCGCGCATCCTGCGTCAATTCATGTACAACATGGACGAGATCGAGTCCATGGAGCTGATGCTCAAGAACATGAAAGCGACCAAGAACAACCACGAATTCTTCGACATGATGCGCCGGGGCGGATAACTGGCCCCCACGCTTTTCGCTTCGCGTAATGCGCTGCCCCCCGAGGGGGCCGTTGCGCCTGCGGCCCGGCAAAGCCGGTTCCGCGGCCCCTGCTGGCGTTAAGAGCAAACCCCAAGTAAAAACACAGCCCGGCGTTACGCTTGGTAAATCGACGCATACTGCAAGCTATAGATTTCATGCAATAATGTAGGGCTTCATGGAAAGTGCCTGGAACGGTTCCTGGTGGCTACCAAAACAATGAAAAAGGAAAGATCATGAAAGAAGGCATTCACCCCAACTACCGCGAAGTTTGTTTCCTGGACATGTCCAACAACTTCAAGTTCGTGACCCGTTCCTGCGCAAACACCAAAGAAATGGTGAAGATGGAAGACGGTCGCGAGTTGCCTCTGTACAAGCTCGATACGTCCAGCGAATCGCATCCCTTCTACACCGGCACGCAGAAATCCGTGGACAACATGGGCGGTCGCGTTGAGAAATTCCGCAATCGCTTTGGCAAGACCGCTGCCAAGGAAGCTGCTCCGGCCGCTGCCGAGTAAGCTGCCATGTAAGCGGCAAAGATCGCTTGCACCAGCCGGTAACAAGCAGCCTGAATTTCAGGCTGCTTTTTTTTTCGGCAAAAATCTCCCCAATGATGGCGGCTCCCGGGTCAAAGCTACCATCAGTTGTTCGCCCGCCAGTCAGACACCGCGTTTTTCTGATCATCAAAGCATTTTGAACAAGCCATCCCCCGCCATCATCGCCCAGTCTGCCGTGCGCCGTCTGCCACGGTTTGCCTTGCTGCTCTTTTGCCTGGCCTATGTATTGCCGGGTTTTTTAGGTCGCGGACCCTGGAAAAACGAAGATATTGCGGCCTTCGGCGTCATGCAGGAGCTGACTTCCGCCGCCGCCAACTGGCTGCAGCCCCAATTGCTGGGCCAGGCCACGGAGTTTGATGCCCGCGTCCCCTATTGGCTGGGCGCCATAGCCATCAAATACCTGCCTTTTCTGGATTCGGCCCTGGCCGCGCGCATTCCCTTCATTTTGCTGCTGAGCCTGACGCTGCTTGCCACCTGGTACGCCATTTATTACCTGGCCCGCAGCCCGCAAGCCCAGCCGGTGGCCTTTGCCTTTGGCGGCGAAGCCAGCCCGGTGGACTATGCCAGGGCCATCGCCGATGCAGGTTTATTGGCCCTGATTGCCTGCCTGGGGCTGGCCCAGTTGTCTCACGAAACCACGCCGGCATTGGCGCAGCTGGGCTTTACCACCCTGGCGTTTTATGCCATGGCAGCCAGCCCCTTCCGCCCGGCCACCCGGATCATTGGGCCGGCCTTGGGTCTGCTGGTGGGCCTAGGGGGCCTGGCCCTGAGTGGCGCTCCCACGCTGGCTCTGCTGTTCGGCCTGGGCGGCGCGCTGGTGGAGCGCAGCCACATGCGCTGGGGCAACAACCAGCGGGATGACGCCGGCAGGCGGCAGTCCTGGCATTGGGTGTTATTGATAGCCGGTGCCACTTTGGGAGTTTCGCTGCTGGCCCACGCACTGGACTTGTGGCGCTGGCGCATTCACCTGCCCGGTGCCGAGGAAGCCTCCGCTTGGGGCGACTGGCGCAGCCTGGGCCGCCTGCTGCTTTGGTTTACCTGGCCGGCCTGGCCGCTGGCCCTGTGGACGCTATGGCGCTGGCGCCGGCAGCTGGCGAGCCGCCACGTCGCCTTGCCACTGTGGTTTGCCAGCATGGCCATTGCTGCCACGCTGACCACCACAGCCTCCGACCGCAGCTTGCTGCTGAGCCTGCCACCGCTGGCGGCGCTGGCGGCATTTGCCCTGCCCACGCTCAAGCGCAGCGTGGCTTCGCTGGTTGACTGGTTCACCCTGCTGTTCTTCACCGGCTGCGCCATCATCATCTGGGTCGTCTGGATTGCCATGCAGACCGGCGTGCCGCGCCAACCTGCGGCCAATGTCGCCAGACTGGCGCCGGGCTTTGAACCCAGTTTTTCCTGGTTCGCCTTTATGGCGGCGGTAGCGGCCACGCTGGCTTGGGCCTGGCTGGTGAAATGGCGCACCAGCTCACAGCGCGCGCCGATCTGGAAGTCGCTGGTGCTGCCGGCCGGTGGCACCACCTTGTGCTGGCTGCTGCTGATGACCTTGTGGCTGCCCTTGCTTGACTACGCACGCAGCCTGGCGCCGCTGTCGCGCCAGGTGGCCAGCCTGGTGGATAAAAAATCCTGCGTTGAAATTTACGGCGTGGGCAGCGCACAGGCAGCAGCCCTGCAATACCACGGCCAGCTCGAACTGCGCCCGGTCGGCGCACAGGCGAACTGCCCCTACCTGATCGTCGATGTGAACAGCCAGTCCAGCCTGAGCAGTGCCGTCAACTTGCCCGACTGGGCGTTTCAAGCCGCGGTCCGCAAGCCCACGGACAAGTCCGAAAACATGCTGGTGTACAAACGCATCGGCGGCGTCAGCCCACCCCCGCCTATGACCGCCCGATGAGTGAGCTAAAGGTCATCAGCCGACACGCCGGCACCATCTTGCTGGGCCAACTGGCGGTGATGGCCTTCGGCGTGGCCGACACCGTGATTGCCGGCCATCACAGTGACGCAGCGCTGGCTGCCTTGTCGGTGGGCTCTGCCCTTTATGTCAGCGTTTACGTGGCACTGATGGGTATTGTGCAGGCCTTGCTGCCGATCTGGGCCGAGCTGCTGGGCGCACGCAAGCAGGAGGCCATCGGGCGCTCCCTGCGGCAAAGCCTCTACTTGTGCGGGCTGATCACGGTAGCGGGCATGACCGCCCTGCTATTTCCCGGTCCACTGCTGCGTTGGGCCCAGGTGCCCGAACTGATGCAGGGCGAGGTTCAGCGTTACCTGACAGTACTGGCCTTTGCCTTTGCCCCCGCCCTGCTCTTTCGGATCTACAGCACTTTCAATCAGTCTCTGGGCAAGCCGCGCCTGGTCACATGGCTTCAGGTCATCGCCCTGGCGGCAAAAATCCCCCTTTCCATCTGGCTGGTGGACGGCGGTGGTGGCGTTGCCGCCATGGGCGCCGTCGGCTGCGCCTGGGCCACGCTGATCGTCAACTATCTGTTGCTGATCCTGGCCGTGGTGATGCTGCGCAGCCAGGACATCTACCTGCCGTTCAAACTCTGGCAGCGTATGGAGCGGCCTGACTGGCCGCAATTGCGCACCTTTGCCCGGCTAGGCCTTCCGGGTGGACTGGCCTACCTGGTCGAGGTCACTTCTTTTACCCTGATGGCCTTGTTCATTGCCCGGCTGGGCACCGTGGCCTCGGCCAGCCACCAGATTGCCGCCAGCGTGGCAGCCGTGCTCTACATGATGCCGCTGTCCATGGCGATTGCCTGCAGTGCCCGGGTCTCATTCTGGCTGGGCGCCAGTCGGCCAGACTATGCAAAACGCGTCGTATTTATGGGAATAAGGCTCACACTCCTTTTGGCGCTTGCGCTAGCAGCTATTATTTCAATAGCAGGCCCAATGCTGGCAGGCGCCTATTCAAGCAACCCGGAGATCATCGCCCTGGCCTCATCGCTGCTGGTGTGGGTGGCGTTCTACCATGTGGCAGATGCCACCCAGGCCTTGTGCGCCTTTTTGCTGCGCTGCTATCGCATCACGATCACGCCACTGGCGCTGTACGGCGTGCTGCTCTGGGGTCTGGGCCTTTTTGGCGGCTATCAGCTGGCCTATGAAGGCATTGCCGGCCATGGCGCGACCCAGTCGGCGGGCAGCTTCTGGCTGGCCAGCACCCTGGCCATCGCCATGGTCGCCAGCTGTCTTTTGGGCTTGCTGGTGTACACCGTGCGGCGCCACAGCCAGGGCGCGCGCGTGCCTGAGGCTCACGCGGCCTGAAGCAAGCGCACCCGGGCGGCCGGAAAGACGATAGAAAAACACGAGCCCTGTCCGGCCTGGCTTTCTATATGCAGTTCGGCGCCATGGCGCTGGGCCACATGTTTGACGATGGCCAGGCCCAGGCCGGTGCCGCCGGTCTCGCGTGAGCGGCTGCGGTCTATGCGATAAAAACGCTCGGTCAGGCGCGGCAGGTGTTCGGGCGCAATGCCAGGGCCTGAATTCTTGACACGAAACTCACCCCGCCCATCGGGCAGCCGACTCCAGCTGACGCGAATCTGGCCGGCTTCGGGCGTGTAGCGCACGGCATTGCTCACCAGATTGGACAGGGCGCTGCAGACTTCGCTGTGCAGGCCGGCTATTTCGCAGGCCGGGCCGGGCTCGAACAGCAATTGCTGGCCTGGCGGCGCAATCAGCTGAGACAAGGCCCTGGCCTCCTGTTCGCACTGAGCCAATAGCGCACGCGTGCTCATCCAGTCACCGGCGCCAGGCAGCGGGCTGCCTTCGAGCCGCGACAAGGTAAGCAAGTCACTCACCAGGGTCTGCATGCGCTGCGACTGCTGAGCCATCAAGGCCAGGTATCGACTGCGCTCGGCCTCCTTCAAAGGCAGGGTTTGCAGGGTTTCGACGAAACCTGACAGCACCGTCAGCGGCGTGCGGATTTCATGCGATACGTTGGCGACAAAATCCCGCCGCATGGCTTCCGCCTGCTCAACGGCGGTGATGTCGCGCGACAGCAACAGCTTGCGATCCTTGCCGTAGGCGTGCGCCTGCACCGACAGTTTGACCGGCCGGTTCGGCGTGCTCAGGTCGCCGGCAATCACCACCTCCTGCGCAAAATTGCGGGAAGCCATATAGGTATTGAAGGCCGGCTCGCGCACCAGGTTGGCAATGTGCTGCAGCACATCGCGCTGGGCATCAAAGCCGAAATGCTGCGCCGCCGTCTGGTTGCACCACTCGATGCGGCCCTGGCCATCGAGCAGCACCACACCATTTGGCGAGGCCTGTATGGCCGCCAGGAATTCGTCAAGACGGGCCTGGCTTTCCTGGCTCTGCTGGTCGCGGTTTTTCAGCAGGCGGCGGGTCCGGTCAGCCACCTCGCCCCAGACGCCGGGCAGCTTGGGTTGCGTGCGGGCCATGAGGGTAGGCGCATCGTTGCTTTGCTCGCTGCGCAGCCAGGCGAGCAAGCGCCCCAGGTAGAGGCTGTCAAGCAGCAGCCAGAGCAGCGCGCCCAGCAGCAGGCCGACGACCATGCCTTCTGGCGCCGCCAGCGCCCAACCAAGGCCACCGCCGGCCAGCAGGCAGACGGCAAAGCTAATCCAGCGCTGAATCATTTTCCTGTGGCTGCAAAGCTTGCGGCGCTGCTGGCTGGCTGCGCCGTCAGCCGGTAGCCCGCGCCGCGAACGGTTTCCACCATGGTGCCGGCGCCGCCCAGCGCTTCACGCAAGCGCTTGACATGCACATCCACCGTGCGCTCCTCGATGAACACATGGTCGCCCCACACCTTGTCGAGCAAGGCGCTACGGCTGTGCACACGCTCGGCATGCTTCATCAGGTAGTTCAAGAGCTTGAACTCCGTCGGGCCCAGCTTGAGCTCCTGGTTCTGAAAGCTGATGCGGTGCGTCGCCGCATCCAGCACCAGCTCACCCACCGTGACGCTGTCACTGACCGATTCGGGGGCGCGCCGGCGCAGCACCGCACGTATCCGGGCCAGCAACTCCTGAGTGGAGAAAGGCTTGGTGATGTAGTCGTCGGCACCGGCATCCAGGCCGGCCACCTTGTCGGGCTCGTCGCCGCGGGCCGTCAACATCAGGATAGGAATGCTCTTGCTGCGGGCCTGCTTGCGCCAGTGGCGGGCCAGGGCCAGCCCGCTTTGTCCCGGCAGCATCCAGTCCAGCAAGATGACATCAGGCAGCACAGCATCGAGCTCGCGCTGCGCCGCCACGCTGTCAGGCGCCACCACAGGAACGAAACCCCCATGCCGCAAATTGACCGCAATCAGTTCGGCGATCGCGGGTTCGTCTTCAACAATCAATACACGTGGCAAATGCTTCATCTGGGTTTCACTTGGCCATCACTTGACGGCGGATTCAATCTGTTCCATGGGGCTGTGCCGGACGTCCGCACCCTTGACGATGTAGATGATGAATTCGGCGATGTTCTTGGCATGGTCGCCCACCCGTTCGATCGCCTTGGCGACAAACAGCAGGTCCAGGCTGGCCGAGATGGTGCGCGGATCTTCCATCATGTAGGTGATGAGCTTGCGCACAAAACCATCGAACTCCTGGTCGATCAGGTCGTCTTCCTTGAGGATGGACACTGCCGCGGCCGTGTCCAGGCGGGCAAAGGCATCGAGCGCCTTGCGCAGCAAGCCGGACGCCAGTTCGGCCGCCACACGCAGGTCGGACGAGGGCAACGCCCGGGCCGAACCGCTTTCTATGATGGACTTGACCATGCGGGCGATTTTTTCGGCCTCGTCACCGGCACGCTCCAGATTGGCCGTGGTCTTTGAAATGGCGATCAGCAGGCGCAAATCGCGCGCCGTGGGCTGGCGCCGTGCAATGATGGAAGACAGCTCGCGGTCAATGTCGATTTCCATGGTGTTGACACGCTTCTCGGTCTCTATCACCTGGTCGGCGCTTTCGGCGCTGAACTGCGACAGGGCGTAAATCGCCAGCCGGATCTGGGACTCCACCAGACCGCCCAGCTCCATCACGCGGGAGGAAACGCCATTGAGTTCGCTATCGAACTGGGTGGACAAATGTTTATCAAGCATGTTTTATTCCTCTCTCAAGGTCAGCCGAAACGGCCGGTAATGTAGTCTTCAGTCTCTTTGCGCTTGGGCTTGAAAAACAGGTCTTCGGTTGCGCCAAACTCCACCAGGTCACCCAGATACATGTAAGCGGTGTAATCGCTGCAACGGGCGGCCTGCTGCATGTTGTGCGTCACGATCACCACCGTGTAGTCATTCTTCAGCTCGGCAATCAATTCCTCGACCTTGGCCGTGGAAATCGGGTCCAGCGCCGAACAGGGCTCATCGAGCAACAGCACTTCCGGCTTGATGGCGATGCCGCGGGCAATGCACAGGCGCTGCTGCTGGCCGCCGGACAGGCTGGAGCCACTTTGCCTGAGTTTGTCCTTCACCTCGTTCCAGAGGGCGGCCTTGCGCAGCGCCCACTCGACCCGCTCCTCCATGTCGGAGGCGTCCAGGCTTTCGAACAGCTTGACGCCAAAAGCGATGTTGTCGTAAATCGACATGGGAAAGGGCGTGGGCTTTTGAAACACCATGCCGACCTTGGCGCGTATCAGCGCCACGTCTTCCCTGGAGGTGAGCAGGTTCTGGCCATCGAGCATCACCTCGCCTTCGGCGCGTTGCTCGGGGTAGAGCTCAAACATGCGGTTGAAAACGCGCAGCAAGGTCGATTTACCGCAACCCGAGGGGCCGATAAAGGCAGTGACCTTGTTCTCGGGAATTTCCAGATTGATGCCCTTGAGGGCATGAAATTTGCCGTAGTAAAAGTCGAGATTCTTCACCGACATTTTCGATTTTTCGCGTGGCACCGTTTGAGCGTCCATCATTAACCTTGTCTTGTTAGAGAGTTGAGCCGCCAGGCGCTCAGTGTTTGTTGCGCGTCAGCACGCGCGCCAGAATGTTCAGGCCCAGCACCGCCACCGTGATGATGAACACGCCGGCCCAGGCCAGTTGCTGCCAGTTTTCATAAGGGCTCATGGCGAACTTGAAGATGGTCACCGGCAAGCTGGCCATGGGCTGGCTCAGGTTGGAGGTCCAGAACTGGTTGTTCAAGGCCGTGAACAGCAACGGCGCCGTTTCACCGGCAATGCGCGCCACCGCCAGCAAAATGCCGGTCACCACGCCGGAGCGGGCGGCTTTCAGCGTGATACGGGTAATCACCTTCCACTTGGGCGCGCCCAGCGCATAGGCTGCCTCACGCAGGCCGGGCGGCACCAGCTGCAGCATGTTTTCCGTGGTGCGTATGACCACCGGAATCACGATCAGGGCCAGGGCGATCACGCCGGCCCAGCCCGAGAAAGAGTGAAAGCGCGACACCACCACGGCATAGACAAACAGCCCGATGACGATGGACGGCGCCGACAGCAAGATGTCATTGACGAAGCGGGTCACCGAGGCCAGAGCGCCCTTGGTGTTGTACTCGGCCAGGTAAATGCCGGCCATGATGCCTATGGGCGTGCCGACAAAAGTGGCCAGCAGCACCATCAAAAACGAGCCATACAGCGCATTGGCAATACCGCCGGCCTCATTGGGCGCCGGCGTCATCTCGGTGAAGGTCGCCAGCGTGATGCCGCCTATACCCAGGCGCACGGTTTCCCAGAGAATCCAGAACAGCCAGAACAGGCCAAAAGACATGGCCGCCAGCGACAACACCAGCGCCACCCGGTTGATCCGTTGGCGACGGGCAAACTTGGCCAGCCGCGCATTTTGCATCAGCGCGCTCATGTTTTCGCTCCTTCATTTTTGCGCAATTGCGCCAGCAAGAGCTTGGACAGCGAAAGCACCACAAAAGTGATGAAAAACAGCACCAGCCCGAGGTAAATCAGCGCCGCCTGATGCAGGCCGTCGGCCGCCTCGGCGAACTCGTTGGCCAGCGCCGAAGTGATGCTGTTGGCCGCCTGGAACAGGCTCAGGGAGTCGAGCTGGTTGAAGTTGCCGATGACAAAGGTCACCGCCATGGTTTCGCCCAAAGCGCGGCCCAGGCCCAGCATGATGCCGCCCATCACACCGGCCTTGGTATAAGGCAAGACCACCTTGGAAACCACCTCCCAGGTGGTGGCGCCCAGGCCGTAGGCCGACTCCTTCAGCAACACCGGCGTGACCTCGAACACGTCGCGCATCACCGAGGCAATAAAGGGAATGATCATGATGGCCAGGATGATGCCGGCCGACAAAATACCGATGCCGACAGGCGGCCCGGAAAACAGCGCCCCCAGATAGGGAACGCCACCAAAAAGGTTCTGCAGCGGCTGCTGCACATAGGTGGCCAGGAGGGGACCAAACACCAACAGGCCCCACATGCCATAGACGATGGAGGGCACGGCGGCGAGCAGCTCTATGGCCGTGCCCAGCGGCCGTTTCAGCCAGGCCGGCGACAGCTCGGTCAGAAACAGCGCAATGCCAAAGCTGACCGGCACAGCGATCAGCAGGGCAATGAAAGAAGTGGCGAGCGTGCCATAAATCATCACCAGCCCGCCGTACTCGTTCTTCACCGGGTCCCAGACGCTGCTGGTCAAAAAGCCCAGCCCGTACTTGCTGATGGCCGGCCAGGCGCCAATCACCAGGGAAACCAGAATGCCTATCAGCAGGCTTAAGGTCAGCAAGGCCGCAGCCAGCGCGGCCCAGCCGAACAGACGATCAGCAAGCGGACTACGCCGCACAGGTTTGGGAGGAGGATTGCTCATGTCACGTCCGGTGGTTTTTGCCGGAAATTCCAAAGCGTCCCGGCCTGCCGGAAGTGTAGAGGACACAGATCTGATCCCTATGATTTAAGACGGCTGCCACGCAGGACCGAAGCCCTTGCGTGGTTTGCTTTTGCTGGCTTTACTTTTTACTTGTAAGCGACGGCTTTGCCCGAACCGTCCTTGATCTCGCCCCAGGACTTCTCGATGATGGTCTTCACGCTGGCGGGCATGGGCACATAGTCCAGGTCATCGGCCACCTTGTCGCCATTTTTAAAGACCCACTCAAAGAACTTCAGTGACACGGCGGCCTGGGCTGGCTTGCCCTGTGACTTCTGCATCAGGATAAAGGTCGCGCCGGTGATGGGCCAGGAATCCTTGCCTGGCTGCTCGGTCAGGATCTGGTAGAAGCTCTTGTTCCACTCGGCACCTGCGGCGGCGGCCTTGAAGGCATTGTCATCGGGCGAAACGAAGTTGCCGGCAGCGTTTTTCAGCTGAGCGTAGGTCATCTTGTTCTGCTTGACGTAGGCATATTCCACATAGCCGATCGAGTTGGGCAGGCGGCCCACGAAGGCGGCCACGCCCTCATTGCCCTTGCCACCGGCGCCCACCGGCCAGTTCACCGCCGTGCCTTCGCCGACCTTGCTCTTCCACTCTGGATTGGCTTTGCTCAGGTAGTTGGTGAAGATGAAGCTGGTGCCTGAGCCGTCGGCACGGCGCACCGGCGCAATCGCGGCGTCCGGCAGTGGCAGCGTGGGGTTCAGCGCCTTGATGGCCGGATCAGTCCACTTGGTGATCTTGCCCAGGTAGATGTCGCCCAGCACCGGGCCGCTCAGCTTGAGCTGGCCGGCGGCGATGCCCTTGATATTGACAACGGGAACCACGCCGCCCACCACCGTTGGAAACTGCATCAGGCCTTTTTTGGCCAGTTCTTCATCGCTCAGCGGCGCGTCCGAGGCACCGAAGTCCACCGTCTTGGCCTCAATCTGGCGCAAGCCGGCACCCGAGCCCACCGACTGGTAATTGATCTTGACGCCGGTGGCCTTGTTGTAGTCAGCGGCCCACTTGGAATACAAGGGCGCCGGAAAGCTGGCGCCGGCACCGGTCACATCCTGCGCTGCCGACAGCGTGGCCATCGACATCAGGGCAACACCCATCACTGCGGTCATGGAAGCTTTGTAATTCAGTTTCATCAGAGTACCTCGTTGATTAAGAGTGGAGATGTGCCAACTGTAGAAAGCTTGTGTGACACAAATATGACAGAAGCCCCGACGCCAAACGGGTTTGTCATCAACGGGGGCGCTTCGCCGAGACATCCGGATTTCGTCACAAATCCGTCATGAAGCCGACCTACGCTTAAAGCCTGTCCCGGCCCGCCCACTCAGGCGCTGGCCTAAGCCACCGATATCGGCTTTTATTTTAGCGTTTTAGCCCTCCAGCCCATATCTGACGGGCGCAAACAGCTATTTTTTTGATAGCAAACAACCCATGGCGGGCGGCCATCGCCCGAAGCCCAAACATGTCATTACAAAATCCTGCTTTCAACCGCCGCCAATGGCTGCAAGGGGCCAGCCTGCTGACGGCAGCGGCTACCGCGCCAAGCTGGGCCCAGCCCGGCAAATCAATCACCGTGGCGCAACCGGTGGACTTTTCCCAGGCCCAGCAGGACGTGTCCAAGGATTTTCTGATCGGCTCGCGCGCCGCCTGGCAAGACATCAACTCGCGCGGTGGCATACGCGGGCGGCAGGTGACGCACCTGGCGCTGGAAACCGACGGCTCGCCGGCCAGCTTGCGCAGCGCCCTGGATTCGATCAAGGACAACCCCGCCTGCCTGGCGCTGTCGGGCAGCGTCGGCGACCAACTCGCCAGCCAGCTGGCCGCCCTGTCGCGCCAAGGCAGCCTGAACATCGTGCATGCCGCGCCCTGGCTGCAAAACGCCAGCCTGGAAGTCGACGACAAGACCTTTCCCATCTTCGCCGCACGCCAGGAGCAAATTACCCATGCGCTGAAAACCCTGTCGGTCATGGGCATGAAAGCCCTGGGCGCGATCTATGCCACGCCCCAGCACCAAAGCGCCTACCACCAAGAGGTCGAGCGCATTGCGGCCGACATGCAGCTGCAACTGCAGTCCTTCCAGGGCGCCGGCGACTTGCGCCTGCTGGGCCAGAAGCTGACGCCGGCCACGCCCGCCGTGCTGCTGTTTGTCGGCGGCACGCCCGAGCTGGCCGCCTTTACCCAAGGCCTGGAAAAGCAGGCGCGCCAGCGCTACGTCGTGGCCCTGGCCGACGTCAACCTGAGCACCCTGCTGCAAATGGGCGCGGCACGCAGCACGCCGGTGATCGCCACCCAGCCGGTGCCGCTGGTCAACGCCAGCCTGCCCATAGTGCGCGCCTACCGCGACACGCTGGCGCGCCTGTTTGACGAACCGCCCACCCCGCTCAGCCTGGCCGGCTTCATTGCCGCCCGCTACACCTATGAGGTGCTCAAGGATATCGACGGCGCGCTGACGCGCCAGAGCGTCCTGGCGGCGTTTCAGCGCCGTGCCGGCCTGGACCTGGGCGGCTTTCGCGTCAGCTTCAACCCCCGGCGCCGCAGCAGCGCCTATGTAACGCAAAGCATGATGACGCCGGATGGCCGGCTGATTGGCTAAAGCCAGCGCCGGCGCGGCTATGGCACGCATGCCAAATGCTATGCTGAGCCTTCACAAGAAACCCTGACATGCAAAACGGAACGCTGCTCGCGGCTGTGGACTTGGGCTCCAACAGCTTTCGCCTTGAAATTGGCCGCCTTGACCATGGTCGCATACACCGCACCGAATACCTCAAGGAAACCGTCCGCCAGGGCAACGGGCTGGATGCCGAGCGCAATCTCACGCCGGAAGCCATGCAGCGCGGCTGGGACTGTCTGGCCCGCTTCGGCGAGCGGCTGGCCGGTTTCCCCAAAAAACAGGTCAGAGCGGTGGCCACCCAAACCTTGCGCGAAGCGCAAAATCGCGAGGAATTTCTGGCCCAGGCCAACAAAATCCTGGGCTTTCCGATTGACGTGATTTCCGGTCGCGAAGAAGCCCGGCTGATTTATCAGGGTGTGGCCCAGTTGCTGCCGCAGTCTAACGAACGCCGGCTGGTGGTGGACATAGGCGGACGCTCCACCGAAATGATTCTGGGCAAGGGCCTTGAAGCGCAGACCATGGAGTCCTACAACGTCGGCAGCGTGACCTGGTCGATGAAGTATTTTGCCTACGGGCAGTTCAGCGCCCACGCTTTCGAAATGGCCGAAATCGCCGCCAAGGCGGTGCTCGACGAGGCCTTTGATACCTACCGCGCTGGCCAGTGGGATGCCGCTTACGGCTCGTCCGGCACCATAGGCGCCGTCGGCGACGTGCTGGCGGCTGCCGGCTGGCCGCCCGGCGCCGTCACCCGCGCGGGACTGGACTGGCTGCTGGAGCGCCTGCTCAAGGCGCAAAGCGCCGAACGACTGAAGATCGACGGCATGAAGGAAGACCGGCGCGCCGTCATAGGCGGTGGCGTCAGCGTGCTGCGGGCGGTGTTTGACCTGCTGGGCATAGAGCGCATTGAAGCGGCGCAAGGCGCGTTACGCCACGGCGTGCTCTATGACCTGCTGGATCGCGAACATGAGCAGACCGATTTGCGTTCCACCACGGTGCAGCGCCTGACGGCCAAATTCAATGCCGATGCGGCGCAAGCCCAGCGTGTCAGCAAGGTCGCGCAGCAGCTGTTTGTGATGGCGCGCGTCGGCATGCCCCGCCTTGAGTCGAGCCGGCTGCAGCGCAAACTCGATTGGGCCGCGCAACTCCATGAAATTGGCTGCCAGATTTCACACAGCGACTATCACAAGCATGGAGCCTATATTCTGGACAATGCCGATGCGCCCGGCTTCGCCCAGCCCGAGCTGCACCGGCTCAGCCTGCTGGTGCTGGGGCAGCGCGGCAAACTACGCAAGCTGGAAGCCGACTTCGCCGACCGCGAGCTGATCCAGCAACTGCTTTGCCTGCGCTTGGCCATCATCTTGTGCCACGCCAGGCGCGAGCCCGAGCTCAAGGGCCTGCAGCTGGAGTCCGGTGCCGAACCGGCGCTGTTTTTTGTCCTGAACTGCCGCAGCGGCTGGGCCCAGGCCTATCCGCAGTCGGCCTATCTGCTGCAGGAAGAAGTGCTGGCCTGGCAAAAAACCCCCTGGACCCTGGCGCTGGCCGGGCTCTGAAACTCACAATACTTCAGGCGACTGCACCGTCACCACGACGGTCTTGCTGTGGCCCTCGCGGTCCCGGCTGCGCAGCCACCACAACGAGCCTTTTTTGACCGGGCAATCGCTGTCTTGCAAGCCCAGCAACTGGGCAATGGTCTGCCCCAGCGTCGGCTGGTGGCCTACCAGCAGAATCAGCGATTTTCCCTGCGGCCATTGCACCAGCTCCAGCAACTGCGCCGCACTGGCACCGGGGGCCAGTTCCGGCTTGATCTTGTATTTGCGCCCCAGCGCCAGCGCCGTCTGCTCGCAGCGCCTGGCCGGACTCACCAGAATGCGCGCCCCTTCGGGCAGTTGCCGGTCCAGCCAGCCGGCCATGCGCAGCGCCTGTTTCTCGCCGCGCGAGGTCAGTGGCCGCAACAGATCAAGCTCGCCATGCTCATCGCCGCCACTCGCCTCTTCGGCTTCGGCATGGCGCCACAAAATCAGGTCCATGATTTAGCCCTCTCCTTGCGTGGGGGACTGAATGGCCGAATAGCGTGCCATCAGCGCCGCCTGCGCCCCGTGGCGCTGCGCCGGGTCGGCCGGATTCGCCCGCACATAGCTGCCGTCGGGCTGCATGTCCCAGGCATCGGTCCCATCGTGCAGATAGGCGACCAGGCACTCATCAATGATGCGCTGACGCAGCACCGGGTCGGTCACCGGCCAGGCCAGCTCGATGCGGCGCAGCATGTTGCGGTTCATCCAGTCGGCGCTGGACAAATATAGGCTTTCTTCCTCGGCCTGACGGAAATAAAACACCCGCGTATGTTCCAGAAAGCGGCCAATCACCGAGCGCACGCGGATGTTGTCGGTGATGCCAGGCACCTGCGCCGGCAGCATGCAGGCACCGCGCACGATCAGGTCAATCTTCACGCCACACTGCCCGGCCCTGACCAAGGCCCGCATCAGGTCTTCGTCGGTCAGCGAATTCATCTTGGCCACGATACGCGTGTCCTTGCCCTGCAGGGCGGCCTGGCCCAGCGCATCGATTTTCTCCAGCAGCTTGCGCTGCAGCTGAAACGGCGCCAGCAGCAAATGGTTCAATTTCGGCAAGCGGCTCTGGCTGGCCAGATGGACAAACACATTGTCGATGTCCGAGGTCAGCAAGGGATCGGCCGTCAGGTAGCTGACATCGGTATACAAGCGGGCCGTGGCTGGGTTGTAGTTGCCGGTGGACAGGTGAGCGTAGCGCTTGAGATGCCGGCCCTCGCGCCGGGTCACCAGCAGCATCTTGGCGTGGGTCTTGAGCCCCAGCACGCCGTAGACCACCTGGGCGCCTATCGACTCCAGCATTTCGGCCCAGTTGATGTTGGCTTCCTCATCAAAACGCGCCTTCAACTCCACCACCACGGTGACTTCCTTGCCACGCCGCACGGCCTCCCGCAGCAGCACCATGAGCTCGGAATTGGTGCCGGTGCGGTAAATGGTTTGCCGTATCGCCAGCACTTGCGGGTCGTTGACCGCCTCGCGCAAAAAGGCCAGCACGCCGTCAAAGCTTTCAAAGGGCTGATGGATGGAGACATCGCCCTGCTTGAGGCGTTCGAAAAAGGATTGACCGGGCGTGAGCTGCGTCGGATAGCAGGCACTGTAGTGTGGAAACAGCAGCTTGGGGTCGTTGACCAGATCGACCAACTGGTTGAGCCGCACCAGGTTGACCGGGCCATGAACGCGGTACATGGCCAGCGCCGGCAGCCCGAACTGCTTGAGCAGAAAGCCGGCCAGGTAGTCGGAACAGCTGGCCGACACCTCCAGCCGCACCGCCTGGCCATAGTGGCGCTGCTCCAGACCCAGGCGCAGGGCGGTCCGCAGGTTTTTCACGTCGTCTTCATCGACCGCCAGATCCGAATGCCGGGTCAGGCGAAACTGCGAGAACTGCTCCACCTTGCGCCCGCTGAACAGCTCGGCCAGATGGGCCCGAATGACGCTGGACAGCGACACGAAGAGCCGGCGCTTGTCACTGCCATGGCTTGGCATGCGTATCAGGCGCGGCAAGACCCGTGGCACCTTGACGATGGCAATGTCGTTTTCGCGGCCAAAAGCATCCTGACCACCCAGGCGGACGATGAAGTTGAGCGACTTGTTGGCGACCTGGGGAAAGGGGTGGGAGGGATCCAGTCCGACCGGAATCAGCAGCGGCCGCACCTCGCGCTCGAAATAATCCCTGACCCAGCGCCGCTGGGCCGCATCGCGCTCACCGTGAGAAAGAATCCGTATGCCATGCGCCGCAAACGCCGGCAGCAGCTCATCGTTGTAAAGCGCGTACTGGCGCGCCACCAACTCGTGCACCGTGACCGACAGCGCCTTATAGGACTGGGCCGTGTACAGGCCTTTTTGCTCGCTGGCTTCGGCCGCGGTCAGGTGGGGTGCGCTGCGCACCTCAAAAAACTCGTCAAGATTGGACGACACGATGCACAGGAAACGCAGGCGCTCCAGCAGCGGCACCCCGGCCCGCGTGGCCCAGTCCAGCACCCGCTCGTTAAAGGCAAGCAGGCTGTGATCTCGGTCCAGAAACTGGACCGGCGGCGCGGCCGCGGCCACCGAGGCGGGTGTAGTGGGCATTAACAAGATCGTAGCCTTGCGGTCAAAGGAATGCTCAAGTGTTTGTCAGCTATATGACAAGGGTGTGACAGTGCCTTGCAGATGCCCCTGATCAGGTCTGTGCCGGGTTGGCGGAGAAATGTTTCAGATAGCGCGGCGGCAAATCCCGGATGCGCATCATCATGGGCAGATCGGCCGAGTTGAAATCCGGATCCCAGGCCGGCGCACCGAGCACCTTGGCGCCCAGGCGCAAATAGCCCTTGATCAGCGCTGGCGCTTCCACCGCCAGCGAATCGTCGAGCTGCTCCACCGGCAAGGCCAGGCGCGGCGTGACGCGGTACTCGATGGGCGCCAGATGGGTTTGCCGCAGCTGGCGCCAGATGCTGGCCGCCGCGTGGCCGCCAGACACGCCTTGGTGCTGCATGGGAATGCTGGCGCAGCCAATCATGGTGTCGAGCTGGTTGCGCGTCATGAACTCGGCCAGCGCCCCCCACAAGGCCAGAATCACGCCGCCGTGCCGGTGCTCGGCATGCACGCAGCTGCGGCCCAGCTCGACCATGCGCTCGCGCAAGCTGCGCAGCCGGGTCAGATCAAATTCGGTGTCGCTATAGGTGCTGCCGACGCGCCTGGCCTGGGTTGGCGTGAGCACGCGATAAGTGCCAATCACCTCCTGGCTGGCCAGGTCGCGCACCAGCAAGTGCTCGCAAAAATCATCAAACAGGTCGATGTCATGGCCGGCCAGGGTTTTCGGTAGCCTGGCCCCCATTTCCAGCGCAAACACCTGGTACCTCAGGCGCTGCGCCTGCCTGACCTCGTCCTGGTGCCTGGCCCAGCCGACCGAGATTTTCCCCACGGCAGCCCCCACGGCATGGGTGGCAGAAGCTGAACCGACTGCATGAGAGCTTTGATGAAGTGACCCCCGTGGCATCGCGACCGGCGACAGGGCGAAGGTGGGGTTGGGCAATTCTTTCATGGCAAGTCCTTGTTGTGTGCGGGTCTCGACACGCGGCGCCACGCCGAAGCACGCGCCGCAATGGGGTCGTATGGGGTCGTAAAAAAGCCCCGTTGCAGGGGCTCAAAAAGTGTTGTTTCTCAATCGGCGCTGACCGCCAAGGCGGCGCTTGCGCCCCGGCCAGACACCGGCAAAGCAGCGCCCAGCCCGACCAGCCAGGGTCGGGTGCCAGCCTTGAAGCGCAGGCCGCCCGGGCTGCTGGCCATGGCCTGCGCCGTGCAGCGCAGTATGCGCAGGCGCTGCCGCTCAAGATCTTGCATGACGGCGCTGGCGGCATGACCCAGGCCTGCGCCAGGCTGGTGTCGCTCGGTTGCTGAGTTCAAATTCATTCCCATTGCATGCTCCATGGTGTAGCTCATGGGAGGAATTCTGAAAGCCTGTGGTGACGGCCTCGTGTCAGTTCAATGGCAGTTGTGTGACAGCCGCCAGGCGGGTCCGACGGGCCACAGAATTGCTATCAAAATAGAAGCCTCCTGCGCCCGCCTCTATTGCGCTAGAGGCCTAAAAGGCTTAAAAATTCGGGATAGCGCTACAGTGCGCGCTGATTCACGCGTTTGGACAGCGCCTCGGCACTCTCCTTGCGCTCGCTGTAGCGGTTCACCAGCTGGGGCGAAACGTCACGCGTCAGCAAGGTGAACTTCAGCAGCTCTTCCATCACGTCGACCACCCGGTCGTAATAGGCCGAGGGATGCATGCGGCCGGCCTCGTCAAACTCCTGAAAAGCCTTGGCCACCGACGACTGGTTGGGAATCGTCAGCATGCGCATCCAGCGGCCCAGCACCCGCATCTGGTTGACGGCATTAAAAGACTGCGAGCCGCCCGAGACCTGCATCACGGCCAGCGTTTTGCCCTGGGTCGGGCGCACGGCGCCATCGGCCAGCGGAATCCAGTCGATTTGCGCTTTCATGATGCCGGTCATGGCGCCGTGACGTTCGGGTGAGGTCCAGACCATGCCTTCGGCCCATTGCGCCAGTTGCCGCAGCTGCTGCACTTTAGGATGCGAATCCGGCGCGTCATCGGGCAAAGGCAGGCCGCTGGGGTCAAAGGTCCGGGTCTCGGCACCCATGGCGCGCAGCAAGCGTGCGGCCTCCTCGCTGACCAGCCGGCTATAGGAGCGCTCGCGCACCGAGCCATAGAGCAGCAGGATGCGCGGCGCGTGCGTGCTGGGCGTGGCGCTCTTCAGCGCTGCGCTGGTCGGCGCGGCAAATAGCGCCGGATCGATGTTGGGAAGCTCTGCAGCCAGACGATCAGCGACCAGCAACACGCTCACCCCGCTCGTTGATCACCATTTCGCCATCTTCCTTGGCAAAGGCGGCGCGCTGCGGCGAAGGCAGGATATCGAGCACCGCTTCCGAGGGGCGGCACAGGCGCGTGCCCAGCGGGGTCACCACGATGGGCCGGTTGATCAGAATGGGATGGGCCAGCATGGCATCGATCAGCGCGTCGTCGCTGAGCGCCGGGTTGTCCAGCTGGAGCTCCTCATAAAGCTTTTCCTTGCGCCGCATCATCTCGCGCACCGGCAGCGCCATCTGGGCAATCAGCGCCTGCAGGGTTTCCCGGCTGGGCGGCGCGAGCAGGTATTCAATCACCTCGGGCTCGGCACCGGTATTGCGGATCAGCGCCAAGGTGTTGCGCGAGGTGCCGCAGCGCGGGTTGTGATAAATCGTGATGTCAGACATCGGTTCTTCCTTGTTGGAATTGCATTGATTCGATAGTTCAATTATATTTGAACTATGGAAATTAAATCTCTGGATGAAAATTTGGCCCTCAAAGCCCTCGCCGCGCTGGCGCAGGCTCAGCGCCTGCGCACCTTCCGCGCCTTGGTGGTCGCCGGACCCGATGGACTGACGCCGGGCGCGATTGCCGAACAACTGGTCGTGGCCCCCAGTGCGCTGTCATTTCACCTGAAAGAGCTGACCTATTCAGGCCTGGTCAGCAGCGAGCCACGCGGCCGCAACCTGATTTACCGCGCCAATTTTGACCAGATGAACGCCCTGCTGGGCTACCTGACCGAGCATTGCTGTCAGGGCGGCGCCTGCGAAGTGGCCGGCGACGCCGGCTGCACCACCTGTTGATCGACCCGCCACGAGAACAGCTGGAGCGGGCGACGGCGCAACAAGCCGCGCGCGATCTGGCCCGTTCATAAGCCCGACCGGAGCCGGACTGGCGCTGGCTACCGGCCTCCTGACGACTCACCACCTAGAAAAAGAAGAACCCACGTGTTTGTTGCCCTGCTGATTTTTCTCTTCACCATCGTTCTTGTGATCTGGCAGCCACGCGGGCTGGGCATAGGCTGGAGCGCGATGTTGGGCGCCGTGCTCGCCCTGCTCTGCGGCGTCGTCCAGCTCGGCGATATTCTCACCGTCTGGCAGATTGTCTGGAACGCAACGGCCACCTTCATTGCCGTCATCATCATCAGCCTGCTGCTGGACGAGGCCGGTTTTTTCGAATGGGCAGCATTGCATGTCGCGCGCTGGGGCCGTGGCAACGGCAAGGCCTTGTTCGCGCTGATCGTGCTGCTGGGCGCGGCTGTCGCCGCCCTGTTCGCCAACGACGGCGCGGCGCTGATCCTCACACCCATCGTGATGGCCATGCTGCTGGCGCTGGGGTTCAGCCCGGCCGCAACACTGGCGTTTGTGATGGCGGCGGGCTTCATTGCCGACGCGGCCAGCCTGCCGCTGGTCGTCTCCAACCTGGTCAACATCGTGTCGGCCGATTTTTTCAAGCTCGGTTTCAAGGACTATGCCGTGGTCATGATCCCGGTGACCGTCGTCGCCATCATCTCCGCGCTGGCCATGCTGCTCATTTACTTTCGCAAGAGCATTCCGGCGCGCTATGACGCCAGCCAGCTCAAACCAGCCACGCATGCGATTCGCGATGCGGCCACTTTCCGCATGGGCTGGGTGGTGCTGACGCTGTTGCTGGCCGGCTTCTTCGGCCTGGAGCCTCTGGGCGTGCCTGTCAGCGCCACTGCGGCCGCAGGTGCGTTGCTGCTGCTCGCCGTGGCGGCGCGCGGACACATCATCAGCACGCGCAAGGTGTTGCGGGAAGCGCCCTGGCAAATTGTCATTTTCTCGCTGGGCATGTACCTCGTGGTTTATGGGCTGCGCAATCAGGGGCTCACCGGCTACATCGCCCGATTGCTGGAGTACTTCGCCCAAGGCGGCATATGGGGCGCTGCTTTCGGCACGGGGTTTCTCACCGCGCTGATGTCTTCGGTGATGAACAACATGCCGACGGTGCTGGTGGGCGCGCTTTCCATTGAGGCCAGCAACGCAACGGGAGCGGTCAAGGAGGCCATGATTTATGCCAACGTGATCGGCAGCGACCTGGGCCCCAAGATCACCCCCATCGGCTCATTGGCCACGCTGCTGTGGCTGCATGTGCTGGCGCGCAAGGGCATGAACATCACCTGGGGCTACTACTTCAAGGTCGGTGTGGTGCTGACCGTCCCGGTGCTGTTCGTGACGCTGGCAGCGCTGGCTTTGCGCCTGAGCCTGACCGGATGAAGGTAAAAAGCATGGCTTCACTCCCCTGTTTTTCAGCACTGCGCTGCCAGGCGCGTCAACAACGCCGGATTGATGTTCAGAAGTTCTGTAATCAGGCTATCAGCGGCCAACCACACGCTCACCCCGCTCGTTGATGACTATTTCGCCATCTTCCTTGGCGAAGGCGCCGCGCTGCGGCAAGGGCAGGATATCCAGCACCCCTTCGGCCGGGCGGCACAGGCGCGTGCCCAGCGGGGTCACCACGATGGGCCGGTTGATTAGTATGGGATGGGCCAGCATGGCATCGATCAGCGCGTCGTCGCTGAGCGCCGGGTTGTCCAGCTGAAGCTCCTCATAAAGCGCTTCCTTGCGCCGCATCATCTCGCGCACCGGCATCGCCATCTGGGCAATCAGCGCCTGCAGCGTTTCCCGGCTGGGCGGCGTGAGCAGGTATTCAATCACCTCGGGCTCGGCGCCGGTATTGCGTATCAGCCCCAAGGTGTTGCGCGAGAAGCCGCAGCGGGGGTTGTGATAAATCGTGATGTTGGACATGCGGGTGACTCCTTCTTAGAAATGGATAAAAACGCCAGCCATTGTGGCGATGCTTGCTTCGGCCTCGCTGCTGATGCTGTGGTGAGCTACTGAAGTCTCAGTGCCATTTTGGCCGCTAGCTGACCTGTGAGCGCTGCCAGGCGTTTACTTCGGCTGGTAAATGATCAGCGCCATGCCGGCCAGACTCAAGGCCACGCCCGCCGCATCCCAGGCGGTCGGCCGCACCCCGTCCACCGCCCACAACCAGGCCAGCGCCACGCTGATGTAAACCCCGCCATAAGCGGCATAGACCCGGCCGGCCGCTGTGTCGTGCAGCGTCAGCAGCCAGGCAAACAAGGCCAGGCTGAGCGCCGCGGGCAGCAGCAGCCAGATGGAAGCGCGTTTGACCAGCCAGAGATAAGGCAAATAGCAGCCCACAATTTCAGCCAGAGCCGTGGCCACGAAGAGAAAAAAGGTTTTCATCGGCGCCCGCCCAAACCGCTAAAAAGCAAGCCGCAAACGGCGGGCAGAGAGCGCACTCAGGCCAGCCACTTTTGGAAAAACTGCGCCGACCCCATGGCCGGATCCAGCTGGTAGCCGGCAAAGCCCACGCGCTCGTAGAGCCGAATGGCGCTGGCATTGCCCTGCAGCACTTCCAGCGTCAGCTTGCAGGCGCCACGCTCGCGGGCGATCTGGTCTACCAGCGCCAGCATTTTTTCGCCAACGCGCTGGCCGCGGTGGCTGACCAGCACCGCCACATCATGAATATTGATCAAGGGCTTGCAGGCAAAGGTGGAAAAGCCCTCGATGCAATTGATCAGGCCCACCGGCAGATCGCCATCAAAGGCCAGCACGCTAAAGGCCTGGGGCCGCTTCGCCAGCTCAGCGACCAGATTGGCTTTGGCAAACTCGCTGAGCGGCTCGCCGCCACCGCTGGGGTCTTGCGCGTAGGCGTCTAGCAGCTGAACCAGGGCACGGGCATGCGCGGGCTGGGCGTAGTCGGCCCGGCAGATGTGCAGCGAGGAGGAAGTGGAATCGGTCACGCAGGGCTTTCTATAAAACAGAGTTGAAATTTTAACGCCTGAAATTCAAGCCTTTTGATGCCACAGACCAATCAGGACAAGCGCAATTAGCTATCAAAAATATAGCAACTACTTCTCAAGCAGCTTGCTTCGCTGCGTCGGCAAGCGCGGCGGGCGGGCGCATTGGCTTTACCGGACATTTACGCGTCGCATCCCTACCCTATACCTGCCACCCAGACCTTGCAGTGATAATTATTGAGCGCTGCTTGAGTGCCTATGGCGCCATGCGCAAGACTCAAGCCATCCAACAAGAAAAACGCCGCGTTACCCCCGTGGTCGCGGCAGGCAACCAGGACTGCTGATGGACCCGAAAGCCGACACGCCGCACGCCGGCCCCGACGCCGCCCCCCGCAAACGTATAAGCCGCCGCGCTACCGTGGTCGGCGGCCTGGTCGCGCTATTGGCGCTGGCCGGCACCGGCTGGCTGGCCTGGCGCCTGACCCACCCCACTGCCGATGCGGCCAGCACGGCGGCAGGTCCGGGCGGCCGGCGTCTGCCGGCCACCACCGTTGGCGTGGCGACGGCCCAGCAGGCCACCATTCCGGTGGTGCTGGAAGCCCTGGGCACGGTCACCCCGCAGGCCAGCGTGAAGGTGCGGCCACAGGTGTCGGGCACCATGGACAAAGTCCTCTTCAAGGAAGGTCAGATGGTGCGCGCCGGCGACCTGCTGGCCACCATAGACCCGCGCCAGTTTGAAATGGCACTGCTGCAGGCCAGCGGCCAGCGTCAGCGCGACGAAGCACAACTGAGCAGTGCCCGCGTCACCCTGCAGCGCTACCAGACCCTGCTGGCGCAGGACTCGATTGCGCGCCAGGACGTAGATACCCAGGCGGCGCTGGTCAAGCAACTCGAAGGCACCGTCGTCATCGACAAGGCCAACGAAGGCGCGGCCAAACTGAACCTGGGCTACACCAAGGTGATTGCCCCTGTCAGCGGCCGCGTCGGCCTGCGCAACGTGGACGTGGGCAATGTGGTGAGCAGCAGCGACGCCAACGGCATCGCGCTGATCACGCAGATCGCGCCCATTGATGTGGTGTTTGCCGTGCCGCAAGACCAGGCCGGCGAGCTGCAGAGAATTACCGGCAGCGGCACGGTGATGAAGGTCAGCGCCCTGGACCGGACCCGCTCGACCACGCTGGACACCGGCGTCTTTGCCTCGCTGGACAACCAGGTAGACACCACCACCGGCACGGTCAAGGCCAAGGCGCGCTTTGCCAACAGCCAGCAGGCCTTGTTCCCCAGCCAGTTTGTCAACGTGCAGTTGCTGGTCAAAAGCATTGAAAACGCCGTGGTGGTGCCGGTCACGGCCTTGCGCCATGGCAGCAACGGCGACTATGTTTATGTGGTGAATGTGGCCGAGCACACCGTCAGCCTGCGGCCGGTCACGCGCGGCCAGGCCAGCGGCGAAAAAATCGTCATCGCCACCGGCTTGCAGGCCGGCGAGCAAGTCATCACGGAAGGCGCCGACCGGCTCAAGGACGGCGCCCGCGTGGTGCTGCCGGGCGACTCCCCCACCGGCCCGGGTGCCGGTGCTGGTGCCGGCGGCAAACGCCAGCGCCCGGGCGGCAAACCGGCCGCCGCCGCATCCCAGCCGGCTTCCGGCAGCGACGCCGCCCAACCACCACAGCGCAGGGCCTCGCAAGCCCAAGCCTCATGAAGCCGCTTAGAACGTGTTTACGATCTCTACGGGGTCGCGCAAGTGACTTTTCGGGATGGGATGCAAGGCGCGGTGCGCCGCCCATAGCCCGGCTATGGGCAAGCATTGCAACGCCGCAGACCGCCCGAAAAGGCACTTGCCCTGCGGGTTGGGGTGAAATCGGGCGATTGAGCTGCCCAACCCCTTGCATGGGCACCAGCCCATGCGGCGGTGCCGGGCGGCCCACTCATCCCGATTGCACCCCAACGCGGCCCCGTAGAGATCGTAAACACGTTCTTAAAGTCAGTCCTGCTGCGGCAAGCCGGCGCGCCCCCCAGGGGGCCAAACCATGAGTCCCTCACGCCCCTTCATCATGCGGCCGGTCGCCACCTCGCTGCTGATGGTGGCGATCGTGCTAGCGGGCATGGTCGGCTTCAAGTTTTTGCCGCTGTCGGCCTTGCCGCAGGTCGACTACCCGACCATTCAGGTGCAGACGCTCTACCCCGGCGCCAGCCCCGAGGTCATGGCGCAAACCGTGACGGCGCCGCTGGAGCGCCAGTTCGGCCAGATGTCCGGCTTGAGCCGCATGAGCTCGACCAGCGCAGCCGGCGTATCCATCGTCACGCTGCAGTTTGGCCTGGGGCTGACGCTCGATGTGGCCGAGCAGGAGGTGCAGGCGGCCATCAATGCGGGCGGCTCGCTGCTGCCGGCCGACCTGCCGGCGCCACCCGTCTACGCCAAGGTGAATCCGGCCGACGCCCCGGTGTTGACGCTGGCCATCACCTCGGACACCTTGCCGCTGACCGAGGTGCAAAACATCGTCGACACCCGGCTGGCGCTGAAGATCAGCCAGGTCGATGGCGTCGGGCTGGTGTCGCTGAGCGGCGGCCAGCGGCCGGCCGTTCGCATTCAGGCCGACACCCGGGCACTGGCCACCTACGGCCTGGGCCTGGACGCGCTGCGCAGCGCCATTTCCGCCGCCAACGCCAATGGCGCCAAGGGCAGCATAGATGGCCCGACACGGGCCTATGCCATCAATTCCAACGACCAGTTGCTGGCAGCCAGCGAGTACAAAAACCTGGTCATTGCCTACCGCAACGGTGCGGCGGTGCGCGTGGCCGATGTGGCCAACGTCGTTGACAGCGCCGAGAACATCAAGCTGGGCGCCTGGTCCGGCCTGAAGCCGGCCATCATCCTCAATGTGCAGCGCCAGCCCGGCGCCAATGTGATTGCCACGGTGGACGCCATCAAGGCGCGCCTGCCCGAGCTGCAGGCCGGCCTGCCCACGGCACTCAAGGTCGACGTGCTGAGCGACCGCACCACCGGCATACGCGCCTCGGTGCTGCATGTGGAGATCGAACTGCTGCTGGCCGTGCTGCTGGTGGTGCTGGTGATCTTTGTCTTTTTGCACAGCCTGCGCGCCACCGTGATCGCCAGCCTGGCGGTGCCGATTTCCCTGATAGGCACCTGCGGCGCCATGTATCTGCTGGGCTACAGCCTGAACAACCTCAGCCTGATGGCGCTGACGATTGCCACCGGTTTCGTGGTCGACGACGCCATCGTGATGATAGAAAACATCTCGCGCTACATCGAACAGGGCGAGGAGCCCATGGCCGCCGCCATCAAGGGCGCGACGCAGATCGGCTTCACCATCATCTCGCTGACGGTCTCGCTGATTGCCGTGCTGATTCCCCTGCTCTTCATGGGCGACGTGGTGGGCCGGCTGTTCCGCGAATTCGCCGTGACGCTGGCCATCACCATCTTGATCTCGGCGGTGGTATCGCTGACCCTGGTGCCCATGATGTCGGCACGCTGGCTCAAGCACATTCCCGAAGGCCAGGGCAGCAAAACCGGCGCCAGGCTGCAGCGCTATCTGGACAGCGTGATCGCGCACTATGACCGCTGGCTGAGCTGGGTGCTCAAGCACCAGGGCACCACCTTGCTGGTGGCGCTGGCCACCTTGCTGCTGACGGTGCTGCTGTATGTGCTGATTCCCAAGGGCTTGTTCCCGACGCAGGACACCGGCCAGCTGCAGGCCCGGGTTGAAACCACCCAGTCGGTGTCTTATGCCCGCATGGCCGAGCTGCAGCAGGCGGCGGCCAAGGCCATTTTGGAAGATCCCGATGTCGAGTCCTTGAGCTCCTTCATCGGTGTCGATGCGGCCAACAACACCATGCTGCACACCGGCCGCATGCTGATCAACCTCAAACGCACGCGCACCACCAGCCAGCAGCAAACCATGGACCGGCTCAAGCAGCGCGCCAGCGAGGTCGCCGGGGTCACGCTCTACCTGCAGCCGACGCAGGATTTGACGATTGACGCCGAAACCGGGCCGACCCAGTTCCGCGTCTCGCTGGAAGGCTCGAACAATGCCGTGGTGGTGCAGTGGGCCGACAAGCTGGCGCAGCAAATGCGGCAGCGGCCCAGCCTGAGCAATGTGGCCTCCGATGCCGACGCCAAAGGGGCTTCGGCCTACATCACGATAGACCGCGACACCGCCTCAAGGCTCTCCATCACCAGCTCGTCGATTGACGACGCGCTCTACAGCGCCTTTGGCCAGCGCATCGTCTCGACGATCTTCACCGAGACCAACCAGTACCGCGTGATTCTGGAGGCCATGCCCGACCAGCTCAACACCCCGGCCGCGCTGGGCAATCTGCCGCTGAAAACCGGCTCCGGCGGCACCACCCCGCTGTCCAGCATCGCCACCATCACCGAGCAGCCCTCGCCCCTGCAAATCACCCGCGTGGCCCAGTACCCGGCCACCACCCTGGGCTTTGACACGGCGCCCGGCGTCTCGCTGGGCAAGGCGGTGGACGAGATCAAACAGGCGGCCAAGGACATAGGCCTGCCGGCCAGCGTGACCCTGACCTTTCTGGGCGCGGCCGGGGCCTACCAGGCCTCGCTGGTGAGCCAGCTCTGGCTGATTCTGGCGGCCGTGATCTGCGTCTACATCGTGCTCGGCGTGCTGTATGAAAGCTACATCCACCCGCTGACGATTCTCTCCACCCTGCCCTCGGCCGGCGTGGGCGCGCTGCTGGCGCTGATGATCAGCGGCTCGGACCTGGGGGTGATCGGCATCATAGGCATCATCTTGCTGATCGGCATCGTGAAGAAGAACGCCATCATGATGATCGACTTCGCGATCGACGCCGAGCGCCACGAAGGCAAGTCGCCACAGGACGCGATTCACCAGGCGGCGCTGCTGCGCTTTAGGCCCATCCTGATGACCACGCTGGCCGCCCTCTTTGCCGCCGTGCCGCTGATGCTGGGCTTTGGCGAAGGCGCCGAGCTGCGCCGGCCGCTGGGCATGGCGATCTTTGGCGGTCTGATCGTCAGCCAGATGCTGACGCTGTTCACCACGCCGGTGATTTATCTGGCGTTTGATAGGCTGGGGCGAAGGTTTGGGCGGAAGGAGCGGGTGGATGTTTCTGCTGCCTGATTTTTATACCATTAATCGTGGTTGCGCTTGTCCTGCTTACGGGTCTCGCTATTCAATTGGTAGCGGTTTTCGCTGCTTGCTGCTGCTGGCCGGGGGTAGCCCGGCGGCTACTCACTTTTCTTTGCTTCGCCAAAGAAAAGTAAGCAAAAGAAAGGCGACCCGGCTGTTTGGGTCCCTACGCTTCGCTTCGGGCAACCTGCGCTGCCCCGAAAAAACGGGGGTCGGCGCAAACTCGCTTCACTACGTTACGCTCAAACAGCGCGCCGCCCTGATCCCGCTTTTTCGGGGCAGCACAGGCCCAAACAGAACGGGCCCATCGGGGAATGAAAGCCGAACAGCCGAACAGCCCATCGTCAGCAACGCTATAAATTTCATAGCTTTCAGCGCATATTCCGCATACGCAAACAGCACTTTTAATGCACAAGTGCCGGTTCCTGCATCCGAATCCGTTCCCGCTCCCGCAAGTCCCGTTCTGGCTGGGCCTGTGATGACCGGCAAAAGCGGGATCAGGGCCGCGCGCTGTCTGAGCCGCAGGCGAGTTTGCGCGGCCCCCCGTTTTTGTCGGTCATCACAGGTTGCCCGTAGCGAAGCGCAGGGACCCAGACAGCCGGGTCGCCTTTTCTTTGGTGACTTTCTTTTGGCGAAGTGTATGGACCGGGGACATGGGAAACGGGTGTGCGGGGACATAGGAAACACTTCTTCAGCGCGAGTAGCGCAAGGAGAAGCCTATGGCCTGGCAACCGAAAGACCTCATGGACATCAAACGCGACTTCGTAGCACTGGCGCTGCAAGAGGGATGCAACCGGCGCGAGTTGTGCCGACGCTTTGGCATCAGCCCGAAGACCGGCTACGCGCTGTTGGCACGCCACGCGCAGGAGGGATCTGCGGCTTATATGCCCCGCTCCCGAAGACCCAAAGAAAGTCCTACACGCACCTCGCCAGAAGTAGAGAAAGCCGTGATCGATCTGCGCACCACGCATCCC